>JANYCZ010000024.1 GCA_025360015.1 Verrucomicrobiota bacterium | reverse complement strand
CCTCGCTGCTGCGCCTGGTCTCCGCCCTGCTCTGCGAGCAGAACGACGAGTGGAGCACCGGCAAAATTTACCTCAACATGAACTCCTCTGAGCCACCCCAAACCTGATCGCTACTTTTACAGAATAAAAATTGCGCCGCCGGTGGCGAGGCCCTTGATGAAATCGTTCACATTCACACGCTGGGTGCGGACCTGCGCCCGACCAGATTCGAGGCGCACCAGATCCAGCAGATCATTGATGAGCTTCAGCAGGCGCATGGAGTTGCCATGCATCGTGTCCATCAGGTCACGCTCTTCCTGGGGACGGGTGGATTCAGCACGCTGGATCAGGCTTTCCAATGGCGCAATGAGCAGGGTCAGCGGCGTGCGGAGTTCATGGCTGATGTTGGCAAAGAAGCGGCTCTTGGCTTCATCGAGCTCACGCAGTTTCTGGTTGCTGGCCTCAAGCTCGGCGCGGTTGAGGTCCAGATCGTGACGCAGTTTGAACTCGGAGAAGCGGATGCTGTTGTAAAACCAGGTGCCCGCCGTCGTGAAGACCCCCGTGACGAACAGAAAGTACAAGTTGTTGAAGAAGATGCTGCGATTGAGGATCGGGCCATGGAAATAACACGCCAGCAAATAGGCTGATACGGTCAAAACCACCACGATGATGCTGTCCTGCAGCGTCCAGCGCATGAGGATTGCGGCTCCCAGCATCACCAGGTTCAACCCGGCATAGTAGGGCGAGTCCGCACCCTCCTTGGCGTAAATCATCCATGAAATCGAAACGATGAGCGGCAAGGACATGAGCAGGCCCAGCAGACCATGCATGCGTTTGCCCCATGCGGTGTTCAAGATCCCCCAGATCACCATCATGACCACGGCGGAAAGCACCCGCGCGATGAAAAAATTCCGCACCCCATCCCAGCCAAACACCACCCAGTCCAGCGAGCTCCCCGCCACCATGAAAATTGCGGCCAGGATGCCACAAAGCTGGTAGTTGCGGACTCGGATGTCCTGCTCGTAGGCCTGAAAGGTTCCTTTCAGGCTACCAGCTAAAACTGGAGAAGCATCAGACATCGAGAGGTTTGCGCACTTCGAGGAAGATGTTCACGCCGGTGGCATCTGGTTTCACCAAGTAGGAGCCCGGGGGGGCGCGATCAGGCGCGAGTTTGAGAAACTGCTCCTCGTCACGGTAAACGAGGTGCCATTCCGCCAGATACTCCATCCAGTTTCGCCAGGGATTGCTGGGGTGAACATTGGTGGCGATCAGCAGTCCGCCGGGGGCGAGCAGATCATAAAAAATCTCCAAAAGTCGCCTGCAGATGCGGTCGGAGAGGTAATCAAACAAACCGGCGCAATAGACCATGTCGTACGTGCCCGCCTGGGCCGCCGCACGGCCGGACTCTTTCAAAACCTGATGCACGGATTTTTTCTCAAAGCGCAGGCCGGTGCGGCGACGATGGCGGTTGCGCAGATCTTCCAGTGATCGCGTCGTGTGCATGATCGTCTCATCATTGAAGTCCAGCAGCAGCAAGTCTGCCGAGTCAGAAATGGGCTCATGGGTGAGGAAGTTCTGAATCTCCTGAGCCGGGCCGCAGCCCAGATTGTAAATGCGGGCGACACGGTTCTGGGCGGCCGCACGCGTCGTCTCAGTCTTTAACTGCGCGACCAGATAACCGATGCGGTTGCGGTGGGCGATCACCGGCGGGATGTCCAGATAGAGCTTGTTGAGCAGTTTCGCAAAAATCGAGCTGCCTTCATACGGATCACGCAGCATCATGCTGACCATTTCATAGTCGCCAGCATAGCCCAGCGGCTTGTGATAAGTCCGGTAAACAAACGGCGCACAGAGCACGAGCGGATGCAGCTGGCGCTTGATGTAGCTGCGATGCACCGGCTGCTGATCCAGCGGAATGCTGGCGGCTGATTCCTCAAACCGTTTCATCAGCGGATACACCGTTGGAACGATGGGCTCCTCCATCTGCAGGAGCACTTCACGCTCAGCCTGGATGCGGTCTCCCGTTGGCAGTGAGCGCACGCCCAGCTCCACCTGCTCCATCCACCTGCGCAGGTCAGAAAGCATGGTGTGCATGTCCGCCACCACGATTTTAAACTCCGGCACGACGCGATAGCTCTTTTCCGTCTCGCGCAGGAAATCGGCGAAATCTGACAGCAGGCGGCCCTTGTTCTGCGAGGGGGAGAGGATGTCGATGTCGATCCAGCCCTCATCAGACAGCGATGCCTCGCAGATGAGCATGATGCCGGTGTTCACCAAGTTGGCGATGGTGGCCCTGCCGGTGTAAACCACGCGGTCGTTCATCATGATCCTGAAGTCATTCAGCACTTCAGAGAGCTGTACGATGCTGTAAGGATTATAGACCTCAAACACGCCCAAATAACGTGTGAGCCGGTGCAGAGTGCCGCGCACTTCAGCCCCCTGGCTGTTGCGGCAGATGATGAAACTGAGACGCTCCCCGGATGGAGCGAGGTTGGGCAGTGCGTTATCGTTATTCTCCATGTGACAGATCCTCCGCTAAAGCGTTTTGCGCCTTGAAGACAGCACAAGCTTTCTTGAGAAAGTGAGCAGCCTTTTTTGGCATGGCACCGCGAAGGTGCTGGAGACATACGGGGGAAACAAACATGTTGTCATTCATTTTGAATTAAAACCGCTGGGTGAAGCTGAGTGAAAGCACCTGCCACTGGTGTTTGTAGTTGCCATCGAACAGCGGCTGCACTGCGCCACTGACCACCCGTGTGGGATTGTAAACGTAGGCGTAAGTCACATCCACGCCGCGGGTCTTTCCACGCCACCCCACGCCGAGACTGAATACATGCCTGTCATTGGAGGGTGCGACGGGGGTGTAGTAGGTGGCGGTCTGGGAATTTTCCGAATACAGATAACCACCGCGCAGTGTCCAGTTCTCATTCAACCGGTACGTCATGCCCGTGCCCAGATCGATGGAGTTTCTCCAGCCGAAGACGGAATTGGTTGCGCCACCCAGCAGGGCCTGATTGCTGCCAATCTGCAGTGGCAGATCGTCATGGGATGAATTGTCAGACCACTTGAAGTCAAAACCCACGGTGAAGCGGTCCGTCACATCGAAGCCATAGCCCACAGCGATCGAGCCCGGGAAGGTCATGTCGGAGTTGAAGGTGCTGGACGGGCGGAAGCCCAGCGGATAGAGCGCCGGTGGCATGTCGGAGGCCCTGAAATCACCGGCAAAATTGATCTTTACCGGCAGCCTGCCCACCAGTGCCAGACGATGTCTTTTGGCGATGGTCCAGTTGACGCCCGCATAAGCGCCCAGTCCCCAGCCCTGGCCATGCAGCTGGAGGTCTCCATTCGGCGAGCCGCCAAAACCGCTCCAATCATAAAACTGTTTCAGCCGCAGGTCGGCGTACATGATGTCCAGGCCGACGGCCACACTCAGATTGTCGGTGACTTTGAATGCCACGGCCGGGGTGATGTCCACCGTCAGCAGGTTGGTCGAGTAGGGCAAGGCGTAGTGCAGAGGTCCGCTCGTGTCTTTTGGGTAAGAAGCAGCCATGCCATAAGGGGTGCTGACACCGAGGCCAAACGACAGCCTTCCAGGGATGATCGGCTGCACGAAGTACATGCTGGCAGGGAAAACCCATGGCTTGTTCATCTGGACTGACTGCCCGCTGTTTGAATCAAAGCGGATGTCGCCATGCCAGATCGCGGTATTGATCAGCAGTTCGCTCTTTTCGATTTGCAGAATGTTGGCCGGAGAAACCCGCACGGAGGAGGCGTCTTTCAGGTTCGCATATCTGCCGCCCACAATGCCCAGCGCCTGGGCGGAATCAGGCACCACCGAAAGTGTTTCGGCCGCATGAGCCGTCGCGATGGCAAAACTCAGGACGAGCAGGAGATGGAAGGCGTGTGTTTTCATGGTTGGGAAGTGGTCAGGGTCAGGCGAGTCCGTTGGACTGGCAGTATCTGAGAATTTCGACAGTTCCTTTGAGCCCGGTTTTGCGGCACAGGTTGTGTTTGTGCACGGCCACGGTTCGTGGACTGAGAGAAAGATCGAGCGCCACCTGCTTGAGGCTTTTGCCACGAGCCAGCTGCATGAGCACTTCCAGTTCACGGTTGGAAAGCTTCTCATGCACCTGCCCGGCGGAGCCTTTGCGGATCGACCGATCCGCGAACTTCTGCGCCAGTTCTCTGGAAATGTAGCTGCGTCCCTCCAGGGTGCTGCGAATCGCATCAAACAGCTCATGCGGCGGCGCATCCTTGGTCACATACGAGCGCGCTCCGAGCTGCATGGTGCGTGAGACAAACGTCTCCTCCTGATGCATCGAAACCGCGATGATTCTGGGCGGAGTGGGCAGCGTGCGCAGTTCCGTGGTCAGCTCCATGCCTGATCGGTCTCCCAGCTCAATGTCCACCAGGGCGATCTCGTAATTGCGCAGGCGGGCTTCAACCATCGCCTCTGCACAAGTGCCCGTGGAAACCACCGTGGCCTGGGGAAATTCCCCCCTCAGCATGCTCGTGAAGGCCTCACGCACCAGCGCATGGTCATCGACAACCAAAATGCTGAATGGCGGGGGGGAGGACATGAGAGAATTCAAAGTGGTAATGAGGGGTTCATGCGGGGGACTGTGAAGATGCCGGCAGCGCCATCAGGCATATCCGTGAGCTGCCGGCCGGGCCGGCGCCCATGACTTGGATGCGGGATCCCAGCAGGGCGCATCTGGCTTCGATGACGCCCATTTCTGACCCCGGCACCATCTCCTTCCAGATGCTGTCACCCCCATCGTGATCAATGGTGATTTCCAGTTTCTCAGCCGACCCCCGGCAGGTCACCTCCACCCAGGAGGTGTTGGCAAAGCGCACGCAATGCTTCAGCAGCGCCTGCATGATTCGAAACAGATTGAGCCGGCTGGCGAGATCGAACGACGGCTCGTCACCGTTGATGTGAAGCACGAGTGAGCCGGCAAAATTTTCCCCCACATTGCGCACCAGCTGCTGCAGGGCCACATGCAGTCCGAAAGCTTTTAAAACGGGAGGAAACTGCTTTTCAGTCATGTCCCGCACCAGCTGCAGTGTCTGCCGCAGGGTGGCATCCAGGCTGGCCAGCAATTTGCCGACGCTGGCCGTATCCCCGCCGTTGGCAAGTTCGTGCCGCATCATTTCGCCCAGCGAAGCGCAGGCCACCAAGCCGCCGGCCATGTCTTTGTGCAGCAAATGGGCGAGATCGACTCGTTGAGCATCTTCTTCCTTCAACAGACAGCTCAGCGCCTGTAGCAGCATCGCGGCTGAGTTTCTTTCCATTTCAAGGGCTTTGGTGGGCATGTGGAGCTAAATGATTTAAACCATTGTTTCGCTTCATTGAGAAAAACCACATTCCACGCCAATTAGCACCTAAATATTGATTTAATATTTAGGTTTGACCTAAATGCGATCCGTTATGTTCTCTTTATAATTAGTGACAGAAGGCCTATTTTTTTGATAGAATAAAGCTAGTTTTATTAATTTTATAACAATTTGGAGTTAGCCTTCCGCACATGTATCTAAATACCATTCAGCACAACGTGAGCACTTGCAGTCGTATTCTGATTGTGACCGAAGAGCAATCCTTGCAAGAGGACCTGCGCATCTCACACGCCCTGCAGAACATGAACGCCAGCGGCAGTTCCTCTGCGCCGCTGGGTGCTACGCATGTCAGCAACAAAGCCAAATCGGCGGCTCCAGCGCCCGAGGTGGTCTGCACTGCGAATGAAAAAGAGGCGTTGGCACTGGTCGAAGCGGCAGCACAGGGGCACAGACCCTTCTCCGCTGTCATTATAGATGGACGTCTTTTTTATGGGAAAGATTATCGCCACATCATCAACCGCTTATGGCAGACCCAGCGTGACTTGCATGTGGTGCTGCATGCCGTTTCCCAACTGGAGTCATTCGAGCAAATCCCCATCGACCTGGGTGCCAGTCCGCAGCTTCTAGTGTTCAAGTTCAGACTGGTTCCTTTCGAAATCACTCAGCTCATCCGCACCCTCACGACCCGGCAGGGTACGGAAACTCAAACCTCGCATCGCAATCTTAGCCTGAGTGCCCAGCTGCTTGAGGTAACTTCACGCTTCGAAGACGTCAGCAATCGGCTGCGTATGGAGCAGGATCACCGCAAGCAGTTGGAGGATCAGCTGTGCAGGAACCAGCGTCTGGAAAGCGTTGGACGTTTTGCGGATGCGATGGCTCACTTTTTTAACAACTATCTCACCGCGATTCAGGGCCATTTGGAAGTGGCGCAGCACACCCAGAATGACGCTGGTTCCAGCGTGCTGCCCCCAGCCACTCTCAAAGAGCTCATCCTCGCCACGCAGCGCGCTGCGGGAGTCACTTCACAGTTTGTGTCGTTCAACCGGCGCGAATACCTGCAGCCGACCCCCCTGCACCTCGGACAGATCATCGACGGCCAGGCTTCGATGCTGCAGAAAGCCATTGGAGAACAGATCGCCATCCAAATCAGCCATAACCCTGACCTGCCCTGTGTCATGGCGGATCAGGCCGCCTTGGAACAGATCATTTTCAATCTCCTCCTCCATGCGCGTGAAGCCATGCCGATGGGAGGCAGATTGATGATTCAAACCAGGCAGCTGCTCATACCAGACGCTGCGGTCGCCTGTCAGATCCATGCGGAGGCCAAACCAGGAGATCATATTGTCATGACGATTTCTGACACCGGCAAGGGGCTGACACCTGCCGAGCTGACAGGCTTGTTCGACTCATCCAAACTGGCTTCTGATCAAGAAGGCGGTGCGGACATCGCGTTGATCCTCGTGCAGGGTCTGGTGCGCATGCAAGGGGGCTGGATTGATGCCAGGAGCGTGCTGGAAGTCGGCACGGAATTCTCCATTTATCTGCCAGTCGCCACTGGCACCGCGCCCACACCCGCAACGCCGGAGAAAAAACTCCTGGGCACCAATGCCAAGGATGAAGCATCGACCATTCTGATCGTTGACGATGAGGATTCGGTGCGCCAGGTGATGGAATACGTGCTCACCAGCCAGGGGCACAAGGTGCTCACGGCCGCGGATGCCAATGAAGCCTGGGCCGTCTGGCGCGAGAAGTCTGCGGTCATCAAGCTCGCACTCATTGATGTTAAGCTGCCCGGCGGAGTCAGCGGTTTCGACCTCGAAAAAGCCTTGGCTGCGGAAGATCCGACGCTCCCTGTCATATTCACCTGCGGCTATTCTCCGACTAGTCTGAGCAATGCGAAGGAACTGAAAGCCGGTGAAAATTTCCTGCCCAAGCCCTTTGGCATGGTGGAACTGCTCAATATCGTCGGCCAGGCTCTGCTGCAGCCGGCGCGGTTGTGAGAAGACACAGCGCAGGCAGGCTATAAAGGCCCCTGCTCACCTCAAACAAGGGAACAGAGGAAACCTCCAGTCTGCATAGTGGACATGGAATTTTTCTCAAATTGTCCACACCCCATTATTTGGTATGCACAGGGTCTTGACCACATCGGCCAATGACCGATTGAACGGCATGGCTCGCCCCCCTATTTTATTGTCTTTCTGTTGCTTACCGGAGCAAATCCCTTCCAAGGATAAGCACATCCTGGCCGTTGTGTTCCAACATGTGTCTCTTTGCACACAGATCCCTCCGGCGTAAGAAATGCCCACGTATTATTTGCCCAGAGGCGAAAATGATATTGTGCCTCTTGGAGGTGAGAGTATTGGCAGCCATTCAGCCATGAAGCCTGCCTTTCCAGATTCCGCGCTGAATGTGCAGGAGCAGTCCCTCCCCTGCAGCCTGGTGATCAGGGTAGACAGTCACGGTCTCATTCGTGAAGTGAATGGCGGGCTGGATCGCCTGGTGGCGGCTCAGGGCCAGGAGCTGCGCCTGCCGGAAACCGGCGGCAGCTGTTTTGATTTCTTTGCTAGGGAATGCGAGCCCCGATTTGAAGGGGCGGCCCGATGGTCACAGGCTCTCAAGGAAGTGTTGGAACACCAATCGCAGGGCGTTCGCATTGAATCGTATCTTCTGGCATCCGTCCCTGGCTGCTGGATCGAAATCACCCTCCTCCCGCTGCCAGTGCATGACAGTGCGGGCGCCCTCATCACCTGCATTGACATTTCCTCCCGTAAGCAGGCAGCACTGGAACTGCGCCATCAGGAAGCGCAGGAACGGACACATCATAGCGAGGCCACCATGGCCGCAGCCCAGCGCATTTCACATTTCGGCAGCTGGGAACTTGATCTGACCGACCTGGACAATCCTGGCCGCAATGCGCTGCGCTGGTCGGATGAGATTTTTCGCATTTTTGGTCATGAAGTGGACGGCATCGAAGCCTCCAATGAAAATTTCTTTCGTGCGGTTCATCCCGATGATCGTGAAATGATCCGCCAGGCCGTCAGCGAGGCCATTCGCACCCATGGGCGTTATTCGATCGACCACCGGATCATTCTGCCGCAAGGCAACGTACGGCACATCCACGAAGACGCCCAGATATTTCTGGATGAGCAAACTGGCCAGCCCTTGCGGATGGTGGGCACGGCGCATGACATCACGGAGCGCAAGCTTGCCGAGGAGGTGTTTAAAACCAGCGAGCTGCGCTTCCGCCATGCCTTCGCCAATGCCAGCGTGGGCTTTGCCATCACGGACATGGGAGGGATCATCCTCCATATTAACAAACACTACTGCCAGATCACCGGTTACGCGGAAAACGAAATGATCGGCAGATCCTTTGCCTCCATCACTCATCCTGACGACGGGGTGCGCAAGCAGGGGCTGAACCAGAAATTGATTGATGGAGAGATCCACGACTTCATCGTTGAAAAACGCTACCTTTGCAAAAATGGCGAGGTGGCCTGGGTGGAAAACAGCGTCTCCGCCATTCGGGATGCATCCGGGGTGGTTCTGAACATGGTGGTGCTCTGCAAAGACATCACCGAATCACGCCACAATCAGGAACAGCTACGGCTGCTGGAAACGTGTGTAGCTCATCTCAGTGACATCGTCCTCGTCACCGAGCCTGAGCCACTGAATGAACCCGGCCCGCGCATCGTTTTCGTGAACGATGCCTTCACCAGGCATACCGGCTACACCCGGGAAGAAACACTGGGACGCAACCCTCGCTTCCTGCAGGGGCCGGCCACTGACCGGTTTGCGCTCGGCCGCATGCACGCGGCCCTCGCCCAAGGGCTGCCAAGCAAGGAGGAACTGATCAACTACAAGAAGGACGGCTCTCCTTTCTGTGTTGAGATTGATGTCGTGCCGATCACCGACGCCAGCGGCAGGCCGACTCATTTTGTGGCGGTTCAGCGGGACATCACTGCACGCAAGGAGGCTGCTGATCGGCTCTGGCAGAGTAATCTGCGCTATGAAAGGCAGCACCTCGCACTGGCACGGATGATCCGTGGCGGCGTCATGCAGGCGGTCCATTTGGAGACGGCATTCCGGTTGATCACGGAAGAAATCGCCCACGCCATGGAAGTGGAGCGTGTCAGCATCTGGCGGTTTGATCAAAATCGCAGCAGCATCGTCTGCCAGGTGCTGTTTGAGGCTGGCGCGCGGCGACACTCCTCCGGCCCGGAACTGCAGGGCAGAGATTACCCGACCTATTTCCGCGCCATGGCGCAAAATGAAACCATTGCGGCGGATGATGCGCGCAATGACCCGCGCACCCGTGAATTCACCGAAACCTATCTCTCGCCGCTGGGGATCACTTCCATGCTGGATGCCCCGCTGCATGTGGGCGGGGTGCTGGCCGGAGTGCTCTGCCATGAGCATGTCGGCCCGCTACGGACCTGGCTGCCAGAGGAGAAAAGCTTTGCGACCTCGCTGGCCCATTTCATTTCCCTCGTGCTTGCCCAATGGGAGCGCAGACAGGTGGAGGACATGCTGCGCCAGCAGGCCTCGCTGCTGGACAAGGCAAACGATGCCATCCTGGTGCGTGATCTTGACCACAGCATCACCTACTGGAACAAAAGCGCCGAACTGCTCTACGGCTGGACCGCCGAGGAGGCGAAGGGGCGCAAGATCTCCGAACTGCTCTACATTGATCGTACACAGTTCGAGGAAAGGAACAGCAGAGTGCTCGCCGAGGGGGAATGGGCGGGTGAAATCCAGCAGGTGACCAAGACCGGGGAAGAGCTGACTGTGGAGGGGCGCTGGACTCTCGTTCGCGACGCTGAAGGCAGGCCCAAATGCGTGCTCGCCATCAATACGAACATTACCGAGCAAAAACGGCTGGAAGATCAGATTCTACGCTCCCAGCGCATGGAAAGCATCGGCACGCTGGCGGGCGGCATCGCCCATGATCTCAACAATGTCCTCACCCCGATCATGATGTCGGTGGATCTGCTCAATCTGCGCATCAAGGACGCGGACTGCAGGGCAACGCTGGAGACCATCGCCTCCAGTGCACGCCGCGGGGCGGACATGCTCAACCAGGTGCTGTCCTTTGCCAGGGGCATGGAAGGGCAGAAGATGCGTCTGCAGATCAGCCGTCTGCTGCAGGATCTGGCACGCATCGTCGGAGACACCTTTCCCAAAAACATCCAGCTCCGGACGCATGATGAACTGCTCAAAACCGACACGGTGTCAGGCGATCCGACGCAGATCCATCAGGTGCTGCTCAATCTGTGCGTCAATGCGCGGGACGCCATGCCCGCCGGAGGCACGCTCACGATCAGCGCGGCCAACATTCTGATCGATGCGCAATACGCCGCCATGAACATCGAAGCGCGTGGCGGGCCGCACATCATGATCAGTGTCGAGGACGATGGTGTAGGCATTGCGTCGGAAATTCTCCCTAAAATCTTCGACCCCTTTTTCACCACCAAGGAAATGGGCAAAGGCACCGGGCTGGGGCTGTCCACTTCGCTGGCCATCATGAAAAGCCATGGCGGCTTCTTCCGTGTTTACAGCGAGCTGGGACATGGTTCCTGCTTCCGTGTGTATCTTCCCGCGCAGCCCGCACAGGTCACGGCGCACCAGGTGGTGGAAGAACAGGTGCTGCCGCGCGGCAATAACGAGCTGGTGCTCTTCGTCGATGACGAGGCGGCCGTGCGCGAAATCACGCGCCAGACCTTGGAAGCCTACGGCTACCGGGTGCTGCTGGCTGCGGATGGCGCGGAAGCGGTGACCCTCTACTCAAAACATCAAAACGACATCGCCCTGGTTTTGACCGACATGAGGATGCCGGTCATGGACGGCACCACCACAATTCAGGTGCTGATGAAAATGAACCCCGAGGTTTGCATCATCGCCGCCAGCGGCATCAATTCCAACAATGGAGTGGCGAAGGCTGCGGGTACGGGGGTTCGGCAGTTCCTGCCCAAGCCCTACACGGCCGAAACTATTTTGCGGGCTCTGCACAACGTTTTGCACGAGCACTGACCCCAGTCAAAAGCTCAGGCTGCTTTCCGCAGTGGCTGCAGCACGTCGCCGAGCGCTTCCAGCAAGGCATCAGCGTTGTAGGGTTTGCGCAGGAAATGCTTCACCCCCAGGCTGTTGACCTGCGCCTGCATTTGATGGCTGAGCCCGCTCGCGCCAATGATCGGCAGGGCGGGATGAATTTTGAGCAGCGCCTGGATGAGCGTCGGCCCGTCCATGTTGGGCATCATCATATCCGTGATGAGCGCCGCCGGCTTTTCAGCGCTTTTTAAGAAGGTCGCGATGGCATCGGTGCCGTCACAGGCGGCCACCACCCGGTAGCCAAAGGCTTCCAGGGTGTGCTTGGTGGCGGTCAGAATGGCGGGTTCATCATCCACCACCAGGATGAGTTCCCCCTGGCCTAGGCAGCGCGTGGACTCGACCACTTGGATTTCCCGGTTCTCCACGTCCGTTTTGGCCGGCAAATAAATGCGAAACACCGTGCCCTTGCCCATCCGGCTGGTGAGATCAATGAACCCATGGTGAGATTTGACGATGCCCAGCGTGGTGGCAAGGCCGAGTCCGGTGCCCTTGCCCATTTCCTTGGTGGTGAAGAACGGATCAAAAATGCGATCCCGCACTTCGATGGGAATCCCCGTGCCGGTGTCCCGCACTTCCAGCACCACATGAGGTCCCGTATTGGCGTCAGGATGCATGCTGGCAAACTGCTCGTCCACGATCACATTGGTCACGTTGATGTCGAGTTCACCACCTCCGGGCATGGCGTCCCGGGCATTGACGCAAAGATTGAGCAGCACCTGGTGCAGCTGGGTGGGGTCTCCCTCCACGTTCCACGTCTCCTCGGGGCAGGCGATGCGGCATTTGATGAACTTGGGGAAGGTTTCGTGAATGAGCTGTTCGATTTCCTGCAGCACATCCTGCGGGCGCAGGCGCATGCTGCGGCCTTCGACACCGCGCGCAAAGCTTAGAATCTGCTTCACCATTTCCGCGCCGCGGTTCGCGCTGTTCTCCATGGCGTTCAGCAGCTCGACGTCGCGCGGCTGCTGCAGTTTCATGCGCAGAATCGTGAGCGACATCAGAATGGGCGTGAGCACGTTGTTCAAATCATGCGCCACACCGCCGGCGAGCGTGCCGATGCTTTCCAGCCGCTGGTTGCGCAGGGACTGTGATTCCATGCGGCGTTTTTCAGTCACATCGGTCATGAAGCCTTCGATGTGCCGCATCACCCCGTCCTCGGAGGGAATCCCCTGGCCGCGCTCCCAGATCCACTTCACCGCGCCTTCCGCTGTGCGGATGCGGTAGCTCATCTCAAAGCGCTTCCCTGCCGCGACAGCCTCTGCCACCGTCTCACGCACATGGTCCCGGTCCTCCGGGTGAATCAGATCTCCGAAGAAGACCTCGCCGTTGCCGGCGAAGATCTCCGCTTCGTAACCTGTGAGCTCCAGGCAGCCCTCGCTGATGAACTCCAGCGTCCATTTTTCATCAATGAGAGAGCGGTACGCGGCACCGGGCAGGTTGCCCATCAGCGTTGAGATCATGCGCTCATTTTCACGCAGTGCTTCGATGGCCTGCTGGCGCTCCTTCTCCCGCTCCACCGTCTCCATGGCAAACGACAGGTCGTTGGCCAGGGCGCTGAGCACACGGATTTCCTCCTCCTGGAAGCAGTCGCGCTCATCAGCATAGATCAGCAGCACGCCCACCGGGGTGCCGCCTGGTTTCAAAGGAAATGCGGCACAGGAACGGAAGCCGCGCTCCAAGGCCCGTTCTCTGTAATAGAACGTTTCATCGTTCTCGATATCATTGGAAACTTCATGCGTGCCGCTGCGAAACACACGTCCCGCCGGGCCACGGCCGGAGGGATGATCCCCGCGGGTGATCAGCGTCAGTCCGTCAAGATAGTTCTGATAGCTGCCTGCGCAGGCAGCCGGCTTCAGGATCTGTGTCTCTTCATCATAGAAACCAATCCAGGCCATCTTCATGCTGCCCTTTTCCACCGCGATGCTCACCGCCGTTTCATAGAGCAACTGCGGCTCGCGGATGCGGACGATCGCCTCATTGATGCTGCTGGACATCGCATGCAGCCGGTTCAGGCGCAGCAGGCGTTGCTCGTCCAGCTTGCGTTCGTGAATGTCCAGTGCGGAGCCCGCCATGCGGTAGGGCTCGCCGTATTTGTCCCACAAGGCCTGGCCGCGGGCCTCAAACCAGCGGTATCCTCCCGCCTTCACCTGAATGCGGTATTCGATGCAGAATTCATTGTGCTGCTCCAGGTGGCTCTCCAGAGCTGCGCGTACCAGCGGCAGATCCGCCGGATGCATTCTCTGCTCCCAGGCAAAAAACAGGCTGGGAAACTCTTCGTGATTGTAGCCGAGCAGTTCACGAAAACGCGCCGAATAATAAACGCCGCCGGTGCGGATGTCCCAGTCCCAGACACCGCCGGTGGAACCGGTGGCCGCCAGCGCATAGCGTTCTTCGCTCTGGCGCAGGGCCAGTTCCGCCTGGTGGCGTTCCATCTCCGCCGCCGCACGTACGGCGAAGAGCTGGAACATGGCCTGCAGGCGCTCACGGTGGTCCAGGGCATGTTCGCTGAACACCGCGATCATGCCGATCACGCGCCCGTCCGTGGCATGCAGCGGCATGCCCATGTAGCTGTTGGCACCCAGTTCCTGCAGAAGCTGGTCTTCAGGAAAGTGCTCCCGCACATCCCGGTCATAATAACACACCTCGCCGCTGGTCACGTTATAGCACGGCGTGCCGATCAGGGAGCACGTCTTGTTCGGTAAAATCTTGCCATCCGCGCAAAAACCCAGCGTGCGTACCATCCGGTCGCGTTCCGGCAGGAGCATGGCCACCGTGGCGTATCTGGCTTCCAGAGTACGGGCCACCTGCAGGCAGAGAGATTGGAAAAAGGTCTCACCGCTGCGTGCGTCCACGCCTTCGGCCATCGCGCGCAGCGCCTCCTCCATCTTTTTCTCCACCGTGATGTCTGAGGCCAGGGAGAGAATCGACTGCAACTCCCCCTCTTCGTTCAGCAGGGCGGAATTGTGCCACTCACAGACGATCACGCGCCCGTCGCTGGTGAAATTGCGGTTGATGCAGGTGTTGCGTGATTCCGAGCGGTCCAGCAGACGGCCCAGCGTCGCCTTCACCCGCGGCACATCGTCAGGATGGACGAAGTTCCAATCATTTTGATCGCGGCCCATGACGGCATCCTCGTTCCAGCCAAAGATTTTTTCCGCCTGCGGGGACCATCGGCAGATGCGGCTGTTCGTGTCACACTCTACCAGCGCCAGAGAAGTGTTTTCCAGATGGTACAGCAGCGTCGCGTGGGCCTGCTGCTGCAGGGCCTCCTCCTGCTCGCGCCGCGTGGTGAAATCACGCAGATTGCCGATGATTGCCACCGGTTTGCCCTCATTGTCTCTGACGATGGACCGGTTGTCACTGATCCAGCGATAAGCCTCGTTCTTATGTTTGAATCGATATTCCAGGACAGGCTGAAAATCTCCGTTCAGATCACGTGCCATCAGTTTTTCCAGGCGGTCCCGCTTCAACTGATAATCCTCGGGATGAATCCGCGAAAACATAAAGCGAAGACCTCCCTCGATCCACTCCTCGATGCTGAAGCCCAGCACCTGCTCCACCGCCGGACTGATGTAATCATAGGTCAGCGAAGGCAGGCTGAGACAGTACACCGGGTCTTTGGAGTTGCCGAGCACGGTCCGGAACCGTTCCTCGCTCTGACGCAGTTCACTCTCAGCCTGCTTGCGCTTTGAAATATCACGCACGGTGACGATCAGCCGACCTTTCCCGCCGATGTCGGCTTTGCGCATGCTCACTTCCACCCAGAACACACGTCCGGAGAGTGTGCGGGCCTGCCACTCGAACATCTGCGGGCCTTCCTCGATCGCCTTCCGCATCCAGTTCAATGACTCTTCCAGAGTGTAAGGCGGGGTGTTGACGCTCAGCGTCGCTATGGAAAGCCGCCGCATTTCATCAGGATTGCAGCCATACATTTCGCAGGCCCGTTGGTTGACCTCCAGAATGGCCCCCGTGACGACGTCATGGATGAAAACTGCATCATTGAGGCAGTCAAAGACGCTGCGAAACCAATCGGCCTGAACTTTGATGTCCAAGCCATCGGTGGCGGCGGCTGTCGTCATGGTTGGAAGGATCATGGAGCAGTGGGTTCAATCATTCACAAGGCCTGTGCCAGCGCCAGTTCTTGTTCCTTCAAGGCAGGGACTTCAGTGCTGCACACGGCGGTGATCGTTTCGGCCAGCTTTTTCAGCCCCTGCTCCTTGGAAACATAGGCATGCACATCACGCCGGCTCAAAACCGGCAGCATGTCGGCGGTGGAATGACTGCTGAGCACGATGACTTTGACTCCCTGCTCGATGAAATGCCCGCTTTGCTCCACCAGATCAATCGCAGATCCGTCCGGCAGGGTCATGTCCACGACCACCACATCAATCTTGTGCGAATGCAGCAGCGGCAGCGCGTCGGCCACACACCCCGCCTCCACCATTTCAAAATGGGGCAGGTATTTTCCCAAGGCGGCGCGCACCACCTCACGATAGATATCATGATCCTCCACCAGCAGGATCACTCCGGAATTTACTGAACAACTAGAATGCCAATTTGCCTGCTGCATGAATGTTCTTTATTTTCTGATGATGACTAAAATCTGCAGTAACATACAACAAATCTGGCACGTGTAGCGTGGAAGCATGATAATGAATAATGATTTAGACTTTCCTAAACCTTCGCCGCATGACGCCATGCGACCGCGTCTCTCATTAACCGAAGGAACCACCGTGGAGAAAAATGAATTCCTCGGCAGCGTAGGGCACGAGTTACGCAATCCGCTTTCGAATATCATTGCCCAGGTGGAAACACTGTTGGAAGGGGTTTACGGACACCTGGAAACCTCGCAAAAAGCGGCGGTCACCGCCATTCAGGACAGCACACGTCAGATCCTCCAGCTCGTCGCAGACGTGGTGGATCTCGGCAGGATCGAAGCAGGTGCGGCATCGCTGACGCAGGCCGCATGCAGGGTAAGTGAGACCTGCGCCGGCAGCGTGGCCATGGTGGCAGTGCTGGCGAAGTCGCGTTCCATTCAGATGATGACGGAGGTGCAGCCGAACAATCTCGAAGTCCTTGCTGACCCACATCGGCTGCAGCAGATCATCACAGAGCTGCTCTCTGCCACTATTTTATCCATGCACACCGGTGGCCGGCTGCGGCTGCGCATCGCTCATGAGGATGGGGGGCTGCTGCTTCAAACTCTGGGCGGCAGCGCCAGCGGCATATCTGCGCAGGTGCTCAGCCAGCTGGGGAAAGTCAAACCCATCGGTCTGGCCTTGCTACAGCAATTGGTGGGTCTCCATGGCGGATCTTTTGAGGTGCACGAAGCGACCAGGCAGGAGGTCTGCATGTCCATCCGTCTGCCCATGGACGGGCTGCCAGATGCAGAAGAGACGAACTTGCCGGAGTCTCCGGCTGCCGAGGAAGCTGTCGTGACAGCCTCTTCGCAGCAGCCCACCATTCTGATTGCCGATGACCAGCCGTCGCTCCTCACCGTCACACGCAACTATCTTGAAAGCCTCGGCTTCCATGTCATCACCGCGCGGGATGGCAGTGAAGCCGTGCACCAGGCCTGTACGATGCAGCCCGATCTCATCCTGATGGATGTACGCATGCCCGTTGTGGACGGTTTGACCGCCATCCGGCAGATTCGTGCTTCCACGGACCCCAAAACGCGCGCCATCGCCATCGTCAGTCTCTCGGGGCATTTGAGTTCCACAGACAAAGAGAAGTGCATGGCCGCTGGTGCCACCGCCTACCTGAACAAACCTTTCGGCGTCCGCGAACTGGACCGCATCATCGCTGACCATATCCGCCAGGATCGCGACTGATCGGGGTCAGTGCCGGCAGGCATCACGCACCTGCGGCGTTTCAAGCTTGGTGGTGACTTTCCGAGGTTTTTAACATTTTCCTAACTGCGGATCCGGCTCGGTGGCCGGTGGACTGACAAGCTCGCCTGGGAGAGTGCCAATGAAAAAGCTGCGGCAGCAACTCAGATGGTGAATGGGAAGGCCTACCAAAACCCCAAGTTTGTGTCGTTAAAAGACGAGACGCTTACTCTGGCGCACGCCGGCGCACTCGCAAAAATTGAGCTTGGCAGCATGGATGCAAAAGCGAAGCAGCAAATGGCGGCTGCTTTGAAGATCGATCCCGCCCGACGGCAGGCGGTGGCTGACGCGGTCAAAAAATACCTCCAACCCACGGATGGAAACCTCGAATCCGCCGAGCTGGAAAACAAGGTTAACATGAACATAGACAGCCTCGTCGATGAGCATGAAAAGATCGCCATGAAAAGCGATGTGCGTCATGTGGTGGTGATCATCAAATACCGCATCGAGCGGGATCAATTCATCAAGCTGCTGGCCGCGATGAAACTGATCCGGGTGTGATGGCATGAATGAGGCCAGGCGCTCGCGCCCGCGCTGGGACTGGCGGTGGACTACTTCTTGGCCTCATCCCCATGGGCGCAGGTGCAGGCGTATTCCTTGTTCTTGCAGGTGGGGCATTGCTCCAGGTTGAGATTAAACTTCTCATTGACGGCCTTGGCACCTTCTTTGGCGCGGATCTGCACCACAGTGGGGAGGTCGTTGCCTGCAGGGATGGCCTGGTCGGAGACGAGCTTGTCGCCGTCTTTGGTGAACGCCAGCTTGGTGGGGGCAGTGCGGTCGCCCAGGGTGACGCTGATGACTTGTTCTCCAGGGGCGACGACTTTGTTGTCGTCGTTAATGAAACGAATTTCGACCTTCTTGTCTTTGTTCACGTAGAACTCGACGTGGGGTTCGACCTCGGTGATGAGCCTGCCGCCGGTGGGGCCGGCCTTGGTTTCGTGGTCGTGCTTGTCTTTGTCGGCAGCACTGACGGTGAAGGCCAGCGCGAGGGTGAGGAGGGTAGTGAGCAGCTTTTTCATGGTGTGTGGGTGTTCTGGTTGGGTTTTGCCTTGGCGGCGCAGAGTTGGATGACTGGCCGCGTTGGAAATTCAGTGAGATGCAGGCGCTTCGTTTTCGATGGCTCTGGCGGCTGCTTTACGGCCCAGCAGCCAAAACATCGCGGGCGTGATCGCCATATCGAGGAAGGTGGAGGAGATGAGCCCACCCACGATGACGACGGCCACGGGATGGAGGATTTCCTTGCCGGGTTGATCCGCCGCGAGCACGAGCGGAATGAGGCCGATGCCGGCGGAGAGAGCGGTCATGAGAACCGGCACGAGTCGTTCCAGCGTGCCGCGAATGACCATCTTGCGCGTGAAGCCCTCGCCCTCATGCGTCATGAGGTGCAGGTAGTGGCTGATCATCATGATGCCATTGCGTGCCGCCACACCGCCGACGGCGATGAAACCGACGAGCGTGGCGATGCTGATGTTGTTCAGCTTGAAATAGGTGAAGGCCAGACCGCCCATGAGCGCCAGCGGGATGTTCACCAGCACCTGCAACGCCAGCGAGGCACTGCGGAAGTAGCCATAAAGCATGAGGAAGACCGCCACGAACACGATGGCAGAGAACAGCGCGATGCGCTGCGTGGCCTCCTGCTGTGCCTGGAACTCGCCCTCGAAGGTGATGAAGTAACCCTCGGGCAGCTTCACCTTCGCAGTGACATCATCCCGCAGCCGCACTACGAGGTTAGACACATCGCGCACGGTGGGTTTGATGGCGAGCGCGAAGCGCCGCTGGCTGTTCTCGCGAAAGATGACGTTCGGCCCCTTGGCTTCGCGCACATCAGCCACCAGCGACAGGGGGATGCGCTGCAGGTGCCGGCCATCGCCCTCGTCCTGCATCTCGATGGGCAGTTCGGCGATTTTGTCTGGGGAATCACGCCACTCGACCGGCAGTCGCATGACCAGGTTCACACGGCGCTGCCCTTCGCGCAGTTCAGCGACGGCCTTGCCCCCAATGAGGCTGGAGAGCTGGTCGTTTAGTTTGCCGGGTGCGATGCCGTAGGCTTTGGCGCGGTCACGATCTGCCTCGATGCGGAGCTGCGGGATGGACGAAGTCTGGTCGAGCTTGCAGTCTTGGAATCCCGAAATGGTTTTCGCGATGGTCTGGATCTCGATGCCAAGCTGGCGCAGCTTGTCGAGATCGGGGCCGAAGATCTTCACCGCCACTGGCGCGGAGACACCGCTCATCATGTGGCCGATGCGGTCCGCGAGCGGACCACCGACGACCGCGAAGACGCCCGGCACGGTCTTAATTTTGCGGCTGATGTCTTCGAGGATCTCTTTGCGAGTGCGGCTTTTGTTTGCGTGCTCGCCTTCGATCTCACGAAAATCCACATCGAACTCGGCGGTGGAAACGGGCACGACGTGGTCGCCACGCTCGGCACGACCAAGACGACGGCCTACTTTTCGAACCTCCGGCACGGTGAGGATCTGCTGCTCGATGACGTCGGAGATTTTGTTCATCTCCTCCAGCGAGGTGCCCGGGGCGGTGGTGGCGGCGACGAGCGCCGTCTCCTCCTGGAACTTGGGCAGGAAGTCCTTGTTCATCTGCGGATACAGCGAGAACGAGGCAATCAGCAGCACGACGGCGAGTGTAAGGACGATGAGCGGTTGATTGAGCGCAAACCGCAGCAGCGTGTGCTCCAGCAGCCATTTCATGCTGCGAGTGATGAAGCCGTCCTTGTGCGCATGGCCTGCGGCGGGGTTCAGCAGCAGTGAGCACAGCACCGGGATGGCGGTGAGTGAAACGATGAACGAAGCAATCATCGAAATGATCGTGGCGATGGCAATGGGCGCGAACAGCTTGCCCTCCACGCCGGTCAGGCCGAGCAGCGGCAGGAAGACCAGGATGATGAGGATGGTGGCGTAAAAGATGGAGTTCCGCACTTCGCCCGAGGCCTTGGCGATCACCTGCAAACGTGGGTGTGGTTTGGGCAGTGCAGCATTTTCCCGCAGGCGGCGGAAGACATTCTCCACATCCACAATCGCATCATCCACGACCATGCCGATGGCGACCGCAAGACCGCCGAGGGTCATGGAGTTCACACTGATGCCGAACCATTTGAAAATGAGCAGCGTGATGCCAAAAGACAGCGGCATGGCCATCAGCGTGATGAAGGTGGTGCGGAAGTTCAGCAGAAACAAAAACAGCACAAGAGTCACCATGATGGCCCCGTCACGGATGGCCTCGGTCAAATTGCCGATGGCGTGATCAATAAAATCCTTCTGCTGAAACAGCAGCGTGGTCTCCACGCCTTTCGGGAAGGTGGACTGGAGCTCATCGAGCGCCTGTTTGATCTGCTCCGTCAGCTTGCGAGTGTCGAAGCCCGGAGCCTTGGTGATGGACATGATGACCCCGTAGGTCGGCGATTTTTCCGGTGACTGGCTCACGGTGGCGTCTCCGCGCATGGGTTCGATGCTCCAGACCACGTTGGCCACATCACCGATGGCAATGGGACGGTCGTTGATCTTCTTGATGATCGTGCGGGCGATGTCGTTGAGCTCCACGGTCATCGCGAGATTGCGCACCATGATCTCGGTGGGGCCCGTGTTGAGAAAGCCACCGGTGGTGGTGTTGGCAGCCTCGGCGGCGGCACGCTCCAGTTCTTCGTAGCTGATGCCGTTGGCCTGCATCTTGTAGGGATCGGGCTGAATCTCGATTTGCTTGATGCCGCCACCCATGTTGAGGATTTCAGCGATGCCGGAGATGCTTTGCAGGCGGCGCTTGATCGTCCAGTCCGCCATCGAGCGCACATCACGCGGTGGGATGTGGCCGGGTTCGCCTTCCTTGGTGGTCGAGCGCACACCGACCAGCAAAATCTCACCCATCAGCGAAGCCACCGGTGTCATGAACGGTTGCACGCCCGGCGGCAGCTGGCCGCGCACGCTTTGCAAACGTTCCTGCACGAGCATGCGCGCCTTGTAGATGTCTGTGTCCCAGCCGAACTCTGCATAGACGAGCGAGAGCGACACGTCGGAATTTGAGCGCAGACGTGTGAGCCCCGCCACACCCATGAGCGCGCTTTCCATGGGCTGCGTGACGCGCATCTCCACCTCCTCTGGCGCGAGTCCCGGAGACTCGGTGAGAATGATGACCGTCGGCTTGGTCAAGTCCGGCAGCACCTCCACCGGCAGCTCCGTGGCCGTGCGCATGCCCATCACCATGATAATGAGGGACATACCAAGAACCACCGCGCGATTCCCGAGCGACCAATGAATCAGCTTATTCAGCATGGCTACTGCGCCTCCTTCTCGATGGGTTTGGCAGCGGCGACATCCTCGTCGCCAAGCCCACGCTTTTTGGAAAAAAGCGAGATGAGCAGCAGCACAAAAAGCACCATTGAGGCATACATCCACATCGGGCTGGAGCCTTCCTCCTCGTGCGCATGGTCATGCGCCACGCTGCCTTTTTTCGCCTCCATCTCGGCCTTCTTTTCCGGGGTCAGCTCAGAGCCGTCTTCTGCATGCTCATGGCCGTGCGCCGCATCCAATGCTTCTTTGAGCGAGACACTGCTGGCTCCAGCAAAGGACAGTGAGTACGCGCCGCGCGTGACGACTTCATCCGCAGGCAGCAAGCCGCTGGTGATCTCGACAAAGCGGTCGTTGATCTCGCCCACCTGCACCTGAGTTTTCACAAAGGCATTCGGCAGATCGAAGTCCTTCACATAGACAAAGCGGTTGCTCGACTCACCCTGCAAGGCGGCACGTGGCACGCTCACCACATTGCTGCGCTTGCTCATCACAACGGAGAACTCCGCGCGCATGCCTGCCCGTAGCAGGCCGCCGGGATTGGTCAGGCGAAAGATGGCGTCAATCGTGCCGCTCTCTTTGTCCGCACTGGTGCCGAAGCGCAGCAGTTCGCCTTTGAACTTTTCATTGGGCAGCGCGGCCACTTTGATGTGCGCCTGAGTGCCTGCTTTCATGCGTCCGGCCTGATGCTCCGGCACACGGGCCACGGCATAGACTTCGCTGAGATCCGTGATTTCCAGCAGGGCCTTTTCCGGGTCCAGCGGGTCACCCAGCCTGGCGTCAACACGCGTGACCATGCCACTGAGCGGAGCTTTGAGTGGAATGACCGGCGGTGGATCACCGGGCTGGCGGCTCTCAATCTTCGCCACCTCGTCATCTTTCTTCACCATGTCACCGGGGGCGATCTTCAACTCCACAATGCGCCCCGAAATGCGAGTGCTCACGGCAGCCACCTTGCTCGGAATGGCTTCGATGCGGCCCAGTGAGAAGATGGTGGCCTCGAAATCTGTCTCCTCGGCCTCGACGGTTTCGATGCGAAGGTTTTTAACGCCGGTTTCATCCAGCACCACCGTGTTGGCAGCGCGCTTGGGGTCGCCTTCGGCGTGGGCCATGCCAGACAGGGCGAGGCAGAGGAAGAGTCGGGCAAGGGGGCGTTTCATGAGGAAATGTGTGGGTGAAAGGGCAGAACGATCAGTGCTCCGGTTGCTTGGCTGAGGCGGCCGAAGCAGCGGGCGCATGCTTGCCGGTGGCAGCTTCGTAGCGGATGCGGGCCAGATGGAAATCACGCACGGCATCCAGCGCGGCGGCTTCGAGTTGCAGGCGTTGTTCCCGCGCACGCAGGATGGTGAGCAAGCTGGTCTGACCCTGCTCGTAGGCTTTTTCGAGCTTGTCTGTTTGCTCGATGACGAGGGGCAGCAGCTTGTCCTGCGTTTCATGGGCCAGATCGGCATTGGCCTGCATTTCGAGGCGGGCCGTTTCGGCTTCGCTGATGATTTGCTTGCCCAGCGCCTCTCTTTCCAGCCAGGCACGCTCCGCACTCGCAGCCTTCTCGGCGATCTCGCCCTGATTGCGGTTCCAGAACGGTAGTGGGATGGAAATGCTGAAGCCGTAGTATCCGGTGTACTGGCGGTTTGTCGGGGTGACGTCCTGCATTTCCCGCGAGGCAAACAGCCCGGCTCGCACATCCTGCAAACGACGTGCCTGGGCGAGTTCTTGATCTGTCATGGCTGCTGAGATTTTGGTCTGGGCAAGCTGGTAGTCCGCGCGCTGCATCCAGCCTGCACCCATGTGGGGAACGACCAGATTTGGCAGGTCGCCCGAGAGAGTCAGGGTGTCTTCAGGCTGCAAACCCAGCATGGGTTTGAGCTGGCCCAGCAAGCTGATGCTGGTGGTCTCCAGTTTCCGCGTCTCCAGCAGCAGCCGTTGGGCTTCCACCTGTGCCTGGGCGGCATCCAGAGCGGAAATCTCCCCGACTTTGGCGCGACCGCGCACGAACTCGGAGAGTTTCGAAGCCAGCGCGTTTTGTTGCTTTCGCAAAGCACGCTGCCGATTGAGCGACATCAATTGCACGGCGAGGCTCTGCGCCTCCGCGATCAAGCGCCGTTCAGCATCCCGCACCTCCAGCTCGGCTGCTCCCACCAGTTGAGAGCTGAGCTTCTTTTCCAGGCTCAGCCTGCGGGTGACGGGGAAGGCCTGATCAATGGAAAAGATCCCCGTTTGTGGACTGACCTTGCTTTGATTTTGAAAAGCGTAGCCAACCGTCGGATTCGCGAGCCTGCCAGAGCCGAGCTGACGCCCACGCGCCTCTTCGACAGCGAGGCGGGCGGCTTTGAGAGTGGGATGCGAGGTGCGGACCTTCATGCCGATGTCGGCAAGTGAAAGCGTAAGGGCTGGGGCCGAAGAGGCAGCAGCCAGCATCAGGGACGTAAACAAGAGAGATGAACGAAACATAGCCAAGGAGGTGGTTTGAGGTTTGCAGGCGTGGACATGCCATGCCCTGAGCCAAGAAAAAAATCAGAGCGCCTCAGCCGTCAGTCGTGGACGGCGGCGCAGACTTTTCTCAAACCAAAATCACCATGCAACGTGCCACCTGCAAAGCCGCAGGTGGCGGGCTCTCGCCCCCAGTGTCCAAGGGCTGCATCATCATTTCATGCTTCGTGAGCATCTGAATCGACACCCACTCATGAACTGGATTTTCCGCCACCAACACGGCTACAAAAGCCGGAATGGAAACAGTGGTCAGACCTGCGGTGCCGGTCTGCAAATTCACGGCGAGCGGTGCATGAT
This sequence comes from Verrucomicrobiota bacterium, assembly GCA_025360015.1. Taxonomy (GTDB): domain Bacteria; phylum Verrucomicrobiota; class Verrucomicrobiia; order Verrucomicrobiales; family Verrucomicrobiaceae; genus Prosthecobacter. Next base: position 96,748 of record JANYCZ010000024.1, on the reverse strand, counting down.
GCTCGGTGTCGTTGTGGTCAGTCTCATCCGTATGCGAATCCTCAGCACAGGAAACAAAATCCGTTTTTCCGGCCTCCGCCTCATGGTGGCAGTGCTCCGCAGCCGTTTCGATTATCGTTCCCTGATGCTCACACACAAAACCACGCTGCATCCCAAACACCTGTGCGCACCCCACGACCAGAACGGCCAGCGAAGTCAGGATGCGCTTGTGAAGGAGTGCCATGGCGAGGGTAAGATGCGTGCAGGGCCAGCTTTGTTCAATGTGATTTTTTGCTGGCACCCCCAGTGCCCCTTTCGCAAGTGCCGGAGACAGGACTCGAACCTGCACTAGTTTCCCAACCAGATCCTAAGTCTGGCGCGTCTACCAATTCCGCCACTCCGGCGGGAGTTGCATGGGCGCATGATTCCGTGTGGAGGTGCATGCTGCAAATGAATTATCGGGAACGTAGCAGACGGGTGGCGAGCCAGCCGGTGAGCAGGACGGTGCACAGAGGCAGTAGGCCCACCTTCAAATTCGCGCCGATCCAGGGCAGCCAGTCGCCCGCGTAGGTGGTGAGGGCGCTGAAGTATTTCAGGCCGAAGACCCAGCCGCCATGCAGGCCGATGCCGGCCCACAGTGCCCCGGTTTGCATGCGCACTTTGGCCAGCACCCAGCCGACGGCGAAGAGCGTGGCGAATTCAGCGAGGAGAAACTGCACATCGCCAAAGCCGATGGCGATCTGTTTGAGCACCAGGAATCCGCTGCTCCAGGTGACGTCTGCATCGCTGATCTGCCAGCCTTCCGGCGGCTTGAGGAAGTGGACGAGGGCGAAGACGAAGGTGAGTGCGAGCAGCGCCTTGGTCTGCGTCATGGTCCGCAGCAGCAGGCCCAGCAGCAGGCCGCGGAAGAAAAATTCCTCCACGGCACCGGCGCCGAGTGCGGCGGTGATGGGCTCGCCCAGCTTCCACCAGCCGGGTGCGGGGCGCAGTTGATACGCGCCCATCTTGAGGAAGATGAACCCGAGCGCGAGCAGCAGACCGGCGGCGAGAAAGAAGCCGAGGGCCCATTGCTTAAGCCCCGCATTGAACGGACGCCACGCAGGCAGCAGCGAGCGCTCCAGCCGCACCCAGCGCATGAAAGGCCAGATGAAGAGCATGGCGCAGACGAGCACGGCGCGATTGAAGTAGCGCGTGAACTGCGCCCGCTCGATTTCCGAGAGCAGCCACTTCACCGCGCCAACGTCATGTAGCGACGAGGTGGAGAGCCAGACATGGGCGGCTTTGCCAAGGTGAAACAGCGGCACGGCCAGCAGCGCCCCGCCGAGCATGACGGCGAGGAGATAGAGCAGGAGTTTCGGCAGGGCAGGGGAACTGCCGGGGCTGGCGGCTTGCATGGGCGCGATACTAGCGCATCCTGCGCGCTCTCAAATGACCAAAAACCAAATCCACGAATGGCATGAACGTCTTGAAGACGGGCGCAAACAGTACATCCGAGCCTATTGGAATTCGCGTGAGTGGCTGTTTCGCGTCGCGCATCCCGATGGCGAGGAGTGGATGCCGCTGGAAATTCCCCCGCCTGAGCGCTGGCTGGAGCTGCGGGATCTGCTGTTCCGCAAGTATCAGCGCAAAAAGCTGCCGTGGAAGTACGTCGTGGATCTGGACAAGAAGCTCGAAGACATGGGGATCAAAGTCGAAGCGGAAGCTGACGAGCCGCTGACGGATGAGGACTGAGGCCGGTCATTGCGCACCGGCATTCGTTTTGATCTCTGCGGTCACGCCGCCGCCGTAGGCTGCGCCGAAGCGCATGCCCACCTGCACCTCTGGAAACAGAAAGCGGCGGCCAGCGCTGACACCGCGCCGCCGTGAAATGAACCCCAGCAAAGCAGCGATGAGGGCACCGCCTGCAAACAGGACGGGAACGGTCATGGCAAAGCGCTTTTCACCCCGTTGCAGCCAGAGGGATTGTTTCAGGCGCACGCTTTCCATGCTGCGAAGCCGGTCGATCCAGGAGCGTGTGGCCAGAGCGAGCCGTTCATCCAGCGTGAGCTTGGGGTCGGCCAGAATGCGGCGTGTCTCTTGCATGATCTCCACGAGTTCGGCAGAGGGGTAGCGTTCCCAGAAAACAGGGGCGAAGGAAATGCCGCTGGTGTTGCTGGCACGGTCATAAGCCATCAGCACGGCGGGCCGCGTCGCGCTCCACTCACGGCGCTGGGTCTGGGCCACCCTGCGGACAGTGATTCCTGCGGGAGCGAAACTGGAGGCTTTGATCCATGCCTCACATTTCAGATCAAGGGAAAACTGTTTGAGCTCCTCCGCGAGATGGCGGTGGGTTTCAGGCGTGAGCGCCCGGGTTTCGTCAAGAATGCCATCCGGCGGCGGTGCTGTCTGAGCCATGCCGCATGCGGCCACAGCCAGCCATGCCCCGGCACAAGCGGGGAAAAGCAGACGTCGTTTGAGGATTGGGGTGCATCGCATGGCCGGAGTTAATCTGTCCCAAACCTGGCCGGTGGGCAACTTCCGGCACGGCCCCCCTATATTATAGAGTGGGTGCGGAGGTCCGTTTTGAGACCGATTTGCAGGCGCTTGTGAAATTTTTCACAAAATCGCCTTGCCGCTCTTTGGGCAGCGTAGATAGATAGTCTTCACGCCTGCTACCAGCCCCCTGCTTTTCATGCCCACTGTCACCCGAGAATACGAGGCCCCGGATACCGCTGCCAAAGCGGCGCGGCAGCTCGAAGCCGTGGAAGAAGCCACCACGGACATCGTCGGAGAAAAACTGGTGCTCAACATGGGCCCCAGCCATCCGGCCACCCACGGCGTGCTGCGGTTGATTCTGGAACTGGATGGCGAAATCATTACCAAATGCGATCCCGATGTCGGCTTCCTGCATCGGGGCGACGAAAAAATCGCCGAGAACATGCACTACAACCAGTTCGTGCCTTACACGGACCGGCTGGACTACCTGGCTCCCCTCGCCAACAACGTGGCCTACGCCTTGGCTGTGGAGAAGCTCATGGGCTGGGAAGTGCCGGAGCGTGGCCGGGCTATCCGCGTGATCTGCTGTGAGCTGGCCCGCATTTCCGCCCACATGCTCGGAGTCGGAGTGTTTGCGATGGATGTCGGCGCGATGACCGTCTTCCTCTACACCTTCACCGAGCGCGAAAAGGTTTACAATCTGTGCGAGCAGCTCACCGGAGCGCGCTTCACCACCAGCTACACTCGCGTCGGTGGTCAGATCCGTGATCTGCCCACTGGCTTTGTCGGTGCCGTGCAAGCATTCTTGACCCAGCTTGAGCCGGTGATCGACGAGATCGACAAGCTGCTCTCGCGCAATCGGATCTTTATGGACCGCACGCAGGACATCGGCGTGATCTCCAAGGAAGACGCCATCGGCTACGGTCTCACAGGTCCGAATCTGCGCGGCTCCGGTGTCGAGCATGACCTGCGCAAAGCGAAGCCGTATCTCGATTATGACAAGTACGAGTTCGACGTGCCCATCGGCACCAAGGGCGACTGCTATGACCGCTACCTCGTCCGCATGGAGGAAATGCGCCAGAGCGTGCGCATCCTGAAGCAGGTGTTTGCCACTTTGCCTGAAGGTCCGATCAATGTGGCTGACGCCAAGGGACTGCTGCCAAAGAAAGAAAAAGTGCTGATGAAGATGGAGGAGCTGATCCACCACTTCATCCTCTCCACCCAGGGCATTGATGCTCCTGCGGGTGAAGTTTACTTCGCTGCGGAAAATCCCAAGGGCGAACTCGGCTTCTACATCAACAGCACCGGCGGCGGTGTGCCGCACCGCTTGAAAATCCGCGCCCCTTCTTTCCTCAATCTCAGCATCATCTCCAAGCTCATCCCCGGCCACATGCTGAGCGACATCCCTGCGGTGCTTGGCAGCCTGGACTTCGTCATGGGCGAATGTGACCGCTGATTCATTTAACCTTTTCATCCGAGACACCCCCACGCATGGCCTTTGAAGTTCCAGTCGAATTGGAAAAACGCATGGACGAGGCGATCTCGCATTATCCCGTTTCCAAACGCAGCGCTGTGCTGCCGCTGCTGCACCTGGTGCAGGAGCATTTCCGTTTCATCAGTGATGAGGCGGTGAACTGGGTGGCCGCCAAGCTTGCCCTGGAGCCAATCCAGGTGCTTGAAGTGGTCACCTTTTATCCCGGCTTCCGTCAAACGGCTCCTGGCAGGTTCCACATCCGTGTGTGCCGCACTCTGTCATGCGCCATGGCAGGAAGCTTTGAGCTGATGGATGCGCTCTGCAAAGCTGGCAACATCGACCGTTCGCATACGGATCATCATCATCCCATCGCCATCAGCGCGGATGGCAAATACAGCATTGAGTTTGCCGAATGTCTGGCGAGCTGTGGTTTTGGCCCGGTCTGCATGATCGAGGACGATTTCTTTGAAAAAGTCGATCCAGCCAAAGCGGGTGAACTGCTCGCGCAGCGCGCCTGAGCAGGCCATAAAAAAGCGCAGCGGTTTTTGCCGCTGCGCCTCTCAAGGTCAAGGCAGATGTCAGAGCCTCACTTGGACCGCCAGGACACCACGTCATCCTGCGTCTGCTTTTGCAAGTCCTGGCCCCAACTGTAAATGGCGATTTCCAAGGGCAGCATTTTTGGCGGAGGGCTGATGGGGTTGGATGAGATCTTGGGATCCGCGTTGTTCAAATCAGGATTGGCCACCTGCTTGTCACCATTGGTATCAAGCAGGACATAATAAGGGGTGCCCCAGAGATCGACCAGTTTGTAGGGAGGCTGGGCGTTGACCAGACCAAACCTGCCATTCTTCGCGATCGGGAGGTCGATGAATTTGATGTCCCTAGGATTCAAATTAGTGGTGGCACCGCCACCGCCGGCATTTGCGGATGAGGTCAGCGTCGTCAGCGCGCCAACAATCCCGCTGTTTTCATCAGTCGGCAAAGCCTGGATGTCCTGGCCGGAGGCAGCACCGGCGAGCAGGCTGGAATTCACCGGCCAGCGATTGTAATCGACCTGATAGCTTGTGATGGCAACGCGCAGATCCTTGATGACGGTCTGCACCTGCAGCTTTCTGCCATCCGCCATCAACCTGTTGGCCTGGGCTGTGACAAGGCTTGCAAGGATGGCAATGATGGTGATCACCACCAGCAGTTCGATGAGCGTGAAGCCCGCTCGTATGTGAGAGTGGGAACGAGGTTTGATTTTCATGATCGTAGGTTGGGGTTTGTGTTTGGCAGACGCCGGGAACGAAAGATTCAAAAAAACAATCGTCGTTCCACTCCAACATTTAATCGGTTTTGCGTCGCCACGTCAATACTTGTCATGAAGCGGCGCCAACTTCAACGGCCGCGAACAAGGGCATGCATGACCGTTGTGAGACTTGCAGCGCCGCCATCACCGCGGCTTTTGATTGTCAACTAATGCTTGCATCATATACTTCAACGATTTAAATCCGCGCTTCAATCCCCACAGAACACACACACAACCACGGATCGCATTAGACGATCTGCAAATTACTTATGGCAAAGACAGCATCCAAGGGCAGCGCAGACAAAAAGAAATACGTTTACTTTTTCGGACCCGGAAAATCAGACGGTGATGGTTCGATGAAACCATTGCTGGGTGGCAAGGGTGCCAATCTCGCTGAGATGAGCCGCATCGGCCTTCCAGTGCCTCCGGGGTTCACCATCAGCACAGACGTCTGCACGTACTTCTACGAGAACAAGAGAACCTATCCTGCTTCTTTGCAGTCGCAGATGGAGACCGCCGTCAAAGGCATGGAAAAAATCATGGGCTACAAGTTCGGTGACGCCAAAGGCTTCCCGCTGCTCGTCGCCGTGCGTTCCGGTGCGCGTGACTCCATGCCTGGCATGATGGACACGATCCTCAATCTTGGCCTGAATGACGCGACCGTTCTCTCGCTGTCGGCAGCCACAAACAACGAACGCTTTGCCTGGGACTGCTACCGCCGCTTCGTTCAGATGTACGGAGACGTGGTGCTCGGCGTGCAGAAGCTCGAAGGTGAAGACCATGAGCCGTTTGAAGTCATCATCGAGACCTTCAAGCATGAAGTCTATCACAAGGACATCGTGGACAGTGATCTGAACGCTGATGACCAGAAAGAACTGGTGAAACGCTTCAAGCAGCTTGTCAAAGACCGCACCGGCAAAACTTTCCCGAGTGATCCATGGGATCAGCTTCGTGGTGCCGCCGGCGCCGTCTTCGGCTCATGGATGAATGACCGCGCGATCGTTTATCGCCGCAAATACAACATCCCTGCCGAGTGGGGCACTGCCGTGAACGTGCAGGCCATGGTATTCGGCAACACCGGCCCGACCTCCGGTTCCGGCGTGGCTTTCACCCGCAATCCAGCCAACGGTGCCAATGAATTCTACGGTGAGTTCCTCATCAATGCCCAGGGTGAAGACGTCGTCGCCGGCGTGCGCACTCCTGAGCCTGTGATTGAGCTCAAGAAGCAGATGCCGAAGTCCTATGCAGAACTGCTGCTGGTCCGCCAGAAGCTTGAGAAGCATTTCAAGGATGTGCAGGACGTCGAGTTCACCATTCAGGAAGGCAAGCTGTTCATGCTGCAGACCCGCAATGGCAAGCGCACCGCCGCCGCCGCTCTGAAGTTCTCCATCGACATGGTGAAGGAAAAGCTGATCGACTGGGAAACCGCCGTGCTGCGCAATCCTGCCGATCAGCTCGAGCAGCTCCTCGCTCCGATCTTCGACCTCGCAGACGTCAAGAAGGCCAAGGCCATCGCCACCGGCCTTCCAGCCGGCCCAGGCGCGGCCTCTGGCAAGATCTATCTGAACGCAGACCGCGCAGTTCTTGCCGAAGCAAGAGGTGAGAAGGTTCTGCTCGTCCGCAATGAAACCAGCCCCGAAGATCTTCGCGGCATGATCGCTGCTGAAGGCATCCTCACCGCACGTGGTGGTGTTTCATCCCACGCCGCCCTGGTCGCCCGTCAGATGGGCAAGGTTTGCATCTGCGGCGCCGCCGCTCTGATCATCGACTACGACAAGAAAACCGTTTCTGTGTCAGGACAGACCTTCAGCGAAGGTGACTTCCTCTCCATCGACGGCACCAGCGGCATTGTTTACGGTGGCGAGCTGAAGACCGCTCCTTCCGAAATCATCACTGGCATGATCAGTGGTGACAAGGCCGCTCAGGCTACCGAAAAATTCAAGAGCTTCCAGCAGCTCATGGTCTGGTGCGCCAAGGCCACGCGCATGCAGGTCCGCACGAACGCCGACAATCCGGAGCAGACGCAGAACGCGATTGCTTTCGGTGCACAGGGCATCGGTCTCACCCGCACGGAACACATGTTCTTTGAAGGTGACCGCATTGACGCCGTGCGTGAAATGATTCTGGCTGACAACGTTGGAGATCGCAAAAAAGCGCTCGCCAAACTTCTGCCATATCAGCGTGAAGACTTCACGGGCATCTTCCAGGCGCTCAAGGGACTTCCAGCCACCATCCGCCTGCTTGATCCTCCGCTTCACGAATTCGTGCCGCATGACGAAAAAGCTCAGGCTGAGCTCGCCAAGAAAATGGGCGTGTCTGTCGAGAAGGTCACCGCGCGTGTGAATGCATTGCATGAGTTCAATCCGATGCTTGGACATCGCGGCTGCCGTCTTGGCATCGCTTATCCTGAGATCACCGAGATGCAGGCACGTGCCATCTTTGAAGCCGCTGCAGATGTGGCCAAGCAAAAGATCAAAGTGAAACCTGAAGTGATGATTCCGCTCGTTGGGTTCAAGAAAGAACTCGACCTGCAGGTGGAAATCGTGCATAAGGTAGCAAAAGAAGTGATGGCTGAGAAAAAAATTAAGCTCGACTATCTTGTCGGCACCATGATTGAGGTGCCGCGTGGAGCTCTCACGGCTGATGAAATCGCCGAGACCGCCCAGTTCTTCAGCTTCGGCACCAATGACCTCACGCAGACTGCGCTTGGCATGAGTCGTGATGACATGGGCAGCTTCCTGATGCCCTACACGGAGAACGAAATCTTCAAGAAGAACCCTTTTGCCACGCTGGATCAAACCGGCGTTGGTCAGCTCATCAAGATCGCCATCGAAAAAGGCCGCAAGACCAAGCCCGACATCAAGCTGGGCATCTGCGGTGAACACGGCGGTGATCCTGAGAGCGTCAAATTCTGCCATCGTGCAGGCCTCACGTATGTGAGTTGCAGTCCTTTCCGAGTCCCAGTCGCACGCCTTGCCGCAGCGCAGGCCGCGATCGAAGAAAAGCGCGCCGCCGCTCCGGCCGCTGCAGGAAAAAATGTCCGTGGGAGCGCCAAAAGTGCGCCCGCGGCTAAACAAAACAACAACGCAACCAACAACAAACAGAGGATAAACACCATGGCTAAGAAAGCTGCAAAGAAAGCCGCCAAAAAGGCTGCCCCCGCAAAGAAAGTCGTCAAGAAGGCCGCTAAAAAGGCTGCGAAAAAGAAGTAACGCATTGACCTCCTAGGGGGGTCAATGTGGCGGAGCAATCCGCCGCCAAAAGCCCTGTGGGGATCACTCCTCACAGGGCTTTATTTTTACATGCGTCGCCCCGCTGGAAGAGGAGGGCCGGAGCAGAGAAGGGAGGAAGAGGCGTCGTCCTAACGCTTCACATCCTGATCGTAAATGGAGCCGGGCGGCGGCGCGGAAAGGAAGCTGCCCCCTGCTGACATGGCATCATTGCGGGTGGATTGGGTTCGCATAAGCTGGTCGCTGGCATTGCGGATGCTGCCCATGCCTGCCGAGCCTCCCATGCCTGTCACAGCACCATAATTCTGGTAGGAAGGACGGTAAAACGAGCCAATGCCTCCAGAGCTGACCGCACCGCTCATTGAAGTTCCTCCCACCTGCCCTGGATTCAACGCCACAGGTTGGTCAGGAGTCGGGACGCCGTCGGATTTACGCTCGGATTCAGCGAGGTAGTGCTTGTTCCAGGCGGCGTTGTTGACACTCTCAGCCACTTTGGAATCCAGGCGGCGCTTCTGTTCTGCATACTCAGTTTTGCTGATGGAGCCGCTGGAGCGCTTGTGCTCCAGTTCATCGTACAAAACCTGATACCGGGCGCGGATCACATTTTCATAAGCATTCAGTTCCGCCATTGTCGGAATGCTGTCCATGGTTCTGCTGGCGCAGGAGGCCAGCAGCCCGGAGAGGAGTGCGGCCAGCAGTGGTTTTGAGACGTTCTTCATGCCACATTCTAACCCCACGCTGTGGCTTTTCAAATCAAAGCACCGTTGCATCCCGTGCAGACGCAGACCCATCTATGAGAGAAAACGCACCCGCCCTGGACCCTATCGACGCTGCTCTGCATGCCCCTGAACCCCGCGGCAACTACCTGCCGTATCCGGTTTCACGCCTGGCTGCCAAAATCACCCCGCAGGATCTCACCAGCTTCAAATCCCGCGGTGTCTCCCGTGTCGAACGCGTGCTCCAGCAGGAAATGGTCGAAATCCAGGAGCGCTACATGGAGGTCATCGACGCCTTCAACTGGAACAAGCTCATCTACGAAAGCCGTTTCGGTTTTGAGCCCGTCTGTGGTGAGGTCTATCACCTCTACGAAGTCGAGGGCGGGCGCCAGCTCAGCATGATCCCACCCGAGGAGTGGCATCAGCGCTGGCTCGGTAGTGTCAGACTGAACGCGGATGGCCGCTGGCAGATTGAAAAAGCTGCGCCAAGTTTCAATATACGCGACTGGGTGCAAACCTCGGTCGCCTCTTGATGCAACCCACCTTCTCAGACATCGGCCAGCGTCTCGCCGGCCCCAGCGGCATCCAGGAACTCATGGATGACTGCGGAGCCGCGCTCACCACGCACCCTGACATGCGCATGCTCGGCGGGGGGCAGCCAGCTGCCATTCCAGAGGTGCAGCAGCTCTGGCGCGACCGCATGCACGCCATGCTGGGAGATGGCAGCATCGACCGCACGCTGCTTAACTATGACCCTCCCGGCGGCAATCCGCTCTTCCGCGAAGCCTTCGCCACCTTCCTCAAGCGCGAGTGCGGCTGGGATGTGACCCATGAAAACATCGCGGTCATGCCCAGTTCGCAGTCAGCGTTCTTTCTGCTCTTCAATCTGCTCGCTGGCCAGACCGGTGCCACCCAGAAGCGCATCCTTTTCCCGCTGCTGCCTGAGTACATCGGCTACGCCAATCAGGCGCTCAGCGCGGGCCAGTTCACCGCATGCCTCCCGCGCATTGTCGAGACCGCACCGCACGAGATCAAATACCACATCGATTTCGATCAACTGCGCATCACACCCGACATCGCCGCGATGTGTGTCTCGTGTCCGACCAATCCCACCGGCAATGTGCTCACGCAAAACGAGTTCGACAGCCTGCACGCGCTGGCAGACGCACACGGCATCCCGCTCATCATCGACAACGCCTACGGCCATCCCTTTCCCGGCGTCATCCACAATGGCTTCCAGCCCAGGTGGCAGCCAGGCATGATCTTCAGCATCAGCATGAGCAAGGTCGGCCTGCCCGGAGTGCGCACGGCCATGATCGTTGCCGATCCGCGCATCGTGAAGGCGCTCTCGAACATGAACGCCATCGTCTCGCTGGCGAATGGGAATCTCGGTCAGGCGCTGCTCATGCCGCTGCTCAAAGACGAAACCCTTGTCAAACTCGGCCCCTCAGTCATCCGCCCCTTCTACCGCGAACGCTCCGACTTCGCCAAAGCAGTTCTTGCCGAAGCGCTGGGAGATCGCGTGCCCTGGGCCCTGCATGCGCAGGAGGGCGCTTTCTTTCTCTGGCTTTGGATCAAGGGGCTGCCCATCCCTGCAGCGGAGTTGTATCGTCGTCTGAAAGAACGCAAGGTGCTCGTCATCCCTGGGCATTACTTTGCCTTCGGTCTGGAGCAAGACTGGCGTCATCCGCACGAATGCCTGCGCCTCACCTACTCGCAGCCGCAGCACATCGTACAGGAAGGCTTGGAAATCATCGCCGATGAAATCATCCGCAGTTTCTGAGCCCTTCTCCGCGTTCATGGCACGTGCCCTGTTCGATTCCGAACGCGGTTACTACACCCGGCACATCAAGACCGTCGGGGCACGCGGAGACTTCTCCACCTCTGCCACGCTCTCGCCGGCTTTGGGGCAGGCCATCGCACGCTGGCTCAAATCGGAAGCACAGCTTCAGCCGCAGGTGCGTCACATCATCGAGATCGGTGCAGGGGATGGGTCGCTCATGCAAACGGTGCGCAAGGCGCTCGGCTGGTGGGCACGGCTGCGGTTCGCATTTCACATTGTCGAGACATCTCCGGTGCTGCGGCAGGAGCAGCAAAAGAAACTGGGAGGCCAGGTGGCGTGGCACACAGATCTCGAAACCGCACTCGCCGCTGCGGGAGGCCACGCGTTCATCTACCACAACGAACTTCTCGACGCCTTTCCCGCCACGCTTGTGCAATGGAGCGGCGCCGAGCAGCGCTGGCTCGAAGTCTGGGTGCCGGAGCAGCTTCATCCGCATGCGATTGATGCAGCTCACTTCAGTGCGCTGCGCCACACCGCCTTTGCAGACCGCCAGCGGTGTGAACTCCACCCCAGCGTGCGCGACTGGCTGCACCAGTGGACACCGCATTGGAAGGCCGGTGCCATGCTCACCATCGACTACGGCGATGACTTCCCCCGGCTCTACCATCGGCGGCCAAACGGCACGCTGCGTGCTTATCTGCTGCATCAAAGACTCACCGGAGCCGACATCTATGCCAATCCTGGCCGCCAGGACATCACCGCCGACATCAACTTCACCGACTACACCGCCTGGCTGCGCGAGCTGGGCCTCGCACAGGCCTCGCAGCAGACCCTGGCCGAATTTCTGCATGCACACGCTGCGCCAGCCGGGCTCACCGACCCCGATGGAGCCGGAACTGCCTTTAAATGCTTCGTGCATCGGCGTCAGGCATGCGCATCATAAAGCACACCCCACATGAATTCCGTCAACGACCGCCCCGGTACACTTGAAAAAGCGCTCAAGATCAATCTCGCGCACACCATCTACGGCACCTTCGCTGAAATCGGTGCCGGTCAGGAAATCGCCAACTGGTTCTTCCGTGCAGGCGGCGCCTCCGGCACCGTGGCCAAAACCATGTCTGCCTATGACATGACGATCAGTGACGAAATCTACGGCAAGTGCTCCCGCTACGTCTCGCGCCGGCGCATGTGCGACATGCTGGAGCACGAGTATCCCATGCTCGTTCAGCGGTTGAACACCAAACGTGGTGCCACCACCACCTTCTTCACGCTGGCAGACACTGTGCGGGCACGTTCCTATCGCGACACCAAGGAGGAATGCCACGGCTGGATCGGCATGCGTTTCCAGACGGACCCCGGTGGCCCGAGCAACGAAATCCAGATGCACGTTCGCCTGCTGGACGACTCCAATGCGCGTCAGGCCGATGCACTCGGCAAGCTCGGCGTGAACCTCATCTACGCCGCCTTCCATCTGCGTGCGGATTTGTCCTTCTTTCTCCAAAGCCTGCTCGACGATCTCAATCGCAAACGCGTTGAGATCGACATGATCGACTTCACCGGACCCGCCTTCGCCGCGTCTGAGTTTCAGGATCGCATCGTGGCGCTAAAGCTCGTGCGCCTGGGGCTCGCTGACGCCGCGCTCTTCGGTGCCGATGGCGAGATCTGGCAGGCCTCTGACGTGCTCTACAAAAAGCCGGTCTTTCTCAAGCGCGGCAGCTTTGACCCCATCACCAAGCTCAATCTCGACATGATCGAGCGCGGGCAGGCCGCATTTCAGGCAGATTTTGGTGATGCCGCCCATGACAACATCGAGATCCTCGAAATCACCATGCACAATCTCCTCGCCAGTGGTGCCGAGGTGCCGGACAGCGAATTCCTGGCGCGCGCAGACGTGCTGCAGGCGCTGGGTAAAAACGTGCTCATCTCGAAGTATCCCGAGTTCCATCGCATCAGCAGCTACCTCGCACGTCACACGCAGTGTCCTATCGGCATTGTGCTGGGCCTGCCTTTGTTTCAGGAGCTGTTTAACGAACGCTGGTGCACGGATCTCGAAGGCGGCCTGCTTGAAGCCTTTGGGCGTCTCTTCAAAAACCAGGTGAGCGCTTATGTCTATCCCATGGGCAATCCCATGAACGGCCAGGTCCTCAGTGTGAACGACGCCCGGGTGACCCCCGAGCAAAAGCACCTGCTGCGCTACCTGATCGAAACCCAAAGCGTGCGGCCCTTGGACGAGCCCAACATGGACTACCTCTTCCACACCAGCGCTGAGGTGCGCAACATGATCCACGCCCATGACATGAACTGGCAGTCGCTCGTGCCGGACATCGTGCTCAAACAGGGCCCATGGCGCGAGATCGGGCAGCCTGCGATGTAGCACGCCCGCTTCCTCCTTGACGCCGTGTCTGGTCCGCAGTCAATCTGCCTGCATGCAAGACGCCACGGCTGAAGACCTCGACCTCATCACCATCACCCAGCTGCGGCAGGTCGCCAGCCAGACACCGCAGCCCTACCGGCTGCACTTGCAGGTCGAATCGCGCATTGAGAAGGCCACCAGCGCGGGCAGCCCGTTCTTTGAGGTGAAGCTCGTCGATGCCGCCGATGCATTCGTCTGGCGTGTCTTCGACAACAGCCCGCTGTTTCAAGACGCCGCCAAACTGGCGCGCAATGCCTTCATCCAGCTCGCCGGACAATGGGTGGAAGGCAAATACGGCCTTGAACCACGGCAGGTGCAGATGCGCATGCTCGCCGAAGACGAAACCAGCACGCTGCTGCTGGGAGATCCCGATCTCGCGGCACGCCAGCAGGTCGATTACACCGACATCGTGGCCTTCGTCGAGTCCGTGCGTGATCCACGTCTCTTGAAGCTGTGCCTGCTGTTTTTAGAACGCCATGGCGAACGCTTCCGCCGCACAGGTGCCGCGCGCAAAAATCACCACGCCCGCCGTGGCGGTCTGGTGGAGCATGTGGCGCAGATGATGCGTTGTGCGGTGGCGCTGGCCGGCCTATATCCGCAGTTGAACCGGGATTTGATGATCGCGGGCGTCCTGTTTCATGACTGCGGCAAGCTCTGGGAAAACGCCTATGTGGAGTCCGGCTTCACCATGCCGTACAATCTCACTGCCGAAATGCTGGGGCACATTCCGCTGGGTCTTGAGCTGGTGAATAAGCTGTGGCGGGACATGCTCGAAGCATCTGCGGCCGCAGACTGGACCACGCTTGAGCCCGCCTCAGAGATCGTGCGCCTGCACCTGCTGCATCTCATTGCGGCGCATCACGGCAGCCTTGAGTTCGGCTCCCCCGTCCTGCCAAAAACACCGGAAGCGGTGGCGCTGCATCATGTGGATAACATTGACGCCAAGCTCGAAATGTTCCGCCGTGGCTACGCCAGCAGCAAGGAACTGGGCCCCGGCATCTTTGAGAAGTTTCCTCCATGGCCGGTGAACATCGTCGCGCCGCTGCCGGCGGTTCATCTGCCGCAGGCGGAGGGCGCAGCCTAGGCGCGCAGTTTCATCAGCGCCGCGCGCACCATCAGCGTCTCACCCACATTTTCAGTGGTGAGCAGGCCGACGAGCTTGCCGTCGATGGGATCAAGCACTGGCAGGGCTGTGCAGTCGCTGGCGCTCAAGATTTCCAGCGCTTGGGTCAGCTCGCTGGCGGGCTGGGTGGACGCGGGGCAGGGGCGCATCACCTCCACCACGGGATGACCGGGGCCCTTTTCGGCGAGGGCTGAGATCAGATCATGACGCGTCAGCATTCCCTGCATGCCGGAGCCATGGGCGTCGAGTACGGGGAAATCCTGCTGAGAGCCCGCCAGCAACAGCGTGACACCATCGCGCAGCGTGCTCTCGAAGGGCAGGCTGCGGAAGTCCGTGAGCATGGCATCTCGCACGCGTAGATTTCGCGTGACTTCCTGCTGGGTGACGGTGGCCGCCTCCTGACCTGCGGCCATGAAGACGAAAAAGCAGATGAGCAGCAGCATGGGCTGGAAGGTGTGGTTGAGCAGCATGTAGATAGACACTACCATCGCGAGGCCCTGCCCGATGGAGGCTGCCATTCGTGTGGCATGGCCGTATTCCAGGAACATCGCCAGCAGCGCCCGCAGGACGCGACCGCCATCCATCGGAAAGGCCGGGATGAGATTGAATGCCACCATGAGCACATTCCACATCATGAGCTTCTCAAAGAAGTTGCCGGATTTGAGGAAGTCGTAGCCGGGATGTAAAACAGCGCTGATGCCGAAGCCCAGATAAATGACCGTGGCGATGATCACATTGACCAAGGGGCCGCAGATGGCCACGACCAGCTCCTGCGAAGGCTTGCGCGGCATGCGCTCTAGCCGGGCCACGCCGCCGATGGGCAGCAGCGTGATGTCCGGCGTGCGGATGCCATAGCCCCGTGCGGCCAGCACGTGACCAAACTCATGCAGCACCACGCACGCAAAGATGGTGATGATGAACAGTGTGGATTCCAGCGCTGCGGGAAGGCCCTGCCCGCTGAGAAAACTCTGACCGGCGACAAACAGCAACAGCAGCAGAAAAGTGGCATGCACACGCACCTCCGTGCCGGCGAGGGTGAAGAGGCGAAAGGACCATTTCATGAGGGAGCTAAGACTTGGGGGATTTTGAGGGATCGTAGTAGATACGCACGTCGGCGTCTTTGATGCCTAGAATCTCCTGCGCACGACGCAGGGCGTTCCGGGTGGAGAGATTGGGATTGGACGGGCTGGCGAGGAAGAGATTGTTCTTGCCGATGACCTCCACCATGCCCGCATCCCTCAGCACACGGTAGAGATCCTTCAGCACGCCGCTGACGATGAGATCACGCCCATCCGCACGCAGTGTGCGCGTCAGTTCTTCGATCGCCATGGCACAGGTGGCATCCAGATGGCGTGCGTTCTTGAGCCGCAGGATGACGATGCGCAGATTGGGGTCGGCGCAGGAGCGCTGGATCTGCGTGCGGAAGATGTCGGCGGAGGCAAAAAACAGATCGCCCTCCACATGCACGATGGAAATGGCCGGATGCTGGCGGCCACCCTGGCGTGCCTCGGCCAGATTGCCGTCGGCATTGAATTCGTATTCCACCAGCGAAGGCTGGCTGGCCTTGTGCAGGTAGAGAATGATCGAGATGCCGACGCCGGTGAAGATCGCCACATGCAGAGGCACGAGCAGCGTGGCGATAAAAGTCGTGAGAAACACCACGGCGTCAGATCCCGTGGCGCGCAGAGAGATGTGGATCTGCCGCTTGTTGATGAGCGCAACGGCGACGCATATCACCATCGCTCCCAGCGCGGCCTTGGGCACGTAGGCCACTAGCGGGCCGATCGTCAGCGCCGCCACCAGACACACCACGCCACTGACAATGGCGGATATGGGCGACACCGCGCCGCTTTCATACGCCGCCAGCGAACGCGTTAGCGAATGGGAGGCCGGCATGCCGCTGAGATAGGCGCAGGCCAGATTCGCCGCTCCCAGGCTGAGCATGTCCTGATTGGCGTCGATGCTGTGTCCTGATCGGCTGGCCAGCGTGCGCGCCATCGCGGAGTTTTCCATCATCGCGACAAATGCGAGGGAAAGCGCCAGCCCAAAGAGCTGGCTAAATTGCGCCGAAGCATTGCCGCTGGTGAAGTCCGGGAACGGCGGCAGCAGCGTGCGCCAGGTGAATGACAGATCGGAATAGGTGGCCACACCCAGCCCCGCTTTGTTCATCGCCGCAGTGATGAGAGACATCAGGATGAGCGTCAGCGTCAGCGCCGGGAAGCGTTTGCCGAAGCGCTTGAGGCCGTAGTAGCAGCCAATTGCGAGCACGCAGATCAGCGCGCTCGGCCAGTGAATGGCCGAGAGATTGCCCAGCACGTCATGCAGATCAGAGACCAGGGTGCGCGCTGCATGCTTGCCGGGGGCCTCGGGGATCTGCTGACCCAGCACCACCGGAAGCTGATGCGCAAACATCTGCAAAGCCGCCCCCGTGAGATACGCCACCACCACCGCCCGGCTGATGAACCGCGCCATGTCTGCCACGCGGAAATAAGCGCCGAAAATCAGCAGCGCGCCCACGAGAAACACGAGCATCGGCATCGATGCCATCTGGTTTATGTTGGGAAAGGCGGCGAAATAGGACGACACCATGAACGCGGTGGCATTCGTCGGTCCATAAATGGAATGCCGTGAGCTCATCAACATGGCGCCCACCACGCAGGCCACCGCCGAGCAGGTGATGCCATAGGCCAGCGGCAGCCCGGCCACCACGGCAAACGCCATGCCCTGCGGGATGGCCAGCAGCGCACCGTCCAGTCCGCTCCGGAAGTCTGCTTTGAAGAATTCCTTGGTGTAGCCCTTCAGCGTCTGCTTCAGCGGAAAGGGGTCAAGCTCGCTCGCGGCGGTCATCGCTTGAAACCATGACCGCGCCCGGCGTGCAAAGTCACGCGGCTGCTGGAACCAGGTTCGTAGGTGGGAATGCAAGAGGAACTCCTTGGGGACGCTTGGCCAAACTAGACGTCTCAGCACAGAGCACAAGCTCTGTACTTGTTCGATTGCCGCTGGACTCAGGGATCTATCGAATCACCTTCCACCATGTCCCCAGCCGATGACGAGCCGATCCCTGACGTGGTGGAGCACCCCATCGGCCCGGAGCTCGATCTCCACACCTTCCGCCCCGGTGAAATTGGCAGCCTGCTGCCCGAATACTTCGCCGAATGCCGCAAGCGCGGCATCCTGCGTGTCCGCATCATCCACGGCAAAGGCAGCGGTACCCTCCGAACCGGCGTGCATCATTTGCTCGCGAGGCTGCCGGAGGTGCAGCAGTTCATCTGGCCAGCGGATGAAACCAGCGGATCTTGGGGCGCGACTTGGGTGATTTTGAAAGAGGTGTAGAATGCGCCCAGCGATTCAAGCCGCCACACTCAACAGGGGGATGGCAGCGTATTCCTCCTCGTTCGACTCCTGCGCGATCCTCACGTCATAATGTGCCTGGAGGTTGAGCCAGAAGTTGGTGCCTGTGCCGAAAGCTTTCCCCAAACGGATGGCGCTGTCGGGCGTGACGCCTCGGCGAGCTTTGATCAGATCGCTGATACGGCTCGCAGGCAGTCCCGTGGCCTGAGCCAGCTTGTATTGGCTGATGCCCTCGGGTTCCAAAAACTCAGTGAGGAGAATCTGGCCTGGGTGGACCGGCGGAATGAGGTCAGGTTTTGATTTTTTCTTCATGCTTTGATCGGGCCGCGTGGCAAGCCAGCGATAGTTCTGTTTTTGGTGCCTATGGCACCCACTCCGCAGTGGTCCATACCTTCGGCTTGGCGTTCTCCAGCTTCTCCAGATCCAGGGGGGTGCTGTTTTTGACTTCGAGCTTCTGGCTGCGGATTTCCAGGGTCAGGGGGCCGGCTAGGTCGGCTTTTTCCAGCCAGAAGCGCAGGCGGAGGTCGCCGGTGGTCTGCGCCTCGATGCTGGGCGGACGCTCCACAGGCAGAACAAACGGAGGCACGTCCTTGCCGGCGGCGTTCAGCAGGCGCACGTCCGGCGGCTGCATGGAGAGCGGGCGGGGGCTGGTGTTTTTGTAGCGCACCTCCAGATCCAGCCGTGCATTGCCAAAATCACGCTCCAGGGTGCAGCGGCGGAGTTGCATGGGGGAATCGGTGCTTATTTCGGCTCCGGGACCGGTTTCGGCGGGATTTGGACCCGGTGAAAACGACCACCAGATGGCGATAATGCCTGCGATGAGCAGCAGCCAGACCTCAAATCTCTGAAAAATACGCATGGAGGCTTAAATCGGGGGATGTGTTCTCTGTTTGTCAAAACCGCCAAACTGCCTATCATGCGCGCCCCTCCGGCCCGGACGCGGCTCCCACCGCCCGGTTTTTGCGGATGGAAAACACTTCGCCCCTAACCTCTTTCTCATGAACATCAACGTCGAACATCAGCCCAACTGCCGCGCCGTCGCCCACGTCCGCGTTCCTTCCGACCAAGTCGGCAAAGAACGTGACGAGATCCTTACCTACTTCGCCAGCATGGTGCGCCTGCCCGGCTATCGCCCCGGCAAGACGCCGAAGAGCATCGTCGCCAAGCGCTACGAGAACGAAGTGAAGGACGAACTCGAGAAGAAGCTCATCAGCGAAGGCCTGCGTCAGGCCGTGAAGAGCGAAGGTCTCGAACTCCTCAATGTCCTGGCCGTGAACGACAAGATGTATCACGACACCGACAAGAGCTTCAGCTTCACCATTGAGATGAGCCTCGCGCCGAAGTTTGAGCTGCCTGAGTACACCGGCATTCCGGTCAAGCTCCCGCGCATCGAAATCACCGACGCTGATGTGGATCACGATCTTCTCCACCTGCGTGAACACCACGCCACCTATGAAGACGTGGACCGTGTCGCCGTGCTGGGCGATGTCGTCGTGCTCACCGTCACTGGCAGCCTCGATGGCCAGCCGCTTGCTGAAGCCATGCCAGACGCCCCTGCTCATCTCAAGGAGATGAAGGAAAACTGGTTCCTCCTCGGCGAAGAAGACGATTTCCTCCCCGGCTTCTACGCAGGCCTCGTCGGCATCGCCAAAGATGACGAGCGCACGCTGAATATCACCATTGCGGACGACTTCGGCTTTGAAGCCCTGCGCGGCAAGACGATTGCCCTGACTGCGAAATGCCACGGCGTGAAGAACAAGGCCGTGCCGGAACTCACCGAAGAGATCATCAAGAAGGTCGGCGGTGATGAAATGACCCTCGAAACCCTGCGTGAAGAAGTGCGTGACGCCGTCCGCCGCCGCCGCGAAAAAGCCCGCGATGCCGCGAAGTCCAACCAGGTCATCGCCCACCTGTTCGAGAAGGTGGAGTTCGAACTTCCGCAGGAAGTCGTGAACCGCGAAGCTCAGCGCCGCACCAACGAGATCGCCCAGCGCGCCATGCAGCAGGGCATCGGCGAAGAAGAGCTGGTGAAGCAGCAGGACGAGATCCTCAACAGCGCCACCAATCAGGCCCGCCAGAACGTCAAAGTCAGCTTCATCCTTGAGCAGATCGCCAAGAAGGAAGCCCTCGAAGTTCCCGCCCAGAAGATCGCCATGGCCCTCGCCCAGATCGCCGAGCGTCAGAAGATGCCCGCGAAGAAATTCATTGCCGAAGCTCAGAAGAACGGTCTTATCGACAACGTCCGCGGCGACCTGCTCCTGCAGGAAGCCATGGAGTTCCTCAAGGACAAGGCCATCGTTGAAGAAACCGAGCCCGAGGCGGAACACTGCGACACGCACAGCAAGTGATGGCGGCGGAGCCTCGGCTCCGTGGTCTTATCACAGATCTTTGATTGAACGTTCCTGAATTGAATCAGGTTGGAGGCCGGCGAATTTTCGCCGGCCTTCGCATTTTTGCTGCGGCAGGCTTTGCTTTGAGCGCAACCGCAAGGTTTGCATTGCATGCTTGAGCCCGAATGTGCCATGAGTGCGCATGCCTCATGATCTCCACGCCGCCCTGAAACAGCACTTTGGCCACAAGGCCTTTCGTGCCGGGCAGGAGCAGGTGATGGAGGCCCTGCTCGCGGGAAGAAGCGCGCTGGCGCTGTTTCCCACCAGCGCGGGTAAATCGCTCTGTTATCAACTGCCGGCGCTCCTCATGGATGGCGTGGCGCTGATCATCTCGCCGCTGATTGCGCTGATGAAGGATCAGGTGCAGGCGCTGCGGGCACGCGGGATTGCAGCGGCGCGCTTGGATTCTTCGCTCTCAGCGGACGAAGCAGCGCAGGTCTTTGACGACATGCGCAACGGCACGCTGAAGCTGCTCTACATCGCCCCGGAGCGGCTCATGAATGAAAACTTCGTGGAGCGGCTCAAGCGCCTGCGCATCTCCATGATGGCGGTCGATGAAGCGCACTGCATCTCCGAGTGGGGGCACAATTTTCGCCCTGAATACCTGCGGCTCGCGTTGGTCGCGAAGGAGCTTGGCATCACGCCCGTACTCGCGCTCACCGCCACGGCCACGCCGTCGGTCGCGGCAGACATCCGCAAGGCGTTTGATATTGCGCAGACGGATCATGTGCAGACGTCGTTTCTGCGGTCCAATCTGCATTTTCGCATCACGCCCTGCACCGCGCAGCAGCGCCTGGCCGTGCTCACCAAGCTGCTGCTGAAGCGCAAGGTGCCTTCCATCGTTTATGTGACGCTGCAAAACACCGCCGAGCAGGTGGGCACGCATTTGCAGAAGAATGGCGTGAACGCTTTGGCGTATCACGCCGGTTTGCCAGATGAGCACCGGCACGCCGCGCAGGATGCCTTCATGAACGGCCAGACCGATGTCATCGTCGCCACCATCGCCTTCGGCATGGGCATCGACAAAGCGGACATCCGCGCCGTGTATCACTATAATCTGCCGAAGACGCTCGAAAACTACTCGCAGGAAACCGGCCGCGCCGGGCGCGATGGCAAGCCCTCGGTATGCGAACTGCTGGCCTGTGCGGACGACTGCATCGTACTGGAAAATTTCACCTATGGCGACACGCCCACGCCGCAGGCCATCCGCCAGCTTCTCGATCACCTGCTGCTGCAAGGCGCTGAGTTTGATGTCTCGATGTACGATCTTGCCCATGCCACGGACATCCGCCCGCTGGTCATTGAGACGGTCATCACCAACCTCGAACTCGACGGCATCCTGCGTCCGCTCGGCTCGTTTTACGCGAGCTATCAGTTCCGCTTTATCCAGCCGGAGCAGCGCATTATTTCCGGCCACAAAACAGAGCGGCAGGCCTTCCTGCGCAGTTTGTTTCAGTGCGGCAAACGCGGCACCAAGTGGATCACGCTCAATCCCGACGAAGCCGCCGCCGAACTCAACGAGCCGCGTGATCGCGTGCTCAAAGCGCTCACATACCTGCAGGAATCCGGCGACATCGAACTCAAGCCTAGCGGCAGCCGCCAGAAATATCGGCTGTCTGAAGAAGCGCATCGTCGCGATCCGAAGGAGATTACGAAAAAGATGCAGCAGCTCTTTGCGGAGCGTGAACGGCGGGACGTGGAGCGCCTGAATGAAGTTCTGACTTTCGCCCAGCACCGCGGCTGCCTGACCCGCTGGCTCCTGCACTACTTTGGCGAAGACATGGCGGCCGACTGCGGTACCTGCACGAGCTGCAAAGAGCGTGAAAAAGGCAGCACCGACGATTCACCGCGAGAAATCCCGCAATCCGAGCCGCCGCCGATCACCGTCGAGCATGTGGCCGCCATTCGCGAGGTCATCGCTGAGCGCAAAGCCGCCCTGCGCTCCTCCCGCCAGCTCGCCCGTTTCCTCTGCGGCCTCACCAGCCCCGCCTCCACTCGCGAGCGTCTCAGCCGACATCCCAGCTTCGGCTTGCTGGAGCGCATTCCGTTTAACGATGTCCTCGCGCAGACAGAAACCATGCTGGGATAAGAAGTTCTTGCCAGAAAGCCCCTTTTTCGGAGGTATGTGCCTCTCTCTTATTTCAACCACCATGCGCATCCTCCCGCTTTTTTCCATCCTCCTTGCCGCCGTCAGCTTGCGTGCTGAATCCCTCCTGCCGCCAGATGCCCGTGTCGCCGTGATTGGTGACAGCATCACGGAGCAGAAGATTTATTCCAAATACATCGAGACCTACCTGCTGGCCTGCACCGGACGCAGCGACATCCAAGTGTTTCAGTTTGGCTGGAGCGGCGAGCGTGCAGGCGGCTTCGCAGCGCGTCTCGAAAACGATCTCGCGACGTTCAATCCCAATGTCGCGACGACCTGCTACGGCATGAACGACGCCAGCTACCGTCCCTATGCGCCTGAAGTCGGCACCGAGTATGAGAAGAACATGCGCTTGGTGATTGATGGCCTCAAAAAGGTCGGCGTGAAGGTCATGGCCATCGGCTCCCCCGGCGGAGTGGACCCGGATTACTTCAAAAAACCCAGCGTCACCGGCCAGGACTACAACGACAATCTCGCGCACCTGCGCGACATCGCCAAGAAGCTCGCGGAAGAAAACAAGCAGCCCTTTGCAAACGTGTATGATACGATGATCAGTGCACTGACGAAGTCGAAGGCAGCGCTGGGCAAGGAGTACGGCCCCTTCGGTGGCGACGGCTTCCATCCCGCACCTGCGGGCCAGCTCCTGATGGCGCAGGCGTTTCTGAAAGCGCTGGGCTTGGACGGCGATATCGGCCGCATCACCATCGACATGAAAGGTCCCAGCACGGCAAGCAGCGGGCATACGGTCCAAGGCCTGCAACTCGGAGCCATCACGGTGGCGAGCACGAAGTGGCCCTTTGTGTTTGATGCCGATCCGAAGTCCGCGAGCAGCAATCGCAGCATCCTGCCCTTCACCACTTTCAATCAGGACCTCAACCGCTTCACCCTGAGAGTGCTGAACCTCGACAGCGCCAAGGCCAAGGTTACCTGGGGCAGCCAGAGCCTGGAGTTCACCCGCGAGCAGCTTGAGTCAGGCATCAATCTCGCCGCCGAGTTCACCAAGACGCCCTTCGACAACGACTTTGCCGCATTGACCGCCGCCATCACGCAAAAGGAAAGCTTTGAAACAACGCTGATCAAAAGCCTCGTCACACACATGCGCGTCGTTTCCGCTGAAGCTGCGGAAGAGCCCAAAGTGGCGGCTGCTCTGGGCAAACTGAAAAAGAAACTGGCCGATGAACACGCCAAGATGGACGCCAGCGTGCGCAAGCTCGTCAAGCCCGTCACGCACACGATCAAGGTCGAAGAAATCCGCTGAGGCAGCTTTACAGAAAATCTTCCCAGGGCAGGAAACGCAGGAACCAGCAACTCAGCCGACGGCCCAGCGGTGCCTGTGGCTCCATGTGATGGACGACTGGCCGCCCGTTGGCCCGCCGCCCCGTCCAGAGTGTGGAGCCATTGGCGGCGCGGGTGATGTGCCAGCTGTTCTCCGGCTGGAATCCCTTCAGCAGATGGGATTTCAGGCGGGCGGCAAACGCCGTGCTGCGGATGACCACGCAGGTCTCTGTATTGATGTATTTGGAGCGTGGGTCCATGTTGCAGGAGCCGATCAATGACAGATCATCATCAACCACGAACCCTTTGGTGTGCATGCCCAGAGGGGTCAGCTTTCGGGCGTGGATGTAGCTTTTGCGGTCAAGCGCACGCGCATTGAGTTCAAAGAGACTGACGCCGCTGGCCAGCACCGCGTTGCGGCGGTTGATGATCCCGGTCATGGCGGGCAGCTGGTCGATGGAGGCCAGGGAATTGGTCAGCACCTGCATGTGGACGCCGCGTGCGATGACCTGCTGCATCAGTGCCAGGGTGTCATCCTGCGGAATGAAGTAGGCCGCATGCATCACCACCTCATGCCTGGCATGGCGCAGCGCGTCTTCGATGTTGTGCCACACCGGCGAGGCGACGGCAGTTTGGCGCAGCATCCGCTCCGGCGGATCCGCCACGAATTCATACTCGGCCCAGATCATGCGCGCCACCAGATGCTGTAGGGTTTGCAGTGATTCCGCCCGGCTCAGGGAAAGGGGGTACGGGTGGCCGCTTTTCGTCGCGAGCGCGCGTTTTTTGCGCATTAGGTGCTTGCGCAAATCACGCAGCTTTTCGCGCTCACGATCCGTGATCTTGGTCTCATTGCCGATGCTCGTCAGCGGAGAGCGCCAGTAGAAATCAAAGGACTTGGCGGCCGCACCCACCACCGGCCCGGTGGCGATGAAATCCAAATCCCGCATGTTGTGATGGCGGTCAATGCCGAAGTAGGCGTCTCCCAGATTGCGCCCGCCACCAATCAAGATGTGCCCGTCCGCCAGCAGGATTTTGTTGTGCATGCGGCTTTGCATGCGGTCGATGTCGCCGATCACTGGGATGGGGTTTCCCGCAAAAACGCCTTTCAGGTCACCCAGCGGATTGAAAAAAGCTACTTCGATGTTGGGGTGCGCCGCCAGCGCGGAGGAATACACCTCCGCCTGCGCATCACTGGCGCTGTCCAGCAGCAGGCGGACGCGCACACCCCGGTCTGCTGCTGCGAGCAGGCGGTCAGCGATCGTGGTGCCGACCACATCATCACTCCAGATGTAGTATTGCAGGTCCAGGGTGCGCTGCGCTGCCTCGATCGCCGCCAGTCGTGCCAGGAAGGCCTCGCGGCCATCCGACATCATTTCAAATCCAGCCGTGCCCCGGCGCCGGGTGGTGCGCTGGCGGCAGGCCTGCGCAATGGTTTCCTGACTGCCAAAACCCACGGTGGGCACGGCAGCGGTATTGGGCCTGGAAGACCCGCAGGATGTCAGTTGCAGGATGAGCACTCCGCTAATCAGGAAACGCGGCCATAATTTCATCCGATAGGATTCCAGCGCGGAACAAAGATGCAAGTCCATCAGAAAATGAATCGCCAACGGCGTTCTAATCGGATGCTCCTAGCTGATCTCACCTGGCCCGCTGTGGCCGCTCTCGATAAAAACACCCCCATCATCTTTCCCGTCGCTGCCTTGGAGCAGCACGGGCGGCACATGCCGGTTTTTACCGACAGCCTGCTGACGACCGAACTCATCCGCCGTACCGAGGCAGAGATGGGTGAGCGCATTTTGATTGCGCCGCTGATGTGGCTGGGGAATTCGCATCATCACATGGATTTCCCTGGGACCTTGTCCGCAGAGCCACGCCTGTATCTCGATCTGCTCAACGGGCTGATGGAAAACTTCGTCGCCCATGGCTTCAAGCGCCTCGTCTTCCTCAACGGCCACGGCGGCAACGACATCCCCGGCAAGCAGGCCGTGTTTGAGACGCGGCAGAAATACCGTGACCGCAGCGATCTCCTGCTGCTCTTCGCCACCTACTGGAATCTCGGCGCCGAGCCGTGGACCCGCGATCCTTCCATCCAGCAGCGTGTCATGGGTCACGCCTGCGAATGGGAGACCAGCATGGTCCTGTGCCTGCGCCCCGAACTCGTCGGCGATCTGACCCAGACAAGCGACGTCCCTTTCGGCAATGCCTTCGAACCCGCCTCCCGCGGCTGGATCATGCCCGACCGCAGCGAGCCCGGCCACGTCGGCGATCCCCGCTCCGCGACGGAAGAAAAAGGCGAGATGCTGTTTCAGTGCTTCAGCGAGTCGGTCGTGAAAATGCTGGAACGTGTGATTGCCTGGGATGGAAGGAGCTGGGAAGGGTGAGGATGAAGAACTGGCTTAACACCCTCGCCCTCACGGTAAGCGTCATCACGGCGGGCCTTTTGGCGATCTGGGCCCTGCTGGCTATGACCGGCATGATGAAGATCTATTCGGTCCCCACCAACGCGATGGCAACCTTTCTCAGCAAGGGGGACCACATCATCGCCGAACGTTTCTCCCTGCTCGGTGAAATGCCGGAGCGTGGTGCGGTGGTGACCTTCACCACCGAAGGCATCAAGTCGCCCTACATGAGCCATTCCCCGCCTGTCATTTACATCAAGCGCCTCATCGGGCTGCCGGGTGACCGCCTGGAATTCAAAGGTGACATTTTGCATGTCAACGACAAGCCGGTGAGTGAGTATTTCGATGCCAATGGCATCACCTACCAGCCTCTTATGAGCCTGGCTCCAGGCAAAAGTGTCACGGTGCCGAAAGATCACCTCTTTGTGATGGGCGACAATTCGGGCAACAGCTCCGATTCTCGCTACTGGGGCCCGCTGCCGGTGGAAAACCTGCGCCAAAAATACTGGTTTCATCTGAAGCACGGGCCACCCATGAAAGAAGAAAATCAACAACACTGACCGCATGCCCACTCCCCGCTCCTCCCTCTGGAAATGGTATCTCTGCGGCCTGCTGCTGCTGGCGACGACGATCAACTACATGGACCGGCAGACGCTGGCGAACGCCTCGACGCGGGTGACGAAGGAGTTTCATCTGTCGCAGGAGCAGTATGGCGATGTGGAGCTGGCTTTCGGCTGGGCGTTTGCGGTGGGGTCGCTGGTGTTCGGCTTTCTGGCGGATCGTTTTCGGATCTACTGGCTCTATCCCGTGGTGCTGACCGGATGGTCGCTGATGGGGATCGCCTCAGCGCACACGCATGGCTACTGGCCGCTGCTGTCATGCCGGGTGCTGCTGGGCTTTTTTGAAGCGGGGCACTGGCCCTGTGCCTTGAAGACGACGTTTGCCCTGCTGCAGCCGAAGGAGCGTACGATGGGCAACAGCGTGCTGCAAAGCGGGGCGTCCATCGGTGCGGTGGTGACGCCGCCATTGATGCTCTGGCTCATGACGGAGGAGCTATCGAGCTGGCGGCTGGCGTTTGAGGCCATCGGCTTTATTGGCCTGCTATGGGTGGTGCTGTGGTTTGTTTCCATGCGCAAAAGTGATCTGGATGTCGTGGTGGAGGATGATCCTTCGAAGCGCGAGAGCCTTTGGGACATCCTGCTCGGCGGCCGCTTCTGGGCGCTGGCCATTCTGATCTTCGGGGCGCAGACCTGCTGGCATCTCTTCCGCGTGTGGCTGCCGAAGTTCATGCAGGAAGGCCGTGGCTACTCGGAGACGGAGGCGCTGGCCTTCAACTCGGCCTACTACATCGGCACAGACATCGGCTGCATCGCCGCAGGATTCCTTTCGCTGTGGCTGGCGCGGCGGTTTGCCATCTCGGCCCATGGCGCGCGGCGCTGGGTTTATGCGGGGGCCTGTGTGATGACGTCCTTCAGCGTGCTGCTGTTTTGGCTGCCCAAGGGCTGGCCGCTGATGGGCGCGATCCTTGTCGTGGGTGCCGGCGCGCTGGCCTTGTTCCCATGCTACTACAGCTTTGTGCAGGAGCTTTCCGACCGGCATGTGGGACGGCTCACGGGCCTGCTCAGCACCTGGGTGTGGGCGGTGTCATCGCCCATGCACAAGCTCTTTGGCCGGGTCGTGGATGAAACGAAGTCCTTCGATCTCGGCATGGCGATGGCGGGCCTTGCCCCATGGCTCGGTGTCATAGCCATGAAGCTGCTGTGGGACACGCAAAAGTCGAAGGAGCCAGCGGCTGTGGTGCGTTGAGTAGACATGATTCGCCTGCTCATTCCTGCACTCCTTCTGGTCTCGGCACTCCATGCCGCCGAGCCGTACGAACTGAAGCTCGAAACGATCACCCAAGGCTACGATGGCAAAATGTGCTGGGTGCATGCGCGTGCGGGCGCGATTCCTAGCAGCCCGCCGCAGGTCGTGCTGACGATGCAGAAACTGCTGCTCACCGGCAGCGATGTGTTTTATGCCCTGAACCATCTCAGCACCACCGACCTCGGCAAGACATGGACGCCGCCAGTCGAGAACACCGCGACTCTAGGCCGGCGTGAGGAGCCGGACGGCGTAATCGTGGCGGCCTGCGACTTCACACCGAAGTGGCATGCCAAGTCAGGCAAGCTCCTCGGCATTGGCCACACGGTGCGTTATCTCGACAACAAGGTCATCCATGTATGCCCCCGCCAAACCACCTTCTCCGTGTTTGATCCGCAGCAGTCCACCTGGACGCCCTGGGCCACGCTGGCGATGCCTGCAGACCCGAAGTTTTACAATGCAGGTGCCGGCTGCATCCAGCGCGTGGATTTGGAAAATGGCGATATCCTAGTGCCCATCTACTTCAAGGCCAAAGGAGAAAAATACAACCGCGTCACTGTGCTGCGCTGCAGTTTTGACGGCAGCACGCTGCGCTACATCGAGCAGGGCAATGATCTGGCCATGGAATCCGGTCGCGGTTTCGCCGAGCCATCCTTGATTCGCAGTGCAGGGAAATATTATCTGACGCTGCGCCATGATCTGGCGGGCTATGTTTGCACCAGCGATGATGGCCTGCACTTCAGCGAACCGAAACGCTGGGACTGGAGTGACGGCGGCGATCTCGGCAACTACAACACCCAGCAGCACTGGGTGGCGCACAAGGACAGCCTCTATCTCGTTTACACCCGTAGAGGCGCGAACAACGATCACGTCTTCCGCCATCGCGCGCCGTTGTTCATGGCGGAGGTGGACAAGGCCAGCCTCACGGTGAAGCGCGAAACCGAACGCATCCTGGTGCCGGAGCGCGGCGCGCGCCTCGGCAACTTCGGCGTGTGCGAGGTGAGCGAGAATGAGACCTGGGTGACCGTGACCGAGTGGATGCAGAAGAACAGTCCTGACATCATCATCAAGCCCGACAACAAGTATGGCGCGGACAACAGCGTCTATACCGCGCGCATCCTGTGGCAGGACGGCAAGTAGCCCGCATCATTCCAGAAACTCACCGGCAATGACTTCTTCCTCGCCTTCATTGGCGTGGATGGCCTGGGAGATGACGCGCGCGGTCACCTCATCGAGGTAGGTTTGCAGCACCTTGCTGAGTTCGAGAAACTCCGGCCACAGCGTTTCATTCACGAAGCTGCGCGGCACCCGGACCATGACGGTGTTTCGCCGCTGGCGCGAATAACGATACGGCCTGAGTTCATAGCGGCGCAGCAGAGCGGTGAAGAGCTTTTTCGACCAGCCATCGGACAGGGTGAACTTGTACTCGATGGGCTTGTCCACCTTCGCGGTTTCACCCAGCCGGCGTTTTATGCGGGCCATGGCATCCGCAGCGGCCTCTTTTTCACCCAGTGTTGCAGCGCCGGCATAGAGGCGCTCAATCTTGCTGAGCTTGTCGAGAAGGTCCTGTTCGCGCATGCCGGTTCTTTCTCAAACCGTGCGCTCGTTGTCAACGAAAGCCCGCGCTACGGCGCACGGCGGATGCCGCGCGTTGCGAGGATGTTACGCACCAGGCGCAGCATGTCAGCGGGCTCGTACGGCTTGGGCAGCACGGCGGCAAAGCCGTAGGAGGCCGGGTTGGCCATGACTGGATCGTCCGAGTAGCCGCTGGAAACGATGGCGAAGACTTCGGGGTCGAGGGCGCGGAGTTTTTCCATCGCCCGCACACCGCCCATGCCATTGGGAATGCTGAGATCGAGAATGACGAGGTCAAAGGCTCGTCCCTGAGTCATGCTTTCCTGGTACATGCGTACCGTCTCGCTGCCTTCGGCGCTCTCTGCGACATCGAAGCCATTGCTGGTGAGATTGCGGACGATCAATGAGCGAACGAGCGGATCATCTTCCAGCACCAGGATGCGCGGATTCGCCGCGTTCAGTTCCGGTGGCGCATCGAAGACTTTGCTGAGGCCAAAGGCGTCCGCTTCCTCACCATCGGAATCCAGCGGCAGGTAGAAGCGCACTGTGGTGCCCTTGCCCGGTTCTGAACTGACCGTGAGCGAGCCGCCATGGGCTTTGGCAATCGATTCGCAGACCGTGAGGCCCAGCCCGGTGGCGTTGTCCGCCTTGCGGGTGCTGAAGTAGGGCTCAAAAATATGCGACAGATGTTCTGCCGGGATGCCCTCTCCCTTGTCCGCGACTTCAATGGCGAGACCGGAGGGCTGGAAATTCGTGTCGGTGACCATTTCACCGGGGAACATTTCGGCGTGATCGGGGGCGAAGCAGCGCACGATGATCTCACCGCCATTGGGCTGCGCCTGCTCCGCATTGCGGATCAGATTGCTGATCAGACGGCGGACCTGCGCGCCATCAATGGCGATCTGCGGCAGTCCGGGCTGCACTTCGATGCGGTACTCCACACGATTCGCACGCGTGTGATGCGTGAAGAAAGTTTCGATGAGATCGCCGAGGCGTATCTGTGTTTTGATCGGCGCACCACCTCGGGCAAAAGTGAGCAGTTGCTGCACCAGGTTCTGCGCCTGCAGCGTGGCCTGTTTGGCCGTGTGCAGTTCAGGCAGCGTGATGGCATTGCGCAGGCGCATCTCAGCCAGCGAGATGTTGCCGAGCAGCACAGTAAGCAGATTGTTGAAATCGTGCGCAAACCCACGCGCCAGCAGGCCTAGGGATTCCAGGCGGTCGATGCGGTTGCGGCGCTCGGCTTCTTCACGCCGGGCGGTGACGTCCTGCACCAGGAGGAGCAGCCCTTCACCAAAGGGATAGCCGCGCAGTTCCAGCCAGATCTGTTTTTCGTCGAGGTAAAGTTCGCGGTTCACCGTCTCGCGGTGCAGCATGGCATGGGCAAAGGCCTCATGGTGCAGCTCGCGGGTGGCGGTCGGCATGATGTCCCACAAGGAAAGGCCCAGCATGTTTTGCAGGCTGCGATCAAAGAGGCGCAGGGCACTGGCATTCGCATACGTCACACGCCAGCGGGCATCGAGGGCAAAGAGCGGATCCGAAATGCTTTCGACCACATCCACCAGCGGCGCAGTGCTGCGGTTGGAAAGGGGCGCTGCTTCTACGGGCGCTGGCACCGCAGCGGCACGGAAGAGAATGATGAGCCCGGTCAGGTGGCCTTGTGCATCGCGCAGAGGAGCCGTGCGGTCCTGGATCGGCACCCGTTCGCCCCCCAGAGTGGTGAGATAGACGGTCCGCTCCGCAGTTTGTGAAGCAGCTGCCTCAACAGAAAGAATCTCGGCAGGCTCCCCGGTACTTTGATAGATGCGGAAGACTTCGTTCAAGGAGCGGCCCACGGCTTCCTGCGCATTCCAGCCGGTGGCACGAGCGGCGGAGGGATTCATGAACACCACGCCGCCGGACAGATCCGCGGCGATGACGCCATCCGCCAGGCTTTGAAAGGCTTCAAAGTAGCTGTGCTCACGGCGCTGACGCTCGTTCTCTTCAAAGTGGCGCTGTGCGGCCACTTCGACAGCCAGGCGGAGTTCGTCGTGATTGAAAGGCTTGAGCAGGTAACCGTGCGGATGCGTCTGCCGGGCGCGGGCCACTGTGTCGAGGTCGGCGCAGGCGGTGACATATACAATGGCCACACGGCTGCGGCGCTGCAATTCACGGGCCGTGTCGATGCCATCCAGCTGCCCAGCGAGGTGAACGTCCATCAAGACCAGATCGGGCCGAAGTTCGTCGTAGCGCTCCAGGGCTTCCTCCCCTGAGGCGCAGATGCCGACGACTACATACCCCAGCTTCCCGAGTGTCGTAGCCATGTCACAGCCCACGAGTCCTTCGTTTTCAACGATCAATATGCGAATGCGATCGGAATGAGTCATTTCCTGATTGTGGAACTATTCTAATCGAGATGAATTAGAAACGCCATAGAAAATCTAACTCCTTTTATCTGATTGTTGAGAATCTAAAGAAAAGGGCAGAATGGCCATCAGGCCAACGGCTTCCTCTCGTGAGCTTATTTGGCGGAGCTGGCAGGGCCGTTTTTCCCCGGGGGAAAGAAAGTTACATCCACGCCGTCCTTGCGCAGCCCCTTCTTCACCTCATCGCTGAGCTGGGCATAGCTCCGTTCGCGCAGCAGGTGTTTCTTCGTGGCGGCGGCCACAGCCTCATCGCCCTTGGCGTTTTCGATCTCCCTTAGCCAGGCGATGATGTTGGCGGCGTCTCCTTTGCCATCCACATGGTAGAAGAAATAGGTCAGCGCCCCTGCCGAAGCATAGTTGGCATGGGCGGCGCCGCCCTTCCCCAGCGCTGCTGTCCAGCGCTCGTAGTCGATCGTCATCAGCTCCTCAATGTCGATCATGTTGAAGCCCTTCCCACCCCCGGTGAAGTTTTGGATCTGCCGGTTGAGGCCGATTAGGCTGAAGCGGCCGTTGCTGTTGTAGTCCAGCATGGAGACATACTCGGCGCTGCCTTCCACATACCAGGTGGGGAGGATGCCCATCCAGTGGTTCATCATCTGGTGGGTGATCTCATGGATGAGCGTGGAATTGTCACGGGCGGCGCTTTCCCCCAGGGACACCCGGTTGCCCACCATCTGCACGCCCAGGCTGGCAATCGGCACCATCAGGGCCTTTTGGGAGGTCATGTAAACGCCTGCGGAGCCCTCGACGCCTCCCGCCTTCATGTAGTCGCTCTCCCGGGTGAACAGCCGCGCCAGAAAGATCTCCCGCAGCTTTTCCGGGTGCGGCTTCAAATCCAGCGGCAGCAGGCAGTTGATCAGCCAGGTGGCTTCAAACATGCGGCCAAACTCGCGCACCACATTGGTTCCGAGCTTCGAGTCGCACTGAAACTCATAATGCGGTGAGCGGTAGATGTATACATGCGCCTCGGAGTCCTCTTTCACCACCGTGACGGCAGGCTTCTCATCCAGCGCGACCGTGCGCGGCCAGGTCTTGCTGGCAGGTGGGCTGCCGGGCTTAGAAGCCGTGGCCGTAGTGTTTGGGACGGCCGCGCCCTGGCTTTTGGCAAAGGACTGGTCCGCGGCGGACAGACGGTTCAGCGGCACGGTGAAGGTGCTGCCGTTGGCCATGCGGATTTTCACGCCTTCACCGTCCATGGCCACATAGACCGCCTCAATCTTGCGTCCGTCCGTGCTGGTCCAGGTATGCATGACCGGCGCGGCGGTTTGGGCCCGGAGAAGAGTGGATGCCAGCGCGAGGGCGATGCTGAGGGGGCGAAGGACGTTCATCGGAGGATTTTGGGGAAAGCTTGGAGAAATGTCGAGTTTTTAGGCGTCTGCCAGCGCTGACACACTCTGGAAAAAGGAGATGAAACGCTGTTTTTACTCGCCATTGGGCACGAAATTTAATAACCTCCCGTGGCCGTTTCCACAGATACTCTCATGAAATACCTCATCACGCTTCTCGCCGTTCTTGCTCTTAGTTTCTCCCTTTCGGCGGCCGACACCGCCCCGGCAAAGAAAAGTCCGGAAAAGCCTTCGGCCAAGGTGGAGGCCGTGGCCAAAACGCTGACGGACCCGCAACGCGCCCAGCTGCTGTCCCTGCTGAACGATGGAGATATGGCGGCGCTCATGGCGATTCCCGGCATTGGTGAGGTCCGCGCCAAGGCCATCCAAAAAGTCCGCCCTCTGCCTGATGTGGCCCAGGTGGTGAGCGCGGACGGCATCGGGGAGGGTACGTTTGCCCAGATGGTGGCCTATGCGAAGGCAGGATTTACGCAGCCGGAGAAAAAAGCCAAAAAGAAGGCCGACCCGAAGAAAACGGACGCCAAGGACGCAAAATAGCCTGCGCAGGGGAGGTTTGGAGACTCTGCTGCTGGGCCCTGACGATTTGAGACGCGCTGGGGGTATTTCATAATTTCGGCCCGACCTTGTGAAATTTTTCACAAATAGCGGTTGCCGCACTGCGCGACGTTCGGATAATCAAATCCGACTCCCCTGCGGTTCCCTGCTCATACATGGCCACTATCATTGTACAACGTCCTAAACTTGCCTGGCATGAACGCTGGTTCATTTCCACCTTGTACAAGGGGCTGAAAATCACCATTGGGCATGGCATCAAGACCTTCCTCCAGATCGCCGGGGGCAAGCCCAAGGTCACCATGGAATACCCGGAGCAGAAGTGGGATGAGCATCTGCCGGAATACTATCGGGGCGCTCCCGCCCTCGTCACCGACGAGCAGGACCGCGAGCGCTGCGTGAGCTGCCAGCTCTGCGAGTTCATCTGTCCGCCGAAAGCTATCAGGATCATCCCTGCCGAAATCCCCAGCGACGATCCTTGGGCCAAGGTCGAGAAGCGTCCCAAGGAATTCGACATCGACATGATTCGCTGCATTTACTGCGGCATGTGTGAGGAGGTCTGCCCTGAGCAGGCCATTTTCCTGCGCAAGGATTACGCCATCACCGGTCTCTCCCGCAAGGAGATGGTGCACAACAAACAGCGCCTCTATGAAATAGGCGGCCAGCGCGTGGGGCTGGTGAACAAGTGGAACGAGCTCAAGTAATGCCCCCGCTGCTGTTCTATTTCTTTGCACTGATCACCCTGGGCTTCGGCTTTTTGGTCGTCACCGGGCGCAATCCTGTGACCTGTGCGCTCGCGCTCGCAGCCAGCTTCGTTGGTCTGGCGGCCCTGTTCCTGAGCCTGGACGCCTACTTCATCGGCGTGATTCAGATTCTCGTCTATGCCGGCGCAGTCATGGTGCTCTTCCTCTTCATCATCATGCTGCTGGACATCAAGACAGAGGAAGGCAAGAAGCTGAATCTGCCTGCCATAGTCTCCGGCGTGCTCCTGGCTTCACTGCTCACTCTGCAGATCATCGCGGTGGTCGGCAGCACCGAGCTGGCGCAGAAAACCTCCGAGAATACCCCGCTTGCCTTGGCCGATGCAGCCGGGAAAATAGGTAAAGCCGCGCTGCCTACGATCACGAACGACCTCAAGGCCGGTGAGCTGCCCGATGCCAAGCTGATCGGCTTCACCCTTTTTGACCAATACGGCTTCCACCTTCAGGTGATCGGCCTGCTGCTGCTGGTCGGCACCATTGGCGTCGTTGTTCTCAGCAAACGCGAAAGGAGCGCTCCATGATCACCCTTGGCCACTATCTCGTTGTCAGCGGCATGCTGTTCTCCCTCGGTCTGGCAGGTGTCATTGCCCGGAGAAACATCATCATCGTCTATATGTGTCTGGAGATGATGCTCAGCGCCGCAAACCTTGCGCTGGTGGGCTTTTCCCGCTTCCATCTCGTCCACGGCCTGCCGGACTACACCGCGCAGTCGCTTGTCTTCTTCACCATCACCGTGGCTGCTGCTGAAGTGGCCGTGGGCCTCGCCATCATCGTGGCTCTCTTCCGCTCCAAACAGAGCGTGGATGTCGAGTCCGTCACCAAACTTCAAGGATAACCCGCCCGCATGAACGCCAGCATCATCCTACTGCTGCCATTTTTTTCGGCGCTCGTCATCCTTCTGGGGCACCGCCAGCTCAAAGGGGCCTCCGTGCTCATCTCGGTGGGTTCCTCCATCATTTCCTTCATCGCCTGCCTGGTTCTCCTGGCTGCGGCGGACGACGAAAACAACAACAAACTCCTCCTCCCCTTTCTCGATGTCGGGCATTTCCATGCCAACATTGATGTCCTGATCGACAAGCAAAGCCGGGGCATGATGTTCATCGTCAGCTTCATCGGCATGCTGGTGCACCTGTTCTCGCTGGGCTACATGAAGGACGACGACGCCAAACCGCGCTTCTTCGGCTCT
Organism: Verrucomicrobiota bacterium; assembly: GCA_025360015.1. GTDB lineage: Bacteria > Verrucomicrobiota > Verrucomicrobiia > Verrucomicrobiales > Verrucomicrobiaceae > Prosthecobacter. The sequence continues at coordinate 61,018 of JANYCZ010000024.1, read as the reverse complement.
CTCTCTCTCTTCATGTTCTCCATGACCGGCATCGTGCTGGCTGGCAATCTGATCATGATGTTCATCTTTTGGGAGCTCGTCGGTCTGAGTTCCTACCTGCTGATCGGTCACTGGTACCAAAAAGCCAGCGCCGCCGAGGCCTGTAAAAAAGCCTTTCTCACCAACCGCATCGGTGACTTCGGCTTCATGATCGGCATCCTGCTGCTCTTTGGTGCCAATGGCGGCAGTGTGAATCTCGATGACCTGGCCACGGCTTTCAAATCGGGCCCGCTGGCACCTGATGCCCCCGGCTACAGCGCGGGTTTCACCACGGCTGCCGCCTTGTGCATCTTCCTCGGTGCGATGGGCAAGTCCGCCCAGTTCCCTCTGCATGTCTGGTTGCCGGACGCCATGGAAGGCCCCACGCCCGTCTCCGCCCTCATCCATGCGGCCACCATGGTCGCCGCCGGTGTTTACATGCTGGTGCGTGTGAGTTTCCTCATTGAGGCCTCACCTCTCGCGGCGGAAATCATCGCCGGCATCGGCTGCTTTACCGCCTTGATGGCCGCCCTGATGGCCACACAGCAGAATGACATCAAGCGGGTGCTCGCTTATTCCACGCTCTCGCAGCTCGGCTACATGGTCATGGCCGTCGGTGCCGTGGCGATGGCTGCTCAGCACGGCCACGAGGCGCACGGTCCGAATCCCGGCCATCCGGCCATGTTCCATCTTTACACGCACGCCTTCTTTAAGGCGATGCTCTTCCTCGGTTCCGGTGCCGTCATCTACGCCTGCCATCATGAGCAGGACATCTGGAAGATGGGCGGCCTGCGCAAGCACATGCCCGTCACCTTCTGGACTTTCGCCATCGGCACCCTGGCATTGATGGGCCTTCCCTACGTCACTAGTGGATTCTACAGCAAAGAAGGCATCCTCGGTGCGGCCTATGACAGCGGCTGCAGCATCCTCTTCCACGCCGGCACCCTCACGGCGGTACTCACTTCGTTTTACATGATGCGGCTGCTCATCGTGGCCTTCTTCGGCAAACCGCGCACCGAGTCTGCTCATCACGCCACCGAAGTGCCGATGATCATGCTTCTGCCCCTGGTTCTCCTGGCTATTTTTTCGATCTTCTCCGCTTGGGATGGCTTCGCCACGCCGCTTCAAGCCCTCAAGCCGGCGCATGAAAGACCGCACACCACGGTGCTGGTTGCCTCCATCCTTGCGTTCCTCATCGGTACGATCGGAGCGATCTACCTGTATCGCGGCAAGGACAAAGACCCCGTCAACATCAAGCTCTTTGCCAACAAGTTCTACTTTGACGAAATGTACGCCGTCATCGTCCGTGTCTGCCAGGACCGTCTGGCGTGGATCGTCACCGCCTTGGAGCGCGTGTTTGTGGACGGCCTCATTGTACGTTTGCCCACGGCCATCATCGCCCGTCTCGGAGCCGCCACCCGCCTGCTGCAGGGCGGGCATCTGCAGGGCTACACTTTCCTGCTCGGTGGCGGCGTCATCGGTGTGGTTTATCTTGTCGTATTTGTGCTGCCCCGTCTGGGCCATTGATGGAGAAACTGAATGAGCGTTCTTGAACTAATCATCGCACTCCCGCTGCTCGCCGCTCTGGCGGTCGGCCTCGGTGCGCCTGCCCGCGCTGCATCTCTCGGTGCCTCGTTCATCAATCTGATCCTCGTGCTGGCCACGACGGTGCAATACTGGGGCAAAACGGGACTCGCCTTCACCTATTCGCGTCCGATCCTCGAAAATCCCTCGCTCAGCTTTGCCGTCGGTGCGGATGGGATTTCCCTCATTCTCGCCCTGCTCACCACGCTGGTGATGCTGGCCGCCATCTGGCAGATTGAGGATCGTCCCCCGATCTTCTACGTTTCCTCGCTGCTCATCGGCGGTGGTGCCTTGGGGGCCTTCCTCACCACGGATCTCTTCTTCATCTACGCCTTCCATGAGCTCGCGTTGATCCCGACCTTCCTCATGATCGCGCTGCACGGGCGTGCCGAGCCTGCCCAGCGCAAGGCCGTCGCCTGGAAGGCCACCATCTACCTCGGTGCTGGCAGTCTGGTGCTGCTCGCCGGACTGGTCTGGTTGGTGCTCGAATTCAGCGGCGGCTCCAAGCTCACCTTCGATCTCGAAGCCCTGCGCAGTCAGGCCCAGCTCAATCCGCTGCCCGCTGCCAAGCAGGCGCAGATCTTCTTTGTGCTGCTGCTCGGATTTGGCTCGCTCGTCAGTCTCTTTCCCTTCCATAGCTGGGCTGCGCCTGCTTATGCCACCGCACCCACACCTGTGGCCATGCTGCACTCCGGTGTCCTCAAAAAGTTCGGCCTCTACGGTCTCATCCGCATCGCCCTGCCGCTCCTGCCACAGGGTGCTCATGTGGAGTGGGTGCAAAACGCGCTGCTCCTCATGCTGCTGGGCAACATCCTCGTCATGGGCCTTGTCACCATCCATGCCAGCCGCCTGGATGACACGCTCGCCAATTCCAGCGTCATGCACATGGGCTACATCTTCCTCGGCATTGCCGCAGGCACGGACCTCGCCCTGAAAGGCGCGGTCATCCTCATGTTCGCCCACGGCATCTCCATTGCGCTGCTGTTCGGCCTCTGCGGTCGCATGCGCAATCAACTCGGTACTCTGGAGTACAACAAGCTCGGCGGCCTCGCCTCCCATGCGCCGGCGTTCACCGTGCTGTTCGCCTTCGGCACCTTTGCCTCCATCGGCCTGCCAGGCCTCACCAACTTCGCCGGCGAAGTGCTGATCTTCCTCGGCAACTTCACGGAATTCAAAGCAGGCACCCTGACCAGTCTGCAATGGACCGTCATCCTCGCCCTCTGGGGCGTGGTAATGTCCGCTGTTTACATGCTGCGTGCTTATCGCAGCATCTTCCACGGCAGCCCTGCCACCGGCCTCTTCATGATCGACCCTGCGTTTTCACAGCGCGTCCCGTTCATCCTGCTGGCCACCACGCTGCTTGTCACCGGCTGCTGCCCTTGGCTGCTGCTCAACCTCATGAAATCCGCGCTGTAGTCCTGCCATGAGCGTTTTCACCATCGAAGCCGGCCTCGCCCTCCTCGGACTTGCATTGCTGCTGGTCGAGGCTTTCAAGCCCGACATCTCCCGCCGCACCCTCGGTCTCACCGCCATCGCGGGCACCGCGCTCGCGCTCGTCCTGTTCATCTTTGCGCCGCATGACAGCGCCAGCCTGCCCGGCTTCATCCGGCCCTGGCATCAGCTCGACAACCTCGCCCTGTTCTACAAAGGCTTCGCACTCGTCATCACCATCCTCGTACTTTGGCTCACGCTCGAATGCGCGCCGTATCTCACGCGCTTCACCGTCGATGGCAAACTGGGCGAAATGTTCAGCCTGCCGCTCATCGTCTGCGTGGGCATGATGTGGATGGCCTCCGCCCGTGATCTCGTCACCGTCTTCGTCTCGCTGGAGCTCGTCACCGTCTCCTTCTACGTCCTTGTTGCCTTTGCCCGCAAGAGCGCCTTCAGCCTTGAAGCAGGGGTCAAGTATCTCATTCTCGGCGCTCTTTCGACCGGCGTCCTCGTCTATGGCATCGCCTGGATCTACGGGGCCACCGGCACGATGAGCTTCGACGGCATCGCCAAAGCGCTCGCCAATCCTGCCACCAGCAAAAGCACTGCTCTCTTCGGTGCCGCTGTGCTGCTCTGCGGTCTGGGTTTTAAGGTCGCCGCTGCGCCCTTTCACATGTGGGTTCCAGATGTGTATCAGGGTGCCCCCACGCCAGTGACGGCTTTCCTTTCCGTGGGCTCCAAGGCCGCTGGCTTCGTCGTCCTCACCCGTGCGCTGGATGCCTTCATGGTCGAAGGCTCCATCATTGGCAGCGAGATTCAGGGATTCCTGCTCGTCGTCGGTTCGCTCACCGTCCTCCTCGGCAGCCTGCCTGCCATGTTCCAGACCAGCGTGAAGCGCCTGCTCGCCTACTCCAGCATCTCACACGCAGGTTACCTGCTCCTCGCGCTCGCCTGCCGTGAAAGCGCCCGCTTTGACCTCTCCTCCGGCAGCGTCGTCGCCTTCTACCTCGCCACCTACCTGCCCATGACCGTCCTCGGCTTCCTGGGGCTCGGCCTCATGCGCGCCAATGGCCTGGGTGAAGACATCAAAGACTTCGCCGGACTCGCCAAACGCAATCCGCTGCTCGCGCTGCTGATGACCATCTCCTTCGCCTCGCTTGCCGGTCTGCCGCTTACCGCCGGTTTCCTCGGCAAGCTCTTCGTCTTCCTCGGCCTCGCCGACCACGGCTACTGGGGTGCCCTGAGCTGCGCCATCATCGCCGCCGCCGCCGGCTTCTATTACTACTTCAAGACCATCCTCGCGATGTACACCACCGAAGGCACCGACGTCCCCGCGCTGGCCTTCTCAGCTCCCGCCAAAGCCGTCGCCGGTGCCCTTGCGCTCGCGATCCTCATCCTCGGCGTCTATCCCAAGCCGCTGCAGAATGTGCTGATGTCAGATCGCCCTGCTGTTGTGGCGAAGTGAACGTTGGCCGCCAAGTTTGATCTCGCGGGTGATCCGCTGTGAGCATGCCAAATGAACTAAGAAAAAACGCGCATGGTTGCCGCTTTTGGTTTTGACAATTTGTGGGCGAAACTGCTACACAGGATGCATGAAAAAATTTGTGCGAGTCCTCGTCGGTGCATGCTTCGGCCTTTTTGCTCTGGCGAGCACCGTTTGCGCTCAAAGCAGGGGGACTGCTGTCGAAATCAATTTCGATGCCGTGTTCGAGTGGAAAAAGCAGTGCACCTTGGACGCTGAACAGTTGGAGTCCAAGCTGGATGAACTGGATCCGGTGCCAGGCAAAAAATGGTACGCCCTCGATAAATCGACCCAGTTCTCGCAGCCGTCACAATTGTTTAATTCGACCTACAGCCGGGCCAACAACCTCAAGTACTTCGTCTTCGGCAGCAAGGAGTTCGAGCCCGAGGCAGTCCGGGTGATGTGGGCAGACGGGCAGATCGCTTACATTGTCATCAGATATACAGCCCAGGACGGCGAAAGTGAGGCCGCGCCAGCATTGCTCGCCAGCATCGGCGATGCCCTGGGCGCTCCTCCCTTTTCACGCGATAACAAAAATTACAAATGGACCGGAGAGCACTACACCGCGAGCGCTCAGTTTACAAAATCAGTGGATGACCCGATTTTTTTTGTCACGGTTCGTCCGCGAAAAACCGGCGGGCCGTCCGTGGTGAACACCCCAAGGGGAACTCCCGCTGAAAAACCCGCGGCTGTCACCCCCACCCTTGACACCCCCACGCCCGCAGCCGCAGCAGAAATCACGATCAATCTGGACGAGTTTATCGACTGGAAGACCCCCATGAACCTCAGTGTCGAAACATTCGACCCCAGGCTGCGAACTCTCGAAAACGAGGCTGGTGCCTCTCTCTGCAGGCGGGAGCACAGGCCAAATGGTGAGGAAATCCGCTTTTTCGATCCTTTAAGGAGCGCCGGTGGCGCGGAGGTCAAGCATTCGATGATGGATGGCCAGTACTACCTGACGTCTTTTTTCCTCCACTGGAAGGAAGGCAAGCTGATCACCATTGAACTGGTGGGGGTGAAAAATGCCGCCGGGCAGGAGATCGAGCCCATGCAGACCATGTTCAAGCTGGACAAGATGTTTGGGTTTTCGCATGTCGTTGAGCAGGACTATGCCTACACATGGAGCATCCCCGAGTTTCGGGCGACTTTGATCAAGTATCCCACTCGTCCAGGTTATGGCCTTCGTTTCGAGCAACCCAGGAGTCACACCGTCGCGACTGTGCCAGCTTCAGGCACGACGGCGGTCCCGGGGAGGCAGGTTTTGCCTGACTCTGATGGGACTTTGAAATACACGATAGATCTCGATCCATTGGTCAACTGGAATGATCCGCTGAGCATTGAGCCTTCTGAGATCGAAACCATCTTTGCACATGTCGTCAAGGACACAGGACATCGACTTTGGACAGAGTCTGAGAGCACCACCATCATGGGATGGGGAAATCCCGACATCAAGATGACCTTGATGCAGGGACGGCTGAAGATCATTCATGCCAGCATTTACTGGGGGGACAACAAAAGCATCTTCTTCAGGATGCTCGAAAAAGAGCTGGCACCCGGCGATGATGAGTGGCTCTACAACAAGCTCGATGAGATGTTGAAGGTCAGTCGTGTGGATCGCAAACCGCCCAACAGCAGCTTTGTCTCATTCGAATGGGCGACGAAAAAATTCGTCGTCAAGACTTCCAAAAAGCAGGGCGAGACTTTGACGCTAACCATCAGCCGTCCTGCTGACTTCGATCCGAAAGGGCCGTCAAAAGCCGTCGCGGCAAATCTGGATTTCCTGCTCACGTTCCAGTCACTGTGGAACACAAACGCGGATGCCTTGGAAAAAACCTTTGTGGTGAAAGCTGAGAATGCACAAAAGACAACGACCGCCCCCCAGTTCGAATGGGTGAGCAATGCGAAGGATCGCGCTCGCTTCTCCCGCCACATGTTCAGCAACGTGGAGACAAAGCTCACGATGTTTGGCGGTTCCATCAAACTCGAAGAAGCCATTCTGGAGTTCGTGAATGGCAAGGCTGCACGCGCCACGATTTCCTTCTACAATCGCGGTGACTCAGGTGACATCGACGTGAAGGAATTTGATCGTATCTTCAAGTTGATCGGCCAGAACCTCAGCCAGGTGATGAAGGTGGCTCCCAAGCGGCAGATCATGTCTTCCAATGCGGCGCTGCCGGTCACGGGATGGAACTGGACTTCCCCCGGCGGCATCGCCCTGCTCGAATACAATGAGTACAACTCACCTGGCAAAGTGACGAAGCCGGAGTTTCTGCGGCTGAAACTCGCCGCGCCGAACCAGGCCGACTGGAGCATGGGCAAGATGGCCACCGGCGTGCAGCGCATGGAGCTGCTCCAGCGAGTCAAAAAAACACCCGCAGGGGATGTCTATATTTCCAGGGTGCCGATGGTGGATCAGGGGCAGAAAGGCTACTGCGTCGCCGCGAGCTGCCAGCGCTTGTTTGAATACATGCGCATTCCCTGTGACCAGCACGAGATGGCGAAGCTCGTCAATGTCGATGCCGAAAGCGGAGCTGGCATTCTGACGATGCAAAAGAGCCTGGCCAAGATCGACGGTGCCTTCAAAGTCACCTTCAAGCCCCTGGTGAATCCTGAGCTGTTCTATGCCGCCAATCGCAAGCGGCGGGTGTCCGAGAAGGAGTTCCTCTCCATCATCAAGGAATACACGGACAAAGGCGTGCCGCTGCTCTGGGGGCTGTCACTCGGCGAGAAGCCAGAAGACCCGCCGCTGCCCGGTGGCGGGCAGGTCAGCGGCGGCCACATGCGATTGGTCATCGGCTACAACCTGGCCAAGAACCAGGTGATCTTCACCGACTCCTGGGGCGCAGGCCATGAACTGAAACGCATGGCGCTGCTCGATGCCTATGACGTCACCATGGGCCTCTACTCCATGGCCCCCCGCGGGCTCTGATCAAGGCGCGCGGCCTTCTTCGACATCCATCATGTCAAAGAACGTGATCAGGTCTTCGCGGTGGCCGAGGCCCGCCTCTGCGCGCTGCTGCACGAGTCCGGCGGAGGCCGCGTCGCGCCAGCCGCGCTTGTGCATGAAGCCGTTCCAGATTTCGATCTGCTCCGCCGTGGGCCGGTTCCCATTCAGGCAGCACCATTCGAGCACTTCTTCATCCGTGCCACCCGCAAGCGTGCGTTCCGAGAGTTCATTGAAATCCACGCCGAGAAACTTGCACACACGCTCGTCAAACGTGCGGCTGCCTGAGAGGTAACCCAAGTGATAGCCATCAGGCAGTTTGCCTTCCTTGGCGTTGAGACGGATCTTATCAAGAATGCGGCCAAACACGGCGACGCCGCCGACCAAGTCACGAGGAGAACGAATGGGAAATGCCATGCGCCTTTTTAACAAGGACGCATGGTAAAGTCAATTCACCGCCTTACTCAACCTTCTTCTTCGCCGCAGGTTTGGCCGCAGCAGCCACTTTTTCCCCGGGCTTCGGCAGCGTGGCCTTCACGTCTTCCCAGGCAGGATTGAGCGTGGCTTCGCTCAGGGAGAAGTTGCGAAAATCCACCGACTGGCCGGCGACGGTAAAGCCCGCTCCGGCTTTTTCGGTCAGGAAGAGATCACTCGCACCCCAGGCGACGAGGTCGTCCACCTTGCCGAGCATCTTGTCGCCCACCATCTCCAGGCGCACCTTGTGCCAGCCGTCGCCGAGGTCCGTGGGAAAACGGGCAAAGACGACCGCCTTGTCCGGTCCTTCATGATCATTGTCATCGCGTTGGATGGTCACCGATTTCGGCGTGATGCTGATGCGTGCCATGTGGTCCTTGATCGCATTGATGGAAAGGCTCGTGCTCTTGGCCCCGGAAAACTTGAACTCATACTCAATCACAAAATCCTTCAGCTTGTTCGGCAGACGGGTCACTGCGCCATGCTTGTCAGCCTCAAGTTCAGAGCCGCGCAGCACGCCGTCCACCGGCTCCCACTTGCCCTTGGCTGCCTTCCATGGTGCACCGGCACCGTCGCTGAGTTTGTTTTCATAGATGACCTTGCCAGGAATGGCGAGCAGAGGCTTGTCCTCGCCACGTGCAGCGAAGGCGGCAAGAGCGAGAGTCAGGGTGAGCAGGGATGTGTGTTTCATGGGGCGTTGTGAACGAGCCCCATGCATCCATGTTGCGTGAAATTTCCCGGCCTGATAGAACAAGCGGATGCGTACGACCGTTGTCTGCCTCACCCTCTTGCTCACACACATGCACGCCGCCGAACCGACTACTGCCGATGCTTGGCTCGCGAAGACAAAGATCGCCCCGCCGTTGCAGGTGCCCGCCTCGCTGGAGGCATGGCAGCAGCAGCGCGCACAGATCCGCGCCAAGCTGAACGAGCTCCTCGGCGATCTACCGCCACGCCCACCCATCTCCGCGTTTCAAGTGATCACTCGCGAGGACAAAGGCAGCTACAGCTTGGAGACGATCCAGTTTGATAATGGCGCAGGCGAGATCGTGAAGGGCTACGTCTTTGTGCCGAAGCACGCGACGGCGCAGCGCAAAGTCCCCGCCATCCTCTACTGCCACTGGCACGGTGGCCAGTATGACATCGGCAAACAGGAGTTGCTGCAAACGAATGCCACCCCTGTCGCCGCAGGCCCCGCACTCGCAGAGGCAGGTTATGTCGTCCTCGGCATCGATGCCCCCGGCTTCGGCGAACGCAACGGCCAGGGCCCCGATGGCCCCCAGCAGAAAGACAGCAGTGGCGAAATGACCGCCGCCAAATTCCATCTCTGGGCCGGTCGCACGCTCTGGGGCATGATGCTGCGCGATGACCTCACCGCGCTGGATTATCTCTGCTCGCGGCCTGAGGTGGATGCGCTGCGCATCGGCGTCACCGGCATCAGCATGGGCTCCACCCGCAGCTGGTGGATCATGGCGCTGGATGACCGCCCGCGTGCGGCGGTGTGCGTGGGCTGCATGACGCGCTACGAAGAGCTGATCCGCGCGGGCATGCTCAAAGCGCACGGCATTTACTACTTCGTCCCCGGCATGCTCAAACACTTCGACACCGAAGCCGTCATCGCCCTCGCAGCACCACGCCCCATGCTGTTCATGACGGGCGATCAAGACAGCGGCTCACCCACCGATGGTGTGCGACATATCGGCGAAATCGTCAGCCGTGTGTATGCACTGCATGGCCAAGATGCGGCATCCCATCTAGAGAACATCATCTATCCCGGAGTCGGACACGTGTACCTGCCCGAGATGTGGGAGAAGACTCTGAAATGGATGGACCGCTGGGTGAAGAACTGAAGCCTGGTCGAGCACGGTCAATCAGTCAAGAGGCACCGTCAGCCACATCTTGACGACTCCTTGACCTCTTGACCATCCCTTGACGGTTCCCTCCGTCTCCTACCACGAACTCAAATCATCATGCAACCGCTCCATCTCACGGGAGAACTCCGCACGCTCAGGCATGTCGGGCTCCCCGTAAGGGACGATTTCGATGACGTTCTTCCGCAGTGCGGTGATGCCACTTCCGCCGTCGGGCTTCTGAATGCTGTCCCAGGCACAATCCGCAAACCGTGCGGCCAGCAGGCAGTCCTGCGGTGTGGTGTGGCCGCCGCGCTGCAAATGGCCGAGCACGGACGGACGCACTTCGAGATCAGGGAAGGGGGCCCCGGCACGCTGGAAGTACTGCTGGAAGGCATCCATCAGCACGTAGGCCCGGTTGCGCTTCTGCGGCGGGTCAAACTCCACACCTTCCGCCACCAGCACGATGGCGTGGCCGCGTCCGCGCGTCATCGCGCCTTCGATCTTGGCCGCGAGCTTCTTCATGGCCTCTTCGTTCAGCGGGCCCGCTTCTGGGGTGATGATCATCTCTGCTCCCGAGGCAAGGCCGGCCATGCGGGCCAGGTCGCCGCTCGCACGGCCCATCGTTTCCAGCACCATCACGCGGCGGTGGCTGCGGGCAGTGTCGATGAAGTGATCCACCGCCCAGACCAGCGTGTTGACCGCCGTATCGACGCCCAGCGCCATGTCGGTGAATTGCAGATCGTTATCAATGGTGGCGGGAATGCCGATGACGCGCAGGTCGCTTTCTTCCGCCAGCAACCGCGCGCCCGTGAGCGAGCCATCCCCACCCACGACGACCAGCGCGCGCACTTTGAGGTTCTTGAGAAGCTTGATGACGCTGTCACGCACTTTTTTCTCGTGGAATTCCAGACAGCGCGCGGAGCCGAGGATGGTGCCCCCTTTGCCCATGATGCCGCTCACGCTGGCGTGGTCCATCTGGATGACGTGCAGTTGCTCGGAGATCAGGCCCGCACGTCCGGTGTGGGCGGCGACGTCCTGTTTCAGCCGCACCAGGGCCTCCGGATCGTCATTGACGGCACGTGCGGTACGGACCAGGCCGCGGTAGCCGTCTCGAATGCCGAGCACGGCGACTTTTTCACGGTTCAGGCCCAGACGCACGATGGCGCGCAGGAAGGCATTCATGCCGGGGGAGTCACCACCGCTGAAGAGGACGGCGACGGATTGTTCGGGAAAAGGGACGCTCATGGGAAAAAGAAAATGGGGGGAATATCTGCTTAGCGAGTACTCAGCGCGTGGCAAGTGACGGCTGACGGTGGCGAAATTCCTCGCACTTGCTACCCTGCGCACGCGTGTTAATGGCGCGCGTGTCCCCAGCCTTCGCCACCACGCTTTTTCCGCTCATTGCCGCCCTCCTGTATGCCTTTGGGGCGCTCGTGCTGAAACGCTCCAGCGACCTCGGCGTCGGCCTCTGGCGTACCACCTTTGTCGCAAATTTGATCGTCGCGGGGCTCTTTTCCTTCCTCTGGCTGCTCGGTGGCCCACCGGTGGAAAGAGACATGCTGTGGCAGCCCGGCGTCATCGCCATGTGCCTCTTCGTCGGTCAGATCTCGCAGTTTCTGGCACTGGAAAAGGGGGATGTCTCCGTCGCCGTGCCTGTATTTGGGTTGAAAGTCATCCTCGTCGCCTTCTTCACCCCGCTGCTGATCGGTGAGGCCGTCGGCCTAAAACTATGGATCGCTGCCTTTCTGAGCGTGCTGGGCATCACCTTCCTAAATCGCAAGGACGCCGGCCAGCCTCCGCGCAATCTGCTCATCACCTTCGTTGCCGGTGGCGTCGGTGCGGTCGCCTTTGCCGTGTTTGATGTGCTCGTGCAGAAGTGGGGCCCCTATTGGGGTGTCGGCCGCCTGCTGCCCTGCATCTTCTGGATCAATGCGCTGCTTTCCTTCGGCCTCATCTTTCGTTTTTCCGCACCGCTGAGCGCCATTCGCCCGCAGGCCTGGCCATGGCTCGTTGGTGGGGCGGTGCTGCTCGGCACCCAGAGCATGATCTTCGTCAGCACCATCGCCGTCTTTGGCAAGGCCACCTCGGCGAACATCGTCTACGCCTCGCGCGGCCTGCTCAGCGTCGCTCTCGTCTGGATGATCGGCCATTGGTTCGTCAATGCCGAGCAGCACCTCGGCCCCACCGTAATGCGCTGGCGTCTGGCCGGCGCCCTGCTGATGATGAGCGCCATCGTGCTCGTGGTGGTGTGAGGGACTACTCCTCCTGCACAATCACAAACGTCTTCGCACTCAAAACATTCGTCTCATCCCTTGCTTCAATCTCATGCCTCCCAGGCTTGAGCATGGCGAAAGTGTGAACGCCTTCGTTGCGGAGCTCAAGAGTCTTGCAACTCCAGCGCGCTTGACTCGCCCCCGTAGCCTGCAGCAGCAGACGGCTGCCATGGTTGCGAATGTCAGGATCAAGAATAACAACGGTGCCGGGAATCGGATGGGTGATGCGCAGCACCGGCCTGTCCTCGGTCTCGGTCGTGGTGACGAGATCGCCGAACCAGTTCGCGCTGCTGCTAATCCACGCGGCGTATTCACGCGGTAAAATCGCACGCCCCTTCGCATCATAGTCACTCGCTTGCGCCACGGGTGGAAGCTTGCCACTCATGAAAAACTCCTCGCGGCTCACCCGCGCAGGCGGCGTCTGCGGCGTCAGCCGTTTGCCCGTGCGCGGGTCAATCCTCGCCCGCACAAGGTCCTTCGGCGTCGCAAACCACGTGGCCGGATGTTTCTCATGCAAATGCAGCATCACATCCCGAAAGATCGGCCCCGCGCCCGTTACCCCGCTGACATCTTGCATCGGCGTGTTGTCGAAATTGCCCACCCAAACACCCACCGTAAACTCAGGCGTGTAGCCGAGCGTCCAGTTGTCGCGAAAGGTGGAACTCGTGCCGGTTTTGACGGCGCACCTGAACGGCAGCCGCAGCACCGACCAGCTCCCGAAGGCCATCTCACGCGCCTGGTTGTCACTGAGAATATCCGCGATGAACCAGCTTTCATTTTCGCGCAGCAACCGGCGCTCCTCCACAGCAGGCGCATCTCGCAGAAGCGTCCACGGTTTGAACTTCCCCAGTCTTGCCAGGCAGGCATAGGCATTAGCGAGTTCGATCAGGCGCACTGAAGCATTGCCGATGGTCAATCCGAGGCCGTAGTGCGCCGCATCTTCTGTGAGCGTGCTGAGGCCGAGTTCGCGCAGCTTCGGCAGCAGCGTCTCCGCTCCGCCGATCGAATCCAGCACCCGCACTGCCGAAATGTTCAGCGAGTTCCCCAGCGCGTAGCGATACGTCATCGGCCCGTAGCTGCGCAGCGAAAAATTCTCAGGCCGATACGTTCCAGACGCAGTGCCAAACTCCACTGGCAGATCAGCCACGATGCTCGCCGGCGTGGCACCGCGCTCAAAAGCGAGTTCATAGGTGAATGGCTTCATCGCCGATCCCGGCGAATGCGCTGCCCAGGCGCCATTAAGCTGTCCTCCATCCTGCGCGAAGAAATCCCGTGAACCCGCCAGCGCCAGCACCGCCCCGCTCGCGTTTTCGATCACCACCACCGCCGCATGCGTGACATGACGGCCTTTGAGCATCTCCAACCGCTGCGCAATAATCGTCTCCACCTGCTGCTGCAGCGTCGCATTGAGCGTGGTGTGGATCGTCCCTCCGTGCCCTGCTCCACGCAGCATCTCAACCGCATGCGGGGCTTCAAACCCGCCACTGAAACGTTGCAGCACGATCTTCTGCTCCAATGCTACGCGATGCTGCTCGTCATCGAGCGAGTGCAGTTCGTGCATCTTGTCCAGAATGCGCCGCTGGCGCGGCAGCACTCCCTCCAGATTTCGAAACGGGTTCAGCCTCGCCGGAGACTGCGGCAGCGCGGCCAGCAGCGCACACTCAGCAGGCGTGAGATCACCCAGCGGCTTGTGGAAATAGCCTGACGCTGCCGTGGCGGCCCCGGTCACGAGATTGCCAAAGGAAACGCGGTTCGCATAAGCCGCCAGCACGTCCTCTTGGCTCCATGACATCGCCAGACGGCGCGCGCGCAGTGCTTCAGCGATTTTGATCCCCAGCGTGCGCCTGCCGGATTGCGGCGTCGTATTCTTGATGAGCTGCTGGTGGATCGTCGAAGCACCGGAAACGATGTGCCCGCTGCGCGCATTGTCCCACCCGGCACGCATCACAGCGAGGAGGTCGATGCCGCCGTGCGAGAAGAAGCGTTTGTCCTCCGCCGCGAGCAGCGCGTGCACAAGCGTGGGCGGAATCTCCGCATACAGCACCGGCGGTGCGGAGCGCGTGCCGTCTTCGTTCAGCAGATGCCGCAGCGGCGTGCCGTCGCGGGCGAGATACAGCGTGGAGGATGGCGGCGCTTGCAGCAGTGCCTCTGGCAACGGTAGCAGCCACGGCAGTCCCCACCAGCCACTGGCCGCCAGCGCGAGCAGGGTGATGAGAATGGTTTTCCAGCGGCGGTGCATGTGAAAAGGAACGCGAGGGGCGCGATTAAATCCAGCGCGGTGTTCTTGACCGTGGCCCCCAGCAGCGCAGCATGCACGGCCCGCATGACTCCCCCGCCAACCATCGCCTGCCTCGGTCCCGAGGGCAGTTTTTCGCATCTGATCACGCAGATGCGTTTTCCCGGCCTGGCGGTCAGCCTGCGGGACAACGTGGGGGACGTGTTTGATTTCCTCGCCACGAATCCGGACTCACTGGGCATCGTGCCCATCGAAAACTCCTCCGGTGGTTTCATCATCGACACCGTGGACCGGCTGGTGGACACACGCAGCACCTTGTACATTCGCGAAGAACTGACGCTGGATGTGAAGCTGGCGCTGCTCGGCCGGGCAGGGGAGTCCATCACCTCCATTCATTCCCATGCAATGCCCTTTTATCACGGCGACGACTGGCTCAAAGCACACTATCCCGATGTGAAGCGCGTGGTGGAGCCGAGCACGGCGAAAGCCGCAGAAAAAGTCGTCGCCACGCCTGGAGCCGCCGCCATCGGCCCACGTCAAAACGCGGAGCGGCATGGCTTGCAGATCCTGCACTTCCCAATCGCAGGCGAGGTGCCAAACATCACGCAGTTCTATCTCATCGGACACTTGGCGAACACGCCGTCGCTTGAGCACAACCGCACCGCTCTCATCGTCGAGCTGCCGGACCGCCCTGGCAGCCTCTGCCGTTTCCTCACACCCTTGAGCGAGAACAGCATCAACATGAAGCGTCTTGAATCGCGTCCGATCCGTGGCCAGCCAAACAAGTACCGCTTCTATATCGAGATCGAAGGCTCCACCGCCGATCCGCGCGTGCAAAAGGCCCTCAATCAAACGCGGGCCGATGGCGCGACAATCCGCAGCGTAGGCACCTACTCCGCCGACCTTCGCTTCGAATCCTGAACCACATTATGAAGACCATCCTCTCCTGCCTGCTGGCCTTGTCCGTCAGCCTCAACGCCGCACCCACCATCTCAAAACGAGCCAGCGAAATTGATCCCCGTGCCAAGGAGCATCCGGAAATCGACTTCGTCTTCACCGACAAGAAGGGCAAGCCGCAGGACCTGCAAAACGCCAGCGTCGATACCAGCGTGAAGTCCCAGGGCAAGCTGGTGATCTGGCTCATGGGCCACAGCGCACCCTTGTTCGAGCGCCTCAACAGCTACGGCCTGCACGCCATCCAGCCGCACTATGCCAACAAGTGGTTCGGCATCATCCCTTCAGACAAACGTGACAGCGGCAAAGTGCTGGGAGACATCCGCCTCGAAGCGACGACGGGCGAGGATCACAGCGACCTCGTCAGCATTCCGCAGCCAGACGGCATGACGGAGCGCTCGTTTCAGTTCGTGAAATGGCTCGCCAAAGAACATCCCGAGGGCAAGTGGGAGCAGTTCATCAGCGAAGACGGCAAAGGCCTCCGCTGGAACAAGGTGATCGTCTCGGGTGCCTCGCATGGCGCCACGACTGCGGCCCGCTTCGCGAAGCATCAGAAGGTGGATCGCGTGGTCTGCTTCTGCGGCCCGCGTGACAACTACGACAGCTGGCAGTCACTGCCTTCCGCAACACCCGCGCATCGCATCTTCGGCTTCAGCCATGTGCTGGACAGCGGCTGGAAGGACGATCACTACTGCCGCTCCTGGGAGATGATGGGCTTGAATCAGTTCGGACCCATTGTGGACGTAGATATCAGCGCCCCACCCTTTCAAAACACCCGCCGTCTCATCACCACTGCCGATGTCAAAGGCGATGACAAACGCGCCCACAGCTCAGTGGTCCCCGGCGGCGCGGCCGTGAAGGACAAGGATGGCAAATTCATCCACGAAGCCGTCTGGCAGTACCTGTTCAATCATCCCGTCGATCAAACCGGCTCGCCCACTCCTGCCGATCCCGACTGTGTGAAGGATCAGCACAAATCATCCCGTTAATCCACGCCCAACTCAATCCTTCAACTTGCCTCATTATGCTACTAGCGCTCCGCCCTCTCACCATCGCCGCCGTGTTCAGTCTCGGCTCCCTTCTGAATGCCGCTGACAATCCCTTCATCGGCCGCTGGGCGCTCACCATCCCAGGCGGTGGCGCAGGCTGGCTCGGCGTGGAATCCAAAGACGGTGCTCTCAGCTCCAGCGTGCTCTGGGGTGGCGGCAGTGTGACACCGACCACCAGCACCAAGGTCGATGGCGACACCTTGATCGTGACGCGCGAGCAGAAGAACAAGGAAGGCAAGCTGGCCGCCACCGAAACGATCACGGCCAAGGCCGAAGGCGACGTTCTTAAGCTCACGACCTCCAACAAAAACGCCGCAGGCAAAGAAGTCGGCAAGGCCGCCGAGTTCATCGGCAATCGCATCCCTGCTGTGCCCCCAGCACCCGATCTCGCGAAGGTGAAGTTTGGCGAGCCCGTCCAGCTCCTGAATGGCAAGGACCTCAGCGGCTGGCGTCTGCTCAAGGAAGGTGTCGATAACGGCTGGAGCGTTGTCGATGGCGTATTGGAAAACCGCGTGGTGAAGGCCAAGGACAAGCACTTTGGCAATCTGCGCACGGACGCCGAGTTCGAAGACTTCAATCTGAAGACCGAAGTGCGCACCCAGGAAGGCAGCAACAGCGGCATCTATCTCCGCGGCATTTATGAAGTGCAGGTCATGGAAAGCTATGGCCAGCCGCTGGATTCACATCACATGGGCGCGCTTTACAGCCGCATCACCCCGAGTGTCGCTGCCGAAAAGCCCCTTGGCGAATGGCAGACGCTCGACATCACCCTGGTGGACCGCCACCTCACCGTGATCCTCAATGGCAAGACCATCATCGACAACGCTCCCGTGCTGGGCTGCACCGGCGGTGCTATCAGCAGTGATGAATTCAAGCCAGGCCCGATCTACCTGCAGGGCGACCACACGAACGTGGACTTCCGCAACATGGTGCTGCGTCCGGTGGTGAAGTAGCACGAACGCGAACGGTCGCGTTCATTGCTGTGAGACGAATCACGGGATTTCGTTTCACAGCCCCAGACGTTCCTTCACGGCTTTGATGGCCTTGTGCCGGTTGTCCACCACGAGCTTTTTGAAAATGTTCTCAATGTGCCGGTTCACCGTGTGCAGTGTCCGGTCAAGAATCTGCGCGATCTCCGGATTGCTCTTGCCTTCATACACCCAGTACATGACCTCGGACTCACGGACGGTGAGATCAAGTGTCCGCAGACGTTCAATGAAATGATTTGAGGACTCCTCACGCACCAGCAGATAGAAGCGGTCATCTTTGCAGCGGGCGAGCGAAAGTAGGATGCGGTGCCCCCCCTGTTCCAGTTCCAGTGGAGGAGCGGCCTTCTTGCTCACATCAGCGAGCTGCTGCAGCCACTGGCGGATGGAGGGTGGCAGAAAGTAATGAGCAGCGCCAGGCGCGCGCTCCAGTCCTTTGCCAAAGAACCAGTGCGCGGCCTTGTCGCCTTCAAGGATCTCACCTTTTTCCGTCACGATGAGCAGCTCGCACGCTTCGGCGGGGCGGGGTGCGTCGCTCAGGGTCTGCGGTGCGTACTCGGTGGTCTTGCCCACGATGGAGCTGTGGTGCGCAGCATGCTGCTCCGCGTTGTAAAAAGTCAGACGCTGATTGGCGATGCGGATTTCATCTCCGTTCCGCAGACGGCGGGCGCTGCTGAGGCGCATGCCGTTCACATTGACGCCGTTGCGGCTTCCCAGGTCATTGATCCACCAGTCGTCGTTCAAATTCATCAGCACCGCATGCCGCCGTGAAGCCTGAACATTGTTGATCGGAATGTCGTTGTCCGAGCGGCGGCCGATGAAGCACGGGCCCACAAGCGTGTGCTCTCCGCCACTCCATTTCAAACAGGCTGGTTGGTCACTCGTCCCGGCATTCACTGGCATGCATGCAAAGGTGCGCAGGAGCGGCGAATGTGCAACGGGACGAAAAAAGTTCGTCGTATTGGCAGGTCTGCCAATAGCGCGTTTTTCTGTTCGGAACGATGCATGCGGTCCTTCACCCGCGCCCTCATGAAAACGAATGTTTTGGAATCCATGCAGACACGCTCATCAAGGGCATGTTCTGGGTCCAACAGCGCCGCTGGAAGACTTTCCTGCACACCCCCCGTGGCGGGCTCTCAGCGCCCGTTTTGCATGCTCTGCGTTCATTGCCCCAAGTGCCTGGAAAGTCCGCACACGGTCACCTGCGCCCTCTGTGCCGGGTGCAGGGCCTGCTCATTGCATGGCCGGGACAGCTGAAGTTTGGCGAGTTTTTGTCAAGAATGCGGCTGCGGTGTTCGTTATAGTTGATAGGAAAGCATCCAAACCTATGAACACGATCCCTGAACCTCAACGAGGACAGGCGGCCTCGTTTCAGCAAGCCGCCACCGCCCACAACGCCGAAGCGCGTTTCGTCACCCGCAATCTCCACCGCGTCTGGCAGCTCCGCCGGATGAAGGCCACCTTCCTGCGGCCCTTCCGTCAGGCCCTGCGCCCCCTGCTCGTCTGGCTCCGCCAGGAGCACCTTTTTGTGGAGAGCGGCCAGCAGGGCCGTCCTCCCGTCGGTCTCCACCTGAAGCAGTTTGGCTGGGAAACCATCGCGCTGAGCCTCATCCTCGGCCCGTTGGCCTTCATCATGCTGCTGCCCATGCTCATCGTCATCTTCCCCGTCGTCGTGCTCGTTGGCTGCGGTGCTGTTGCGGCATCTGCGCTGCAGGCTGACGCCGAAGGCCTGGACCATCACTCCCTGACGTGGCACGCCATGCATTGAGACCGCTGCCTCAGCCGTTCTTCTGCTTCTTCATCACACGGTACACCAGCCAGGCGGCGATGTTAATCACCGCCATGGCGCCGAGAAGCTGTGTCAACGTCGTAGCCAGACTGCCCTTCCCCAACCCGCTCCCCACCAGGCTGAAAGCCACGTTCAGCGGCAAATAGCCCAGCAGCGTGCCCAGCAAAAAGCGCCGGTGCTTCACCGGCGTCATACCCAGAAGGACATTCAGTACCAGGCCGGGTACCATGAGTTGCCGCACCCAGAACACCCGTATCACGGATGGCTTTTTCAGCAGTTTTTTGAGCCACGGCCATTTCTCCGCCCGCGATTCCGCTGCACGGCGGAAGCCATGCCGTGAGAGGACAAAGGCTCCATAGGATCCCAGGGTCGATGCCACCAGCGAGAGCACCAGTCCCTGGCCAAAACCAAACACCAGCCCGGCGGCGGCGCACAAAGGCAAGCGTGGCACGCCGAGCATCACCGCACCCGCACAGGCGGCCATAAAGATCGCATGCGCACCCCAGCCAAATTCGCGCACCATCTCCTTCCAGATCTGCACATTCGTGATCCACGCTTTCAGCGGAGTGAAGTGCGCCAGCGCCATGAAGGCGGCCACCAGCAGCACGGCAAACAGCACCTGCCGCGTCTCCTTGCCCAGCGCACGCGAAGTCTCCTGCTCCACCTCGGTTGAGATCGAGGCGTCAAGCTCTTCGGGTTCGTGGGCGGTTTCGTCGTTTGTCGCCATCATTGCAGCTTCCACAGTTTCGCGTCACTCCGCACATAGATCGCTCCACCGGAGATCGCGGGTGTCGTCAGCACCGTCTCTTTCAGCTCAATCTCCTTCAGCACCTTGCCCTCAGGCGCTTCGGGGTCGATCACCTGAAAAATCCCGCGCTCATTCACGATGTAAATGCGCTTCCCCGCCGCCACTGGCGATCCGCTGAAAGGCCCCTTCATGCGCAGCTTCCACGCTTCATCCCCGTTCTTCACATTCGCCTTGATCAGCACACCCGCGCCATTCACCACATAGATGGCGTCACCCAGCACCAGCGGGCTCGCCGTGCCAGAGTTCAGCTTCTCATTGCGCCAGAGCTGCGTCACCGAGCCCTTCTCAGGTGCCAGCGCCGTGATGCCATGAGACGCCGCATACAGCACGTCACCCGTGCCCACGCTTGAGGGGATCGTGCTCGCGCCATCGCTGTAATCCCACACCGTCTTGCCCGTCGCCGGTTCCACCGCCAGGATGCCCTTGCTCGACTGCAGCGCCACCGTGTTCTTCCACACCGTCGCACTCGTCCAGTTCGCCGCCTTGGGCCGCTCCAGCTTCCACTTGTTGCGGCCGGTCGCGACGTCCAGACCCGCCACGAAGGATTCACTGTCGTTCTCGCTCTGCACCACCAGCGTGCCGTCCATCACCACCGGCGACTGCGACATCCCCAGGCTGTTGCTCGCATTCGGGTAGTCAAACGTCAGCCCACGCAGCCACAGCAGATTGCCATCGAGATCAAAGGCAAACAGGTCGTTTGAGGAAAATAGCGCAAACACCCGGTCCCCGTCGCTGCACGGCGTATTCGCCGCCACGCAGGTCTTGTTGTGCGTCATCGTGCGCCCCGTCGAACGCATCGCACGCTCCCAGCGCTTCGAGCCATCCGCCGCGTTGAAGCAAAACACATGCAGCGTCTCCTGCCCCGGCCCGCTGGAGCAGGTCACAAACACCCGCTCTCCCACCACGATCGGTGCCGAAAGCCCGCGCCCCGGCAGATCCGCTGTCCACGCGATCTTCAAATCATCCGCCGGCACCTTCGCATCCGTTGAAACCGCCGTCGCATTCGGCCCGCGAAACTGCAGCCAGTCCGCACGCACCACGCCCGCCGTCAGGCACATCAAAACACACATCGAAATCGTCTTCATGTTCGTCATCGAGTTAGAAATTTACTTTGCCGCCACAATCGCCGTTCCCGTCGCATCGCACACGCGGAGCTGGAATTCCCACTCCACCGTCCACTGCTCCGTCTGCTCGTTCTGGCAGCACTTCACCAGGATCGTGTTCTTCCCCTTCTTGAGCTGACACGGCAGCTTGTACTGATCCAGCTTAGCACCCCGGTGATACTCATCTCGCGCAAACAGAAGCTCACCGTTCAGCCACACCTTCCAGCCGTCCTTGCAACCAATGCGGATCTCCGCCGGGCGATCCTCCGTGCTGAAAAAATCCGTCGCCGCATAGCCCACCACACTCTTCTCCATCCCGAAGGGCTTGTTGAAGTCGATCTTTCCGTACTCATCCGTGCTCGTGAAGTCCACCCACTTGGCCTCCTTCGTCTTGCCTTCATAGACCGCATCAAACTTCAGTTCCTTCTCTGGCGGATACACCGTGTCAAACCCCGCCCGGTCCGCATTGCTGAATGGCGCGATCATCTTCCAGCTCATCAAAAATCCAAAATGCTTCGGCAGGTCCACTTTCTGGCCCAGCCCGCGCAGCTTCTTCGCCAGCACTTTGATCTGGTCCTCATCCCGCGCTCCGCCCAAACCTTTGCCGTAAGCCACAATCGCCGCTGCATTGTCCTTCTTCTCCAGCGCCACATCGCCGGCCTCGATCAGCTTTGCCACCGGATGCCGCCGCAGGTCCGCA
Organism: Verrucomicrobiota bacterium; assembly: GCA_025360015.1. Taxonomy (GTDB): domain Bacteria; phylum Verrucomicrobiota; class Verrucomicrobiia; order Verrucomicrobiales; family Verrucomicrobiaceae; genus Prosthecobacter. The sequence continues at coordinate 39,294 of JANYCZ010000024.1, read as the reverse complement.
CTCGGGTCTTCCAGCAGCGTCGGCGTCAGCTCCTCCGCCAGTTTCTCGTCCGCCCGGTGGATCAGATCAAACGCCACCACCCGCGCGCCCGGGCTGTTTTGCGTGTCCTTCAAAAACGCCACCAGCGCCGGCACCGGCAGCTTCTTCGCCTTCAGCGCCTCATCCGCGATCACCCCCACTGCCGTCCGCAGCCAGTTTTCCGCCAGTGGATTCGCCCCGTTCATACCCTTCAGCACCTCCGGCAGAGTGGCCGCATCCGCCTTCACGATCTCCTGCCATGCCTTCCCCGCCGCCTCATTTCCCTGGCCCTCCTTTTGCACCGCACGCAGCACCTCGATGGGCTTCGACAAATCCGCCGCCGCCTGCAAAGACACAGCGGCAAGGGCAAACAAACAAACGAGACTCGATTTCATAGGTGAACGACTAGCTTTCCTCAAAGAACGTCTCCCGCCAAGCTTGAGTTTCGCCCTGTTCTGAACATCGCATGGCTCTTGGGCAGTCAACGCGCAGTCTTCACCCGAAAATATCCCACTACACTGCTCGGATGCCGCACGCACATCTGAATATGCGTCCGTTCCAGAAAACCCGCCGACTCATACAACGGCGTCCCCTCAGGAAACGCCGCCCGAACGGTGTCAAAGGCTGGAAAACCGCTCTCTTCCCGATCACGATGCAAAAACTGCAATACAGCACAGTCCAAATGCCGCAGAGCCAGCTCCCCTTGGATCATGCGATTCACAGGCAAGGGCTTTTGCAGTTCTTCATAGACTGCTTTCAGGTCAGAATGGGCGTCTCTCACCCAACGGATTGACTGTGCCTGCATGAGGTCCAGACAGTTGCCCAGCTGGATCACCGCACCGATGACAAACGGCTCTGCCACCTGCGCTCGGCTTCTCCGGCCATGTTTTAAAACCATGCGTGCCCAGTTCAGGGCTCGTTCGGGATCATTTTCCCAGAAGTAGATGCCATGTCCCAGCCAGTCATAATCATTGGTGCTCCCCAGCAACTCGATCTCCCCCGATAGCACGCGTTCGCCTGTCACACGGTCACAGCCATGATAGCCGATCAATACTGGGCCGTTGCTCGTGAGTAAAGCCTGCATCAGTCGTCCCGATAAGGCTTGGTGGGATTACCGTTTTTATCCATCAGCCCGGCACGCACTAGAAACGCCAGCATCTCCTTTTTGGACTTCATGCGCTTCAGATGATTTTTGCGCAGGATGGCCAGCTCTCGGTCCACCTCTTCCTTGCTTCGCCAGTAGGTCGTTGTCATGCAGTGAATTTAACCGCCAGCCCCTTTTTTCCAAGTTCCAATTTTATTGCTACCGCCCTCATCCCCGCCTGCGCCCTCGACACCACGCAATTCATCGCCACAGTGCGCGCCCCCTTTCCCTCATGCTCTCCGTTTCCAATGTCAGCAAAACCTACGCCGGCCGCACTTTGTTCAGCCAGGTGTCGTTTCACATCAACCGTGGCGAAAAAATCGGCCTGATCGGCCCGAATGGCGCCGGCAAATCGACGCTTTTCTCCCTGTTGCTGCGTGACACCACCCCGGACGATGGCCAGGTCGTCATGGAGCGTGGCATTACCTTCGGCTTCCTGCCGCAGGAAAGCGCCCCCATTGAAGACGTCACCGTGCTGGAACTCGCCACCGGTCACGTGGACGAGCATCAACGCTGGGAGATTGAGCCAAAGGCCAAGCGCATCCTCAGCGGTCTCGCATTTCGCGAGTCCGACTTCGAGCGCAATGCCCGCACCCTCAGCGGTGGCTGGGTCATGCGTGCTCACCTCGCCCGGCTCCTCGTACAGGAGCCCGATCTCCTCCTCCTCGACGAACCCACCAACCATCTCGACCTCGAATCCCTCATCTGGTTCCAGAGCTACCTCCAGAGCTACCCGGGCGCCATCCTCATGATTTCGCATGACCGCGAATTCCTCAATGCCCTCTGCGACAGCATCCTCGAAGTCGCCCACAGCAAGATCACTCGCTACACCGGCAACTACGACGACTACCTCCGCGAAAAATCAGCCCGCATGGAGCAGCTCCAGGGCGCCTACGACAATCAGCAGCGCGAACTCGCCAAGATGCAGGCCTGGGTGGATCGCTTCAAAGCCAAGGCCAACTTCGCCTCCCGCGCGCAGGACAAGGCCAAGATGATCGACCGCATCGAAAAAGTCGATGCCCCCGTGGCCGATGCCAAAACCGTCAAGTTCCGCTTCCCGCAGCCCCTGCGCAGCGGCCAGCGCGTCATCCGCGTGAAGGACGTTGATTTTGCCTATGGCACACAGCCCATTTACACCGGCCTCAATCTCGAAATGGAGCGCGGCCAGTGCACCGTGCTCGTCGGCCCAAACGGCGCCGGCAAATCCACCCTGCTGAAATTGCTCGCCGGTGCACTCACACCGCAGGCCGGCGTGTGCGAGCTCGGCCACAACGTCAAACTCGGCTACTTCGCCCAGTATCGCGGCGATGTGCTCAACATGAAGCACACCGTCCTGCAGTCCGCCATGGACCTCCCCAGCCGCCCTGGTGAAAACATGTGCCGCACCCTGCTCGGCTCCTTCCTGTTTCACGGCGATGACGTGTTCAAGCCGGTCGGCGTTCTCAGCGGGGGTGAAAAATCACGTCTCGTGCTCGTGCGCCTCCTGCTCGATCCTCCGAACTTCCTCCTCATGGACGAGCCCACGACGCATCTCGACATGGGCAGCATCGACGCCCTCATCGGCGCGCTCGAACAATACGAAGGCACCCTCGTCTTCATCAGCCATGACGTGCACTTCATCCGCCAGATGGCCAAGCAAGTCCTCCACGTCAGCGCCGGCGTCATCACCCCCTACGCTGGCGACTACCAGTACTACCTCGACAAGTCCAAGGCCGGCTCCGCCCGTGAGGCCCTCACCGCGACCCTGCACAACGCCCAGCCCACCACCTTTAACGCCAGCGCAGCGAAAGAGCCGGCCAAGAGCAAGCAGCAGCGCCGCATCGAAGCCGATGCCCGCAATGCCTACAGCAAAGCCAAGAAAGAGCTCGATCTGCGCATCTTCAAAATCGAGCAGGAGCTCGCCAGCCTCGACAAGCGCAAGCACGAGATCGTCAATCTCCTCCAGGAAGAAGCCACCTACGCCGACGCCGCCCAGTTCCGCGTCCTCAGCGCCGAGCTGGAAGCTGTCGAAACCAAGATCCCCAAATTCACCAGCGACTGGGAGAAAGCCACGGAGGAACTGGAGAAACTCGTGCCCGTCTAGAATGGCCTTCTTGGCTCATGACATCGCGCGGATATAAAGCTAATCCCCTCTCCCCACCAATGATATGGCAATGCCCAAGGGGTCCTTGGGGGGAGAGGTAAGGGTGAGGGGGCATCCCACGTGGGCGAAGGGTGCGTCGAGTCAGCGGCGGGGAAAGAAAAAGCAGCTTTGAAAGTTCAGGAGCGCGCGATGTCCTTAACAGCAAAGGAAAGGTGATGGAGCATGGCTTGAGAGGGCTGGTTTTGTTCTACCGGTCATCCAACGTCACCACCAAGTCAGGCACAAAGCCTGGATTCGGATCATCCGGATAGGCGCGCGGATTCGCCAGCACACGCGTCTCACCGATCTTGTAGTCGTTGTTGTGATGGATGTGCCCGTGAATCCAGAGACGCGGCTGATACTCGAGAATCAAGTCATCGAGATTCGACGCATAGGCACAACTGATCGCCTCCGTACGACGGCGTTCAGGCAATGATTGAATCGAGGGAGCATGATGCGTCACAATGACGGAGGACCCGGGATCGCCTGCGCTGAAAAACTCCCTCATCGCCTCCACTGAAGCCAGATGCGCCATGCGCGTTTCCCGGGGGGAAAGCCGCTTGTAGCCACGCGCCGAGTTCCGCACCCGCTTGTAGTCGTTCATCACGCCCACGGCCGTGATCGCCCCGCCCATCCACTCCCCCATCAGCGCCATGTCCGTCCAAAGCGTGCAGCCAAAAAAACGCACACCTCCTATCGTGACGGCATCGTTTTCCAGCACGTGTACATTCGTCCCCTCCGCCCGCATCTTGAGCTTTGCTATCAGGCTTGGATAGTTCTCCCCGTAGAACTCATGGTTCCCGCAGATGTAGATGACCGGCACATCTCTGAAATTTTGGAACAGCCACATCAAGCCGTTCGTCTTCGTGTCCACATCCCCCGCGAACACCACGCAGTCACACTCCACCCTTGGCAGAGGCACCTCGCCAAACTCCTGATGCAGATCGCTGACCACATGAATGCGCATGGTGCGGACACTGGGCCACCGTAAACATCTGCCCGCAATGTCTTCAGTAAAGCCGGGAACGAACTTGATCTGCCATCCGTCCCCGAGCTTCAGTCAATCGGGTTGATCACCTTCGGAAAAGGGATGTCCGTGAAGTCCTTTTCGTTGCGCGTGTAAAAAGTCTTCACCCCATGCTTGAGCAGTGTCATGCCCAGCACAGAATCATGAGTGCGCTGATACGGAAAGCGTGGCTTTTCCAAGAGGGAGATAACCTCGCCAAAAAACTTTGTTTCATAGCTGCAGCAGGCCACACCACTTTGCTCTCTGATGAATCGCACCTGGGCCGCGGCTTGAGCTGCAGTTTGCGGCTTTTGCAAAATCTTGGGATGGCGCAGCGCCTTCTACAGCTCCCACAAAACCTGGTCGGAGAGAATCCATTCGCTTGGATTCGCGAGCATCAGGTTCACCACGGCCAGCGCCTTCGCATGCTCCGGCGCATGACTGTTGGCCGCATAGATCAGGGTGTTGGTATCCAGGCTGTTCATGGCATTTCGTTACCATAGATCAGCGCTTTCATCTCCGACGCTTTTGCCAGCACCTTGCCCCCGCCAGAAGTGGGAAAAGCTGGCGCGCGTGCGCCGGCGTTCGAACGCTTCAGCATGCCCGCACGTTGTTCCAGATCACGGTCCACGGCGCGCCTGACAATTTCACTCACAGGCCGGTCTTCCACGCGCGCCAGATTGCGCAGCATTTCCATGAGCGGGTCAGGAAAGAGAATTTGGATCTTTTGCATGGATCCATGCATCGCATGGATGGCTGGGAAATTCGAGTAAATAGCAATGGCCTGCTGATTGCATCCTTCACCCCACCGTACAAATCTGCACACCCTGCTTCAGCGATGCAATCTTGTCTGCACGCTTCGGAATGAACTCCTGCCCCAGAAATCCGGTATACCCCGTCTCCTGAATCGCCTTGATGATCGCCGGATAGTTCAGCTCCTGCGTCTCATCAATCTCCGCCCGTCCGGGGACGCCGCCCGTGTGGTAATGCGCAAAGTACTCATGATCCCGCCGGATCGTCGCGATCACATCCCCCTCCATGATCTGCATGTGGTAGATGTCGTAGAGCAGCTTGAAGTGCGGCGAGCCGAGCTTCTTGCACAAGGCTACGCCCCAGGCGCTGTGATCGCACATGTAATCCGGGTGGTTCACCTTGCTGTTGAGCAGTTCCATCACCAGCGTGACCCCCAGCTTCTCACATAGCGGCATCAGTCGTGCCAGCCCCTTCGCGCAGTTCTCCAGCCCTTGCTCATCGCTCATGCCATCGCGGTTCCCGCTGAAGCAAATCACCTGCTTAAAGCCCGCCTCCGCGCTCGTCTGCAGCAGCGGCTCATACGCCTGCACCAGCAGGTCATGATGTTCCACGCGGTTCCAGCCCTTCGGAATCGGCCCCAGCTTCACACCACCAGGAGCCTCAATCGTCGGATAGCTCACCATCGCGCAGTGCAGCCCATGCTTCTTCACCGTCGCAAAATCCGGCGGATTCAGCAGCTCCACCGACTCCAGTCCGATCTCCTTCGCCGCCCGACAAAAATCCTCCAGCGGAATCTCCTTGTAGCACCACTTGCACACCGAGTGCCGCACCTTCCCACCTGCCGCCTTGTCAGCCGCTTCAATCTGCGACCGCAGCATCGCCGCAATGGCACTGACACTGGCAAGAGTTCCGAACTGGCGGCGGGAAAGGTGGGTTGGAGTCATTCCCAAATCCTACACGGACACCACCCAAGATTCCAAGTACAGAATCATAGCTCGTAGTTCGGGGTTCGCTTCGCGGCTTCGCAGCAGCCCGTTCCGGCCTTCCCACCCCTCGCCCCCAATACTTCGGAAGTGAGATCAACATTTTCACGAAGCGCAAGTACCCACCCCGCCTACGTATTGTAGTCCCGGCTTCAGCCGGAATCCGGAAGCGTATGAGACCGCTTATGCGCACGCCCTGCGGCCTCTTATCGCCCGCCGACACGACGTTCGAGCTCTTTGAGCGAAATTCGTTTCACCCTGCCACCCCGATAATCACTCCACCGCTGCTCCAAGGTCTCCCGATGCCACTTCGGCGTCTTGTTGCGGTATCCATGCAGGAAACCCACAGCTCATCAGCAAGCTGCATTCGTTTCCTTTTTGGCAGTCGTGCCAGATGGGGAAAGTCAGAGAGACGCATAGCGCAAGACTACGCTCTCACCATTGGCAGGCAAGCCCCTCTTCCTACAGCCTCACCGGCACCCCACGTGCCCCAAGATATTTCTTCACATCCCCCACGGTAAACTCACCAAAGTGAAAAATGCTTGCCGCCAGCACCGCATCGGCCTTCCCATCGCGCAGCACATCCACCATGTGATCAATATTCCCCGCGCCACCGCTGGCGATCACCGGAATCGTCACCGCCTCGCTCACCGCTTTGGTAAGTGCGATGTCATAGCCATTCTTCGTGCCATCCGAGTCCATGCTCGTCAGCAAAATCTCACCCGCGCCGCGTCGGCACACCTCAGCCGCCCATTCCACCGCATCCAGCTCCGTCGCATTGCGGCCTCCATGTGTATAGACCGTCCACGATCCATTCGCATTGCGCTTCGCGTCGATCGCCACCACCAGGCACTGGCAGCCAAAAGCATTCGCCGCCTCATCAATCACCTGCGGCGTCTTCACCGCCGCCGTGTTGATCCCGACCTTGTCCGCGCCCGCCAGCAGCATCTCGCGCATGTCCGCCACCGTGCGGATGCCACCCCCCACCGTCAGCGGCATGAAGCAGCTCGCCGCCGTGCGTGCCACCACATCGACCATCGTCTTGCGCTCCTCATGGCTCGCCGTGATGTCGAGAAAGACGAGTTCGTCAGCCCCCTGCGCATTGTACACCTGCGCACACTCCACCGGATCGCCGGCATCGCGCAGTTGCAGGAACTTCGTGCCCTTGACGACACGACCTTCCTTCACGTCGAGACAGGGAATGATGCGCTTGGTCAGCATAGAAGAAATGGGATACGCCGAAAAAATCAAAAAAGGGAGAAATCGGAGAATTGCTCCTCCGATTTTTTCACTACTTTTCCTTTCTTTCGGCTAAACCTCAGCCAATCGCCTTCTCCACCATCGTCTCCAGCTTCACAATATCCTTCGCGAAGTTCCGAATGCCTTCAGCCGTCTTCTCAGTCGCCATCGCATCTTCGTTAAACAACCAGCGGAAGGTCTTCTCGTCGCTGCCGATCTTCTCGATCTTCAGGGACTTCGCGTTGTCAGCGTTCAACTTCTGCGTGAGCGGCTCTTCGCTGCCAGCGAGTTCGCCGAGCAGGTTGGGACTGATGGTCAGCAGATCGCAGCCGGTGAGTTCCGTGATCTCGCCTTTGTTGCGGAAGCTGGCACCCATCACCTCGGTCTTGTGGCCGAAGTGCTTGTAGTAGTTGTAGATCTGCGTCACGGAGATCACGCCTGGATCTTCAGTAGGTCCGTAGTCCTTGCCCGTACTCTTCTTGTGCCAGTCCAGGATGCGGCCCACAAAAGGGGAGATCAGCTTGATGCCGCCTTCCGCACAAACCACCGCCTGCGCCAGGCTGAAAAGCAGCGTCAGATTGCAGTTGATGCCTTCCTTCTGCAGCACTTCGGCGGCCTTGATGCCTTCCCAGGTGGAGGCGATCTTGATCAGGATGCGCTCGCGGCCGATGCCAGCCTTCTCATACATGCCGATCAGGTGGCGTGCTTTGTCGATGTTCGCCTGCGTGTCGAAGGACAGGCGGGCGTCCACTTCCGTCGAAACACGACCCGGGACGATTTTCAGAATTTCGAGGCCAAAGGCCACCACCAGGTTGTCCATCACGGAGCTCACGCCACCGGATTTGCCATCGGCCACCGCTTTGTCGAACAGCGTCTTGTACTCGGCCTTCTGCGAAGCAGCGAGAATGAGGGAAGGGTTGGTCGTGGCGTCCTGAGGCTTGTAGGCCTTCATGGCTTCGAAGTCGCCGGTGTCGGCGACCACCACGGTGTGCTGCTTGAGCTGATCGAGCTGGGTCATAGTCTTGGGTTTTTGGGGGGGTGTTGAAAGTAAAGGCTGCGGCGGGTTAATCAAGCGCGAGGAACCGCACGCAGATGCTGCCGGGCACGTTCACCTTCGTGCCGCTGAAGGTGAGCTTGCCGCTGTCTTGATCCACCTTGAAAAGCGCCGCCGTGCCGCTGTTTTGATGCGCGGCGATGAGCCACTTGCCAGTCGGGTCCAGGCAGATGTTGCGGGGCACTTCACCTTCAGCGGCCACGTATTGCAGCGGCGTGAGCTTGCCGGTGGCAGGATCGCAGGCAAACACCGCGATGGTGTCATGCGTGCGGTTGGAAACATACACCACCCGTCCATTCGGATGCGCCACCGTCTCAGCCGTGCTGTAGCCTGGCTTGCCGCGGTCTGCCTCCGGCAGCGTGGAAAGGGTTTGGATCTCAGTCAGCGCGCCCTTTTCGGCATCATAGCTGAAGACCGTCTCAGACATTCCCATCTCATTGTTCACGAAAACGTACTTCCCGCTGGGGTGGAATGCCAGATGCCGCGGTCCGCCGCCAGCCGGTGTTTTGGCAAAGGCCGGTTCATTCGGCGTCATCTTGCCTGTGGCCGGGTCGATCTTATAGATGAGCACCTTGTCCAGTCCCAGGTCGCACGCGAAGGCAAAGCGGTTGTCCGGGCTGAAGTTCACCGAGTGCGCATGCGGTCCCGCTTGGCGTTTCGGATCAGCGCCCGAGCCCTCGTGCTGGAAGAAACTCACTTCCGGGGAAACTGACCCATCTTCCTTGATCGCAAACGAGCCCACGCTGCCGCTGCCATAGTTCGCGATCGTCGCCAGCTTGCCTGTCTTGTCCACATTCACATGGCACGGCCCCGCACCCGCTGTGGCAGCCTGATTGATCAGCGTCAGTCTCCCCGTGGACTTGTCCACGCTGAATGCACTGATCCCTCCGGCCTTCTTGCCATCGGCAGTCGTGACATCGCTGCTGGCATACAGAAATTTCTTCGACGGGTGAATCGCCAGAAAGCCCGGCGCACCCGCCTCCACGGCCAGTTGGGGTTCGGTCAGTTCGCCGGTGGCGGTGTTAAAGCGCGACACATAAATACCCTTGCTCCCGTTCTTCGCATTGCCGTTCGTGCCGAAGTACACGAGGAAGTTTTCCCCGGCGATGGCGGTGGTGGTGAGTGCGGCAAAAGCGAAGGCGATGGAGGAGCGCGTCATGGTGCCCCGATGCTGACGGCGTGTGGCAGCCCGGTCAAGCCCGCACTGCGGCCGGGTGCATGAACGGATTTCATCGCATTGATTTGTTCTCTTGCTCCTTCACACGTGCCGCGCATCTTCCGCCCTATGAAACCGTCCCTGTTTCTTCTAGCCGCCCTCCTCTTGATGCTCCCTGCCTGCGGTGGCTTTAAGCCCGTGAAGCTTGAGCATGATATGGATAAAGAGAAGCCGCTCGACTATCGCGAGGGCGACTGGATTCCCAAGAACACCTGATTTTTTTCAGCGCCGGCTCAAAAATCAACGTGATGCGCGCATTTGACCTCGCCTCACGTGCTCGCCACGATAGGTTCCATGCATCCTGCCTGGTTCCACGTCGATAACGAAGCTGACATCCCATCGCCCGCACTGCTGTTCTACCGCAGCCGCATCGAGCACAATCTGGCCCTCATGCTCCAGATTGCCGGCGATCCCAAGCGCCTGCGCCCGCATGTGAAGACCCACAAGACCGCCGAGGTCATGGCCATGCAGCTCCGCCTCGGCATCACCCGGTTCAAGACCTCCACCATCGCCGAGTCGGAAATGTGCGCCGCCGTGGGTGCCACGGATGTCCTGCTCGCCATGCCCTGCGTCGGCATCAATGCGCATCGCCTGGCCGATCTCGCCGCCAAGTTTCCTGAAACGCAGTTTTCCAGCATCGCCGATTCCGAAGAGACCATCACCTTCCTCGCCTCCGCCGCTCAGCAGCACAATGTCACCCTCGGTGTTTACATTGAGATCGACTGCGGCATGGGCCGTACCGGCATCGTCCCCAGCGATGAAGCGGCCATGCTTGCCCATGTCATCAAGGACACACCCCGCCTCCAGTTCTGCGGCATCCACGCTTACGACGGCCACATTCACGACGAAAGCCTCGACGTCCGTCGCGAGCGCTGTGACGCCGCCTTTGCCCCCGTCCTCCAGTTCCGCAGCCGCCTCCAGGGCGAAGGCGTCATCGTCAAAGAACTCGTCGCCGGCGGCTCCCCCACCTTCGGCATTCACGCCGCGTATCCGGACCGCACCCTCAGCCCCGGCACCACCGTGCTCTGGGACTTCGGTTATGGGGATAAATTCCCCACCGATCTCCCCTTCCAGCCCGCCGCCGTGCTCCTGACCCGCGTCATCAGCAAGCCCGGCAAAAACCGCCTCACCCTCGATCTCGGCCACAAATCCGTCGCCCCGGAAAATCCGCATCCCCGCGTCCGCTTCGAAGAATTGCCCGACGCCACCGTCGTCATGCAGAGCGAGGAGCACCTCGTCCTCGAAACCGAACGTGCCCACGAGTTCACCATCGGCCAGGCCCTCCACGGCATCCCCCGCCACGTCTGCCCCACCGTCTCCATGCACGGCGAAGCCTACATCATCGAAGGCGCCAAAACCACCGAACGCTGGCCCATCACCGCTCGCAATCGCCTGATCACGGTGTGAATTCGCGCGCCAATTTTTTGACGGACTCATGGGCCGAAGATGAATCTGCCACCTCCCACAATAGGGAAATCCATCGCTGGCGCTCACCTGCTGCGGGAGCCGACTGCAGCAGGTGGCTCACAAGGGTCAATACAGGCAGGCTGGGCTTGCGCTGGAGTGACTTGATCAGCTCTTCTTCATGGCCACCACTTTCCGCCAGTAGTGAAATCAATGACTCAGGGCTGTCGAAAGGCTCATCCGGGAATCTCTCGAACAACCTGAAGATGGCAGGGTATGCGCGGGAAAGATCTTTGGCTTTCAGGTCCACGCCGCTCACCGCTTGAAAGGCCTGTCCCGCAAGAATCATGGTCTTCTCGTCAATGATTGCATCAAGTGCAGCGATGAATTGATCCACAGATTTAGGTTCGATCTCGGGCGGAGTGTTATGGACGCTTGCCTGTCCCCGGTACGAGTTCGACGAAGGCAGCCAGACGATCTCGATGTAATAAGTTTGGGGCCTCCCTTCACGTGTTCTGAACTCTCCATCAACGCGAACCCGGTTCCTGCCCCAGGGGCGAATGGCGGCGCTGAATCGGGCCACCTCGATTTCGCGTGTATGGACTGACAACCGTTCGGCCGCGACATCCAGAAATGCTTGAAAGGATGGCGGTGTTATCTCCCAGCATGCGTTGAACGTCTCCTCGGAAATTTGAGATTGTAGAAAGTTGCGCATGCTTGAAGTGAATTATCCAAAAAGGAGGCGCTTTGTCGAGGCGCACAATTCATAACAGATGTTGAACTGGAATTTCCCTTTCCGTGTATTCCGTGTATTCCGTGGTTCAATCTCATGCACCACTGGCTCCTCAAATCCGAACCCGACGTCTTCTCCTTCGACCACCTGAAGCAGCGCCCAAAGAAAACCGAACCCTGGAACGGCGTCCGCAATTACCAGGTGCGCAACATGATGCGCGACCAGATGGCTGAGGGTGATCTGGGCTTCTTCTACCACTCCAGTTGTGACGTCCCCGGCATCGCGGGCGTGGTGAAAATTGTCAAAGACGCCTATCCCGATCACACTCAGTTTGACCCCTCCTCCGAATACTTCGATAAAGGCAGCAAGCACGAAGACCCCCGCTGGCTGATGGTCGATGTGAAGTGGGAGGCCGACTTCAAAACCTTCGTCACGCTCGACATGCTCCGCGCCGACCCCAAACTCGCCGACATGATCACCCTGAAACGCGGCAACCGCCTCTCCATCACCCCCGTGGAAACCAAACACTGGGACCGCATCTGCAAACTCGGCGGTCTGTAAAGTAGCCCGCACAGTCCTCTGTGCGGCGCTCCGCCATTCCCTCCCGCTCCGCACAAAGCCGACACTCTCGTGCGAGTCATGCGACTGCAAAGGGTCCGCACCTCGCGAAGCCAGCCGAAGGCAATTCCCCTTTGAGGTGTCCCCGCGCTCCGCAGCCCCGAAACCGTTCACAGGACTGAGTTGATCTACCCCCCAGAACGCCGTCCACGCCCTTGCGAACACGCTACTTCTCCCCCCACCAGCTCTTTCAAGCTCACTGTCCCATAGCTTATGCCAGCACTCAGCCGCCCCTAAGTAGCTGCGTTCGCGAGAATGCGGAGCGAGCCACGCTCCGGCGAGCGTAGCCACGAATCATGGCAGTGTTTTGGCGATCTTATTAAACCCTTCACGCACCGTACCATCGGCGCTGATGAGCGGCTGCGGATGTTCCACGCGCCCGAGTTCACGCACACCAGGCGCATCCTTCGTTTTGTCACCGAGATCAGCCTTCATGGTCTCCGCCTGCTTTTGCAACTGCGCCACAATGTCCGCATGCTCCGCCGCGATATTCTTGGCCTCGCCGATGTCGTCATCAAGATTGTACAGTTCACTCTTACCAAGGTGCAGTTTCCAAGGCCCGCTGCGCACCGCCTGCAGATTGAAGCCGCTGTAGTAAAAGAACACGTCATGCCCGGTCGCGTCCTTCTGGCCGAGCAAAACAGGCGAGATGTCCTTCCCATCCAGTTTCAGTTCGCCGATGCTCTTGCAGCGCGCCAGCGTGCCAAAGGTCGGCAGCCAGTCCATGTGCGCCGTGATAGCATTCGTCTGTGAACCAGCCGCGATCTTGCCCGGCCACCACGCGATCGTGCACACGCGGATGCCGCCTTCCAGCGTGCTGCCCTTGCTGCCGCGCAGCGGCGTGTTGTCCGCCCCTTGGTTGAGCGGCCCGCCATTGTCGCTGGTGAAGATGACCAGCGTGTTCGAGTCGAGCTTCAGCTCTCGCAGCGTATCGAGCACCTGGCCCACCGACCAATCCACCTCCATCGCCCAATCCTTCTGCAAACTGATGCCGGATTTGCCGGTAAAGTCGCGAGACGGATAATGCGGAAAGTGCACGGCATTGTGCGGCAGATAAAGAAAGAACGGCTGCTTCTGATTCTGCCGGATGAACTTCACCGCACGCTCCGTGTAGCGCCGGGTGAAGGTGTGGTGCTGCTCAGCTTTCACGCGCTCCACGACATTGTGGTCTTCGACCAGTGGCAGCGGGGGCTGCGCGGCACCCATGAGGCCCGTTTCCGGCACCGCCTCGGTCTTGCCCGCACCCGCTTTGCCTTTTCCCGGCCCCTTGGGTAGCGGCTGGTCGGGATTGCTTTTGGACCCCTCCGCCACCGGCCCCATGTCGTTCGAATAAGGAATGCCAAAGTAATGTTCAAATCCCTGATTCGTCGGCAGAAACTCCGGCTGGTCGCCGAGGTGCCATTTGCCGATGCACGCCGTCGCATAACCACCCGCCTTCAGCACCTCCGCCACGGTGATCGCATCCGGGTTCAAACCCACTGCCGCCGCCGGAAACAGCACCCCGGGAATCGGCAGCACCCGTTTCGGATAGCACCCCGTCATCATCGCAGCACGCGAGGGCGAACACACCGGTGCCGCATAATGACTCATCAGCTTCATCCCCTCCTTCGCCATGCGCTCCAGATTCGGCGTGGAAATTTTAGCACCAAACGGACCGATGTCCGCATAACCCAGGTCATCGATATTAATAAGCACGATGTTCGGTGTCGCCCCAAAAGACGAATTCAAAAAGACGAAGGACGAAAGGAGTAACAGCAAAGATTTCATAAGAGAGTGGGTGTGGAGAAAGTGAGGAGGAAACGAAAAGCCAGTCAAGAGGTCAAGCAGTGGTCAAGGTGACGGTGGGCAGACCATCTTGACTACTCTTGACGCGTTGACGGCGCAGCCCCCGGATCCACCAGCTCCGGGTTGTACATCACGTTGCCCTTGGGAACTTCCGGTGTCTTCCCATCCGCAGGAAACGTCGTCTTCACGATGTCATGGAGCTGTTCCGCCAGCTTCGCCTGCACGTCGGCCTGCTCAGGCTTGTCAGCCAGATTGGTCAGCTCCTTCGGATCACTGTCATGGTCATAGAGTTCTTTGCCAGCGTTGCCTTCGTCCCACTCGGTGTAGCGGTAGCGCTCTGTGCGCAGCGCGTAGCCAAAGATGCGCTTCCCATCATCGCCCTTAGCCGCACTGGCTCCCTGGCGCTTGAAGCCACCACCACGCACCACCTCGCAAAGCACCCACCCGCGCCCTTTGACCGTCGGGTCCTTCAGCATCGGTACAAGGCTCTGGCCCTGGAGATTTTCGGGCGCTTTGACGCCGCAGAGTTCAGTCAGCGTGGGGTAGAGGTCGATCAAGCCGACGGGAGAGTTGGCAACCACGCCCTTTTTGGCACCAGGACCGGCGATGAGCAGCGGCACCCGTGCGCTTTCTTCAAAGATGCTCTGCTTCTGCCACAGCCCATGCTCGCCCAGGTGATAACCATGGTCGCTGGTGAAAACGACGATCGTGTTTTCCGCGAGGCCGAGACGGTCCAGCGCATCCAGCACCTTGCCCGCCTGCGCATCCATGAAACTGATGGCCGAGTAGTATGCCTGCACCGCCTGACGCCGCAGGTCATCCGTGAGCTTGTCCTGTTCCTTCTTGTAGCTGCCCAGCGCCGGGGCAGGGAGGTCCGCCTGGTCTTCTTTGACCCCTTGCACCACCGGCATCGTTGCCTCCGGATAGCCCTTGAACCATTTCTCCGGCGAGACATACGGCGTGTGCGGGCGGAAGAAGCCGAGCGCCAGAAAAAAAGGCCGATCTTTTTCTTTAGCGCAGCGTTCCAGCACCCATTCCGCATCCTTCGCCTGGAGACCATCCGTGTGCTTCTCATCAGGCCTTGGCGAGGCATACCAGCTCAGCGTGCCGCCGAAGTTGCCGGGCAGGAGTGAGAAGATGGCCGAATGCTCCAGCAGTCGGTCACAGCCCGCAGGGTTGAGCTCCAGTTCCCATGAGGTAGGATCATCATGGCCATTGGTCCCGATCCCGTTCGGCACGCTATAGTGATAAAGCTTCCCGATGCGCGCAGCAAAGTAACCCTCCCGCCGAAAAGCCTGCGGCAGGCTCACCGCGTTCGGAATCGTCTGTCGAAAAAGCTGGGCGTTGGTCAGGATGCCGGTGCTGTTCGGATACAGACCCGTGAGCATCGAGTTCCGGCTCGGGCCGCAGAGCGGATACTGACAGTTCGCATTTTGAAAGCGCACACCCCGCGCAGCCAGCTTGTCCAAATTCGGAGTCTTGACCAGCGGGTGCCCATAGCAGCCCAGACTGTTGTTCAGATCATCCGCCATCATGAACAGCACATTCGGCCGCTGGGCCGCGTGCAGTTGAACAGTGGCGGCAAGTACAGCGGTGGCGAGAAAGGTTGGGAGTCTCATGCGACCGGGTGAAACGCCGGGGAAGGAGACATCTTGCTCGTCGTTGGAGCCGGTCCATTTCTTCGTTCGTAGTTCGGGCTTCAGAGCGCCTTAAATAATGATGTGTCCGATAAATCCACGGCAGCCAAAGCGGTTCTCCCTCTCCCCGCCCCTGACGCACGACGACAACTAATATTTTCCTTCGGGGAGAGGGCAGGGTGAGGGGACGACGCGCACTCTTCGCCAGCATGGCGATGCCCCCACACCTTTACCTTTGACTCACTGCGTTCGCCCTTCGGGCTGCCTACGGCAGTCTGCCTTCGCTTTAGTGACAGACATCACATGCTTGGTTCTTCATTCACGATTCACCCAGCACTGTTCCGTAGTCTCGGCTTTAGCCGGTCCGCTTGTTCGTTCGTGGTTCGGGCTTTCCTGTCCTCCGTAGCTTAGTGAAGGAGAACGCCCGTCCGGCTCAGCTCCTCACCGCCCCACTTCCAGCAGCGTCGGCAGCTTGTGCAGCGGCGTAAACTCCCCGCTCGCCGCAGCCCCCGCCGCCGGCTTGGCAGCCTGCGGATTGCTCGATTTCAAAAAGCGAAACAACTCGCTGTCCGTCGTAAAGACCATCGTCGTGTCAGGAGTAATCAGCATCTTGTAAGTCTCCATCGTCTTGAGGAACTCAAACAGCTGCGCCGCTTCCGGCGTCTGATTGTACGCCTTCGCATAAATCTCCGTCGCCTTCGCATCCGCCGAACCTTCCATCTCCTGCACCTTGCGATACGCTTCAGACTCAATGGTCGCCAGATCGCGCTCACGCTCGCCATTGATCTTCGCCGCTTCACCTTCGCCTTCAGCGCGGTGCAGCTTCGCGATCTGCTCGCGCTCGGAAATCATGCGCTGGTGGATCGACAGGCTCACCGAGGCATCGTAGTCGATGCGTTTGAAGCGCACATCCAGCAGCCGGATGCCATAGCCCTCGATCTTCGGGATCGCATTCTTCAGCACCTCCGCCTCAAGCTCCACACGCCCGAAGGTAATCGGCGGCAGCACACCCAGACGCGAATCCGCACTGGACGGCGCGCTGCCCGTCGTGGTCGTATTCGCCACATCACGGATCGCTTTGCGGTCCTTCGTCGTGCGCACCGCTTCGATGAAATCATGCTTCGCAATCACGATGCGCGTCTCACTCGCCAGGATGTCATCCAGCCGCGACAGCGCCCGGCGCTCATCCGTGAGCTGGCGGAAAAACACCAGTGGATCGCTGATCTCCCAGCGGCCAAACACATCCACCACCACGATGACCTTGTCCTTCGTCGTCATGTTGGCGGAGGGGCCGTCCCACTCCAGCACCCGCTTGTCCAGCCGGTTGATCGTCTGCACAAAAGGCGTCTTCCAGTGAAGACCGGCTTTTTTGATCGACTCTCCCACCGGCATGCCGAACTGGGTGATCACCACCTGCTCCGTCTCGCTCACGGTGTACAGACCGTTGCTTGCCAGGAAGATCAGGCCGAGGACAACTATCAAAAGGAGGGGGGCTTTCATCGTGTGGCAGGAGCAGTCGTTGTTGGCGTTGCCGCCTGGCGGAGATTCATGAGCGGCAGAAACGAGGAGGCTTTTTCATCCAGGATGATCTTGCCCGGCACCAGCGCCAGCACCTCGCTCATCGTTTCCAAATACAGGCGCTTCTTGGTCACCTCGGGTGCCTTCAAATATTCGGCCAGCACCGACTTGAAACGCGCGGCATCACCTTCCGCTTCATTGACGCGTTTGGCAGTGTAGCCTTCCGCGCCTTTGATCTTCTGCTCCGCTTCACCCCGCGCTTTGGGGATGATCTGGTAATAATTCCCGCTGGCCGTGTTGATGGCCGACTCCTTCTCCTGCTTGGCGCGGTTCACATCGCTGAAGCTCGCCTGCACATCAGAAGGCGGATTGATGTTGCCGAGCTGGATCTGATCAATGCGCACCCCCATGTTCAGCGCGGCCACCAGTTCACGCAGGCGTTCCGCGCACTTGGTTTCCATCTCCTGACGGCCAATGGTGAGCACTTCATCCACGGTACGGTCACCCACCACCTCGCGCATCACCGCTTGGGAAAGGTCGCGCAGCGTCGGCACCGGCTCGCGGAAGTTGAACACATACGCCACCGGATCGCTGATGTGGTACTGCACCACCCATTCCACCAGCGCCGTGTTCAGATCTCCGGTGACCATGGTCTTCTCACCTTCTTGCTCACGATAGTCCACGGACTGGTACGGGTTGGTCGCTCCCCGCGTGGCAAAGCCAAACTCCAGCTTCTGCTGCCGCAAAATCTCCACCTCGGTGACCCGGTCGACTCCCCACGGCAGCTTGAAATGCAGACCCGGAGTTTCCGTCTTCAAGTAACCGCCAAAGCGCTGCACCACCGCCACCGACTCCGCCGGCACCTGGTACACCCCCGAGAAAACGCCGACCGCTAAAAACAGGCCCACCAGCCCCGAAAGGATTAGGCGCGGGTTGAAGCTGATCTGCGGCGCATTCGCAAAAGGTCGTATCTCACTCATGCCACGAGGCTACCGCGATCCACGGTCACGGCAAAGCTTACTTCATTCCAAAGTCCGCGACATATTGTTCCACAATCACCTTCAGCTCTGGCGGCCTCGGCAGCCCGATGGCCTCCGCACGCGTCCCATCCACCTGCTGCGGCCAGTTGTCCACGATCCCCTGAATCCGCGCATCAAACGCATCCACAATCGGCCCCAGCGTGATCCCCCGCTCCGCCGCCACTTCCTGAATCACCTTCTCAGCAATCTGCGGCGTCACCCGGTGCGCAGGCAGCACATACGCGCGGTCCTTGCCCAGCTTCTCCTCCGGTACCTCACTAAACGCGATGAACGATTCAATCACCGTCCGATATCCCGTCATCGGGTGCGGTTGCTCCCGCCGGATCGGCAGCATGCACGCCTCACCATTTAGCGGCTCACGAAACATCCCGCTCGCCCAGCTCGATGCAGCAGCATTCGGCTTGCCCGGCCGCACGATCACCGTCGGCAGTCTCACACTGCGCCCATCAAAGTGCCCTTTGCGCGTGTGGTCATTCACCATCATCTCGCACATCGCCTTAGTCATCCCGTAGGTCGTCTGCGGCAGTTGCTTCGTCAGGTCAGACATCAGCTGCGACATGTCGATGCCTCCATAGACCGCCACGCTGCTCGCAAACACCACCCGTGGCCGCCCTTCCGCCGCGCGCGCCGCTTCAAACACATTGCGTCCGCCATCCAGATTCACCCGCATCGCATCATCAAACCGCTCCTCGCACTCCCCGCTCACCATCGAGGCCAGGTGAAAGATCACATCAAACTTCGCTCCCGTCGCCGCCAGCACCGTCGCCCGGTCGCCAATGTCACCTTGCACATGCTTCACCCGCGCATCCGTCGGCTCCCCACGAAAAAACGCATCCAGCAGCACCATCTCCGTGATCGCCTTGCCGCACCACGTGCCGCGTTCCAGAAGTTTCTGCGCAAGCTGTGAGCCAAGGAAGCCGCCGCCGCCTGTGATAATGATTTTCATAAGTAGGTTGGGAAGGTGTTTGCCATCAGGCACGGCCTGATGTGAGTTCGTCCGGACATGAGCAAGCCTCTCACAGGACACAAGATCGGATTCGTCGGACTCGGCAACATGGGCCGCGCCAATGCACGCCACCTCCATGAAGCCGGAGCCGACGTCGTCGTCTGGAATCGCAGCCCCGCACCCGCAGAGGCCGCCGTCGCCATCGGCATGCGCCGCGCCGCCACCCTCCCCGAACTCGCCCGCGAGATCGGCCCCGGCGTCATCTGCATCAATCTCACCATGACTGATGTTGTCGAAAGCATCGTTTTCGGCCCCGGCGGCCTCATCGAAGGCCTGCACCCAGACGCCCTCATCATCGACTTCGGCACCACCGGCGTCCCAGAAACCAAGCAATGGGCCGAACGCGTGAACTGGGTCGATGCCCCCGTCTCCGGCGGCCAGGTCGGCGCAGAGGCCGCCACACTCACCATCATGGCCGGCGGTAGCGAGGCCAATTTCCAGCGCGCCCTCCCCATCTTCCAGGCCGTCGGCAAAAACATCACCCACCTCGGCTCCGTCGGCAGCGGGCAAGTCACCAAATTGGCCAATCAGCTCATCGTCGCTCAGACCATCGATGCCGTCGCCCAGGCCCTCCGCATGGCCGAGCTCTCCGGCGTCGATCCCGCCCTCGTCCGAAAAGCCCTCCTCGGCGGCTTCGCCGAAAGCCGCATCCTCGATCTCCATGGCGACCGCATGGTCCGCCGCGACTTCGCCCCCGGCGGCCGCGCCACCCTCCAGCTCAAAGACGTCCGCCTCATGTCCCAGCTCGCCTACTCCGTCGGCCTCGACTCCCCCACCCTGAAAAATTCCCTCGCCCAGTGGGAAAAATTCGTCCACGAAAAACACCTCGGCGACCTCGACCACAGCGGCCTCTTCCGCCTCTACGAGTAAAGCGAACCCCCAAGTTCGCTTTCAAACGAATTCGAAAAATCATCCCACCACTCACAGCGCGCCGCACATGCGCCAGCAAAGTGGTCCGCACAGTCCTCTGTGCGGCGCTCCGCCTACACCCTGCACTCCGCACCTCACGCAATTTCCGCGCGCCTTCCTCCTCAGGCATGCATCACCTGCCCACCATCAATATTGATCGTCTGCCCCGTGATGTTCTTCGCATGATCTGACGCCAAAAACGTCGCCATCGCCGCATACTCCTCCGGCATCTGCCAGCGGCCCAGGTGTGACACCTTCTTGATCTTCTCCGCCGCCCACTCATCAAAACTCCGCCGCTCTGACTCCGGCAGCTTCTTCTGCCCTGCCGCCCAGATTGACTGATTCAGCTCCGTCTTCACCATCCCCGGCGCCAGCGCGTTCACCCGCACGTTGTGCGGCCCCAGATCCTTCGCCGCGCACTGCGTGAAGTTGATCAGCGCCGCCTTCGAAGCACTGTACGGCGGATCCGTCTGCGATCCCATCTGCCCTGCCACGGATACAAGAAACAGCATCGATCCCCCGCCGCTCTCGATCAGCCTCGGCGCAAACGCATGCGCCACATTCACTGCGCCGATCAGGTTGACCTCCAGCACCCGCGCCCAGTCCGCAGGCTCCAGATTCCAAAACGGAAACCCAAACTTCCCCGACCCAATGCCCACGCAAAAAACCACATGATCCACCCTCTCAAGCTCCCCCGCAAAACCCTTCACCGCCTCATAGTCAGCCACATCCCCCGCAGCGATAAAATCCGCCCCCTTCTCCCGGTCAAACCCCCGCACCGCGCACCCCTCCGCCACAAACCCATCCGCAATCGCCCGCCCAATACCCCGCGCAGCTCCAAACACAGCAACCGACTGCCCTTCAAGATTCAAATTCATCCCCCACTATGAAACGCTCCGCCCGCCTTTGCAAAGCTCACATGATCGCAGCAGGTGGAAGACATCAATCGGACAAATACGGTCTATGCTGCGCCTGATCCTGAAAGGATCACAGAAGGTAGCCAGGGGGCGAATGCCCCCTGGAAAGCTTGCCACTCTTACGCCCCCTCAAGATCGCATGTCGGAGGCATGCCAGCGCCGCGGTCACCTCCCATGGACCTCAACTCAATGCTCACCACCACCCAGAGCTGATCCATCAACTCTCTCCCCATTCCCTTGCTCCTTCATTCCTTTGCCAAAAACCAAACCTCTCACACGCATCATCGCCCCCCCCGAGTTCTCGGGGTCCCGCAAGGAACCCCCATCTCAATCAGTAAATCCTAACCGCACCTTTCCCGCCATCTCTCTCCACCCATGAAAGCGTCCTCTACCTCCGGCTGCACCGGCTTCCACCGCATGAACCTGCACCGCCGCGAAGCCATGCGCATCGGCTTCTGCAGCGCCCTCGGCCTCAGCATGGCCGATCTTCTCAAACACGAAGCCCGCGCCACCGTCGAGCCAGGCTTCTTTAAAGAAGGCAAAGCCAAGAGCATCATCCATCTCCATCTCCCCGGCGGCATGGCCCAGCAGGAATCCTGGGACCCCAAACCCGAAGCCCCCACCGAATACCGCGGCGGCTTCGGCGTCGCCAAAACCAACACCGGCGAGGTCCTCAGCGAGAACTTCACCCGCCTCTCCAAGGTCGCCGACAAGCTCACCATCGTCCGCTCCGTCACTGGCAAGATCCCCGATCACCAGCAGGCCACCTACCACCTCTACACCGGCTACACACCCACCACCGTCATCGACTACCCGCAGATGGGCAGCGTCGTCTCACACCTCATGGGCATCCGCAAAGGCATGCCACCCTACGTGGCCATCCCCGCCATGCGCGGCTTCGAAGGCGGCACCGGCTTCCTCAGCAGCAAGTACGGCCCCTTCCAGCTCAACGCCGACCCCGGTGCCAAGGGCGAGTTCAAAGTGCGCGACTTCAGCATCCCCGACGGCGTCTCCATGCAGCAATTCGAACGCCGCAAGGCCGCCCGCGATATCGTCGAAGGCCAGCTCCGCAAACTCGATGCCGACATCGACAAGCTGAACACGATGGATGACTTTTACAAAAGCGCCTACTCCCTCCTCACCTCCGACTCCGCCCGCAAAGCCTTCTCCCTCGCCGATGAAAACGACGCCACGCGCGATCTCTACGGCCGCAACTACGAGCTAAAACAACGCGCCCCCGCCGCCGTCGGCGAGCGCCTCCTCCTCGCACGGCGCCTCGTGGAGTCCGGCGTGCGCTTCGTCAGTGTGAACTACGGCTCCTGGGACTCGCACGTGGACATCAAAGGCACCTGCACCGAATTCATGCCCGCGCTCGATCACGCCATCAGCGGCCTTATCACCGACCTCGATCAGCGCGGCATGCTCGACAGCACCCTCGTCATGGTCACCACCGAGTTCGGCCGCACGCCAAAGGTAAACATGAGCAATGGTCGCGACCACTGGGCCCGCGTCTATTCCATGCTCCTCGCCGGTGGCGGGATCACCCGCGGCCAGATCTACGGTGCCTCAGACGCCACCTCCGCCGAACCCGCCCGCGATGAAGTAAAACTCGAAGACTTCCTCGCCACCGTGTACCACCAGCTCGGCATCGACTCCAACGAAGAACTCATGGCCTTCGGCGGCACCCGCCCCATCGAGATCGTCAAGGATGGCAAAGTCGTGAAGGGAATCATTTCTTAACCACCATGCGCGTTTTCACCGCCCTCATGGGTTCAGCATGTCTGCTCACTCCGGTGTTCGCAGGCCCGATGGTGCATCACATCGAGTATGTCACGCCTCGTGCCGGCCAGCGCGGCACCACGGTCGAGGTCACCATTGAAGGTGCCTTCATCAAAGAGGCGCGGGAGATCCTCTTCTATCGTCCCGGCATCCGCTGCATCAAACTGAAAAGCCTGCCGTCGCTGCCGGAGCCCCGCAGCACGATCCACGGTGGTTTCATCCAAGACAGCGTGCAGGCCAAGATTCAGATCGATGCCGACTGCCCGCTCGGACTGCACCCTTTCAAGCTGCGCACCGCCACCGAGCTCACCACCCTCAGCACCTTCGCGGTGACGCGCTTTCCCATCATTAAAGAGTCGCAGGAAGACCAAACGGTGCCGATGAATAGCGCAGTGCTCGGCCGCATGGACACGCATCAAGTCGGCGATGTCGATGTGTATCGCGTCACCGGTCGCAAAGGCGAGCACCTTTCCGTGGAGGTCGATTCCGTATGGTTCACCGAAAAGTTCTACGCCGGGTCCGAGTTCGACCTCACCGTGCGCATTCTTGATGCGGGTGGCAAAGAACTCGCCCGCAATGACGACAGCGCCCTGCATCTGCAAGACCCCGTGCTGAGCACGATCCTCCCCGCCGATGGCGAATACCGCGTCGAGGTCAAGCAGCGCATCTTCACCTCGGGCGGCAACTGCTACTACCTCGCGCACATCGGCTCAAATCACCGCCCCCTCGCCGTGTATCCCGCCGGTGGCATGAAGGGCGAAAAACTTGCCGCCACCCTTCTGGGCGATCCCGCAGGCGATGAAGCCATCCAAATCACGCTTCCATCTCAAACCGGCGACTTCGCCTTCAACGACACCATGCCCTCGCCGCTGATGATGCGTGTGAGTGACTTCCCCAATGTGCTCGAATCCAAAGAGGCCGATGAAACCACCGTCAGTGCCCTCCCTGCTGCTTTGAATGGCCGCATCGAAGCCGCCAATG
Source organism: Verrucomicrobiota bacterium (assembly GCA_025360015.1). Taxonomy (GTDB): domain Bacteria; phylum Verrucomicrobiota; class Verrucomicrobiia; order Verrucomicrobiales; family Verrucomicrobiaceae; genus Prosthecobacter. Next base: position 15,432 of record JANYCZ010000024.1, on the reverse strand, counting down.
ATGCCGACACCTTCCGCGTGAAAACCAAAGCGGGTGATCGCTGGCGCGTGCGCGTGTTTGCACGGTCATTCGGCACGCCTCTCGATCCACGGCTCAGCATCCGCAAAGCCGATGCCGAAACCGATGACCTAACCGCTGACGACTCCACGCTTCCTGATCGCGATTTTTGGTCCATGTCGCGTCAGATTCAGCGCAAGGAACTCATGGACCCCTCTGTCATTTGGGAGCCGAAAACCGATGGCGATTACCTCATCAACATCACCGACATGCGCAGCCTCGGCGATCCGACTTCCGTTTACCGCATCGAGGTTGAGCCCATCCGCGATGAGATCAATACCTTCATCCAGGCGCGCGTCATCGACATGGTCGAATGCCCCCGCCTCACCAGCATCGCCGTTCCGCAGGGTGGCCGCTGGACGGTGAATGTGAACCTCGTCGATGCCCCCGGCAGCCGCTACAAAGGTGAACTCGACCTTGTCGTACAGGGCTTGCCCAAAGGCGTGCGCATGATCGCTCCGCGTGTGCTCGCCGGTCAGCGTCAGGTGCCGGTGCAGTTCATTGCCGCCGCCGGGACGAAGCCACAGGCCGCGCTCATCTCCATCACCTGCAAAGCCTCCGATGGCTCGCCGCTGCTCAGCCGTTCGCAGCAGTCCTTTCCCTTCCTCGGCCACAGCGGTGGTCACGCGTGGCATTCGTTTGTCGTCAATGACTACGCTTTTGCCGTCACGGAGCCTGCCCCTTATCAAATCGATGTCGAGCAGCCGACCATCCCGCTTTCCCAAAATGGTGAACTCACGCTGCCGGTCAAAATCACTCGCAAGCCCGGCTTTGATGAAGCCATCGAGCATCAGTTCGACTGGGTGCCACCCGGTGTCGAAGGCGAGCCCACACTCACCATCCCTGCGGGTAAAAACGAAGGCACCCTGCGCCTCAGCGCCAGTTCGTCGGCCGTGCCAGGCAAGTATCCCCTCGCCATGACCGCTTCCACAGCAGGCGGCTCCTATTACCTCGGCGCAGGTCGAACCCGCGTTTCGAGCGCCTTTTTCGACATCACCATCGCGCAGCCCTACATCGCCTTAAAGAGCAATCCCACCGCCGTTCGTCGTGGCGAAAAAGCCCAGGTCATCTGGGACATCGAACACAAAAAACCCTTCGAAGGCGAAGCCGAAGCCATCCTCCTCGGTCTCCCCAAAGGCGTGACCGTCATAAACGCCCCAAAACTCAAAGCCGGTGACAAACAACTCATCTTCGAAATCTCCGCCACCACCGAAGCCCTCCTCGGCCAATACAAAGAACTAAGCTGCGAAATCACCGTCACCGAACGCAACCAGCAAATCCGCCAGCGCACAGGCAAAGCCATCCTCCGCGTCGATCCCGCCTTGCAACAAGCCGCCCTGAAATGAACACCGATTGCCCAGCGCGGGTAGGGCGGCTTGTCCCCAAGCCGCCGTCGTCGGAGCCCATGACATCTCTTCGCCGGCACGCGCCATGACCGCCCAAAATCCCTTGCTCCTTCATTCCTTTGCCAAAATGAAACCCTTCCTCCTCGCCCTGCTATTACCTCTCACGGTCATAGCCTCCGAAGCCCCCAGCTTCCGCCGCGATGTCATGCCCATCCTCTTCCGCTCCGGCTGCAATCAAGGCACCTGCCACGGCTCCGCACGCGGCAAAGACGGCTTCATGCTCTCCCTCTTCGGCTACGATGCCAAGGGCGACTACTACCGCATCACTCAGGAAATGGTCGGTCGCCGCGTCAATCTCGCCGCCCCCGAGCAAAGCCTCATGCTCCTCAAAGCCACCGGCAAAGTCCCCCACACCGGCGGCGAACTCTTCAAGCCCGATACCAAATACTACCAGACCCTGCTAAACTGGATCGCTGCCGGCACACCCGACGATGCTGAGTCCGTCCCCCAGCCCGTGGAAATCACCCTCGCCCCCGAGCGCATCGTCTTCGAAGGCGGCAAAGGCACTCAAAAGACCACCGTCACCGCCCGCTACTCCGATGGCACCAAGCGCGACGTCACCGATCTCGCGCTCTTCGCCACCAACAACCCCTCCACCGCCAAGATCGACAAAAACGGCCTCGTCTCCGCCAGCGGCCGCGGCGACACCCACGTCTTCGCACGCTTCAACCGTTTCACCATCGGCTCCGAAGTCATCGTGCTCCCGCAGGATAAAAACTACCAATGGACGAACCCCGTCGCGAACAACTACATCGACGAAATCATCCACGACCGCCTGCAAAAGCTACGCCTGCTGCCCTCCGAAATCTGCGATGACGAAACCTTCCTCCGCCGCATTTTCATCGATCTCAGCGGCGCACTCCCCACCACCAAGGACTATCACGATTTCATGGCGGACACCGCCAAAGACAAGCGCACCGTCCTCATCGACCGCCTCCTGAAGAGCGACGGCTTCACCGACCTTTGGACCGATCTCTGGGCCGAAATGCTCCGCGTCAAAGGCGGCGGCTACGCCCCCACCGCCACCGACATCAAAGCCGCCGACGTTTACTACGAATGGATCCACGATCAGATCGCGCAGAACCGCCCGCTCAATGAATTCGTCGCCGATCAAATCACCGGCACCGGCAGCAATCTCAGCAGCGGCCCCGCCAATCTCTACACCATGCTCGTTCATGCCACGCGCGTGACACCCAAGAACCTCGCCGCCGATTTCTCCCAGCTCTTCACCGGCGTCCGCATCCAGTGCGCCGAGTGCCACAACCACCCCTTCGACCGCTGGACCCAGGACGACTACTACGGCTGGGTCAGCTTCTTCACCGGCATCCAGCGCAAGGCCGGCGTCGAGCCCCGCGAGTTCTATGTCTTCAACGACCTCTCCGCCGAGCCCGCCAAACACCTCGTCGATGAGCGCCCCATGCTCCCCACCGTGCTCGGTGGCGAAAGCAGTGTGCCAAAGGGCAAAGATCCCCGTCAGGCCCTCGCCGCATGGCTCACCTCGCCAAAGAACGAACTCTTCACCCGCAACCTCGCCAACCGCATCTGGTCCCACTTCATGGGTCGCGGCCTCGTAGAGCCCCTCGACGACATGCGCGTCAGCAACCCGCCCACGAACGAACCCCTCCTCGAAGCTCTCGCCCAGCACCTCGGCGACTCCAAGTTCAATCTCCGCGCCTTCGTCCGCGATGTCGTCACCTCACGCACCTACCAGCTCTCCGCGCAACCCAATGCAACGAACGCAGACGACACCCGCCAGTTCTCCCGCTCCCAGCTCCGCCGCCTCCGCGCCGATGTCCTGCTCGATGCCATCGTCGAAGCCACCGATGGCGAACGCGGCTTCGTCTATTTCCCCAAAGGGACCAAAGCCATCCAGCACTACCCGCGCACCCCCGGAGACACCACCAACGCCAACACCGGAGATCCCTTCTTCGAAACCTTTGGCCGCGCCGGCCGCGCCAGCGTCTGCGCCTGCGATACCAAGCTCGAACCCACCCTTTCACAAACCCTGCACATGGTCGCCGGAGACACCGTGCAGAGCCAGGTCGGTTTCGGCCAGGTCATCGAAAAGCAGCTCAAGGCCGCCACACCACCTGAAGCGATCATCGAAAATCTCTACCTCCGCGCCCTCAGCCGCAAGCCCAAGCCCGCTGAAGTCAGCGCCCTGTTGGAACTCGTCGGCAGCGACACCAAGGACCGCAAACCCTACCAGGACATCTTCTGGAGCCTGCTCAATTCCACCGAGTTCATCTTCAATCATTGATCATGCGCTCCGCCTTCATTCCATTTCGAAAGTTCATCCTCGGCACCTGGCTTTGCATCTCAGGCACAACTCTCGCGCAAGATTTCAAAGCACTCGACCCCACGCTTCTTGACCCCACCGGCTTCGCCCAAAGCGTCGCAGGCAAAGAATCACCCAATAGCACCGGCCCACAGGTCGTGGTATGGACACAGAAGACCAGGCCCGACTTCCGCGGCATCAAATTCGGCGAAGGCCGCGAGACCGGCCTGCGCCATCTGCGCATCGGTTTCGTCAAACCCATCACCACTGGCAGCGTGCTCGTCAGCGGCGGCGGCACCCTCAGCGTGCTCAAAGCTTCCGCAGCCTATCCCGGCGACCTCAAGGATGAATCGCAATGGCAGCCCGCCGAACGCCTCATCAGTGGCGCAACATCTCACGCAGAAGTTTCCAGTGGCGGCTACGCTCTGTGGCTGCTCCCTCCAGGCACCCAGACCCGCGCCCTCCGCTTCAGTCATGCACCCGCTCCCGGAGATCGCGAGATGGCCGGTGTTCTCGGCGGGTTATGGATCCTCCCCGAGCGCCTTGGCAACGTCGCCCCACAGGCGCTCGCGCAGTCACGCGCACGCGATGATGTCTCCGCAAAGCTCGTCGATGAATCCGGCAACAATACCTGGCAGGCCTGGGACAATGGCGAGCAGGGCGCTGCGCTGCCCCTCTCCCCCGAGTACCCCGAGATCATCACCCTCACTTGGCCCGCTTCCGTAAATCTCCAGGGCCTCTGCCTCTTATGGGCGGGCTTTGCCTCCATCGAGATCGACACCTTCACCGGCCCCGACAATCTCAGCCTCCAGGACGCCCCCGCATCCAGTTGGCAGCACATCGCCACCAAGAGCGGCATCGATCCCCTCTATCCTCTCCCTCTCGGACCGCATTGGATCACCTTCGAAAAACCCGCGCAAACCCGCGCACTGCGCCTCCGCATCATCGCCGGCACCAAGTCCACCCACTCCCATCTCGACAGCAAAGTCAAAGACGGCCGCCGTGTCTGGCTTGGCGAGGTCATGGCTCTTGCTCCACTCAAAGACTCAGCCCTCACCTCCCTCGTATTGCCCAAGGCCACCGAAGAACCGCCGCCCATCCCCGTGAAGTTCACGCTTCCCGAGGCCGGACTCGTCACCCTCGTCATCGAGGACTCGCAGCATCATCGGGTGCGCAATCTTATCAGTGAGACTCCGTTCCCCGCCGGAGAAAACACCGCCTGGTGGGACGGCAGCGATGACCTGCTGCGCGATCCCGAAGCCGCGAAGCACGGCGTATACAACATCCCCACTCGGCCCGTCGCTCCCGGCACCTACACCGTGCGCGGCCTCTGGCGCAAGCCCGTGGAACTCCACTACGAATTCAGCATCTACAACGCCGGCAAGCCCGCATGGACCACCGCCGACAACACCGGCTGCTGGCTCACCACCCACACCCCTCCCACCAGCATGGCCTCCATCCCTGCTTCCAAAACGGCGGATGGCAAACCTCTCGTCATCATGGGCGCTTATGTCGCCGAAGGCGGTCACGGCTTGCAGTGGCTGCATGAAGACGGCACCAAGATCGGTGGCCAGCACTGGGTCGGCGGCACCTGGACCGGCGCTCCAACCCTTGCGGTTGATCTCGGCTCCAACGCCATTGCCGATCACGCCTGCTATGTCGGCTCCGTCTGGGACGGCGAACTGCGCCTCACCGCAAAATCACGCGCGCTGGATGACAAACCCGTCTTCAAAGCTCAGCTCGGTGAAGATCCCCGACTGAAAGAGCATGATCCCAAAACACCCGCCGAATTCGAAGGCTTTGATGGCGGACTCAAAGTCTATGTCCTCGCCGGCATCGCCGCCCACGATGGAGTTCTCGCCTGCTCCATGATCCGGCAAAACGAACTCCTCTTCGTCGATGCCAAAGCCGGCAAACTCCTCCGTCGCGAGAAGATCGAAAACCCTCGCGGCCTCACCTTCGATGCCAATGGCCGCCTCCTCGTTCTCAGCGGCACGAAACTCCTCCGCTTGGATCTCTCCAACGCAAAAACCGAAACCCTCATCTCCACCGGCTTGGAAGACCCACGCCACATCACCACCGCTGCCGATGGCACTATCTTCATCACAGACCGCGGCTTCTCCCATCAAATAAAAATCTTCTCACCCGAAGGCAAGCTCATCCGCACCATCGGCGCCGCCGGTGCCCCCGCTCTTGGAAAGTACAATCCAAAGCACATGAACAACCCCAACGGCCTCGCCCTCGATTCGCAGGGCAGGGTATGGGTCGCCGAGGCAGACAACTATCCCCGTCGCGTTTCTGTCTGGTCAGACCAAGGCACACTCGAGCGCACCTTCTACGGCCCCACCGAGTACGGCGGCGGCGGCGTTCTCGACCCTCAGGATGCCACCAAGTTCTTCTACAAAGGCATGGAGTTCGCGCTCGATTGGAAATCCGGCACCGATGCCCTCCAGCGCGTCTTCGCCCGCCCTGATCCGCTCATGGAGGCCCACGGCGGCTACTTCTCTCCGGACTATCCCTTGTATGCAAACGGGAAGCGCTACTACACCAGTTGCTACACCCACAATCCCACCGGTGGCGACAACGTCGCCTTCCTCTGGCGCGATGACGGCCAGTCCGCCAAACTCGTCGCAGGCATCGGCGACGCCCACCAGTTCCAAATCCTCCGCACCCCCGAGTTCCGAGCTCTCTGGCCCGCAGGGACCAAGCCCGATGAAGACAATCCAGCACCCGAAAAACACGCCGCCTTCATCTGGTCCGACATCAATGACGACGGCCGCCCACAGCCCAACGAAGTACAAATGACCAAAGAGATCCTTCGCGGCATCACCGTGATGAACGACCTCTCCTTCATCGCCGCCCGCTTTGGCGAAAAAACCGCGCGCTTCGCCCCCGCTAAAATTTCATCCACTGGCGTCCCCGAGTACAACCTCCAGCCCGAGCTCTTCGGCCCCGCAGGCGGCAATCCACCCTCCAGCGGCGGCAATCAAGCGCTCGCCACCAATGACTGGACCATCACCACCAATGCGGCGCTCCCGTTCTCCCCGCACGGCATCGGCGGCATGTTCAAAGGCGAGCCTCTCTGGAGCTACCCCAGCGCCTGGCCTGGTCTGCACGCCAGCCATGAGGCCGCCATCCCAGACCGCCCCGGCATGGTCGTCGGCCACACCCGCCTTCTCGGCGGCTTCGTTCAGGGCAAAGCCGGCCCCATGTTCTGCATCAACGGCAACATGGGAAACATGTACCTCTTCACCGCAGACGGCCTTTTCGTCGCCACCCTCTTCCACGACATCCGCCTCCGCCCCAACTGGGCCGCACCCGTCGCTGTGCGCAACATGGACGTCACCGACGTCTCACTGCACGACGAAAACTTCTGGCCCAGCATCACCCAAACCCCCGACGGCAAAATCTTCCTCGTTGATGGCGGCCGCACCAGCCTCGTCCGTGTCGATGGCCTCGACTCCATCCAGCGCATCCCCGAGCAAACCCTCGAAGTCACCCCCGCCGATCTCGACAAATCACGCGCCTGGTTCGCCCGCGCCGAAGCCGCACGCCAAAAAACACGCGGCAGCGGCACCCTCAGCGTGGTCATGCGCCAGCAGCCCCCCGTTGTCGATGGCAAACTCGATGACTGGCCCGCCACCACCGACTGGGCTTCGATCGACCGCCGTGGCATCAAAGCCAACTTCAACAGCAACTCCCGCCCCTACGAAGTCAGCGCCGCCGTCCGCATCCATGGCGACAAACTCTACGCCGCCTGGCGCACCACCGAAAAAGACCTCCTCAGCAACAGCGGCGAAACCCTCAACGCCCTCTTCAAAACCGGCGGCTGCCTCGACCTCATGCTGCAGTCGGATACCGACCAGCGCCTGCTCGTCACCCTCGTCAAAGGCAAGCCCCGCGCCCTGCTCTATCGCCTCAAAGTGCCCGGCACCACCCAGCCCATCGCCTTCGGCAGCCCCTGGCGCAGCATCCACATCGATGTCGTCGAAGACGTCACCGACCGCGTGACGTTCGCCACCGACACCACCGGCAATTTCGAAATCAGCCTGCCCTTGGAAACCCTTCACTGGCACCCCAAACCCGGCGACACCGCCCGCGCCGACCTCGGCGTCCTGCGCGGCTCCAACGGCCAGACCACCCAGCGCATCTACTGGTCCAACAAAGCCACCGCCATCACCGCCGACGTCCCCAGCGAAGCCGAACTCACCCCCCAGCTCTGGGGCAAATGGAAGATCACCCAGGAATAAAATCCATCTCCCCCATTCCCTTGCAAAAATATGCGCTTCCTTCTCTTCCTCCCCGCTCTAATCACCACCGTCTCCGCCGCCGACGCCGTCATCACCTATGACGAGCACATCAAGCCCATCTTCCGCGAGCATTGCCTCAAGTGCCACGGCGACGACGAACAGAAGGCCGACCTCAACCTCGCCAACTTCACCGCCGTCCTCAAGGGCGGCAGTGGCGACAAAGCCGTCATCGCCGGCCGCGCCAGCCAGAGCCTCCTCTTCACCGCCATCACCGCCGAAGACGATGCCGAGCGCATGCCACCCAAAAAAGCCGCCATTCCCGCCCCCCAGATCGAGCTCATCCGCCAGTGGATCCAGGGTGGCCTGCGCGAATCCTCCGCCAGCAAATCCCTCGTCGCCGAACGCGACACCACCTTCACCCCCACCACCGACACCAAGCTCGACGGCCCGCCGCCAATGCCCGAGTCCCTCCCCGCCTTCACACCTCCGGCCCTGCAACGCCCATTGCCCGTCATCGCCATGGCCGCCAGCCCTCGCGCACCATTGCTGGCCGTCGCCGGTCACGAACACATCCGTCTCCTCGATGCCACCACCCAGCAGCAGATCGGTGCCCTCGCCTTTCCCGAAGGCCAGCCCAACGTCATCCGCTTCAGCGCCGACGGTCGCGTGTTGATGGTCGCCGGGGGCAGGCCCGTGCAATCCGGCAGCGTCGTCCTCTTCGACGTCAAGACCGGCAAACGCCTCACCACCATTGGCGATGAAACCGACGCCGTCCTCGCCGCAGATCTCAGCCCCGATCAGCAGCTCGTCGCCCTCGGCGGCTCCGGCAAAGTCGTCAAAATCTACGGCACCGCCGATGGCAAACTCCGCCACAAGCTCACCAAGCACACCGACTGGATCACCGCTCTCGCCTTCAGCCCCGATGGCAAAAAACTCGCCAGCTCAGATCGCGCCGGCGGCATCCACCTCTGGGACGCCACCGGCGGCGGCATCCTCCTCTCCCTCTCCGAGCACAAAGCCGCCGTGCGTGCCCTCGCCTGGCGCAGCGACAGCAAAATGCTCGCCAGCGGGGGCGAAGACGGCCTCCTCATCTGGTGGGACGCCAAAGACGGCTGGCCCACAGTTACGAACAGCAACGCCCACCCACCCGCACGCCCACAGGGCTTCTACGGCAAGATCCCCAATGGCGTTCTCGCCCTCGCCTTCGGTCCCAAAGGCGAACTCCTCAGCGCAGGCCGCGACCATCAAGTCCGCCTGTGGAGCCCCAGCGGCGCCGCCATAAAATCATTTCCTTCTGGAGGCACTCTGCCACTCCAGACCAGCATCACCTTTGATGGCAAGGGGCTACTTGCCGGAGGTGCGGACGGTCTCGTACGATTCCTGTCGAGTAACTAGAGTCGTTTTCGTTGTCGGCAGCGCATAGCCACCGTGGTCCCAGCTGTTGCCCACGTTGTTCGGATCGTCTTCATACGTGAAGTTCTCTCCGTAGTTGATCGTCGGCTGCGGCCAGACGCTGTAGCCATTGCCGTAGCCACCGCCATGTCCGCCAAAGCTCGGCGCTCCATTGAAGTTGCTGCCGTAGTAGGTGCCACCCGGGGAGATGCGCCTGTAGCCGCCATTGCTCCAGCTCCAGTCATGACCACAGGAAGTGAGCGACAGAGCGGCAAGAACCGAGAGGAGAACCAAGGAGTGAACTGATTTCATGGACTGATGATGTGGAGTGCGGATTATTTGTTGGAGAATTGGCCAAGCCGGAGAAAAAAGCAATCCTATAAATCCAGCTCCGGTCTTCCCCGATGCGTCTGAGACCCCAGCTGCCCCCCAAAATTTCCGAAATTTCGAATCTTCCCCACCCGTTTCGCGTTACCACTCACCCCATGAAACGCATCCTCTTCGCCCTTCTCGCCACCGCTTCCCTCTCCCTCGCTGTCGATCCTCCCGACACCACCGGCTGGAAGGACCTCTTCGCCCCCGACCTCTCCAACAGCATCGCCCCCGGCAAATGGGAGCTCAAAGACGGCATCCTCGTCGCCAAAGACCACGACACCCTCTGGACCAAGGATTCCTACGGCGACTTCATCCTCGATCTCGAATTCAAAGTTGAAAAGGAATCCAACAGCGGCGTCTTCATCCGCTCCGGCAATATTAAAGACGTCCTCTCCGCCCTCGAAATCCAAGTCCACGACTCCGCCGACGGCAGCAAATACGGCATGGTCGCCGCGATCTACGACGCCATGCCCCCCAGCAAGAGCATGGCCAAGCCCGTCGGCGAGTGGAATCACTTCACCATCACCTGCAAAGGCCCCATGATCATCGTCGTCTTCAACGGCGAAGAAGTCATCAACGCCAATCTCGACAACTGGCCCGAAATCGGCAAAAACCCCGACGGTACCCCCAACAAATTCAAGAAGTCCCTCAAAGACTTCGCCCGCACCGGCCCCATCGGCCTCCAGGGCCTCCACGGCAAAGCCCAGGCCCCCGTCTATTATCGCAACCTCAAGATCAAGGTGCTCGAGTAGCCCACTTTAAGCCCATCAGGCTTGTTCGATTGAGCCCAGAGTTTGCAAAAACTCTGGGCTTCTTTCTACCCCGCACACGCCACCCGCACCTCTTCCAGCTCCGCCCACCGCGAAAACTTTCCCTCCAGCTCATGCTTCTTCGCATCGAGCTTCACGATGAATTCGTTCGTCCCCGCTCCCAGCTTCACAAACGTCTCCGGGTTGCTCAGATCCGCCTCCATCGCAGCGATCTCCCCCTCCAGCCGGGTGATCGCCGCCTCACACTCCGCCAGCTCCCGCTGCTCCTTCTGGGGCATCTTCTTCTGCTTCGGCGCGTTAGCCGCCACCGCCTTCTCTTTCTTCACCGCCGCATTCACCAGCGCCAGCTCCGCAGCGGCCTTGGCCGCCCGCTTCTCCTGGTAGTAGCTGTAGTTCCCCGCGCATTCATGGATGCGCCCCTCACCTTCAAACGCAAGCATGCGGTCGCACACCCGGTCCAGGAAATACCGGTCATGGCTCACCACCAGCACGCAGCCCTTAAAGGAAAGAATCGCCTCCTCCAGCACCCGCATCGTCTGCAGATCCAGATCATTCGTCGGCTCATCTAGAATCAGGAAGTTGCCCCCGCGCCGCAGGATCTTCGCCAGCAGCACGCGACTCTGCTCTCCCCCGCTCAGCTCCTTCACCCGCATCGTCACGCGTTCATCCGTGAAAAGGAAGCGCCGCAGGTAAGTGCGCACATGCATCTTCTCCGGCCCAAACTGCACAAACTCAGACATCGGCCCCGCCACCTCCTCCATCACGCTGTTCTCCGGGTTCAGCAGCAGGCGCTGCTGATCCACATAGTTAAACACCGTGCGCTTGCCAATCGTAACCTTCCCCTCATTCGGTGCCTGCTGTCCCATCAGCATCCGCAGCAGCGTCGTCTTGCCCAGACCATTGCGGCCAATGATCCCCGTGCACGTCCCCGCTTCAAAGCTCAGATTCAGATGACTGAACAACCACCGGTCACCGATATGCGCGCCGATCTCCACTGCATCGATGATCGTGTTCGCCAGCGCAGTCGCAGGCGGGATGATCAAATCCATCACCAGCTCCGCCTCCGGCGCATCAATCGCCGCCACACGGTCATACTCATCCAGTCGCGAGCGCTGCTTCGTGCCCCGGCCTCTGACACCAGCACGCACAAACTCCAGCTCATGCCGCAGAAAGCTCTGCCGCCGCCGCTCCGAATTCGCCTCCACAGATTCACGCACCGCCTTGCTCTCCAAAAAGTCACTGTAGTTCCCCGGATGACTGTAAATCCGGCTGTCATCGATCTCGATGATCCGCGTCGCCACCCGATCCAAAAAGTACCGGTCATGCGTCACAAATAAAACCGCACCCGTGAAGTCCCGCAGGAAAATCTCCAGCCACTCAATGGATTCCGCATCCAGATGGTTCGTCGGTTCGTCCAGCAGCAGCAGATCCGGCTGCGACACCAGCGCCCGCGCCAGCGCCACACGCCGCTTTTCACCCCCGGAAAGATCCTTCACCACGCGATCCGCCGCTGGCAATCCCAGCTCATTCATCGCCGTGCTGATCCGCGTTTCCACACCCCAGCCATCATGCAGTTGGATCTGGTGCAGCAAATCCGCCTCCTGATCCCCCTTGTAGTCTCCATTCTCATACTTCTCCACCATCTCCAGCAGCGCCGAAGCACCCGCCCGCACGTTGTCGATCACGCTCGCCTCATCATCCAGCACAAACTCCTGCGCCAGATGGCTCACAATAATGCCATTCCGCCGCGAGATAATCCCACTGTCCGGCTTCTCCGTCCCCACCAGGATGCGCATCAGACTCGTCTTCCCCGAGCCATTGCGTCCCACCAGCCCCAGCTTCTCACCCTCATGAATGCTCATCGTCGCATCATTAAACACCTGTTGCAGCCCAAATTGAAGGCGCAGGTCTTTGGCGGAAACGACAGCAGGAGTAATAGGAGACATGGGGGCTGTCACAGACCACACGATGAGGCCCAGATCAAGGCTTTGCCGCCCCAGGACCCAAATGGAGGTCCGGCATTGAAATGCCTCATTTGAGACATTATTCTCCTCCCATGAACCTCACCGCTGTTTATGAACCTGCTGCCGAGGGTGGCTTTACCTGCTGGGTGGAGGAAATCCCTGCCGCCATCTCCGAGGGCGATACCATCGAGGAAGCGGAAAGCAATCTCATGGAAGCTTTGAAGCTCGTGCTGGAATGCCAGCGCGAACTTTCCGATCAAACACGCAGTCCCGGCAGTCTCAAACGTTCGCTCGAACTCGTCGCAGCATGAAGCTCGCTGATCTTGAGCGGCATCTGCGTGGCCATGGCTGTCAGCTATATCGCGAAGGCGGCAGCCATTCCATCTGGTGGAATCCGACGAATCGAAAAATCACGAGCGTGCCACGGCACAGGGAAGTGAAAGACAACACCGCGCGAGCCATCTGCAAACAGCTCGAAGTGCCAGCCCCTTAACTCTAACGCTCCCCCAGCGCCTCCCTCACCATCACCGGATCATCCGTCGTGATCCCATCCACCCCCAGCTCCGCAAAGCGCTTCACATCCCCCGCCTTGTTCACCGTCCACACATAAAGCCCCAGGCCCGCATCCCGGATCTGCTTCACCATCGCCGCGTCCCACGGGAAATCACTCGTCCCAAGATCCAGCCCATCCAGCTTGTCCGCCTTCGTATCCGCAATCAGCTGCGTCAGATCCGTCGCCTTCCTCTCCTTCGTCTTCCCAGACGCCAGACGGTAGACCTTGATCCACGGCATCGCCTTCTTCGATTCCGCCGCTGCATCACGATTGAAAGCAATGACCGCCAGCTGCGCCGCACGCCCCTTCATCGGTTCAAGAATGCGCTTCAGTTCCGGCACGATCTCCGCCCCGCATTTGATCTCAATAAAAAACCGCTGCTTCCCCTTCGGCATCGTGCCTAGCGCCTGCTCCAGCGTCGGGATCTTCTCTTTCGCCCACTCCTTGCCCTTCCATGAGCCCGCATCCAGCGCCGTCAGCTCCGCCTGCTTCGCGGTCGGCACGTCCATCTTCACTCTCGTCGTGCGCTTCGCATCCTTGTCATGAATCACCGCCGTCTTGCCATCCGCCGTCAGATACACATCCAGCTCACACGCATCCGTTTGATTCCTCCACGCCAGCTCAAAAGAACCCAGCGTGTTCTCCGGCGCACGCGCAGAAAAACCTCGATGCGCGACGATTTCAACAGCGTGAGCGGACATGGCAGTAAGAAGGAAAAGAGCAGCGAACTTCATGAGTGAGAAAGCAAACGACACAACCACTCGTAACCCTTCGCCCCAAATGAAATTTTGCATCCTGCTGGTCCTCAGCATCATCATTGTTCGCACACTGACTTCCTGCTCGAAGTCGCCTTCGACCAGCCCCAAGGACCAGCACGTCATCCTCATCAGCCTCGACGGTTTCCCCGCCTGGCTCTGGAACGACGAATCCCTGCAGATCCCCAACCTGCGCAAACTCGCCGCCGAAGGCGCGAGCACCAAGGCCATGACGGTGAGCAATCCCTCCATCACCTGGATCAATCACACCACCCTCGTCACCGGCGTGGAACCCCGCAAGCACGGCGTCCTCTTCAATGGCCTCCTCGTCCGCCAGGGCGACAACAAGCCGCCAAAGATCGAGCAATGGGCCGACAAAACCAAGCTCGTCTTCGCCCCCACCATCTACGATATCGCTCATGACGCCGGCCTCACCACCGCCGAGTCCGACTGGGTCGCCGTCACCAAAGCCAAGACCATCGACTGGAGCTTCGCCGAACTCCCCGACGCCGAAGGCAAAGTCGAAAAAGAAATGATCGCCGCCGGCGAAATCAAGCCCGAGCACATCACCTGGATGCAGCTCGGACCCCAGCGCAAAAGCGTCACCTTTCTGGACAACATGTGGACCAAGGCCGCCATCCACATCTTCAAGACCCACAAGCCCAACCTCCTGCTCTATCACACCCTCAACACCGACTCTACTCACCACACCTACGGCCCCGGCTCCATGGCCAGCTTCACCGCCCTCGCATACGCAGATCGTCTCGTCGGCGATCTCCTCAAAGCCGTAGAAGACAGCGGCCTCCGCGACAGCACCACCTTCATCATCGCCACCGATCACGGTTTCAAGAAAGTCACCAAGATCATCCTCCCCAACGTCGAGCTCAAAAAAGCCGGACTCGCCCAGGGCCTCGGCCCCTCCATCAACACCTGCGACGCCTACTCCATGACTCAGGGCGGCATGGCCTTCGTCTACATCACCAATCCCGCTCGCAAAGCCGAGCTGCTGCCACAGCTCAAAGAAATGTTCGCCAAGACCGAAGGCGTGGACCGCGTCATCGACGGCAAAGACGGCCACACCCTCGGCATGCCCACCCCCGAAGAAAACCAAGGTATGGGCGATCTCATCCTCTATCCCAAACCTGGCTACGCCTTCAAAAACGACGCAGCAGGAGACGCCGTCGTCACCCCCTCCGTCAACTACGCCGGCACCCACGGTTATTTGAACACCGACCCCGAACTCGACGGCATCTTCATCGCCAGCGGTCGCGGCATCAAAAAAGGCATCGTCCTCGACCGCATGGCCAATCTCGACGTCGCCCCCACCATCGCCAAACTCATGGGCCTCAAGCTCCCCAACGCTGACGGCCGCGTCCTCGACGAAATTCTGATTTCCGCCGACAAGAAGTAGATCTTCGCGTGGGCCGTAGCCACGGATCCTCATTAGACTTGTTCTCAAATAAACGAGTTCACATGTGAAGCGGCATGCTCGGTCGTAGATTACCATGTGGGCGGAGTCACCGAAGCGGATCGGTGATAAGAAGGAAGTGTTGAAGCAACCCTAAACACACCACCCACATGGCTACACAAACTACGCGAAGCAGCAGGACAAACAAGAGCGTCAAGACGACG
>JANYCZ010000015.1 GCA_025360015.1 Verrucomicrobiota bacterium | reverse complement strand
GTGTGCCCTCGGTGCCATCATGCACAAGATCATCCGCGTCGCCTTTGGTGTGCTCAAACACGACACGCCCTTCGTGAAGAACTTCGCCAAACTGGAGGCCTGAAAAAATCTAAATCTTCGCTCTTGCGCTGACCATATCTAAATTACGCAGCTCCGTTGGAGCTGATGTGTCGCGGAGTGGAGTGGCGGAAGATCACGATAGTCAGACAAGATCTTTTGCGGGGCGTTTTGAATTGGCAAAATTGTCTCAATGAAGAGACAGGAGGTGCCATTTATGGCACACCTTGACATTAGAAGGTGAAATCAAGATGGTTGTTAAAATATTGGTTTTCAATGAATTGATTGGTGATGGCGGAATCTGGCACGGCTGATGCATGAGTATGGGGTGGAAAGAATTCCAACTCCCAAAACTCAAATCAAACCATCCAAACCATGAAACTCATCCGCACCCATCCCTTCAGCATCAACCGTGTGTCCGACTTCGAAGGATGGTTCCGCCATCCCTTGGCCGGACTGCCGTCCTTGAGCAGCTTCATCAACAACCTCGGCGAGGCTTTCCCCGGCGTGGCGGGTGACAAGCTGGCCGTGGATGTGCATGAAGACAAAGACAACTACTTCGCCAGCTTTGAAGTGCCGGGCGTGAAGAAGGAAGATGTCAAACTCGAGCTGAACAACGGCCTGCTCACGGTCTCCGCTGAAAAGCGCACGAAGGACGGTGAGAAGGAAACCTCCTCCAGCCTCACCCGCTCCGTGTCCGTGCCTGATGGCGTCAATGCTGAAGCCATCGCCGCCAAACTCACGGACGGCATTCTCACTGTGACCCTGCCCAAGCAGGAGCGCAACAAACCCCGGTCCATCACCCTGAGCTAATCCACCCACCCGCCAAACAACACCCCATTTCTAAACTTATCATGAATACCACCTGTTCCCCCCGCAACTGCACTCCTGCCACCTCCGGCGTCACCGAATCCCTGCGCAAGCCGCTCTACAACATCAACGGCAATGCCGAGGCGTATGACATACGCGTTGAGCTGCCCGGTGTGCCGAAGAGCAGCGTGAAGCTCGATCTTGAGGAAGACATCCTCAGCATTCGCGGCGAACGCAGCACGACAGTGCCGGAAGGCATGAAGACGCTGCATCGCGAACTGTCACCGCTCAACTACCTCCTCCGCCTGCGCCTCAATGCGCCGGTGAACGAGGAGCAGATGGTGGCGCAGTTTGAAGACGGCGTGCTCAGCCTGCGCCTGCCGCTCAAGGAAGTGGCGAAACCGCGCCAGATCCCGGTGCTGTAATCGACCTGCATTGAAAAACCTCAGCCGCCCCGCATCGCTAAAACAAGCGATGGGGGCGGCTGCTTTTTTTATCTTCCAGCGCGGCATGATCTCGGCTAGTAGCAGGGCATGGAACCCGCCGCCCTTTCTTCAAAGACCGACTCACAGCCCGCACTGCAGCAAACCATCGGCGGGTGGCAGGTGCTGTTTTATGGACTAGGCTCGATGCTGGGCGCTGGCATTTATGCGCTGATCGGACGTGCGGCGGATTCGCTGGGGAACGCCGTCTGGCTGGCATTTCTGACGGCGATGATCGCAGCGATGCTGACGGGTCTGTCTTATGCGTGTGTGGGCAGTCGTTATGCTAAAGCGGGCGGCGCGGCCTATGTCACGCAGCATGGCCTGCGCAAGCCACTGCTGAGCTATGTGGTGGGACTTGCGGTGATGATGAGCGGTTTGACGAGCATGGCGACGGGTTCACAGGCGATTGCGGAGCAGTTGGAGAAGGCTTTTGGATTTTCCATCGACATCAAGCTGGTGGCCATCGGCATTGTGTTTCTGGTCGGATGCGTGATCTATCGTGGCCTACGTGAGAGCATGTGGCTGAACGTCCTTTGCACCGTGGTGGAGGCTTCGGGCCTGCTGTTCATCATCGCGGTGGGGGTGCGCTACTGGGGCAGTGTCAATTATTTGGAAACCGCAGGAGATACGGTGGTGGGTGGTCCGGGCTCGGGGATCACGCTGGCGCTGGTGATGCAGGGGGCGGTGCTGACGTTTTTCTCCTTCATTGGTTTTGAGGACATTCTCAATGTGAGCGAGGAGGTGAAGAATCCGCGCAAGAATGTGCCGTTTGGCCTCATCGGCGCGATGATCCTCGCAACGATCATCTACATGGCGGTGGCCATCACGGCGGTGTCGGTGATCCCGTGGCGTGAACTGGCGGCGAGCAAGACGCCGCTGATGGATGTGGCGCACAAAGCCGCGCCGTGGCTGGGAGGCATTGACCGGTTGTATCTGGGCATCACGATTTTCGCGATCGGGAACACGGCGCTGCTGAACTACATCATGGGCTCGCGACTGCTGTATGGCATGAGCCGTCAGGGGCTGCTGCCAGCGGTGCTGGGGCGCATCCACCCCAAGCGGCACACGCCGCATGTGGCGGTGTTTGTGCTCTTTGGCATCGTTTCTGTGCTCATCCTCAGCGGTGGTGTGAAACAAATGGCCGAATCCACGGTGCTGCTCCTGCTGGCTGTGTTTACCGTGGTGAATATCGCATTGGTGGTGCTGAAGCGCCGCCCGGGAGAGCCGCGTGGCGGGTTTGAACCGCCGATGTTCGTGCCGGTGCTGGGCGCGCTGACCTGCGCCTCGCTGATCTACTCGCGTATTCACAGTGCCATCACCAGCACGGACAAGTCCATGCACATTGCGCCGTTGATTGCGGGAGCGATCATTGTCATCAGCGCGGTGCTTTATTTTGTACTGAAGCCGAAGAA
The DNA here is from genome assembly GCA_025360015.1 of Verrucomicrobiota bacterium. Lineage (GTDB taxonomy): Bacteria > Verrucomicrobiota > Verrucomicrobiia > Verrucomicrobiales > Verrucomicrobiaceae > Prosthecobacter. The sequence goes on along the minus strand of JANYCZ010000015.1, from coordinate 39,146 downwards.
TCCGGTGATTGTGGATGATTGAAGAAGGGTTGCCAAATCCAAAGCGGAAACGTAAACTGCCGCCATGTCCAAGCTTGCTGAAATCCAGGCCGCCGTGGAGAGCCTTAGCCTCGAAGAGATGAATGCCTTCGAGCAGTGGTGGCATTCGCAGCCCGGCAAACCCGGGGCGAGGCTCAAAAAGCTCGTTTCAGATGCCTGGGCCGGCCAGGCCGAGATCCCGCGACAAGCGACCTACGTTTCCGACGAACCGCTGACGGATCGCGCCATCGAACGCTCGCGCGAACTCATCCGGGAACGCGGCTGGCATGTCTAACCTCTACACACTGCGGGAAAGCGAATTTTATGCGTGGCAGGTGGCGCAGTTTGGGAGCAGCGAGCGAATGGACGACGTGCTCGCCGGCCTCCTCTGGGCCATCGCACGGCTGGCGGATGATTTTCCGCTGGTTCCAGACACCGAAAAACTGCGCGTGGCCGAGTCCACGCGGTTTCTGCACGATGACGGCACGCCGCTTCGCCTGCGGATCTGGTTCGTGGTCGCCAGCGAAAACGAGGTGGATCTGCTTGCCATTGAGGCGGAGCCGAGTTGAAGGGTATTCCCATGAGCCAGACCGCCAATCTTCACATCGCCTCCAACATTCCGCTGCCGTCACCGCGCAGCCTGATGAGCGAGATCGCGCCGACTGACGCCCAAACCGCCTTTGTGGCGCAATCGCGGCAGGAGATTCGGGATATTCTCTTTGGCAGGGACTCGCGCTTTCTGGTGATCCTGGGGCCGTGTTCGATTCATGATCCTGAGGCTGGGCTGGAGTATGCGCGGAAGCTGGCAGCGCTGGCGGAGGAACTGAAGGACCGGCTGTGCCTGGTGATGCGGGTGTATTTTGAGAAGCCGCGCACGACGGTTGGCTGGAAGGGGCTGATCATGGACCCGCAGCTTGATGGAAGCTGTGACATCCCGGCGGGGCTGCGGCTGGCGCGGAAAATTTTGCGCGATGTGCTGGATCTTGGCATGCCGACGGCCACGGAGCTGCTGGACCCCATCACACCGCAGTACATTGCGGATTTGATCAGCTGGAGCGCGATCGGCGCACGAACGACGGAATCGCAGACGCATCGGCAGATGGCGTCGGGTTTGTCCATGCCGCTCGGATTTAAGAACGGTACGTTTGGGCACATCACGCCGGCGATCAATGCGATCAAGGCCGCGATCCAGCCGCAGACTTTTCTTGGTGTGAGTGAGGACGGGGTGGCTTCTGCCGTCACGACGAGCGGGAATCCTGACTGCCACATCATTCTGCGTGGAGGCGAGAGCAAGCCGAACTATGGAGCGGATGATGTGCGGGAGACCATCGACGGGCTTGAGGCTGCGAAGCTTAAAGCGGCGATCATGATTGATGCGAGCCACGGCAACTGCGCCAAGGACCACCGCCGCATGCCGGATGTGTTTCGTGAGATCGTGCGTCAGCGTGCGGCGGGGCAGAAGGGGATCATTGGCGCGATGCTGGAGAGCAATCTGGTCGGTGGGAGCCAGAAATTTCCGCCGGATCAGCTGGTGCGTGGACAGTCGATCACGGATGCGTGCATTGACTGGAAGACCACGGAAGCGCTGCTGAGGGAGGCGCATGCGACTTTGAAATGACTACACCAATGAATCTCACGTGTGCCAGCCTGTTCGGAATTGCCGTTGCGATTTCTTCGCTGACTTGTTTTGCCGCAGTACCTGCGGAGCAAAAGGTTGGTGATGCCATGCTGCAAATAGATGACACACCGGCCGCATGGAACCGCATGGTGCAACGTGCCTTTGCACTTCATGTCGGCATTCCCGAAGAACGGCTCAAAGCCGCGGTGCCTGGATTCAAGTGGCATACCCAGCCCGTCGCCCTCCAGCCGCTCTTGTCTGGAGATCCTGCCGCCTTGCCTGATCTCATCTCATTGTTGAATGATCGACGTGCCACGCACATGAACAGCGGGCTCGATGCAACTCATGTGCCTGTGTCGGATCTGGCTCAAGGCCTGGCCGACCTGCTGGTGCCCAGTGGGCGTCCTCCGAAAGATGTAATCCAAGGCGTCAAAGAGTGGGCATCCCAATCTGCCAAGCTGCAACCTGAGCAACGGCTGCAACCTTGGTTCAATTCCGCATCCGACAGCCAGCGCAGAGCCGCTTTTCCGTACTTTCTTTTCACTGATCACGCTCCTGCCTGGCCGCTGATTGAAAAGTGGCTGCTCTCACTTGAAGATTTTAATATGAGCTGGTTTCTGTCCAGTGCGTATGTCAGACATCGTCGGGAGCAAGCGGCCCCTTTCCTGGCCCAATTGAAGCAAAAGTGGGCGCCACTCGACGAGGAGAAGACAGAAGAGATATGGTACAATGTCTTCGTGGTCAGGAATGGACGCAGCCTGCTGGTGGAGCCGTTTACTGCGAGACAACGCATGGAGCAGTATCTTGAAGGGGCTTTGACATTACAAGACCTCCAGGAGTGGGCTATCCGCTGCATTGACCTGCCGTGGGACTACCACAGTTCACAAATTGAACCTGCATCCATGCATCTCTCAGTTCTGGATGACACACTGCTGGCTGCGCTGCAGGTGGCGCTCACTACCAGTGAACTTTCAGGGCGCTATCGGCTGGTCAAATTCGCGGAGTCTTTGTCGAGCAATCGATCAGACGTCATCGCGCACTCTGAACGCGATGAACTGCCATCCGCAGCCAACCCCAAGCCGGGTGACCCTTCACAGAAAACTCTGACAGGCTGCCTTCGCGGATTGCTCGCAGACAAGCGCGAAGTGGCTGATAACTTTGAGATTGTTTCTCCTGCACATGCTGCAGCCCAGATTGTGTGGAGACGTTGGGGAACCAACACCCGTGGACTCGATACTGTGTTCCATGGAGTGAAACCGGACTGGCGCGGTCTGGCCTTGGGTTTTCCGCACAAATCTCGGCAACTGGCCATCGACGCAGCGCTCGAACTGCTGGATGACCCGACGCCCATGAAGCCTGAGCCTTTCCCAAAGACTGAGGCAACCCGGCTGTGTGCCAGTTTCACGGACGGCTCCACTGCGGATTGGCGGAAACGCATGAACGCCTTGAAATGGGATCAGCGCCTGATGATTGCTGAGAGCACGAGGGATGATGAGGTGTTCTCCGCCAGGCTATGGCCCCACATGATCGAGTGGATGGAGTTTGCCGACGCAGAGCATGCGCCTATGCAGGCACGCAAGATCTGGAAGGAATTGTGTGAAGGCAAGGTGCTGAATCTGGCCTCCTGCACGGCTTTGCGTGACTGGGTTCGCGATGAAGCCGCAGCCGGGCGATATTGGACTGTGGTGGCCGAAAGCTTCCCGCATGAGCCCGGTCTGACTCTCCATGTCATTGCGACACCCTTGGAGAAAAGAACGGAGCCGTTTTCGACGGAGTTTCGTTTTAGCCTCGATGGTACCAGCGGTCACGGATTGTTTGACCAACAGCATTTCAAAGACGGCAAGTGGGCCTCCACATATGAGCATTTTAGCGAGGCAGAGTTGACCTCGGTCTTGAACAACATGCCTGCGGCTGTGCCGCTTAGTTATGAGGGTAAGCCTTGGGTCAGGGAACTCAAGGTGACCATTGGTGGGTTTCAAAAATTTGAGGAGAATTTTTGATCGCAAAGCAACAAAGAAGCCGCACTACTTTGAGCCATGGACGACCTGGCTGAACGCATGCGCGCTGATCTGGAAGAGATTGGGCGGACGTTCATGCCGTTTGGAAAATATGGGCCGCAGCATTTTCCGCCGCACGGGGTGCCGATTTATGACATCCCGGCGGAGTATCTGGGGTGGTTTGCGAACAAGGCGGGCTTTCCGAAGGGACGGTTCGGGGTGCTGCTGCAAATGGTGCACCAGATGAAGGCGGACGGTTCCGACACTGCGTTTGATGTGTTTCGAAAGAGGTATGGACGGACGGACCTCAAACCGGCGAAGCGGAAGTCGTGGAAGTTTGAAGAGTGAGTCGGGCCGTCTGATTGCGGTCACGGAAGGGACCGCAAGCGCTCCTAGGGTCGTGGTGAGGAGACCACAGACACCCTTCGCCAGCATGGGATGCCCCCTCACCCTTACCTCTCCCCAGAGGGCGTTTTGGGCATTGCCATGTCATCGGTGGGGAGAGGGGATTCGGTTGATGCCGATGCGATGTTATGAGCCAGTAAGGCAATGAAAAGATTCAAAATGATTAGCGGATGCCTTTGGCGCAGCACGCACGCAATCTACGTTATGCGCGGATCGGAGGGCCGTACCAGACGTAACACATCAGGTAGACGATGATGCCGGTGACGGAGACGTAGAGCCAGACGGGAACAGTCCACTTTGCCACGCGCTTGTGTTTGTCGAAACGCTGCCGCAGTGCCGGAACGACAGTCATGATGACCAGCGGCAGGGTCAAAATGGCGAGCGGGATGTGGGTGAAGAGGATGGTGAAGTAGATCGGACGGGTGAGGCCGGTGCCGGCGAACTTCACGTGGCCTGCGTGATAGTGGTAGTAGAGGTAGCAGCCGAGGAAGGCGGTGGAGAACAGCAGGGCGATGATCATGCTGACGATGTGCGGCTTTTTATGGCCGAGCTTGATCATCGTCAGGCCGAGGATGATGTGCACCAACGCGCAGGCGTTGAAAATGGTGTAGAGCTTGGGGAGTTCGGTGACGTCCATGGTCTATTTTGTGGCTTCGGGTATGTAGGGGGATTTTTTCTGCTCGTTCAGCAGGTAGTGCAGTTCTTTGCGCAGTTTTTCATCCCAGAATTTCGCGAATTCGGGATCGGGATTCAGGATGTCGGCGAGGCTGCGGACGTGGCCGCGGTGGTCGATGACAGCGACGCGGAGGTCGTGGATGTATTTGTCATCTGGGGAGAGGCGGTCGGCCTCCGGCATGTCCTGCACGGGGCGGAACTGCGCCTGGGAGGTCATGAACTTGCGCACGGCTTCCTTTTCACCGTTTACGAACCACCAGTTGGCGTCGTCTTTGATGTCGAGGCTGCGGGCGAATTTTTGCATCATCTCCGGAGTGTCTTCGGCATCGAGGGTGAAGCTGACGAACTGGAGGTTGGGCTCATTGGCGAATTCTCCCTGCAGCTTTTTCAGCTTGGCGACGACGGCGGCGCAGCCACGGGGGCAGCGGGTGAAGACCCAGGAGAGGACGAGGACTTTGCCCTTCAGATCGGCAAGATGGACGGCCTTGCCGCTGCGCTCGGTGAGATCGAGATCTTTTTCGAGGCGGCCAAGGATGGGCGGACGGTCCACGTCGTTATCCATGCGTGAGCGATAGATGAGGTAGTTGTAAAAGACGACGATGCCGAGTGCGGCGATGATGACGGGCACCCAGATGGTCCAGGGGCTGAGCTTGGCTTTGGCGGGGGGAGATTCGTTCATGGCGGTGCGGCTACGCGTGTTTCCAGGCAAGGATGGATACGGTCAGAATGCCGGGGAGATACATCAGCGTGCAGAAGAAAAGTTTGCGTGCGGTGAGCCGTTCCGGGTGGCGATTGAAGCGCAGTGCCAGCACACAGAGCCAGCCGCTGAGCAGCAGGGCGGGTGGCAGGAACCACCACGCATAGGCTGCGCCGGCATAGACGGGATAGAACATCAGCAGGACTGTGCTCACGGCGTAGGCCAGCGCATGCTGCGAAGTGCGGGCACCGTGTTCATCGTCATTGGCGAGCATGATGAAACCGCCTTTGCGGTACTCATCGCGATACATCCAGTTGATGGCGAGGAAGTGCGGGAGCTGCCAGAGGAACAGGAGCAGGAAGAGGTAGATGGCGCCTGGTTCGAGCATGAGCTCCCAGCGGAAATGGGGCTGGGCACCGGCAGGCAACGGACCGGCGGCACCGGCCCAGCCAATGAGTGGCGGCAGAGCGCCGGAGACCGCACCAACGAGCGTGTTGGTGGCGCTTTGACGCTTCAGCGGGGTGTAGATGAAGAGATAGACCGCGAGGGTGAGCGCGGTGAGTGCGGCGGCCTCCATGTTCACCCGGATCGTCAGATGGATGAGCGCCATGGCGCTGAGCAGCCAGCCGATGCCGAAGGCCGCTGAAGGACTGACGCGGCCGGAAGGCAGGGGACGATCCGCCGTGCGCTGCATGCGTGAATCGGGCTCGATCTCCATGAGCTGGTTGAACACAGCCGCGCCGAAGGCGGCGAGGGTGCTGCCGATGATGGTGTGAAAGAGCAGCCAGAAGTCGAAGCCCTTGGGAGCACGCAGCCAGAAGCCCACGAACGTGGTGACGATGACGAGCGCGCTGAGGCGGAATTTCGTCAATGTCAGGAGGTCGCGGGTGGTCATGAGTTTGGGGAGGACTCGATCATGTGAAGGGATGGCGTCGTCGCAAGCCACATGTCCCTCGGAGGGGTCAAATGAGGGGGTGAATGGCACTCAGTTGAAGGCGGCGTTCGGCGCGTGCGGAATTATAAACTGGGAACTGAAAACTGAGAATGGACAAATTGGCCGGAGAGGAAGGCCCAAGGGGGTGCGGCAGTCATGCGGCCATAGAGCACGATGAGGACCGCGCCTATTCTCCCCCGCCCAATCAGGGCGCGACCTTGGGCGCGGTGGGGTCGCTTTTGTCCCAGGGCAGCGCTCGCCAAGGCTCGGCCGCCCTGGGCCGAATCCTTCACGCCGTTGGCGCGGCCAAGGTGCCACGCGCTGTCACTCAGGACGAGCAGAGGCTCTGTTAGCGGAAAAACTTCTTCGCTTTCTCGAAGAAGGTCTCTTCCATGGGAGAGGTTTGTTCGCCGAGGGATTTGGCGAATTCGTCGAGTTTCTCGCGCTGTTCGGCATTGAGCTTGGTGGGCACGGCGATCTGGACGTGGACGTAGAGGTCGCCATGGCGGTCTTCGCCGAGGATTTTCATGCCTTTGCCGCGCAGGCGGAAGGTGGTGCCGTTTTGGGTGCCGGCGGGCACTTTGACGGAGGCTTTGGACTCCATGGTGGGGACGGTGAGCTCACCACCGAGAGCTGCGGTGCCAAACGAAAGCGGGATGTCGCAGTGGAGGTCGCTGCCTTCGCGCTCGAAGATCTCATGCGCTTTGACTTGGACGACGATGTAGAGATCGCCGGCAGGGCCGTTCTTGACGCCGAGATCCCCGTTGCCGGTGGAGCGCAGACGGGAGCCGTCTTCGATGCCCGCAGGCACTTTGACGCGCACTTTGGTGCGTTCCTTGGAACGCCCGGTGCCGCTGCAGTTGCGGCAGGGATCGCTGATCATCTCGCCGCTGCCGCTGCAATCCGGGCAGGTCTGCTGAATCTGGAAGAAGCCACGCGAACTGATGACCTGGCCGACGCCGCCGCAGGTGCGGCAGGTTTTTTTACCGCCACCGCTGGCGGATCCGGAGCCGGAACAGATTTTGCATGAGGCGCTGCGTTCGTACTCGATCTCACGCTCCACGCCATGCGCAGCGTCTTCGAGGGAGATCTCCATGCCGTAGCGCAGATCGCTGCCGCGCTGGGGACCGTCGCGACGACGACCGCCAGCCCCACCACCGCCGCCACCGCCGAAGAACTGCTCAAAGATGCCACCGCCACCGCCGCCGCCGAAGACGTCGCGGAAGATGTCGAAGGGATCGTGGAAGCCGCCACCACCGGCGGACGGGCCGCCCATGCCGCCGGCAAAGGCGGCGTGGCCGTAGCGGTCATAGGCAGCGCGTTTTTGATCGTCGCTGAGGACGTCGTAGGCTTCGCCGACTTCCTTGAATTTGCCTTCGGCCGATTTGTCGTCCGGGTTTTTGTCGGGGTGAAACTTTACCGCGAGCTTGCGGTAGGCTTTTTTCAAATCCTCGGCCGTGACGTCGCGGGAGACGCCAAGGACTTCGTAATAATCTCGTTTGTCGGCCATAACAGTGTGGAAAGGGGGTTACGCCTCTGCGGCGGCAGGGGGACCACTGGAAACGATGACGCTAGCGGCGCGCAGGAGGCGGTCCTTGAGCTTGTAGCCACGGCGGGTGACACGAATGACGGTGCCTTCAGGGACGGAAGTGCTGGCTTCCTGGGCGACGGCTTCGTGAAGATTGGGGTCAAAGATTTTGCCCTGGGCTTCGATCTCAAGAGCGCCATTGTCACGCAAGAAGTCCTGAATCTGGCGGTTCACCATGCTCATGCCCATGAAGACCATGGACTTCTCGGACTCCTGGCGGGCAGCTTCGAGACCCATGTCGAAATTATCGAGGATGGGGCACAAGGCGCGCAGCAGATCGCCATTGGCGTAGGCGCGGGTTTCCTGGGCCTCACGGGCGGAGCGTTTGCGGAAATTGTCCAGCTCCGCCTGGCTGCGGTAGGCCATGTCTTTCCAGCGTTCGGCCTCCAAGGCCAGCGCCGTCATGGGGTCAAGCGGTGCCGTCTCCTCCGCCGGGGTGGCGGCTTCAGGATTGGGAACTTCTTCAAAAGGGAATTGCTGCGTCGTATCGGGACTCGGCTCGGTCATAGGATTTCGCGGGGTTTTGGGGGGCCGCGACTATGCCGTCTTCTGCATGGCAATCAAGGTGATGTCGTCATGCGAGCGCCTGCCCTTCAAAAAGTGCTCCAAATCAAGGATGATGCCGCCGATGACCGCCTTGGGTCCGTTCGGGGCGTGTTTGGCGAGTTCTTCCTCCACGCGCTCCTCGCCAAATTCGATGCCTTTGGGGTCCATGGCCTCGTTGACGCCGTCGGTGTAGAGCAGGAGGGTGTCGCCGGTCTGCATCTCGAAGCTGGCGTCCTTGGTGACACGTTCAAAGACCGAACCTTTGTCGATGCCGACGCCGAGCCCCGGAGGGTGAATCGCCTCGACCTTGCCGGTGGCTTTGCGCCAGACCAGTGCCGCGTTGTGGCCGGCGCGGGAGAGGGTGAGCCTGGAGCCGTCCTGCTCCACCACGACGTAGGACATGGTGATGAACATGTCCTCACGGATGTCCGGCGCGATCTGGCGATTGACGGCACCGAGTACGGCGCTGGGAGAGGCTGAACTGTTCGCATTGGCGCGCATCAGGGTACGACACATGACGGTGATCATGGCGGCACCGAGGCCTTTGCCAGAAACATCGGCGATGACGGCGCCAAAGCGGCCGTCAGGCAGATTGAAATAATCAAAGTAATCCCCGCTGAGCGTGCGGGCCGGGATGTTTTTGCCGGCGATGATGAAGCCCGGCACCTGTGGATCGCGCTCTGGCAGCAGGACCTTTTGGATCTGACTGGCGGTTTGCAGTTCCTGCTGATCCATGCGGTTCTTGGCCGCTTCCTGATGCGACATGGCATTGGCCAAGGCGAAGGCGGACTGCTCAATGAGGGAGTTGAAGACCTCGAAGTCGTTGGCGTTGTAGCTGCGGCCTTCCTTGGGGGAGGTGACGGCGAGAATGCCGAGCCTGCGCGTGCCAAAGCTCAGGGGACCGATCATGGCGGTGACATGCTGCTGGGAGGGAACGAGGTGCTCTCCGAGGCGGGGATCAGCGCCGAGATCCGGCAGCAATTCGGTTTTTTGCTGCATGAAAACGCCACCGAGCAGGCCTGACTTCACCGTTTCTGCGTGCATGCGCAGCGTGCTGAGGAGGGTGGCAGAATTTTCCTTCATCTGCTGCCGCACGCGCTCAGGCAGGCTGATGAGGGGGGCGCAAAAGTCGGAGTAGTGGCGCGGCACGAGCTGCTGCGAGGCTTCGTCATAGAGGTAGAGAGCGCCGCCGGTGCTCTGCGTCACGCGGATGGCCCCCTCGACAATCAGGCGGTACATCGAAGCCTGCTGGTCATCGCGCCAGATGGCCTCACCGAGATCGTGCAGGTAGTGAAACATGCGCCGTTCCTCGGCCACGATGGCCTCCTCCTCAGCCCGGAGGGCGGCGATGGCATGCCTTTGCTGCCGCGCAATTTTTGCCAGCATCACCAGTCCCGCCGTCATCAGCAGTACGATCAGGACCAGGAGTGCGATGATCATGGGAGTAAACGGCGGCCCGGCTCATCCGGGTGGCGCCTAGGCGGGAACGGCGGATGTGCCAGCCTCCAGCTCTTTTTCCAAAAATTCGATGACATCATGAAAGCGGCTTTCATTGGCTTCGCTCACATCCGCCAGGGCCTGATGGGCGGAGAGGACGTGCTGGGTCTGCGCCTCTTTGCAATCGGCGGTGGATTCGCCGCAGTTCTGCAGCGCATCGCAGACTTCCTTGCGTTCCGCCTCCCAGAGCTTGCCGTCACGGTCGAGCTCCAGAATGTGGTCCAGGCCAAGGCTGGTGAGGAGCTGCAGATTGCGCTGGTTGGCATTGACGACGCTGAGCGAGCCGCCGCCGTCGGATTCACGGAGGTTCAAGGCGGCACCGGTCAGCATGCCGAGAAAGGTGGAGTCCATCATCGGGCAGCGTTCCAGATCGACGACGAGATTGCGCATGCCCTGTGAAACCACGCGCTGAAGCGCTTTTTTGGCCTGGAGGCTGTTTTGAAAGGTGCCTCGGCCATCCACCCTCATCCAGAACACGCGTCCGATGGTGCCAACAAGAATATGAGTGGGAGGAGTCATGCGTCGCGGGGTTAGTTCCAGAGCGCGGATTGCTGGCTGACCAGCTCTTCTTTGCCTCGCAGGACGCTGACGCGCCATGCGAGCACACGCCCGTGTTTTTGGTATTCCGGGCCGGTGACTTGGAATTTGGAAATATTGCTGCGGCGGATGTCTTCGACCACCTGTTCCTGGGAATATTTGCGAAGGCCGGATTGCGCCTGCATGTATTCGAGGCGCACAGTCACCGGGCCGGAGCGGTCATCGGTCTTCCAGAAGAAGGCGTAATAATGGCCGAAGCGGTTAACGACGTCCTTCTTGGAAACCGCACCGTAAATGTAATGCTGGCGTTCAAACAGAATCGTCGTGTTCGTCGTCTGTGGCGTGAAGAACGGCATCAGATGATAGTACTTCACCTTGGAGATCGTGCCGCCGGGGCCTTTGATGGAACCACCGCACGCCGAAAGAGCGAAGGCCAGGATGGCAAGGCATCCAAGGCGGAAGCAGGAGGTACGTGTCTCTTTCGTCATGAAGGGGGGCAATATTGAATCTGGACGCTTGATGTCAACGTTCCCTTCGATTCTTCAATTCTCCAAAGGATAATTCACAAAAGTGACACGGGATCGACATCCCAGGTCACAATGACATCCGCCGGGAGGGTGGTGGCCTGCAGCACCTGCTGAATTTGACGGCACAGAGGGCGGATTTTGGCCGCCCGCAGCAGGAGCTGGTAACGAAACTGCCCGTGGGCCTTGGCCATGGCGCAGGGGGCGGGCTCGCCCATGAGCACGTCTGCGGTCAGAACTTCCAAAAGGCGGCGGTGCAGTGTTTGCAGGGCAAATTCCGCCATGGCCTGGTGTTTGCCACGGCTGGCAAGGATGACGACGTGGGTGTACGGAGGGTAGTGAAAGGCGCGCCGCTGCTCCAGTTCCTGCTGGGCAAAGCCCTCGAAGTCGTTGTGACGGGAAAACTGGACCGCCGGGCTGTGCGGGGCGTAGGTTTGCACCACGACCTCGCCTTTGACCTCGCCCCGTCCGGCGCGGCCGGCGACCTGCACCAGGAGCTGCAGGGTGCGTTCCGCCGCGCGGAAGTCCGGCAGATTGAGCGCCAGATCGGCATTCAGCACGCCGACCAGCGTGACATTGGGGAAATCGAGACCTTTGGCGATCATCTGCGTGCCGATCAGGAGATCCAGCTTCTGGGCGCGGAAATCCCGCAGGAGGTCGCGGAGCTGGTTTTTGCGCTGAATGGTGTCCGTGTCTACCCGGGCGACGCGGGCCTGGGGAAACACTTCGCGCACGACGGTTTCGACGCGCTCGGTGCCGAAGCCGGCGAATTTCAGCCCCGGCTCCTGGCAGGAAGGGCATTTCGTCGGCGGCAGCCGCCGGGCACCGCAGACGTGGCAGACGAGGCGGTTTTCGTGTTTGTGCAGGGTCATCGGGATGCTGCAGTCCTGGCACTGAACCGTTTCACCGCAGGCCACACAGGTCAGGGAGGTGTTGAAGCCGCGGCGGTTTAAAAACAGGATGGTCTGCTCTTTTTTCTCCAGCCGCGAGGTGATGGCCGCGCGCAGTCTTTCCGAGAGGATGCTGGCATTCGCCACGGTGGTGCCGGTGCCTTTGCGCCGCTCCATGCGCATGTCCACGATGCGGATCAGCGGCAGGGTGCGGCCGTCGGTGCGCTGCAGCAGCTTGAGCAGTTCGTACTTGCCGCTGGTGGCGTTTTCGAAGGATTCGAGGCTCGGCGTGGCGCTGCCGAGAAGGACGACGCATTTTTCGATGCTGCCGCGCACCACGGCGACATCCCGTGCGTGGTAGCGCGGCTTTTCGTCCTGCTTGAACGAGGGCTCATGCTCCTCATCCACAATGATGATGCCGAGGCGCTCCAGTGGCGCGAAAATGGCGCTGCGGGCACCGATGACGATGTCGGCGCGGTCTTCGTGAATTTTGAACCACTCGTCGTGGCGCTCGCCATCGCTCAAATGGCTGTGCAGGACGGCGATGCGCTCGGTGTGGTCAGAGAAGCGCGCCTTGAAGCGCTCGATGGTCTGCGGGGTCAGTGCGATCTCCGGCACCAGCACCAGCGCCGTGCCGCCGCGCTCAATGACACGGGCGATGGCCTGAAGATAGACCTCCGTCTTGCCGCTGCCAGTGATGCCGTGCAGGAGGATGGGTTTGGTCGGTTCGGTGGAATCAATCGCTGCGGCGACGCGGGTGTAAGCGGCTTGCTGCTCGTCCGTGAAGGTGAGGGCCTGACTGGGCAGAAAGGCCTCGTCATGAAAGGGATCGCGCTCCACACGCACCTCGCTGCGGGTGATCCAGCCGGCTTTGAGCAGGGGCTTGAGGACGGAGGCTGCGCGGGGGACGTCTTTGCGGATCTGGCTCAGGGTCGCTTCTCCGTGGTAACTGCGCAGGATGTCGATTACGCGGGCCTGCATGGGTGCTTTGTGGCGCAGTTTTTCAAACTCGTCCGGCGGCGGCTCGCGCAGGAGCTTGAGATGGCTGTCCATCACGAAACTGCCCGGTTTGTCCCGCACGGCCTGGGGCAGCATGGTGCGCAGCACGGTGTGGACGGAGACGAGGTAGTATTCCGCGATCCAGCGTGCGAGTTTGAGCAGGCCGGGGGTGAACATGGGGCGCTGGGCCACAATGGAGGCGACCTCCTTGAGCCGGCCACGATGCGGGGAGTCGCCCAGAAGTTCGAGCACCACCGCGTTCATCCGCCGGTTTTGCAGCGGGACCATGACGCGTGATCCCACGACGATCTTGTCTGCCAGGCTCTCGGGGATGGCGTAGTCGAGCTCCATGGCGGCTGCGCCTTCGAGCTGAACGCGGGCGATGGGCACGGCCACCTGCGGCGCGACAGCCACAGCTGCAGGCGCGCCAAACAGATCCGTCTGTTTTGGCGGGGGGACGGTGTTTGGGCTGCGTGGTGGCATGCGGTGCATCCTAGCCGCCGTGAATCACAGGCCAAAACGATTCTTCTTTTGAGAAACAATCTGCCCCGTGCGATGGTTTGCATGCAGCAGCACGGAGTGAACGGCATGTGGAACTTTCTGACAGAGCACTGGCGCGACGGCGTGGAGATTTTGATCCTCGCCGCGCTGGCGTACCATGGGTATCTGTTTTTCCGTGCCACGCGTGGCGCACGCATTTTGACAGGACTGCTGGTGCTGCTGCTCAGCCTCGCGCTGCTGTCGCTGCTGCTGGAGCTGTCCGTCATCAGCAGTCTGCTGCAGCGCTTTTCGGTCTTTCTGGCCATCGCGCTGGTCATCATCTTTCAGCCGGAGCTGCGCCGCGTGCTGGCGGAGCTGGGGAGCAGCCGTATTTTTTCCTTCAACCGGCCTGACCCCGAGGCGCTGGATGTGCTGATGGAGGCGATGCAGCAGCTCTCGTCACGCCGCTGCGGGGCGCTGTTTGCCCTGAAGCGTGGGATTGATCTCAAGCCGTATGCGGAGTCTGGCGTGGAACTGGATGCGGTGATCTCCAATGAGCTGGTCACCACGATTTTCCAGCCGAAGACCTCGCTGCATGACGGTGGGGCCATCATTGATCAAGGGCGCATCTCGGCTGCGGGCTGTGTTTTTCCCGTGAGCCAGCGTGAGATTCAGGACCGGGCCATCGGCCTGCGGCATCGTGCCGGCATGGGCATCTCGGAGGAGACGGACGCGATCGCACTGGTCGTTTCTGAGGAGACGGGGGCGCTCTCGCTGTGTTTTCGAGGCAAGCTGGAACACGATCTGGAGCCGGAGGAACTGCGGCAGCGCATCAATGAGATTCTCACCGAAGGCGCAGAAGCCGGTGCAGAATCCGCAACGGAGGGCAGTCATGAACTGGGGGCATCAAGTTAAAGAACTCGTCACGCGCAACTGGCGGGAGAAAATCGTCTCCCTGGTGCTGGCGTTTCTGTTCTGGTTCATGATCAAGGCTCAGGACGCGCGCTACGCGCCGTCTTACCCGATGCCACCGGCATCTGCGCGGATTCCCGTGTCGGCATCGCCTGCGCCCCCTCAATTGACGCCGGTGATCCCTCCGCCCGTCCAAGTGCCTTCGGAACTGGAGCCCACGCTTTCGCCTCCCGGGGCTGTGATCACGCCTCCAGCCAAAGCTGGGACGGCCATCGGCGGTGCCGCCGGGCTTTGACACTTGGGAAGTCCTGCGCTAGAAGCGCCGTCCTATGTCTGAAAAGCGTCAGTTCTTCGGCACCGACGGCGTTCGTGCCGTGGCCAATCGTCATCCCATGACCCCTGAGTTTGTCATGCGCCTCGCGCAGGCTGCTGCCGTTGTACTCGGTGGCAAGCCGGAGGGCGGCGAACGCCCCAAAGCCGTGCTGGGCCGCGACACCCGGGCTTCGGGAGAAATGCTGGAGGCTGCGCTCGCTGCGGGGCTAAATTCAGCGGGGGTGGATGTCATCCTCGCGGGGCAGCTGCCCACGCCGGCGGTGGCCATGCTGAGCGCGCAGCTCGGTGCGAACTTTGGCGTGATCGTTTCGGCTTCGCACAATCCGTTCAAGGACAACGGCATCAAATTTGTCCATGGCGACGGGCACAAGCTCAACGACAAGACCGAGGTGGCCATCGAGCGCCTCGTGCTTGGCAACGAAGACACGCCGCGTCCGGAAGGCCGTGGCATCGGCCGCATCACCAAGCTGGCTGATGGCGTGGACCGCTACGTGGCGCATGCGATTGCCTCCATGGGTGGTGTGCGTCTCGATGGCATGCGCGTGGCGCTGGACAATGCCCACGGTGCTTCTTCCTTCACGAGTGCGCTCGCGCTGGAGGCGCTTGGGGCGGATGTGCAGGTGTACCACTCCGAGCCGGATGGTTTCAACATCAACGAAGAATGCGGCTGCACGCATCCGGATGAGATTGAGCGCATCGTACGCCAGTGCCAGGCGCAGGCGGGCATCGCCCATGACGGGGATGCGGATCGCAGCGCGCTGTGTGATGAAGAAGCCATCGCGCTGGATGGAGACGAACTTATGGCCATCGCCGCTGAGTCCATGCTGCGCAAAGGCACGCTGAAGCAGAACACGCTGGCGGTGACAATCATGAGCAACTACGGGCTCGACGATCTCGTGTCGCGCCTGGGAGGCCGGGTCATCCGCACGGGTGTGGGAGATCGGTACGTGCTTGAGGAAATGCGCGCGCGGGGGTTGAACCTGGGCGGCGAGCAGAGCGGCCACATTATCTTTGGCGACTGGGCCTCCACCGGTGACGGCCTCGTCGCGGGCCTGCAGATCCTGCGGATCATGAAGGAAACCGGCGAGCCTCTCAGTGAGCTGCGCAAGTGCCTGAAAAAATTCCCGCAGTGCTCGCGCAATCTGCGCGTGCGCAACAAGCCGCCCGTCGAGCAGCTCGCCGACGCGCAGAAGATCATCAAGGAGACGGAGAAGAAGCTCGGCGACTACGGTCGCGTGCTGCTGCGGTACTCCGGCACGGAATCGCTCATCCGCCTGCTGGTTGAAGGCCGCGATGTGGAATACCTCGAAGCACAGGCGGATAAGATTGCTTCGGCGGTTCTTGCCCAGATCGGATGATTCTTTGTTCGCATAATGAACCGTAGAGACAGAATTCTTTTCCAACTTGCCCTCCTACCCATTTTTCTGGGAACGGCTTTTGTCGCAAATGATGTTATCCCCCTTTGGGCAGGGATACTATGCGTGATGATTGGATTGGGTTTTCTTTACGTTACTTGGAAAGCCAAAGATAAAACGTTGTGAACCATTACTTCATCACCGGCACTGACACTGACGCAGGCAAGACGTACGTCACCTGCCTGCTGCTGGAAGCTTTGAAGCGTACGGGGAAAGCTGTCGCGGGCTTCAAGCCTTTTGTCTGCGGTGCGCGTGACGACGCCGTTCATCTTGCAAATGCCAGCAGCGAAGGGATAACCGTTGAGGAGGTGAATCCTGTGTGGTTGAAGGTGCCAGCTGCACCGTATGCTGCCGCGCTGATGGAAAACCGCCGCTTTGAGCTGAACGAGGTCATCGCCTGTTTTCAGGCAATTGCGCAGCGCCATGAGCATGTGCTCATCGAAGGGGCTGGAGGGTGGGAGGTGCCGCTGAATGAGTTTTCGACCATGGCCGACTTTGCGCAGCGTCTGGCACTGCCGGTGATCGTGGTGGTGAACAACAAGCTGGGCTGCCTGAATCACACGATTCTGACTGTGCGCAACATCCAGGCGCGCGGCCTGACGTGTGCGGGTGTCATTTTGAACTACGTACGGGAGGAGCGAGACGCCGCCAGCATCAGCAACCGCATGGTGCTGGAGCATTTCCTGGATGTGCCGGTGCTCACCGAAATCATGCACGGTGAGACGGAGATTGATTGGCCGTTGTGATGCGGCGCGGAAGTTGGTGAATTTGAAACAGTCGCGGAGTCCGGTTGACAAAAAAGCTGCGGGATTTTCTATTCGAACACGTTTTACCTCACCTCATGAAAACCTCCCTTCTTCTGTCTCTTGCCATTCTGCTCACTGCTTCTCTTTCTTTCGCGGCTGACAAGGCCGTTGATTTTCCGAAAGAAGCTCCGGTCCTCACCTTCGCTCTGCCGGCCACCTGGCAGGTGGATTACAAGGACGACGCCATCATGGCCACGCCCACCAAGGATGATGACAGTGTGATCGTCGAAGTGGATGAAATGGCAGCCGGGCCGGACGCCTATGATGCGGCGTTGAAAGAGGCCAAGGACACGGTGTCCGAATTCAAGAACCTGAAGTGGGACGACATCCAGAAGGGGGACAAGGACGGCCTGGGTATCGCCATTCTCAACGCCGAGGGCGAAGACGAGAACGGCAAGGCCTTCATCAATCTGGTGCTGCTGGCCAAACCGAGCTCCAAGAATTTCATTTTGCTGTCCTGCATTTCATCGAAGGAAGGCAGTGACAAATATGGTCCGGCCATCGGTGCCATGATCGGCTCCCTCAAGGCCAAATAAGTGCGGGCCGGATTCCCATCCCATTGAACAACCCCTTTTTCCACGCTGAAAAAGGGGTTGTTCGTTTCAAAGCAAGTCATTTGCCGACTATGAGAACCGTCCTGCTGTTCACCCTCTTCGCGCTTGCGATCCCGCCCGCGCTCCGTGCGGATCAAGTCTTCAGCTATCCGGCCAAAAAGCCGGTGTTCTCCATCGCCTTTCCCGATGCGTGGAAGATCGAGACTGGCGACCAGTCGCTTTCTGCTTCTTCCGCCGATGAACTGGTGAACATGGAAATCGCGGCCTTGGATGCCGATGAGGCCGCCAGTGCCATCGACGATGCGAAGGAAGGTCTCGAAGAGGAGCTTAAAGGCATCAAGTGGCAGGGAGAGCCTGAGAAAGGTGAACTCAATGGTTTCAAGGTCACCTTTCTCAACGGCAATGTCAGGCTGGAAGGCGTCAAGATGGCGGTGAACTGCGCCGTGTTCGCGCCCAAGACAGGCGACACGTTTTTCATGCTCTTCAACATTGTGCCGGTCGAGTCTTTGAAGCAGCATGGTGACGAAGTGAGCAAGGTGTTGAATTCCATCAAAAGCAAATGAACGAAGTTCCTCCCGCCATCCCCGCGAAAGAAGGTATGTCAACCGCCTGGGTGGTCTGCGGCATTCTGTTCATCGTATTCTGGATCATCGCGCACCTCGCCTGGGCCGGGCTTTCTTTTATGGCAGATGTGATGGCGAACGACTCGGGCAGGGCGTCTCAGGACAAGCACATGACGCTTATTTTGGGCATGATCGGCGGTCAGGTGCTGTGTGGCGCGGCGGGCATCCCGGCCGGGCTGGCGTTTTTCTGGCGGCGCAAGCGCAAGCTCCTGCTGTGGCTGTTTGCCCTCCTGTTTGTGGCCGGTGCGCTGATCCAGGGAGGCGTGTTTTATTCTTTCTTTGCCTCCATGCCATGAACAAGTCTTTCATCTTCTCGATCTTCCTGCTTGGTACGGTTCTCTCTGCTGAAGAACCGCAGACGTTGTTTTTTGACGAGGAAAACTCCAAGGAGTACACGCGCATTTCCCTCACCATCGAGGGTGACAAGGTCACGGGCACGCAGAACTGGCTGCCGAAAGCGCCCGACGGGCATGGAGCCCATGGCACGATCAGCGGCACCCTTGCCGAGGGTGGCATCATGCGGGTGCTCTATGAGTACACCATCGAGTCCTCCGACCAGTCCGAGGAAGAAGTGCTCAAGCTGGATGGCGACAAGCTTTACATCGGTGAAGGACAGCTGCTGGCGGACCCGAAAAACGACAGTCACCTGCGGCTCCAAGATCCCGGCAAGGTCGTCTTTAAGAAGCCGCTCGCCAAGGTCCCGGCGCACGAACCGAAGGCTGGCACGCCGGAGCGCAAGGCCATCATGGATGCGATGCGCGTGCCGGTGAGCGCGGAGGTGGGGCAGGAAGTTGTTTTCACCGGAGGGGTGCGCGTCAGTGGCTCTTGGGCGCGCTTCAGCGGCCATGTGGACCCTGAGGGAGGCAAACCGAAGAACGAAACGGTGGCTGCGGATTTGGAACTGGATTTCTTCGCGCTGCTGCAAAAGGACGGCAAGGGTGGGTGGAAAGTCCTGCACAAGGGCTTTGCCGGAGACATCGGCGTGATGGAGGAAGCCAAAGAGAATTATCCGAAGGCGCCGTGGGTGCTGTTTGACTGAAGGTCTCCTGACCTTCGGTCAAATCTCGCGGAAAACCCGCTTCGCCACGCTCACCAGTCCCAGTCCAACCAAGACGCCAATCGCCATCGAGGGCGGGATGTCGCTGGGCCAGTGCGCACCGCAATAAATGCGTGAGTACGCCACAGCGGCGGCCAGCAGATACATGGCGATGCCCGCGCGGCGGTAGCTGCAGGCGATGATGGTGGCGACGGCGAACAGGTTGACGGTGTGGCTGGAGGGAAAGGACTTGCCGTGGGTGGCACCGTTGGGCTCGCTGGGTTTCACCACCGGCTTTTCAAACAAGCGCATGAAGGCGGGTGAAGCGTGGCCGAGATCACGCACGATCACATCGGCCCTGGCATCGCGTGGACGCACTCGACCGATGGTCGTTTTCAGGGTATTGGAGATCACGCCGTCACCGAGGGCAATGGCGATGCCGGCGCAGAGCAGCATGATGCGCGCGCGTTTGCCGCCCCGCCAGGCGATGAGAAGTACGGCGAGGATGATGAGCGGCAGCCAGGCCTCAATGGCGGAGAGGGCGGGCATGAGCCAGTCGAGCACCGGGTGCGACCACACGGTGTTGATCTGATGCAGCAGGCTGAGATCCCAGGCGTTCATTGCGCGCGTATGGGCTGCCACTTTTTCAACTTGCGCCCGAGATACACGCTGAACTCGCGTGCCTCCAGCCCCAGGGGGATGCGGATGTTGCCGCGATACTCCAGTTTTTCGAAGGCGGTGGTGAAGACGGGGTTTTGCAGCAGGGCCTCGCCTGGACCGGGATCAATGATGAGGGCATCGAAACCGATGCGCTCCTCCGGCCCTGGCCAGATTTCGTACTGGGACTGCACGGCGCCGCTGGGCTCCCAGCGATAGACGCGTGGATGGGAGGGCATGTAGAAGGCCATCTCGGCCGCGTGGTAGCGGTGGCCGAGCGCCATGACAAAGGTGTTCTCCGGGTCGGGCACCAGATCGAGGAACTCCTGAGCCTCAATGCCCGCTTCATTCCAGCCGCGCAGGCTGGCAAGTTTGTCGATGCCTTTCAAATCCGTGCTGAAAATGATGATGAGGGCGAGGTGTGCGATGAGGACCAGAGCACCGCCGACCCGCAGTGACCAGCGCTCCCAGCCGGGATGCAGCTTGAACGGGGTGACACCGCGCAGCCAGGCTGCCGCCAGAATGAACGCAGGTACAAAGAAGGCGGCAGGCCAGTTTGGATTGATGCGCTGCCTCAGCGCGAGCAGTGCAAAGCAGGCCAGGGCCGGAGAGGAGGCCAGCGTGACGAACAGCAGCGGGCGGGTGAGTTCTTTGCGTTTTTTCACCGCTGCGATCATCGCCGCCACCAGCGCGACAAACGTCACCGGAGTGTAGATCAGCGCCTGCAGGCCCACGTTTTCAAAGGTGCGGCTGAGCCAACCGAGGAAGTCCATCTGGGCCGCATCGAAATGGTGCTTGGTGTGTTCCAAAGTGATCCATGCGTGCTGCTGATTCCAGCGCAGCACGGGAATGATGAAGGCCATGCCGCAGAGAATAGCGAGCCACATGCGTGGATTGCGCAACAGTGCGCGGTCCTCGCGCGAAACAATGGCGAAGACCAGCATGAGGGCGGGGAAGGCCAGCATCATCTGCTTGCTCAGTGTGCCGAAGCCGATGACGAGAGCCAGGGCGAGCCAGGGAATGTTATCCTTCGGCTTTTCTGCGGCGAGCCAGAACAGCAGCAGCCCCAGCGTCCAGAACAGCAGCAGGGGGGCATCAATGGTGAGCAGCAGGTTTAATCCTGCATTGGCGATGGTGAGCAGCACCAGCAAGGCGGTGAGGAAGGCGGTGCGGGCATCGAACAGCAGCAAGGCGATGGAATGAATGATGATCAACGTCACCGTGCCCAGCAGCAGCGCGGCAAAACGGATGCCCCACTCAGCATTGCCCGTGAGCGCACCGATGGCACCCATCATCCAGCCGATCATGGGCGGCTTGCTGTAGTAGCACCAGTCCGGCCTGCGGCCCCAGTCCCAGTAGTAGGCCTCGTCCCCCGCCAGATCCGCGCCGTGTACAAACAGCAGCATCACGCCGATGCGCGCGATGAAAACGGCGGCCAGCAGCCACCAGAAGCGTTTAATCCAGATCGAGGGGTCGGAAGCGGAAGTCACAGCCATGCGGGTGCATGATAGCCGTGACTGCCGGGTGGGAAATGGGAATTCGGCGGGTGATCTTGTTTCCTGGCAGCTTGCACCCGGCAGCGGCGCGGGCACCGTGTGTGACAGGAATGATCAACGACACGGCGCAAAAAGAAATCGACTGGCTCTACAGCACTCAATTCTACGGCATCAAGCTGGGGCTCGACAACGTGCAGAGGCTGCTGAGCGAACTGAATTTGCCAGCGGCGGGGCAGCGGTTCATCCACGTCGCCGGTACGAATGGCAAGGGATCTACGTGCGCTTTCATGCATTCGATTTTGCGGGCTGGGGGCATCAATGCGGGATTGTTTACCTCGCCCCACTTGATTCACTTTGGTGAGCGCATTCGTGATGTGGAACGCATGATCACATCTGAGGAGATTGCGGCAGGCGTCGTTCGATTGCGCGAGCATGTGGCCGGGTGGGACCCGCATCCCACGTTTTTTGAACTTGCGCTGGCTCTGGCTCTGGAATGGTTCGCGCAGCGGGGCACTCCCTGGGTGGTGCTGGAGACGGGGCTGGGTGGGAGGCTGGACGCTACGAATGCCATCACCCCTGCGGTCAGCGTCATCACCCCCATCGGCTGGGATCACATGGACATGCTGGGCGACACGCTGGCGAAAATCGCCGCTGAAAAGGCTGGGATCATCAAGCCGGGCGTGCCGGTGGTCACGATGCGGCAGGAGCCTGAGGCGCTGGAGGTCATCGCACGCACAGCGGCTGAGCGTGGTGCGCCTCTCACGATCCTTGAAACGCCTTGGCCTGGAGAAACGGGCCTCGCGGGCAAGCATCAGCGCTGGAATGCGGCCATGGCTGTGGCGGCACTGCGGACTGCTGGATTCAACTTCGATGAGGAGGTGATCGCACGCGGTCTGCGCGAGGTGCAATGGCCTGCCCGTTTTCAAAAGGTCGGTGGCTGCATTCTTGATGGAGCGCACAACATCGATGCTGCCCGGGTGCTTGCGCAAACTTGGCGGGAGGAGTTTCCGGAGGAGCAGGCGGAGATTATCTTTGGTGCGGTGGCTGGCAAAGACACGGCGGCTGTGCTGCGCGAACTCGCCCCCATTGCTGGTAGCTGGCATTTCACGGGTTTTGAGTCACCACGGGCGCTGCCGCCGGAGAAACTGCGGGAGATTTGGAGTGAGCTCGGCCTTGAATCTCGGCCTGTGGCGACGCATGCACGCATCGCTGAGGCCTTGCAGGCCATGAGGCCGGAGGCTCGGGTGCTGATCGCGGGCTCACTTTATTTGGCGGGGGAGGCACTCGCGCTGCTGGAAAACAAGACGGCTGCTTTTGAGCGCAGCGCGCAGTGAAATGTCCGCAGAGCCGGATAGCGTCGGGGTCGGGAGACCCCTACACCTTGGCTTTGCGCGTTGAGAGAGGGGCTGGAGTGTCTGCCGCACTACTCCTCGGGCGAAGACATCTTGATGCGGTAGCCGTTTTCGTTTTTCTCGAGCTTCATGAGGCCGCGCTCTGCGGCGGCTTCCAGCAGGGCGCTGAAGGAGCTGAAGCCGTAAAAACGCTCGTCGAACTGAGGCTGGCGGCGGCGGATGGCCTGCTTCACTGGGCCGGCCCACACGGTGTCGCTGCCGCTGCGGCCGAGCATGGCTTCGACGGTTTCCACCACAAGCTGCATGGCCTTTTCCGGATCGCCGCCGGGTTTGCGTTCCTGGGTGGTGGTGGGTTTGGCGACGGGAGCGGGCTTTGCACGCGCGAAGCGTTTTTTCGTTTTCTCCTCCTCGCGCACGAGGTCGTCGTAGAAGATGAATTCGTCGCAGTTGTCAATGAAGAGGCCGCTGGTGGACTGCTTCACACCCACGCCGATGACGGTCTTGTTGTTTTCCCGCAGCTTGCTCACCAGCGGCGAGAAATCGGAGTCACCGCTCACGATGGCGAAGGTGTCCACATGCGGCTTGGTGTAGCAGAGATCAAGCGCGTCCACGACCATGCGGATGTCCGCTGAGTTCTTGCCGGACTGCCGCACATGCGGGATTTCGATCAGTTCAAACGAAGCCTGATGGATGCCGGCCTTGAAGCCTTTGTAGTGATCCCAGTCGCAGTAGGCCTTTTTCACCACGATGCTGCCCTTCAGCAGCAGCCGGTCCAGCACCTTGTTCATGTCGAACTTGTCATACTGCGCGTCCTTCAC
Source organism: Verrucomicrobiota bacterium (assembly GCA_025360015.1). GTDB lineage: Bacteria > Verrucomicrobiota > Verrucomicrobiia > Verrucomicrobiales > Verrucomicrobiaceae > Prosthecobacter. Next base: position 15,739 of record JANYCZ010000015.1, on the reverse strand, counting down.
CCCGATGGCCAGGTTTTCGAAGTCGCAGAAAACAGCGATGGTATGCGCGCGGTCGGGGGTGGGAGTGGCCATGGTGGCAGACTCCCTTCACTCGCAGCTCCGGTCAACCCTCGATCTCGTCGCGTCGCCCCCGAGGTGCGCCTGGCTCCCTATCTGGCATGGGTGAGCAATTTTCCAACAGCCAGAGGTTGCCAATCTGCACTGAGGTCGCGAGAATGAGCATCCTAAAATGGCCGCACCGGCGATTGTGCATCAGACCCAATGTCAGGCTCCCTTCGAACTACCCCCCCTGTTTTAACTTTCCAATGGCACCGCCGGGTCGCTGAGATCGCCGCGGCGTGGGATGATTGCTTTGGTCGCGAGGCAGTCCTCCGCTCCTACGCGCTCCATCAGGCGGTGGAAAACGCAGGTCTTGACCATGTGGAGACGCACTACCTGACCGGCCGGGACGCCGAGGGAATAGCCTGCGTGGTTCCATGTTTTGCTTTCAAGATTTCGCTCGTGGCGCTTTCCAGTCCGTGGTTGCAGCGCATCGTCGGTTGGGCCCGAAAGGTGATCCCAGGCTTCCTCACCACCCGGCTCTTCGTGGTGGGCAGCGCCATTTCCAATGGGGATGATCTGCTGGGCATCAAAAACCTGGCCGACGAAAGAGTTTGGAGCGCGGAAAGACTGACTTCGGTTTTTGATGAAATCCGCCGCCAGGCCAGAGCCCTAGGCATAGGCTTCGTCATCATCAAAGAGCCTGGGCAAGCCACCACCGACATCTTGCGGGCGAGGCTCGGACCCCGGTTTTTCTTCGTCGAAAGCCTCCCCACCACCATCCTGCAACTGCCCACCAAGGAACGTGGTGGCTACTTCACGGCGATTAACACGCACTACCGAAACAAGCTGAAAAAGCGAAAGGCGGTCTGCGCCGAAAACGGGGTCACCTGGCGCGTGGCCGCAGACTCAAGCGGCCACGCGGCGGCGATCCACCGCTTGTACGAGGAGGTGGTTGACCACTCGGACTCTGTTTTCGAGCGCCTTAACCAGAAGTTTTTCGAGGAAGTGGAGCGCATGCCCGGCGGCGATGCCTTCTATGTTTTTGGATCGCAACAGGTCGAAGGTGCCGACCGCCTGGTGGCTTGCGAGCTGGTTTTGTGCGACCGCGACCGGGGCACCCTCCACCCGATTTACAGCGGTTTCGACTACAGCTTCAAACGGGACAGCAATGTTTACTTCAACATGTTTTACCATGTCATCGAAGAAGCCGAGCGGCGAGGATTCAGCCGAGTCCACCTCGGTCAGACCAGCTATGAGATCAAGGCCGAGCTGGGAGCTAGGCCGATGCCGCTTTTTTTGGGCGTCCACCATCGGAATCCGCTGATCCAGCGGCTGGTCTGGCTGCTGCGCCGCAGTCTCTTTCCCGCCGTTACCTTTCCGGATCGGGAGGTGTTCGGCGTACCGCCCCCCCCTGCCAAAAACGCCGCCCGCGCCAAGCACCGGCCGGCAGAGACAGAGAATGCGGCGAAGTAGTTTGACCGCCTGTGGCCATGGTGCCGGATCGTCCGCTCTCGTGGAGCGATGATCAACCAGCGTTCCCGGCACTCCTGTAAAATGGCCATGCCGATAAGGAGGGCCGACCGAGTGATTCCTGCTCGAAGTCACCTTTTGTGCCAGCGTGGCGCATGGCTTGCAAAGACGGGTGGCAGTCTGCCATGCGCGGATCCGAGAGAAGACGATCTATGGTTTGGAGGTCGGATGGTTGTAGGGCTTCGGAACCTTCGCGGGGCCGGTGGTACATGTGCAGCGGCTGGATGGTGCGGCCGGAGCGTGCGCGGAGGTCGCGGAGAATGTCGAAACCGGCGGGGTCGGTGTCGCCGAAGTGATGGATGGGCAGATGGGCCGGCAGGCGTGCGAGCAGAGCGAGAACGGCGCGGCCGGGATAGCTGCTTTGAATGAGCAGCGTGTCGCTGTTGAGTTTCGCGAGTTCCAGGAAGGTGGTTTCGTTTTCCACGGTGAGCACTTGAGCGGAATCGCAGTGGATGGCGATGGCTTGATGAAGGTCGGTTTCTGAAATGGAGACGGGCGCATGAAGGAGTCCGAGATTGAGTGTGCCGCCGGGCAGTTCCAGCCGCAGTGGGCCACGAATGAACACGCGGCGGGGCTTTTCCAGCAGGCCGAGCTCTTCGAGCGATTGAATGCTGCCAGCCGTGATTTGGCGCAGGGCGGATTCGAGGCGAGGGCGCAACTGTTCCAGCTTCTTCGAGTCGTGGCAGATCATGCAGCTGGCGAAGCGGAGCAGCGATTCGCCCTGCCAGTCGAGCACACGTGGAAGGACGGTGAGCAGTTCGCGATTGCCCGTCAGGTCATCGCGAGTGAAGGGCGCGACGGAACTGCCATCGAGTGCGTGCTGTGCCAGTTGCAGGCACCAGTTTGACCATGCGCTTTTCCAGTTGGATGAAACAGGGGTTTCATGAAACGACTCAAACAGGTTCGCCAACTGCCTGCGCTCTTCGGTTGGCGAGGATGCGCGCAGGTGATTGAAGAGCCACGCCTCACCACCTTCGCGAGAGAGGCGGACGATGTGGATGAGGCACTCGTCACGAGGATGCGTGTCGAGTTTCAGTCTGCCCTGAGACTGGCTTGAAGCATTGCGGAGCCGGTCTTCGGCATGGATGCGGGCTTCGGCAGAGTCGGCGTGGGCAGCTTTGAGGAGCTTGTGGTAGTCGAGGGTGAAATCTGCAGTGCAGATGCCGGTGCGGCCCGCCTGGGAATCGCGGTAGCGGTCGGCAAAGACCTTCAGGATGTCTGGATGCTCATGAGCCATGCTTGGTCATCCATTCTTTGCCTTCGGGCGAATCGCGGAAGAGCACGGCGGGAATGTTGCGGATGCGGGTTTTGCCGCCTTCGCGTTTTTCGGTCTTGGTGACGACGATGAGTTCGTCGCACAGACTGAAGGCGAAGGGGATGTTGCCGCTGGACATGCTGAAGACGCCCTGGAGATCGAGCTCCTGCATGGCTGCGAGGCAGTCCTGGATGCGTTCGCCGCTGAGCTTGCTGAAAGCTTCGTCAATGGGCACGAGGGCGAGGCTGGGCTCTTTCCAGCGCGTCTCGTGGCGATTGTAGGCGTGCAGGTAACTGGCGAGGATGGCGACGAAGTAGGGACTCTGATTTTCACCGCCGCTCATCTTGCCGCTTTGCTTGTCCACGCTCACCGAGCGGGCATCTGGCTGACGTATGTCGGTGACGAGCAGGTCGTAGTCGAAGTATTGGCGGTAATCGAGAAGCTTGGCGGCTTCGGGGCTGTTGGCCTGCTTGACCAGGGTTTGCAGGAAGTGATCGAGGGCGGTGCGCAGATCGCCTTCGAGGCTGGAGAAGAAGAGATCGTCGGGATCGCGGGTGGAATTGAGATCGATGAGATGGCGGTAGAAACGGAACTCGGGATTTGGCTCTTTTTTGATGTGATACACATCGTTGCCGATCTGCCGCTTGAGCTGCTTGTTGAGCAGAAAGATGATGTTGTCGATGTCCTTGAGGGCCTTCTGCATGCGGCTCAGCACCTGCGTGCGGAACAGGCTCTCCCACCGCTTTCGCTCTGCCTCGGCCTTCTTCTCGAATTCGGGGATGCCCTGGCCATCGATGCGCTTGAGCAGCTTGTCGTAGTCCTTGGTGCTGCGGCCGTCTTCCGGCAGATCATCGAAGCGTGGCGAGAAGGTTTTCTTGAACTCGACCATCGCGGCTTTGAGATCGCCCTCGGCCTGTGCGGCGCTCACGGCGGCTTTGTTGAATTCCCGGTCAAACTCCTTCGCGGCGACATCTGCAGCGAGGTATTTTTCGAGCATATCATGCTTCCAGCTTTGGTAGCGGTCAAGATGCGCGGAGATGTCGATTTCGCGTTTGATGCGGAGCAGATCGTCTTCGCGTTTGGAAGCATCCTCGCGGCGGGTCGCCAGGTTTCTCTCGCTCTGTTCGATTTCGCGCTGGATGCCTTTGCGGGCGATTTCGAGACGCTCATTTTCAAACGCGCCGGACTGCGAGAGCAGACTGTGCGCCTGCTGATCCAGCTCTTGCAGCGAGCCGGTGTCGATGTCTTGAAGACGCTGCATCAGTTCCTCGTGATCTTGTTCGAGCTTGGGCAGCGACTCCACGCGCACAAGGTCCTGGGCCAGCGAGCCGTGGTCGGGCATCTTGCTGTCTTTGTCAGTGATGAGGGCGTTGATCTCGGTTTCGAGTGGTTCCAGGCGGCGGATGCTGGCGACAATGTCTTTGAGCTTGTCCTGCTTGATCTCCTGCTGGCGCTGCAGGCCGCGCTTGCCGATGAACGGCACTCCATCATAACGACGAGGCCGCAGGATCACACCGTCACGCAGCATGAGGCCGTCCGGCAAAATGGCCGCGTCATGCTTGTCTAGGTCGGCGAGTTTCTGCACGCACTTCACCTGGCCAAACCAGGAGTCCACACAGGCGCGTGCCACGGGATCATCCGTTTCGATTTTCTCTGCGAGCGAACCTTTGGCGGCCTTGGCTTTCATCGCGAGCATGCGCGCTGGATGAATGAGCGACTGCACTGCGGCCTTCGGGCCCTGTGAAGCGGCTTTGAGTTCATGGAAGTGCTTCAAAGCCTCCGTGTAATGTTCTTCACTGACGATGATGGCAAATTTTTCACTGAAGGCGACCTCGATGGCTTCACGCCAGGTCTCGTCTGTTACTTCACACAAATCGCGCAGCGCTTTGGCGGCGGGGCGGCCCTGAAAATGCAGCAGGTGCTCATTGAGCGTGTGCAGCAGTGGCTGCTCGATGGGCGGCAGCCCGGCTTTGAGCGTGGCGATTTGCGCCTCGAGATCGTTGCGCTCATTGCGCAGGCGGCGCAGTTCCTCCGCGTCTGCGGCAAAGGCCTGACGGAGGTTTTTGCAGACCTGATCTGCGGCATCGCGCAGCAGGCTCAGGGCATTGGCGGTGGCGGCTTCATCGCAGCCTTCGAGCAGTTCGATGGCATTTTCCAGGCGATGCGCATCCACGGGCTTCGGCAGCGGTGCGTGTTTCACATCTTTCAGCCACTGCTTGGCATCCTTGACGCGTTTGCGCAGACGGTCGCTGAGTTTGGTGCCGAGTTCGCGCAGGCGCAGCAGCTCGCTCTCCAGCTTGCGACCTTGCTCGGTGAGCTGGTGATAAAGCCGGCCCTCGGAGGATTCGTGCATGAGGCCGAGCAGGCGCTCACGTTCGCTGCGACAGCGGGTGATGCCTTCTTCCAGCTCCAGCAGCCGCTGTTCGTCTCCAGCGAAGCTGAGGCGCAGCTCCGCGAGGCGCTTTTCCATGCTGGAGACCTGATTCTGCACGTGTTCATGATTCAGCTCAACGGCGAGGAACCGGGCCACATCGCGATCACGCTGCGCAGCGACACGTGTTTCAGAATGCTGGCGGATGGTTTGCAGTCGCGTGAGTTGTCCGCGGAGGTCGCGCAGCTCTTTTTCATAGGATTCAAAGTCGCGATAGCTTGCCACGACGTCATCCACCGGCACGGCTTCACCCGGGAGCACGAAACGACGGCAGAAGTCGTCGAAGCTCTTCAAATTGGTGAACGACATAGCACTCGGCAGCAGGCGGTCGAGGACCTCACGATTGAAGTTGAGATGAGCGCTGTTGCTCATGTCGCGCAGGTATTCGCGTGATGAGGAAAACACGCGCCCGTTCCGACCTTCGACGAGCTGGCGGAAGCCGAGGATGTCGAGTGTGCGGCGTTTGCCATCTTCGGCAGAGGTTTGGATGAAGTCGCCCTTCTCCAATGACCCCTGGCAAAAGAAAGGCGTGATGTGGCCGTCATTCTCCGCGGTGTTACGAAACTCCACACGCAGGCCCCAGGTCTCAATGCGTTTGCCATCCGGCCAGACGAACTCTGCTGCGACGTAGGTCGTCACGCCTTTGTCATGGAAGAACTGCGGCTGGCCGCTCTCGGACTGCTGTTTGGTGTCCAGCAGGCAATAGCCTTTCAGCGTGCGGTCGGATTGCGCACCGGTGGCGCTGCGGTTAAAGTGGTGACGTGCTTTTTCCGGCCCGACGAGCACCAGCATGAGCATGTCCATGAGGATGGATTTCCCCGAGCCGGTGACACCGGCGAGGACGAGATTTCCCTGCACGGGCAGGGTGTCCTGATAGCCATACCAATTGATGGCATGCAGGCGGGAGAGGCGGATGGCGCGGCTTTTGGCACTCATGCCTCCACCTCCTCTTCGGCATTGGCAACCACGGCTTCACTACGGCTGAAGGCGCTGGCGACTTCCGTCCACTCCGCCAGTTCACGAAATGGGACGACGCGGCGGATCGCGGGCAGGACTTCAATGCCGGAGTCTTCAAAGGGTTCAGCCAATTGGAATTTGATGAGATTGAAGCGGGCGGCTTGGCGCAGGATCTCGCGCAGGCGGCCCCGGGAAATCTGGCCGACGGCATCCGGCAGGAGCTGGTCTTTGAGCAGGGCGTTCAGCTCTGCGATGGTGAGGAATGCCTGGGTCTCGCCTTCATCACGCCAGCGCACATCCCCGGCATACCATAGAGCCAGCCAGATGAGCGTGGCGTCCTGGCGCAGATGAAGCACCATCGAACTGACGCGCGGAATGGCCTGCACCATGCGTTCTTCATGCAGCAGGGCCACATCGAGACCGGCGAGCGCGGCAGTTTCACGCAGCCACTCGAAGTTTTGACGGCACCAGTTGTAGAGAGCGCTTTGGCCGCTCTCCAGACCGAGCAGGGAGCCATGCGCCAGGAGTTCCTGCAATGCTTCGGCAAGGCGTGCGCGATCCTGATCCTGCAGCCGGAGCAACGGCTCCGGCGCGGACAGTTCATTGAGATTGGGATCGGCTTCAGTCATTTCTTGATGAGGTCAAAGTGCTCTACACGCGCGCCGGGAAGAGTGTCGAGTGCGATCTCGCTCGTCTCAGCGCGGCTGCGGGTGGATTCGAGCTTGTAAGCGGCTTCACTTGACTCCGCATGGAGCATGAGGGCGATGAGTTCGGTGAGGTCGGCTTGGGAGGTGACGGGCAGGTCGGCACTGGAGATGCGCGCGCCTTTTTCACCGGGCAGGCGCTTCACAAATTCATTCGCGCGCCGCACGGAAAGTGAGTCGCGCAGGGCGCGCTCCATGCCGCGCAGGCCTTCCTCGCGTTCGGCATCGGTGACTTCGTCATCCAGGGCGGCCTGCTCGCCAGCGACGCGGCGGGTGACCGGTGCATAAAGGCTGTCGAGTCCTGCGGGCATGCGGGTTTCTGGCAGGCGCAGGGCGGGAAGTTCCGGCAGCTCCCAGGCACTGGAAAGGCGCTTGCCGGCGAGCCTTTCATTCGCCTTCATGAAGAAGTCGCGGACCTCGCTGCGGCGCTCGCCTGTGACATCCTGGAGATAACGGAAACGTGAGAGCGAACGGCGCGTGAAGTCGGCGGTGCGGCGGTCGATTTCGTCCGCCATCGGCTGTACGAGATCGAGCAGGTGAGTGAGTTCATCCAAACGCTGGCGCACGCGGGCACGGGCGGTTTCGGCGCTGAGGGTAGAGTCGCGGCGCAGCAGTTCGGTTTGCATCTCCGCCATGGCGGTCGAGTCATCCTGCAAACGATCATTGATGCGCCGCACAGCCTCGGGGAGGAGGGCTGGCAGACGGGCGCGGATGAGCTCTGCATAGGCCCCGTGGGCGATCTGCTCCGCGTAGTCCTCAAACACGAGCGCGAGATTGCCTCTGAGCGTGTTTTCTTCCAACTGCCGCCGGGTGAGACGCTGCACGGATTTCTGCATGGTGCGCAGTTCGCCGAGGCCCTGCCGCGTGTTGGCGAGGCATACGTCCACTGTTTGAAGCGGCCGCTCGATCAGCTCCGGCTCATTCGCCAGCATGGCGCAGACGGCGGTGAGCTTGTCGGTGAAAACCGCTGCTTCGGGGTGGGCGATCTGCCGCAGGGCAGCGATCAAGGTGGAGCCGTGCGCATCGAAATAGAGCCGCCGCCGCCAGTCCTTGCGTGGTGGTTCCTCCAGCCAGCGGCAGCGGGACAGATGATCCAGCACCCGGCGTGAGGTCTCACGAGGAGGGAGGGCACCTGCCAGCAGTTCGCCGTCGGCGTGGAATTCGTCTCCTTCGGGCTGGAATTCGGGATGTTTGGCGAGCACTTCGGCGATGATTTCAATCGCGTCCTCGCGTTCCAGCCCGTCCGGCTGCTCGGTGCATTCGCGGTCCAGTGCATCCAGCGCATCGACATAGGTTGGGGCATTTTTCCCCGCCAGCACGCGGAAGAACGCGGGATCGCGCACTTCGCGGTAGAGGCTGGTGGAGAGGAGGTCGGGCATGAGCCGCCCATCATGGGGAGAGTTCACGGGTAGGCAACTGCCCGTCATTCTCCGCTCTGCGCATGGACGATCCCGCCCTCGGGGCCGGGGCGCGTAAGACACGCACCCCGTGAGGCGTTTTGCCGTACCGCCCCATTTGCCTAACCGACCAACGCCAATCATGAAGACACGTCTCCTCATTTCTGTACTCTTCCTCGCCGCCGCCGTGCATGCCGCACCGCCGAAGAAGGAGGAGGGCATCGACCCGAACAAGCCGGTCTCCTTCTACAAGCACATCCGTCCGATCTTCCAGGCGCAGTGCAATGGCTGTCACCAGCCGGCGAAGAAGAAGGGCGAGTACATCATGACAGAGTTCGTGGCGCTGCTCAAAGGGGGCGAGGAGGGCCATGCGGTGGTGGCGGGCAAACCGGCGGAGTCCAATTTGCTGAAACTGATCAAGCCTGACGAAAAGGGCAAGGTGGAGATGCCGCAGAAGGCTGACCCGCTGCATGAAACGCAGATCGCCCTGATCGAGCGCTGGATCGCCGAAGGAGCGAAGGATGACACCCCGGCGTCCGCCAAGGCGCAGTACGACATGGCGCACCCCCCGGTCTATGTGAAGGCACCGGCCATCACCTCGATCGAGTATTCGCCAGATGGCAGCTTGATCGCGGTGGCGGGCTATCATGAAGTCTTGATCCACAAGGCGGACGGCAGCGGCATTGTTTCACGTCTTGTCGGTCTGGCGGAGCGCATTCAGAAGCTCGTGTGGTCGCCGGATGGGAAGAAGATCGCGCTTACGGGCGGCAGCCCGGCGCGCATGGGCGAAATCCAGATCTGGGATGTGGCTGCCAAGAAGCTGGAACTCTCCAAATCGCTGACTTTTGACACGCTGTATGGCGCAAGCTGGTCGCCGGATGGCAAATTCCTCGCGTTTGGCTGCGGAGACAATGCGGTGCGTGCCATTGATGTCGCCACCGGCAAGGAAACGCTGTTCATGGGCGGACATAGCGACTGGGTGCTCGACACCGTCTGGGGTGTGGATGGCAAGCACATCGTCTCCTGCGGCCGTGACATGAGCGTGAAGCTCACCGAGGTGGCCACGCAGCGCTTTGTCGATAACGTGACCTCGATCACCCCTGGCGCACTCAAAGGCGGCGTGCAGGTGCTGACGCGGCATCCGCTGCGCAATGAGGTGCTTATTGGTGGGACGGACGGTGTGCCAGCAATCTACCGCATGGAACGCATCACCAAGCGCGCCATTGGAGACAATGCGAATCTCATCCGTAAATTCCCCGCCATGCAGGGCCGCATCTTTGGTGTCGATTTCGCACCGGATGGCAAACGCATCGCGGCAGGTGCTTCCTATGAAGGAGCAGGCGCGGTGAACATCTACGCCAGCGATTACGACAGCGCCATGCCCGACGCGGTGAAGAAGATCGTCGAAACGGTGAGCGGCAAGGGGCCGGAGCTGGATGAGTGGGTCACCAAAGGCGTGAAGCAGCTCAGCAGCACAGCCATTCCCTGCGGTATCTTCAGCGTGACCTTCAGCCCGGATGGCAAGACCGTCGCCGTGGCAGGTCAGGATGGCCAGATCCGCCTCATCGACGCGGCTACGGGTGCCATCGCCAAGGAGTTTGTCTCCGTGCCGCTGGAGAAGGAAAAGATCCTCGCCGCCACGGACGTGATCGTGGACGACAGCGTGCGGGTGGCGATCGAGAAGGACAACAAGATCGAAACCCTGCCCCCCGGCCCGACGGTTGCTACCATCGAAGTCGAACCGACCACGATCAAGATTGGCAAGCCCACGGAATACGCGCAGCTTCTCATCACCGCGCGCATGAGCGACGGCACCCGTGCCGACGTCACCCGCATGGCCAAGATCACCTCTGAAAACACGGATGTCGTGGACGTCAATGCGCGCGGCATGGTGCGCCCGGACAAGGATGGTGCGACCAGCGTGAAAATCTCCTTCCTCGGCAAAACGGCGAACATTCCGGTGAATGTGAGCGGTATGAACGTCGCTCTCCACCCCGACTACGTGCGCGATGTGATGCCCATCATGTCGAAGCTCGGCTGCAATCAAGGCACCTGCCACGGCGCGAAGGAGGGCAAGGCGGGCTTCAAGCTCTCGCTGCGTGGTTATGATCCGGTGTACGATGTGCTCGCCTTTGCTGATGATCTTTCCAGCCGCCGTGCGAACGTCGCCTCGCCGGAACATTCGCTCATGCTTTTGAAAGCCAGCGGCAGCGTGCCCCATGAAGGCGGCCAGCTCACCGTGCCGGGCGAGCTTTACTATGAGTCGCTCAAAGCCTGGATCGGCCTGGGTGCGAAGCTGGACATGAAGACGCCGCGCGTCACCAGCATCGAGCTGTCGCCGAAGAATCCTGTCATTGAGCGCGTGGGCGGCCGCCAGCAGCTCCGCGTCATCGCGCGGTATGCCGACGGCTATGTCAAAGACGTCACCGCCGAGTCCTTCCTGGACAGCGGCAATGGCGATGTCATCGAAGCCGACAAGAAGGGACTGATGACCAGCCTGCGCCGTGGGGAGGCACCGATCCTCGCCCGCTTTGAAGGTTCCTACGCCGCCACCACGATCACTGTGATGGGCGACCGCACCGGCTTCGCCTGGAAAGAGCCGGAGAAGTGGAACAAGATCGACGAACTCGTGGCGCAAAAATGGGAGCGCATGAAGATCGAGCCGAGCGGCGTGTGCAATGATGAGGACTTCCTGCGCCGCATTCATCTGGATCTCACCGGCCTGCCGCCGAAGCCCGAAGAAGTCATCGCCTTCATGGCTGACAAGCGCGACACCCGCACGAAGCGCAGCGAGGTGATCGACAAGCTCATCGGCAACCCTGATTTCGTCGAGCATTGGGCCAACAAATGGGCCGACATGCTGCAGGTGAACTCCAAATTTCTCGGTGTGGAAGGCGCCACCGGTCTGCGCACCTGGATCAAGCAGCAGGTCAGCGACAACACGCCGTATGACCGCTTTGCGTATCGCATCATCACCGCCACGGGTTCGAACAAGGACAACCCGCCCGCCGCGTATTTTAAGACGGTGCGCACCGCTGAAGACATCAGCGAAAACACCACGCATCTCTTCCTGGCCACACGCTTCAACTGCAACAAGTGCCATGACCATCCCTTTGAGCGCTGGACAATGGACCAGTACTACGAAACCGCGTCCTACTTCGCGCAGATCGATCTCAAGGGCGATCCTGCGGCCAAGGGCCAGACTATCGGCGGCAGTGCGGTCGAAGGAGCGAAGCCGCTGTTTGAAATCGTTGCTGACAAAAAAGAGGGCGACGTGCTGCATCTGCGCACCAACAAGCCCGTCTCACCTCAAGTGCCGTATGAGAACGAACTCGTCAGCAAGACGGCGAACACCCGCCGCGAGCAGTTTGCCACGTGGATGACCAGCCCGCAGAACGATTATTTCGCCATGAGCTATGCGAACCGCATCTGGGGCTACCTCACCGGCACCGGCGTCATCGAACCACTGGATGACATCCGCGCCGGTAACCCGCCGAGCAATCCCGAGCTGCTGCAATACCTGACGAACGAATTCATCCAGAGCGGCTTCAACGTGCGCCACGTGATGAAGATCATCGCCAACAGCCGCACCTACAGTCTCAGCCTTGCCACCAACAAGTGGAACGAAGACGACAAAATCAACTACAGCCACGCCAAGGCGCGCCGCCTGCCCGCCGAGGTGTTGTTTGACTCCGTCTTTGCCGTCACCGGCAGCATGCCGAATATCCCTGGCGTGCCCAAAGGCACCCGCGCTGCCGCTTTGGCGGATGGCCAGACCAAGCTGCAGGACGGCTTCCTCACGAACTTCGGCAAGCCCGCCCGCGAATCCGTGTGTGAGTGCGAACGCAACAACGAGGTGAACCTCGGCCCCGTCATGGCCCTCATGAGCGGTCCGACCGTGGGTGATGCCATCAGTGACCCCGGCAACGCCATTGCCAAGCTCACAAGTGAGATCAAAGACGACCGCCAGCTCGTGGATGCGATCTTCCTCCGCATCCTCAACAGCCATGCGAGCGAGAAGGAAATCAACGCCGCCTTGGCTTCCATGCAGGAGCTCGATCCTGAGAACAACCAGCTTGCCGCCGCGCTGAAGGTCAAGGAGGCCGAGCAGCAGCCGATCATTGCCAAAGCCGAACAGGAGCGCCTTGCCGCGATCGACGTCGCGAAGAAAGAACTCGAAGCCTACAAAGCTAAGATCGCTCCGGAGATCGCCAAAAAAGAAGCTGCACGCAAAGCCGCCGTCACGGCTGCCGAAGCCAAGGCGAAGACCGTGAGGGACACCGCTGCGGCGAATCAGCCAGCGTGGGAAAATTATCTCGATCTCACCACGGAATGGCAGCCATTTGACAACATCAAAGTGCAGCGCGCTGCGGGCGTCGAAAAACTCGAAGTGCAGCCTGACGGCAGCCTGTTTGCCACCGCACTGCCCGCAGGCCGCGAAACCGCCGGCAACTACATGCTCATTGGCAAAACGACGCTGACCAACATCACCGCGATCAAGCTGGAGATGATCCCCGATGACCGTCTGCCCAGCAACGGCCCCGGTCTCGCCACAGATGGCAACTTCGTCCTTGGTGAGTTCACCGTCCGCACAGACCCAATGGATGCCAAGCGCAGCAAACGTGGGGGTGAAGAGCAGCTGCTGAAAAATCCGAAGGCCGATTTCGAGCAGGACAAGTTTGTCGTCACCGAAGCACTCAAGAAGGGCAATCGTGACCGCGGCTGGGCTGTGAGTCCGCAGGGCGGCTTCCGCCATGAGGCCACTTTTGAATTCGCCAAGCCCGTCATGAACGAAGGCGGTTCGCAGTTCACCATTGTGATGACCTCCAACTTCCAGAACGGCAAATACAACCCCGGCCGCTTCCGCCTGTGGGTCACCACCAGCCCCACCGTGCGCTTCGGTACTCCTGCGACCGTTGCCGCCGCGCTCAAGGCACCCAAGCGCACTCCTGAGCAAAGTGCGCTGCTCGCCCAGCATTTCCTGAATCAGTTCAAAGACTACCAGACGCAGCAGAAGTTGCTCGCCAACGCCCGCAGGCCGCTGCCGGTCGATGCGCAGCTTGTGGCGCTTGAAGCCAAGCACACCGACACGCAGAAACCGATCAGCATTGAGCCCAAACTGATCCAGCTCCGCCGCGACGCGGGCCTGAGCCAGACACAGCTCGGCAACAAGCGGCTTACGGCAGCGCAGGATCTGGCTTGGGCCTTGATCAACTCACCGGCGTTCTTGTTTAACCATTGAAGCCACTAAAGTAACCAAGTTGCGCCGCAACTGGGCCGACTCCTCTACGTGACCCGTCGGACGTTGACGCGGAGGCAGCGATGGCATAGTCTCTAAATATGATCGCCGAACGCTTTCCAAGTCTCGCACAACTGCCCGACGAGGACAAGATGACTCTCATGGCGGAACTTTGGAAAGATGTCATGGACAACACGCCCGATGACAATCCTGAACTGGCCGAATTCGTGGAGCAGCGTTGGCAGGAATACAGGCAACATCCTGATCGTGTGTCTCCCTGGAGTGAGGTCAAAGCTCGGATTGTTGCCTCTCGTGCATGAAACATGAAATCGTCTGGACGTGGGCCGCTGAGGCCGACTTGCAGCGTTTCTTTGCTGAGGCCGAAGACGTTCAGGAAGGCTGGGGCGTGAAATTGGTAACCCAGGTCGAAACAGCCACGACCTTGCTGGCACAATTCCCTCGCAGGGCTTCCAGTTGGAGGTTTCCAGTTCGACGCCTCATGATCAAGCGTCGCAAGCTCGCCTTGTTCTATGTTCCCGAATCGCGTGGCATTGTCATCATTGGTGTTGCTGATATTCGGCGTGATCCAGACAAATGGTGGAATGAACTTCTCAACCGTATGCCATGAAAAACAGCTCATTGGATCGGTCCACCTCCACTGTCGTTCTCATCCACGGGCTCGGGCGCACGCGGCGTAGCATGTGGGTGGTGGGGCTGTGGTTGAAGTTTTGTGGGTATCGGGTGAAGAGCATCGGCTATCCGTCGCACCGTATTTCGATTGCGGATGCGGTGGTGAAGCATCTCAATCCGGCGCTGGAGCGGCTGGAGATTGCGGAGGGGTCGCAGGTGCATTTCGTGACGCATTCTCTCGGTGGGATTGTGTTTCGTGCGTGGGCGGCGCAGCGTGATCCGGCGTTTCCGCTGGGGCGTGCGGTGCTGCTGGCACCGCCGAATCAGGGCAGCCAGATCATTGATGAACTGCGCCAGTGGGGCTGGGTGCGCTGGCTGCTGGGGCCGGTGTCAGCGGAGCTCGGCACGGATGCCGCCAGCACGCCGAATACGCTGGGCCCGCTGCCGCCTGAAACGGGCGTCATCATGGGGGACAAAGACACACTGCCGATCTTTCGGCGTCTGCTTGGGCCGGAGTCTGATGGTGTCGTCACCATTGCCAGTGCGCATGGAGAGGGAGAGGCCGACTTCACGCTGCTGCGGGCGAATCATGCCACCATCATTTTGCAGCCTGCGGTTTTCCGTGCGGTGCACCGGTTTTTGCAGACGGGCAGTTTTGCTGAGAGATGAAGACGGTTCGATTCCAGATCACATTCATTACGCTGTCGGTGTGCCGCATCATTTCATCATTCGTGAAGCGCAGGGTCTCGATGCCTTGGGATCGCAAAAACGCTTCTCTTGCTTTGTCGTGCTGCTTTCCTTCTGCCGTGTTGTGCTGTCCACCATCCAGTTCAACCGACAGCTTTAAATTCGCGCAGTAGAAATCAAGGACGTAAGGTGCCACCGGATGCTGGCGACGGAACTTGCGTTTGTTCATGCGGCGGTCCCGCAGACAGGCCCACATGAGAGCTTCAGGATCAGTGGCATCTTGACGGAGCTTGCGGGCAAACTCGATGAGGCTGAGGCGCTCGCCGGTGATTTCATGACGAATTTCTTCCAAGCGCGTGAGCATGTGGGGACTGGATCAAAAGACGCGGGAGGCGTCAAGGAGGCTTTTGGCGGCCCCTCACCCGGCCTCTCCCCGAAGGTGACCATTCAGCAATGCATGCGCTCGACGGGGAGAGGGGGGATGCGTTGTGGCTCCGACTTGCTTTCGAGGTGGTTTAACGTGCAGCCCCTCTCCCTGCCCTCAACTTCGCTGCTTCAAGACTTCTTCGTGAGCATGTAGGGACTGGATCAAAAGACGCGGAGGGCGTCAAGGAGGCTTTTGGCGGCCCCTCACCCGGCCTCTGCCCGAAGGTGACCATTCGGCAATGCATGCCCTCGACGGGGAGAGGGGGGATGCATTGTGGCTCCGACTTGCTTTCGAGGTGGTTTAACCCGAACGCCGCTTTTGGCATTTGAATGAAGCCGCTTGAGCGGGTTCAAATCATGCATCCGCCGGGTGCCACTATGTCCCAATCGGGGGCTGGTGGCCGGTCTCGTATCAAAAGCGGCGCGATTGTTTCTTTGGGT
>JANYCZ010000013.1 GCA_025360015.1 Verrucomicrobiota bacterium | reverse complement strand
GTGTGCCCTCGGTGCCATCATGCACAAGATCATCCGCGTCGCCTTTGGTGTGCTCAAACACGACACGCCCTTCGTGAAGAACTTCGCCAAACTGGAGGCCTGAAAAAATCTAAATCTTCGCTCTTGCGCTGACCATATCTGGAATCCGCAGCCCTTACAGGGCTGGTGTGTTACCGAGAACCGCTCTGTGTTGAGAGAGCTCATGGGACCTGAGTTTTCATGGGCAGACGCGACATAAAGCGTGAAGTCCCAGCGGCGAGTTCTTGCCACAGGCAGACTCGTAAGTAACATCGGCGCGCCATGACCGATCTCGACATTCGTGAAATTCACTTTCTGCGCGGCCCCAATATCTGGACGAACGACCCAGTGCTGGAAGCCTGGGTGGACCTGGGCGGCCTCAAAGACACGTCCTCAGACTTAGTGCCCGGTTTTGCGGAGCAACTCAAGACGTGGTTCCCCGGCATGATCGAGCACCGTTGTAGCATTGGCGAGCGCGGGGGCTTTTTTCAGCGGCTCGACAAAGGCACGTGGCCCGGGCACATCCTGGAGCATGTGACGCTGGAGTTGCAGACGCTGGCGGGGAATACCGTGGGCTTTGGCAAGGCGCGGGAAACGTGTGTCGAGGGACTGTACAAAGTGGTCATCGAGTATCTGGATGAAAACGTGGCCGAGGCCTGCATGCGCGAGGCGCGCGAGATCCTGCTGGCAGGCTATGCCGGCAAGGAGTACGACATCGCTGATGCGGTGGCGCGCATGAAGCGCGTGGTGGACCGCAATGCGCTGGGCCCCAGTACAAGCGCCATCATCGCTGCTGCCGAGAAGCGTGGCATCCCGTGGCGGCGGCTGCGGGAGGGGCGCAGTCTGGTGCAGTTCGGCCAGGGAGTGAATCAGCGCCGCATCTGGACGGCGGAAACCGACCGCACGGGAGCCATCGCCGAGCACATCGTCCAGGACAAGGAGCTGACGCGCACCTTATTAGGGAAGGCTGGCGTGCCCGTGCCGGAGGGGCGAGTCGTTGCCAACCCGGCTGACGCCTGGGAAGCGGCTGAAGACATTGGCATCCCCGTGGTGGTGAAGCCGCAGGATGCGAATCATGGGCGCGGTGTATTCATCAATCTCACCACACGTGAGCAGGTGGAGAGTGCCTTCCAAACCGCCGCCACCGAAGGTGAGGGGGTGATGGTGGAGCGCTTCATTCCCGGCAATGACCACCGTCTGCTGGTGGTCGGTGGTGAATTGATCGCGGCAAGCCGTGGCGACCATGCTGTCATCACGGGCAATGGCACGGATACGATCGGCGTGCTGGTGGACACCCAGCTCAACACCAATCCGCTGCGCGGGGTGAGTGATTTCTGCCCCTGGTCCAAGATTGACACGGAGGAGTGGGATCCCGCGATCCTCTCAGAGCTCGAGAAGCAGGACTACGAGCCGAATTCGGTGCCCAATGATGGGGAGCGCGTGCTGATCTCACGCTTTGCCAACTGGTCCACCGAGGTCACCAGCCTCGTGCATCCGCGCAACCGGGAGCACGTCACCATCGCCGCACAGGTGGCGGGGCTGGACATCTGCGGCATCGACGTGGTGTGCACCGACATCGGCCAACCGCTGGAAGATCAGGGCGGGGCTGTGGTGGAGCTGAATGCCAGCCCGGGGCTCATCATGCACCTGCGGCCTGCGACGGGCGAGGTGAGGCCTGTGGGCGAGGCAATCATCAACATGCTGTTTCCTGCCGGGAAAAACGGCCGCATTCCGGTGATCGGCATCACCGGCACCCATGGCAAAACCACCACCGCCAAGCTGCTGGCGCATCTGCTGAAGTCCACGGGGAAATTTCTCGGCGTGTGCCACAGCGGCGGGCTGCAGTTTGGCGAGCGCCATGCCTGCACAAAGACGGGTGACCGCACCAGCGGCACGCACGGGGTGCTGCTGCACCCGTGGACGGAGGTGGCCATTTGCGAAAGCAGTGCTGAATCGATTCTGCTGGAAGGCCTCGGCTATGACCTCTGCCAGATCGGCGTGGTGCTCAATGTGGGAACCGAGCATCTCGGCCTCGGCTACATCGACACGCTGGAGCAGATGACGAAGGTGAAGCGCTGCGTGGTGGACGTGGTGCTGCCGGAGGGCACGGCGGTGCTCAATGCCGACGACGCCTTCGTGGCCAGCATGGCGGAGTCGAATTTCTGCGACTGCCATGTGATGTTCTTTGCCCACAGCGCTGAAAACGCGGTGGTCACCGCGCACCGTGCCACAGGCGGGCGGGCGGTCTTTGTGAAGGACGACGCGGTCCATCTGGCCGAAGGTGAACAGGGGCGCCGCCTGTGTGCGCTCAGTGACGTGGCCATGCCGATCACCGGTCATTTTGAGTTCAACGTGCAGAACGTTCTCGCCGCCGTGGGAGCCGCCTGGGCCTATGGACTTCCGGACCCAACCATCGTTGAGGGACTGGGAAGCTACGCTTGAAATAGAGCCTCCAAGACGGAACAAACGTTCAAGTTGCGCGTTCTACTGGCCGGAGAGCTGCTAGATGACCTTATCCCCGCCCATGCCCAGACACCCATTCAAGCCCGGCAGTGCTGAACTGCTGCATGTCTGAGATGCAGACCGGGATTTCCATTCCATTTTCCGCCGGTGCTGACAACGGATCAAGCAAGGGGTCCTTGATGGCGGAATGGCAGCGCCTGGGAATCGAGGCCGATGTGGAGTGTCTTGCCGAAGGAACGGCACTGCGAATGAGGCTCATCAAATCCAAGGCTCATGAGTGGATGCCTGGCTTTGACACCCTCCGTCTGGCGGACACGCTGAAACTGGATGTGAGCCACAGTGAAGATGACCTCCTGCGCGAGATCTGGCTGACGCTGCTGAACTGTCCGGTGCCGCTGGAGTTTCCCAGCGTGGAGGAATTGCTGGCCGCCGTGAGACTTCGACGGAACATCGTGCGCAATGCCGAGCGCACCTGCTTGAACTTCGATCTGGACGCCATTGAGCGCCCGGAGGACTGCTGGCGTTATTCGGAGGAAACGGGCTTTGTGTTGCTTCCAGGCAGCCCTTTGATCGAGTCATTGAAAAAGGCCTGCCACCCGGAGGAGGAAGGGGCGTGGTACTCGTTTTCCTGCTACCGGGCCACCGAGTATGTGATCCTTCTCGCAATTGCCGAGGAGGCGCAGAGCAGCCATCCCGAGCTGCTGCGTGTTTTGCAGGCACAGTGGGAGAAAAAGGCGATTTCCTCCGGCCGGTATCACGATGTCTTCATGCACGAGCAGGGCACGCTGGAGGAGCCGCTGCCGCTGCACTACTACGTGCCCGGAGACCGAGTCTGGTTCCGCAATCCCGATCCGAATTCGTCCGATGTGCCCGGGTTTGAGGGGTCGTGGGTGTTTTATCTGGGCGGCGGAATGTTTGCCAATTTTTGGAAGCGCAACCGTCCCTTCAGCCTGCTGACGAAGTGTCTGGAGATTCATCATTGGCGCGATGGCGCTTTCACGAACGAGCATGGCGTGCTGAAAATGGATGAAACCAGGGTGGAGCAGTTCGTGGCGCAGACGCAGGCCTCGCAGGAGAGCACCGCGCAGGTGTTTGAGCGCATGCACCGGCTGCGGGATGCCCAGGGAATCTATGCCGAGGGCGGCTGCATGGACGCCACGCGGGAAGCGCCGGTGTTTGTACTGGCACCGCACACGGGGCTGATCCGCGCGCTTACGGCTTCATAGCCGGATGAAGATCTTGCGGCGGTACATCCACAGCACGACGAGCCAGAGAATCACGAAGGTGCAGGTGCCAATGGTGACCGGCCTGAGCTCCGCCCCAAAGACATCGAACACCCGGGTGCCGAAGTGCTTCTGAAATGTCTCGGAAAACCAGACGTCCAGCGTGTGGCGCATGATATAAAAGGCGAGCGAGTTCATGCCGAGGACCACAAAGGCGAAGGACCAGCGCCGCCATTGCTTGATGTCGATGATTTGGTACAACCCCGCCAAAATCAGGAAGCCGCAGCCACCGCTGAAGAAGACCCAGGCGGGCGTCCACAAGCGCTTCACGATGGGGCAGATGCCGCCGAAGTGCAGGGCCAGGCTCAAGGCCAGGCTGGCCACGCCGGCGATGACGAGTGTTTTGACCGGACTGAGGCCTTGTTTGTTGGCTTGCTTGAGCCAGGTGCCTGCGGTGAGACCGAGAATCATGGTGGCGATGGTCGGGATGAAGTTCAGCGTTGTGTAGCCGCCGAGATAGCCGACATAGGGGCTCTCGCGGGGGAACTCATTGAGCAGCCAGCGGTCGAAGCTCCAGCCGGCATTGCGATTGTGATTCCAGTGGGCGAAGAAGCCGTTGAAATCATGCTGCCAGCCTTCCGGGGTGTTGAAGTCCATGGGATTGGCATGCGGCGGCATGACCGGGTAGAGGGCGTAGAAGAGCCAGGAAGAAATCAAAATGATGGCAAACCAGATCCAGCGGGTGCGGGTGCGGCAGTAGGCCAGCGCAAACACCGCCATGTAGCCCATTCCCGTCTGCGTCAGGGTTTCATCAAAGGTCCAGTGGGTGATGTCGCGGTCCACGCTGCGCAGGAAAACGCCGATGAAAATCAGCGCGACCGCCCGCCACAGAGCATGCAGTATGACGTGCCACTGCGACTGACCCTGCTTCGTGCGGGATGAAACGGAGAAGACCAGCGAGGCCCCGGTCAAAAAGGCGAAGGACGGATGGATCAGGTCATTGAGCGAGCAGCCCACCCACGGGATGTGAGTGGAGTGGTAGCCGAGAAACTGCCAGACGGCGCTGTCGGGGAAATGGGGTGCGACCACATCGAACTCCAGCAGCCGCAGGCCCAGAAGGAACATCACGATGCCACGATACACATCAATGGAGCCGATGCGCGGAGCTGCAGCAGGCGGGGTGGTTTGCGGCTGAGTGCTCACGAGATCTGCGATCAGTAGTAGTGCTCCAGCTTGCGCTTGCTGACGCGATCCAGGCTGGCGACGTCGGGGATGAGGTAGCGAATATTACGACGATCCACGATGACCAGACGCCCATGGCCGAGCGGCTGGATGCTTTCATCCGTCTCCACTTCAAACGTGGTGTCGCCGCGATCCGTGGTGACGTGCCATTCATGCCCGTCTGCCTTGCGTACGATGCGGTGGATGACCTGGATGATGGGCACGAAGTCACGCCGCCCGAGCGCCTCCAGCAACACGCTGCGCGAAGGCTCGGGCACGCTGCGGGGGTCTTCGATGCACAGGATTTCACGCGAAGCTTCGGACTGGATGGAAATCCAGAGGTCCTTCTCGGTCAGGGGAAACAGTTTGGCGGGGTGGACGTTCGCATGCCGGATGCCGTTGGTGTCCACCAGCGCCAGCCGGCCGTGGCCGTCCTTGATGAATTCGATGTTCAGTGGCTGCGGCGAGCTCATGTGTGGTTCACCTCCATCATGGCCTGGTGCAGGCGGGCATAGGTGCCGCTGCTTTGCAGGAGTTCCTCATGCGTGCCGATTTCCTTGATGCGGCCTTCTTCGATCACGACCAGCCGGTTCGCCTTGCGCAAGGTGCCCAGGCGGTGGGCGATGGCGATGGTGGTGCGGCCTTTGACGAGATGATCCAGCGCCGCCTGGATTTCACGTTCTGTCTCGGTGTCCACGGCGGAGGTGGCTTCGTCCAGAATGAGAATGGCCGGATTGACCAGCAGCGCGCGGGCGATGCTGATGCGCTGGCGCTCGCCACCGGAGAGCTGCTGGCCGCGCTCGCCGACCATCGAGTCGTAGGCGTCCGCCAGCTTCATGATGAAGTCATGCGCGCGCGCGGCGCGTGCGGCGGCGACGATCTCCGCGCGGGTGGCATCCGGCTTGCCGTAGGCGAGGTTTTCCGCGATGGTGCCGTAGAAAAGGTAGGGCTCCTGCAGCACCAGGCCAAGGTTTCTGCGGTAGTCTGTAACATCGATGTCATTCAGCGGGAGGCCGTCCACCAGTACGGTGCCTTCGCTCACATCAAAGAAGCGGCAGGCCAGGTTTACCAGGGTGGTCTTACCTGCACCGCTCGGTCCCACAAAACCCACCATCTCACCGGGTGCGATTTTCAGATTGATGCCCTTGATGATCTCACGCGACCCGTGGCGGAATTTTACATCGCGAAACTCGATCTCTCCGCGCAGGCGGCCTATTCGGATCGAGTTGCGCTCGACCGGCACTTCCGGCTTCACATCCAGAACGTCAAAAATGCGGTGAGCACTGGCGGCGGCGCGCTGCATGGAGGCTGTGAAGCGGCTCATGGAGTCCATGCGCTCATAGAAGCTGCTGATGTAGAGCACGAAGCCGGTGAGCACTCCCACGGTGATGGTGTCATGCGCCACACTCCAGGCACCGACCGCCCAGACGATGAGCAGGCCGATGTCGGTCAGCAGCTTGATCATGGGCGTGAAGAAGGACCAGGTCTTGTTCACGCGGTCGTTGGTGTCAAAGATGTGCTTGTCCGCCACGCGGAAGCGCTCGATCTCGCGCTGCTCCTGCGCAAAAGCCTTGACCACACGCACGCCGGGGATCGTGTCTGCCAGCACGCTGGTGAGCTGGCTACCCGCACGGCTGGCGGCGGCAAACCCGCCACGGAGATGCTCGCGCACGCGCTGTACCAGCCAGGCGACGATGGGCACCGGCCCCAGCGCGGCGATGGCCAGCATGGGATTGATGCTGAACAAAATGATCGCGGTGAAGATGAACTGCAGCACGTCGCAGAAGAAGTCGATGAAGTTCACCGAGATGAACAGAGAGAGATGCTCGGTATCCGAACTGATGCGGGAGATGAGGTCTCCGGTGCGCTTGCGGTTGAAGTAGGTGAGAGAAAGCCGCTGCAGATGCTCAAAGGTCTCCCGCCGCATGCGGCTGGTCACACGCTCGGCGATGCGCGCCACCACGAAGGTCTTGCCCCAGTTCAGCGCCCAGGTCAGCACGGCGGCCATCGCCAGTCCGGAGATGAAAACATAGACCTTATGGACGTGCACGCGCTCCGTCTGGCTTTGCAGCGGGATGAGGACGTCATCCACCAGCGACATGGTGAGCCAGGGGGCAATCATCTGCGCTGCCGTGCTGGCCATGGTGAGCGACAGCCCGAGGAAAAGCAGCCGGTACCAGGGGCGGGCAAAGCTCAGGAGGCGCAGCAGCGGCTTGCCGGGCGGGATGTCTGCTTCGGAATCCTCTGCGGCAAAGATCTCCTCCTCGTCTTCCTCGAGTTCCTTGTCGCCGGCATCAGCCCCGGCGACCTCACCGTCCAGGAGGCGGTACTGTTCACGAAACCGCGCTACAAAGACTTCCGCCTGCCGCAGCGAGCCGGAGGTCACCCGCCACTGGGCGATGAGGGTGTCGTTTCCCAAGAGCTGCAGAGCGATGGTCGCGCCCATTTCCTCCAGTTTTAGATCCTGCAGGTCGGCGAGCTTCCAGACGACGAAGCTCGGATGGCTGGTGCCAGCGTCCTCAAAATTCAGCAGGCGCGTGTTGGTCAGCACGATCAGGCCATGCCTGAAATGCAGGCCAGCGTCCAGATCCGTCATCAGACGTGCCACCGTACGCTCGCCGGATGCCAGATTGGACTCGGCATGCTGAAGCAGGAGGTCGGGAAGGTCTTGGATGGAAGGACGAGGCAAAATGGAGGCGGATCGTGTAACCGGCCAAAAGTCCAATGTTCCCGGAGCTTGTCAAACTGGTGCGGTTATTTCGGCAATACACTGCAAGAGGATGGAGACAGTGTCGTTTCAGCCGATCTTTCCCTTGACCAGACGCGGGTCTCTGGACTATTCCGCGCTTTCTCTTTCCCTGCTTGCCAAACTCTGCTCCATCCGGCGAACTTCGCTCCACTCTTGTGCGCAAAATTCTGGCGCTGCGCGGCCCGAATCTCTGGGCGCGTGAAACTGTCCTCGAGTGCAAGGTGGAATTCCCTGAACTGAAGGACCACGTCACCAACTGGCGCTCCTGGCTGCTCTCCTGGCTGCCGGCGCTGGAGCCGCAGCTCACCGAAATCAGCATGACGCCGCAGGCGGACTCCCTGGCGGCCCTGCTGCAGTCCATCACCCTCTATCTGCAAAGCCGTTCGGATCTTCAGGTGAGCTTTGGCAAGGTGATGCCGACATCGGAACCGCTGACGTACCGCATCATCACCCAGTTCGATGATGAATCTGTCTCCCGTGCTGCCTTCGAAGTCGCACGGCGGTTGATCGACGCCGCGCTTTTTGGCCAGACGATGGACGTGAACGCGGCCATCACCGAACTGAGCGAACTCGCCCAGGCTGTGTGTCTGGGACCCAGCACCCGCGCCATGGTGGATGCGGCACGCCTGCGGGGGATTCCGGTGCATCGCCTCACGGAAGGCAGCCTGGTGCAGCTGGGCTGGGGCTCGAAGCAGAGGAAAATCCTCGCCGCTGCCACCAGCCAGACGAGCGCGATCGCGGAAGACATCGTGCAGGACAAGGACTTCACGCGGCGGATGCTCAATGAGATCGGTTTGCCGGTGCCGCAGGGCCGTCCGGTGAAGGATGCCGACGATGCCTGGGCCGCCGCCAACGAAATTGGCTTGCCGGTTGTGGTGAAACCTTTGGACGGTAATCAGGGGCGCGGTGTGGCTTTGAACTTGTACACCCGCGAGCAGATTGCCACCGCCTATGACGCCGCCCGAGAGGAAAGCCGATCGGTCATTGTGGAGCAGTTTGCCGAGGGGGAGGACTACCGTGTGCTGGTGATCGGACGTGAACTCATTGCCGTCTCGCGCCGTTACCCCGCGCATGTCATCGGCGACGGTGAGCATACCATTCAGGAACTGATTGCCGAAAAGAACCGCGACCCGCGCCGCGCTGCCGATCACGCGGCCGCGCTGAGCCGCATCCGCATTGATGCCGTCGCCATGGGTGTGCTCGCCGAGCAGGGGATCACGCCTGATTCGATCCCGGAAAAAGACCGGATGGTCCTCATTCGCCGTAACGCGAACCTTAGTACCGGCGGCACAGCGGTTGATTGCACCGCCGAGGTGCATCCCACGATTTGCGCCGCCGCCGTCGAAGCTGCGCAGATGGTCGGTCTCGACATCTGCGGTCTCGACATGATCGCCCCGGACATCACGCAGCCGCTGAGCCCGCGCAATGGCGTCATCATTGAACTCAATGCGCGCCCCGGGCTGCGCATGCACCTGTATCCTTCCGAAGGTGAACCGCGTCCTGTGGGCCAGGCGGTGATCGACACCATGTTTGCTCCTGAGTGCCGAGGCCGCATCCCCATTGTGGCCGTGACCGGGGTGAATGGCAAGACCACCACGACGCGCTTCATCGCGCATCTGCTGGCGCAAAACCAATGGCGCGTGGGCATGACGACTACGGATGGTGTTTTTGTCGGCACTCGCATGATCGACAGCGGCGACTGCAGTGGTCCCAAGAGCGCCCGCAGCATCCTGTCTTACCCGCTTTGCGATGCCGCCGTACTAGAAACCGCCCGTGGCGGTATTTTGCGCGAAGGGCTGGCCTTTGATCATTGTGATGTGGCTGTGGTCACGAACATTGGTTGTGGCGACCACCTCGGCATCAATGAAATCCACACGGTGGAGCAGCTGGCGGAGGTGAAGCAGTGCATCGTCGCCGCTGTGCCTGCGGACGGCAGCGCCGTGCTGAACGCCGCCGACCCGCTGGTGGTGAAGATGGCGGAGACGTACCCGCGCAAGACGATCTTCTTTGCGCTGGATGGTGAAAATGACGTCATTGTCCTGCACCGGATCAAAGGTGAGCGTGCCATTTTCGTGCGCAACGGCAGCATCATCCGCGCCACCGGCCCAAATGAGGATGTGTTCATGCCGCTGAGTGAAATCCCGCTCACCCATGGCGGACGAATCGGCTTCCAGGTGGAGAACACCCTAGCAGCTGTGGCTGCGGCATGGGCGCTGGGCATTGATGACGATCTCATCCGCCAAGGGGCGCGCAGCTTCGTCCCCAGCCTGGATCAAAACGCCGGGCGCTTCAACGTGCTGGACCTGAAGGGCATCACCGTCATCGTTGATTACGGCCACAATGTGGATGCGCTTCGCGCGCTGCTCGACGGTCTGCGGCAGTTCGACAATGCGCGGCGCATCGTTGTTTACAGCTCCGCTGGCGACCGCCGTGACAGCGACATCACTGAGCAGGGGCGCATGCTGGGCACGGAATTTGACGAAGCCTGGCTGTACGAAGGCGACTATGTGAGAGGTCGTGAGTCGGGCGAGATCATGAAACTCCTCGCTACGGGCCTGGAGAACGCCCCGCGCACCCGGCGTGTGGAGTCCATTTTTGGGCATTTGAAGTCGGTCGATCTGGCCCTCGAATCCGCGCAGGCGGGAGATTTGCTGATGATTCAGGCGGATACGGCGGATGAAACCGTGCAGTATCTGAAGGAAAAGTACGGGGCGAAATGACATCCCGGCAGTTTCAGCCCGATGAAATGCTTGCCAGAGCACGCTGAATTCGGCTACTAGGAGGCTGCTCCAGCCATGACCACCACCACTGCCACCCTCCTCAGCATCGCCTGCGGCTATCTTTGCGGCTCCGTGCCGTTCGGCTATCTCGCCGGTCGCTTGAAAGGCATCGACATCCGCCAGCACGGCAGCGGCAACATCGGCGCCACCAATGCCATCCGCGTGCTGGGGAAGGGGATCGGCATCCCCGTCTTCATTCTCGACATGCTCAAAGGCTGGCTGCCCGTCTGGCTGGCGGCAGGCTGGATCGCCCACACCGGCGCGGCTCCTGAAATGATTTCCATTGGCAAGGTGCTGACCGGTTTCGCTGCCGTGATCGGGCACATGTTCACTTTCTGGCTCGGCTTCAAAGGGGGGAAAGGCATCGCCACCACCGGCGGCGTGCTGCTTGGCATTTCTTTGGCTGGGATGATCGGTGGGTGGATCGGATTTCTCACCTTTCTCTTCGCGTTTCGATATGTCTCGCTCGGTTCACTGGCAGCTGCCGTCGGCGTGCCCACGGGAATGGCCATTCAGATGTGGCGTGAGGGTCACTGGGACTTCGTTTTGCTGGGCTTTGGCATCGTGGTGATGGTCCTCGCCTTCATCCGGCACAGTGCCAACATTCAGCGCCTGCTCGCAGGTACGGAGAGCAAGGCGTTCACCCAAAAGAAGCCGCAGCCATGATTCAGTCTGCCACTGTCTTTGGTGCCGGAAGCTGGGGCACCGCACTCGCTGCATTGCTGTCCTGGCGTGGGCTGAACGTGCAGTTCTGGGGGCGTGACGCCGAACTGATGGCGCAGATCCGCGAAACCCGGCGTAATGCGCGCTACCTGCCGGACCTGGAGCTTCCTTCACAGATCACCGTCACTTCGGATCTGGGTGCATTGCAGCCTGCGGACATGCTGGTCTTCGTCGTGCCATCCAAGGCGATGCGGAGTACGGCAGAACTTGTGGCCAAGAGCGGAGCGATCTCCAAGGCGCGGGTGCTGGTCTCGTGCTCCAAAGGCATTGAACTCGAAACGGGCAGCCGCATGAGCGAGATGATCGGCGAATCCATCCCCGGTATTCCGCTTGCTGTGCTGAGCGGTCCCAATCACGCCGAAGAAGTCGCACGCCAGCTTGCCACCGCCGCCGTGGTGGCCTGCGCGGATGAGGACATCGCCAAGGCCGTGCAGCATTGCTTCACGCTGCCGTTCTTCCGCACCTACACCACCGACGACATCATTGGAGCTGAGTGGGCTGGTGCGATGAAAAACCCCTATGCCATCGCCTCGGGCATCGCGCATGGTTTGAAGCTCGGCGACAACACCCTCGCTGCTCTGGTGACACGTGCGCTGGCTGAAATGGTGCGCCTGGGCGTGGCTGAAGGCGGCAAGGTGGAAACGTTTTATGGACTGAGCGGCGTGGGCGATCTTGTGGGCACCTGCTACTCGACACACAGCCGCAACCACCGCGTGGGCGTAATGCTGGGTCAGGGGCGGCCGCTGGACGAGATCATCGCCAGCACGCGCATGGTGGCTGAGGGCGTGCTGAACACGGCCAGTCTGCACCGTGCCGCGCAGGCGCGTGGCGTGCGCATGCCGCTGCTCGACGAGATCAACGCGGTGCTGCATCAAGGGAAATCCCCCAAGGAGGGAATGAAGGCCCTGCTTTCACGCGATCCACGGCCTGAGGCCGATTAATTTACCATGGCTGATTCAAACGGTTACGAACTCCTCGACAGTGGCTCCTTTCAAAAACTGGAACGCTTTGGCAGCGTCGTGCTCTCACGGCCCTGCGCGCAGGCGGTGTGGCAGCAGACCCTAGCCAAGGCCGACTGGCAGAAAGTGACCGCGACCTTCTTCCGCGAAGGCGGCAATCAATGGCGCGGTCGCGACAATCTGCCCGAGACCTGGACCATCGAAGTCGATGGCACGAAGTTTCAGCTCAGCTCCACCGATTTCGGTCACCTCGGCATCTTCCCAGAGCAGCGCGACCAATGGCGGCGTATCCGCGAAGTCTGCACCGAGTACGCCAAGCGGCACAACCGCCCGGCGCGGGTGCTCAATCTCTTTGCCTACTCCGGCGGCAGCACGCTGGCAGCGGCGCTTGCTGGCGCGGAGGTATGCCACGTGGATGCTTCCAAGGGCATGGTTGACTGGGCGCGCAAGAACGCGACGCTCAATGGACTCGAAGAAAAACCGGTGCGCTGGATTGTGGATGATGTGACGAAATTTCTGGAGCGTGAGCTGCGGCGTGACCGGCAGTATGACCTGCTCATCCTTGATCCGCCGAGCTATGGTCGTGGTGCGAAAGGGGAGGTCTTCAAGATCGAAAACGATCTGCCGCCGCTGCTTGCGCTGCTGGGCAAACTGATGTCCCCGGAGCCGCTCGGTGTGCTGCTTTCCTGCCACACGCCGGAGCTGACGCCTATTTCACTCCACCACCTGCTCCAGCAGCAGTTTGGCCGGAACAGCGGCAAAGTGGAGCATGGCGAGATGCAGCTCCGTGGCGCGACCGGTGTCTTGCCCCTCCCCAGCGGCAGCTTTGCCTGGTGGCTGGCGTGATTGAGAGTTCGACATTCCACCTTAGGCATTCGACATCTCCGCAATGCTTCCGTTTCTCCTGCGCCGCGCCTTCAGCAGCGTGATCGTGATCTTCTGCGTGATCTCGATCACGTTTGTGCTCGCGCGGATCACGCCGGGCGGGCCCTTTGACACGGACAAAGTGGTGAGTGATCAGGTGATGAAAGCGAAGCTGGCCCGCTACCATCTCGATGGCTCCACCTGGGCTCAATACACGGCCTATGTGTCAGCCATTGTTCACTTGGATCTGGGGGTGTCCACCAAATACCGGGACTGGCGCGTCTCCGAGTTGCTGCAGCAAAAACTGCCCAATTCCTTTATGCTGGGGGGGCTGGCGTTCGTTATCGCGAGTTGTAGCGGCGTCCTGCTTGGAAGTCTGGCGGCCATGAAGAAGGATACCTGGATTGACCGCGTGGCCATGTTTGGGGCTCTGCTGTCCATTTCGATTCCTTCCTTTATCAGCGGGCCGTTCTTGATCGCCTGCTTCGCACTGTGGCTCGGCTGGTTGCCGGTGGGCGGCTGGGGTACCGTGTCGCAGATGATCCTGCCCGCGATCTGCCTCGCCGCGCCTTACATCGCCTACGTTGCCCGCTTGATGCGCAACAGTCTGCTGGATGTGCTGAAGAGCGATTTTATGCGCACCGCGCGGGCCAAAGGCCTGACCGAAACGCAGGCGGTGGCCAGGCATGCGGTCAAAGTGGCGATTCTGCCCGTCATCACCTTCCTGGGGCCGCTCGCGGCGAACCTGCTCACCGGTTCAATGATTGTCGAAAGCGTGTTCAACATCTCCGGAGCAGGCATGATCTTCGTGAACTCGATTCAGAACCGCGATGTGTTTGTGCTCTGCGGTGCAGTTATTGTTTACTGTGTGCTGCTTGTGCTCTTCAACCTGTTCGTGGACGTGATCTACACGCTGCTGGACAAACGCATCAAACTCTATGCATGAGGCCGCCGCTCCAGCATCCATCGCGCGGCCGGACGGGTGGCAGATATTGAAACGCAATCGCGCGGCAGTCATTGCACTCTGCTTCCTTTTGGGGTTGTCACTCATCGCCATTGTCGTGCCAGGGCTGCTGCCGGAGGCGCTGAAGCTCACCAGCAGTGAATCGTTTGTGGCCCCCTCGTCGGCGCACTTTTTGGGGACCGATGTCAACGGCCAGGACATGCTCTACCGCCTGCTCTCAGGCGCTCGTGTGTCGCTCGGCGTGGGCTTGGCAGGCGCGTTCATCAGTCTCATCATTGGCACGCTCTACGGCATGATCAGCGGTTACGCAGGCGGGCGCGTGGATAGCGTGATGATGCGCACGGTCGAGGTGATCCAGTCCGTGCCGCGCATCCTGTTCATCATGATCCTCATCGCCGCGCTCGATGATTATGTGAAGGGATGGATCGATGGCTGGCGTCTTGCCGCACAGGCGCGCAGCTGGACCGAACTGGCAAAAAACATCAGCGAAGTCAAGGCCTACTCCAAGGTGCTGGTGATGATCGTCTCTCTCGGCCTGGTCGAATGGCTCACCATGGCGCGCATCGTGCGCGGCCAGGTGCTGGTGCTGCGGGAGATGACCTTCGTCACGGCCTCGCTTGCGATGGGGCAAAGTTCCTGGGGCGTGCTGCGCAGGCACCTGCTGCCGAACCTGAGCACCATCATCCTCACCTACCTCACGCTCACCATTCCTGCCGTCATTCTTGACGAGTCGTTTCTGAGCTTCCTCGGCCTCGGCATCGAAGACCCTGCTGCAAGCTGGGGCTCATTGCTCAAGGACGGCGCGCAGGTGATCAATCCGCTGGAAAGCAAATGGTGGCTGCTCGTTTTCCCCGCCGTGCTCATGGCCGCCAGCCTCCTCGCTCTCAATTTTCTCGGCGACGGTCTGCGGGATGCGTTTGATCCGAAGAGCGGGGAGTAGAGTGAAATGCCGGATGGTGATCGGAGTCTTCGATTTCACCGTGGGTGATGCATTTGTCAGGTCGCCACGCCATGGAGAGAAGAAAGACTCTGGAGGCTACAATTCAAGCATCAGTCTCGTGTAGGATGCAGATCATCCAGCATTTGAGAGATCGGTCTTTCGCCCGAATTTCTGGCTTCGTTTTCCATGGCACGCAGTGGCTGGAGGATGCGTTCCTCCACATCCAGGGTGTGTCCGAAAAGGCTGGTCCATAGATCTGCGACATTCAGACGGAAATAGTTCACATCATCATGGTCTGGCAGGCGGAAGTAAGGCGCGCAGTCCAGCAAGTCCTCGATCAAGTCGTCTTCATTCGGATGTCCGTCGCAGAGCTGGCGCACGCGCTGAAATGCCCGCAGGTCTTTGGGGGCAAGGTTCTCTTGTTCCGGTGTGCGGGACCGATGCAGCTTGCCGATGAGCACGTCGCGCACATGCGGTATGATGACTTTGATGCCGTGCCGCATTTCTACATGGGCACGCTGGAGGTAGTGCGCGGTGGTGCGGAAGAAATGACGGGGACACAATTGCAGGCCGAAAACGGGGCGCAGCGTGCCACCTGCTGTCAGTTCCAGTTTCCGCGCCACTGTGCGCAGTCGGGCTGGATCACTCGAAACCATGATGTCCGCGTCGGCGCTCGTGAAGGAGTCATCCAGGCAGAGCTGGATGGGAACGGAACCAAACAGAGTCAGTGGCTCCGCGAAATCCGGCAGTTCTGCATGCAGTCCCGCAAAAAAAGCATCCAGAACATGTCCGGCAGGACACGACCAGTTCGGCTGTGGCACGGCCCAGTTCATCAGGAAATCTTGGTTTTTCCTGGTTGAATCGACAGCCAGCGCATGGCCTGCCGGACGAGCCTGTCTTCGACACAGGGGTCGGCTGCTACGACGCGTGCCACATGGCACCATTTCCGGCGCTGTTTCAGCCTCTGGCTCACCAGGACCCGCGCCACCAGTCGCGCCAGCCGCTGCGGCGTATCCAGCCCGCCTGCAGCTGAAATTCTCCGCAACCGCTCCAGCATCTGGGCGGCATCAGCTTTCATGGCGAGCTGCGGTTGCATGCGGATACGTAGCTTCTGAAACCGCCAGCATCAAGTTTAAGGAAGCTGGTCAATGCGCCTGCAGCCAGTTCAAGCCGGTGCCTGCTTGGACTTCCACCGGCACGCCTTCGAGGGGCAGAGCATTCCTCATAGCATCGAGAATGATGGCGCGGGCCTGCTCAACTTCGCTCTCAGGCATTTCGAAGAGCAGTTCATCGTGAACTTGCAGCAGCATGCGGGTTTGCAGGCCGGCTTTGGTCAGGGCGGCATCGACGTGGATCATCGCGAGCTTGATCATGTCGGCGGCGGTGCCCTGGATGGGGGTGTTCATGGCGACGCGCTCGGCGGAACCGCGCACGGTGGCGTTGCCGCTGGTGATGTCGCGGATGGTGCGGCGGCGGCCGGTAAGGGTTTTTGTATAACCGTTTTCTTTGGCTTCGACGATGATCTGCTCCATGAAGCGCTTCACGCCGGGGAACTGCTTGAAATAGTTCTCGATGATGGTGGCTGCTTCACCGCGTGGAATGCCGAGACGCTGGCTCAGGCCGAAGGCGGAGATGCCGTAGATGATGCCGAAGTTGACCATCTTGGCCGTGCGGCGCATCTCGGGCAGCACGCCGTCGAGTTCCACGCCATAGACGCGGGCGGCGGTGGCCTGATGAATGTCGAGATTGTTGGCAAAGGCTTCGATCATGGCCGCGTCACCGCTGAGGGCGGCCATGACGCGGAGTTCGATCTGCGAGTAGTCGGCGCTCATCAGCACCCAGCCGTCGAAGCCGGGCACGAAGGCTTTGCGGATCTCGCGGCCAAGATCGCTGCGGATGGGGATGTTTTGCAGATTCGGATTGCTCGATGCCATGCGGCCGGTGGCGGCCATGAGCTGATGGAAGGTGGTATGCACGCGGCCTGTGACCTTTGAAACGGCATGTGGCAGCGCTTCGACGTAGGTGTTGTTGAGCTTGGTGACTTCGCGATAGTCGAGAATGTCCTGAATGATGGGGTGCAGTCCCATGAGGGACTGCAGGACCTGCTCATTCGTCTGATACTGGCCCGTGGCGGTTTTCTTCGGCTTGTCGGTGAGCTTGAGGCGTTCAAACAGTACTTCGCCGAGTTGTTTGGGGCTGTTGAGATTGAAGGGGCCGCCTGCGTTTTCTTGAATGCGCTTTTGCAGTTCAGCAGCTTTTCGGTCGAGTTCGACGCCGTATTCGCGCAGCGCCTGCACGTCGATCTTCACGCCGAAGTTTTCCATCTTCGTGAGCACAGGCAGCAGGGGGCATTCAACCGTGTCATAGACGTATTGCTGCTCCTTCAATTCGAGGCGCATCTTTGCGGCAAGCTGCCACGTCACATCGGCATCTTCAGCGGCGTAGTCGGCCACCTTGCGGGCGTCTTCCGCAGCGACATCGGCCATGGTAGCCTGACTGAAGAGATCGTTTTTCTCGGTGCCGATGAGACTGGTGATCGGCACGGGGGTGTAGTGCAGATACGATTCCGCGAGGTAATCCATGCCGTGGCGCTGCTCCGGATCAATGAGCGAATGCGCGAGCATGGAGTCAAAGAAGGGGCCGCGAACTTCGATGCCATGCGCGAGCAGCACACTGAGGTCGAACTTAAGATTGTGGCCGATCTTCTCGACGCCTTCGAGCGTGAGCAAGGCGCGGAATTCTTCCAGCACAGACTTCGCGGCAGCTTTCTCGCGTGGGAAGTGTACAAACCAGCCTTCCTGTGCCTGCCATGAAAAGGCGATGCCGACAATTTCTGTGTCGCGTGGGTCGAGGCCGGTGGTTTCGAGATCGAAGCAGAAGGACTTCAGTGTGGCGAGCTGGGCGATAAGTTTCTGGCGCTCGTCGGCGGACTGCACGAGATGATAGGCGTGCGGCGTATCGGCGATGGTGCTGAGCTTGGCGGGAGCAGGAGCGGCTGCGAAGAGATCTTCCTGGGCAGCGTCAGCGGCTGGCGATGGACTGGCAGCCTGGTCCATTTTTCGACCGCGACCCGCTTTGAACTCATCACCGTAAAGGCGGCGACCAAGGGCATTGAATTCAAACTCGGTGAAGAGAGCTTTCAGCGCTTCATCGTTGTGGGGCTTGATGATGAGGTCTGCCACTTGCGCGTCATAAGGCGCGTCATGGAAAATGGTGGCGAGCTTCTTGGAGAGCAGCGCATCCTCCCTGCTGGCTTCGAGTTTCTCCTTCTGCTTGCCTTTGAGCTGGTCGATGTTGGCGAGCAGATTTTCGATGCTGCCAAACTGCTGGATGAGCGCGGTGGCGGTTTTTTCACCGAAGCCTTTGACGCCGGGAATGTTATCGACGGCATCACCCATGAGTCCGAGGATGTCGATGACCTGCTCGGGGCGCTCAATGCCCCAGCGTTCGCAGATTTCCTTCACGCCGAGGATTTCCACGTCAGCACCGGAGCGGCCTGGTTTGTAGATTTTGACATGCTCGGAGACGAGCTGGCCGAAGTCTTTGTCCGGCGTGACCATGAAGGTTTCGATGCCTTCTTTTTCGGCGCGTTTGGCCATGATGCCGATGATGTCGTCAGCCTCGTAGCCATCGCGTACGAGGATGGGTACGTTCATGGCCTCCATGAGGCGCTTGATCTGGGGGATCGCCATGCTGATGTCCTCCGGCATTTCCTCGCGCTGTGCCTTGTAAGCAGGGAACATCTCATGGCGTGGGGTGGGCGCGGAGTTGTCCAATGCCACAGCGAGATGCGTGGGCTGCTGATTCTTGATGATGTCCAGCAGCGTGTTGGAGAAGCCGTAGAGCGCGGAGGTGTTCAGGCCATCGCTGGTGCGGATGGGAGCCTTGATGAAAGCAAAGTGTGCGCGGTAAAGCAGTGCGAAGCCGTCGAGGAGGAAGAGGCGTTGGGACATTTGGGCTCAGACTAGGCAGGCGGGACACCTGCGCAAATGATGCTCAAGCTCCCTGCAAAGTGATGGCCGCGTCTTCCATGGCGCGGCTGGCCTCGGTCTCGTCGTTCACGACTTGTGTGGCACCGAGGCGCTTCAGGCGTTCCACATCGGAGCTGAAGCGTGCGCGGGCGAGTACGGAGATGTCGGGGCGGTGCTCGCGGATCATGGCGAGGGCCTGGGCGTTGACCGTGGCATCGGGAAAGGTCAGGGCGACCATGCGGGCGTGTTTCAGCAGGGTGAGTTCCCAGGTTTCCTCGTGGCTGGCATCGGCAAAGAGCACGGCCTGGCCCTGGCGTTTGAGCTTTTGCACGGTTTCCGCATTCAGCTCGACCACAAGGGTGCGTACGCCGGAGTCGACCAGCGCCCGGTTGAGCTTTTCACCCACGGGGCCATAGCCGCAGATGATGGCGTGGTCGGTAAGGCCGCTGATGCGCTGGCGCAGATTGCCAGCATCGACTTTGACCTGCTTGCCCCGCCCCCAGCCGTGTTTCACGAGCCAGTCGCCCAGAGGGATGCCGAATTTCAGCAGGGCAGGGAGCAGACCCATGGAAAGCGCACTCGCGGAGAGGAGGGTCTGCTGGGTGGCATTGCTCCAGAGGTGGGCGCTGCTGGCATTCTGCAGCAGCACGAGTGAAAACTCCCCCGCGCTGCACAGGCCGATGCCTGCCATGAGCGCCTGCTTATGAGCGAGGCCGAGACGACGTGCGATGGCGGTGATGAGACCCGCTTTGACGAGCATGAGCGCAGCGGTGAGCAGGCAAATGGGCAGCCACAGGACCATGGCGGCCTTGATGTCGATCATGAGACCGACGGAGACAAAGAACAGCGTGAGGAAGAGATCCTTGAGCGGCATCACATCTGCCAGGATGCGGTGTTTGAAGATGGATTCGCTGACGGCGAGGCCGGCGACGAAGGCGCCGAGTGCGAGCCCCAGCCCCAGCAAGCCACCGACGAATGCGAGGCCGACGCAGCTGCCGATGACGGAGAGCGTGAAGAGCTCACGGCTGCGTGTACGCGTCACTGCATTCAGCAGCCATGGGATGACCCAGCGCGCGGCCACTCCGGCCAAAATAACGAAAGCACCGCCGCGAAGCGCCAGCGAGCCAAGCCGTGGCAGCAGCGCGGTGGCTGCGCCTTCATGTGGGAGCAGGAGAGGCAGGAACAGAAAGAAAACGATGATGAAGAGGTCCTGAAAAATCGCCACAGCCAGAGACATGCGCGCGCCGGGGCTGGCTTCCAGACCGAGGTCTTGAAAGCTCTTCAAGCTGACCGCCGTCGAACTCATGGCGAGAGCGACGGCCAGTAGGACGGCTCCCTGCCAGGAAGTGGAATGCAGCGCGGCCGATGCAGCGGCGACCACGGCTATGCAGAGCGCCATTTGCCAGCCACCGCCGACGAAAGCGAGCCGCCGCAGGAAACGCAGCTCACCCAAGGAGAACTCCAGCCCCAGGGTGAACATGAGCAGCACGACGCCGAACTCCGCCATCTGCGAGACCTGCTCATGGGATTCACCCCCGCCGAGCAGCGCCAGAATGCCCGAATTAGCAATCAGCACACCGCAGATGAAATAGCCTGCCAGCATCGACTGCCGCAGCTTCAGCAGAAGCAAAGACACCAGCACGACGCCGGCAAGCATCAGCGCCAGCAGCGCAAACAGCGGCGGGATGGAGGCAGATGCGAGGGTGAAAATTTGAATCATGCTGGAGTTCTCTTCGGCCTTCACGCGTAGCAGATCAAGCTTCTGCTGAGCGCATTGCCTATTTGGTGTGGCGGAGATATGACAAAACAAGAAATTGGTTGCCCCTAAACACTCACTCGATAAGCAGCCGTTTCTCATGGCCATTGATCGTATTCACAAAAAAGCTTTGGAACTTGTACTGGCTGAGCCCGGCTGTCAGAACTGGACACGTCATCTGGACATCGGCGCGGGGCACGGCGGGCTGATCAAGCGAATGAGGGCGGCGCTGAAGGTGCAGTCAAGCGTCTGCGATTACACCGATGCATTGATGAAACTGCCTGATCAGAAAGTGGACATCGCCAATCTCAACAACGAGCCGCTACCTTATGGCGATGCCACTTTTGATGTGGTCACTGCCACCGAGGTGATCGAACATCTGGAAGATTATCGGCAGGTGCTGCGGGAAATTTATCGCGTACTGAAGCCCGGGGGTGTCTGCATTCTCAGCACGCCGAACATCCTGAATCTGAATTCGCGCCTGCGGTTTCTCTGGTTTGGCTTTTGGAACCTGTTTGGCCCGCTGCCGGTGAAAAACAGCGCGCTGAATTCCGCCGGAGGTCATATCAACCCGGTGTCATGGTTTTATGTGGCGCATTCGTTGCTGGATGCTGGCTTTATAGATGTGTCATTTCACATCGATCACCGGCAGCGCTCGGGCATGGCGAAGCTGATTTTTCTATATCCGCTGATCAAGCTGATGGGCGGCAGGGCCATGTACAAGGAGCGGCACCGCGTCAAAACATTGGATGAAGCCAATGAGCCGCTGGTCCGCGAGATGAACAGCATCGACATGCTGCTGGGTCGCACGATCATCACGAAGTCGGTCAAAGCGGCCTGAGGTCAGGCCTGTCGCTGTTCTTCGGAGCTGTACTGCAGGTTGTAGAGATTTTGGTAAACTGGATTGCGGCTCAGCAGTTCCGCATGCGGACCCCGGTCAAGGATGCGGCCCTGATCCATGACGATGATTTGATCAGCCTCGAGAATGGTCGAAAGTCGGTGGGCGATGGCGACCACCGTTTTGCCGGTAGAAAGCGTGTGGATGGCGTCCTGCACGATTTTTTCGCTCTCGGTGTCCAGCGCGGAGTAAGCCTCATCCAGCAGCAAAATGGGGGCGTCACGCAATACAGCGCGGGCGATGGAGATGCGCTGCTTCTGGCCGCCGGAGAGATTGCAGCCGCCTTCACCCACAACGGCGTCATAGCCCTGGCTGATCTGCTCAATGAACTCGTGGGCATGGGCTTTTTTCGCCGCAGCGATGATCTCCGCCTCGGTGGCATCGAGACGGCCATAGCGGATGTTTTCACGAATGGTGTCATGAAACAGGAAGGTGTCCTGACTGACGATGCCGATGTTGGCGCGCAGTGAATTTTGCGTGCAGAGGCGGATGTCTTTTCCATCGAGCAAAACCGCGCCTTCATCAGGATCATAAAAGCGCAGCAGCAGGGAGAAGAGCGTGCTCTTGCCCGCACCGCTGCGGCCGACGAGGGCGTAAAATTTGCCAGGGTCGAGCTGCAGGTCGATGCCCTTGACTGCGGGAATATCTTTTTTGACGTCGTCTTTGTCGCGATAGTATAGGGTGATGTTCTTGAAGGACACCGCGCCGGAGGTTCTGCCGATGCTCTCGGCGTTCGGCGCATCCTGGATGTCCGGAGTGCGGTTAAGAATTTCAAAGACCATGCCGGCGGCGATGGTGGTCTTTTGCAGGAAGAGCTGCACGCGGCTGAGTTCCTTCAGCGGCGGATAGATCTGCGTGAGCGCCATCACCAGGACAAAGAACTTCTGCGCTTCGATGCCGCGATGCCAGGCATAGACCAGCCCTGCGGCAATGCCAAACGAGGCCACCGTTTCCACGATGGGGCCGATGAGTTCCAGCGCCTTGGCCCAGCGCACCATGTTGGTGGTCATGCTGGCGTTGGAGTGGTCAAAGCGCTGCATCTCGTGATCTTCCCGGGCGTAGGCTTTCACCAGCCGGATGCCGGCAAACGATTCCTGCATGGAGGCCATGAGCGCGCGGGAGTCATACTCCTCCTTCGCGCCCACTTTGCGGACGCGCTTGCCCAGCCGAAGGATGGGATAAAGGCAGGCGGGGAAGATGACCAGCGACATGAGCGTGAAGATCCAATCGCTGGCGAAGAGAGGCACGAGAATGGCGATGATGGTCACCGGGCGCTGCACCACTGTTTGGATGAGCATCATGGCATTGCGCTGCACCACGCCAGTCTGGCTGATGACGGTCTGCATCAGCTCTCCGGTGCGGGCGTTGTTAAAATAGCCTGGTGACTGCCGCATGATGCTGCGGAAGGCATCGTTGCGGATCTGGTACACCACTTTGCTGGTGACCCATGCCTGCATGTAGCTGGAGAGATAACCCAGGAAGCCGCGCATGAAGATGAGCACCGGGATGAAGGTGCAGGCGATGGCGACACCGGTGATGCCCACAGGCGTGTCCCCAGCGACACCGAGAAGCGCAGCCGGGTTGATTTCGCCGATCAGAGGGAGCTCGATGCCCTCCCCCAGTGTGGTGGTCTTGCCCTTGAGCACGAGCGAGAAAATGAGCTGAAAGCCGATGATCATGACCCCAGAGAACAGACCGCTGAGGATGCCCAGCACGGTGCTCAGGATGAAGCGGCCGCGATAGGGGAGAACGTACTTCCAGATGGCCTTGAGAGTATCCATAACCACCGCACGGAGGTGAGGATCGGCAAGATTGATTTTGGCTGGAGGAAGAGGGGCTGGCATGGAATGGCTGGAAACCATTCAGTGCCGCATCGTCATCGTTCGCACAACTGGGAAGTCATCACCCAAGATGCCGGTGATAGATCGCTTCCAGGCGGTCCAGCATGTTTTCCAAGCTGTGCTCGCGCTCGATGAAGCGGCGGCCTTCGGCGCACATGGCCTGGTTTTTTTCGCGCTGCTCCAGCGTCTCGCGGATGGCACTCGCCAGAGCGGCGGGGTCCTGCATGGGGACCAAGCGGCCGGTTTCCCCGTCTTTAATGATGCTTGGGATGCCGCCTACATTGCTGGCCACCACGGGCACGCCGCTAGCCAGAGCCTGAAGTCCTGACTGCGGGATGGCTTCGTGAAAGGATGGGATGGCGACGATGTCAAACGCACGCATGAGGTCCGGCACATCCTCACGGTGTCCCGTGAGGGTGAACAGATCCTGCACGCCGAGATCCTGGATAGCCGCCTCCAGGTGCGTACGCCAGGGCCCGTCCCCGACGATGACGCAGTGAATGCGCAGGCCCTGCCCGCGCAGCAGGTCGGCGGCGGCGGCGAGAATCTGTGCCCCCTTCGCATAACGAATGACCGTCACCATGCCGACAAGCGGCGTGCCCGCAGGCAGCGCGGGGAGCGGCAATGCGGCGCACGGCCCATCAGGGCGGAAACGCTGCAGATCCACGCCGGTAGGAATCGTGGTGACTTCCTCCGGCGCCAGGCCAAACGTCGCAATCAGCGTGTCGGTGATCTTCGGGCTCGTGGTGATGATGTGGTGGCTCCACTCCTTGTACATCAGGCGGCTGAGCGACTTGTTGGGAATAGGCACGTCGAAGTGGCGGCTGCGGATGATCAGCGGCACCCGTGCGATGCGTGCCGCCAGGGTCAGCATCCAGCTGTCACGCGAGCTGTGGGGATTGACGATTTCGATGCGGTGGCGCCTCAGCCACCATGCCATCCGCAGTACATGAAGCGGCAGCAGGGCGCGCTGCTTGAAGCGCTGGGCCTTCACCGGTATGCCCGCTTGCTCTGCACGCTGGTAGAGCTGGCTGTCTGGCGGAGCGACCAGCCAGACGTCACTGCCACGGCTGCGGAAGCCGTTCAGTTCTGCCAGGATGCGGTGCTCCTGCCCGCCCCAGCCGAGAGAGGCTTCAGAGTGGGCGATGCGCCATTTGCGTGCGGGGGGGGTGGAGTCAGCCATTCAGTCAGGGCTGCTCTATTGCCAGGCAGCGCGGAACTAAACCTCTTTTTTAGCGGCAAGCAGCATTAAATATTCAGGAGCGGAGGGATGGGGCTGCTGGCATGGGGCCGGGCGGTGGAGGTGACGCGTGTAGATCACATCAAGGCGGTCCAGCATGGCATCCAGGCTGTGTTCGTTTTCAACTTGGGTGCGCCCGTCACGGCACATCAGCCGTGTCTGTTCCTGTTCATCGACGGCTGCCGCAATGCTTGCGGCCATGGCGGCGGGGTTTCCGTTTGGGAAAATGCGACCGGTGCTGCCATCAAGAATGATTTCGGGAATGCCGCCGCAGTCGCTGCCGACCACCGCTGTGCCGCAGGCGAGTGCCTGAAGGCCGATCTGTGGCACGCCTTCGTGTTTGATGGAAGGAATGCACAGCACATCGAGTGAGCGCAGCACGTCTGCAATGTCCTCGCGATGCCCGGTGAACTGCACGCAGTCCCCCACGCCATGGTTTTGCGCCTTGGCTGTGTAGTTTTCGATGGGAGCGCCACCGCCGACGACCACGTATTGGAAATGACGGCCTGACTCGCGCAGCAGGCGGATCGCCTCAAAGAACACGTCATGGCCCTTCCATGAACGCAGCACCGAAACCATGCCAATGACCGGAGGCGCGTCTGCACCTTTGATCACCGGCAGCACTGCCTGAGGTCCCTCGGGGCGGAAGTGGTCCACATCAATGCCGGTGGGCAGCGTGGTAGCGCGGTCTTCAGGCAGCTTGAACTTGTCCCGTATGTAATGCGTGATTTTCCGGCTGGTCGTCAGTGCGTGGTCCGCCAGCAGGGTGAATTTGAACCTGCTAATTTTCGGGCTGCGGTCGATCACATCAATGTGGCGGGTGCGCAGCAGCATGGGAATGCGTGCCAGCCGCGCCGCCATGCCGACCACCCAGCCGTCACGGGAACTGTGTGTGTTGACGATCTGAACGCGCTCACGCCTGAGCCAGAATGCCAGGCGCAGGACCTGCAGCGGCAGAAGCCTGCGGTCAAAAGTGCAGGCGTGGGTCTTGATTCCCGCTGCGCGCGCCCGCGCCATGATCTGGCTCTCTGGGTGCGCGATCAGTGACACCGAGCAGCCGCGACGTTTGAAGCCGAGCAGCTCCGCCATGACCCGATGCTCCTGGCCGCCCCAGCCGAGGGAAGCTTCGGAATGGAGGATGCGCCATTGTTGAGATTGAGTTTCATTCATGAGTGATGATTGAAGAAAAGCTGTTTTGAGAAAGGGCCAGATGGCAAGAAACCGACAAATAAAATGAATTTATTGTCATTTTCTAAGGTATTCTCATTAGAAAATCAATACTGTTGTATTGTAATGGTGGCCGCTGCTCTATTTTGCCCACGCTTTGTGATTTGTTCATTCTAGAAAATTGTGACTAGAAAATCAATGCCATTTGTCGTCATGGCAGGCGCTTCATTAATAGGCGATGTTCTTTTTTTTAATAGGCGATGTTCCTTTTTGGAAAAAAGTTCTGGCAAGCCTCCTGCCTTGCCGTCATATCCATTTTTTCACACCTCCGACTTTCTACATGACGTCATCCACCATCGGCATCATTGGCTTGGGCTATGTGGGCCTGCCATTGAGCCTCCAGTTTGCCCGGACAGGCAGCACCGTGCTGGGATTCGACATCGATCCCGCCAAAATCAAATCCTTGGCCGCAGGCGAAAGCTACATTCTGCACATCCCTGGAGACTCGGTGCGTGCGCAGTGCGATGCGGGGCGCTTTTCAGCCACCACGGACTTCGCACGGGTAAGCGAATGCGAGGCCGTCATCATCTGCGTTCCAACGCCGCTGGCGAAACACCGCGAGCCTGACCTCACCTATGTGCTCAGCACCGGGCGTGCCATCGCACCTCACCTCCAGGCTGGACAGCTGGTGGTGTTGGAGTCCACGACTTATCCAGGGACGACGGACACGGAACTGCGTGAGGTGCTGGAAGCGGGCTCCAACCTGAAAGCGGGAGTGGATTTCCATCTCGCTTTCTCGCCAGAGCGTGAAGACCCCGGGAATCCGCAGAGTGATGTGGCCGTGATTCCGAAGATCGTAGGTGGCTACACGCCGGAATGCCTGCAGCATGCCCTGAGCGTATATGGCCGGGCGATCAAGACGATGGTGCCGGTGGAGTCCTGCCGAGTGGCGGAGGCGGTGAAATTGACGGAAAACATCTTCCGCGCGGTGAACATCGCCATGGTGAACGAACTCAAGGTCGTCTATGCCGCGATGGGCATCGACATCTGGGACGTCATCGAAGCGGCGAAGACGAAGCCGTTTGGCTTCATGCCGTTCTATCCCGGGCCGGGACTCGGCGGCCACTGCATCCCGATTGACCCCTTTTATCTGACTTGGAAGGCACGCGAGTACGGCCAGGAGACGCGTTTCATCGAACTCGCCGGCGAGGTGAACACCGCAATGCCGGCCTACGTGATCAAGCGTGTGGGAGAGGCGCTGGCCTCGCTGCACCTGACCATACGCGACAGCCGCATCCTCATGATCGGCATCGCCTACAAGTCCAACGTGGATGATGATCGTGAAAGCCCGGCCTATGTGTTGTGGGATCTGCTGGAACAGCAGGGTGCGGAAGTGGACTACCACGATCCGCATGTGCCGGTGATCCGGCCCTCGCGTGAGCATGCCCATTTTGCCGGACGGCAGAGCGTTACTCTCGCGGCAGGAATGCTTGCAGATTACGATCTGGTGCTGGTGGCTACAAATCACAAGGCGGTGGACGCAGCACTCATCGCTGAACACTCGCGACTGGTGGTGGATTCGCGCAATGCGCTCAGTGCTTTGATGAAAGGCAGACCGAACTACTTTAAAGCATGAGGGCTCTCGTCACAGGTGGTGCAGGTTTTATCGGTTCCCACATTTCCGAGGAGCTCTGCCGCAGAGGGGCCGAGGTCATTGTGCTGGACAATCTTTCGCTCGGCAATCCCGCCAACCTCGATTGGAAAAAACCGGGGGACAAGATCGACCTCGTGGAGGGAGACATCCGCGATCAGGCGCTGCTGGCCAAGCTGATGCCGGGCATTGACTGGGTGTTTCACCAGGGCGCACTCCCCTCGGTGCCGCGCTCCGTCGCCGCGCCGCTGGAGAGCAATGAGAACAACCTCGACGGTACGTTGAATGTGCTGGTGGCTGCGCGGGACGCCGGGGTAAAGCGCCTGATGTTTGCTTCATCGTCCTCGATCTACGGCAATGCGGATGTGCCTGCCAAGCATGAAGGACTGCCAGTGCAGCCGCTGTCTCCCTACGCGCTGCAAAAGTACGGTGGCGAACGTTACTGCCAGCTCTTCCATCAGCTCTATGGTTTTGAGGCCGTCGCGCTGCGTTACTTCAACATCTTCGGTCCACGGCAGGCTTTTGATTCACCCTATTCCGGAGTGATCGCAAAGTTCTGCACCTTCATGCTGGAAGGCAAGGCACCGGTCATCTTTGGTGACGGCAGTCAGGCGCGTGACTTCACCTTTGTGGACAATGCTGTCTCCGCGAATCTGCTGGCCGCCGAGGCACCTGCAGAGAAGGCAGCGGGCAAGGTCTTCAACGTGGCCGCAGGGCATTCCGTCGATTTGATCCGTCTGGTGAAGGACATCAATCAACTGAGTGGTCAGCAGCTTCAGCCACGCTTTGAACCGGCACGTGTCGGAGATGTCCTGCACTCGCTGGCGGACATCAGCGCCGCTCGTGCCGGGCTGAACTATGAGGTGAAGGTGGGCTGGGAGGAAGGGC
The DNA here is from genome assembly GCA_025360015.1 of Verrucomicrobiota bacterium. Lineage (GTDB taxonomy): Bacteria > Verrucomicrobiota > Verrucomicrobiia > Verrucomicrobiales > Verrucomicrobiaceae > Prosthecobacter. The sequence goes on along the minus strand of JANYCZ010000013.1, from coordinate 108,385 downwards.
TGCGCCAGACGCTGGAGTTTTACAAGCAGGTCAACAAGGCAGGACAAGCGGCGAGCTAGGCCCTATGTCCCATCTCCGCGACATCCAGGATCTGTGGCAGAACCCTGCTGCGCCATGCTTCATCATCGCCGAAGTCGCGCAGGCGCACGATGGTAGTCTTGGGTCCGCGCATGCTTACATCGATGCCGTAGCGGAGACTGGGGCCGATGCGGTGAAATTTCAGACGCACATCGCGGCGGAGGAAAGCTCGGAGCTGGACACCTGGCGGGTGAAATTTAGCAAGCAGGACGCCACGCGCTATGACTATTGGAGGCGCATGGAGTTCACCGAGCCGCAGTGGCTGGAACTCAAGCAGCATGCCGAGGAAAAGGGGCTGGTGTTTTTGAGCTCGCCGTTTTCACTCGCTGCCATTCGTCTGCTGGAACGTCTCGGCATGTCGGCATGGAAGGTCGCTTCCGGTGAAGTGACCAACCGGCTTTTTCTGGATGCCATGATTGCCACTGGCAAACCGGTGCTCGTTTCCAGTGGCATGAGTTATCTGCAGGAGATGGATGCAACGGTCGCTCTGCTGCAGGCGGCAAAATCTCCTGTGGCCGTGTTTCAGTGCACGACGTCTTACCCTTGCCCGCCAGAGAAAATCGGGCTCAATCAGATCACCGAATTGGCGGAACGCTACGGCTGCCCGGTGGGCTTGTCGGATCACTCGGGCACGCCGTATCCTTCTCTCGCGGCGGTCACGCTGGGAGCGAAGTTGATTGAGGTTCATGTCACTTTCAGCCGCGAGATGTTTGGGCCGGATGTTTCCGCCTCGCTCACCACGGATGAGTTTAAGCAGATGGTAACGGGGGTTCGCAGCATCGAAACGATGAAGGCCAATCCTATTCCCAAGGACTCGGTGGCGGAGGCACTGGAGCCGCTGCGCCGCATGTTTGGCCAGAGTCTGGTGGCTGCGGAAGATCTCCCCGCAGGCACGGTGATCACACGCGAGAATCTTTCCTGCCGCAAGCCGGGGCACGGCATCACGGTGGTAGATGCGACAACGGTGATTGGCAAAAAGCTGAAGCATGCCGTCAAGGCCGCGCAATTCCTGAAGCAGGAAGACTTTGAGTGATGAACTTGATTTTAATCGTCGATACGGTGCAGTTTTACCGGGATGTGTTTCGCAGCCGGTTGCTGGAGGAACTGCTCGCGGACGGCACCACCCACCTCACGGTGTATTGCACCTTCAATCTGGAGGCCACGACGCGTGAGTTTCAGCATGAGCGGCTGCGCATTGTGGCACTGAAGCGCAAGAAGCCCACTTGGTTCTCATCGCTGTTGTTTTCCTGGGCCAAGGATTTGTGGACGGTCGAACAGCCGGACAGCAGCTTCACGCAGAAGCGCATGGTGGAGGCGCTGGCTAGAAAGCGCAAAAACCTGGACTTCCGGCTGGGCTTGTCACGTCTGGCACTGCGCATGGGCATCACCTCGCAGGGGATCATCCGCTTCATGGAACGCTTTGGCCATGACGCCGATTTCGCGCGTCTGATTGAAGAGGTGAAGCCGGATGCCGTGGTATTTGCCAACATGATTCCCTCCGACCTAGAGTGTCTGAAGGAAGCGCGGCGGCATAAGATTCCGCTCATCCTTGCCGTAGCGAGCTGGGACAATCCCACCTCCAAAGGGCCGCTCACGGTGGTTCCTGATTTCACGCTGGTCTGGTCAACCGAGATGAAGCAGGAGATGGCGCAGTGCCATGGGATGCAGGCGGACAGCATGTCTATCGTCGGCGTCATTTACTTCGAGAACTACTTCGCGCCTGAGAAGCTGATGCCGCGCGAGAAGTTCTGTGAGCAGCTCGGCGTTTCGCCGGAGACGAAAATCATCCAGTTCGCCACGGGAGACAGCGCGGTCATCCGCTGCAACCAGCCGTTTGTGCGACTGCTGCAAAGCATCATTGCTGAGCAGCCGTTTGAGCATCCCTGCCATTTGCTGGTGCGGGTGAGTCCGAAGGATATTTATACTTTGTACAAGGAGTTTGAGGGGCTGCCACACACCACCATTCAGTATCCGCTGGGGGAAGGTGCTGCGTATGGCCGCCATTCATGGATCCCGCTGGCCGAGGAAGACTATGAACGGGCCTCCACGCTGAAAAACACCGATGTGCTGCTGACGAGCGGGTCATCCATCATTCTTGATGCCGCGTGTTTTGACGTGCCGGTGGTGAACCTGGCTTATGACTGCGGCTTGGAGCTGCCGCCATGGTTGTCGGTGGTGCGGTTTTTCCGCTATGTGCATGCGCAGCCGGTCATCCAGGAGGATGCTACGTGGATGGTGCACAATGACGAAGATCTGCGCACCGCGCTGAAAGAATGCGTCAACCATCCTGAGAAACGCCGTGAGGAGCGCCAACGTCTGCTGCGACGCGTGGTGACGCATACCGATGGGCAGACCTGCAAGAGGTGGCGTGAGGCTGTGACGGCCTATCTCGCTTCCGGTGCGCCGCGACGCTAAAACGGCTTCTTGAGGATGGCGTAGAGGTAGTCGCTGGCGCCCTGGCGGATCAGGGATTCGCGCCAGGCGGCGTTGAGGGCGGGGTCGAAGGGGATCTTGCCGTTGCCGGTGGGGCGTTTGTCGCGCATCCAGACCATGGCGTTTGAGAGGTCAAAGCGGTGGTCGAAGGTCACTTCGCATGTGTCGAATCCGGCAATGGAGGCCAGTTTTTGGAGGGCGGTGGCGGTGAAGTACCAGAGATGGACTTTGCGGTAAAAGAAGGCGGCATAGTCGGGGCTGTTGGCGACCATCCAGTCGTCGGCATTCGGGGTGCTCAGGGCTAGGGCGCCGCCAGGTTTGAGGAGGCGGTGGATGTCTTGTAGAAATTTGAGCGGGTCTTCGACGTGTTCGAGGACGCTGTAGCTGACGGCGGCATCTATGGTGCTTTCAGCGGGCACCTCTTGCGCCCAGGTATAGACTTCATGGCCGCGCTGGCGAAGGGAGTCGTGGTAGCATTGATTGGGTTCAACGGCGATGGTCTTGGCGGCGAAGCCTTTGACCAGATCGAGGAAGGGGCCTGCGCCGCAGCCGATGTCGGCTACGCTTTTGCCGCGCAGGGCATGCATCCCGATGAGGTCCAGCCGGTGGGGCTGGTCGTTGTCATTGACTTTGAAATAGGCATCGACGGCGTTGCCCTGGCTGAGGTCATCGCGGTATTCGCCGGACTTGTAGTAGGCTTCAATGTCTGCCATCACCGGTGGGAGATGGCGCGCGCCGCAGCCGCCGCATTCCCAGATGTCGAGGTCTTCGGGGGACTTTTTGCCAAAGGAGCCCATGCGGATGGAGCCGTGGTAGCAACTGCGCCACTCATTGGCGCTGCAAATGGGGCAGGGGGTGTTCATGCGGGCGAAGTAGGCTGGCGTTTGACGTAGTGGAGCTGCTTCTGCGCGTAGGGGGTGAGCTTGGCGATCTGCGTGGCGATGCGGCCGGACACTCCTGGGCCGCCGTAGAGATCTGAGGCCTCGTAGCGGCCATGCGCGAGCTGATTCTTGGTGGCTGCCTCGATTTCTGGCTGCAACGGCTCCACGCGCACGACCGAAGGTGACCACTCGCGGCCGTCCTGGCGTGAACCGACGAGCACGACGGGTGTGCCAAAGAAGGAGGTCTCACGCACGAAGGAGGAGGAGTTGCCGATGCAACAGGCGGCGTGGTTCAGCAGGGGGATGTAGATGTCCGGCGGCAGGTTCTTGTACGCGTGCAGCGGGAACTCGTGATGGTTCTCGCGGAAGCGGCGGATGGCCTGGGAGACGAGGTCGGAGCCGGCGTCGATGTTTGGCCAGAGCAGGACGGTCTGGATGTTCAGGCGGCGCACGGTTTCCAGTACGGCGTCCATCTGCTCTTCCTGATGGCCGATGTCGGTGGTGACCGGGTGGAAGAGAACGAGGAGGTAGGGTTTGGAAAAATCAATGGAGGTGCCGACGCCGAGGCGGCCGAGGACATCCTGCGGGAGATCGTTGGATGCGGCCAGAACCACATCACTGGTGGGGCAGCCGAGCGGGAAGACGGTGGCCGGGTCTTCACCCATGGCGACGATGTATTCCGCCGCGCGCTGGGTGGCGGGGAAGTGATAGTGGGCCAGCTTGGTGATGGCATGGCGGGTGGACTCGTCGATGGAGCCGGAGATTTCGCCGCCCTGCAGATGGATGAGGCAGATGTTTTGATACGCGGCGGCGATGGCGGCGGCCATGGCTTCGTAGCGGTCGCCGATCATCAGCACGAAGTCGGGCTTCATGCGGTTGAATTCGGAGGCGAATTCGATCACCGCGAGGCCGATGGATTTGACCATGGTGATGGGCACGGAGCCTTCGAGCTGGAGATAGACCTCGGCATCGACGGAAAAGCCGTCGGCCGCCACCACGTTGCGCGCGTTGCCGTAGCGATCCAGCAGCATGGAGCCGGCGCAGATGGTGTGCATGTCAACCTCGGGCTCATGCTGCAGCGCCTGCATGACGGGCTTCATGCGGGCGTAGTTCGCGCGATTGACGAGGACGACAGCGATTTTCTTTTTCATGCAGATGCTTGTTTATAGCCGACGGGCAGGTGGCGTGTCTCGGCATAATAGCGGGCCAGTTCGATTTCTTCCGGCTCGTCGATGTTTAGCAGCAGGCGATCCACCAGATGGGCGCGGGTGCTGGTGGTGAAGATGCGCTGCTCATCCATGAGGCAAGCGCGGCTGAGCGCGTAGCAGGCACCGTTGCGGTAGAAGAGCGGCTCCAGGGACTGTCGCTGTTTCACGCCAGCTCCGGCTTCAGCGTAGAAGCTGATGACGTCCTCGGCATTTACGCGCAGCACTTTGTGAGGATGGAATTTGGTGTCCACGCGGCTCACGGTCACGGCGGAACCGGCGTCGGTTTGGGCCAGCAGATCCATGACGCCGTTGACATCTTCGGGTTGGCGAAAGGGGCAGGTGGGCTCGACGATCAAGATCACGTCATAGGTCACGCCATCGATGCGCTCCATTTCGGTGACGGCATGGCAGAGGGTTTCCACGGCACCAGCTGTGTCGGAGCTGAGTTCGGGGGGGCGGAGAAAGGGAGCGTCGAGACCATGTTGGCGGCCTTCTTCGGCATAGCGTTCGGAGTCGGTCGAAATGATGCGGCGGTCGATCCAGTCACATGCGGGCGAGTTGAGAACTTCGCCGACAAGCGCGATGAGCGACCGGCCTGCGATCTGCTGCATGTTTTTGTCCGGGATGCCCTTGCTGCCTGCACGGGCCGGCACCACGGCGAGGATGCGACGACCGTGTTTCATGAGGCGAGACGGATGGACTGGCCGCTGGCGGAGCTTTGACGGCAGGCATCCACTACTTCAAGCGCAGCGATGCCATCGGCGAGCGAGCAGGAGGGCGCCGTGCGGATGCCACGGATGAGGTCGAGCAGTTCAATGGCGGCACCGATGAACATCTCATTGCGCTCGCAGGTGAAGATCTGGTCTTCCCATTTCAACTCACCGGTGCGCGAGAGTTTCACCGCGTTCTCTTCATAGGACCACATCAGCGTGCCAGTCTCGCCCACGGCGATGATGTGGCGCTGATGCGGACGGCCGATGAGGTCGAGATGCAGATTGGCCTTCATGCCATTGCTGAAGGAGGCGATGACATCGACGTTGTCGTCGGCGCTGATGTCGAGATCGGAGATCTTATCGACCGAGGCCATCACGGACTGGGGCTTGCCGGAAAACCACAGCAGCAGGTCGAGGAAGTGGCTTTCATCCAGCAATGCGCCGCCGCCTTGTTCCTTGTTTGCCATGAAGAAGTCCTGATAGCGCTCCCAGGGATGCCAGTCGGCCAGATGCGCGCTCATCACGAAACGGATGTGCCGCACGGCACCGATTTCGCCGCTTTGCAGACGGCGGCGGAACTCGGCCACGGGCGGCCACCAGCGGTAGGTGTAGCCGAGGAGAACGCGTGCACCGGCGGCCTCCAGACGGCGGCAGCTTGCGACATCGATACTCAGCGGCTTTTCGCAGAGGATCCAGCGGCCGCCTGCACCAGCGGCGATGATTTGATCGATGTGGAATGCGGGTGGTGAGGCGATGACAAAGCCATCGAAGGCGGTGGTCCGCAGCGCTTCATCCAGGTTGCTGAAGGTGGCGACAAACGGGCCTTCGGCTTGCGCTTCTTCCTGGCGATCGGTACGCGGGTCAAAGCCGCTCACGGTGCAACCGAGAGCACGGAGATTGCGGGCATGGCGTTTCCCGGCGGAGCCGAGACCAATGACGAGAAGGTGGAGGGTGGTGGTGCTCATCGAAGCTGTTCAGTCATATCCACGTAAATGTCCGGCGCGAGGTGATACTCGATCAGCGCGGGTGGGGTTCCGGCGTGCTGCCATTGCTGGATGGCGGAGTCAAGCGTCGCCATGTTGGGTGCGTCCCAGGTGGCAAGGCCCATGGCCTCGGCCACGCGCAGCAGGCGGTGATCCGGCAGCTTCAGTGGCTGCTGCGACCAGCCCAGCTTGCGCGCACGCCCCCGGATGCTGCCTAGGTAGCCGTCCCGCATGACGAGAACAAGCAGCGGCAATTGGTGATCCACCGCGAGGGAGAGTTCTGCGAGGTTGGCGCGAATGCCGCCATCGCCGATCCATAGAACGGAAGGTTTGGGCGCACGCGCCAAGGCGGTGCCGAGGGCATAACCGACGCCTGCGCCGAGATAGCGGCCATTGGGCGTGCCGGTGAGATCGAGAGAGTGCTTCACGCGAAGAAAATGCTCGGCCCAAACGGTGAAGTTGCCGGTGTCGACAATATGCGCTGCATCGGGCAAGCGTGCTGCAACGGCATACATGGCGGTGCGAGGTGAGTCGTCCCAGCCCGACATCGCGTTATCCAGCACGGCGTGAGCGGTGATGGTGGCTTCGATGCCCCAGCACTTTTCCTGCAAGGTGTCGAAGAGTTCAGCGGCATCTGTGTCGCTCAAGTCGCTGGCGCGGGTGCCGAAGACATTGTCAGGGAAGACGCGCTGCTCATGCAGGCCGGGGGCGTCAAACCAAAGGGTGTTCGCATGCGGTGCAGAAGGGGAGAGCATCTCGCCGCTGCGCACGCCGAGGCAGATCAGCAGATCGGCCTGGGGCAGCAGCGTTTTCTCGGGCGTGTTCGGTTTGCCATCGCCGGTGCAGATGCCCGCGCAGTGTGGCAGGTGCTCGGAGAGTGCGCCTTTGGCAGCTGCGGTGGTGAACACCGGAATTTGCAGCGCGGCAAGCCGTGCGCCCCACGCACTGCGGGTGGCCCAGGTGCCGACGAGCAAGGCGGGGCATTTGGCGGCAGCGAGCTGTTTGCGCCAGTCGGGCTGCGTGGCGTTCACCATGCTGCGTGGCATTTCACGAACGGATTCGCTGCGTGGCACCAGATCCATGTGCACCGGTCCCGGGCATTCCTGGGTTGCTTCAGACCACAGTGACTCCACAGCGCCATGGATTTCGCTGAAGCCATGCATGCCGCGCAGGAAGGTGGAGGCCACGTCGAGATGGTTCAGCCATTTGTGCCTGCGGCCGGTGGATTCATCCGGTGGATAGGCCTCGGAGATGGAGAGGCAGGGATAACCCTCGTAGCTGTTGCACAGCAGGCCGGGTGAGAGATTCATGAAGCCGGGGCCTTTGATCGTGATGCAAGCGGCTGGCTTTCCTGTCTGCCGGGCATGAGCACCGGCCATCAAGGCGGCGACTGCTTCATGTCCGGTGGCGATGAAGGAACCGCCTGCGTTTTCAATCTGGGTGATCAGCTCCAGGCTGGGGCCGCCACCGGGCACGCCGAAGATGCGACGACCGCCAAGCGCGGCGAACTGCTGAGCAAAGGATTCATAGGCCATGCGGGATCAGGGGGCGGGGGCGTCGGAGGGTGAGGAGGTTGGGGAAGACGATTCTTAATGGGGGGCGGGAGGGCTGTAAAGGGGTCTCGTGGGGGCGTTGGGGAGGTGTGATGGAATTGCTGCGTGAGGCGGGCAGGCGTGCTGGTGGGATGAAGGGAGTGCGAGTGGGTGGTTTGTTCATTTTGACTGATCCCGTTTAGTGGAATCAATCAACCGAATGCCTAGCATGAATGGCACTCGATGCGAACCTAGATCAGGTATTCCACTAGGATATGAGTTGAAATTCTAATGGATATTCCACTTTTTGCTTGCTGCGACGCCGGCCTCCACTCAGAGGTAGGGATATTTGAACGTTAGCGGAACGCCCATAGCTCTTATGAATCGTACCTTTCTCGCCATTATCGCATGTTTCTTGATCATCATTGCCTACGCTTGTATTGGCGCTGCTCTCGGTTGGAAGGCTGGAGGGGGGGCTATTCCAATGCTGGTGTTGATGGCTGCTCTCAGCGCAGCTTGGAAGGGAATCCGTGCTGGCGACTCCACCACCACAACGTCCGATAAGACCAGCAATAAATCATTACCCCCGAAACAAGATGAGTGATGGTCGCATTTTCTTTCTGCTGGCATTTCCAACTATCCTCGTTCTCCGTCCGCCATTTATTCGGTCTTATTTCAAGAATTCCAGAACTCCGCTAGTTCTAGGTGTGTTAGGCTACGCGGCAATCGGCGTTCAGTGGTGGCTTTTCCGAAAATATTCATGAATGCACTCTTCCAGCTTCACGCCCGCTTCACAGCAACCATTGTTGTCTGTCTTTACTTCTGCATTTCTCCGCCGGCAAGCGGGCAGGCTCCCCCCGTTAAGACCACAGTCGTTCAAGATTTATCTAAGACTTTCGGCTTCTGCTACGCTCAGCGCCAAAGCCTCACTCAGCTTCGTCAGATGTTTCCGGATTTGGAGCCTCAGATCATCTTGGCTGAGATGCAGTGGAACAGCGCATTCAAGGAAGCAGAGGCGGGTGTTGAGGAACGATTAAAGGCATTCGGGGCTGAACAGTGGGAAGATACGCGCTTAAAGCTGATTGCTCAGTTTGAGTCGGTTTTGAAACCGCAGAACAGCAAGGCCACCCGAGAGATGGTAATCAACTTTCTTGAGGCTGTACAGCAGAGAGCCAAAGGCGTTCTTGATTCTCCGAACCGCGAGATGCTTCTCGCCTCGAATCCCAAGTTTGTGAAGTCGCCTGAATTGGAGTTTGCCACTGGATATACTGGCACCTTTTCCTCGAAGGGTCATGCGAAGGCGAAGGGCGTGGAGTTGACCATCCGATACCCGTTAAGCTGGAGGCAGTTGGAAGCAGATCGTCCCAGTATTGTTCAGAAGTGGATTTCTGATGGAGGTCACGGAACTGATATTTTCATGGTGCTGATTCGCAAGCTACCTGCAACACCTACTCCACAAGAGCTCGCTGAACTTTTTACTGAATCTTATGCAAAGGAGATGTTTGACGATGGTGGAAAGACGCTCAGCTATACAACTGGGCGACTTGAGAGACTACCTCTTGGCATCATTCATTTTACGCAGACCACGAAGCGCCTTGACGTTAGTGTCGATACTCGTGGTGTATTTTACTATCTCGTCCACGAGGACGCATTTATTGCACTCCAGTTCATGTGCTATACACCTGGCGGCCCTGAGGCGAAGGAAGTTCGCGTTAAGCAGCTTGAACCGCTAATCAAGGCGATAGTCAATTCACTAGTCCTGCCAACGAGCTACAAATGAAGCCGAAATAAAAAAGATGCCCAGCTTTTAGAAAACTGCTTGTTGCTTCTTTGGACCTCTGCATGAGCTGGGACTTAACCTTGGGTGGCGAAGAAATCGCGGATGCGGGTGGCGGCGAATTTGAGGACTATGTTCACGGCGTCGGAGCTGAAGCCGCCGATGTGGGGGTGATGAGGCAGTTGTCGTGTGTCTGCGCGTATTGCCAGATGCGGCTGTTTTGGATGGCGGGCTCGCCTTCGAGGACGTCGGTGCCGTAGCCGGCGAGGTGGTTGGTTTCCAGAGCCCGCAGGAGTGCGTCTTCATCGCAGATGGCACCGCGGGAGGTGTTGATGAGGATGACGCCGGGACGCAGGAGGGCGAACTCACGAGGGCCGACGAGGCCGCGTGTTTCATCGCTCAAGTGGACGTGAATGGAGACGGCGTGGGCGTTTTGCAGCAAACTAAATGCCCGGCATCATTCTACAGCCGACTTTGTACCTCGCCTGAAAGTAATTTGTTGACTGTGAGTGCATGCCCCATGAAGGATCGTCAACGCATCGTGTGTTCGTATGTTCTGGCCCTTTAAAAAAAGACAGCCCACTAGCGAGCAGCTAGCTGATCAAACCATTGAAGCGTTGACGGCTATCATGGCTGTAGCTGAAACATACAAGGGGCACTCACACATCAAGGATGTCCTTGAAGATTGCGAAAAAGACCCTTCGGAAGCTGCTGTTGTGTGGCATGCCCTCAATCTCGTCGTTGCAATGGCGGCGTCAAAAGACGTGTTGTCACAACAGCCAGCCGAAGAACTCTACACGAAGTGCCTATGCGCTCTTTGGGACTATTATCCGACGTTCCTCCATCGGAAACTATATCCTGCGACCCCCTTATTGGATTACGAATTTTTTAGGGACACTCTGTTCTCGGCAGGATGGAAAAAAGCGTCAATTCAACTTCCTTACGATTTCCTGATGGAAATTGGTGCTTGGAATTACTTGAAGAGCCACGATCACTTGGTGGGCTTTGTCTTGGGAAAAACGTATGAACGATATTGTGAGACCTTCAAAGATCTTCAGCTTCGTCTTAACAGGTCCTCGTGGTAAGACGCGCGAAAGATTCCGGCTTGAAATGACCATGCACCGGGCAGGAAGCGCTAATCTCAGTGTCGGGAGGGAACATTGATTTAAAATTGCGCATCGGGAATTGCCCAACAGTCATGGCGGAAGGATGAAAAAAACGATGGCCTGCGCGCTGAGGGGAGCGCGAAGCGCCCCCGACCGCGCACCAGTCCTTAATCTTGTTTTATTTTCCAACATAGGCATTTTTAACTCACCTCGGCTCATGGAACCTTCAAATCCAACTTCGCGAGATGGCGAATTTCCTCTAGAGCATTCTGATATGCTTGGAACTCAGCGTCATCGTGCTTCCACGGCGGGTCAGAGCGTTTCCAAGTGTGTGAGCGCTTATGAAGTGCATCAAGCGCCGCAGCGACTTTGTCCGAAATAATGTAAGCGCCTATTCGGGTGGCTTTGCGGAGGTCACTGTAAGCTTTTTGGTAATTGGCGCTGAGCTCGGTCTGCTGATTATCGCCAATGTCATTTCCTGTCATAGAGGACTCACTCATGGCCGCGTGATACTCCATCAGTTGGTGCAACGCTTCAACAATACGGGAGTATGCCTCGGCCTTAAATTCCCACCAGCGCTCAGCGTGGAAGCGACGCAGAGAGAGCCGAACCGTGAGGATGGAGGTCACGATGGCGATGAAAAGCGCGGGCACGAGACTGGTCAATATTGGGATCATCCATTGCATAAGGGTGTCTCGGTTTCTAAACGGGAAGCTCTTGCCTGCCTGACCCAGTAATCAGCCTTGAGTAGCGAAGAAATCGCGGATGCGACCTGCGGCAAATTTCAGCACGATGTCCACGGCGTCCGGGCTGAAGCCGCCGATGTGCGGGGTGATGAGGCAGTTGTCATGCGTCTGAGCATACTGCCAGACGCGGCTGTTCTGGATGGCGGGTTCGCCTTCGAGGACGTCGGTGCCGTAGCCGGCGAGGTGGTTGGTTTCGAGTGCCTGCAGGAGGGCGTCTTCATCGCAGATGGCACCGCGGGAGGTGTTGATGAGGATGGCGCCGGGGCGCAGGAGGGCGAACTCGCGTGGACCGACGAGGCCGCGGGTTTCATCGCTCAGATGGACGTGGATGGAGACGGCGTGGGCGTTTTGGAGCAGGGTATCGAGGTCGGTGCGCTCAATGGTTGCGGGCCATTCGGTTTCCGGGAGATAGGGGTCATGGCCGATGACGCGCATGCCGAAGGCGGTGGCGTAGCGGGCCATCCAGCCACCGATGCGGCCGCAGCCGATGAGGCCAAGCGTGCGGCCTTTGAGGAGCATGCCGGGGAATTGCTCGCGGTCCCAGAGGCCGGTTTCGACGTGGCGATTGGCGGCACGCAGATGGCGGGCGCAGGCCATGAGGAGCATCCAGCTCAGTTCGGCAGCGGGGGTGAGTTCGTTGAGCACCTGCTTCTGGCCTTTGAGCGTGAGAAGAGGGATGTTGCGAGCGGCCAGGGCTTTGGAGTCGATGTGGTCGGCGCCGGTGGTGGCGGTGGCGATGAGTTTGAGGTGGGTGGCGGTGTCGAGGTCGGCCTGGCGGAGGGGGACCTTCATGGAGGCATCGAGAATGGCGTGCACCTGGGGGAGGAGCGGCAGGACGGCAGTGGGGGTGGTCGGAGGTGAGAGCACCTGGAAGCCGCTCCCGAGGGTGGTGGTGACAGCGGCGATGCCGGACGGGGGGCCGAGGTAGAGAATGGGCAGGACTTCGGGCATGGTATTAATCTGGCGAGATGAGAGCGACTTGGGCTTTATAGCGTTTTCCGAAACTGATCCCGGCCGTCTGGGGGCGTACGGCAAACACGGTGGCGTAGGAACGCGCTCGCAGTCGGGCGGTTTGGCGAAGTAGTTGCTGGAGCGTCTGAAGACCCTCGACGCCAAACACACCCAACCTACGGTATGAGGCGCGTTGCGGGGAAGAGTTTCCGGGAGTGCCTTTCGCAAGAATGCAGAGGAATGGGAACGAATGGGCGCGAATCGGAGTCAGGCTCAGTGCCGGTAGCCCGCATTTCTCACACTCGCAGGGAATCTGTGAACAGCGTGTAGTATGCCGTGATGTAGCGCGGTATTAAGCTTCCGAGTGGCACCCGTCGCGGAATCGGAATTCCGCGCTACATCGCCGCTCGTCAACATCGAGCGTGTGAGAAGTGCTGGTTAGTGCTGGAGTCTTAGGCGCTGTCATGAGGCCGCATTAAACATTCAGTGGTTTGACCACACCACCACCGTCACGGGCCATTTTTTCCGAGCGCTTGCGCAGCCAGTTTCTGAAGCTGCGCTTTTTCCAGCTGCGGATGAATTTGGAAATGAAGTCCTGGCCCTGCGGTGGGCAGGGGCGCGGGGTGGCGCTACGGGGCACTTTTTCTTTTTTGAAGAACTCAAACGTCGAAGGTTTCCAGAAGAGGCCTTTGATGGATTCCTGGTAGGTGAGGAGCGCCTTGCCCTCCGGGCCGACGTAGAAATGGCCGGTCTGATCCTCGCGTGCGAGCTGCTTGGCGCGGTTTTCGGCCTGCCAGATGTTCATGCCGGGCGAGTTGGCGACTGCCTGCAACTGGGCGGCGCTCCAGATCGTGGCGTTGAGGCCGACGCAGGGTGGCTCGGGCAGGATGGCGTGCCAGGTGGTGCCGGGAATGGGTGTGCCCTGCTTCTTGAAGTGATCGATGCCGAGGTAGCGACCGTTCATTTGACGGAAGCGCTGCACGGCCTCCTGCACGTCCTTGGTGATGACGGGCTGGTTCAGGAAGAAGTCATCCAGCAGCATCAGCAGGACATCGCCCGGCACCTGCGGCAGCGCGGCGCGCAGGTTGTCGCCCCACTGGTGGTCGTCTCCCACCTTGATGGTGTGGACACGGGGATCGTCGTAGCTGAGGTGATTGGTCAGCAGATAGATCGGCGCGGGAATGTCCGGCCAGTACTTGAACAGGAAGTGGAAGAAGTACGGCCAGGTGTCCGAATAGAAATCGCACGAAGGCACGACGAGCGTGAAGGCGCTGTCCGGCAGGTTGTCCGTCATGGTCGCGGGAGGGTTGTTACTCAATGACGCAGTAGCTCGTGCGTGAGGTGTAGGGCAGGCGGCGCAACGCGATATTCCCCAGGCCCAGCGCCTCCATGACCGCCAGCGTTTCACCGGGGGTGGCGTGCTCGTTGAGTTCGTCGAAGCCTAGCACGCTGCCCTTGGTCAGGCGGGGCTTGAGCAGTTCGAGGCACTTCTTCGTTGGTGCGTAGAGATCGAGATCGAAATACGCCAGGGCTACGATGGTCTCCTGATGTTGCTGGAGGTACACCGGCAGTGTTTCGCACACATCACCCTGTACGAGCTCGAACTTGCGGATGTGGCCGAGAGGATTTTCCGCCTCATGGAACTCCATGATTTTGGTGAGGTACTCCTTGTAGCCGTCGGTGACGGAGTAGCCGCCCTGGCGCATGATGCCGCCGTCGCCATCCTGATTGGCGGTGTGCGGGAAGCCTTCAAAGGTGTCGAAGGCGATGATCTTGCGATGACGGTGGAAGGGCTCGTAGATGCCGCGCAGGGCGGCGAAGGTGGCAATGTTTTGCCCCCAGCGGGTGCCGAACTCCATGATGACGCCGGGCAGTTCCACGATCTTCTGATACATGAAGTCCATGAACTTGAGGCGTGCCCAGGTTTTGGAACTGAGGAAGAGGCCCATGTTGTCCATGCGCTCCTCCGGTGGGATGGGGCATTGCTCGATGAGGGTGGTCATCGCCTTGCGGCGTTCGCGCTCATCGGCGGAGGCAAAATTAACGACGTTGAATGAATCGCTCATGAGATGGGTCTAGCGGTTGGGGGACCAGACGATGAGCGAATGCCCTTCGATGAAGAAGCTGCCGCTGTGGACGCGCTGCTTGCGGTGGATGGTGAGCTTGCCTTCGCGTTCGAGTTCTTCGAGGCGCGGCAGATAGCCTTTGAGGTAGTTGCGCTTGTTTGAGTACAAGACTGAGAGCTGGTCGTGCAGGTCGTCTTTCTCCAGCACTTCGTCGATCGGCTCGAAGTGTACCACGAGTTCCGGTTTCTTCCGCAGCATGAACTGGATGAACTCCTCATGACGGGGGCCGACCTGCTCGAGGGCGGCGACGCTGTAGGCGACACTGTTCGGCAAAAACTCCAGCGTTTCGTCTGGATGGTAGAAGTCGAAGTTACGGCCTTCCAGATTCGGATCAATGCCGCTCTTCGCCATGCCATTGAGGATTTTCTGCGAGGCCGTGGTCCAGTCGAGGCCGACGAGATGCGCGGTGGGGTTGATCTTGCGCGCACGCAAAAGGTGGTAGCCCGGGCCGCAGCCGAATTCATAGATGCCGGCCGCGTCCTTCATGTAACGCTCCATGGCGTACTCGACGAGGAGGCAGATGATGCGGTAGTCGAAGGATTCGGAGACCGGGCGTACCCAGCGTCTGCGCCAGCGCACGATGGGGTGCTTGCCGAAGTAGAGCGGCACGGCGGCGTCTGGATTGCCGGTTTTAACGAAGATATCGAAGTTCTCGCCCCAGCCGCGTTCCCAGTCGCCGATGCGGTGTTCGCCTGCGACTTTAAGTTCGGGGTTCACCAGCGCGCGCACGGATTCCAGAATGTACTGGTCGCGCTCTTCCGGAGTGATCTCGGTGAAGCGCAGATCGAATTCGGCGAGGCGCTTGGTGAGGCGCTCGCTGATCGGTTCGCCCATGATGGCCTCAAGGTCGGCGGGCTGGATGGTTTGGACGGTCATTGGCGGATGTTGGGATAGTTGGCCTTGAACCACGCGACGCTTTTTTCAACTCCTTCGTCGAGCGAGGTGAACTGGAAATCGGGGAGGTAGGTGCGGAGCTTGGTGGTGTCTGACGGTTTGCGGAACTGGCCGTCGGGCTTGGTGGCGTCCCAGGCGATCTTGCCGGTGAATTGCATCTTGTCGGCGACGATTTCGACGAGCTCCTTGATGCTGCGCTCGATGCCGGAGGAGAAAATGATGGCCTCCTTTTCGTGATAATTTTCCAGCGCCCAGAGGGCCAGCCGGGCGATGTCATCGACATAGACGAATTCGCGCAGCGGAGTGCCGCTGCCCCAGACCGGCAGGTCGGCACCTTCCTGCTGACGCAGGAAGCAGCGGTGGATGAGGGAGGGCATCACATGGCCGCCTTCGAGGGCGAAGTCATCGCCGGGGCCGTACATGTTGGTGGGGATGGCGACGATGAAGTCGCAGTTCCACTCCATGCGGTAGGCGGCGCTCTGCACCTCCAGCATGCGCTTGGCGTAGGCGTAGCCGAAATTGGACTGATGCGGCGGGCCGTTGTGCAGATTCTTTTCCTTCAGCGGGTATTCCGTCTTGTCGGGAAACACGCAGGTGGACATGAAGGAGATCAGGCGCTTCACCCCGGCCTGACGTGCGGCTTCCAGCACGTTGAGGTTGATCAGGATATTGTGGCGAAAGTATTCGCCGGAATGGATGCTGTTGCTGCCGATGCCGCCGACGACGGCGGCGCAGTGGATGACGAACTCCGGCTGGTGGGCGCGGAAGAGGGCGAGGGTGGCCTCAAAATTCGTGAGATCGGCATCCTCCCGTGTCAGATACACCGCCCCATCTTCGCCAAGCAGACGGCGAAGCGAGGAACCCAACATGCCGGCGCTGCCGGTGACGAGATAACGAGCCATAGATCAATCAAGCACCTGCCGGTTGTTCCCGGCGGTGCCATGCGATGGTTCTACGAAGTCCCTCGTCAAAGTCAACGTATTTGAGGGGGCCGAACTCCCGCTCGTACAGGCCCATGTCGATGCCCACTTCCGCAGGCGCGCCTTCTAGCGGTCGCGCGGTTTCCGGCATGCGCACGGGCACGCCCAGTTGAGCCCCGATTTTCTCAGCGACTTCACGGATGAGCAGCACGCCACGGCCACCGACATTGTAGATGGGTTCGCGGCCTTCCAGCACGGCGCGCAGCATGATGCGCACTGCATCTGGCGCGTAGCAGTAGATGCGGCGAGCCTCGCCGTGATCCATCATGGCGATCTCGCCCTGCTTGAGTGCTTTTTCGATGAAGGTGTAGAGCACCCGGCGGTCATGGGAGTGAGCGCCGGGACCGTAGGCGAGTGCGAGGCGGGCGGAAACGGCCTGGATGCCACCGGCGCGGGCGGCGTTGCACGCGGCCTCACCGCAGCGTTTGCCCTCGATGTAGCAGGCGCGGGGATGGGTGGTGTTCGTGGTGCCGATGCGGTCTTCGCTGTTCGCCTCACCTGCGGGCAGGCCGACGTAGAGCTCGCTCGTGCTGACAAAGAGGAAGCGTCCGCCGGTGGGAACTTTTTCCAGCAGATCCAGCGTGGCTTCGGTGTTGAGGCGGATGGTTTTGCCGGGATTTTCCAGGAATCGACCGGGCTGGCCGTAGCCGGCGGCATGGAGGATGACCTCTGCATTGTCGAGGCTGCGGCGGAAGGTGGGATCGGTAAGGTCGCCGCGACGGATGGAGATCTGTGGATGATCGAGCATCTCGGCGATGACGCCCGTCACGGGGCTTTGAAACGTCACCTGCAGGCGCAGCTTGGAGCCTTCGTCGATCAGGCGGCGGAAGGCGGCGGCCATGTGGATGCCGACGACGCCCGAGGCACCGGTGAGCAGCACGTGGCAGTCCTGCAAGGGTTCGCGAGGGACGCCGTCGAGGGCGATGCCGGCATCGGCGTGGAAGTAGGATTCAGACATGGAGAAGCTCGTCGTAGCGGGCACGGATGTCCGGGGCCAGCAGACCGCAGGCGCGGTCGTGGAAGTCAGCGTTGCCGTAGGAGGTGAGGAACTGGCGCGGCACGCCCATGCTGCTGAGAGCGATGCGTTTGCCACGCAGGGCCTGCGTCACGCTGGCGGCCAGGGTGCCCTCATAAAACGGCTCGACACAGAGGATGCGGCCATCTGCGGCATGCTGCTGGAGCGTGGCAGCGTCAAAGGGGGTGATGGTGGTGTAGTAGAGGATCGTGGCATCGGTGCCTGCGAGGGCTTCCACCACACGATCCAGGAACGGCCCAACCGTTACAACGGTGGGCCCCTTGCCGCTGTGAATAACTTGCGCCTTGCCGAAAGTAACGGTCTGCGCGCTACGGTTGGAGCGCTCCGACAAACGGTAATACGTGGGGTGGCCGCTGGCGTAGGTTTGCGACATCAGCGCATCGAGTTCCGCCGGATGTCCGGGCACGATGATCTCCACTCCTGGCACGGCTTGCATCAGGGACACATCGCCGGGGCAGTGGTGTGAGCAGCCGAGGGCGGCGTAGTCATACGAACCGCCGACGGAGACGAAGTTGCCGCCGAGCGATTGGTAGCCGAAGTCCACCTTGATCTGCTCGAAGGCGCGTTCGACGACGAAGGGCGCGATGCTGTGAAACAGCGGGACGAATCCCTCCTTTGCCAGACCGGCGGCCACGCTGACCGTGGCCTGCTCCAGGATGCCGATGTTGATGATGCGCTGCGGGTGCTTTTTGAAGGCGTTGCGGAAGGCGAAGACGCCGATGTCGCCGAGGAGGACGACGACGCGCTCGTCTTCATCCAGCAGACGCTCGGTGGTGGTGACAAACTGCTTTCTCATGTCAGTTGGGCCAGCAATGCCTCCAGTTCGTCCGCCTTGGGGGCCTTGTGGTGCCAGGCCGGGTTGTGTTCCATGTCTTTGCAGCCGTGGCCTTTGATGGTGTGGGCAATGATCGCGCGGGGGACGTCGCCGCCATGGGGCGTGAGAACCGCTTCAAGCTTCTCGTGATCGTGGCCATCGACCTCGGTGGTTTCCCAGCCGAAAGAGCGGAACTTGGCGCAGAGGTCGCCGAGCATCAGGGCGCGGTCGCCGGAGTGATTGTAATCGACGATGCAGGTGAAATTGCCGAGCTTGTGATGCGCGGCGAGGAGGGCGGCCTCCCATATGGAGCCTTCATTGCACTCGCCGTCGCCGACGATGCAGACGACGCGCGAGGCGGAGGTTTTGATTTTCAAGCCCAGTGCCATGCCTGCCGCCATGGGCATGCCGTGGCCGAGGGAGCCGGTGGAGGCTTCGACGCCGGGGACTTTGCGCGAGTCCGGATGGCCGCCCAATCTGCCGCTGGAGGAGGCGAAGGTGTTCAGTTCTTCCTTGGGGAAAAAGCCGCGTTCGGCCAGAATGCCATAGATGCCGAGGGAGGCGTGGCCTTTGCTCAGCACGAAGCGGTCGCGCTGCGGGTCCTGCGGCTGCTGGGGGTCATTGCGCAGGATGCCGTAATAGAGCACGTACAGGATGTCGAGAATGGAAAAGGCGCTCGCAATGTGCCCCTCTCCCGCGACGCTGGCTGCGCGGATGATGTTTTCTCTTATGCCTCGAATTTGGGCCTTGATACCGGGTTGATTCACTGGCGGATACAAAGCCAGCGACACTCATGCAGCAAGACGAAATCGTGATTGAATGGCAGTGGTGACTTCCTCCACGGTGATGGCGCTCATGCAGCGGACGATCTGGGTTTTGTCGCAGGCGAGTTCCGCGCCGCGCACGGCGATGCAGGGGCAGTCGCGATGGAGGATGGCGTGCTCATCACCAAAGGGGCGCCAGCGTTTGACCTGGGAGGGGCCGAACAGAATGACGGCGGGCAATCCCACGGCGGAGGCCATGTGGGAAGGGGCGGAGTCCATGCCGAAGAAAAAGCGTGCCTGGCGCATGAAGGCGGCGAGATGGCGCAGGCTCATGTCTCCCAGGCGGGAGAGGCAGGGCTGGCGCACGAGGCTGACGATGTTGCGTGCACGTTTCAGTTCATCGGCCGAGGGGCCGCAGGTGACCACGGGCTGCCAGCCTTGGGTGGTGAGCCAGTCGATGACTTCCGCCACGCGCTCGTCATGCCAGCATTTGAAGAGCCAGCGCGAGGTTGGATGCACGACGACGAGTTTTTCCCGCTGAACTTGATGTGCGGCGAGCCAGTCGCGGGCTTCTTGATCTTCGGCAGGTGTGGGCGGGAAATCCGGATGGATGTCGTAGTGCGGAAGGCCCATGCGCATGAGGAACTCGCGCTCGTGTTCCATGACGTGGTGGCTGCGGTCGGGCTTGCCGCCGTAGCCGTTGAAGATGTGGGGCTTGAGCTTGGAGCCGGCTGTGACCTGGATGGCCCAGCGGCGGCTGGCGCGGCTGAGGGCGGCGTACCACATGGCGCGGTCGCTCCAGGTGAAGTCCACGACGAGGTCGTAGCCGCCGGTGGCCACGGCGCGGGCGACGCGCAGTTCATCGCGCACGCGGGCGAGGCCTTTGAGTTTGCGCGGGGATTCGATGACGGTGTGAATCCAGTCAAAGCCGGTGATGAGGTCGCGGCTGCCGGGGGAGACGATGACATCGAGCTCGGCGTGGGGGAAGGCATTGTGCAGGGCGCGGAATGCGGGCACGCCACAGATGACATCGCCGAGATGCTTGTTTTTGATCGCGAGGATGCGGCGGGGATTCACGGGGCGGCGGGTTTGATCCGGGCGGCTTCGGGTTGCTCCAGCAGGCGGTCTAGCAGTGTGGCGAAACGTTCCTCGGGGAAGTTCCAGTCGCCACGCGAGGGGGCGGGTTCGTTCGAGAGGAAGGTGAGGGCCTCATTGCCGCAGATGCGGGCGAGCTGTGCACCATGGGATGTCGTGTACACTTGCTTGTCAGGCGTGCCGGGGGCGAGCATGACCAGCAGAGTGGTCTTGCAGAAGAGGACATTGCAGATGCCCTGGCCGATGGCTCCCATGACAAGCGGCGCGGCGCGGAACATGGCGATTTGATCTGGCAGCGAATGCTCGCCGAGGCGGATGACATCCACGGGGCCGATCTTGCTGCGGAGGATTTCCACGATGCGCTCCTCGTTCATGAGCTGCTTGTCCGGCGCGTCGCGTCGGGTGATGAAGAGCGGGCGGCCGGGTCCATTGGGGACGGGGTAGCTGGCGGCGCAGTCGGAGAGTTCGTTATAGAACGGTGGCGGGCAGAGCGAGGACTTGCCGTAGAGATTGGGGACAAAAATCAGATCATCCACTCGCATGGTGCCGCGGGTGCCTTCGACGAGCTTGGAGGGATCAAGTCCGGCCCAGGCGATGTAGCGGGCCTGCCAGCGCGAATGGCCGGGGGCGACGAGGATGCGGTAGTCTGGCAGCGAGCGCAGGTAGTCGCGTGCCGCCATGAGGCGCGGCAGATGCTGGAGCATGAAGTGGCCACGGTTTTCGTGGTTGCGGCCGGTGAGATGGAAGACGGGGCCTTTGATCCGGGTGGCACCGAGCTTCAGGGGGCGCGAGATTTTCAGCTTGTCCAGATTGTAAGGCAGCACCCAAGGGGCGAAGAGGCTGCCATCTTTGAGGAAGACCTGACCTTGGTCGCCCGTGAGCCAGGTGTCACGCAGCCGGAAGAGCTCGGCGGTGGGCCAGTCGAAATCGAACGTGGCGGTCTCGGGGCCGTTCACCTTGAGTTCCAGAGGATTGGTGTCGCTGCGGCTGCCGCCAGTGACAATGGTGCGGCGATCCTGCAATCCGACGGCCTGGTCAGCCCCTGAGACACGCAGGCGGCTGCAAGGCCGGAGCAGGAGATTGTAGGCATCCAGGATGCTGCGAGCGTGGGACTTCATGCGTGGGAAGAATGCCTCTAATCCGCGTGCGCGGCGTGTGCAAATCAAATGCCGGGCATGGGTGGTTGCACGGGCATTTGCACTCGCTACGAGTAATCTGCCGATACCAAAATGCGGAACCCATTCATGAGAGCAGCCCATGTATTCATCAGCATGCCCGTCGGCGGGGCGGAGGACATTGTGCTGACGCTGACCTCGTCCGAGGTGCCGGGAGTGGAGATTGTGACGGTGTGCCTGCGTGAACTGGGAGTGGCCGGGGCCGAGGCAAGCGAGGCGGGTGTTAACGTGGAATTGATGCATGCCGCGCCGCGCCGCCGCTTCAGCCCGTTGGGTGTGTGGCGGCTCTCACGCTGGCTGCGTGAGCAGCGCATCGATGTGGTGCACTCGCATGTTTATAATGCGCATGTGTATGCTGTGCTCGCCGCGCGGCTGGCGGGACTGCCGGCGGTGATGCATCATCATAAGACTTTTAATCGGGAGCGACGCAGAAGGTGGCTGACCTTGCGCCTGCTGGCGAAGCTGACTGCAGCGCAGATCACCCTGTCCGAGCAGACGCGCGATGACATCATTCTCGCTTTGAAGGTGCCGCGTGAGATCACGCATGTGATGGCGAACACGGTGGATACGCGGGTTTTTCATCCTGTCGCCGGTCATACCGCGCTGCGCCATTCTTTGGGGCTGGAAGCACAGGCGCAGATCATCGGTGGCATCGCCTCACTCTCCACGCAGAAGAATCATTCAGCGACGGTGCGCATGATGAGGGGATTGAAAAAAACGCTGCCTGCCTGTCAGGGCTTCATTTTTGGCGAAGGCATGATGCGCCCAGCGCTGGAGGCTGAGATCGCTGCTGCGGGTGTGGGAGATGTGCTGCAACTGGCGGGAAACAAACGGCCCATTGCTCCGTGGCTGCAATCACTCGACGTGCTGCTGCTGCCTTCGACGTGGGAGGGGCAGCCGATGGTGCTGCTGCAGGGCATGGCCTGCGGCGTGCCCATCGTGGCCAGCCGGATCGAGGGGAATGTGGCGACGCTGGGCGCGGATCATCCCGGGTTGTTTAACCTGAATGATGACGCGGATTATCTGAGCAAAACGCAGCGCTGTCTCACGGACAGCGAGTTTCGTTCGCGGCTGCTCCAGCATCAAGATGCGCAGTGGCGGGCGCAGCCGCAGATGGCGGACTACAATCGGACTCTGGCGGAGCTCTATGCGCGGCTGGTGCCGGAGGCCACGAGGCATTCGAGGCCGTTGAGTGCATAGGTCTCGCGCTGGAAGGTCCAGTCGCCACCGCAAGCGCGGATCAAGGATTCGAGCTGGGCCTGGGTGCGCATGTGGCGGCCACGATCCAGCTTGCGGGTGATCCAGGCAAACGGACGCAGCACAGCAGAGCGTGGCATCACGGCATCAATGACGACCACGTGACCTTGCGGACCACTGACGCGCAGCATCTCGCGAATGGCCCCTTGCATCACTTCATCGGGCAGGTGGTGCAGCAGGCCAATGTTCCAGACGGTGCGGAAAGAAGAGGCCGGGAAGGGCAGGGAATCGGCGGAACTGACGACACCACGGACCCCGGATTTTTGCAAGGCGGCGACATAGACGGGCGAGACATCGGCACCAGTGACGCTGGCAAAGCCCTGATCAGCCAGGCGTGAAAAGGGGCCACAGCCCACGTCCAGAGCATCGCCGCTGATGCCGATTTCTTTGGCGCAGCGCACGATCAGAGCGTTCAGACGCGACTCGGAGCCGGGGGCGAGCAGGAGCGTGGCGAGGCGGTACACTGGAGGCCATTCCAGCAGTCGATGAAGCGGGTTTTCGCCGGCAAGGCGTTGTTCGTTGTCGGTCATGGCGGAGGAGGAGAATCGGCAAGGCCGACGCGTGATTCGACAATGTAACGGGGGCGGCCACGCGTCTCGTCGAAATTGCGCCAAAGGTACTCACCCAGCACGCCCAGCATCAGGAGCTGAATGCCCGAGGTGACGAGCACGACGCAGATGAGGGAGGTCCAGCCTTCGACCGGTTTGAGGTAAACAAAACGCAGCACTAATAGCAGCGCGGCATAGAGCAGGCCGAGCATGGCGATGGACACGCCGAGGCCGGACATGAGGCGGATGGGCGCGTAGGAGAAGCCCACCATGGAATCGATGACGAGCTTGATCTTTTTCGACAGCGTCCACTTCGAGCGACCGGTGGCGCGGGACTGCTTGGTGTAAGGCACAAACTCCTGCTGGAAGCCGAGCCACTGAATGAGTGCGAGGATGGAGGTGTTGCGCTCGCGGGTCTGGTTCAGGGCGTTGGCCACACAGCGATCAAAGATGAGGAAATCAGCGCCTTCCTTCGGCATCTGTGGCAGCGCGAACCAGCGCATCATTTGATAGTAGAGCCGGGAGAAGATGCGGTTGGAGAAGCTGACTCCCTCCACTTTATCGCGTGCCGCCCAGACGATGAGGCCGCCTGCCTTCCAGCGCTCCAGCAGTGAGGGAACAATCTCCGGCGGGTCCTGCAGATCGGCGGCGAGCAGCGAGATGACGTCACCACGAGCATGCTCAATGCCAGCGGCGAGGGCGACGTGGCTGCCAAAATTGCGCGAGAAGCGCAGCCACTTCACGCGGGGGTCGCGCTCGCGGATGCTGGTCAGCAGGGCAGGGGTGGCGTCGGTGGAGTGGTCATCGACAATGATGATCTCGATCTCAAAGCCGAGTGCGGCCCAGTCGATGGCGGTGATGCGCTCGTAGAGCACCGGCAGATTCTGCGCCTCATTGTAGGCGGGAGTGACAAAGGAGAGCAGTTTCATGCGGATGCTTCTAGAGGACGTGCGGGACTGCCCAGGACGGTGATGCCGGGGGCGACATCGCGAGTGACGACTGCGGCCATGGCCACGAGCGCGCCCTCGCCGATGACGGTGTTTTCGCGAATGCTGCTGTTGCTGCCAAGGTAGGCACCCCGGCGGATGAGGCAGCGTCCTGAAATACAGACCCCGCTGGCGATGGTGCCGTAATCTTCCACCACGGTGTCGTGGGAGATGATGCTGTTCGGCAGCACCATGACGTGGTCTCCCAGCACGGCGTCTGCGCAGACGCTGACGTTCGCCAGCAGCACGGTGCCGCGCCCGACTTTGGCGGAGGGAGAAACGAAGGCGCGCGGATGCACCACGGTGAACCAGCGATCCTCCGGCACACCGGTCTTGGCGATAAGCTCGGGTTTTAAATGACGGCTGCGGGCGGTGCCGATGCCGTTCACAAACAGGCAGTCAGGGTAGCGCGGTGCATCTGCCAGCCCGCCGAGCACTGGATGGCTACCGACTTTGCCGCCATGGGTGGAGGCATCGTCATCCAAGAAGCCATGCACGGTCAGCGGCTGGCCCTGCGCGGCGAGGCAGGCGATGGTGTCGGCGATGTCCATGCCCATGCCCTTGGCGCCAAGGATGATGATGCGTGCAGGAGTCATGGCTGACCGCTAGATGCCGCTGAGCTTTGTTCAAGAGACGGGATCATTTTTCTCAGCCCGGCAGCCAGCCGCATCTCCGGCCGCCAGCCCAGCAGACGCCGCGCGCGGCGGCAGTCTCCTGCATGATTCAAGGACGGCTGCGCTTGATTGGTGTGCAGCGTGACCGCTTTGCCCAGCAGGCGGCCTGCGAGGCTCACGAAATCAGCGAGGCGCAGTTTGTCCGGACCTGCTAGATGAAACACGCCGGTGGCGGTGGAGGAGGCGGCGAGCGCCAGACCGCGTGCGAGGTCGTCGATCCAGATGGGGTTGATCAAGATGCCGCCGCCACGCTCCGTGGTGATCTCACGCCCGGCAGCCACAGCGGAGAACAGGCGGTTGATGAGGAAGTCGTCACCGCCCGGTCCGAAGGGGTGATAGACACGCACAATCGCGGTGGACAGCAGGCCGGCGCAACTGCGCGTCAGCAGTTCTGCGCTCGCCTTGGCCGCACTGTAAAAGCTGGTGGCGGAGTAGTTATTGTCCGTCTCCTGCGCCATGCCATCGGTTGGAGAAACCACATCTCCGGTGGAGACAAAGACGAAGCGCCGCACTTTGTGGCGGGCCGCTTTTTCAAGCAGTCTACTCGTGGCCAGCAGGCCGCCTTCGATCTGACGCGGCAGTTCGCTGATGTCGCGGCTTTGCACGCGGGGATTGGCCAGGTGAATGACGCAGTCGAGCTTGTCCCAGTCGCAGGCTGGTACACCGCCGTCTTCAGCACGCCAAGTCTTCCAGCGTACGCCGTTGCGCTTGCGTTTGGGAGTCCGAGAAGTTGCGATGGCATCCCAGCCGCTGGCGCAGAGAATCGGCAGCAGGGCGGAGCCGATGAAGCCGCCGCCGCCTGTGACGAGACAGACGGGTTTTGGCTCCTGGCTCAGGCCTTCCAATTGAAGTTTGGAATTTCGGCGAGGCATCCGGGGTGCTTTTCGAGATACGATTTGAAGTACTCAAACGTGAGGCGCACGCCCTCCGTCAGCGACACACGCGGTTTGAAGTCCAGAGCGGCGCGCAGGCGGTCCACTTTCACCCAGAGGCGCGGCACATCGGCAGGGCGATCACCTTCGTAGATCGGCTTCAGGTCGGGACGTCCCACCGCTGCCATCACAGCACCCGCGAGATCATTGAGCGAGGTCTCCTCGCCGTAGCCGAGATTGACAAGCTGGCCGTCGAGTTTTTCGCATTGCGCGATCCGCCAGAACATCTCCACACAGTCGCGCACATAGAGGAAGTCACGGGTGATGGTGCCGTCGCCAAAGATGACGGGCCGCTCGCCGTGCAGGGCGCGGATGATGAAGCGTGGGATGACCTCACCTGCGTCAGCTTCAAAGTGGGAGCGCGGACCGTAGTTGTTGAAGGTGCGGATGCGCGTGGTGTTGAGCCACTTGCATTCATGAAAGGCGGCCGTGTAGTGCTCGCCTGCCAGCTTGCTGGCGCCATAGACGGTCAGCGGCCAGGTGGCGGTTTCTTCCACAATGGGGAAGGCTTTGGCGCGGCCATAGACTTCGGAGGTGGAGACATAAACGAACTTGCCCACCTTGGCGCGCTGAGCCGCCTGCAGCATGTGATGGGTGCCGGTGGCGTTCACCTGATGGTTTTCATGCGGGCTGTGCAGCGAATGGCGCACGCCCATGCAGGCCAGATGAAACACATAGTTCACGCTCTCGCAGGCTTTCTCGCAGGTATGCAGGTCCAGGATGTCACCGTGGATGACTTTGAGGTTCGGATTTCCCGCAAAGTCAGCCAGATTCTCGCGCTTGCCGTTGCGGAAGTTGTCCAGCACGGTCACACGATGCCCCAGCTCAAGCAGATGCTCGACGAGGTTGGATCCAATGAAGCCGGCACCGCCGGTGACGAGGATGGAGTGGGAGGGGGACATCAGGAAAAGAAGGAACGCAGCGAGTCCGCAGCAAAATCGACCTGCGCGTCGGTCAGTTCGGGGTAGATCGGCAGGCTCAGGCACTGGTCTGCAATCAGCTCAGCACCGGGGAAGTCGCCTTTCTTATGACCGAGGTAGTCGAAGCACTTCTGCAAATGCACGGGCAAAGGGTAATGCAGCGCGCTGCCGACGTCACACTGGGTCAGGTGCTC
The DNA here is from genome assembly GCA_025360015.1 of Verrucomicrobiota bacterium. GTDB lineage: Bacteria > Verrucomicrobiota > Verrucomicrobiia > Verrucomicrobiales > Verrucomicrobiaceae > Prosthecobacter. Next base: position 81,582 of record JANYCZ010000013.1, on the reverse strand, counting down.
GCGAATCTTGTCGCGTTCAGGATGGCGGATGACATAGAGATGGTAAACGCTCTCGGCGTAGTCCGGCTCCACGGGCAGGGTCAAGGGCAGGCCTTGGAGCTTCTCATGGTAACGGTGGGCGATCTCGCGGCGGCGCTTCGTCCATGCATCCAGATGCGCGAGCTTCACATTCAGCACGGCACCTTGAATGCCTTCCATGCGGTAGTTGTAGCCGATCTCGTCGTGGTAGTAGCGCTCGGTGGAGCCGTGCTCGCGCAGAGCCTTGGCACGCTTGGCGTATTCCGCCGAGTTGGTCACCAGTGCGCCAGCCTCGCCACAGGCTCCGAGGTTTTTGCCAGGATAGAAGCTGAAACCGGACATGGCACCAAAGGTGCCGATCTTGCGGCCCTTGTAGCGGGCTCCGTGCGCCTGTGCGGCGTCTTCAATGAGCGGGAGGGAATGCTTGCGGCAGACTTCAAGAAGCGGGTCGAGATCGCAGGGCTGGCCGTACAGATGCACGGGCATGACGGCGATGGTGCGCGGCGTGATCGCGGCCTCCACTTTGGCGGGATCGATGTTCGCGGTCAGCGGATCAACATCGACGAAAACAGGAATAGCACCGGTATAAACAATCGCCCAGCTCGTGGCCACGAAGGTCATCGGGGTGGTGATGACTTCATCGCCGGGCTTGGCATTGAGGATGCGCAGGGCGACGTGCAGAGCTGAGGTGCCGCTGTTAAAACCAACGGCCTGGGAAGCGTCGCAGTAGGTGGCGAAGCTTTTTTCAAACTGCGCTACGGCAGGCCCAAGGCAGAAGCTGCAGTCATCAAGCTGGGTGGCGATGGCGCGATCAAGCTCGCCACGGATGGCGCTCGTCTGCATTTTGAGATCGAAATAGGGAACCTTCATGTGTCGTCGTCCAGATAGCGCAGAATTTTAGCCGGATTGCCAGCCGCGATGGCGCGTGCCGGGATGTTTTTGGTGACCACGCTGCCGGCACCGATGATGGCGTTTTCGCCGATGGTGATGCCGCAGAGGATGGTGCAGTTGCTGCCGATGGAGGCGCGCTTGCCGACGACGGTGGTCTCGCAGGCCCAGTCAGAGCCGGACTTCAGCGTGCCGTCGGCATTGGTGGCGCGCGGGAAGCGGTCGTTGATGAACATGACGCCGTGGCCTACCATGGCCTCATCGTGAATCTCCACGCCGGTGCAGACGAAGGTGTGGCTTTGCAGTTTCACGCGCTTGCCGATCTTCACACCCCGCTGGATTTCCACGAAGGTGCCGATCATCGAGTCGTCGCCGATCTCACAGCCATAGAGGTTGATGAAATCGTTGAGCCTGACGTTCTCGCCGAGCACCACATCCGGGGCGATTTTGCGCATGGTGGACATAGAATGGAGGGGGTCAGAGAACGATGCGCTCGCCACCTTTGCGGAGGGATTCCTGCGCGGCTTCCAGCATGCGTACCACGCGAAGGCCGGCATGGCCGTCTGCCAGGGGTGTTTTGCCGGTGCGCACGCAGTCGGCAAAGTGGGCGGCCTCTGCGGCCAGCGCCTCGCGCTGGTCCAGCTTGGGAGCGACCATGTCCCCGACGCGGTAGTCCACGCGGAACTTGGCCAGCGAATCCTGGTCGAGCTGGCTGACGACGATGCCCTTGTCATACACCTTGATCTTCTCGCTGGCGGCCATGTCGTCATAGACGATCATCTTCTTCGTGCCGCACAGCAGGGTGTGGCGGATCTTGACGGGGGCCAGCCAGTTCCAGTGGAAATGCGCCACCATGCCGTTTTCAAATTCCAGATGGAGATAAACGAGGTTCTCATGCTGCTGGCCGCAATGGCAGGCACCCATGGCACGCAGTGCGATAGGCTTCACGGGGAAGAGATAGTCGGCGATGGAAAGATCGTGGGGGCCGAGGTCGAAGAGCACATTGATGTCGTGCTGGAAAAGGCCCAGATTGATGCGGACGGAATCGAAATAGAGCAGGTCGCCCAGCTCACCGGAATCGAGCATTTCCTTCATCTTCTGCACCGCGCCGGTGAAGAGGAAGGTGTGATCCACGGCGAGCACGCGCTGATGTTTTTCTGCCAGGTCAATCAACTCCTGCGCTTCGGCGGAAGTGTGCGTCATGGGCTTCTCGATGAAGACATGCTTGCCAGCCTCGATGGCGCGCTTCGCGATTTCAAAGTGGGTCGAAACGGGCGTGGCGATGAGCACCGCGTTCACGGTCGGATCTTCCAGCAAGTCGTCGATGCGGCCGGTCGTTTTTGCTGCCGGCCAGTTCAGGGCCGCCTGCTTCTGGCGTGCCGGACTCAGGTCGCAAATCCAAGACACCGCGCAGTCGGGCTGAGCGCCGAAATTTCTTGCCAGATTGGGTCCCCAGTAGCCAAAACCGATCAGTCCGAAGTTTAAAGCGCTCATGACAGCACCCGGTTTTGGTTGTAGGACGATGGCATGAGGGACTGTAGAATGATCTCGCGGTTGGGAACGGGCTTCATCTTGACTCGATTTTGATTAAATGGCAAAGCCGTCCCCGCCACGCAACCGATAAAAATCCCCATGCCTCCTTTCCTCCGCGCACTGTGCCGTCCCGCTGTTCTTCTCAAGGTCGGTGTGCTGATCTTCCTGGTGGCAAGGCTGTGGCAGGTCTGGCTGGGTGCATTCACCGGGCCGTTTCCGCGCAATGGCGCTGATGCCCTGACCTACCTGTGGCGGGGTGAGTACATGAGGGAGGGGTTCAGCCACGATCTGCCTGCGGTGCGCGATCTCGTCGACCAAACCAAGGAAGCAGGTCAGGTGGTCAAAGACCCCAGCGACTGGCAGTACTTCACCAATCTGCGCATCGTGGGCAGCATGTCTCCGGTGCATGACGTCATCGTGGTGGCCTTCATCAAAACCGGGCTGCCGCTGCGTTTTGTCTATGCCGGGGTGGAGACGGTGGATGTGCTGGTGATGACCTGGGCCTTTGCTCTAATAGGGCTGCGGCTGGTGGGTCCGCGTGGCGCGGGCATCGCCATGGTGCTGCTGGCGTTCATGGACCTCCCCCGGCAGGGAATTGCCACCTTCATTCCCTCCACCCTGTGCTGCTCGCTGGCGGTGATGATGTGGGCGGTGCTGCTGGAGCGCCCCTGGCGGCCGCGCTGGTGGCAGATCATGGTGCTGGCTCCGCTGATCACGCTCTGCCATCCGGTGGGGCAGGCGCACCTAGCGGGTGCCGGGCTGATGTATTTTTTACTCACATGGCAGCATGCCGGGTCATGGAAAGACAAGACCCTGCGCCTCGCGGCTGTGGCCGGCATCTTTTTTGTGGCGGTCTGCCTGCCTTATCTCTCGTATGTCATCTGGCCGCAACTGCGCCCGACGGAACAGGGCCTCGACTTTGATTTCATCGGTGGCGTCAAAAAGAACGCCAGCTACGCCATCAAGATGGTTTGGAATGTGCTGCGCTGGAATCCGCTCTTTGCCGTGCTGCTGGTGTCGGCGCTCTTCGGCGCATGGCGTCTGCCGCGGCGTTGCCGTGCTGCAGCTCTGGCGGCGCTGCTGCTGCTGCTGGTGTCCATGGTGCACGTGGTCACCGGCTTTCCAGCGGAGATGTTTTCCCGCGTGCTGGTCATTCTGGTGGTGGTGTGTGCGGCCATCGCGGGCCGCTTCTTCCTCGGCGGTTTGCAGTCACCCTTCTGGCGCGGCGCGGCGGCGGTGGGCGCGCTGGGCACCGCCATCTGGTTTTTTGTGCCCTACAGCTTCAATGACGCGCATTACAACACCATCCTCGTTAGCGTGGAGAAGTTGCGTGATCGTCTTGCCCTCGAAAACAAAGGCAGCCCCATCGTGTATTTGGATGCGAGCACGGCCTATCAATCCGCCCTCATGGCCGGGGCGGCGTCCCACCATGCCATCGTCGTCAACAATTACAAAGACCGCTCCCGTGCCATCGCCCACATGAGCGATGCGCAGCCGCACCTGATCCTGGCAACGCCGCCGAAGGCGCTGAACTCGGTAGCGATGATCCGACCGCTTTCGCCGCAGGTGAAGCGCTCGGGATTCTGCCTGCCGTTTGTGGAGCAGGTGGATGTCGAAAGCCCGGAAGGCAAGCCGCTGAACTCCGTTTGGATGTATGTGGAAAATGAGAGCGTGGGATTCGACCTGACGATGTTTTGGCGTGACCGGCAGATGCGCACGGTGATTGCCGTGGTCTCGGTGCCTGCGAAAAAAGAAGGCTGGCTGGAACTGCGCGCGCCTGCGGACCATGGCAGCGCGACGCAACTCATCATCCAGACCCCGCGCAAGGACGCCTGGATCACAGGCGTGGCTTCGAAGCCCTCTGAGACCTCGCGCTGGCCCTGGGGGGAAGCGTGGATCGTCAGCTATTACCCCCGCTATGCGCCGGGGCCACTGGCCTACCGCGTGCGCTTTGACTGGCCGGCGGTGTTTGCCGAGCAGGGCATGGAGGCCGTGCTGCCGCTGCTTGCAGACGACCTCAAGATCGAGTCAGATGACACGGGCCTGCTGCTGCTGAGAAGCTCACGCCGCAAACCCAGTTCCCAACCATGAACGAAACAACCTCTGAAGACGAATACATGCTGCTGGACAGCGGCGGCGGGCGCGTGCTCGAAAAACTTGGCACTCTGGTGTCCTCCCGTGCCAACCACGCGGCATGGTGGCGGCGCAAGCTGTCCGGCAACGAGTGGCGCAAGGCCGTGGAGCTGAAGCGCGAGATGAAGGAGCCGCTGAAGCTGCGCATCGGCACGCTGCGGTTTTTGCTCTCGCCTCAGGGCGGCGTGCGCGGGCTGGCTCCGGAACTGCTGGAACAGTGGAACAAGGTGAGTGCGCAGTGTGTGGCCTTTGCAGAGAAGGAGCGCCGCCCGGCGCGTGTGCTGAATCTTTTTGGCAGTGCAGGTGGCTTTACCCTGGCGGCGGCGCAGGCCGGCGCGGCGGTGGCGCATGTGGATGCCTCGGCAGATGCGATCAAGCGCGCCCGCGACCATGCTGCGCTCAACACGCTGGCCAATCGTGACATCCGCTGGGTGGTGGACGATCCGGTGAAGTTTGCGCAGCGTGAGCGCACGCAGACGACCCGCTATGATTTGATCGTGATTGATCCGTACACGCCGAAGGACGCCAAGCGCGGGGGGTTTGAGCTGGAGCGCGATGTCGGTGCGCTGCTCGGTACGGTCAGTGGTCTGCTGTCAGACAAACCCATCGGCGTGCTGCTGTGCTGCCGACAGGGCGCAGCCTCGCCTACCACGCTTCAGCATCTCATGCGGCAGGAGTTCAGCGTCTTCGGCGGCAGCGTCGGGAGCGGGGAGATTTTGCTCAGTGGTGCCGAGGGGGTGCCTGCAGTGCCGAGCGGGGTTTTTGCCAGTTGGCGTAAGGCCGCCTGAGTGAGCGGTGGGGGAATGATGATTAACAGGTGTTAATTAAAAAAACCATAGACGGCGGCGGAAATGGGAGGACCTTTGTGACGGAAATGCCACCGTGCATGATCACTCAGGCAGCCTTCCACTCCTCTCATAATGAAAACAATCCATCCAGATCGGCACCGATCAGGGTTCAGCTTGATTGAACTCTTGGTTGTTATTGGGGTTATTGGTTTGATCGCGTCCATCGCGGTGCCGAATCTGGGGCTTCTCACGGGAGCGGCGGACACGGTGAAGGACAAGCGCAATGCCCAGACCATCCTACTGGCCTATACCACGGGAGCGGCGGCAGGGGTGATATGGCCTGAAGGTGATGTGGTCACCCAGGTGGCCGCCGTGACTGCGGGGCAAAAGCCGGTCAGCGGTTCGCTGTCCAACGTGCTGTTTCAATCGACGGTCGCTGCTGACAAAGTGGCGGACACGTATCCCTACATCGGTGTCCGCAGTTCGGGCGATCTGTTCTTTGATTCCACAGGTGGGCAGAACGCCAGCGGTCATTGAGCGGGCTGAGATATAAACTGAACGCATCTCTTGGTTAAAAGTCGCGCAGGGCGGCGTTTAACGTGGTCCATGAAATGTTTTTTCTTTCTCTCTCTGCTGGCAGTGACGGTGCAGGCGCAGCTCAGTCCCAACGGTGCCACGGCCTCATTCAAAGGCAGCCTGCCACCCAAACCCACCGCCGCACTTTCAGTGGAGCAGGAGGCTGGCATAGCCAAAGAACTGGCGGCGGTGACGCAAGCCTTCCAGGCGGTGAAGAAACACCCGCGCGCTGCGGACGCGGACATCTTCCTCAAGGCCGTGCGCTACGCGCTGGAGTTTCACGAATGGTATGACAAGAAGCCGGAGGACGGAGTGAAGAAAGCGGCGGCGCTGCTCGACGAGGCAAAAAAGCGCATCGCCGCACTCCAGAAAAACGAAACGCCATGGATGAAAGGCAGCGGGCAGAAGGTGCTGGGTTTTTACTCGAAGATCGACGACTCCCCGCAGCCCTACGGCGTGGAAGTGCCGGAAGGTCTGGAGTTTGGCCCGGGTCAGAAGCCGGTGCCGATGTGGATCTGGCTGCATGGCCGGGGGGACACCGCCACGGATCTGCCGTTTGTGTATTCGAGGCTGATGGCGAAAAAGCCGGGGCAGTTTCAGCCGGCAGGCACGATTGTGATTCATCCTTTTGGGCGTTACTGCAACGGCTGGAAGAGTGCGGGGGAGACGGATGTGTTTGAATGCCGCGATGATGCGATGAAGCGCTTCAACGTGGACACAAACCGCGTGGCGCTGGCGGGCTTCAGCATGGGTGGCGCGGGCGCGTGGCATCTCGGCGCGCATTACGCGGACCAGTGGGCCTGCGTGCATACCGGCGCGGGATTTGCGGATGTGAAACGCTACCAGAAGCTCACGCCGGACAAGTATCCCGTGTGGTATGAGCAGACGCTGTGGGGCGTGTATGACGTGCCGGACTATGCGCGGAATTTTCTAAATGTGCCACTGATCAGCTACAGCGGCGAGGTGGATGCGCAGCGTGACTCGGCCGAGTACATGATGGAAGTGCTGGCGAAGCAGGACATCCACCCGCCGCACCTCATCGGGCCGGGAATGCCGCACAAGTACCATCCTGAAACGATCAAAGAGGTGCAGGCCTGGATCGAAAAGGCGGTGGCCCAAGGGCGTGAGCTCTTTCCTGACGAGATTCACATTCAGACGAAGACGCCTTTCTATGGCCGCATGAAGTGGCTGAACCTGCACGGCATGGAGGAGAGCTGGAAGGAGGCGCTGCTGGATGCCAAGGTCGTTGACGGGCAGACGATCGAAATGAAGACGCAGAATGTGACGCGCATCGTTTTCTATCCGCCGCCGCAGGCGCGGAAAGGAGGGGGATCGCTCAGCGTGACCATTGATGGCGCCACGCTGAAGCTCACCGTCGGGCCGGAGTCGCCGCAGTTTGAAACCTTCATGAGCCCCGGTCCGAAGGTGGCGGGTGCGATGTGCCGTCTCATCAAGGAGAACGGCAAGTGGCGTGATTTTGGCAATGCCGAGCCGTTTCAGCACGACAGCCCCGCAGGAGGCAAACCGGGTGCGCATCCGGGGCCGATGGATCCGAGCTTCATGAAACGCTTTCTCGTGGTGCTGCCAGACGGCAAGTCATCCTCACCTGCGGTGGACGCGTGGGTGAACGCAGAAGCGGCGCACTTCATCCAGCGCTGGAAGGGACTCATGCGCGGCGATGCCCGTGTGGTGAAGGCCTCGGATGTGGGAGACGTCTATGAAGCCGGGAAAACGCAAAGCCTCATCCTCTGGGGCACGCCGGAATCCAACTCCTGCCTCAAGCAGCTTGCCAAATCGCTGCCAGTGCAATGGGACGCAGAGAAGGTGGGCATGGGCGGCCAGTCGTTTGATGCGAAGACGCATGTGCCTCTGCTGACCTATCCCTGCCTGAAATCCATGGGCTTTGAGGCAGTGGTTAATTCCGGCCTCACCTTCCGCGAGGCGCATGACAAGACCAACTCCCTGCAAAACCCCAAGCTCCCCGACTGGGCGATCCTCGACATCACCCAGCCGCCAAGTGCCGAGTCTGCGGGGAAGGCCGTGGCAGCGGACTTCTTTGATGACCACTGGCAGGTGAAGAAAAAATAGGGCGGGCGCACCTCATGCCGAGCGGTTGCGCGGCATGCAGGGCGGCAGCGGCGGGTAGAGCATGTCGAGGGTGGATTCCCGCAGCCAGCCGCGCAGGGAAGGTTGATTCACCCCCAGACGCAGGGCGATGTCTTTGCATTTTTCTCCCAGGCGAATGCGGGAACGTGCGGCGGCGACGATGGTGGCCTTTTCAGCAGGTGAGTAACGTGAGGGGCGTGGCATGGTGTGGTAATGTGGAATGAGTGGCCGAACGCCTTTCCTTTCAGCATATCCCAGCCCATCATCCCCGCCTCCGTAGGCCCCGAATCGCGCAAAAAAGACGCTGATTGTGCATGTTTAAAATCACTGCGTTGCCGCCATGGGGTCGTGCACTGGACCGGAAGCGAACCGACCGTTAAACCGTTCCCGTGGGACCCATCTTCTACGGTTTCTGCACAGCGGCATCCAGTTTCGATTTGAACCACTGGTCGCGCTGGCGGCGCAGGGGCTGATCCTTGGCGGGGTCCAGGTCGATGACCAGACCGTTGGCCAGCGTGACCTGCCCTTTCAGGTGAGCCTGCCGCCCGTTGGCTTTCGCGCAGGCGGCCATGACGTCCCGCAGCAGCTTGTCCTCCACCAGCGTCCAGCTGTGTTTCTCAATCCACAGGCGCAATTCCCAGGCGAGCTTTTCTTCGGTGTCCACGTCCGGCAGTTTTTTGGGCAGTGGGATCGAAGGGTAGCGCGTGGGGTTGGCCGCCACCTCGCTCATAAACGCCACTGCGATGGCTTCACGGGCGGAGCGCACTTGGACACCTGCATTTTCACCCACATACATCGCCATGCAGAGCCACAGGCCCCAGCGGCGCGCCTTGGGAGTGGCGTAGTACACCCCTGTGAGGTTGCTGCGGAAATCCAGGTACTGTCCCAGCAGCACCTGCGCAGCCGGGGTGAGATTAGTCTGCGCCTGCAGCGGGATGCCGACCAATGCCTCGGCCATGCCAAGCGTGGTCCACGCGTTGAGGTGAAACAGATCTGCGGGCAAAAATCCGCGCACTTTCGCCACGGGATTCTCCGCCATGGTTGCGGGCCACATCAGCGTTACCAAGACCTTGCCACGGGAAAAATGCAACTGTACAGGGTTCTTAGCCGCAGGCTCAAACGTGACTGGTATGGCATGGCCCCACACATTGGGTGTGAAGACAAAGGACTCACCTGTCTTGCAGCGTGCCCACCACGCAGGTTGGCACTCCGCCATGGACTGGCGTATGTAGGCGACCTTCGGCTGCTCGCTCACCGGCACGGCCAGCAGTTCTCTGTTCGAAGCCGCCATCACGCCGGCTGCATCATCCCAGTGACCCTCAAGGTAGGCGTCCATGAGGCGGTGATAGGCCTCGCCAGCCTTAGGCGAAGCCGGCGGTGCGTCGGCCATGATGAACGTGCCAAGCGCCAGAAAGAGTGTGCACCAACCTAAACAAGGTCCTGGCTGTGGGCATGGAGACATAGATAGTGGGTGCAGTTCCCCGAAGAAACGCGGCCCACGGGCGGACTATTTGCAAAAATGATGCGCAGCCCGGTGTTCATGCCGGGCATTGTGCCCAGGATGGTCGCATCAACTGACGACAGGAAATCGGGAGTCGGGTGTGGCGTCTTGCTAAGCCGCCGCGCGCATCACGGCAGGGCTGTTCTCCACCATCACCATGCCGGTGAGATCCGCGCCGCCGAGGTCAGCGCCCAAAAGGTTCGCCCGCATCAAACGTGTGCCGCTGAGGTCGGCCCCGCATAGATTCGCGTTGGCAAAATTGGCACGGCGCAGGTCGGTGTCATGGAAGTTCACGCGGCGAAGGTCCGCGCCCAGAAGCTGCACGCCGGTGCATTTGGCTCCGCGCAGGTCCGCCCCTTCGAGGTTTGCCAGGCTGAGGTCCGCGCCATTGAGATTCGCCCCGCGCAGATCCGCCAGACTGAGGTCCGCGCCCCGCAGATTGGCCAGACTGAGATCGGCTCCGTTGAGATTCGCCAGATGCAGGTCTGCCTGGGCGAGATTCACCCGGCGCAGATCCGCGCCGCCCAGATTGGCCTCGCTCAAGGAGGCTGATACGAGACCTTCATCCAGGAGGAAGGTGTTCCAGGCATAGGGCCCCTGTTTCAGAACTTCCAGGCATGTGGTCTTTTCCATGGTTCAATTTCCACACAGCGCGGAGGCGGGTAAAGACGCGTATTGTAATGTGTTTGTGCGCGGCTTACGCAGCGCTCACACTTGCGCAGCAGCATGGACGGCTACAAAAACACACGCGTTTCGTAGGTGTGGCGCACGTATCTATGCATCATGATCCTTCCGCACCCCCCTCCCACCATGAAAACACTCACACGTCGTTTCTTCCTTCCCGCGCTCGCTGCCACGCTGCTGCTCGGCACCGCCGGTGCCCGCGCTGCTGGCGGCATCCAAGATGACGGAGCCTTCTTTTCTGAATTCGCCAAGGTGAACGCCACCGGCACCATCAACAACGTCGCCACCCGGCTGCATAAGGACATCACGGTGCAAACCTTCGCGGCAGTGCCTGAGGACATGAAGTCCACGGTTCTCCTGGCGGACAAGGACGCCACCAACCGGGGCTTTTCTCAGTGGGCGGAACAGCTTGCTCGTTCCAAGAAAGTGAACGGCGTTTTCATCATGCTGGTCAAACAGCCCGCGCATCTGCAGGTGGTTGTCGGCACGGACACACAGAGGCAGGCATTCACGCTGGCGGATCGTGCGACGCTGGTGCAGCGGATGCTCGGAGAGCTGAAGCAGAAAAAGAACGATGACGCGCTGATTGATGCCGTGAACTTCATTTCCACGACCATGAGCGCACACCGCAGCAGTGGAGCCGCTCCGATCACCTCCAGGGCGCACGCCACGCAGCAGAGCGGCACTTCATGGATGTCCATCATTGTCATCGCGGTGCTCGTCTGGCTCGGTTTCAATCTCGTTCGTGGCCTGCTCCGTGCCATGTCCGGCGGCGGTGGTGGTGCTGCGGGTGGCGTCGGCGGCATGGGCCAGCCTTCCTACGGTGGCGGCGGCTTCCTGCAAAACATGATGGGCAGCATGTTCGGTGCCGCAGCAGGCATGTGGATGTACGATCACTTCCTCGGTTCGAACAGCTCCGCCGCCTCCTTTGGCCCAGAGCACACAGACACCCAGAACCCTGACGGCGGCTTCTCCGGCACTGACACCGATTACAGCAGCTCCGGCGGCAGTTTTAGCGATGACTCCGGCGGCGGCTTCGGCGGCGGCTTCGGCGGCGGTGGTGATTCAGGTGGTGGCGGCGACTTCGGCGGTGGCGGTGGCGATTTTTAATCTGTCGCTCTGCTTCTCATGAGTCGATACGCCAGCAACCAGGACGTCGTGCGCTTCTTTGCCGACCACGGCATTGAAGTGACCCACGTCCGCCGAGAAGGTGCCTTGAGGCACTTGAATGTGCAGCAGAGGCCTCTCACCCTGCCCATGGATGCTGACCCAGATGAATGCCTGCGCCGCGTGCGCGAGGGCATGGCGGCGACAGAGCCACAGGCCAGCCAATAGGGCTCACATCAAACTCAGCAGTGCTTCGCGCACCTGGGCCTGCCATTTGCCAAAATAGGCCAGACGCGCCTGCAGGATTTGCAGATCGGTGAGGGCGGTGGTGTCGCCTGCGCTGAGGCGGGCGTCAAAGGCGGGCAGTTCTGCCAGCAAGGCGGTGCGTCTGGCATCCAGCGTGGTGCCAAGTTCCTCAAGCTGCTCCCGCAGCCGCATTTCTTCGGGAGACAGCAGAGCCTTGGCGAGCGCGGAGGTGGCCGCCTGTTTGCGCTTGAGGAAAGTTGCGATGCCTTGCAGCGCGGGGCCGAGCTGGCCAAAAAGGGACATCATCGCCTCGTCGATGGGCACCGTGCGCCAGGGCACGGCGTGCAGATCGAGCAGATGCTTCAGCCGCTTCTCCGGCGCTTGCAGGGTTTCGTAGGCGCTGTTGATCTCGGCGGCGCGGGTGGCATCTCCTCCGGGCTGATCAGGGTGTGCGCTGCGGCTGGCGGCCAGCCAGGCCTGCTGCAGGGCCTCGTCATCGAGAGCGGCTATGCGTGGCAGGCCGAGGAGGGTAAAGGCGTTCGACATCGGTCTCAGGCGGCAAAGCTTTCGCCGCAGGAGCAGGTGACGACGGCATTGGGATTCTTCACCTTGAAGCCGCCGCTTTGAATGTCGTCGCTGTAGTCCAGCTCGGAGCCGGAGACGAACAGGGCGCTCTTGGGATCAATGACCACACGCACCTCGCTGGAGGTGACCATGATGTCGCGGTTGGCGGGGCCATCGACGAGATCCATCTTATACTGTAGGCCGGAGCAGCCGCCACCCACGACGGCGACGCGCAGGGCACCGTTCTCAGCGCGGCCCTGCTTCTTGAGCAGGCCGAGGAGGCGGTTGGCGGCGTTCGGCAGCACCTTGATGAGCTTTTCATTGCCGATTTTGAAACTGGGGGCGACGGCGGTCATGGGGAGAAACAGATAGAGCAGGGATGGCACGAAAGAAAGCAAAGGGTCAAAGTGTCAGCGGGCAGGGGCTGCTATTTTGGGCCGTGGGTGGATTGTGCTTGCCTCGACTGCGGATTTTTGACACGTAAGAGGGACAACTCCAATATCATCTCCATGAGCGAACTTGAGGTTTTACCTCTTCCCCTGCAACTCTTCACCGTAAAAGACGGCTCCGTCGCCAGTGACAGCGGCCAGGAGGCCGTGAACAACTACGCCGCCGATTTCCAAGGGCTGCGGCACTTCGGGCTGAAGGTGGGCGAGTGCCTCGAACTGGGCGCTCCCTGGATGGGGACCCTGCAGGAGGAGGATTTCACGCTGAACTTCGCCTATTTCGATGCTGGCACCGATGCCAAAGATCCCGGGGCGGGCGCACTCATTGGCGAACGGGTGCCGCTGTTTGAACTTCTCACCCGCGCCAACTCACTGGAGGCATAAACCATGGCTGCATCGATCACTCCTTCTCTACGTTCTGCTCTCGAGCGCCTGAAACACGCCGGCTCGGTCAATGGCCTGCTGCTGTGCTGGCGGCGGCAGATTTTGATCAACCTGCTGCCCTTTGAGGAATTTCGTGCCGAGCGTCTGCTGCAATCCCTGCATGATGCCCGCGCGCACTTTGGCAGTGGTGGTGACCGCGACGTGAAAACTTTCTGGTTCGGCTATGAGGGCGTGTTTGTGCTAGCCCTGTTCCAAGGGGAATGCCTGCTCGTCACGCTGCACACGCATGCCTCCGAGGTGGACTTCATGCGCCGTGCCGGGCTGACGTTTCTGGAGGACACGCAGCTCCTCGTCGATGCGCTGCTGCAGCCTTCGCCGGACGACGAGATCAGCCGCGTGGAAACGCAGCCGCTGGGCAATGATAACGGTGGCCATCCGCCGCAGTCCTCCGGGCCGACGAAGATGATCCTGCGCCACGGCAGAGCAGAGCCAGGTTCGATCCATTAGCGGCTTCCTAATGCCTGCCCCGGCGTCTTGGTTCCATTTGACCTTTCGCTGAAAGGTTTGCGGCTGCCGTGCCGAAATCTCAACTCTGATTTCAACCACCCACCGTTCCCATGTCTGATCCCGCCCCTTCCGCCTTCTCACGCCGTCGTTTTCTCAATGCCAGTGGTGGGGCTCTCCTTGCTCCGGTTGTTTTGACTTCCGCAGGCTCCTTGCTCGCGCAGCAGAAGGCGGACTCAAATGAAACGCTGAAAATCGGCCTGATCGGCTGTGGTGGTCGCGGCACGGGTGCGGCGGCGCAGGCGCTCGGCGCGGATTACAATTCGAAGATCGTGGCGATGGCCGATGCCTTCGACACGCAGATCGAAAACAGCATCAAGAATCTCTCCACGCAGTTCCCGGACCGCGTCGATGTGAAGCCGGACAAAAAGTTCACCGGTCTCGATGCTTATCAAAAGCTCATCGACTGCGGAGTGGACGTGGTGCTGCTCGCATCGCCGCCGGGGTTCCGCCCGCAGCACCTCACCGCGGCGGTCGAGGCCGGGAAGCACATCTTCTGCGAGAAGCCGATGGCCGTGGATGCCGCCGGCTATCACGTGGCCCAGGCAGCGGTCGAAAAGGCGAAGCAGAAGAAGCTCAATCTTGTGGCTGGCTTCTGCTGGCGCTACTCCACCAGCCGCATCGAATGCTACAAGCGCCTGCATGACGGCCAGATTGGTGACATCACCGGCATCCTGGCGACCTACTACGCCGGTCCCGTCAAAGTCATGCCACCCGCCGCAGGCCGTCCCGCTGGCATGGGGGATGTGGAGTGGCAGGTGCGCAACTGGTACAACTTCTCCTGGCTCAGCGGGGACAGCCTCGTGGAGCAGGCGGTGCACAGCCTGGACAAGATCTGCTGGGCCATGAAGGACACTCCGCCGATCAGCGTCATCGCTACCGGCGGCCGGCAGGTCCCTGCGGAAGATGGCAACATCTTTGACCACTTCCACTGCGCCTATGAATGGGAGGGTGGCATTCTTTGCCACATTACCAACCGTCAGATCAACGGCTGCCACAACGAAGTCGCTGACAATATTCAAGGCACCAAAGGCCGGTTGGTCATCGGCAAAGGCCCCGCCCCGTTCATCGAAGGGGAACAGCGCTGGCGCTGGCGCGGCGAGGAGAAAAACATGTACGACCTGGAGCATCAGGCGCTCTTCAACGCGATTCGCAAAGGCGAGGTCGTCAACGATGGTGACCGCATGATGAGCAGCACACTCATCGCCATCATGGGCCGTGAAGCCGCCTACACCGGGCAGAAAATTTTCTGGAAAGAGGATTCCGCCCCTGCCGCTCCCGAAGGGGGCGGCAAGCAGGCGAAGCCAGACAAAAAGTCCGAGCGCGTGGCGCTGGCGATGATGAGCTCCAAGCAGGACCTCGCGCCAGACAACCTGCAGTATGGCGACAAGTTTCAGCCAACGCCGATGCCGCGCCCTGGCACGACCAAGTTCACGTAACGCTTAACGTCTGCTCCGCAGTTCCTGGCGCAACTGCTCGACTTCATCGAGCAGTTGCGAGAGCAGTTTGAGGCCACCGAGGTTGAGTTCATAGGTCTCGCGCAGATGCTCGATGCGGCGCAGAGAGCGTACGGTATCATCATCGAAGTCGGAGTGGATGATGCCATACTCCTGATACTGCACGATGGTCTGAGTGGAGACACCCGTCGTCTTGGAAAGGATTTCCAAGGTGTAGGTTTGAGGTGTGGAGTCGCTCATATCAGGCGCGTGGGTGGAAGGTGGAGGCGCTACGCAGTTGTTCCCACAGCGTACGTTCGGCATCGCTGATCTTGTCCGGCAGCACGATCTGGAGTTTCACAAAGAAATCCCCGCGTTCGCCGCTCTTGCCCTTGGGCAGGCCACGGCCGCGCACACGCAGGCTCTGGTCGTTTTCACTGTGGGCGGGGATGCGCAGCTTGATGGAGCCGTCGAGGGTCGGTACGATCACTTCCGCACCCAGCACCGCCTCCCATGGCGCAAGGTCGAACTCATGATGCAGATCCGCCTCCTGCGTGGTGAATTCAGGATGCGCGGCATGGCGCACGCGCAGGTACAGATCTCCCGCTTCGCCTCCATTGTGACCGGGTTCGCCCTGGCCGGGCACGCGGATGCGGCGGCCATCGGTGGCACCCGGTGGGATGCGCACTTCGAAGCTGTGCGTCTGCACTCCGCCAGTCTGGCGGTTCACCGTTTGCAGTGAAATGGGCCGCTGCGTGCCGTGCATGGCTTCCGCCAGCGTGACGAGGATGTCTCCCTCGATGTCGTGCCCTTTTCGTGCGCGGCCTTTCCTGGCACCACCAGCGGGGGCGTCCTCTTCAAATCCCTGTGGGAAGCCGTAGCGGCTGCCACCGCTGAAGTACTGCTCGAAGAAGTCGCTGAAACCCGTGCCACCAAAGTGGAACTCCTGTTCGTTGCCGCCTGCGCCTGAGGGTGGCGGTTGGAAGTTGCCTTCGTCCTGCCAGCCTGCGCCGAGGGTGTCGTACTTTTTGCGCTTGTCCGGGTCACTGAGCACCTCGTTGGCCTCGTTGATCTCCTTGAATTTGGCTTCGGCGGTCTTCTTGTCTTTGGCGGTGTCAGGGTGGTAGAGGCGGGCCAGTTTGCGGAAGGCTTTTTTAATGTCGTCCGCGCTGGCATCGCGTGGGACGCCCAGGGTGGCATAGTAGTCTTTAAATTCGGCGGGCATGAGTGGGAATAGTTACGTCGCGCAGAGACCTGTCGTTGTCATTCGTCCTGCATTCTTTGAGCGGATGGACTGACTTTAGGGCCAGAACGCCAAAATGGCCGCGCCTCCTGCAACGGACAGCAGCAGGCCGAGCATGGCGGGCTTGATGTAGGCGCGTGAACCGAGGGCGATCACAAAAAACATTTTGAAACAGAGATTCGCCATGCCGCCGACCAGAATCATGCGCCAGGCGACGGAGGTTTCAAGATGCCCGGTATTGACGAGCCGTGAGGTGGAAAGCGTGATGGCGGACATGTCCGGCAGACCGGAAAGAAACGCGGCCATGTACAGCCCAGAGGAGGTGCTGTGCTCGCGCGTGTAAGCCACCAGGATGAGCACCAGTGCATAGAGCAGGCCGAGGATGACGGCGTGCTTGAGCTCGGAAGGCGGGTGCTCATCCACCGGCTCTGAGTCGGCGTTTTCTGCGAGCCGATGCGCCACGACGGCGATCAGCGCCACCCAGAGCATCATGGCAACCAGCGGCGGCAGCAGTTCACGACTGTAATCCGAGGCGACGATGGCCACCTCTGCCAGCAGGCGCACAAACGCCACGGCGGAGGCGATCAATGCCATGGACGCCAGTGACAGAGTGCCCGCGCTGGAGATTTTGCTGCGCCGTGCGCTGCTGGCGGTGGTCGCGGTGCTGGAGACCAGGCCGCCGAGGATGCCGGCGAGCATCGCCCCTTTGGACCCGCCCAGGTATTTTTCAGCCATGTAGGCGGCCAGACTGATGCCGACGATGAGCACCACGATGAGCCAGATGGAGAAAGGATTGAGCACGCCGAGGTAGCCCATCGCGTGATTTGGCAGGGCGGGCAGAATGACGAGGCCCAGCAGTACGAGGCGCACGATGGCACGCAGGTCTTCCTCGCCGAAATGCCGCACCATGGCATGCAGCGCCTTCTTGCTCTGGAGCAGCGCCATCACGCCGCCGGCGATCATGACGGCAAGGAGGCGGTCACCTAGCATGGTGATGATGCCCGTGACGAACATCACCAGCATCGCCATTTCCGTGGCGAGGCCGGACGTCGGTGCACGCTTTGACTGACGCATCCAGCTTCCCAAGACCACAATGCAGGCAAAGGTGAGGAATCCTGCGGCAAGCACCCAGCTCCCATAGGCATTTCCCAGCATGCCGGTCAGCGCGCCGAAAAGGGTCAATAGGGCAAAGGTGCGGATGCCCGCGACCCGATTGTGCACCCACTCGCGCTGCAAGCCGACAAGCAGCCCCAGACCGGTGGCGGTGCCGAGGGATTGCAGCAGTTCCGTGGTTTCAGGCAGCGGGGTGGGCATGACGGTTTAAACGAAGTCTCGGCCATACTTTACACGGACTTGCCATCGTCGCCATCCAAGTCCAAGAAACGTTTCCTCCAAGCCTCCAACCATGTCCATCTGGAACTACGCCAACCCACAGCTCAAAGACCTCGTCGCCTATGAACCCGGCAAGCCCATCGAAGATGTGGCTCGTGAGCGCGGCCTGAAGCCGGAGGACATCATCAAGCTGGCCTCCAACGAGAACCCGCTGGGCCCTTCGCCCAAGGCCATCGCGGCGATGCAGCAGGCCGTCACGGAGGTGAACATCTATCCCGATGGTGCTTCCTGGAAGCTGCGCACCGCACTGGCGGAAAAATTCGGCCTGGAAATGGGCAACATCATCATGGGCTGCGGCTCCAATGAAGTGATCGAATTCATCGGCCACGCTTTCCTCAAGCCCGGCGACAACATCATCACCGCCGAGCACGCTTTCCTCGTCTATAAGCTCATGGCCAAGGTCTTTGGCGCAGACACCATCGAAGTGCCGGACCCCGGCTACGTGCATGATCTGGATGCGATGGCCGCTGCCATCACGCCGAACACGAAGGAAGTCTTCATCGCCAATCCGAACAACCCCACCGGCACGCTCGTCACGCAGGAGCAGATCGACCGCTTCATGGCCAAGGTGCCGGAGCATGTCGTCGTCGTGTTTGACGAGGCCTACTATGAGTTCCTCGACAATCCGCCGGATACGCTCAAATACGTGCGTGAAGGGCGCAATGTCATCTTGCTGCGCACCTTCTCCAAGATCCAGGGACTCGCAGGCACACGCGTCGGCTACGGCATCGCCAACAAGGAGCTCATCGATGTGCTCCAGCGCACGCGGCAGCCCTTCAACCTCAACTCCGTCGCCCAAGCCGGTGCGCTGGCCGGACTGCTCGACCAAGAGCACCAGAACAAGACCAAGGCCATCACCGACGAAGGCCGCGCCTACCTGCAGCAGCAGTTTGGCGAACTCGGCCTCGAATACATCCCCAGCTACGCGAACTTCGTCCTCGTCAAAGTGGGCGATGGCAATGCCGTCTTCAAAGCCATGATGGACAAGGGCGTCATCGTCCGCGCCATGGCCGCCTACAAGCT
The DNA here is from genome assembly GCA_025360015.1 of Verrucomicrobiota bacterium. Classification (GTDB taxonomy): domain Bacteria; phylum Verrucomicrobiota; class Verrucomicrobiia; order Verrucomicrobiales; family Verrucomicrobiaceae; genus Prosthecobacter. The sequence continues at coordinate 62,950 of JANYCZ010000013.1, read as the reverse complement.
GCCCGAATGGGTGCGCATCAGCGTCGGAACCATGCCGCAAAACGAGCGCTGCATGGAGGTGCTGAAGCAGGTGCTGGGGAAATAGGGAGAGATTGCTCCGGTGGCGTGTTTTCGTTGTGCTGTGGCGAACAGAAACTTGTGAACGCAACAAATGCGGTTTGAATGCTGCATGACGCTGAATCTGCTGCCATCAAAGTTTTCGTGGGTGTTTTGGGCTTTGCCTGCGCTGGCGGGTTGTCTTCCGGGCATGCTCATGGCTCAGGCGGAAACGGTGAAGGCTGCAATCCCCGTCGTTGAGCCGGGATTGGACCAGGCGGTGAAATGGACGTGGCAGGTGGAGCCTTCGGATGCGGCAGCCTGGGGCCTTCCCGTCGATGCACCTGCCGAAGCTCCCGCAGGGCAGCCCGGTAGCCCGACCACAGCCCAGCCGCAAAAGCCGGGCGGAGCCGCGCCTGTGGTTAAGATCGTTCGCCAAGGACCGCCTGCGACGATGCTTGAACATGTCGTGGTGAAAGGAGACTCGCTCACCAAGATCGCGCATGCCAACGGCGTGACGATAGACCAGCTCAAGATCTTCAATGAGATGAAGAATGACCGCATCGTCATCGGCCAGGTGGTGAAGGTGCCGGGAGAGAATGACGTCAAGGCGATGATCGCCGCCGCTGCTCCTGCAAAGGAACCTGCCAAGGTGGAAGCGCCCAAGAAAGCCGCAGCCGCCCCGGCGAAAAACAAGAAAGCGCTTTCTCCCGTCAAAGAAGAGGTGGCCCCGGTGCTCATCGCCACCAAGCCTCACCGCCCGCTGCCGCCTGGGGCGTGGGGGGCCGGGCAGCTTGTGCTCATCCAGGCCTTTCTGGATCGCCAGGGTTTCACCATTGGACCGATCGATGGCACTTCAGGGCCGATGTACGATGCGGCCTACAAGGCGTTTGAAAAAGCGCATCCTGGCGAGCTGCACACGCCTGAAGGCCAGCCTTCGCCTGCCATGAAAGCCATTGGCGGCCCCTACGTGGAATACGTCCTCACCCCAGCGGACATGCGCTGGATTTCACCCCGCCCGGGCGTCACACCCAGCGGCAAAGGCAAGAGCAAGACCGTGGTCGAGCCGCCGCCCACGTTTGAAGAACTCACGCATGAGTCTTTCATGACCTACCACTCCTCCTGGGAATTTGTGGCCGAGCGCTTCCATGCCGCCGAGTCCTTCCTGCGTCACATCAATCCGGGGCTCAAAAATCCCAATGCTCCGGGCGCGATCTTTCTCGTGCCGAATGTGCTGCCGTTCGAAATAGAAAAGTCCCTGGAAGAGCCGCTGCAGCCAGTCGCCGATCCTGCGGCACCCGTCACTGCGAGCATGCTGGGAGTGACCCGGCTGATCATTCGCCGGGGTGCAGCCATCATCGCCAGCATGCCAGTTTCTGCGGCACGTCCAGGGCTGCATGGGCGCAAGACGTGGAAGGTTCTCGATGTCATTCCGCGCCCCCGCCTTTCCAGCACAGGCGATGCCGCTGCGCCCATGAGCGTGCCCTACCGGCTCGCTGCCGGACCCAACAATCCCGTGGGCATCCTGTGGATCAATCTCGCCAAAAGCAACGATCCCAAGCCTCTGCCCTACGGCCTGCACGGCACCAGCATCCCCGGCACCATGACGAAGCAGGAGAGCATCGGCGGCTTCCGCCTGGCCAACTGGGACATCGCCCGCGCTGCGCGTCTGCTACCCGCAGGCACCGAGCTGAAGTGGGAATAATGGAGGAAGGTTAGAGCGGTTTAAATGATGCCGCGGCCATCCAAAGGTGAAGGTAGCAAAGGGCCTCGTGAATGCGCCAGCAAAGTGGCCCGCACAGTCCTCTGTGCGGTGTCAGGGCAGTCGTGCACGCTGGGTTCCGCTCAGAGGACTGAGCGGGCCACTTTGTGCGCCAGCCTTCGGCTCCCCCAGCTATAAAATATTTTTTAAAACGCTCTAAGCGTCGAGCTTTGGTCTTTTGCTGCGTCGTTTCCGTATCGCCAAAACATCCCGTGCCATGCGAAACGAATCGCGGATCAAATGCACATGGCCGCCGGCAGTTTCATGCCACGGAATGGGAGCCTCCTCAAAGGCGCAGCCGCTGTCATGCAGCGCGGCCAGGAGTTCGACATCAAAGGCAAAGCCATGGATGCGCAGGCCTGAGGCGATGCGCTGATAGGCAGAGCGTGGGACGAATTTGAGTCCGCACTGGCTGTCGTGGATCGGGATGTGCAGCAGGGTGGAGACCAGGGCGCCAAAGATGCGCCCCATGAGCCGCCGCTTCCACTGCCGCTGCACCCGGGCGCTGGTCTGGTCCCAGCGTGAGGCAAACACTGCGGTCTGCGGTGATGGTTGCTGCCGGATTCTGCGGATAAGATTGGCGACTTCGGCAGCGGAGCATGAGCCATCCGCATCCACAAAGGCCAGCCAGTCCACCGGCGCTGCCTGATCCCAGCCGGCATAGACAGCTCCGCCTTTGCCGAGATTTTGTGGCAGAAACAGCGGGGGGAGGAGGTGCGCGTGTTGCTGGCACAGCGGGGTGATGATGTCCCGCATGCGCGCGGCCTCCGCCACGTCCGAGCCGTCCTCCACCACCTGGATGGTCACACCGCCGAGCTCACGCGTCACCCCGCACAGTTCGGTGAGGAACGGGCCTATGCGCCCGCTTTCCTGATAGCAGGGGATCACGAGATGAACTGTGGCTGGAGGCATTGAGTGGCTGATGACGGATGTTCACCAGAAACGACGGGAGTTAAAAGCCAAATCCATGGCGGTCGCGCATCTTTTGCACAGCGGCCGCAGTTCTGACATTGCGCAGCAGGTGGGTTCTGTGGCTTTATCGTGGCTTTATCGTGGCCTTGTCCTCCCTGCGTTTTCTGCATTCTCTTTTCGTTCTGCTGCTGCTGGTCCTCCCAGCCTGCAGCTCGACGAGTCGTCTGCTCAAAGCCAAGCCAACCGGACTGTCGCCCTTTTTTGAGCAGCCGTGGCTGGCACAGGATGCGAGTGAGCAGCTGGGATTTCAAAAAGTCTGGACCACTCCTGATCCGCAGGTGCTGGCGGCGGGGATGGCGAAACGAAAACTCTACATCGCTCCCGTCACGCTGCATTATCTGCGCCCGGTGAATCGGGCGCTGGCTTCTGGGGAGGTCGCCTGGGGTGGCGTCCAGCGTCGGCAGCTTGAGATTGCCACGCGCCTGCGGGAGGAATTTGTGGATGCCTTTCGCCGCTCGCCATCGCCGTTGTACCAGCTTGTGGGCCAGCCCGGCAAGGACACACTGACGCTGCAACTGGCCGTCATCGAGCTCAATCCCACGAGTCCCAAGGGCAACGCGATGGTGACGGTGCTGAAGTTCGTGGTGACGCCGGTGATCGGACTCGCGGCCTACTTCACCAAGGGCAACATGGCCATCGAAGGCAAGGTGGTGGACTCCGCCTCAGGCCGGGCTTTTTTCCAGTTTGCCGACAACGAAAGCGACAAGCTGACCTTCATCAACGTGCGCGATTATCAGCCCTACGGCCACGCGGTGAACACCCTTCACCACTGGGCCGTGCAGTATGAGCAGATGACGCGCAGCCCGCGTGGCTGGAAGGTGAGGGATTCCAGCTCCATCACACTGCGGCCCAATTGATGCTGGAGACTCGCTGATTGAATCGAGCGGTTTAACTAACACCGTGGCCAGCCAAAGGTGAAAATAGCCAAAGGGCCTCGCGAGTGCACCAGCAAAGTGGCCCGCTCAGTCCTCTGAGCGGTGTCTGGGCAGTCGTGCGCGCTGGGTTCCGCTCAGAGGACTGAGCGGGCCACTTTTTGCGCCAGCCTTCGGCTGCAAAACTCCAACGCCTATAAAATATTTTAAAACGCTCCAGGCCCATGGAAAAGCGCCTGTGCATTTTTAAAGCGAATGCAGAGGAATGACCGCGCATCGGAATCTGCCCCAGCGCCATTCGAGAAAATTTACGGACATTCGCGTTGGTAGCCTGGGGCGCTTATTCATTCACAGCCTCTCCCTTGGTCAGCTACCTCCTGCCAAACAGGCGGGAGAAGAAGCCACGTCTTGGCTCGACCGGTGGCGGGGCAGGGGCAGCCTCAGGTCTTGCCTTGGCGATCACCACTGGGCGCGGCTCCGCAGCCGGGCCTTCAATGATGACCGTCATGCCCTGGGTAATGAGCTTCACCAGCCGCACCACATCCCAGTTGGCCGTGCGCATGCAGCCGTGGCTGGAAGTGCGGCCGATGTTCTGCGGCGAGTTCGTGCCGTGGATGCCGATGCCGGGGCGGTTCAGGCCGATCCACATGACACCGACGGGATTGTTCGGGCCGATGGGCAGCTCGTAAAAATTGCCGCTGCGCACGCCGTATTCCAGCACGCTCTTGTCCCAGCGGAAGGTGGGCATCTGCGTGATGCCGAGGATGCGCCACGTGCCAGGCGGTGTGGCCAGATGACCACTGCCAGGGGTGATGGGCAGGCTGGCGAGAAGCTTCTCACCATCCCAAACGTCGAGCACCTTTTCCCGGGTGTCGATCTTGATCACGCGCGTCAGAAACTCCGGCACCTCCGGCAGCTTCGCGATCTCTGTGAGGGACTCGATGAGGAACGGCTGCACGGTGGGCACCTTCACCACATCGCCCGGCTTCAGCGCGCCGAGTTTCATGGGCTTGTTGATGAACTCCAGCAGTTCCGGCGCGCTGTGAAAGCGCTCGGTCAGAAACTCCAGCAGCGAGTCATAGGGCAGGTACTTCTTTTTGCTCTGCTCCGAAGGCTGGCGCGGCACCTCGCCGACGAACTTGAGGTCTTCCTCACGGATGGTGTAGGTGGTGTAAATCTCCGGCACGCTGGAGAGATCCAGCGTGTTGTTTTCCATCTCCGTCTCAGGCAGTCCATGGGACTTCTCGTAACGTTTGAGCGCCTTCGTGGTGAACTCACCCGGCCGACCATCCAGTTTCCCCGGGCCAAAGAGCTGCGTGTCCAGAAAGATCTGCAGGCGCAGGATGTCATCGACGGGTTCCGGCGCCTTCGGCAGCGGGTTCGGGATCACCGCCTGGGCGGAGGCGCAGGCGAGGAAGAGCAGGGGGAGGAGTTTGAGAAGCGGAAGTTTCATTGGGGATTGAAAAGCCTATCGCAACTGCGAGGGCTTTTCGTGGATTTGAGCGTCCCAAAGAGAACGGTAACGCCCCATCCCGCAAGCAAAGATGCAGTGCTTATTGTCAAACGCGCGCAAGAAAGGTGCCATGCCGAAGTCCGTCTCGGGGGGGGGCGCACGCTCCGTGTGCGGCGTCTTCGCCGTGTGCCACCTGCGCACGTGATGCGCCAGGCTCAGGCTCAAAGTAGGCTTATGAGCCTGGGTTGAACCTGAACCCAGACCCAACGGGTGATCCTGCCTCTGGCTCCCAAACTGGAGGATCAAGATGATCCCCCTCCTGCCAAACCACGAAGCGAACCCGGCACGACACAGGCTACGGGATACCTGAGCCATGGGGTTTGGGTTCACTGGGTTCAAAATGGGTTCAAAATGGATTTTGAACCCAGCCTCCAACGGGTGGCCGTAAACCTGACCCTGAACCCAACGGGTGATCCTGAATGATCCCAAAAACCGCCGCTGCTACCTCTGGCATCGCGGCTTGCGGGGACGCCACGCACAAATGCTAGGCATGAATGGCACTTGGTTAAGGCGGAGTTTCGTGTGTTTCCACAGCTCGCCGACAAGGTTCGCCTCAGCACTCACGCGAGCGCGACAGCGTCTTGGAGTGCGTGCGGCAAGCCTAGGCGCGACGCCGCTTTCGCTGGCCGGACGGCACGGTGTGGACGAAGTGTGTGCTACACCTCCCGAAAGCGGTGTCGTCGATGCAGGCTTGCGCCGTGCATCTGTGCCACCGCACTCCAAGACGCTGTCGCGTTTTTCCGGTGCCCCAGTCTCCCAAATTGACGATCAATGGTCTTAACCAAGTGCCATTCATACCAGGCATTTTAAGAATCTAAAGCGGTCGGGCATCCGGCTGGGGTTGGAAAGTTGACAGCGTTTACGAACTTGCCTGATTGCCACGATGAAGTTTTTGCGAATTTCCTCCATCTTTCTTCTTCTGTTCTTCGGATCATTGCCTTGCATGGCCGGGTTGGTGACGGAAAAAGTCGATGACTTTGACCGCACGACATCTCTGTCATACGCGGGCAGCGTCATCCATTTTGATGGCGGTGTAGAAATGACGGCTCATGCAGTGTGGAAAACAGCAGACATCAAAGCAGTGCATTTCGTGGTGATGTTGACGCGAGTTCATGATGACTGGCGTTGGATGAAATATCACCCTGTGAAATTCTTAGTGGATGGCGAGCCGATGAAGATCTCGGACATGAAGGTGGACACTGAAGTTTTAAGTGGTGGCAATGTGTATGAGGCGCTGCCGTTGAGTCTCAGTCCTGAGCAAATGGTGCGTCTCACGATGGCGAAAGAAATCCGCATGAAAATCGGTGTGGATGAATTCACCTGGACGCCCGGCCACATGGCACCCTTGCAGGCTGTACTTGATGGTTGGTTCAGCCGTGGTGCAGATATGGACCCATACCGCGAACTGATGCAGAAGCTCCCCCAGCCTTCGGAGAAAGAGCAAAGGCAGGCGATGATGCAAGGTGCGCAGGTAGCGATGGAAGGCAAAACACTCGCCGAGATCGAAGCTACTCACGGAAAAGCTCTGAGCCGCGATGCTGCCACGGGCTGGGCGGTGTGGTCGAAATTCAGCGTCCGCTTTGCTGGTGGGCGAGTGGTGGAAGTCACGCTGCCGTAATGGAAAAAGGCAGTTTAATGAGCGGTTTTGAAGTTGAACCACGGATTTCGCGGATGGGCACGGATCAGATTCTGGCATCCGTGCTGGTCGTGTGATCCGTGGTTGAAAGGCTCTCACCCCCGCACCTGCCCGCTGCCATCCACGAGGTACTTGTAGCTGCACAGTTCGGCGAGGCCCATGGGGCCGCGGGCATGCAGTTTGTCGGTGGAGATGCCGATCTCCGCACCGAAGCCGAATTCGCCGCCGTCGTTGAATCGGGTGCTGGCGTTGTGCATGACGACGGCGCTGTCGATTTCGTGCTGGAAGCGTTCGGCGGTGGCGCGGTCTTTGGTGATGATGGTGTCGGTGTGGTGGGAGCCGTAGCGATTGATGTGGGCGATGGCTTCGTCCAGACCGCTGACGGTTTTGACGGCGAGGATGAGGTCGAGGTACTCGGTGCTCCAGTCTTCTTCGGTGGCGGGGTGGGCGGCCACGCCGAGGTGCAGCAGGGCGGTGGGGTCTGCGTGGATTTCGACACCGGCTTCCATGAGACGCTGGCCGACGAGGGGATAGAATGTGGCGGCGAGATCCTCGTGAACGAGGATGGTTTCGAGGGCGTTGCAGACGCCGGGCTTCTGGCACTTGCTGTTGACGATGATGTTGGCCGCCATATCGAGATCGGCATCCACATGGACATACACGTGGCAGACGCCGTCGTAGTGCTTGATGACGGGCATGCGTGCGGTGGCGACGACTTTTTCGATGAGGCCTTTGCCGCCGCGGGGGATGATGAGGTCGAGGTACTGATCCATCTGCGCCATGTGCTCCACACTGGCGCGGTCGGTGAAGGGAATGAGCTGGATGCTGTCGGGCGGCAGGCCCGCGCGTTCGCCACCCGCTTGCAGGGCAGCTGCGAGAGCGCGGTTGCTGTCGATGGCTTCGCTGCCGCCGCGCAGGATGGTGGCGTTGCCGGTTTTGAAGCAGAGGGAGGCGGCGTCGGTGGTGACGTTCGGGCGTGATTCGAAGATGATGCCGATGACGCCGATGGGGACACGCACCTTGCGAATGTGCAGGCCGTTGGGGCGGGTCCAGTCGGTGAGTTTTTCGCCCACGGGATCAGGCAGGAGGGCGACCTCGCGCACAGCATCGGCCACGGCTTTGAGGCGCTTGGGGTCCAGCGTGAGGCGGTCGATCATGGCCTTGCTCAGGCCGTTTTGCTCTGCGCGGGAGAGGTCGAGGGCGTTGGCGGCGAGGATGGCGTCCTGCCGCAGCATGATCTCGTCCGCCATGGCGATGAGGATGGCGTTCTTCTGCTCGCTGGTCAGCTTGACGAGGGCATACGAGGCGGCACGGGCACGGCGGCCCATGTCGAGGATGGCGGACTTGATGTCGGAATCGGTCATTTGAAGGGGAAGGGGAACAACCGGACGGTTGTGTCACGGTGCAAAGGGAACAACCGGGACGGGTTGTGCTACGGGGGCAAGCGGGACGGTCGCGCTGCGGGTTTACTTGGAAGGAACGGCTCCTTCGGGGATTTGGACGTCTTTGCCCTGGAGGTGGCGGGCGTTGAAGGCGTACATGCGCTCGACCAGCGGGCCGCTGAGGAAGACGTGGCCGCCGTCATTGCCGGTGAGGAGGATGGCGGGGACATGAGCGGCTTTGAGGGCGGTTTCGAATTCCGTGGCCTGAGCGTAGGGCACGAGGTTGTCCTTGTCCCCGTGGATGATGAGGAAGGGGGCGTCGTCCTGAGTGATGTAGGTCACCGGGGAGGCCTTGCGCCCCTCCTCCTGGCGGTCCTTGAGCGGGCCACCGATGAGCTTGGCCAGCGGGCCCTTGGGATCGTCCGGATCAAGGACACTGCCTTTACCGCCGAAGGTGAGGAAATCGGACGGGCCGCAGAAGTCCATGACGCAGGAGACGCGGCTGCTTTGGTCCAGATGCTTGCCCAGCTCGCCTTCGAGCTCCTTCACGCCGCCGGTGACGCCCAGCATGCTCACGAGGTGCCCGCCGGCGGAGATGCCGAAAACGGCGATCTTGTCGGGGTCGAGGTTGTATTCCTGGGCATGAGCGCGCAGCCAGCGGATGGCGGCCTTGCAGTCGTAGATCTGTGCAGGCCACTGGGCTTGATCGGTCAGTCGGTAGTTCAGGCTGGCCCCGGCGTAGGGGGTGCCGTTTTTGATGAGCCCCACCAGCACGTCCGCCTGGTCCTTGCTGCCAGCCTCCCAGCCGCCGCCATGGATGTAAACGACCAGCGGATTCGGCTTGTCCGACTTGGCTTCGGGCAGGTAGAGATCGAGCATCTGACGCGTGTTGCCAGCGCCCACGTAGTCGAGATTTCGCAGCGCGCGAAAGCCAGCAGGGGCAGGCGAGGCTTTCTGGCACTGGGCCAGAAGCGGAAACGTGAGGGCGAGGAGGAGCAAAGAGCGCATGATTTGCCGTCCTTTAGACCGGGGAAACGGGCAAAACAAGGGCCGTGAAGCGGGGGGGAGAGACAGGTGTGTTGCCACCTTGACGCAAGGTTAACTAGAACTTACTATGGCGATGATGAAATTTCCCCCTCACGCCCGCCTGCCGGTACTTCTGGCATGTGCGGTTTCATTCCTCGCTTTGACCACCCCATCCTCCGCCCTCTGGCCTTTCTCAGGCAAGAAGGACAAGGTGGTGCCTGTGGACAGTGAGCGTGAGTCGCAGGAGCTCGCCGCCTCCGCCATGCTGGCGCAGGCCCGGCAGGCAGAGAACGCAGGCAGAGTCAGCAAGGCCCAGGGATTGTACCAGGCCATTGTGAAGCGGTATTCCTTCACCCCGAGCGCTGCGGAGGCCTCCTTCCAAAATGCCCTCATCATCCGCCATAACGGCAAGATGGATGCTGCCTTTCAGGCGCTCCAGACCTTCATCCATTCCTATCGTGACAGCCCGCATTTCAGCGAAGCCATCGAAAAGGAGTATGAGATCGCGGAAGAGGCAAAGGGGGGCAAAAAGCAGCGCGGGTTTATGCTGCTCAACATGAAGATGAACTCGTCTGACGTGATCAAATTCTACGAACAAATCATCAAAAATGCCCCCTTTGGCAAATACGCCCCTTTGTCCCAGTTCAGCATCGCGGAAGTGCAGCAGGATTTGAAGGAAAAGGACAAGGCCGTGGCCGCCTACCAAAAGGTGGTGGAAAACTACCCCAACACCTCGCAGGCGGCCGAAGCGCAGTTCCGCATCGGCTCCATCAGCAACATTGCAGCGCAGCGCAGCGAAGACGCCTCCAACCTCCTGGCCGCGCGTGACGCCCTGCGCACCTACATCGCCACCAATCCTGCGGGTGATCGCAAGCAGGAGACGGAGATGATCCTGCATCAGGTCAACACGGCAGAGGCCAATCAATCGCTGAATGTGGCCAAGTTCTACCAGCGCGTGGGCAAGACCCCGGCGGCTGCCATCTACCTCAATGAGGCGCTTAAATTTGGCTCTCCCGAGGTTTCGGCCCAGGCCCGCACCATGCTGGCCCAGCTCGCCGCCACCGATCCTGATGGCGTGGCGAATGCCAGGAAAGGACCGGGCCAGGACTACACCGCCCTCACGGCGGAAAACTTGAAGGCGCGGGATGATTATGTCGGACCGCTGGCTCCGGAGCTGAACCGCCTCAGCCAGAAGCCCAAAATGCGTACGGGTGACGATAGCTTCAAGCCCATCCCTTTGACGGAACCCACCCTGCCACTGCGTCCGGGAGCCACCTCCCCTGGAGCCGGTTCATTGCTGCCGCCGGTGCCAGACACGGAGAAGCCCGCGCTGCTGCCCGTGCCGCCGAATCCCAATGTGCCCTCCATGCTGCGGCCCTCCCCGGGTGCAGACAACTCGCTGCCGCCCGTGCCGCCCGTGCCTTCCACCAGGAAGCCATCGTCATAAATTCTTGCGCAGGCATGGCAGCACGCCATGCTCGGCGGGCTTACTTCTTAAACTATTTGGATGAAATCGCTTTTTCTTCTGCTGGCCTCTGGCTGCCTCCTGCTCTCCGGCTGCGCAGGCTACACTCTGGGCGCTCACAAGCCCGCCCACCTGCGCCACATCACCAAGCTCGCGGTGCCCACGTTTGAAAATCTCACGCTGGAGCCCCGGCTTGCCGTCCTCGTGACGAATGCCATCATCAAGCAGCTGCAAAACCACGGGTCCTATCAGATCGTGGCCAGAAAGGATGCCGAGGCGGTGCTGCAGGGGAAAATTTCCAACATCAACCGCACGCAGTTCCGCTCAGACCTCAACAACGTCCTGCGCAGTTCGCAGATCCAGGCCACGCTGGTGTGCCCGTTCTCCATCAAGGACACCGCCTCTGGCAAGATCCTCCACAACGGGAACGCCTATGCGGATTCCTACATCATTCTGGATGCCAATTTGCAGCTCTCAGAAACCCAGCTCCTCGAAGACACCGCCCAGCGCCTCGCCTACAATCTGGCGGATCAGGTTTCCGAAGGCTGGTAACCCTCTGCCGCATGATGTCGTCAGAGCCGGATTCAGCCGCAGAGCAGTCAGACGCAGAGCCGTCAGCCGGCGCAGAAGATGAGCTGTTGGAGCCCGTGGTGCCCACCAGCGAAGAGGATGTGTCATTTGAGCCCGTGGTGCCCACCGGGCGTTTGACACCGGGCCTGCATCTTGTGGCCACTCCCATCGGCAACATGCGTGACATCACGCAGCGTGCGCTCGACACCCTCCGTATCGCCGATCTGGTGGCCTGTGAGGACACGCGTCATTCCGGCATGCTGCTGAAGCATCATGGCATCAGTGCGCGGCTCATCAGCCTCAATGAGCACAATGAAGCGCACCGCATCCCCCAGTTGCTGGAACACATGCGCCAGGGTGGCAGCGTGGCGCTGATCTCAGATGCAGGCATGCCCACGGTGTCTGACCCCGGGCAGCGGCTCTCCGGGGCTGCCGTGGGAGCAGGCCTTCATGTGGAGGCCCTCCCCGGGCCCAGCGCCGTCATCACGGCCCTCGCCGCCTCAGGACTGCCCACCACCCCGTTTTATTTTGGCGGCTTTCTCCCCCACAAAAAGGGTGCCCGCGCCACCGTGCTGAACGCCGCCCTGCAGCGTGACTGCACCAGCATTTTCTTTGAAAGCCCCTACCGTCTCGCCGATACGCTGGCCATCCTCGCGGAGGCTAAGCCAGATCATCGGGTGGTGGTGGCAAGGGAATTGACCAAGAAGTTTGAAGAATTCAAACGTGGCCCGGCAAGCATCTTGCTATCTTATTACCAAACCAAGACGCCAAAGGGCGAAATCACTCTCCTCATCGCGCCGGTCGATCCCCCCAAGTGGTTGACCTGGTAATCCAATCACAACTCAGCATCTCCCATGGAAGCCCTCGCCAACTGCGCCGTTCTCAACACCACCGACAGTCTCAAACTTTCGATCACCAATCACCTGCGTTTTACCCTGGGCGCTTACATTGCATCGGCCAGTGAGAATGACTGGTATGTGGCCACCTCGCTCGCAGTGCGGGACCGCGTCATGGAGCGCGCCACGCAGTCACGCCGTCAGCATCGTTCTCAGGGCGTGCGCCGCGTGCATTACCTCTCGCTGGAGTACCTCATGGGCCGCCTGCTGGAAAACAACCTGCGCAATGCCGGCATCTATGACGCCACCAAGCAGGCCCTGTCTGAAATGGGCAAGGATCTGGATGCGCTGGTGCAAAAAGAGCCGGACATGGGTCTCGGCAATGGCGGCCTCGGACGTCTCGCCGCCTGCTTCATGGACTCCCTCAGCACCATGGATCTGCCCGCCATCGGATACGGCATTCACTATGAGTTTGGCCTGTTCCGCCAGGAGTTTGTCAACGGCAAGCAGGTTGAGCATCCAGATGCCTGGATGCGCGACGGCAGCCCCTGGAAGATCGCCCGCCCGTCCTATCGCCAGACCGTGAAGCTCTACGGGAATGTCATTCAGAAGTTCGACGAGTTTGGCCGGCCACACCATGAGTGGGTCGAAACCAAGTGCCTGCTCGGCCTTCCCTGGGACATACCCATCGTCGGTTATGAAAGCAACACCGTGAACGTGCTGCGTCTCTGGCAGGCGCAGGCGGATGAAGACTTCAACTTCAAAGTCTTCAACGAAGGCAGCTACATCGAAGCTCTGCGCGAAAAAGCCATCGCTGAAACCGTCTCCAAAGTGCTCTACCCCAACGACGCCACCGAAAGCGGCAAAGAACTGCGCCTCGTGCAGCAGTACTTCTTCGTCGCCTGCTCGCTCGCCGACATCGTGCGCCGCTTCAAGGGTGGCTACGATCTCCCATGGAGTGAGTTTCCGGCCAAGGCCGCCGTACAGCTCAACGACACGCATCCCGCCGTCGCCATTCCAGAGCTCATGCGCATCCTCGTGGATGAAGAGAAGCTTGAATGGAGCCAGGCCTGGGACATCTGCCAGAAGACCTTCTCCTACACCAACCACACCCTGCTTCCCGAAGCCCTGGAGACCTGGAGTGCTGCGCTGTTTGAGCGTGTGCTGCCGCGCCACCTGCAGATCATCTATGAAATCAACCGCCGCTTCATGGATGAAGTCGAGGCCCGCTGGCCAGGGGACGGTGAGAAGAAGCGTGCGCTCTCCCTCATCGAAGAGAGCGGTGGCAAGAAGGTGCGCATGGCGCATATGTCCGTGCTCGGCAGCCATGCGACCAACGGGGTGGCCGCGCTGCACACCCGTCTGCTTTGCGAACGTCTCTTCCCCGAGTTCTTCGAGCTTTATCCAGACCGTTTCCTCAATCTGACCAACGGCGTCACCTTCCGTCGCTGGCTCGACGTCTGCAATCCGGAGCTTTCCTCCCTCATCACCGAATCCATCGGTGCCGGCTGGTTGAAGGACTCCACCAAGCTCATCGCGCTCGACAAGTTTGCCGATGACCTTTCGTTCCGTGAAAAATTCCAGGCCATCAAGCGCGGGCACAAGGTCCGTCTGGCCAAGATCATTCAGGACACCTGCGGCGTCAGCGTCAGCCCCGACGCCTTGTTTGACGTCCAGATCAAACGTCTGCACGAGTACAAGCGCCAGCACCTCAACCTGCTGCACATCGTCACGCTCTATCGCAAGATCATCGCCGATCCGAACTTCGACATGGCCCCCCGTGTCTTCATCTTCGGTGCCAAGGCCGCTCCCGGCTACTACCTGGCCAAGAACATCATCCACGCCATCAATGCCCTCGCGGCCAAGGTCAATCATGACCCCCGCGTGAACGGCAAGCTGAAGGTCATCTACATTCCAAACTACGGCGTCTCCCTCGCTGAGCGCATCATTCCCGCCTCAGATCTTTCCGAGCAGATCTCCACCGCCGGCAAGGAAGCCTCCGGCACCGGCAACATGAAGCTCGCTCTCAACGGCTCGCTGACGATCGGCACGCTTGATGGAGCCAATGTCGAAATCCTCGAAGAAGTCGGTCCGGACAACATTTTCATCTTCGGCCTCACCGTCGAACAAGTCACCGAGCTCTACGCCAAAGGCTACAATCCCTGGGACTTTTACCACGCCAGCGAAGACCTGCGCCTCAGCATCGACTGGCTGGCCTCCGACTACTTCACCGGCAATCAGGACGAATTCAAACCGCTGCGCGACAGCCTCCTCTCCCACGGCGATCCCTTCCTCGTCATGGCTGACTACGATGCCTATGCCGCCGCTCAGCTCGAGGTGGACAAAGCCTACCGCGACCAGCCCCGCTGGCAGAAGATGGCCATCCACAACACCGCCCGCATGGGCAAGTTCAGCAGCGACCGCACGATCCTGGAGTACGCCAAGAAGGTCTGGAACCTGCCGCAGATCGGCTCCTGAGGCCCCTGATGAGTGGGCCCGGGCTGAGAGAGTCATCGAGACCCCACGGTCCCGATGCGCTCGCCTTGGCCTGGCATGAGGTTGTACGTGATAGCGACAAAGAGCAGGGGTGCTTCGCGGCTCGGTAGCAGCAGATTTGCCTGATCGTTGCCGATTGGGCGGGGCGTTTCCAATCAATCTTGGGTTCCTGTGGAGTGAATGAAAACTTGGCACCGTGGCCGCTGTTTGATACACCACACATCTCTATGAGCGCCCCTCCCGACCTTTTGCCGTCTTCCGCCCCTCTCACTGAACGCCAGATTGTCGAACTGCTCTCCAGCGCCCGTCAGCGTCTGTTTGCAGAAGTGGGGAAGGTGATTGTGGGGCAGTTGCATGTGATTGATGAGATGCTCATCGCGCTGCTGAGCGGGGGGCATTGCCTGATCACGGGGGCACCAGGGCTGGCGAAGACGCTGCTGATCAAGACGGTGGCGGATGTGTGTCATCTGAGCTTTCAGCGGATTCAGTTCACGCCGGATTTGATGCCGTCGGACATCACGGGGACGGAGATTTTGGAAGACAGCCCGGAGGGGCGCAAGCTGGTGTTCAGCCGGGGGCCGGTGTTTGCGAACATGATTTTGGCGGATGAAATCAACCGTACGCCGCCGAAGACGCAGGCGTCTTTGCTGGAGGCGATGCAGGAGCATCAGGTGACGGTGAACGGGAAGACGATGCATCTGCCGGAGCCGTTCTTTGTGCTGGCGACGCAGAATCCGATTGAGCAGGAGGGGACGTATCCGCTGCCGGAGGCGCAGCTTGACCGGTTCATGCTGAACATCGTGATCGATTATCTGAGCGAGGATGATGAGGTCACGGTGGTGACGAAAACCACCTCTGGGAAAGGGGAGCCGGTGCAGCGGCTGTTCAGCGGTGAGGAGTTGCTGGCGTTTCAGCAGGTGGTGCGGAAGGTGCCGATTGCGGAGGATGTGGCGCGGTATGCAGTGCGGCTTTCGGCGGCTTCGAGGCCGGGGAGAGAGGGCGTGCCAGATTTTGTGAATCAGTGGGTGAGCTGGGGGGCGGGGACGCGTGCGAGCCAGAATCTGGTGCTGGGGGCGAAGACGCGGGTGCTGCTGCATAATCGGACGCATGTGACGGTGGAAGATATTCGGGCGATGGCGCTGCCGGTGTTTCGGCATCGTATTTTGGTGAACTACAAGGCGGAGGCGGAGGGGGTGTCGGTGGAGAAGGTGATTGCGAAACTCCTCGAAACCGTCAAAGCTTAAACCATGAGCGCCTCGCGCAAAAATTGGACAGTCACTCGCTGCGACTCCTTTGAGGACATGCGGCGTATTGGCATTCGCAACTGGCAGCGCCGCAGCGCAGCCGAGCGTCGGCAGGCGGCGTGGGAACTCGTGGTCGAGGCCTGGCAAATGCAAAAACGCGATCCGAATGAACTCCGACTTCAGAGATCTGCTCAAGTGCTTCGCAAAGCATAAGGTGCGCTACCTGGTTGTCGGCGGATACGCTGTCATCCACTACACGCAGCCGCGCTTCACGAAGGATCTCGATGTCTGGCTCGAACCCACCGGCGCCAATGCTCGTCGCTCCGCAGCGGCGATGCGCGAGTTTGGCGTGCCACTCGTCGAGATCACTGAAGCTGATCTTGCTCAAGAGGGCACCCAGTTTCTCATTGGCCGCTCTCCGGTGCAGATCGACTTTCTCACGTCCATTCCACCCTTAAAATTCGCCGACTGCTGGAAACGGCGCAAGACCAGCCGCCAGGAAGAATTTTCCATGCACTACCTGGGTCTCGAAGATCTCAAGGCCGCCAAGCAACACGCCGGGCGCCAGGTTGATCTCGCTGATCTTGAAGAAATCTCACGAACGCATCCGGGCTGATTTTTCTGATTACTTATGACGTTGAGATTAAGAGGCAAAAACCTGAAGAGCAAAATCTTGTGAATCCGATCCAAACATCCTCGCGCAACTCGCAGGCTTCCTTTCTTGATCCTGCCGCGCTGATGCGGATCAAGTCGCTTGAGCTGCGGGCGAAGGTGGTGGTGGAGGGGTTGTGGAAGGGGATGCACCGGAGTCCGTATCATGGGTTCTCGGTGGAGTTTTCGGAGTATCGGGCGTATGTGCAGGGGGATGATCCGCGATACATTGACTGGAAGGTGCTGGCGCGGAGTGACCGGACGTACATCAAGAAGTTTGAGGATGAGACGAATCTGCGGTGCCAGCTGGTGATTGATCACAGCAAGTCGATGACGTTTGGTTCGCTGGGATATACCAAGGCGGATTATGCGGCGACGCTGGCTGCGACGCTGGCGTCGTTTTTGATGAAGCAGGGGGATGCGGCGGGGTTGACGACGTTTGCGGAAGGGATTGAGGAGCACATGCCGCCGCGAAATCGGCCGGGGCATCTGCGGAGGATCATTGCGGAGCTGGAGCGGCCAGCGAAGGCGGCGGGGACTTCACTGGCGCTGTCGGTGGGGCAGCTGGCGGATCTTCTGCGGAAGCGGGGGATGATTTGTTTGATCACGGATCTGCTCGCGCCGGTGGAGCATTTGGAGAAGCAGCTCGCGCTGCTGAGTGCGATGGGGCATGACCTCGTGCTGTTTCATCTCTTGGATCGTGCGGAGATTGATTTTAACTTTGAGAAGTCGGCACACTTCCGTGATGCGGAGACGGGGGCGGAGCGGTTCATTGATCCGCTACTGGTGCGCGAGAATTATTTGAAGCGGCTGCAGGCGCACCGGGATACGATCCAGGCGGCGGCGGACCGGCATAATGTGGAGTATCACTTTTGTCCGACGGATCAGCCGTTGGAGGAGGTGCTGTTTAATTTCCTGAGTGCGCGGCAGAGGAAGAAGGCTTCTAAATCTGCTGCGGCGAGGGTGGCTGGATGATCCTACTCGTCCTCCTACTCGAACTCGTTCTCGATTCTACTACTTCACAATCACTCATGCCTTTCCAAACCCCATGACAACACGCCTGTTCTAAATTGTCTCCTTTTGCTGCTCTCGCTGTCTTATGATCGAGGACGAGTTCGAGTAGGAGGATGAGGACGATTTCTGTTAAGATAGCTGCATGTCGTTCGCCCATTTTATTTTTTCCATGTCCTGGCTTTTTCCCATCTACCTCGCTGGTGCTGCTGCGATCATCGCGCCGATTCTGCTGCACTTGCGACGCAGGCCGCCGCAGGATCGGGTGGAGTTCAGTACGCTGATGTTTCTGGATGCGAGCACGCCGGTGCCAGTGAGCAAGCGTCGTTTGGAAAACTGGCTGCTGCTGTTGCTTCGATGCCTGGCGCTGATCCTGCTGGCGCTGATGTTTGCGCGGCCGTTTTTGCAGAGTGAAAGCGCGACGGCGTCGTCGGCGGATCAGGCGACGCTGATCCTGCTGGATCGGAGTGCTTCGATGCGGCGGGAGGATCTGTGGAAGCGTGGTGTGGCGGAGGCGGAGCGGCTGTTTAAAGCGGCGAAGGTTACGGATCGCATCGCGCTGGCGGTGTTTGATGGGGAGCTAGTGCCGGTGTGGACTTTTGAGGAGGATCGCAACACGCCGGCGAACCGTGGTGTGGCGTTACAGAGCCGGCTTGCGGCGCTCGCGCCGACTTGGGGTGCTACGCAGCTTGATCGCGCGCTCATTGTGGCGGTGCCGTCTTTTGATGCGAGCACGGCCAAACTGAAAAAGCGCATTGATCTCATCACGGATCTGCAGGAGGGGACGCGCCTGGATGCTTTGCGGACGATTGCGTGGCCGGCGGAACTTTCGTTGAATGTTCACCGGCTTGAGCCGGGCACAAATGACAATTTTTCCATCGCGCTGGCGGCGCGGGATGAGGAGGGGAGCGGGGATGCGCAGGTGCGCATTCGGCTGAGCAACACGCGGGACTCGGCTTTGCGTGACTTCACTTTGGCGTGGGAAAAAGGTCCGCAGACAGACAGCATCACGGCACAGATTCCTGCGGGGGCTTCGCGCATCCTCACAGCGCCGCCGAATTCGACGAAGGCGGCGTCGCTTGTCCTGACCGGGGACAAATACGATTTCGACAACCGGCTTTTCATCGCGCCGCCGCAGCCGCGTGCGGTAAGGATTCATTTCCTGGGGGATGAGGCCACGCGGGATGAGGCGGCGGCACCGCTGTATTATCTGACGCGGGCGTTGCAGCCTACGGCCGCGCTGGCACCGGTGCTGACGGCGGGCAAGGTGTTGCCTGCGCAGAAGCCGGATCTGCTGGTGATCTCGGGGACTACGCCGCCGGTGGGAGAGCATGCAGGCCTCCGCGAATTTGTGAGTGCTGGCGGGTTTCTGGTGGAAGTCGCGACTTCCACTGCGGATGCGGCTCTGCTGCAAACTCTCACTGGGATTCCTGGCATTAGCGTCAAGGACGGGGATGCCAATGAGGACTACCGCATGCTGGCGGATGTCAAAACGGAGCATCCGCTGCTCAGACCGTTTGGTGATCCGAAGCTGCGTGATTTTACCAAGCTGCGGTTTTGGAAGCAGCGGCGGATCGAGATCAAAGATGGCGATGGCAAGATCGAAACGATCGCGAGCTTTGACAATGGGCAGCCTGCGATCCTCAGCGCCCGGATTGGGAAGGGGACTCTCATTGTGCTGGCGTCTGGGTGGCATCCGAGTGACAGCCAGCTTGCTCTCAGCACGAAGTTTGTGCCGCTGCTGTATGGGTGGCTGGCGGCGGCTGGCTTCAGCCATGATCCGGCGGCGACGCTGCTGGTTGGCGAAGAACTGCCGCTGGACGCTGCTTCTGCGCACACGGTTACGGAGCCGGATGGCAAGACGCACAGTCTCAAGGCTGGCGAGGGATTTACCGCGACGCAGATTGGCCTGCACCAGGTGCAGGGGGCCTCACACACGCAGGTGTTTGCGGTCAATCTGCCGCCGGACGAAGGGCGTGTTTTGCCGCTGGCTCCGCAGAAGCTGGCGGAATATGGGATCAAGCTTTCCAGTGAGGCTGAGGGTGCGGCTGATGGCAAGACCTCGGATGAGCGGCTTACGGCGACTGACGCGGAGCAGCGGCAGCAGTCGTGGTGGTATATTCTTCTCATGCTCCTGGCCGTTCTTCTGCTCGAAACTTGGTTTGCGGGGCGCGCCCGACAGACGGCTCTACAAACCGCGTAATTCTCTCCGCTTATGATCGCACGCACCATTCTTGAAGCCCGCATTGCTGAAGTTCGTGAGGCGCTGCGGCGTGCGCGCCTGCTGCGTCATCTTGCGGCGGTTTTTGTGATCGGCGTTGTGGTGCGGGGAGCGTTGCTGCTGGCTACGCTGAATGGGTTTCAGATTTCGAAGGGGCTGGATCGGTGGTCGATGGTTGGGCTGGGAGTGCTGGGAGTGATCGCGTGGCTGAAGGGGCGGCGGAACATCTGGAGTGCGCATGACATTGCGCGGGTGATTGAGCGGAAGCATCCTTCGCTGAATGCGCTGCTGCTGACGGCGATTGAGCATGAAGCGGGGGCTGATGCGCCGACGGGGTTTCTGCATGAGCGGCTGATTGATCGTGCGCTGGCGCATGCAGCGACGCAGAACTGGCCGGTGACGGTGGCGCACAAGCCCTATGCACGGGCGCTGATGGGGGCGTGGCTGGCGGTGCTTGCTTTTGTGGTGACGGATGTGGCGCTGCGGATGCAATCAGCGCATCGCAAAGCGGACATCGCCAAGACGCAGACGGAGGAGGTGGCGAAGCCGACGGAGTTTAGGGCGACGCTGACGCCGGGAGATGCGGAGCTGGAGCGGGGTTCGCGCCTTGTCATTGAGGCGCGGTTCAATGGGCCGGTGCCGGCGGATGCCATGCTGATTGTATCTGAGGCGGATGACAAGGAGCGAGAGCGGCTGCCGATGCGGCTGACGGTGGATGCGCAGGTCTATGGCGGCATGATTAACAAGGTGGAGCGTGATACGAAATACCACGTGGAGTTTGCGGAGCAGAAGTCGCAGACGCACACGCTGACGGTATTTGATTTTCCGGCGCTGGTGCGCAGCGATGTGATGGTGACGCCGCCGGAATACACGAAGCTGCCAGCGAAGGAGACGAAGAACACGCAAAAGGTGGCGGCGCTGGAGGGCTCGAAGATTGCGTGGAAGATCAAGGTCAACAAACCGCTGCTAGGGGCAGGCGGAGCTGCTCGCAAAGATGTTTCGCCGTTTGTGCCGCATCTCACGGCTGCGGAACTTTTTGGTGAAGAGAAGAGTGTGATCGTGCTCACGCCATCGGCGGGCGATGCGACGGTGCTGGAAGCTGAGATGATGGCGGAGAAATCGCAGAAGTATCGGCTGCATCTGGTGGATGAGGCGGAGCGTGGGAACAAGAATCCGCCGTGGTTTACGGTGACGGTGCAGTCGAATCAGCTGGCGAAGATCGAGGTGGTGTTTCCGAAGCGGGATCTGCAGGTGTCGAGCATTCAGGAACTGCCGGTGGAGGCGAAGGTTTCGGATGACCTAGGGGTCACCAAGTCGGGGGCGGTTTTCAGCATCAACGGCAACAGCAAGGAGATCATCTTCAAGCATGCGGCCACCGCGCCGCTGAAGAAGCAGGATGTGCGGGCGGAGCTGGCGCTGGAAAAGGAGCACGCGGAGCCGCGGCAGCTGGTGAGCTATTACGTGTGGGCGGAAGACACGGGACCGAAGGGGGAAGTGCGGCGGAACATGAGTGAGATGTTTTTTGCGGATGTGCGGCACTTTGAAGACATCTTCCGCGAGGGGGAAGCCCCGCCGCCGGGACAGGCGAAGCCTAAAAGCGACGGGCTCGTCGAGCTGGTCAAACAACTGGTCAACGCCACCTGGAAGATCATTCGTGATGCCAATGGCGGACGCGCCATCGAGGCTGCTGTGCCGGACATCGATGTGGTGCATCAGTCGGTGGGCATTGCCATGGCGAAGATCAAAGAAGTCATGGAGGAAGTGGAGGATGCGGAGGTGAAGCAGTCGCTGACTGAAGCGTGGAAAAGTCTCAAGGACGCCGAGGAGCCGCTGCAGCAGGCGGCAGCGGAGAAGAAGCGCTCGCCACTGAATCAGGCGCTGACGTTTGAACAGACGGCGCTGGAATGGCTGCACCGTGCGCAGAGCCGCGAGCATCAGGTGATCCGGCAGGACAAGCCCTCTCCGGGACAGGAGAAGGCGAACAAGAACCAGCTCATGGATCTGGAGCTAAAGCAGAAGGAGCAGCGCTATGAAGAGGAGAAAGCGGCGACTGAGGAGCAGACGGCGGAGCAGCAGGAGAACCTGCAGGTGCTGAACCGGCTGAAGGAACTGGCGCGGAGGCAGGAGGCGCTGGCGGAGAAGATCAAGGAGCTGCAAAACCAGATCGCCAACGCAAAGACAGAGGAGGAGAAGCAGGAGCTGGACAACCAGCTCAAGCGTTTGCAGGCCGAGCAGGAGCAACTGCTGAGTGATCTGGATGATCTCAAGGAGAGGATGGAGAAGCCGGAGAACGCGCAGAACATGGCGGAGGCCAAAGAGCAGCTGGAGCAGACGCGTGAGAAGGTCCGGGAGGCTGCGGAGCACCTGAAGGATGAAAAGCTGGCGGATGCCGCGAACTCAGCTACGCGTGCGCAGCGTGAACTTGAAAAGATGCAGGAGGATTTCCGGCAGAAGACTTCGAAGAAATTTGCGGAGGAGATGAAGCAGATCCGGCAGCAGGCCCGCGATGCGGCGGAGAATGAGAAGAAGATCAGCGAGGCGCTGGAAAATCAGAAGGAGCCGGGGTCAGACATCGAGAAGAACATGCAGAACGCTGCGGAGAGCCGGCAGGTGGGCGAGCAGCAGGAAAAGGTGGAGAAACTACTCAACAGCATGCGCCAGCTGAGCGAGCAGGCGGAGGAGAGTGAGCCGCTGCTGCACCGCAATCTTTACGATGCGGTGCGCAAGGCGCAGACGAGCGGGCTGGAGGAAAACTTGAAGGAGACGCGGGATCAACTCCGCTACGGCTCCCAGGCTGAAGCCAAGGATGCGGAGCGGAAGGCCGCCAACGCTGTGGAGGAGCTGAGGAAGGGTGTGGAAAAGGCTGCTGAGAGTGTGCTGGGCAGTGAGAGCGAGGCTTTGCGCGTGGCGAAGAATGAGCTGGATAAACTGATCAAGGAGGCGCAGGAGCAGGAGGGCGCTGAGAAAGGCCAGAAGGGGCAAGAAGGACAAAAGATGGCGGATACAGCAGACTTAAAATCTGCTGAGAAAGGTGAGAAGGCCGGAGCTGGTAAAGAGCCGGGGAAAGATGCAGAAGGAAAGCAGCCGACCAAGGGCGGTGAGGGCAAAGACGGGCAAGGCCAGCCGCAAGATCCGAAGATGGCTGGCGAAGGGCCGCAGCCGGGCAAAGAGGGGGAAGGTCAGCCAAAGCCTGGAGAGGGCAAGGCTGGTGAGGGTAAAGATGCGCAGATGGCTGAGGGCGGGCAGAAGCCTGGGCAAGGGAAGCAGCCTGGGGAAAAAGGGCAGGAGGGGCAGCAGCTTGGTCCTGAGGGTGAAGGCGAAGGGCAGGGGCAGAAGCAGGCTTCAGGGCAGCAGCCGAAGGGGGGCAAGCCTGGGGAGCAACCTGGCAAGGATGGGCAGCAGCCGGGTCAGGGCGAGCAGCCCGGCCAAGGCAAAGGGCAGGGGGAACCGCAAACTGCTGAGAATGGTCAGCAACCGGGAGAAGGACAGAAGCCGGGCAAAGGTCAGCAACCCGGTGATGAGCAGAAGGAAGGGCGTGGTCAGGGCAAGGGGCAGGGGGGACAAGCGCAGACGGCGAGTACCAATGGCGGACTAAACATGACGAGGGATCGTGATGCCGACAATGATCGGACGCGGCCGCAGATCAATGGGGGGGCTGTGCCTGAGGCGCTCTTTTTTGAAGACAGCAAGGAGAAGCCGGACAGCGGGGTGTTTACCGGCAGCGGCTATGACCAGTGGAGCGACCGACTGCGCAATGTGGAGGAGCTTCTGGATAATCCTGAACTGCGCAATGAGGCGGCGAAGGTGCAGGATCGCGCGCGGTCGCTGCGGATTGATCTCAAGCGCAGCAATGAAGCGCCGCAGTCGGCCTATTTGAATACGCGGATCACGCAGCCGCTGATGGAACTGCGGGACCGGGTGGTGGAGGAGCTCTCGAAGAAGGATGCGGGGAAGAATCTGGCGCCCGTGGATCGTGATCCGGTGCCGGCGGAGTATCGCGATTTGGTGAAGCGGTACTATCAGGAGCTGGGGGCTGGAAAGTAAGGATGTCCGAGATTCTTTCGTGGAATGCCGACTCGACGCTAAAGAGTTGTTTAGCATACTGAGGTGATGGCCCTGACGGTTTTGACATTGCGCACTGAAGAGGGTGAGCACCGGATTTCGTGCCCGCTGCATGCGTCGCTGACGCTGGGCTGCGGCCCGGAGTGTGATGTCACATTTGAGGGCGTGAGCATTCTGCCGCGGCACTGCGTGCTGTACCGGACGGGGGAGCGGACGTTTCAGATCATTGGTGTGTTTGTGGCGGCGCAGTTCTCGGTGAACGGGGTGATTTCGAGCGAGTTGGAGGTGGATGTGCCGTTCAAATTTGGGATTGGTGGCGAGGTGTTTGATGTGGATCTGGCTGAGGGAGAAGAGCCTTTGGAAGAGGCGGTGGTGGAAGCGAGTGAGGCTGGAACTGAAGGAGCACCGACGGGGCCGCGAGTCAGCAAGCGGGGCTATTTGCTGAAGCCGATTTCTTTGAAGCCGCGTGGTGGAGTGCGAGTGGGGGAGGTGATTTTGCCGGTGGTCTCTGCGCCGGAAATGGAGATGCCTATGGCTTTGCCGCCTGCAAACCTGCCGCCGCCGAGTGTGGAAGTGGCTGCGGAAACGAAACTGCCGCAGGATGAGGAGGAGTCGTCTTCGCTGCTGCTGATGGGACTGCTGGTGTGTGGGGCGATGATTGCGGGCATTGTTTACTGGCCGTATCATCTGGACCAGATTTCGGCTGCGAAAGGGGACGTGGTGACGCAGCCGGTGGTGGCTGCGCCCGAGCTTTCGCCGGAAGCCACTGTAAAGGCGTGCGAAGATCTGCTGCGGTTGGGCGCGCCGCTGCTGGCTGCGCAGGTGCTGATGTCGCTGGCTGAAACGGGCGATCTGGCGGCGATGCATGAGCTGGGGCTGGCGCTGCGGGCTTCGGATCAGTTTGGCGGGGAGGTGGTGTTTCTACTGCAACAGGCGGTCGAGGGAGGGCGACGCGAGGCGCTGCGTGATTTTGTGAGTGTGGTGGATGATCCGGAGAATCCGGCGCGCTACTCGGAGGGTGCATTTAAGCAACTGCAACTGGCGGCGAAGCTGGGGGAGGCATCCGCGTGGATGCCGCTGGGGGAGCGCTACGAGTTCGGCAATGGCACGGCGGCGGACATCAAGCTGGCGCTGGCGGCGTTTGAGAAGGCGCGTCGATTTGGAGACAAGCGGGCGGCGGGCAAGCTCTCGGCGAGGCAGGAGGCGCTGGAGCGGGTGGCGGGGTATGTGAGGTCGTGGAATGAGGTGTCTGTGGCGACGCTGCTGGATCATGTGGCGGCGGGGCAGGGGAAGTTTTTCATGCTGGACCATGCGCCGATGGAGGTGCTGCTGCGGCTGGAGGAGGAACTGCGGGCGCGGTGGCCGCTGCGGCGCATCAGCGTGATGGCGGGAGCGCAGGCGGAGGTGGAGACGTTTGACCTCATCAAGGTGACGCAGCCGTTTCAGTTCGAAGTGCAGCGCGGTGTGCGCATCGCCCGGGGCAAGGGCGTGCTGGTGTGCCGGGTGCAGCAGGATGTGGCGGACCGCTGGCGCATCACGGATGCGAGTGACAAGATCGAGGTGAGCGAACTGCTGCCGACGAAGGAGCAGTTTGTGAGTGCGGCGTCGTTGCGGGAAATGAAGCCTGCTTTCACGCATGAGGAGCAGGTGGAGGAGGCGCGGCTGGAGATCCTGGAACAGATGCGCGGTTTAGAAGCGACGGAGGATTTCAAGCCAGCGCTGACGGTGCTGATGAATGCGGTTTATGAATTTCCGCAGGAGACTTTTTGGCAGCCGTTTGCGGATGCGCTGAGTGATCGCATGGCGCGGCAGTTGTTCATGAAGGGGCAGTGGCTGGATGCGGCGTGGGCGGAGCCGGCGCATCAACTGGCGGAGCATGGCAGTGTGTCTGCGATGCTGCTGGAGGGGCATCTGTACGCGGCGGGTTATGGCTGCCCGCGCGATCCGGTGCGGAGCTTGGCGCTGTATCAGAAGGCGTTTGAGGCGGGGAAGCGGCGTGATGCGCGCTTCTACTATGCGGAGGCTTTGTTTCAGGGGCGCGGGGTGCCGCAGGATATTGAGAAGGCAGGGGCGCTGGTGCTGGCGTTTATGAGCCGGTCAAAGCATCCGCTGGAGGCTTACCTGGCGGCGCATCTGCTGTGGCGCAAAGCGGAGCATGATCCGGCGCTGTGGCAGGATGTGTATGACACGCTGTCACGCGTGGTGGACAAACTGCCGCCGGCGAAGAATCTGGCGGGGATGGTGCTCTTAAATCATGGGCAGACGACGAAGGAGCGGAGAACGGGATTTGCGGCGATCAAAGGCGCTGCTGAGGAGGGGGTGGTGGAGGCGATGAAGAGCCTTTCGCAATGCTATCTGGAAGGTGTCGGGTGCGAGAAGGATGCGCAGCAGGCGACGTTCTGGAAGCAGAAGGCGCTGGTGACGGAGCCGCCGCGAAGGAGGCATTATACGGAGTTTGTGGAGTGAGGGGGGGAAAGAGTCAAGACTCGTCAAGGAATGGTCAAGAGGTCAAGAGTGGTCGCGATGGGGCTGACTTGACGGCTGCTTGACCCTCTTGACCGGCGCAGTCTTGACCAGTTCTCGTCCGCACCAGCAGACTTGTAGCACGAGGTACGTACAGCTACTCGCCTGCGCGTAACAAGTCGCAGGTGATGAAGATGGCCTGGAGGATGTCTTCTTTTTCGAACTCGGGTTTGCCGGTGGGTTTGTATAGGGAGAGGAGGCGGGCGCTGCCGTCGGGGATGGTGATGCCGGTGGTGAGCTTGGTGGTGAAGTAATCGGTGAGGGGGAATTCGAGGCGGCGGCCCTGGGTATCGATGATGTGTTCGCGATGTTCGAAGGGTTCAGCGGTGTGGAATTCGGGGGAGAGGGTGAGCTCCATGGTGACGCCGTCTGCGCCGACGGTGGGTTCAAATTCAAAGCGGAGGCCGACTTCGCGCATCTTTTGTTCAAACACGGGCTCGCCTCGGTCATTGATGCTCACGCCGGTGATGGAGGCATGCTCGACGATCTGTCTGGCCGTGGCGCGGGTGCCAGATTTGGTTTTGATTCGGGAGGTGTTGAGAGACTGCACGCTGCCTGCCTTTATGGCGGCGAGCATTTCATCGAATTCACTGCGGTGTTCGCTCTTGTTGGCAGCTTGAGCGGCAATGCGGCGCAGCATTGGGCCGGGGCCCTGGAGGACGTGCATGGTGCAAGCGACGATTTTCGGCGATAATTTGGTGATGGATTCAACATAGGCATCCACGATGGCGAGGTTCTCATTCGTGTTTCTGACGATCATCGTATTTGCTGCGAGAGTGTATGAGACTGAAGCTCCTTCAGGGAAGAGAGCGCCGGCCCCTTCGAGAAATCTTTGCACTAGTTTGTTTCCATCCATGGCGGCTCCTTCAGCTGTATCTCCTCCGCTGGCGGTGAAATCGGGCGGCAGATGATACACCCGTGTGTTCCAGGCTTTGGGATCAGCGGGATCTGCCTTTTTCTTTTCGAGAGGTGGTGGCTCGACTTTCGGCAGATGGCTGACGAGTTCGTATTTCATAAACGTGGCCCAGAGCACATCTCCCTCGGTGTGGCTGGTGGGACGATTGAGGGATATGAGCCTGGTGCCACCACTGGTCATCGGGATGTCGGTGACCGTCCTTGAGGAGTGGAAATCGACCACGGGCATTTCGAAGGGCTTGCTGGATGCGGGATCTCGAAACTGCTCGCGGCGTTGTTCAGGGGGCGCGGAGTGCAGTTCATGCTCCAGCTTGATTTGCAGCATGCGGCCGTTGGTATCGACAACAGGGTCGAGCTTGAGGATGGAACCCACCGGACGCATGGCGAAGGTGAGTTGCGGCTGTCCTTTGGCATCGGTGCCAAATCTGGACAGATACGCATGCTCGCGTATGGATTCGTGCGTGGTGATTGACGCCGGTTTGGTTGCGAGAAAGTGGGTATCGATGAAACGGGCCTCACCACGAGTGACGGCGGCTTCCACGGCTGCGAGCATGGCGGCATCATCGGCGGTGGCAGAGGTCCGATGCGCCAGATCTCGGAGAAACGCGGCGGGTGCTTGCAGGGTATGAAGGGTGAAGGCTGCCGTCCGGGGCCGATGGTGGAGGGCATCATCAATCAAGGAGGCAACGCGCTCGACGTTGTCGGGTGTATTGACGATGGTCAGGACGCCCTTGGCATGTGTGGCGGTGGCTCCTGGTGAGGGTTTGATGCCAGAGGATTCGAGCCATGCCTGCGGCTGCACGGGTTTTCGCGGCCCGGAGAAGAATGTTTTCGCATCCTCCATGGAGAAGTCCAGCAAGCCCTCGGGCACACTGAACGCCGCGGTATGCATGCCTCCGGATGTTTGAATGATGTGGGAAGAGGCGGCAGATTTTGAGGCGAGGAGCGGCGCGATGCTGCGCACGTTGAAGGTCAGAAAGGCGGCCCAGAGGGTATCGTTGTTCTGTTTGGAGGTGCCGACGGGTTTGCTGATGCCGATGAGCCTGGTTCTGCCGGCCGGGCAGGAGATTTGGGTGGAAAAGTGTAGACCGGGTATGTCGGTCACCGGAAACTCCGCCGTACCACCACGTTTCGGTTCTGTGATGCTGACCTGGCGATCACGAGGCGGCGCAGGCTGCAGATCCAGGGAGATCACAGATGAGATGGTGCTGCCACCGGTGTCGAGAGATGGCTCATACTCCAGCCGCAGGCCAGTCTGAAGCCTTTGCTGAGCGACGGAGCGTGGCTTTGAGCGTCCATTTCAAGACTGGCTGTGCTGGCATGGTCAAGTATGGCGGCAGCCGTGGCATGGGCGCCGGATTTGGTTTCGAGAAAGGCATCTCCCACCACGCGGACATTGGAGCCGGGATTCTTTGCATACCCGAGCAGCGTGGTGAGTTCCTGAGCTGCGCTCATCGTCCGTGAAGCGGCGGCATTGGCCTGGCGAATGAGCTCTCCAGGGCCTTCGACGATGGTGACGACGCAGGTTATTGCTGCGGGAGACTGCCGTGTGAAGGATGCCGCAATCCCTTCGACAAGAACGAGGTTGGGCTCTGTGTTTGTGACTGAAAGCAGCTCGCTGAGCGGATTATACGTGGCGCTGGCACCTTTGGCGAAAACGACGCCCTGCTTTTCAAGATATTCTCTGACGATCTTTCTTGGCGGAACGGGAACCGCAAATGGATCTCCGGGTGGATCTGAGTCTCCGTAGGACCAGCCCCGGCTGGCGTAATCAGAGGGGAATTTGAAGACCTGGGTGCGAAGCTCCGGCACCGCCGCATCCAGGACCGTGCAGCATGCGAGCGTGAGTTGCAGAATGAGGCTGCGGATGCGGAGAGGCATGCCGGTAAGATTACCGGAGGCGGTGGCGGATTGTCGAGCCTTCTTTGCCGAGGCTTCCCGCTTCGTTCTTCGAGCAACGGAGGACACGACGTAGGCCAGGGGACGCACGCAGTTTGAGTGATATTGGAGCGATGTGTGATACCGGAGTGAATGCGTGGCGTAGCTGGTTGCAGACGCCTGTTCTTCCCGATACGCGCTACGAAGGGCAAGCTTACTAGGGAGCGTGGGTTGTGGCGCAGAGGTGGGTTTGCTTCCCGTAGATGGAGCGCATGACCCAGCGGAGCACTGGT
This sequence comes from Verrucomicrobiota bacterium, assembly GCA_025360015.1. Classification (GTDB taxonomy): domain Bacteria; phylum Verrucomicrobiota; class Verrucomicrobiia; order Verrucomicrobiales; family Verrucomicrobiaceae; genus Prosthecobacter. Next base: position 33,586 of record JANYCZ010000013.1, on the reverse strand, counting down.
TAAAGCTCAATGCCGTGGGCTTAATGACGGAAGGCCGTTGGCCTTCAAGGCAGAACCGTCAGTCTATTGGGCAAGCCTCAATCGCTGAGTGTCATTCATGGGAGGCTGGGCCGCTGTGGGATACTTGAGGATTGTTTGGCCTGCTTGAGGGCGCTGGCCGGAATCGGCTGAAGCCGGGACTACAATACGTACGCTGGGTTGAAGCTGGCTTGATCGAACGGGTTGCTGCGAAACCGCGAGGCGAACCCCGAACTACGTACGAGGAAGTTGGAGATTTGAGGGGAATGCGACGGCACAAAAAAACGCCGCGCTGATGAGAGCGCGGCGTTTGAAATGAACTGAGGCCCGTTGCGGCGAAACGGGGCAACTTTACTACAGCGTCTGATGGATGCGGCCGAGGGCCATGAGGATGTAGGTGGTGGTGAGGACGGGGTCGGATTCCATCCAGCGGCCTTCGGTGTTGGACCAGGAGCCGTCGCCTTTTTGGAGGCTGAGGAGTTTTTCGGTGATGTCTTTGCGCCAGTCGATGAGCTTGCCGTCTTTGGTCTTGATGTAGTCGATCTTGGCGATGCTGAGGGCCTTGCTCATGGTCTGGTAGTAGTAGTAGAGGCCGGCGGTGCCGAGGCCGGGGTTTTCGTCGGCGTTGTAATGGTTTTGAAGCCATTCAATGACGGCTTTGACACGGGGGTCGTCTTTATCGACACCGGCGTAGATGAAGCTGAGGAGGCCGGCGTAGCTGATGCTGCCGTAGCTGCGGAGGGCGACGCTGCCATCTGGGTTCGTGACTTTGGCACCGCGGGTTTCGGTGGGGTTGTAGATGAAGCCGCCGGCGTCGTCGGGGTCTTTGCTGACCCAACTGGATTTGTTGCTCTCCGGGCGGTTCTGGCAGCGCTGGATGAAGTCAATAGCGGCTGCGACGTTCAACTGCGGCTCGTTTTTGGCGGCGTCGCCTTTGTCTGCGAGGAGGGACTGGGAGTAGTAGAGGGCTTCGAGGCCGAAGGTGAGATTGGACATGTCGGCGTGCATGCCTTTGTCGTCGCCGTAGCCGATGCCGCCGTCGAGGGGGTTGTCCTGCTTGCCTTTTTCGTCGAGGTCCACCTGGCAGCGCACGAGGTAGCGGCGTGCTTTGAGCATGACCTCTTCGTTTTCGGGCTTGTTGTTGAGGAGAAGGGCGGTGAGGGCGACGGCGGTGTTGTAGTTGCCACGGGCTTTGGTGAAGATGCCGCCATCGGGCCGGGCATTGCTGATGAGAAACTTGGTGGCTTTTTCGACCTCAGCGGGGACGGGATCGGAGGGCTTGCGATTGGGATCAAGCATGAAGCCGATGATGCCGAGGGCGGTAATGGCGACGGGCTCGGCTTCGCCCCACTGGCCGGTGGTGGGGTTTTGCTTGGCGCGGAGGAAATTGAGGCCGCGCTCGACGCCGAGGCGGAGCTCCTGCTTGAGGGATTCATTGCGCGAGGCCTGGGTGGCGGCCTGCGGGAAGGCTGCGGTGGTGCCGAGTGCGAGAGTGAGAAGAAAGGTGGAAATTTTCATGATTGAGATCACTGGATGTGGAAAGAGAGCGGCGTCAATGGGCAAGGGGGACGTCTTCAGGGGCGGACGATTCTTGACCACGGCTTGTGGGTGGCGGACGTTTTTTGACCGCAGCGGAGGTCTGGCGATTCACCCAACGCGTTTCCAGCATGAGGGGCCTGGGGAGCTTCGGTTTGCCGCACAGGGGCAAAGCGGCAGAGGGGGCAGAGATTGAATCTGTTCTCTTATGGGGTCACTCATTTTGCACCGCTGAGATTTGGAGAGAACGCCGAGTCTGAAGCGAAAGGGAAGATGCACACCGCAGAGATTGATTCTGAAAATCTCTGCGATGTCTCATTTATTCGGCGCTTGCCGATGCTATTTCCCGGGGGTGATGATGAGCGTGACCTTGGTCTCTTCGGCGGGGATGTTGGCGGGCATGCTGATCCAGAGGTCGTCGCGCTGATTGCCTTTGGCGGCGGAATTGATGATGGCACCGCGATCCACGTAGGTGGAGATGATGGAGCCGGTCTGCTCGGCGGCAAAGCCGGTTTCATCAATGAAAGAGCCGTTGAAGATCCAAGTGTCGAGGTCGTCGGGCGTTTTGCGTTTGTCGATGTCCTGAATGAAGTCGGAGAGCGGGACGTTCTTGATTTTGTCGCCGTCTTTCCATTCGACGTGGATGGCGAGGCGGTTGGCGCCGGGGGTTTTGGGCTCAGTATCCTTGTCCTTATAGGGGCGCTCTTCTTTTGGATCGAGCTTTTCGAGGATGCCGAGGGTGGCGGGCTGGTAATTGGCGAGGAGGAGGGCGAGCTGGATTTGAATGGGCTTTACCTTGGTCTCGAGAACGGTCTCATGGACTTTTTCGCCGGTTTCGTGGCAGAGGGCGTACTCGATGGGGAGTTTTTGATGGAGGATGTCGCAGGGGATGCGCAGCTCGCGGGTGGCGGCGGTGATCTGGATGCCATTGAGATCAAAGACGCCGGGGGAGATTTGCTTGACGAGCTTTTGCGCGGCTTCGAGCTGTGCTTTGGCGTCGGGTTTCGGCGCAGCGGCGTCCTGCGCGGGCATGTGCGCGAGGGAGATGAAAAGGAAGCCTGCGGTGAGGGAGCGGAGCATGGCGGGGAACGTGAGGGGGATTTACAAATTCGGCAGCTTGTAGGTGCCGGTGCGGAGGGACTGCTCCACGTTTTTTGGCAAAATCACCACGGGGAGGATTTCATAGGAGGGCTGCGGTTTGAAGGCTTTGTCGCTGCGCAGCTTCACGATGATCTGCAGGGCGAGATCGACCAGGGCGGGCTGGACGACGGAGGCGTCGATCTCACCGAGACGGACGAGTTCCAGGCCGCGTTTCTGACCGGAGAGGCCGTCCGTGCCGACGATGAAGACGCTTTCCCGCTGGCCGGCGGTTTCGGCCGCTTTGGCCGCGCCGATGGCGATGGCATCGCTGTGGGCGTAGATGGCGTCGAAATTTTTCTGGAGGTTGAAGGCCTCGGTGGTGGACTTGGTAGCATTTTCAGTGCTCCAGTCCGCCGGGGCATCGTGGACGAGGATGACGCCGGACTGCATGCGCAGCCCTTCGCTGAAGCCTTCGGCGATCTCATTGGTGGAGTAGCTGTCGTCCACACCACGCAGCTGGACGACACGGCCAGTGATCTCGGTGCGTTTTTCATCGGCAGCTTTGCGTTTGAGGGCGTCGATGATGGTGTCGGCGGCCATTCGGCCGACGCGACGCTGATCGCTGAACACGACGCTGGCGCAGCCTTCATTAAGCATGCGTTTGTCGAGGCCGATGACGGTGATGCCATGGGTCTGTGCCTCGACGATCAGGGCCGCAATGGCCGGAGGATCAATGGGGCTGACAAGGATGGCTGCGGGCTTGGCGACGATGGCCTGACGGAACTGCTCCAACTGCTGGGTGCTGCTGCCAGCGGCGTCACTGGTGGTAAGTTTGTATCCTGCCTGCCTGCTGACGAGCATGGAGAGTCCATTGCGCTGGAATTCCTGCATGGCGATGCGGGAGTCAGGCAGCAGAAGGATGATTTCGGCACGTTCATCCTGAGCGGCGAGGCCGGTGGCCGCAAGGATGCTGGGAGATGTCAGGGCGCTGACGGGGGCGGGGGCGCTGCTTTCCGACGTTGCCTTTTTTTGCTGGTTTTGTTTTTCGAGGTCGCTGACCATTGTTTCCACATCAGGCCCATTCGACCGTCCGCAGGCGGTCAGAAAGAGCATGCCAATGAAGAGGGCGGCGGGTAGGGTGAAGGAGAACATCATGGTGGAGGGCATTTTAGGCAGCGAACTCAGACTTGCACAAGCCTGAGATGTTCACGAAATCCCCGCCTGTCTTTTGCTTGCACTCTGATAGGATTGCCACAAACTCCGCCGCCCTGTCTCCACCCCCCTCATTATGAACCACCCAATGAAGACCGCTGCTGTCACCGGAGCCGCATGGATGCTGCAGATGCGGTTTGAAGAGGTGATTTCCCGTGCGACGGAGGATTTTCGCGACTTTCTGAGAATCCCTGCTTGATGCGCGGGGTGTTTTGCTGATAAAACTTTAAAATACAGGAACAACCAGCCACACCATGAAATCCATCCGCTTGATTTTTGCCTCCCTTCTTATCACCAGCGCCCTTCAGGCGCAGGCCCCGGCACCTGGTGAAAAAATGCCCGCGGTGAAGGCGCGGATCAAAACCGTGGCGGTTGAAGAGCAGCCGACGCCGATGTTCAATGTGTCCAACGTTAAGACGAAGCGCTGGGAGCCGAAGAACTGGATCGAGCTGGATATGGAGTTTGACATCAAGCTTCCTGAATCGGCAGGCGGAAGAAAAGGCACCTATGCTGCAATGCAGCTCAACGTTTACGTGGCTCTACAGCACATGAGCAAGGACAACAAACGTGAAGTCATTACCGGTGTGCTGGATTTGATCGACATTCCGGCTGATCAGACCTGCCATGCGCTGGCCTACATTTCTCCAGCGGCTTTAAAAGCCATTTTTCTCAAGGACAACGTGACGGCCTCCTCTGACATCCAAGGCTGGGGGGTTGAATTGATTGCAGAAGGAAAAGTCATCGCGTTCAAGTCGAGCGTAGGTAACAAGCCCTGGTGGGAGAACAAGGACACTTTTGCGATGATGTCGGGACTGCTGCTCAACAAAATGCAGACACCTTTCGCGAATGTTTTTGGCGATTACGATGTCCCGGTCAAAACCAAGTAGGCCTGTCGTTCTTCCGCAAGCTCTCAATTGATCAGCGATTTACACCTTCCCCAGCATGGCAGACCCAACTAGCATTGCAGTCATCAGTCTTGGTTCCCAACGTATCAGCGGAGCATTTTTCGGCAAGACGTCGGGAGGGGACCTGGTCCTGAAGCGATATGAAATCATCGAGCTGGATGGCGATCCTTCCATGGATGTCAGCCGCCTGTCTCAGTTGAAGTCGGCGCTGAGTGAGCTGGCCTCCAAGCTGAAGATCAAGGGGCAGAAGGCATGGTGCGCCATTCCTGGCCATCCCGTATTCAGTCGCTTTGTGAAGCTGCCACCGGTGCAGGGGGACAAGCTGGCGCAGATCGTTGAGTTTGAAGCGCGGCAGAATGTGCCGTGGCAGCTGGATGAAGTCTCGTGGGACTATGAGGTCGTCACCAAGTCAGATTTGGGCGAAATCGAAGTGGTGCTGGCCGCCATGAAGCGTGAGCTGCTCAACGAGATACATCAGGAAGTGGCCTCCTCCGGCATCAAAGTGGTCGGAATGGACGTGGGTCCGCTGGCGCTCTACAATGCCTTTCGTTATAGCTATCCAGATGTCGAGGAGCCGGCCCTGATTGTGGACATGGGAGCACGCTCCACCAATCTGGTGTTTATCGAAGGTGAGCGCTTCTTCACCCGCAATTTGCTGGTGGGCGGGGCCGCTGTCACCAATGCGATCGCCAAGGAATTCAGCATTCCCTTTGCCGAGGCGGAGCGCCAGAAGCGTTCCCAGGGCTTCGTGGCTCTTGGTGGAGCGGTGGAGGACCATCCGGATGAAGGCGTGAACGCCATGTCCAAGGTGATGCGCAACTCGATGACACGGCTGCATGCTGAGATCATGCGCACGATCACCTTTTACCGCAGCCAGCAGGGTGGCAGCGCGCCGAAGCGGGTCTTCCTCGCAGGCGGTGGATCGGGAGCAGGATACATTGCGGAGTTTTTTGCGGAAAAATTGAAGCTGCCGGTGGAAGTTTACAACGGGCTTCGGGGGGTGCAGACGGATCGCGGAGTAAGCGCGGACGCCGCCCAGATTGATGCGCCTGCGCTGGGGGAACTCGTCGGCCTGGCATTGCGCGGCATGGGGGCCTGCCCATGCGAAATCGAACTCGTCCCTGATGCGCTGGCCGCGTCGCGCGATGCAGCGCGGCGTGCACCGGCCTTGATTATGGCCGGGCTCTGCCTCATAGGCGCGCTGGGGGCCTCGATCTCCTGGTTCAACAGCGCGAAAACAGTGATTGAAGAGCGTGCTTCCAGCCTGCAGGCAGAAAGCGGTCAGCTGAGCAGGCTGGCGGCTGACATCGGCCGGCTTGACGCCCGGCAGGAAGAACTGCGTCTGCGCAGTGTGCAACTGGAGCAGGCTGTGACCGACCGCTCCTGGTGGGCCCACCTGCTCAATGACCTCAATCAGCAGTTCGACAATGATCTCATCTGGCTGCCTGTGATTGAAGTGCTGAAAGATGGGAAGCCCCTCACGAAGTCGCTCTGGGGTGGTGGCGAGGATCAGAACACGTCGAGGACATCTGACACCACCGCTGCTAAAAACGCGGCTCCCGCCGCGCCGGTTTATGTGCTGCGTATCCAGGGTCTGTATCGTAAAAACGACATGGGAGAGCAGAAGGTGGTGTATGATTTTGCCGCCAAGCTGGCCAAACTGAACGCCTTCAACACGCCGGATTTTGAAGCCAAACGCGACACCTATGTAAAGGTGGACAGCGGTGTGGATGAAGGCCGCTACGCCTATCACTTCGAAATTAAACTGCCCCTGCGCAATCCTCTGCAATTTCAATAAAGCATCATGGACTGGATACGTGAAAATAAACCATTGGCCGCCATTCTTGGCGTTATCATCGTCGGTTCACTGGCCCTTGGCTACCTGCTGTTTGATGCATGGAGCAGCTATAGTGAGACGAAGGAGGCTTACATTGGCCTTGGCGGTCAGGTCGCCGGTATGAAAGGCGCGCGCCTGGCTCCCACGGAGGCCAATCTCAAGGCCAAACAGGCGGTGGTGGACGAGTATGCGACGCTGGTGACGACGCTGGGCAGAACGGTGCTTATTCTGCAGCCGAAGGTGGAGCCTATAGGTGACATCGAATTCCAGGATAAACTCAAGGCCAAGATTGCTGACGTCCGCAAGGCGGTGCAATCCAGGATGCAAATTCCTGCGGAATTCTCCTTCGGCTTTGATGAATACACGAGGACTCTGCCTAAATCCGCCGCTGCTGCCACCGAGCTTTCAGGCTATCTGGATGCCATGGACAAACTGGTGAAGCTCTTTCTGGCCTGCGGCGTCCAGTCGGTGGATCTTTTGGAACGTGCCAAGCTGCCCATAGAGACACAAGCTGCGCCAGCGCCGGGAAACAACAACGCCGGAATGCAGGGACAGGCTATGGGCGGTATTTTGGAGAAACGTCAGATTTCGGTGGTATTGACCTTGGACCAAAAGCCATTGCAGCTTCTGGTCAGCAGCCTCACCAACCCGAGCGACATGCCTTATTTCACCAGCCTGCGGTTGCTGCGCATTGAGAACCAACGACAGGACGGCCCGCTGCTCTCCGAGGTGAAGCTGCCTGTTCAGCAGCCTGTTATTGGGGGTGCCGCTGCTGCAGGTGGCACCGGTGCTAAAACAGAGGAAGCCGCTACAGATGAGATCAAGCCGCCGGATCCAGCGTTTCCAGATGCCGTTTCCGTCTTTGGCAATGAGATGCTGAAAGTCAGGATGGAAATCGATTTGGTCAAATTTTTGGACGCCGCTGCAGGAGTTGCGGCTGCCGCGATTCCCCCAGGCCGATAATTTCATTTTATTAAATCCGCAGCCTTAAAGCACCACCATGCAGAACCGACAGGGCAACTACGAAAAAACCATTTTGATCATTTCCTCCCTCCTCGCCATCGGCGTGGCGGTGTTTTTGATCCTTGAGTCGCAAGGATTTGAAGAGAGCATCATCCTGCCGCAGGCGTCTTCCAAGAACGACCTGAACGCACCCGCCAGTCAGAAAGTGACGGAGGCCACCGAAACCATGAAGAAAAAATATTCATGGGGTTCTCCGGTGCGCAATGAGAAGGCCGTGCCACTGAACAAATCTGTGCTGCTGGTAATGAAAGAAGGGAAGCTGTTCGACCTCCTGCTGCCGGAGCCCAAGTTCCGTGAGCCCATGACCAACATCTTCCTCACAGGCGACAAGAGCAAAAATCCTCCGGAGTCACAACTGCCTGGTATCTTCTCTCCAAATGTGGGTGATCTGGATGCCGACAACGACGGATTTTCCAATATTGAAGAATTCAGAGCCAAGACGGACCCCCGGGATGCAGAGTCCATGCCACCCTACACTGACAAGTTGTTCCTGCGTAGGCGCATCAGCCATGACTACATCCTGCTGCTGAAAGGCGGGTCGGAAGGCTCCTTCCAGATTCAGCGTCTGGCGCCCGGTAAAGTCGTAAGTGTTTTCAAGAAAGCCGATGAACCCTTTGGCTTTGACACCTCCTCCAAAGATCCAACAATCAGCGGCAACCGCTTCAAGGTTCTTTCGAGCCGGGAGGATACTATCCAAGATCCGAAAACGGGTCCGAAGGTGGTTTCCATCTTGAAGATGCTGGATTTGTCCACCAACAAGGAATTCGAACTCGTCCAAGGCACCCAAGTGAATCTGGCGGAGTATGAAGCTGAGTTTGAATTTCGCTGGAAACAGAAGCGGGTTATTCCAGGCGTCAAAGAAGGCGGGACCTTCCAGCTTCCCGGGCTTGGCAAAACCTATTACATCCTCAAATTGGAGGAAAACAAAGCCACCATTTCACCCCTCGGTACAGATGGCAAACCCACGAAGGAAACCATCGAAATCAAGCAGGGCTGAGGCCTTCGCTATTTTCATCCGGCTGAAAAATTAGCTCGCCAAAGTTCGCCCTCTTCTGTTAGTAATCTCTCTTTACCACAAAATACTGTCAGTCTGCCCTATGACCCATCACTCCCGTCTGGTCTTCAACCTTTCTCTTCTCGTCCTGACTGCGGCCGCGCCTTCTGCCATGGCCCAAAGCTCCGTCTCAGGAATGGCTAATCGCGAAATCGCACGTCGTTATGCCCGCATTGAAGATGCGCGCACGGCCATGGATCGTGGTGACAAACTGTTCAGTGAGGGTGACTACGAAGGTGCACTTGGCTCATACAAGACAGCTATCGACGCCCTGCCCAATGCACCATTGACGCGTGACTGGCTGAATCTGGCCCAGCTCAAGTATGCGGATTGCAGTGTCGTGGTGGCCCAGGAACGTGCCAAGGCAGGCAATTACAAAGAGGCCCGTCAATTGCTGGAAGGTGCCATTGTGTACATTCCAGGACACAAAGGTGCCGTGACTTTTTTGAAGCAGCTGGATGATCCAGACCGCTGGCCGCCTGCCCTCACCGCCGAGCACGTGACCAACGTGGGTAAAGTTCAAGCTGGGCTCCTGCTGGGAAACAGCTCTGTTGAAATTGGCAACTACGATGCCGCCATTGCGCAGTATCAGGATGTCCTGCGGACGGATCCCTACAACAGCGCCGCGCGCCGCGGCATGGAGAATGCGGAGCGCAAACGCATGGCCTATTTCAAAACCGCCTACGATCACCAGCGTGCCAAAATGCTGGCCCAGGTGGCGGAGTCCTGGGAGGACAAGGTGCCGGTGCAGGGGCAGACTGTCACCTTTGACTATGGTGTGGGACGCAGCCCTGGTGCGTATCTGACCGAGAAAATGAACAAAATCATTTTCCCGACAGTGCAGTTCCAGGGGGCCACCATTGATGAGGCCATTGAGTACCTACGTGTCAAAAGCCGTGACTTGGACAACTTCACGGACAGCGGTGGAGTTAAGGGGGTGAATATCATCCTTCGCACGGGCGATGCGCCAAGTAATGCTTCGATCAGCTTGGACTTGAAAGATGTGCCGATGTCCGAAGCCCTTCGTTACGTGACGGAGCTTGCGCAGATGAAGTATAAGGTGGAAGCCCACGCTGTTCTAGTAGTGCCACTTTCCGAAAATGCCAGTGAGCAGTATACCAAGAGCTACCGTGTCCCGCCTGACTTCTTGAGTTCAGGTGGTGGGGATGCGGCACCTGCTGGGGGGGCGGCACCTGCGGCAGATCCTTTTGCGGCTGGTGGCGCGGCACCGGCGGGCGGGAGTGGCCTGATCACAAGAAGATCGGCCCGGCAGATTCTTGAAGCAGCGGGGATCGTCTTCCCTGAAGGAGCTTCGGCGAGCTACAATCCTGCGAACTCTCAGCTGGTGGTCAGAAACACCCAGCCTAATCTTGATTTGGTGGAAGCCTATGTGGAGTCCATCACAAAATCGGCGCCCAAGATGGTGGTCATCACCTCCAAGTTTGTGGAAGTCACTCAGAAAAATACAGAAGAGCTCGGTTTTGACTGGCTCCTCGGTGGAGTGGGCTTGAACAGCAACGTCTTCGTGGGTGGCGGCAGCACGGGCAATGGCAATGCTTATCTCCCCGGCAACTATCCATTCCAATCGAATTACACGACTCCGGCGCAGTTCGTTTCCAATCCTGCGGGGGGGCCTCTGCTGCAGGTGTTCCCGCCTATCCCTGTTAATGGGGCTTTTGCTGGTCCGGTGCCAAGCGGTACCACCGCTCCATTTCCTTATGGTGGCGGGCCGGTCACTGCAGGGAATCGCAGTGGTGGTTATGCCATCAGCAACAGCAGCATTGACAACCTGCTGACCACGGGCTCAACCACCAGCACGACCTCTGTGGCTCCCGGCATTTTCTCCACGGCTGGTATTTTCTCCAATCCTCAGTTCCAGAACGTGATTCGTGGTCTGAGCCAGAAAAAAGGCGTGGACTTGATGAGCGCCCCGAGTGTGACGACGAAGAGCGGCACGCGTGCCACCATGGAAGTCACGCGTGAGTTTATTTACCCAACAGAATTTGATCCTCCGCGTCTGCCACAGGGCGGTGGTGGTCTTAATCTGGGTGGTGGCGGTGGCGGCGGCACCCAGATTGCCACACCGACGACTCCGACGGCCTTCGAAATGCGCCAGACGGGTGTGCGTCTTGAAGCTGAACCCACGGTGGGTGCTGATGGCAACACTATTGAACTTACCCTCGCTCCTGAGGTGGTGGAGTTTGACGGTTTCATCAACTATGGCTCTCCGATTCTTTCCCCTTCGAGCCAGTCGGTACTGCCAATTCAGCTCGGTCAAGCCGCTGCCACAACGGTGGGAGCCACCGGCTATGTTCCGCTCACTCAGCCTGAGCGTCTGATCACGCCCAACATCATCAACCAGCCTGTGTTCTCGGTGCGCAAGGTGACTACCGGCGTTTCGATCTGGGATGGCCAGACGGTCGCTCTGGGCGGCCTGATCCGCGAAGACGTACAGGACGTTCAGGACAAAGTGCCGATTCTTGGCGATCTCCCCTTCATCGGCCGCCTGTTCAAGAGCGAGTCCGAGCAGCACTACAAGCGCAACCTGATGATCTTTGTGACGGCCCATTTGATTGACCCCTCGGGTCAGCGGATCAAGCCAGTCAGCGGTGGAACAACACCGACTGATCCGGTCGCCGGACCTGGAGCCGTTGGAACCCTCTTGCCTCCTGTGGCTGCTGGAGGCCAGTAGTCTCTCAATCTCATCTGAATAACGAACATCAGGCAGGTTGCGCAAGCATCCTGCCTGATGTGTTTTGGGGAATGGCCGTTGAGGGTGAGCAGGCGCTGGCATTTTTTTACTTCCATGAAATCTTGGTTGATCACGGGTGGGGCAGGCTGTGGCAAAAGCTCACTGGCAGCGCTGCTGCTGCAGCAGCTAGCCTTGAAGCACCGTTTCTTTTCGGCTGATTTGATGGTGGCAGAGGTGATGAAAAGTGAGGCAACGCTCAAGGCGCTGGTGGCCGCCTTAGGTGTGCGAGTTCTGGCGAATCCTGGAGAGGTCAACCGAGCCTGGCTGCGCGAAGTGGTTTTACCGGATGCCGTGCTGCGCAAGAAGCTGGAAGGCGTGCTGCACCCCTCGGTTCTTGCGGCTCTCGAGCTGTCACGCAGGGAGGCTGAAAAGGACGGGGCGAATCTTTTCCTTGCGGAAGTCCCCCTCCACTATGAGATTGGAAGTACAGTTTCAGCAGACTTCGTCATCGTGGTGGCTTCCAGCCGGTCGGTGCAAGTCAGGCGGATGATGGAAACCCGGGGGCTCGATGAACAGACCGTTCAGAAGTTCCTGGAGGCCCAATGGCCCATCGAAGCCAAGGTTGAAAGAGCAGATGCCGTCATTTGGAATGATGGTTCTCTGGCCTCTCTTGAAGCCCAAGTGCTGACGCTGGCAAGTCCACTCTTGCAAGCATGAACGACCTATCTACCGAATCCCCCGCAACGGTTGCGGCTCCTCCCGCCCCTTCAGGGTCGGAACCCCTTCCTGTTGCCACTCCTCCCGTGGAGAATTCCGAGCAACAGCCGGAAGCCGCATTCCCCCCTCAAGCTCCTGCCAATGCCGGAGAGCAGCCTGCTGAGCCGCCGAAGACGGACTGCGCCCAGGCGCCCTTTCCCGAGGAAGTTTCCATAAACGACCTGCAGAACAGCTCACTGGCAGACCTGCTGGAGCTCGCTGAGACGGTGGGTTTTCGCCTGAATGCCAGTCGCACGAAGCACCAGCTCATTTATGACCTGTGTTCGTGGATGGCGGAACACAAAACGCGCCTCAAGGTGGAAGGCGTGCTGGAAATCGGCACGGACAACTACGGGCTGATCCGGTATCCGAAGTACAGTTTCACCCCCTTGCCGGAAGACGTCTTCGTGCCGTTGTTTCTGGTGAGGAAATTCAACCTGCGCCCGAGCCAGAAGATTACGGGGATTGCCAAGGCTCCCAAGGACCGGGACAAGTATCTGGCGATCGACCGCATCACCGAGGTCGAAGGCATGACGATCGACAAATGGGAGACGCCCACGGAGTTCGACAAGCTCACGGCGACCTTCCCCAACAAGCGCATCATTCTTGAAACCGCCAAGCCCTGCGCGGTCAGCTCCCGTATTCTCGACATCATCTCACCGCTGGGCAAAGGCCAGCGGGGTCTGATCTGCGCGCCGCCGCGTTCGGGCAAGACGGTGATCCTGAAAGACATCGCCAAATCCATTTCGCTAAATCACAAGGAGATCACGCTCATCGTGCTTCTGCTCGACGAGCGTCCTGAGGAAGTCACCGATTTCGAGGAAACGGTGCAGGGGTGTGAAATCTACAGCTCCACGTTTGACGAAAGTCCGAAGCGCCACAGCCAGGTGGCTGAGATCGTGCGCGAGCGGGCCTGCCGTCTGGTGGAACTGAAAAAGGATGTGGTGATCCTGCTGGACAGCATCACGCGTCTCGCGCGTGGCTACAACTCCTCGCAAGGGAGCAAGGGCGGGGCCTACATGGCCGGCGGCGTCGGCACCAAGGCGCTGCAAAAGCCGAAAAAGTTTTTTGGTTCTGCCCGCAATGTTGAAGAAGGAGGCAGCCTCACAATCATTGCCACTGCGCTGATTGAAACTGAGAGCCGCATGGATGAAGTGATCTTTGAAGAGTTCAAGGGCACCGGCAACATGGAGGCCACACTGGATCGTGAAATTTCGGAACGCCGGATTTACCCCGCGCTGCATTTGCTCAAATCGGGCACGCGTCGCGATGATTTGCTCTACCACCCAGACGAATTCAGGCGCATCACGCAGGTGCGCAAACAGCTTGCCGCTGTCCCTGCTTCTGAGGCACTTGAAATGCTCATCCGCAACATCAACCGCACCAGCAATAATGCGGAAATCCTTCTCATGGGCCTGAAATGAACGAAGAAGGATCACCACCGAAGGACTACGAGTTCATCGACACCCCCGAGCATCTTAACCAATGGGTGGGGGAGATGAGGACATGGTTGGCGGAAAGCCCAGACAAGCGCTGCTGCCTGGACACCGAGGCGGACAGCCTGCACCACTATCACGAGAAGCTTTGCCTGCTGCAGGTGAACTGCGCCGGGCGCTATGCCCTGGTGGATCCCCTGGCCATCACGGATGTCACACCGCTGCTGGAACTGCTGGATGCGCATGAGCTTTGGTTTCATGGAGCGGACTACGATCTGACGATGCTGCGGCGGACCTATGACTGGAATCCGCGGGTGATTCGGGACACGCAGATCGCCGCGCGTTTGCTCGGGGCACGCCAGTTTGGCCTCGCGGCGCTGGTGAAAAACGCCTTTGATCTGGATCTTTGCAAGGCGTCACAAAAGGCCGACTGGAGCCGCCGGCCGCTGCCGCCGAACATGCTTTCGTATGCTGTGGATGATGTGCGCTATCTGCTGCCCATTGCGGAGAAATTCGTTGCTGATCTCAAGCTGAAGGGGCGGGAAGACTGGTTTCATCAAAGCTGCCTTTCTTTGCAGGAAGACGTGGCCGCCCGTGACAACGTGGCGCGCGAGGATCCCTGGCGTGTGCAGGGCTGTGGCCGTCTGCATCCCAGAGGGCTTGCGATTCTGAAAGGCATGTGGGAATGGCGTGAAGGCATCGCGAAAGAGCGTGACACGCCCTGTTTCAAGATCATGTCCAACAAGCAAATGGTGGCCTATGCCGAGCAGTTTGAAGCTGGGCAGCCGCTGAATCCGCCGAATGGCTGGCGCCCGCGCTGGAAGAAGGAGTTTTTCGACATCGTGGCAGCCATCACGGCTTCCACTGCCGCCGACTGGCCGATGCGCGCCAAGAAGACGAAAGGCCGTCTCAGTGACACTCAGCGGGATCAGATCGACAAGCTCTGCGCCCATCGCGAAAAAGTAGCACTGGAGCTTGAAATCGAGCCTTCGCTGCTCGGGTCACGTGGCACAATCGAGGATCTTGTCGTTGACGGGAATCCTGGCAGTCATCTCATGAACTGGCAGCACGATTTGATGGCGAGTGGTCTGGAGCAGGTACTGCTGCCGGTGGAGTAAGCGACTGGTGGCGTTACTTTTGCTTTAACCAGTCTGGCAGGACGATGTCGGCGCTTTTGAAGGCGGTGGAATCGCCTTTCCAGACGAAGCCGGCATTTTCGAAGCTGGCCCGCTGCTCGCGTAGAAAGGCCAGGAGGCGATGCCCCATTTGCTGGTGTGGGGAATCATGCCGCACGGCGAAGGGCTGAACGGCCTTTGATTTGTCGGCAGGCAGCGGGATGGCATCGAAATGGGCTTTGTCGTTGTTGATGTTGATCCCATAGACCACAGCGGCATCCAGAGAACCGGTGCGCATCTGATTGACCAGAAAATCCGCAGTGGGCACTTGGGATGAAGCGTTCTTGCTGACGCTGTCCCATAGGTTCATGGATTTCAGCATTGAGCGCGTCAGAAAACCGATGGTGGACTGCTCGGCATTGCAAATGCCGACACGCAGACCGGGGCGGGCCAGGTCAGCGAGCGTGTGGATGTTCTGCGGGTTGCCTTTGGGGACGGCGATCACGATTTCCGCTTCGGTGAGGATGACGGCCTCGGGGAACTGCTCCGCCACAGGTGGCACGAAGCAGACATCGCAGGCGTAATACACGTCGGGGAATTTGGGATTGCTGCTGTCCCCCATGGTCTTCATGGACGCACAGAGAATGCCGCAGCCATTGAAAACCGTGGTCATGGTGATGCCCTCGTGCGTGGCGAACTGCTGCAGGAGTTTTTCGATGGCGAGACGGTTCACACCGCCACTGTAGATGATCAAATCCGGTATTGCGGACCACTTGTCTCCAGGCACGGCGCTGAAGCCCTGCTTTTTGAAAATGGTGCCGCCTTTTTCTGGGGCGGTGAGGTAGCGGGCAAAGCGCAGGGCCTCTGCTGGCTGCTGGCTGAACGTCAACACGGCTGCGGTGGCGTGTTCTTCGTGCTTGGCCAGCTCGGGCAGCGGCACGATTTCCAGCTTGAACTGCGGGACGATGGAGTCCCAGACGATGGCGGCATCGACGGCACCCAGTGAGAGATCGGCGGCGATCTCGGTCACGGTCGGCTTCATCACGGCGGCTTTTGCGGCCAGCGCATCCCATTCGGTGCCGAGGAGCTTCTTTGTCACACGACTGATGCTCGCGGCTTCGGGATTCGCCAGAGCCAGTTTGATGGCGGGATTCTTCAAGGCCGCCATGCTGTCGATGTGCTTGGGATTGCCCTTGGCGACCGCAAGCACCGGTTTCTGAATGACCAGCGGGAACTCTTCGCGGGTGACACCCAGTTTCTTTGCATCGGCCAAAGCGCCGTCATCAGCGGCGATGAAGAGATCCCCCTGCTGGGTGATCTTGAGCTGGCTCAGCAGGGTGCCGGTGCCGCCGTATTGCAGGCGGACTTCGGTCCCGGTTTCCTTTTGATAGGCGGCGGCGATTTCTTCCACCGGCTTCTTCATTCCAGCGGCACAGAAGACCGTCAGCGGCGGAGAGCTGATGTCGGCGGACTTTAAGGCAGCCCAGAAGGCTCCGGCGGCGGCTCCCAAGCACAAGACGATAGTGAGTTTCTTCAGCATGATGGCTGAACGTGGCAGAAAGGCGGCATCGCTCAAATACTACGCGATCAATTTCTCGATCACCTGGCCGCCGAACTGGCTGAGCTGCTTGAAGCGGCCGGCGTGGTAGAAGGTGAGTTTGTTGTCGTTGAGCCCGAGCAGGCGCAGCAGGGTGACGTGGAGATCGCGGACATGATGTACTTCTTCGACGGCTTCCATGCCACGATCATCGGTGCCACCGATGGTGTGGCCGGCCTTCACGCCGCCGCCAGCGAGCCAGACGGTCATGGCTTTGGGATTGTGATCGCGGCCGTAGGCGGTGCCGCCGCGCACGCCGTTGTCTGGGGTGCGGCCAAATTCACCACACCAGACGATGAGGGTGTCTTCCAGCAGGCCACGTTGTTTGAGGTCTTTGATGAGGGCGGCGATGGGCTGGTCCACCTGATGGATGAGATTGCCGTGGGCGCGCTCGATATAGTCGTGGCTGTCCCAGGTGCCGGCGTAGAGCTGGACGAAGCGTACGCCTTTTTCCACGAGCTTGCGCGCTAGGAGGCACTTGCGGCCGAAGGCGTCGGTGGCATCGCTGCCGATGCCGTACATCGCTTTTGTTTTTTCGTCTTCCTGACTGAGGTCCAGCGTTTCGGGGACCTGGGTCTGCATGCGGAAGGCCAGCTCGTAGTTGTGCATGCGTGCGCGCAGTTCGTCGTGCCAAGGGTGAGCTTCGGCGTGGCGGGTGTTGAGCTGGGCGAGGAGATCGAGGTTTGTGCGCTGATGCTCTGCGGAGATGCCGGGTGGTGGCTGCAGATCGAGAATGGGCGAGCCTTTGGGACGCAGCGGGGTGCCTTGGAACTGAGCGGGGAGGTAGCCGTTGCTCCAGTTGGCGCTGCCGCCCTGGGGATAGCTGATTTCTGGCAGCACCATGAAGCCTGGCAGATCCTGATTCACGGAACCGAGGCCATAGGTGACCCAGGCACCGAGGGCGGGATCGCCACCGAAGCGGTTGCCGCAGTTCATCTGATACATGGCGGTGGGATGATTCACGGAGTCCACCTGACAGCCGCGGAAGAAGCAGAGCTCATCTGCGACGCCTGCGAGGTGTTGCCAGGGCTCGCTCATCCATGCGCCGCTCTGGCCGTGCTGGGCGAATTTGAAGGGGGACTTCACGTAGTAGCGCTTGCCACTTTCCATGGCGGACTTCTGCTTTCCTTCGCGGGTGAACTCTTTGAGGTGGAGTTTATCGAGCGCGGGTTTGGGATCGAACGTGTCGATGTGGGAAGGGCCGCCTTCCATCATGAGGAAGATGCAGTTCTTGGCTTTCGCGGGAATCTGCTGGGCCTTGGGTGCGAGGGGACCGGTTTGTTCAGCGGCGAGCAGCGAGGTCAAAGCGACACTGCCGAGGGAGGTGCCCAAGCCATAGACAAACTCGCGGCGCGTGGGCGCATGCAGGGCGCGAGAACCGGCGCAGGGAAAGAAGTTTGGCTTCATTGTTCAGTAGAGGTAAACGAATTCATTCGAGTTCAGCAGGGCGAGGCAGACGTCTGCAAGCGCTCGTGTTTGTGCATCGACATCGGCGGGCTGGAGATCGGGGACAAAATCGGCGTAGCCGGGGAGCTTTTCATGGAAGCTGAATTTCTCGCCGGTGTTTTCTTCCACGGCATCACGCTTTACGCTCAGAGGGGGCTGCGACTGTTTGAAGGCGATGGCGGTCTGTCTGGCTACCATGGTGTGCCAGTGCGTGGTGCAGGCGGTTTTTTCAGCGGCGGACGGCGGGCGGCCATAGGTGAGCTGGAATAGGCGGGTGATGACGTCCGCTGGTTTTTCCTTCATCACGCGATTGGCGAGGGCGAGGGCGCGATCGTAGCTAGGCTGACCATTGAAGAGGCTGAA
This sequence comes from Verrucomicrobiota bacterium, assembly GCA_025360015.1. Lineage (GTDB taxonomy): Bacteria > Verrucomicrobiota > Verrucomicrobiia > Verrucomicrobiales > Verrucomicrobiaceae > Prosthecobacter. The sequence goes on along the minus strand of JANYCZ010000013.1, from coordinate 15,516 downwards.
GACCTGGGGCGTCACGGTGGAGACTTCACGCGCTTCGCAGGAGAAGTCGGGACCGGGTTCATTGAAGACTTCCATGAAGGGATCGCGCACGCCGCGAATCTTCAGGGCGTACAAGCTGCGGCGGTGGCGCTGCTCGGGCTTGGCATTCGGCACCCAGGCGGAGGCGAAGGTGCCCATGACCTGGCGTGGCTGCATGGCGACTTCGATGTTGATCTCAGGACGGTTTGGAATGCCGCCGAGGGTGGGGTTCAGCTCGCCGGTGATGCTGAGCATCGCATCTCGCATCTCTTCGGCCATGAGGCGGCGGGGCTTGAAGACGGCGTAGGATTTTTCGGCTTCTTCGTGGCTTGATTTGCCGTTGAATTCTGAGCTGCGGCGATAGGCGGCGCTGGTCATGATGATACGGTGCATCTCTTTGATGGACCACTTTTTCTCCACGAGTGTGGCGGCGAGCCAGTCGAGCAATGCGGGATGGGTGGGCTTTTTGCCGGTGCTGCCGAAGTTGTTGGGGTTGCCGGCGATGGCCTGGCCGAAGTGCCAGAGCCAGAGGCGGTTGACGATAGCGCGCGTGGTGAGCGGGTTGTCTTTATTCGCGATCCAGTTGGCCAGTGCGGTGCGGCGGCCTTCGACGGCATCGGGAAACTCGACGCTGCCGAGCACGGACAGGGCAGAGGGTTTCACGGGAATGGTGGGTGAGAAGGGATCGCCACCACCGAGAATGGCGGTTTGCTCCAGCTCGCCAGTGGTCATGGGAGACTGGGGCATGCGGATGGGCTGGGTCACGCTGGTGACCTGAGGGGTGCGGCCGTCATAGACGCTGAAGGCAAAGGGTTCGTAGCGTTCCAGTTCCCACTTGAGGCGTTCGAGGCCTTTGCGTGCGACGCGTTCGTTGCCGAAGTCCTCGGGCTCGAAGCCGACGAGTTTGGGTGGGAATTGATCCTCGGGTACGTTTTGCTTTTGAAGAGCGGACCGGGCGGTTTCAAAGACACCGGAGAAGCTACGGTTCTTCTTCATCTTGCCGCCGCTTTCGATGAAGGTGCGTGCGGAGGCCACGGCTTGGTTCCATGCGGTGGGATCGAGTTTCTTTTCGGCGAACCACTTCTCGGCTGAGGCGAGCATCTTGACATCCAGCTGGGCGAGGGTGGTCATGTGCTCGATGCGGCGTGATTCGAGATATTTTTTCTCTTCAAAACCTGCGGTGTTTTCCTGCGGCAAAAAGGGGGCCGGGCGTTCAGCGAGCTGGGTGGTGCTGAAGCAGGCCTGCATGGAGTAGTAATCATGCGTGGGAATGGGATCGAACTTGTGATCGTGGCAGCGGGCGCATTGCAGCGAGTGGGCGAGGAAGGTTTCGCCGACGCTGTTGGTCACGTCATCGAGGAAGCGCTGGCGGGCGACTTTGGCGACTTCCATGCTGGTGAGCTCCCAGGGGCCCATGCGCAGGAAGCCGGTGGCGATGAGTGATTCGGAATTGTCCGGCTGCAACTCATCTCCGGCGATCTGCTCTTTGATGAACTGGTTGTAGGGTTTGTCTGCATTGAAGCTGCGTACGACGTAGTCGCGGTAGCGCCAGGAGTTGCCGCGTTCGTAGTCGTTGGCGAAGCCGCTGCTGTCGGCGTAGCGCGTGACATCGAGCCAGTGGCGGGCCATGCGTTCGCCGTAGTGCGGGGAGGCGAGCAAGCGGTTAACTAGATGCTGGATGCTGGATGCTTGATCCTGGTGGTAGTTTTGTTCGAAGGCGGTGATTTCTTCGGGTGTGGGAGGAAGGCCGGTGAGGTCGAAGGTGGCGCGGCGGATGAAGGTGAGGGCATCGGTGGCAGGGGCAGCGTCCTTGACATCGAGCAGGGCGTCCACGGGATGTTTGTCTGTGGGGACTGCGGGCTTTTTCACGGACTGGTAGGCCCAGAGGCCTTCGGGCTTGTAGCGGCGATTGGCCCATTCGGGGGAGAGTGCGCCGGTTGTTTTCACAATGACGCCATCCTCGGCGCTCCATTTTTCAGCGTTTGCTTTTGCTAGGGCGTTTCGCTTTGCTTCATCCGGCCATGGGGCACCTGCCGCGATCCAGGCTTTGATCCAATTCAACTGTTTGTCGTAGAGCTTGTCGGCCTCCTTGGGGGGCATGGGCTCCCAGTCGGCTTCATGCTGGCGTGTGGAGGCGAGGTAAAGGGGGCTTTCTTCGGGTTTGCCCGGTACGATGGATTGCTTTTCGCTCTCGCCGCCTTTGAGGGTGCTCTCCAGCGTGCGCATGTCGTAGCCGCCCTTGATCTTCGGTTCGTCATTGCCGTGGCAGGCGAGGCACTTTTCCTGAAACAGCGGCCACACGCGGCGGACAAAGAGCACCGTGGCATCCTCTGCGTGGATAGAACATGCAGCGAGCAGGAAGAGTGTGGAAATTTTGCCGATCATAGCTGGGGAGTGAAAAGGTATGCAGATGCAAACGGACTTGGATAAAAAGTCAGCCATGAATGGCACGCGTTTCAGGGGTGCATTGAGAGTCTGGGCGCGCTGCCTGATCACGGTGCGGAGGTGCCGCGGCACTCTGTGCAGACGATGCGGGTGAGCATCGGATGAGGCGGAGTCTTGGGTTTGCTTTCCGGTTGCTGGCATGTTGACCCAGGGTCCCCTCGCTGAGGCTCGGCTGACCCTGGGCTATAATCCGCAGCCCCTTTGGGGCTGGAGTATGGCGGAGAGGTGTGGCGCGCGTCGGGGCGGCAGGGACGTTCGCCCAGAGCCGATAAAATATCGGCGCTTCCAGTGGGTGCTGCTTCCAGCGACGCGGGAGGCCCACCAAAGGAACGAAACACCGCCTTAACCGAGCAGCATGAATGTCAGTCAGGTTTGCCATGGTCGTAGAGGTTGCTGATTTCAGCGGCGCTCAGGACGGCGCTGTAGATGGCGAATTCATCAATCGCACCGTTGAGATTGCGGATGGGGAACTGATGGCCTTGGGTGGGCAGGCCCCAGTTGCCGATTTCGCAGGGGCCGAAAACGATGTCGCGCCCGGGCTGGTGCAGTGGGGAGATTTCGTGGCCCACCGGCTGACCGTCGAAGTACTGGATGACCTCGCCGTGTGTGTTGTCATAGGTCACGGCGAGATGATGCCAGCGGCCGAGGCTGTCGGCGGTGAAGACGGGCTTGCTGTAATAGAGCTGATTGTATTTGGCGTTCTTTGCGGCGGATGCCGGACGGTACGTAACCGAGAACATGAGGCTGCCGTCTTCGTAGATCTGCCAGTGGGGCTCGCCGTTGTCGTAGCCGTCGGTGAGCAGGAGAGAGTTGTATTTTTTGTCCACGGAATCGACCTTCACCCAGCAGGCGAGGGTGAGGGCCTGATAGGTGCCGTCGAGATTGAGGCGGACGCGGTCGCCGGGGCGCTTGAACTCAAGGGCGGTTTTTTCCGGCCAGCGGCCCTCGGTCCAGGCGGCACCGACGGCACCGCCTGCGCGTTGAGGCTGGCGTGGTTCCGTGACGTTTTTCACGAGGCGGTCCCAGCGATCATCCTCTAAGTGTTTGAAGGTGTAGTAGGCGATGAGGCGCGGATCTTTGCAGGCGGTGAGTGACCACTGCTGCCAGTCGGCAAAGCGTTGGGTGTCGCGCTGTTTCACGAGGCCATGGAGTTCGCTGATGGAGAGGAAGTCTTGGGGCGAGACAGAGGTGGTGGTCTTGGCGGAGGACAAGGACATGCCTTGTTTCAAACTGGCGGGGGGCTCAGCGTTTGTGTGTGCGATGACTTCGCCTTCGAAGACGTGCACGGCGCTGGTGTTGTCCTTCACATTGAGCGCGAACTCGGTGCCGAGATCTTCCAACTTCATCCCTGGGGCGTGCATGAGGAAGCCTTTGGCGGCTGGGGGCACATGCACGCGCACACGGCCGCTCAAGCAGCGCGCCTCCCACGCGGAGAGGATTTCGATTTCGGCACTGCCTTCGATCACGGCTGTCGCGCCGCTGAAGAATTCGATCTGCGCGAGGCCGTGAGAGAGCTGGATGGTGCCGGGCTTGAGGGTGTCGCCGCTGCGGAGTGCGCTAGTGGTGAACTTTGCATCCATGGTCTGGCTGAGCATGGCGACGCCGTTGGAGGTGGCTTCTGTTTCGCTGGGGTGATGAGGCCAGAAGATGAAGGCGCAGGCGAGGATGGCGGCGGCTGAGGTGAGGGCTGGAAGCCAGCCGCGGGAGGGGCGCGCGGACTTGGCTTTTTGGAGACGTCCGGTGTTTACGGTTGGCTGCTGAAGGAGGCGGGCGTGTTGATCGACGAGTTCCAGGTAGCGCTGGCGTGCCTGCCAGTCGGCGCGCAGGAGGTCTTCGAGCTGGGCGTGCTGCTCGGGGGTGATTTCGCCGTCAATCTCGGCGTGGATGAGGGAGTCGAGATTCATGCGAGGCCCTCCGATTGAAGCTGGTGCGTGACGCATTCATGCAGGCGCTGGCGCAGGAGTTCCAAATTGCGGAAGAGGGTGCGGCGAGTGAGGGCGAAGCGGCTCATCATCTCCTCGGCGCTCTGACGCATGGCGTAGCGGCTGGTGACGAGTTTCTGATCCTGCGCGGTGAGTTTTTGCAGGCAGGCGTCGAGCAGGCGGAGGCGTTCGTCGAGCTTGGGCTCGATGTAGCTGCGCTCGCAGGCGAGGAGGTCCATGACGTCTTCGCTGAAGAGCAGTGGAGAGCGTGCGGATTTCTCGCGGTGCTTTTGCACCTGGAGATAGGCGAAACGGTAGGCCCAGGGGAGGAAGGGGCGCGTGGCATCGTACTCGGCGAATTTGCGATAGAGCGCGAGGCTGGTTTCTTGCAGGATGTCGCGGGCATCCGCCTCGCGTGGCACGAGGCTGAAGATGTAACGAAACAACGGCTCCTGATGCTGGGTGAGCAGGAGGACGAGGTGTTCGGTGGAGGTGGGCGAGTCTGGCATGGGCACATTGTATTCCCGGTGGGGGGCGGTGCAGTGCCAAAATAGTAACGGAGAGGGGGCCTACGGAAGACGCAGAGGACACGGAAGTGTGAGCCGGATTGGGGCTGATCCGGGATGGGGGTAGGGAGCCGCCACGCTTTGGGTGCTGGGTATTTCGCGTGCTTCCTGTGCCAAGCCTTCCGGGAGGAAGATGATTACGCGAGCATCTGTTTGATCACATGGCCCTCCACATTGGTGAGGCGGCGCTGGACGCCGTTGTGCTCAAAGGTGAGGCGTTCGTGATCCAGGCCGAGGAGGTGGAGGATGGTGGCGTTGAAGTCGTAGAGGGGGTGGATGTCCTTCACGGCTTTCTGACCGAGTTCATCGGTCTCGCCACAGCTCACGCCGGGTTTCACGCCTGCGCCGGTCATCCAGCAGGTGAAGCCGTCGGGGTTGTGATCGCGGCCTTTGGCTCCTTTTTGGAAGAAGGGCATGCGGCCGAATTCGGTGCACCAGACGACGAGGGTGTCTTCGAGCAGGCCGCGGGCTTTGAGATCGCGAATGAGTGCGGCTGCGGGTTGATCGAGGATGGGGGCATGGACGTCGTACTGGTCTTTGAGCGCGTTGTGGCCGTCCCAGTTGAGCTTGCCGCCGCTGGCGTAGGCACCGTTGAAGAGCTGCACGAAGCGCACGCCTTTTTCAATGAGGCGACGGGCGAGGATGCAGTTCTTGGCGAAGGCGGCTTTGTCTGGGTTCTGCGTGTCGTCGGCACCGTAGAGTTTTAGGATGTGCGCGGGCTCGGTGCTGAGATCGCTGATCTCTGGCACGCTGAGCTGCATGCGTGCGGCGAGTTCGTAGCTGGCGATGCGTGCGGCGAGTTTGCCATCGCCGGGATGAGCTTCGAGATGGCGGGCGTTCATGCGCTGGAGGAGGGTGCGCGCTGCTTGATCCGTGGCGGGTGAAACACCCGGGGCGGCGAGATGGCGCACGGGGGCTTTGGAGCTCATCGTGGTGCCTTGGAAGGCGGCTGGCAGAAAGCCGGGCCCCCAGTTATTCGCGCCGTTTTGCGGTACCCCGCGTGGATCGGGAATGGCCACGTAGGAGGGGAGGTCCTGGTTTTCACTGCCGAGGGCGTAGGTGGTCCATGCGCCGAGGGAGGGGAAGCCGTCGAGATTGAAGCCGGTGGAGAGGAAGTTTTCGGCGGGGCCGTGGGTGTTCGACTTGCTGGTGAGCGAGTGGACGAAGGCGAAGTCGTCGGTGAGTTCTGCGAGATGCGGGATCATGTCGCTGACCCACTTGCCAGTCTGGCCGCGCTGGCGGAATGCGTACTGGGGGCGTGCGAGATTGCCTGCGGGCCCTTGGAAGGTGACGGCGGGGCCACCGGGGAGGGGCTTGTCGTCCCACTTGATAAGCTCGGGTTTGTAGTCCCAGGTTTCAAGCTGGCTGACGGCACCGGCGCAGAAGATGACGACAACGTTTTTTGCCTTGCCGGGAAAATGCGGCTGGCGCGGGGCGTAGGGACGCGCGGGGTCGATGATGGGACTGTTTGCCTCAGCCGCCAGCAGGCCATCGAGGCCGAGGAGATTGGTCAGCGCGATGGAGCCGAGGGCGGTGGCGCTGCTGCCGAGAAAGCGGCGTCGGTCGAGGAGTGCGTGACCTGCGGGGGAGAGGTGTTCGGAGGGGAGTCTCATGGCACGAAGAGGAATTCGTTGCTGTTAAATAGGGCGCGGCAGAGGGCGGTGAGACCGTGGGTGTGGACGAGGGGGGTGGTATCGGTGAGTTCTGCGGCGGTGGGAGGACGGCTGAGGGAGAGCTGGTAAGCGAGGGTGATTTGTTTGGCGGTTTCGGGGCCAGCTTCTTGTTTGACGCGGGTGGCGAAGGCTTCGGATTGTTCGAGTGTGAAGATGCTGTTGAAGAGGTTGAGGGCTTGGATGGGGGTGGTACTTTCGATGCGGCGGGCGGTGCTCTGGCCGGCATCGGGGCAGTCGAAGGCACCGAAGACGGTTTCGGGCTCGCGACGTACTTTGTGGGAGTAGATCATGCGGCGCTGGTTCTCGGGCGTGAAGGTCTCGATGGGATCGAAGCCGCTGAGGCCGCCGCGTTGATCGAAGAGATTGAAGCCGCGGCCATACATTTTTAAATTTAGGCGGCCGCTGACGGCGAGCATGGAGTCGCGGATGGATTCGGCTTCGAGACGGCGGGATGGGAAGCGCCAGAGGTAGCGGACGTCGGAGTCGATAAGGGGGCCTTCATTTATGATTTTTGATTTATGATTTACGATTTCGCTGCCAGTCGTGCGGGGTGGGGAGGCTTGCGGCAAATCTTGAGCCTGGCTTGACTGCCCGTAGGTTTCTGAGAGCAGGATGAGGCGGTGCATGTGCTTGACGCTCCAGCCGCTGCGGATGAACTCGGCGGCGAGATAGTCGAGGAGTTCGGGGTGGGTGGGCTTGATGCCCATGCGACCGAAGTCGCTCGGGGTCTGCACGAGGCCGGTGCCGAAGTGGCCCTGCCAGATGCGGTTCACCATGACGCGGGCGGTGAGGGGATTTTGGGCGCTGGCGATCCAGTCGGCGAGGGCGCGGCGGCGGTCCTGCTCGGCGGATTCCTTGGGCAGTGTGACATTGCCGAGGGCGCTGAGGACGGCGGGGGTGACGGCTTCTTTTGGCTGCTCGGGATCTCCGCGATTGAGGAGGTGGATGTCGTCCGGTGTGCGGAAGGTTCCGGCGAAGACTTTTTGGGCGTTGATGGCCTGGGTGATCTTTGATTCGGTGGCGGTTTTTTCCTGGATCAAGGGCTTGGCGCGTTTGGCTTCATCGGCGCTGAGGCCACTGAGTGTGGGCTTGGCGATTTTCTTGTTTTTTGGATCAAATTTTTGGCGGTCGCTGGCATCGGCGACGGTGTGCCAGTTGCCTGAGGAGTCGCTGATTTCGATTTGGTAATCGGTGGCGAGGCGGTCGGTGAATTTGCCGTCGCGGTCGCGGCCCCAGACGACGCGCTCCACTTGCTGCTCCTGAGGGAACTCAAGTTCCACCCAACCTTGGCCGAGATTGCTGGACAGCCAGCTGCGGGAGTTGCCGTAGCGACCGTCGGTGAGGAAGCGGAGTTCGTGGCGCTCGGCGACACCGATGTCGCCGGAGGATTTGCGCTTGGTGCCGGTGGTGGCGAGGGCGACGTTTTCGCCACGGGTGTTGAAGACTTCGAGTTCATCGATGCAGGGCTCAAGGTTCGTCGTGGCCTTGATGGTGAAGCGCAGGCGCTGGGTTTTTACCGGGATAAAGCGGTCCGAGTTTTCGCGGGCGTTGATCATGGGGCGCTCGGCGCCGGATTTCGCCATGGGCACGAAGTGGGAGAGTTCTTTGTCGATTTCAGCGAGGCGTGCTTTGAGCTGTTTTTCCTCCGCGCGTGCGGCTTCGGCTGCGGGCGTGTGGAGATCGCGGTCGGCATACTCGACACCGGCGACGAAGGCCTGCATGGAGTAGTAATCTTTGGCAGTGATGGGGTCGAACTTGTGATCGTGGCAGCGGGCGCAGCCGATGCTGAGGCCGAGGAAGGTCTGGCCGATGTTCATGACCATCTCATCGACGGAGTCCTGGCGCGCGAGGCGTTTGGACTGGTCGTCTTTGCCGATCTGGCCGGGCAGCAGCACGGAAGCGGTGACGAGGAAGCCGGTGGCGGCATCCTGGCCCATGGAATCGCCGACGATCTGCTCTTTGATGAAGCGATCATAAGGCGTGTCGTTGTTGAAGGCGCGGATGACGTAGTCGCGGTAGGGCCAGGCGTTGGGGCGCTCGGTGTTCACCTCAAAACCGTGTGTGTCGGCGTAGCGTACGACGTCGAGCCAGTGCTGGGCCCAGCGTTCGCCGTAGCGTTCGCTTTGAAGCAGACGCTCGACGACGGCGGTGTGATCTTTGTTTTGAAGAAACGCGGAGACTTCGGTGGGGGTGGGTGGCAGGCCGATAAGATCGAAGGTGACGCGGCGCAGCCAGGAGATGGGATCGGCGGGTGGTGAGCGATGGAGATTTTTTTCCGCGAGCTTGGCGTCGATGAAGGCGTCGAGCTTCGATGTTGAATTTGAAACTTGGAGAGGTTTAAAGCTCCAATGATCGCGGCGGTCTTCGAGTTTAACGAGATCGACGCCTTCGGGCCATGGGGCGCCTTCGTTGATCCAGGTAGTTAGGGTGGCGATGTCGTCGGCGGAGAGTTTGCCTTTGGGGGGCATGAGCTCGTCTTCATCGGTGGTGATGAAGTGGATGAGCGGGCTGCCGCTGGCTTTGCCGGAGATGATGTCGGGAGCGTGTTTGTCACCGCCTTTGAGGGCTGCGGCTTTGATGTCGAGGCGGAGGCCGGACTTTTGTTTTTTCTCGCCGTGGCAGCTATAGCAGTGCTTTTGCAGGATGGGGCGCACCTCGCGTACGAAGTCAACGGGCGCGGCGAGAGCGGAGGAGGTGAGGAGGATGAGAGCAACCAACTTCATGCGGTGTGATCAGCGGTAGGGATTGCCAGCGGCGTGGAGGGCGTGGAGTTCAGAGTCTGACATGGCGCGGCCGAGGAGGAGGAGTTCATCCACACGGCCGCTGAGCTTGCGGTCCTGCTGGTTCCAGTTGCCGATCTGCGCGGGGCCGAGGCGGGCGGGATGCGCGATTTCCAGGCGGGTTTCTTTGTCGAACTGGCCGTTGAGATAAAAGCGTACGGTGGCACGTGCGGAGTCATAGACAGCGGCGAGGTGGACCCAGCGGCCCTGTTCGGGCAGCACGGGGGTGAGCGAATCGGGGTAGCCTTGCAGTTCGGTGGAGCCGGGGGCGAGTGTGTCGCCGATGAGGGCGAGGCGCATGGTGGTGTCGCGGTTGATGATCCAGTGAACCTGACCGGGGTTGTTTTTGCTCCAGCCATCCGTGTGCAGCAGGGACTGGTAGGGAGCGCCGAGGCGATCAATGCGGACCCATGCGGCGAGCGTGAGCTGAGGCCAGCCGTGGTCGCCGCCGACATCGAGTTTCAAGTGGTCGCCCACGTTGACAAACTCGGGTGCGTGAGAGCCGGGCCAGCGGCCCTGCACGGTGCGATACACGCCGGGCAGTTCTTCGGCGGATTCGAAATCGAGCAGTGCGATGAGTGCGGGGTCTTTGCGCAGAGCAGCCAGTGCGTTATCGGATTGCGCACGCTGACCGGCGGCGAGTCCGGCGGTGAGGCCGGGGAGTTCATCGGGCTGGATGAAGGCGGAGGAGCGCAGCTCGCGGTTTGTGCTGGCACCTTGGGCAAAGGACACGGCATCGCCACCGCGCAGGCTTTGATTGGCGTGGGAGCCGGAGGCCTGGGTGATGACCTCGCCTTGGAAGACGTGGACTTCAGCGGAGCCGGTGGAGGGGACATCGACTCCGAAGCGGGTGCCGAGATCTATCGCATCGCCGGTGGGGGTGATGACGGTGAAGCCTTTGGCCGCAGGCGGGACATCGGCGGCGAGGCGGCCGCGCTTCATGTGCAGGCGTTGCGCGGATTCAAAGCGAAACTCTGCGGGGGCTTCGATGACGATGCGTGCGCCGCGTGCGGTGATGAGGGAGATGCTGCCTGCGCTGATGTGGTAGGATTCGCCACGCAGGCTTGCGCCATCTGCGAGTTCCACCACGCCGGCGGCCTTTCCCACGGTGGCATAGGCGCGGTGGGTGTCCTGCCAAAACCAGGTGCCGAAGAGCATGGAGATGCAGGCTGCGGCGGAGAGCCAACGTGGCGAGGCTGTGAGCCAGCGGGTGGGCTTGACTGCCACTTGAGCGGGGGTCCAGTCTGCGGCCAGAGCTGCGAGGGCGGAGTCTAGGTTTAAGAGTTCGGCGAATTCGCGTCGTGCTTCGGCATCTGCCAGCAGCATGGCATTGAGCTGCTGCATTTGGGGAGGCGTGATGGTGCCGCTGAGATAGGCGGCGATGAGATCCGGAAGTTCCGCTTTCATGATGCGACCTCCTGGGTCAGAGCGCGGCGGATGCAGTCGAGCAGTTTTTGGCGCATGCGGTGCAGCCATTGGTAAAAGCCGGGCACGGTGCGGCCGCTGCCTTGTGCCACGGTTTGGATGCTCGACTCCGGCTGGTAGGCTTGCATGAGGAGTCCGCGCTGATCCTCGGGGACCTTTTGCATGCAGAGTTCCAGGGCCTCGCGCTGGCGCTCCAGCAGGGGTTCGATGGCGGTGGTTTCTTCGGCGATCTTGGTGATGACTTCTTCATCCAGCACGAGGCGGTCGCGGCCACGGTCACGCAGCCAGGCGAGGACCTCGAAGCGTGCGACGCCGAAGGCCCAGGCTTTGAAGTCTGCGCCCTCGCGCAGGGAGTCGAATTTTTCCCACAGGACCACGCTGATTTCCTGCATCACATCGTCCGCATCTGCGCGTGCGGGCACCAGCCGCCGCACGTGGGCGCGGATGGCGGGCTCATGCGCGGTGAAGCTGCGCAGGAAGCGGTGATGGCGTTCGTTTTCGGTCGGAGACATGGGCGGTCATGTTTCTATCTCCGCCAGACGGGATGATTTTACGGGCGATTGCGTTTTTTATTCCACTCAGGTTTTGCGCTGCGCTTTTTTAGGCAGCAGCGTGGAGCAGAGGCGCAACAGTTTGTCGCCGCTATGCTCCCAGAGGAATTCGCGATTGATACGTGCGAAGGCGTTTTCGGCGATGGTTTTCCGCAGGGAGCTGTCTGCGAGGAGGCGTAGAATGGCGGCGCTGAGAGCGGGGGCGTCGTCTGCGAGGAGGATCTCGTGCTCGTCTCGGAGGTAGAGGCCTTCGGCGCCGATGGTGGTGCTCACCACGGGCACGCCAGCGCCCATGGACTCAAGAATCTTGTGCCGGACGCCGCTGCCTGCCCGCAGTGGGACGACCTGCACGGTGCACTCTCTCAGCAGGGGCAGCACTGCGGGGACGGTGCCGGTAACTTCGATGCCGGGGATGGAGGCCGCGAGCTGGTAAAAGGACGGTGGTGGCTTGTGTCCGATGACGCGAAAGCGAACGTCTGGGCGCGTCTGCCGGATCAGCGGCAGGACTTCACGGATGAACCAGATGGCGGCATCGGAGTTGGGGGGCCAGTTCATGGAGCCGACGAAGGCGACCCATGGCGCGGCCTGCTGTTGGAGGACCGCAGGGGGAGGCTCGCTCTGGCAGGGAAGGGTGCCCGGGAGGACGCTGCCGAGGACGTTGGGCAGATGGTAGGTGTCGCGGTAGTAGTCGGCATCGTAGCCGGAATTCGTCAGGACACCGTCAAAGGTGCGGCACAGCTCGGGCTCGCGCCTTCGCATACGGCGGGTTAATTCCTGGTAGAAGAGCCAGGTAAACGGGTTGCGCTGGAGCCCGCCCATGCGGCTCCAGATGTTCGCTTCGACATTGTGCTGCAGCAGGATAACCGGCACCTGACGCTCTTTTTCCCAGCCCTCAAAGGTCGGCGCGACCAGCAGTTCATCCGCGATGACGAGGTCGAACTGACCGCTCAGGACGCGCTCCCGCACACGCTGGCTGAACTCTCTGCTCTCAAACACGGCATGCACGAAGGGCTTGCGCGAGGCGAAGAGGTTCCAGAGGATGGGCCCGATGAACTGGAAGAAACGGCGCGGCGACCAGTCGGCCAGGCGTTTGATGGAGATACACTCCAGCACATGGGCGTAGGGCACGGCGTCGCCCGTCCCTTCCTCCCCCTCACCGCGCAGTTCCAGCGCATGCACGTGGCAGTGCTTCATCAAGTGCATGAGCAGATGATAGGAGTAGATGACTCCGCCTGAGGTGAGCGGCAGGCAGCCGCCGGTGCGAATCCATAAGATGCGCAGGAGTGGGTGCGGGGGTGGCGTTTCCTGAGTCATGAGAGGCACTATCAAAGCGGATGGTTCTGGTAAAGAAGTCTTGTCGGAAGAACAACAGAAACGGCGGTGCTGTAATTTTTTGCTTCCCGTATGGTCAAGAAGAGCTTATTATCAATCAATTAGGCTAAAGAGAGCCTCTATTTGCCCACCTTCAGCGCATGCCGCCCCTTGTCCTCCAGGAACGCTACTCAGTTCGCAAGAACGACTTTGCGCCTTTGATTGAATGTGATGATCTGCTGCGGGAGCTCATCGCCCAAGGCGGTCCGCTGCCGAGCGATTATGCGCAGGTGAACCGCACGCTGCGGATGCTGGGAGACGCGGTGCGTGCCGGGGTGATCGCCCGGGATGACGTAGTGGCCTATGCGCAGGATGTCACCCACCGGCACCTGGAAGGCACCATGCAGGCGCGGGCGCTGGGGAAAAAATACGGCTACAGCGGCGACTTCGAAATCATCGAGGCGATTTACACGATGCAAACGGCGCAGGAGCCGCACCTGCGGCGCTGGGATCTCTACTTTCACTCGCAGGCCGCGCCCAACGCCGTGCGGAATCGCAAATCCTACTTTCACCAGCTCCTGCATTCGCACTCCGTAGGGCGCAGCAGAGCACCGCTGAATGTGCTGAACGTGGCCAGCGGACCGGCGCGGGACGTGCGGGAGTGGGTGCTGGACAATCCTGAGTGCGAGGTGTTTTTCGACTGTGTGGATGCGGACCCCCACGCCATTGAGCGGGCGAAGAAGCTGTGTGCACCGTTTGCTAAAAAGGTGGAGTTTTACCACCGCAATGTGCTGCGCTTCTTGCCAGCGAAGGGGTATGAGCTGGTGTGGTCAGCGGGGTTGTTTGACTACCTGACGGATCGCACGTTTGTCTTTCTGCTGAAGGCGCTCATGGCCGTGGCCAAGCGGGGCGGGGAAGTGGTGGTGGGGAATTTTTCCGACCAAAATCCGAGCCGTGACTACATGGAGCTGCTGGGCGACTGGGTGCTGCAGCACCGCACTCGGGATCACCTGCGCGAGCTCGCGCTGGAGGCAGGTGCGCCGGCGGATTCGATTGAGGTGATGTGGGAGCCTGAGGGGGTGAATTTGTTTCTGCACATCCGGCGGTAGGGGGCGGGCAGAGGTGAAAAGGGGGCAATGCAGTAGGAAGCCATCAGCTACCTGGCACACACTCTCCGGCGAAGCCGGTGCAAAAAAGCAGGCCATGAGGTGGATCACCCATGGCCTGCGGAGAAGGACGGGCGCTGAGGCTGGGAGTGGCCTTATTTCTTTTCTTTGGCCTGGGCCAGTTTTTCAAACAGGCGGAGTGTGTAGCCGCCGTGGCTTTCGTCTTTGCCGGTGCTGTAGAGCCAGTCGTCCACATCGGCGATGGGGATGTGGAGGTCGGCACCGCGCTCCACTTTTTTCAGGGTTTCAGGATCGCTGTCGAGTTTGCCGTGGACGAGGGTGTCGTCGATGGAGGTGACTTGCAGCCACATGTATTCAGTGTTGTCGCCTTCGAGGATGGGGCCTTTGACGGCAAAGTACTGGTCTTTGCCGCGTGCCTGGTAGGCCTGCATGAACTCCGGCCAGTTTTTCCGGGCCTCGGCCTGCGCTGCCAGGAGCTGGGGATCGTCGTCGTTGATGGTGACAGTGTCGGCAGCGGCAGTCGTGCCGTCCACTCCGGCGGGGATGAGGGACTGCAGCGGATCGGGGCTGTTGAGGTGTTCAACGAGTGTGGCGTCATTGAGGCGGAACTGATCGGTGTCCGGGTTGTAAATGGCGAGGGTGTCCTTGCCGATGAACTGCACGATGATCTGACTGATGTGCTGATAGACCACACGGAGGTCTGCGGTGTCGTCGTTGCCCAGCCAGTCCACGGACATCCAAGCACGGTGCTCGCGGATGGCACCGGCGAGTGCGGGGTCCTTCACTTCGTTGGCCAGCTTGCTGCTGTCGGTGAAGTAGGGCTTGTCCACGCTGTTGATGGCGTAGCGGCCGGGGGCTGACTTGACCACGAATGAGGGGGGGCTGGCCGTGACGGCGCTTTCAGGCACCTGAGCGCCCCAGCCAAGCGAGACCGCCTTTGTCACGGTGGTGGCATCAAGGGAGCGGGGTTCCTTGAGCAGCAGCACGAGCGAGATCATGCGATGCGGCGGCGTGGCGACGGGCACGTCAGGCGCAGAAAAGGCCGCTCCTGAAAGGAGGCCGAAGGCGGAGAGCAAGGCGAAGCGTTGGATGTGCCGCGACACGGAGGTGAAGGAAGTTTTCATTAGCGGTTGAGGAGCTGGTTGAGAAGGGTGCGGTGGTTGGTGTGGTCGTAGTTGCTGTTGTTGTAGTAGCCTTGGCCACGGTAGTTCGGCGAGTAGGCGGGGTAGTGATTGAAATAGCCCGGGTAGTAGCCGTGCTGGGGATGGTACTGTTTGAAGTTGTTGTAGTTGCCCCGGCCATTTCCCCAGCCGTAGGCATGCCCCGGAGGGTGGCCGTTGAAATGGGGATTGAAGTGATGGCTGTAACCATGGCCGCCAGCACTGGCTGACAGAGTGAATGCGAAGAGCGCTGCGCAAAGCAGCAGGGGGAGCCGCCTTACCGGGAGGCTGGGAGTGGGATGGGATTTCATAGGGTGGAGGTCATGAGTGCTTGCGTGTGTGTTTGATAACGCACGAGCTTCTCTTTCTGGCCTGCAATTTTCCATGGGGTCTAACCCTAATGCCGCTAAGCAAAAGAGGAGGCGTTGAAAAAGAGCGCTGTACAAATGAACTGCACGGTTAACTGAAGGTGGATGCACACAGCATCCATCCATGATTCTCAGCCCGCAGATTTTGAACCCTCTCTTCAGGCGAGGCT
>JANYCZ010000053.1 GCA_025360015.1 Verrucomicrobiota bacterium | reverse complement strand
GCTGAGGTACTCCTGCAGCAGCGCGCGGTTCTCCGGGCTGGCCAGCGCCTGCTCCTGCGTGTGGGAGAGGTGCTTCTTGCCCTCGGGAGTATTCGGGTCGGCAGGGCCCTGCACCGCATCAAACCACTGCTGCCGCTGCGGGTTGTACTTGGCGGAGGTCTCGTCGATCCACTTCTTCTGCGCCTCACCACCCGCCACGGGGAAGTTGCCACTGCGCACGTCCTGGTGGATGGCCTCCAGCGCGTCATCGATCTTCCTTTCCGCCGCCGGCTGCGCCAGGCGCTGCGCGGTGTCCTTGGCCTTTTGCGCCTGGTAGCGGCTCTGCGCAGCCATGTTGCCGCCGGGCACGCGCCAGCTCCCATCGGGATTGAAGACAGACAGATCCGCCCCGGCCGCCACGTGGGTGCCCACTTGGCTCTTGGCCTCGTCTTTGACAAGGTCCACCCCCTGCCCTGCGGTGTCGCCCCAGGTCTTCAGCCCGGCCACGCGATCCCGCAGCGCCTGCGCAGTTTGGTGAAACTTCTGATGGCCTGCAGCATCAAAGCCGGGCTGGGCGGCGAGGTGATCGTGATATTCGCCCAGCAGGGTGTCCACTGCGGCCTCCCGCTCTGCGTGGGGGAGTTTGCGGATGTCGGGGTGCTGGTCCAGCGTCTCGTAGTCGTGGGCGGTCCAGGTGCCGCTGGGCATGTGCGCCGCGCCGCCGCCCTTGAGCGGGATGCGCTCCAGGCCCGCAGGCCCCTCGTCCGGGGCGCTGCCGGGGGCGGCGGCACCGGGCCTGCCCCAGTCGGCATGGAACCCGCCGAGGACACTGCGCCGCACCTCCTCCATGCGGTCCGGCGTGGCCAGCAGGCTGCCCTCCGCGCGGTGGCGGGTTTCTTTGAAAAACTGGCTGGCCGCATAGGCGCGCTGCTCCGGCGTGCCCTCATTCAGCCACCGGCCCATGTCCGCGTGATTGGGGTCGCTGGCCCACTCCTGCAGAGCGGCCTGAGTGCCAGGGAGCGTGCTGTCGTGCTCCATCACTCCGTTGAATGCACCATTAAGCACCCGCCCCTGCTGGTAGGACAGCGTGCCCGCCTCCAGCTGCTTTTTCACCCCCGCCGGGGAGAGTCCCAGCCGCTCCAGCGCAGCGGCGCGCTCCTCCGGCGTGCGGGCGGCCTCATGCGCCTGCTTTCCTGCCTCCACAAGGGAGCTGAACTCCGCCTCCGTGGCGTGCGGCCCACGGCCAAAGTAAACGGGCATGCTGGCGTCATGCGCAGAGCCCGGCGGCCCGGCGATGTTTTGCGCCATGCGTCGTGCGTCCTCGCTGAGGGTGCCATTCTGCGCCTGCAACGTCACAGATTTCTGCTTCGGATCATAAATGGCATAGGGGGCGCTGCTGCCGGAGCGGGGCCGGTGCAGCGCCTGCGTGCCGTCTGGCTGCGGAGTGAGCGCCACGTTCTTCGGATCGGCGATGCCCATGTTCTTCATGGTCAGATCGCGTGCCGCCGTGGCCTCCGCAGGCGTGGCCCTGGCACCGCTGCCCGGGGTGCCCCCAGTGGCCACATCCATCATCGTCATGCCTGCTTCAGGTGTGGTCTTGTCCAGCTTGCCCTGAAACTGGCGTACCGGCTGTGGCGTCATCTCCTCCTTCACGGTGGCGGCCATGGGATCCCCATCCTTTTGCAACCGGGCCAGCAGCTGGCGGTCTGCCGTGGCGGGATTGAATGCCGGCGGCGGCGCGGCATCACCGGAAGCGGCGTGCTGCATCCGCTGCCGCAGGGACTGCTCCCAGCGGTGGTCCTCCATCAGGTTTCTGGCCATCGTCTGCCCTTTGTCCTTGAGCGCCTGCACCCCGGCTGCCAGCGGCGCATGCGCTGCCTCGGCGGCGGTCAGTTCCGCTTTGGCAGCGGCATGCTGCCGCATCCAGTCCGCCCCATGCCCCTGCTCCTGAGCATTGGCGGGATCCACGGGCTGCACTTTTTCAGCCCCATTGGCATCGGACTGGACGCTCACCAAACCCCCGCCGCGATTTTCATAGCGGACAGAAGCGCCCGCCAAAGCTGCATGCGCCTGGCGTGCGGCGTCCAGGCGCTGCTGGGCAGGCTGCAGCAGGGCCTCCTGCTGCGCCAGCTGCCGCGCATGCTCGGCCCCTTGGGCGCGCAACCCATCCTGCCGCTGCTTGCCCATCAGTTCCCGCTTCTTCAAGTTTTCCGCGATGGCCGCCCGCTGCTGCCCAGCATCCGGCTGAGTGGATCGCTGGCCAAGGCTGGCGGACGCCGCAACCGCAGGTGGTGCGGTGGCTGCGCCAGGCGGAGCGTAGGTGGGTGCAAGCGCGGGCCGGATCTGCTCCTGCTGACCAGCAGCCGACACCGCCGCGCCCACAGTCGGAGGCGAAAGCGCAGGACGCGGCCGCACTGCCTGCGCAGGAGCTGCCACCACCGGAGCCTTGAAGGGAATGAGCGCTGGGCGAATCTCCTCCCGCGTGGGCTGCGGCCCGTTCTGCGGCACCCCCTGACCGGCAGGAGCAGCAACCTCCGGCGGCGACGGCGGCGGCGGCTTGACGCCGGGCTGGACGGCACCCGTGCTCGTCTGCGTCCCAGGCTCCTGTGGGCGGTATGGAATGGTATTTTCTGGTATCCGTCCGGCTGGCAAATCCGGCGCAGGTGGCTTCGGAAGGAGAGTCGGCTCGGGTTCCTCATCCTCCGGCGGCATGAGGTCGCGCCAGTTTCCCATCAGCGTGGGGGCGAGGTCAAGTTTCTGAGAGCGTAGAAAGGAGGAAGGCATGGCAGATGCGTGGCCGCAGCGCGGCGGTGGCACCTTCCGAGTTCTTCACAGCGTCAGGTTCGTTTGAGAGTCGAGCCAAAGTATTGGGTCGTGATTTCGGAATGCAACGAGAAAGAATACGGAACCGCAAATCCCGGGAGAAGGCCGCCCTACTTTCTTCCAGCCCACCATGCCCCGCCGGGGCTCGCTCGGAGGAAGTTTGCGCTACATGGCCGGAACCGGGACGCTCTGAGTGGTATCTTGTGGTATTGGCTGGCGCGACGAAGGCGTGCCGGAGGAGGTTTGCGCTGGCCGGCTGACGCCATCGGTGCTCGCAGAACCTCCCGGCGGCAGGCTGCCGCTGCTGGATTGAGTGGAGGACTCCGGGCTTTCCTGGCTCCGCGTGGACTGTTCATCGGCCAATGCCTTTCTCTGCGCGTCACGCGGGACCTCGGTTTGCCCCTCCGGCTTCGGCCCGTGGTCTTCCACGACCTTCTGCGCCTCAGCCAGGTCCTGCTGCACCTGCTGCACCTGCTGCACCTGCTGCACCTGCTGCACCTGCGGGTGCTGCTGGGCCTCAGGACGCATTTTGGCAATGTTGTCGATGACCTTCTGGGCGTCCGCCACCACCACGCCTTTCGCCTGATCCATATCCGCCTGCTCCACCGGGTTGAGCGGCCGGTGGGCCTGGATTTTCTCCACGTTATCAATGAGCTTCCTGGACGTATTCGGGTCCAGTGGCGGTCGCGAGGGCCGGGCAGAAGGAGCCGTAGACGGTGGTTGACCGTTGTTGGCAGGGGTTGACGATTGTTGGCCGGAGTTCCCTGAGGCAGCTCCCTGTGACGGCGGGGTGCTCTCGGTGTTGCCATGGCTGGATTGGCTCGAAGAACCAGCCCCTCCCGGTGCCTTCCGCGCCAGCGTGGCCTGCGCACCGGCCAGCGCCTTCGCGGCGGTGGGGTGGAGTGTGCCGCCGCGCTTCTCAATCGCCGTTTGATGCTGGAAGATGTTGTCCTCCGTCTTCCGGGCAAAGGTTTTCTCCGCCACATCCAGCTCCTGCTTCTGCTCCGGGCTCAGCGGCCCCTCCTGCGCCTTGAGCTTGTCGGCGGTTTTACGTGCCTCCAGCGCCTGATCCAGCGTGGGCACGGGAAGGGCGGAGGGGGAAACGTCAGTTTGCGATGGTTGGCGATTGTTGGCTGTCGTTCGCAGTGGTTGGCCGGAACCTGATTCCTCTTGGGTGGTAGCATCTGGTATTCCCTGCTGTGGCGATGCGGCCTCCGGCTGGGTGCCCTGCTTTTGCTCCTGCTGCTCCTGCTGCAGATTGGCGTGGGACTGGGAGATGTGCTCCCCGCCTGCACCGAGGATGCCGGAGGTGGTGATGAGCAGCGGCAGTCCTTTGTAGAAATCGACGAGGGCTCCCTGGATGTCTCCTTTTTTCGCGTACGCGGCGGAGAGCTCGCCGATGCCTTGATCGAGCACTTCCTGGGGGATCTCCTTGAGAGCGCCGCTGGCGAGGGCTTTTGCGCCCTGGACGGTGGTGGAGGCGTAGGCCCTGATGGCGTCTGTGATGCTGCCGCTGAGGGCGCCGCGGTTGGCGCCGGTGCTGAGCATGCTGCGGATGGCGCCGCCATTGAGCGGGGTGACACCTCCGGGGACGGCTCTGCTGATGACGCCGGACATCAAGCCGGAGAAGGCGGCGGCGGGAGCGGACTGGGCGAAGGCCTCGTCGTGCCCCATGCCGCTGTCGATGTTGTGGGCATAGGTCTCGGCGTACTGGCCGCCGGCGGTCTGCAGTCCGCTGAGGATTGCCCCGGCGGCAGGGCCGCCGCCGGTGACCATGCTCAGCACGGTGGAGGGCAGCGCCTGGGAGAGGCCGCTGAGGGTGCGGGATTTGAAGTCGTCCGCAGTGCCGGTGAGCTCGTGGGCCTGGGTGAGGGCGGCGTTTTCTCGGGCCTTGTCTGCAGCGGCGGCGCTGAACTCCCTCCCGCCCACCTCCAGCCCCGTAAGGGCTTCCACGCCCCCGGCTCCCATGGCGGCCAGCCCCATGCCGCCGGCGATGATCTGGCCGCCGCCTGCGGTGAGCGAGGTGCTCACATTGTCCGCCACCTTCCGCCAGCCGGGGCGCGCCTTCATCGCATCCAGGTAGAGCTGCGTCTTTTCATTGTCCGTGTAGGGGCGGACCTTCCCATTCGGCAGCTCCTCGGAAAAATGGCCCGCCAGTTGGTTGTTGGTGAGCCACTCGGCAGATAGCGTGGAAGGGCTTTGTTAAAATCTTATAATTTCAAACTGTGCTTCAAAAGCATCCCATCGTAATCACCCGCTAGTTGCAAACCATGTCTCCGCGCAAAGAGGGAAAATACACTTTCAAGCATATCAACTGTAGCGGCCTCCAAAGGTTTGCCAATAAACCCGACATCTCATTCGTAAGTGATCGGAAGAATATCATAGGAAGTATCTTGGCTATGCGCGCTAATCGCCGTCAGCACAGGTGCGCCATCTTTAACAAGTTGAATTATCATATTGGTTTTATTTAATCAAAAAATCTCCAGCATCCATGGTTGAAGGTAGGCATCCCAGGCGCCTGGCAACTCATTGATTCAAGTGAAGCAGAGCATCGAATGACATGCAGCTGGCAAAGGTGATGGAGCCATGCCTGCCACTCTTCATTCTTCTGATGCTTTGCCTTGTCACCACCACGCATGAAGAAAAAATCCTGACGCATCCTAACCGGGCGAGTCCTTCGTCTCGCTTTGTTTGAGCAATGCCGCCTGCCTTTCCAAGGCTTTTTGCCTTTCCTTCTTACGCTGCGAGATCCTGAGGAGCAGCCAGCCTGTAACCAGAAGGAAGAAAAGTAAGAGATCTGCAGCATCCATGGCTGAAGCTAGGCCACCCCGGCGGCCAGGCAACTCATTGATTCAAGCGGAGGGGTAATTGCAGCTACGCCTGCCCGTCTTCGTACCCAGACAGACCGCTGCAATCGTCCCTCCTCCGCCTCTCAGATCCGACATCTCTGGGCTAAGCTCCTGGCGGATCAAACTTCTGCATCGGCCGCAGAGAAGGCGGGATTTTTTTTCATCCGCTCGATCTCATAGCCATTGAGCTTCTTCTCGTCCTTCTTCTCTGGCACTGGCCCAGTGGGTTGCGTGGGTTTGATGACGAGGCCGGGCATCGGCATGGGATTTGGGCCGGAGCCATACACGGGTCGGGGAATGGGGCCCGGGGCAGACGGAGGTGCGCTTTTCGGTTTGTCGTCTGGCAACACTTTATGGAGGGCATGTTCTATGACGGTGCCGGCCACATTTCCCGCCACCATTTTGCCCTTTCGAACAAGATCTTCGGCATTTTCTCCGGCCACCGAGCTGAGCGCGCTCACCACTCCGTCGTGCACCGATTTGTTCGGCAGATAGCCACGCACTCCCTGCCATGTCGCATTGATGGCTTTGGCTCCCCATCCTGCTTTGTTGGCGGGATTGTATAGTTCTGGAATGGCACTGACTCCCATCGCCGCCAGCTTGCCTGGAGTCAGGCCATAAAAGCTCTCCTGGGCCGCTTTGTCACGCTCCCGGTAATTCTTCATGATCTCCGCCCGCTCGGCGTAAACCTTGCGCCGCGCTTCATAGTCGCGGCCAAGTTGTTCCGGCAGGTAGGAGCCCACACTCGCAGCCAGCTGGCCAACGCGTGTCGCCCCCTCTGCCAGGCCAGTGCCAAACTCGTCACCCAGGCCTGTCGGCTCGCCTTTGAGCATGTGCCTGACTGAAGGCAGCCCCTGATCATGCTCGATCTGCACATGGCCGGCTGGCCGTGCTTTTTCAGCGCGGTCCACCTCTCTCTTCTGCCATTGATCCATCCATTCCTTGGCAGCAGGATCTTGCCCGGCTGCATTCTGCCATCTTTTAGGAGCAATCGATGCCAGGGTATCCATGGGAGGGACAGCGACCGGGCGCTGCCATTCCGGGGGATGTATCTGCAACGAGTCTGCCGACGATGAGCTCAAGGCGTGATTGGGCACAACGGCGCCGCTCTTTTTCGGAACGATGATCTCCGGACCTCTTTCGCCGACCACTTAGGGCTTGTCAGCCTGCACAGGTCCACCCTCCGCGCGACCTGGCAGATGCCTTCCTCGCAGATAGGCCGCCGCATTGACCGGAGTCGGGCGCGCTTCAAAAAAGCGGCCACTGGGCGCATTGGCATGACACTTGGTCGAACCCTTTTTCTCGTTGGCTGCACCAGAGGCTTGCCGATGTATGGCTGAGTCTTTGTTCAGCCGCAACTGTGAGTACGCTTCTGCGGGGGTCTGACGCAGCGTCAAAAAGCGTGACCTCTGCTGAGACTGCGCACCCGTTGCCGATCTCAGAGCAGCAGCCGGAAGGGCATGATTCGGCACCACCATGCCGCTGTGTTTCGGCACGATGATCTCCGGCCCCTTCTCACCCACCAGGTAGGGCCTGCCAGCCTGCACCGGCCCCCCTTTCGCGCGGGCCTGCAGCCCCGTCCTATCCGGCGGCTCCGCTCCTTGCACGCCACTGTTCGCCACGGCATTCCGCCTCGCCATCTCGGCCTGCCTCTGCGGATCCGCCATCGAGCGCCCCACCGGCCGCGCCGCCCTGTTCGCCAGATTGTTCGCACCAAACGTTGTCGGGTCCGGCTTGTTGATCTCATCGAACTTCGTCTTCCCCATTCCCGGCCTCGTCGCATAGTTAAGCGTCTGCGTCGGCGTGTTGCTTTGCCCATCGTTCAGGTTCATGCTCGGATTCATCGGACTCTGCCCGATTGTCGAACCGTTCGGCGTCTGCGTCGGCGTGTTGCTTTGCCCGGCGCTCGGGTTCATCGGACTCTGCCCCATAGTCGAGCCGTTTGGCGTCTGCGACGTCCCACCTGCCACGGCATCCCGCCTCGCCATCTCGGCGCGCCTCTGCGGATCCGCCATCGAGCGCCCCACCGGCCTCGCCGCCCGGTTCGCCAGACTGTTCGCACCAAACGTACTCGCGTCCGGCTTGTTGATGTCATCGAAATTCGTCTTCCCCATTCCCGGTCTCGTCGCGTAGTTAAGCGTCTGCGTAGGCGTGTTGCTTTGCCCAGCGCTCAGGTTCATGCTCGGGTTCATCGGACTCTGCCCGATTTTCGAACCGTTTGGCGTCTGAGTCATCCCACCCGCCGCCTGCGGGCCTGCCGCACCCGGATTCGTCTGCTGCTGCCCGTTCTGCCCCACCGGCCTCGCCGCCCTGTTCGCCAGACTGTTCGCACCAAACGTACTCGCCTCCGGCTGGGTGGTCGCACCAACGTCCGTCTTCCCGGTTCCCGGACTCGTCGCGTCGTTAGGCGTCTGGCTTGGCGTGTTGCTCTGCCCAGCGCTCGGGTTCGTCGGACTCTGCCCGCTTGGCGAACCGTTTGGCGTCTGCGTCCCCCCTCCCGCCGCCTGTGGGTTTGCTGCTCCCGGATTCCCAGGGTCCAATTTATCCTCTTCTTTGTTGTCAATATCATCAGTTGATTCCATGCCCATGACTCAGTGTCCTTTCCTTGTTAAATGTTTGCTCTTCTGTCCTCTCTCAGTGCCCTCCGTGCCGCAGAGAGGGTTGTTGTTGCACGGGCGGGCGTTGATTCGCCGCCGCGGCCTCCCTTCGCCGTCGGATGGCATGGTTTGAAAGTCCATGACATACCTCTTGGGTCCGGATTTCAAACCGCAAGACATTTGATAATTTTTTCTGGTATCTTACGGTATCTTTTCCTTCTCCTGCATCTTCCTGCTCAATCTCCCGCCTCTCCCGGCCCACCCACCCATCAAAGCAGCCAGCCCTTTCACTTTTCACTTTTCACCCCTCCCACTCCATCAAACCCTCGACAAACAGCGCCGCTCTTCAATACTCTCCTTCCCTTTCTGCGCCTCCCATGAACAAAGCCGATCCCGACTACCAGCCCGCGCCCTCCTCGCCTAAAACGATGGCGATCCTCATTCTCATCCTTATCGGCCTTATGGTCGCCACCTTCAGAGCCGCCCTGTATCCCGCCCCGCCCGCCGCCTGGGCACGCCTGCACGATCCCAGCGCCATCTCCGTCGCCGATGCCAACAAGCTCCTCTCCGACAGCGGCGCCTACATCGACTCCATCAAGCCCACCACCGACCTCACCACCGAGACCTGGGGCCTCAAGCACCGCACCGGCACCTGGACCCTCCTCGTCCGTTTCAAGAAAACGCCCAAGGCCGATGTCATCCAGTCCGTCCAGATCCGCTGCGACATCTCCCACCTCCCCAGCCTCACCCGCACCTGGGACTACCCCGCGCCCACCGTCGCCGCAGTGCAGCCCGTCCCTGCACCGCCTTCCACCACAGCGCCGCCCACCTCTGCTGCCACCGCGCCCGCCAAATAGCGCCAGCCATGAATGAGATAGGCCGAAAAAGGGGAAATAAGTGAAAAAATCAGCGGCTTAATTTTTCAAATTCTTTCCTCTTTTTCGGCCATCTCTCCCCGCCTCTGCTGACAGGTCAACGGCCCTCCGCCACCGCCCCTACTCTTCGCGGCAAAAGTCCCCGTTGCTAAACAGCACACAGCGTCCCTCAGGCCCGTCAAACACCACCGCGTGCTCTGACCCCAGCGCCTCGCAGGCCGCCAGCACCGCCCCGGCCATCTCCAGCGTCACCGGCACCCGTGCCCGCACCCGCAGCATCCGCGAAGGCTCCATCTGACGCCAGGAGGTAAAGTCCGGCTCATCATCCTGCCCGCCCTCGCTGAAGGACCCCACGCTACTCAGCGACTCCTTCATCGCCTCATAGAAGCGCTCAAAAGCCCGCACCTCCTCGTCCTCCGTCAGCAGCCGGTCCAGCTTCTCCCCGTGCTTCACAAACTCCCGCACCAGACCCGCCAGCTCCTCCTCGGACAAGAAGTGCTCCATCACCGCAGACTCAAACACAGACGTAGAAACAGTGGAGTGATCCGCACCCCGAGGCCCCAGCAAAACCGGCATGACAGCATTCATAATAGATAAAAGTAGATCTTCGCCACCGCCCGCCATCACGGCAAACATCAGCAGCACCCCTCCTCAGACGAAGCCCACTCTCAAAAAAATCAAAGAATTGAAATACTTGTGATAGGTATAAGGCCTATCGCAAAGTACGCCGCCCCACCGCTCTGCCCCATTCTTCAGTTTCAGGCATCCCATAGGATGTAGCGAATGCGGCACCGCAAGCCTCAGGGCCCAAGGCGCCCGCTCAGGACTTCGACGTGTCCTTCGTAGCTCGCAGAGCGAAGGGGAAGCCTTGGCGCAGAAGGCAGCAGGTCGCTTTCACTCAGCGGGAATGGCTGCCGGCAGAACATCGCAAGCACGACGACTTCAGGGACGAAAGAGCGAAAGCCTCAGGAACGCTGCGGAGTTCCGCGTGTCTGCGGCGTGCTGTGCTGCGGACTGAAGACCGCGCTCCGCAGCGCCCAGCGCCCCAGGCGCGCGGGCCTCCGAGCCCGCAGCGGGTCGCTTTCACTCAGCGAGTGTGGCTCCAGGAAGCACATCGCAAACACAAGTACTTTGGGGACGCGAGCGCGATGGCATCAGGGACGCTCGGAGCTGCGCCTGTTTGCGGAGTGCTGCGGACTCGGAGGTCCGCGCTCCAGGGCCAGCTTTCCACGCCCGCGCAAATCACAACTCGGTCCCCGCCACTTCCGACACGCTTCCTCCTGCACGCTTCAAGGCCAAGCCCCTCTTCGCCACAGCCTATGGGATGTCTGTGTTTTCAGTTTTCAGTTCCTCGCCCTGTGCCCAAGCCATGGCCGGCTTCGAGTAAGAAACTGATCCGCATTCATCATTCGCCATTTCACTGACGCACCATGATCGCACACGCGTCTCCTTCACCAAGCTACGCAGCCCAACGCACCACGACGAAGACGACCACAGCCCCATGCCGCACACCCGCGCACCGCTCCCTCTGCCAACAACCGCAATCTTCCCCCTCTCCCCCTCTCCCCCTCTCCCCCTCTCCCCTACTCCCGCACCCGCCGGTAATCCACCGGCCTCCGCCGCCGGCGCGTCGCCACCTTGTACAGCGTCGCGCTCCCCTTGCAGCGGTGCGCCATCGCCAGGCCCAGCACATCATCATCATGGCAGCCGCTGCGCGCCTCCTCGCGCCCGTTCTTGCTCCACATGAAGTTCTTGCACTCCGCCAGCAGGTGCGGGCAGAACACATCCAGCGTCTCATTGTGGAACGCCAGCGCCAGCGCATCGATCACATCCCGCCGCTGGTCCCGGTCCTTCAGCTTCCAGCCCAGCATGAAGCTCTGCCTCTCCCGGTCATACGGGTCCACCACCTGCCGCTTGTACAGCGGCACTCCCGCGTCCTTCAGCCGCTCCAGCACATGCAGCCCCATGTTCACCTCCAGCACCACCAGCGCCCCGCCGTAGTACTCTGACAGCAGCGCGATGTAGTCCGCCGTCAGCAGCGTCGTCCCCGTAAACGGCGGCCGCACCCGCGCCACCACCGCATCCTTGTAGCACGCACCCCCGGCCTCCTGGTAGCCCGTGCGCAGCACCCCGATCGAATGCCGGTCCGGGTCCCCGCTCTCCGCCTGGTCCTCTCCCGTCATCGGGTCACACCACACAATGTAGCTGCACCCCGGCTGCGGCCTTTCCCACACGTGGAAGCTCCCAAAGCCGCTCCCATCCAGCTGAAACTCCACCCCCTCCCCCACCGCCACCAGCGAGCCCACCTCCGGCGCATGCAGCCGCGCCCCCAGCTCCATCTTCCGCAGCACCGCCACATTGAAACGCGGCCTGCCTGAAGACAAAAAGCAGCTCACCTCATCCTCCGGGTAAAACTCATCAAACGCATCCTCCGAGCCCGAACACTCCGCCTCCATGATCGCCCGCCGCCACGCCATCTGCTCATGCGTCCACCCATACCTCCGGCACCCGTTCGCCTCACGCGGCGTCAGCGTCGCGTCGATCTTTGCCCGCATCGCCGCCGTCACCGGCTTCGCATTCTCCGCAAACTCAAACCACGCCGCAAACACCTTCACCCACCCGTTCCCCGGCGCCGCGTCCCCCGCCCGCCACGCCTTCACGAAATCATCCAGCCCCAGCGCCCCCTGCCACGTCTCATAGTGCCACCCGCTCGCCCCGTCCGGCGTACTCTCCGCGATCGCCAGCCCCGCATCATTCAGCGAAGGCAGGATCGACGCCATGATCTTCTTGTCATCCTTCACACCCCCGCGCGGATACTTCGCGCTCTCACTAAACAGCACCGCCTGCCGCGGCTTCGAGATCCCCGGGTTCACCGACTCCGCGCTCGTGATCGTCGCCGTGCTCCCGTTCGCCCACTTCATCCGCCGCTCACGCGGCACCAGCGCATTGTGCCAGGGGAAGCGGTCATTCTCGCTGAAAGTCTTCATCCGCTCCAGGATGCCCTGGCTGTTCGCGCTGATGTTTGCCAGGATCAGCGCATCCGTGTTCAGCCGCTGGCACAGATGATAAATCACCTGCACGCTGAAAGTCGTCCCCCCACATTGGCGGATCTTCGTCACGATCACCCGCACCGCCGGCACCCCCAGCGCTGTCAGCACCTCCACCGCCCTCCCCATCCGCCGCTGCAGCACATTCGCCCGCGGCGTCTCCATTTTTTTCGTCACCGCATTCTGCACCTTTGTGCACGTCTCGAAATGGAGCAGCGGAGAAAGCGCCACCAGATGAAAATCAGCATCACTCATAAAAGAAAGTAAACCCAACCCTTGGGCCCAAATTTCAAACCACAAGTCTTTTTTCTCCCACGATCTATTTTACGATACCATGCTCTGGTTATCATAAGTTCTGAGTTTAAAGTTTTCGGGGTTGAGGCATGAATGGCAATCCGTTAAGAACCGCCGTCTGCAGAACAGAGTACCGCAGGCCAAAGCCCCCCCCGGAGAGCGGACTTCCAGTCCGCAGCACTCCGCGTGCGCCCATGCCTCCGCACCTCTCCTCAGCATCTTTATAGCCTTACCAGCCCATACCATCGAGCGGACATAAGGCTAATCTCCTCTCCCCGCCCATGATATGGCGAGATGCCCAAGACGACCTTCGGGGAGAGGCAGGGTGAGGGGTCACCCGTACTGACGAAGCCCCCCATCGTCCCCTTCCCTGAAGAAGAATAGTCATGGCGATCGTGGAGCTGGCGTTGCCTCCAGCGCCCAACCCTCACTTTTACCTAATCTCACTCACCCCTTGCACTCCGCAAAATCCCGCCCACACTCTTTCCCCATGAAGATGCTCCTTCTTTTTCTGGTGCTCGCCACTGCGGCTCATGCGGACCGCTGGTACGTCAATGGCGTGGCCTACAACGGCACCATCCACAAGCTCAGCGCCGACCGCACCCAGGTCTTCGTCACCTCCGACTGGGACAACTACGGCGGCAGCTGGCTCAAAGTCGCCACGCTCGACCCCGCCACCCGCGTCAAGCTCAACGTCGCCACGCCCGATGAGCAGGCCTCCGTGAAGGTAGCCAACGATCGCGCCCGTGTGGAAGCAGAGCAGCGCCAGCGCCAGCAGGAGAAAGCCCAGGCCCAGCTTGCCGCAGAGCGCCTCGCCCGCATCGAAGAGCAAAAACTCGCCCTCCAGCGCGAATCCCTCGAGCTCCAGCGCCGCCAGCTCGCGCAGCAGCAGCAGCGCCCCAACGTCACCAACAACACCATCATCATCCCCGGGTACTCGGGCGGCTACGGCGGCTACAATCAGGGATACAATCAAGGCTACTCCAATGGCGGTTACGTCCCGCATGTGCAGGTCCCTCGCGTCCCCCAGGTTCCTCAAGTCCCCTTCGTCCCTCAGGTCCCTCAGGTCCCCGTCGTCCGGCCGATTGTCCTCTGGTACAATTGAGACACGCCTTCATCCAAGCGCCTCCTGCCAGACGCGAACGCCGTCCAAGCCCATCGCGCAGCCAGCATCCAGGTCCGCCATGAATGGCATGGATGGGTCAATTCATGGATGAGTTTGGCCGAAAAAGAGGAAAGAAATGGAAAAATCTGCGGAGCCTTTTTTCAAATCCTTTCCTCTTTTTCAGGTAATGAGCTCTTTCATCCGTGCGGGTCGTGCCATCCGTGGTTGAAAAATCTGATCCTCATTTTTTTCAACCTCTTTCCCCTTTTTCGGCCATTCCCTCCGGCCTCTGCAGACAGGCCTGCGCTCCGCAAAAAATTCGCCCCCACATTCCGCTACCACCCCCGCCTCATACGGTCTTTATTTGTCACAGTACGCCCATGCCCGGAGACACCCGCGCACAGGCACACTCTCAAAAGCACTTCTCTCTACGCCCCCTCATGAAGCATCTCTTCACCGCTCTCCTGCTTGCCTCCAGTCTCCTCATCTCCTGCGCCCCCAAAGACCTTGAGCGCTGCCCCCCCGGCACCCCGTCCATCCGCCTCGCGCACGCTGTGGACTGCACCTACCCAGACGGCAGATTCACCCTCCCCCCCGGCACCTACACGCCCGAGGCCCAGTCCACCAAAGGCATCTACTACGTCGCCCCGGAGCGCCTCAAAACCGTCGGCTTCATTCGCAAAGGCCACGAACGCGGCGGCCTCTTCATCGCCAAAGACGGCTGGCAGTGGGCGTGGGTCGGCCATCCCGGCTTTGAAGTGGACGAAAGCCGCACCGCCGTCCTCCACAAGCGCGGCATCCTCATGCCCACCCACTACAAGTTCGAGCCCTTCGTGAAGTACACCAAAGTCAAAAGCCGCTGATGAGGCTCATCTCGTAGGAGAGACAAATGAAATGCTCAAAACCAGTATTTCATTTGTTTCGCATGCATTGCATCGACGCCCCGACCAGCCGCGAGTTCGGCTTCAAGCACAGGTGATGGCAGAGCAAAGACGGACCCGACCAAAACCAGATTCCGGTTAAAACCGGTACTACAGAACAGCGCTGATTAACTCATCGCTAAAAGCATCCGAGCGAGCCCAAGTCCGCACAGCCTGACTACTGGACCAAGAACAGCCACCGTCATCGCCACCCCCTCTACGCGTCGCGTGACAGCAAGCACGTTTTGCAGTACCGGTTTCAACCGGTTCCGGCGGTCTGCGGCAAACTCGAACGTCCCTCCGACTTCCAACCAACTTGGCGCTGAGCGTCTCCACAGAGACCCATTCTGACCGCCCCAGCATCCAGCATCCAGCATCCAGCATCCAGCATCCAGCATCCAGCATCCAGCCTCACTTCCCCTGCCGCCGGATCCGCGCCGGCACATCATTGATGCTGTACCCCGCCTCCCGCAGCGCATCCCACACCTTGACCAGGTTCCCCAGCGCCGCCGTCGTGTCCGCCTGCAGCTCCAGCTTCGTCTCCGGCTTCGCCTGCTTCAGCGCCAGGATCGTCTGCGCCAGTTGATCCAGTTCCACCGGCTTCCCATCCAGAAACACATGCTGCTGCTCGTCGATGCTGATCGCCACCCGCGTGTCCGCCGCCTGCGCCTCACCCCCTAGAGCCTTTGACTCCGGCAGCGTGATCTTCACCTGCGTGTTTTCCTTGCGGAACGTCGTCGTCGCCACAAAGAAGATCAGCAAAATCACCATGATGTCGATCAGCGACACAATGGGGATCGTCGGCACCGGGCGGCGTTTGGGGCGGAGGTTCATGGCCATGGCGTGAGCAGTAGGTGGAGGTCAGGGTTCGCTCACACGCTCACGCCGCCGGGCGCTGCACTTCAAAGTGCTGGTAAAAATGCTGGATCGTCTCCTGCATGATCGACTCCACCCGCACCGCCAGCGCATCCAGCCGGCGCGAGAAATATGTGTGCGCCAGCACCGACGGCACCGCCACAAACAAGCCCGCGATCGTACACCGCAGCGCCACGCCGATCTCATGCGCCACCACCGCCGTGTCCGGCCCGCCTCCCGTGCCAAACGCCGAGAACATCCCCACCAGGCCAATCGTCGTCCCCAGCAGCCCCAGCAGCGGCGCCACAGACACCATCACCTCCAGCAGCGGGATCCCGCTCTCCAGCCGGTGGATCTCCTCCCGCGCCTTGATCGCGCACGCATCATGGCACTCCGCCTTGCTCGTGAAGGCACCGCTGATCGCCATCGTCCCCAGCCGCGAAAGCATCGAGCCATCGCTCAGCAGAAAGTCCTGTAGCGGCCGGATGTCCCCCTTGAGCGCATAATGCGGGATGGACCGCAACTGGCTCACCACCCCGTTTGGCATGATCACCTGCTCCCGCAAATTCAGCCACGCCATGATCGACGCCCCGATGGCCGACATCGAGCAGATCACAATCAGCGCCATCACAAATCCCCCCGTCGCCAGGAATTCATAAATCAACTGCAGCCCCGAAGGCGCAGCCTTTTCAGTGGCAGTGGCGGCAGCCGCCGCCGCAGCAAGCATCGGCGTGGCAGAAACAGTGGCGAGGAGGTCGGTAAATAAGAACATTGGATTTCGATTTTCAGGCGCTCAGGATCATTTCAGGGGCAGCGAAGAGATCACATCAGGGGTATCTCCGCATCCTTGATCCCCCGCAAGGTAAATAAAGTGGCGGTCGGGCAGGACTTCGCGGCCTCGCCTCCGCGCGGGTACGTCACCCGCCGGATGCAGCGCCCCTGTGGCGGCTCCTTCGCAGCGATCGTTTTGTCGATGCCCGGGCTGGCTCTTCTGCGCTCCGGCGTTGGGCCCTCCGGCCTCAAGACACTGTTGATGACGCAGTCACATCTCAGCCGCCCCCGGTCTCTCCCCTTGAGCCCAGCGATCACATCCCCAGGCATCGGCGGGATTTCCGCCTCCTGGATCGCCCGCACCGCGTACCGCGCAAGATCCTCGTG
This sequence comes from Verrucomicrobiota bacterium, assembly GCA_025360015.1. Lineage (GTDB taxonomy): Bacteria > Verrucomicrobiota > Verrucomicrobiia > Verrucomicrobiales > Verrucomicrobiaceae > Prosthecobacter. The sequence continues at coordinate 12,362 of JANYCZ010000053.1, read as the reverse complement.
GGTCTCCCGGTCATTGTGGACGTGGATGCTCTCCACCTCGCCCTGCTCGTTCACGTAAAATTCCACGTTCAGACTCCAGAAGGCCCCCTTATTCCCCAGCCGCGTACGGTAGAGGCTCCACTTCTTCTGCACCTCCTCAAACACCAGCCGCACGTGGCGCTCCTTCGGCGTTTCCTTCGCACTCACCGCAGCCCCCGCGCCAGGCTCAGCCATGCCACCGTTCCCCGGCGTGCTGCACGCGCAGAGCATGCCCATAAGCACCACCGCCATGCCCAGCAGCCGCCACGCCAGCATCGCTGCTCCGGCGGCGCGTATCGCACCCATCTCCCTGCGCCCCACCCCGGAGCCCGCGCTCGCGTGGAGATCAGTAAATAAGCGCATCGTATTCCACTTTCAGCCGCCCCGGATCATTCATCGGCAGCGAGGGCACCACATCCGAGGGCATCGGTGGGATCTCTGCATCCTGGATCGCCCGCACCGTCAGCTCCGTCAGCACCGGGTTGGACTCCTTCGCATCCACCACCCGCATGCCCTCCACCTTGCCCTTTTTGTTCACGAAAAAAACGATCTTCAGGAACCCCGGCGTCGCGCCATCCCGCCGCAGATGCAGGTAGATGTGCCACTTCTTTTCCACCTGCCCCGTCACCTGCCGGTAGTAGCGCCCCAGCGGCGTCTCCGCCGCATCCACCGAGGCCGTCAGACCGCGATTCGAAACCGTGCCCTTCGTCTCCGACTTGCGTGTGAAAGGCGTGAACGCATTCGGGTCTTGGTTCGCCGTCGTCTTCGTCACCGGCTCATCATCCAGCACCGGCAGCGCCTTGGGGATCGGTTTCTGCGGCGGCGTTTCAGGCGGCGTCGCCTGCACCATCTCCGGCTTCGGCGGCACGGGCTCCAGCGACAGCGGGTCCAGCGGGATCGCCTTTGGCGGCGCGTCCGCCATCTTTTCCGGCTCCGCCTTTTCCACCTTGTCCATCGGCTCAGGCTTCTTCACCTCCAGCGGCAGCCGGTTCTTGTCCACCTGCGCCAGCTCCTTGTCCGCCTCCTCCATCATCTTCGTCAGCGGTGTCTGATCCGGCACCGTCTTCGCCACCGTCTGCGGCGTCGGCGGCTGCTCCTTGGAGTTCGGCTGCAAAGGCTTTTCCTCCGGCGTCGGCGTCTTCGGGGCCGGTGGCACCAGTGGCTGCGGTGGCCGCATCGCCACCTCTGGCGGCTGCGTCTTTGGCCGCGCATCATCCTTCAGGTCACCGTTGTGAAACTCACGGTCCGCCAGCTCACGCATCTGCATCTTCACCCCGTTCATCGTCGGCATCGGCTCCGTCGCATCTGGAGACGGGGCGATCGTCGTCGCCGCAAGCGTGTTCCGGTCCGCGATAAACGCCGCATTTTTCGGTGCCGTGTCCGACGCCTGATTCTGCGATGTGCGGATGTACACCTGCGGCTTTTGCGCCTCCGGCACCGGCGGGGGGGGTGGCGGCAGGAACTGATCTGGAAACAGCAGCACCTCCTCCTCCTTTTTCTCCTCCACCTTCGGCGGCTGGTTTGCCTCCTCCCACAGCCTCCGTGCCGCATCCGCCGCAAACATCCACGCCAGCAGCAACAGCAGCAACGCATGCACCACCACCGTCCCGGTGATGGCAATGCGCAGATTCTGGCTGCTAGGGTTGTTTGGAGAAACGGCGGTCACAACGTCCGGGGCAGTGCAAACCCCGTCCCTCAATAGTGCTCTCCCATCCCTGAGAATCAAATGCTCATTGAGCACGCTCCAACCCGAGACGGATCATGAAAAAGGCCAAGTTAAATGACAAAGGGCTCAAGCCTCCAAGCCGCTCCGCCAAAGCACCATCGTCCTCGTCCTCGTCCTCGTCCTCGTCCTCGAACTCGTCCTCGATCAAATCGCCCCGCCTCACCCAAAGCTCCGCAGCATCCCCCTACTCCCCCCTCGGAAGCTCAGGAAACCAGTGCAAACAACCGCCACGCTCGCGCAGCGAGCCCCCCCACCTCACTTCACCACCGCCTTAAACGCGATCGGGATAATGAGAATCGCCAGGATGTTCACCACCTTGATCATCGGGTTCACCGCCGGGCCCGCTGTGTCCTTATAAGGATCGCCCACCGTATCCCCCGTCACTGCCGCCTGATGCGCAAAGCTGCCCTTGCCGCCGTGATTGCCTTCTTCGATAAACTTCTTCGCATTGTCCCACGCGCCCCCGGCGCTCGTCATGGAAATGCCGACAAACAGACCCGTCACAATCGTGCCGATCAGCACCCCGCCCAGCGCCTCCATGCCCATGAACGCCACGCCGATCACAAACACCAGCGGCAGCAGCGCCGGCACAATCATCTGGCCCAGCGCCGCCTTCGTCACGATGTCCACGCACTGCGCATAGTCCGGCGTCTCCGTCCCCGTCAGGATGCCCGGCTTCGCCGCGAGCTGCCGGCGCACCTCACGCACCACCGCACCCGCCGCATTGCCCACTGCGCTCATGCAGAAAGACGTAAACAAAAACGGCAGCAGCCCGCCGATGAACATCCCGATCACCACCCGGTGGTCCATCAGGTCAAAGTGCACCTTGTGCCCCACGAAATCCTGCAAGTCCTCCACATACGAGCCAAACAGCACCATCGCCGCCAGCCCCGCGCTCGCGATTGCATAGCCCTTCGTCACCGCCTTCATCGTGTTGCCCACCGCGTCCAGCTCATCTGTGATCTTGCGCACGCTCTCCGGCAGACCCGCCATCACCGCAATGCCGCCTGCGTTGTCCGTGATCGGCCCAAACGCATCCAGCGAAATAATGATCCCCGACAGCGACAGCATGGACACCACCGCAATCGCGATGCCATACAGACCCGCCATGTCATAGCAGGCCCAGATCGCCGCCGCGATCGCCAGCACCGGCAGCAGCGTCGCCTGATTCCCGATGCTGATCCCCGCGATGATGTTCGTCGCCGGGCCCGTCTCCGAAGCCTTCGCAATCATGCGCACCGGCTTGTGGTGCGTGCTCGTGTAGTAGTTCGTGATCCACACCACCAGCAGCGTCATCACCAAGCCCACCACCGCACAGTAAAACAGATTCACATGCGGCAGCGCCTGCTCGCCGATCTTGAGCCCCGCAGGAAATATCGCGCCCGTGGCCCACCAGAACAAGCCCGCCGCCACCACGCCCGACACCGCCACCCCGCACACCAGCGAAGTCGTCGCCTCCTGCTTCACAAAATTTACCCAGCCGATGCCGATCAGAGACGCAATGATCGCCAGCCCGCACAGCACAAACGGGTAAACCACCGCCGCCTCTGTGCCCACCGTCAGGTGACCCACCAGCACACCGCCGATCAGGCTCACCGCATACGTTTCAAAAACGTCCGCCGCCATGCCCGCGCAGTCGCCCACGTTGTCGCCCACGTTATCCGCGATCGTTGCCGGATTCCGCGGATCATCCTCATTGAGATTTTGCTCAATCTTGCCCACCAAGTCCGCGCCCACATCCGCCGCCTTCGTGTAAATACCACCGCCCAAGCGCGCAAACACACTGATCAGCGAGCTCCCCAGCGCCAGCCCAACCAGTGAATCAATCGCGTGCTTCGCATGGTCCGCCGTCTTCAGCACCACCAGGTAGAACACACCGACCGACAGCAGCCCCAGCGCCACCACGAGCAAGCCCGTCACCGCCCCACCATTGAAAGCCACCTTCAGCGCCGGATGTGCCCCCACCGAAGCCGCCTGCGCCGTGCGCACATTTGCCCGCACCGCGATCATCATGCCGATGTACCCCGCCGCCAGCGAGCACACCGCGCCCACCACAAAGCCCGCCGCCGTCAGCCCGCCCCGCAGCCACCACACCGCCGCAAACACCACCACCGCGATCAGGCTCACCGCCATGATCTGCCGGTTCAGGTATGCCTTCGCCCCCTGCTGGATTGCCAGCGCGATCTCCTGCATCCGCGCATTCCCCGGATCAGAACCCACCACCTTGCGGATCAGGATTAAAGCAAACACCAGCCCCACAACAGAAAGGGCGATGGCCAGGTCGATGCCATGAGTCAGCAAAAAGGAAGGAGACATGAGTGTGGAGAGGGAGATCGGGTGGTTGGTCCGGGTCGGGTAAAGCCGCGAACTTTAGCAAGTCGCAAATTCCCCGCAAGAACTTGCTCCGAGTTTTCTCCGCACCCTCATCCTCCACCCCGATCACCCCTCAGCCCCCTCCCTAAATCCAACCCCCAACCCATCCAGCCTGCCGTCCCCATTTTCAACTTCCCTTCCCGTCTTCCGTCCCCCACCCGTCCTCAAAGCCACGTTTCAAATCTCAATCTCGCCAACGCGTCTTCATCCCCATCCAATTTTCAGTTCCCAGTTTTCAGTTGAGCCGCCACACGCCTCCGCTCACTCACCACCCTTCATCCTTCATCATTGACTCCCCTAGCCGCACTCCTGACTCCAGAGCAGCCCGTCCACTTCTCCGTCGAAGCTCTCCTCCCCCCCCCCTCATCCCTTCACCACAGGCACCCGGAAAATCTTCCCCGTGTAAGGGCACTTCACCTCCATGCCCGCCGAGAGGCCGGTCACGTCCACCAAGTGGCTTCTGTCCGCAAAGGGGCTGTACACAAAGCCGGGGCGGCCGGACACCGCGATCCCATAAGGCAGGTCGCGGTCAAGCGTGGCCGGTTTGGCCACCGGTGCCAGAGGCGGCAGCGGCTCCTGGTATGAAGGCTCGCGTCTGATGGAATAGACCCGCCCCGACGACCGCACGGATCTCGGGCTCGCATCCACAAAATCCAACGGCAGATAAAAGAGCTTCTGGGTGAACGGGCACACCACCAGCCTGCCCGGCTGCAAGCCCCGCGCGTCCACCAGCCGCGGCGGATGCGTGAAAGGCGTGCGCACATAACCCGCGAGACTCGTCACATTCAGTCCCGTCGCATGCCCCGGCCTCTTGGGCACCGGCGCCGGCGCCACCTCCGAGAGATCCGTCTCCGATTTCGGCGTGTCCATCCAAAACGAGATCGGCTCCAGCGCGCACCCAGTCAGGCACAACGCGGCTAAAGAGGCGGCAGGCAGCAGGCGCAAAGAAAGAGAAAGAGACATGGGGAAAAAGGAACATCGAACGAAGAACAATCAATCTCGAATGCCTGACAGAAACGTCTCGCCACCGGCATCCCCGCTGGGAGCAGCGCCATGCCACGAGCACCAATACTCCATCGTCTCAGCACAAACGTCCCCCCGCCTCAACCGGGCCGTGCATGTCGTTTGATCCCGCATGTCTTCTCAGGAACAACCAGAGGAATAGAAACGCTCACACTCCTCATGTCACTCTCGTTGGAATGCCCCACAGCCCAAGCAGTCCCGAAACTCGCACTCCTTGGTGGCAGACCATTGTCGGAGGTGCCGCAATGAGAAAAGTCTGGGGCTGCATCACTCTGCTCATCGGCACCGGCCTTCTTTGGCTGCCATTTCGGCTGCTTGGAATCTCAGGCAATGCCCCCGGTGATGGAGGCCCCAACTTCATCCCCTTCATTAGACTTGTTCCCGAATAGCGCGACTGCTCTTCACGTAGGTTGAGTGTGTTTGGCGTCGAGTGCTGCGCATGCTCCAACGCTCGCTCCGCCAAACCGCCCGACTGCGAGAGCGTCCGTACGCCCGGGTGGTTGCAGCACGCTCATGGACGGGCGGGCTGTCGCCACGCCCATCCTACGACCGCCAATGCCACGGCAGATATGGAACCCCTCTATTGGGGAACAAGTCTATTCAAGCATTGGTTTCACTCGCCGTCGCGCTCATCGCCTTCGTCATTGCGTGGTTCATGCTCAAGTCTCGTTCCAAATGAACCTGCTTAGAAATGATTCCTTCCCACCCTCACCACTTCCCCAGTTCCACACCCGCCGGATAAAGCTGCGGAAAATAATAGCCCACATGAGACGCAGGAAACCCCAGCCGCACCGGCGCGGCGGGGCCATTTGAAACCAGCACCCCCTCAGCAATAAGCTGGCCCACATGCCTCCGCGCAGTTCGTTCCGGCATCTGCAACAGCCGGCCCGCCTCGCCGCGGGTGACCTCGCCGCGCAGAAACACATCGCGCAGAAGATGGCGCGTTTCCTTCGGCGCTGCCGTGCGGAAAACCAGCAGATCCGCGAACGCCAGAAGGCGCTCCTGCATCGCATCCAAGTCCAGCAGCCGCGTCATGAACTCCACCTGATCAATGGCCGTCGTCAGAAAGAAACGGCAGAAATGTGTCAGCCCCTTGTCCGACAAGTTGCCACGTCCGTCCAGATCTCCCTGCCTTGGCATATCCGCCGAGGCCAGCGCCGCCAGGTAGTCATCGCGGTGGCGCGCCAGGCCGCGTGACATCATCCACAGGCCATGCCCTTCCGCCCTCACCCGGATCAAACAGGCGTGGGTAAACAAGCGGGTCACGCGTCCGTTGCCATCGAGAAACGGATGAATCCATGCCAGCCGATGATGCGCAGCAGCCACGCCCAGCAGGCGCTGCGCAGGCCCCAGAGCGGTGGGCTCATAGCATTGGGAGAAGCGCTGCATAAACCGTGGCAGCGATGCGGAAGCGGGAGCCACATGCCGCCCCACCTCCACCTCACATTCACGCAGTTCCCCCGGCTTCACCCAGTCCTCCCCGCCACTGCGCGTCTTCACCCGGCGAAACTCCTCCGGCATCCGTGCGTAAAACTCCGCGTGCAGCCAGCAAAGAAACTCGGGAGAGCAAACCTTCACCGTCTCATCCTCCCTGAGACGCTGCTCCATCAGCACCTGCACCTCAATGTGCGCCTGGCTCTCGATCTGCAGCGCACGCTTGGCCGGGTCCGTGGATTTGGCCGGTGCTTTGGCCGGTGCTTCGCCCCCCCAGGATCAGCCCCCGGTGGTAGAGTGACACAGCACTGTTGAGGACAGCCTCAGCCCTCCCCCTCACGGCGCAAACGCCGCCGCCAGGAGCATGACGAGCACCAGGAAGGCACCAAAGAACCAAATGAAAATGTGGATCCAGAACATCACAAAATTTTCTTCCTGGGTGTAGGTGGCTCCTTTGCCGCGGGTTTTGCCGGTTCGAAGGCCGTTGATGCCCAGATATAAAAACATTGAGGCGAGGAGGACCATGACCAAGATCCCGCTCATCCCGGACCAAGCCAAGAGCGGGAGAAGCTGAATTCCAAGCATGGCACATCCTATCTTCACCTCACCTGTTTGCCAAGTTTCAACATATCGGCCATGCAGCCACTGCCAGGGTCAGAAGTCTCCCGACCGCCCACCATCAAGGGACACACGTTAGGAGCCACGCCTACTCGGAAGCGGCATCACGGCCAATACCAAACATGTGCGTTGGCGTGAATAATGCGCCTGTTCGTTGAGTCAGATCACATACACTCAAACCCCAATAAAAAAATGAGATCAACACGCAACTACTCACTGGAAGCGTTCATCGCTAAAATGTCCAGGGACGACGCCAGAGCAAATCGGGAAATGGGCGCTGCCACCGCACCCAAAGGTGTGCATGCCGGCAAGGAGGTCTCCAACCACAGCAAGACCCCCACCGGACGAGAGCCCGCCGCCCACTAGAAAAGAAAAGCTGCCGGGCCTGAATGGCGCTCGGTGAAGTACATGCCGCGTGGGTTTGGCTGTTGGTACACTTGAGCCACGCGACAGTCTGTTACTGGGAGCGCTGGCTTTTAACCGGCTCTGGAGTTGCCCCCCCTGATGCACGAAGCCCCAACCAGCTTCATTTCATTCCGCGCAGACGCGCAGGGGGGAGTTCGACCAGATCCGTTAAAAGAACGGCGCTTCCAGCGGGCCCTGCGCGCATCCCCCTCACCCGCCCCGCTTCCCCTTCGGCCTCATCAGCTCCCGCAAAATCAAATTTGGAAACCGCCGGCTCGGGGTGATCGCATAAAAGCTCTCCTTGATCTGCGGGAACTGATGCCGCTCCACCAGCACCCCGCTTTCGAGCTCGTCCTTGACCACCACCGGCGGCACCAGCGTCACCCCCTGCGTCTCGCGCGCCATGAGGCGCAGCATCGCCATGTCATCCACTTCAGCCGCGATGATGGGGCGAATTCCGGCCTGATCCATCAGCACATCAAACGCCGTGCGTAGGCTGCTTTCCAGACTCGGCAGCACGATGGGCACCGTGCGCAGATCTTCGGGAAAACGGAAGGGCTTCATGCCGCGCCTCTTGTGCCCCACCAGGCTCACCGGCTGCTCATCCAGCAGGTGGCTGTGCCAGCCCGTCTCCGCATCGCGCCGCACCGGCGTGTTGGAAAGCACCACATCCAGCCGGTGCGTCTGCAACTGCGCCAGCAGCTCGCGCAGCGTGCCCGAGTGGATGATCAGCTCCACATCATCGCGCGGAATGAGCGGGCGCAAAAAGCTCAGCTGGAAGTTTCTCGATAGATTGGACGCCGCACCCACACGCAGCAGTCCACGCCCACGCTCCGCGCGGTTTTTCAGCACATCCGTCAGCTCCTCCCCGCTGCGAAAAATCGTGTGCGCATACTCCAGCGCGATGCGTCCCGCCTCCGTGAGCACCAGCGCCTTGTGCTTCCGCTCAAACAGCGGCTGGCCCAGGCTCTCCTCCAGGCTGCGCAGTTGCACGCTCAGCGCCGACTGCGAAAGCTTCAGGTGCTGTGCCGCCTTCGTCAGGCTGCCCTCCGTCGCGATGGCACGGAAGTAACGCAGGTGGTGGTAGTTCAGAAAGGGCATGATCTCACATTTAGCAAAACGAACGATAAATGCCAGTTCTTGAATTGGAACGAATGTTAAAACTGGCGGAAGAAAGCAGCCTCATGGACCTACTCACCGCCATTCAATCCAACCTTCTCAGCCCCGCCATCCTGTTCTTTGTGCTCGGTGTGTTCGCGGCGGTTTCCAAGAGCGACCTCAAATTCCCCGATGCGCTCTACACGACCCTGACGATCTACCTGCTCATCGCCATCGGTTTCAAAGGTGGCGTGGCAGTGCATCAGGCCGGCATCGGCATCGTCTGGCTGCCCGCCCTCGCGGCCATGGCTCTGGGTGCCCTGATTCCCCTTTGGACCTATCCCGTCCTGCGCAAGGCGGGCGGCTTCAGCATCGCGGACGCGGGAGCCATTGCCGCCCACTATGGAAGCGTGAGCGCGGTGACTTTCATTGCGGCAACGAATTTCCTCAAAAGCATCCACCAGCCCTATGAAAGCTACGCCTCGGCCTTCCTCGCGGTCATGGAGTCCCCGGCGATCATCGTGGGCGTCATGCTCGGCAAAGGCGCCCTGGGCGGCAAGCTCTCCTTCACAGATGCGGGCATGCGCCATGCGCTCCGGGACGCCGTACTGGGCAAAGGCGTGCTGCTGCTGGTCGGCTCCCTGATCATCGGCACCCTCAGCGGGCCAAACGGCATGACCATGGTCGAGGGCTTCTTTGTCACGCCATTCCAGGGCGTGCTGGCGCTCTTCCTCCTGGAGATGGGCATGGTCGCCGGCCGCAGGCTCGGCGATCTGAAAAAGGCGGGCGTGTTTTTGGTGGTCTTCGGCATCACTGCGCCGCTGGTGCACGGCACCGTGGGCGTGCTGCTGGGCACCTGGGTGGGCCTCAGCGCCGGTGGCTGCACACTCCTGGGCGTCCTGGCCTCCAGTGCCTCCTACATCGCCGCACCCGCTGCCGTGCGCCTCTCACTGCCGGAGGCCAATCCGACCTACTCACTCACAGCCGCGCTCGCCATCACCTTCCCGTTCAACATCACCTTCGGCGTGCCTCTCTACTTTCAGATCGCCAAATACCTCAACCCTTGAATCAACCCATGAACCTGCATCCCATGAAACGTGTCACCATCATCTGCGAATCGATCCTCGAAGACCGCGTGCTCGAGCTCCTGCATGAGATCGGCGCCCATGGCCACACCGCCTTCCCCGTGCGCGGCGGCGGCCACCAAGGCGAGCGCAATGCCGACATCACCGAAACGGCCAATGTGCAGATCGAGGTCATCCTGAAGCCCGCCATGGCTGAAACACTCCTCGAGCGCCTGCAGCGCGACCTCTTCGCCGCCTACGCCATGGTGGCCTACGAGAGCGATGTGCGCGTGCTGCGCCCGGAGAAGTTTTAGCCACCTCCGCCCCCTTCCTTCCGCCCACTTTCACCCTCCGTTAAAAAAACCGTCAATACAAACCATATACTACCATATCATAATACATGAAGCCCCTGAACAAACACACCGTTTACCCCCTCACCCTGCTTGCCATGGCCGCCATCCTGGGCGCATGCCTGCGCAAGGACGAACCGCCCGCCGACAGCCACGTCACCACCGCGGAGGAGCAGGCGCGGCTCACGCCAGATGAAGTGCTGCGGCAGTTCAAAGCAGGGAACCAGCGCTTCCACAGCGGCCAGATCACCCTGCGCAATCACAGCGAGCAGGTCCGCAAATCCGCCCCCGGCCAGTTTCCCAAGGCCTTCGTGCTCAGCTGCGTGGACAGCCGCGTGCCCGTGGAGGACGTCTTTGACCAGGGCATCGGCGATGTCTTCGTCGGCCGTGTCGCTGGGAACTTCGTGAATGAAGATCTTCTCGGCAGCATGGAGTTTGCCTGCAAGGTCGCCGGAGCCAAGATGATCCTCGTCATGGGCCACCAGCACTGCGGCGCAGTCCGCGGCGCCATCGATGATGTCAAGCTCGGCCACCTCACCTCCCTGCTCACAAACATCAAACCCGCCTTGGCCCTGAGTCAGGATTTCCCAGGCGAGAAGACCTCGGCAAATCCGCTCTTCATGCAGCGGGTGGCCGAAAACAACGTGCGGCTCGCTCTCGCAAAAATACGCTCCCAAAGCCCCATCCTCAAAGAGATGGAAGACCAGGGCAAAATCAAGATCGTCGGCGCCTTCTACCGCCTCACCGATGGCACGCTCGAGTTTGTGGAGTGAATTGAAAGGGCGCGGCGGCGACACCTGCGACGTGTTCCACCACGCAAAATCATCCTGGCATTGAAGCTTGTTTAGGAAGCTGTTCAACGGCACCTCGATAATTTGAAATCGAACAATCGCAGACCTTCAGCAAGAAATGCCAGGATGATTCTCCCTTCTGAGACAGGGCTGGTTTGACAACTTTGGGTGGCCTTCTAGTCTCCGCCCATGACAGAACCAGAAGTCGGCAAGCCCGCTGAATCCGCCAAGCCCCCGACCCACCCAGAGGCGGATCACTCCCCCATCATCAGCCACGTCACCACCGCCGAGGAGCAGGCCCTCCTGACACCGGACCAGGTCCTGCAGCAGTTCAAAGACGGCAACAAGCGCTTCCGCACCGGCCGGGTCACCCGCCGCAATCACCGTGAGCAGGTGCGCCGCTCCGCACCCGGCCAGTACCCCAAGGCCATGGTGCTCAGCTGCCTCGACAGCCGCGTCCCCGTGGAGGACGTTTTCGATCAGGGTATCGGCGACCTCTTCGTAGGCCGCGTCGCCGGAAACTTTGTGAATGAAGACCTTCTCGGCAGCATGGAGTTCGCCTGCAAGCTGGCCGGCGCCAAAATGATTCTCGTCATGGGCCACCAGCACTGCGGTGCCATCCGCGGCGCCATCGATGACGTGCAGCTCGGCAACCTCACCACCCTCCTCGCCAAGATCAAACCCGCCGTGGCTCTCAGCCAGGATTTCGACGGCGAAAAGACCTCCGCCAATCCGGCCTACGTCAAATACGTCGCCGAAAACAACGTGCGCCTATCACTGCTCAACATCCGCACCCGCAGCCCCATCCTCAAAGAGATGGAAGACCAGGGCCAGATCAAAATCGTCGGTGCCTTCTACCGCCTCACCGACGGCACTCTCGAGTTTATTGAGTGATGCACAAAGGGGACAATGGGGAATGACACTCCGTTAAGGCATGATCGTGGGCTTTGTCGATTGGACCAGCATGCCCCAAAGCCATCGCGAGGGTGCCAGCAAAGTGGCCCGCACAGTCCGCTGTGCGGTTTCTGGGCAGTCGTGCACGCTGGGAGCCGCACAGCGGACTGTGTGGGGCACTCTATGCGCCAGCCTTCGGCTTGCGACTCACCTCAACACCTTCTCCAAATCCAAGAAACACACACCGCTGCCGTAAACACCAGCGTCATGCCGACGATCACGACAGGCCGTACTGTGCGATAGGTTTCGTTGACGATCAGCCTCATCTCCTCCGCCAGCTCCGGCGGATCGCTGGGTTGCGGTTGATAGACGAACCCTGCGCCCCCTCTACGGCCGCCAAACGTGGGTGCCGCTGGATCAGGCATAGTTCTACTTTGGTAAGTTCTGAGATTGAGCTGGCCGGGGTTGGCCAACGAGGTTAAGCAGAGGGTAGGACGGTTCTTGTTGGAGCTTTGCGATGGATGCAGTGCGAAGACACCCCAGCCTTCTAAAAATGACCCCGCGTCTG
>JANYCZ010000040.1 GCA_025360015.1 Verrucomicrobiota bacterium | reverse complement strand
TGCATGGCTGCGCTGCGTTGATCTCGGTTCAGTTGGCTCAGATCCATCATACCTTCCGGCTCCGGTAAGGTGCGTCGCATCGGCCTTCCGAGCACCACCAGCCGAGTGGGGATGCCTCGTCGCGGAAGCTCATTGGCCAGGTCAAGAGCCACGCGTTCGGCACCGCCATGTTGCAGACTGGTGACGATCTGAAGGCAGCGATGACGCGCGTCTTCATCAATGTCCAACGCTGGCCAATGAACGATGCGGCAGGGCAGGGGAGTGCTGAATTGAAAGGCTCGCAAAGCCCCGTCGGTGATGGCCTTTTCATCAAGGTATCCGCAAAGGCATGGCGGGAGACTCTCGCTGCTGAAGTGGCCGCCAGAGCGCTGTCTCTCATCGCGCCAGGCAGCGGCGTGCTCACCTGAAAACGGCAAGCCTAAGGCCATCACACCTTGACCCGTGGAACTCGCCGCAGGCATAACCAAAGGGCCGCGTCTTCGCAACCATGCACCCGCGCGGAGCAAGACCAAAGGCGCATTGCTGGAGGCCAAAGCCTTCCATCCATCTTCGTCTTCATCCAAGATGATGCGGACCTCATCCAGTCCCGCCGCCCTGAGGCTTCGCACGCTGCGAGCCGCCAACCACGGGCGCTGCGCGTCGGCATTGAAAACGATGCCGATGGCGTTGGGTTTCATAGCCTCGTTCAGTGACTAGGCCGCATCACCAAGAACGCCCGCCGCGCTTTGAGCATAGACGTGCTGATAGACACGATCTGCGAGCGCCCGCTTTTCGTCTTCATCGAAGGGCGGATCAGGCAGCAAGGTGAAGACTTCTGTTTGAATCAGCACTTCCACCTCGGCCTTCGTTGGTTGCTTCGCTATCCAGTCATGACGATTTGAGACCACGGCCAACACCTTGGCCAGGAGGTGTTTGCTGGCGAACTTCACAGACTCGCGTTGTTTGTGGGTGAGCTTGTCCTTCCTGAGCAGGTCAAAAATGGCCAGTTCATCCTCGGTAAGTTGCTCCCGCACCGCTCGCTGAGACTCCTCATTCAGTTTCGCATCCAACACGGCTAGCTGCGCGAGGGTCTCCTCGCTAGTCACGCGGTCCTTCTCTCGGTTGTAGTCAGCCACTATCTCCGAATACTTTCGGTAGTAGTCCATGCGCTCAGGGTTCGCACGCATCATCAGGGCGAGCTTGTGTTCGACGAGCGCGCGCAGGTCCTCCACCGCCGTGGCCTTGCGCGTGATCTTCTTCGCGAACTCAGCGCGCAGCTTTTCCATGTCGATGGTGCTAAGGTCGTAGAGCTTGGCCTCGGTTTGGTCATCACCGGGAGACATCGTGCGGATCGCTTCGTTGACGATCGTGTGCAGCTCTTTGAGCACCGCCGTCACATCGGACATATCGCGGCGCTCCGTGAGCTTCTTGTAGATGGCTTCGAGGTTATCGTGGCGTTCAGCGAAGGCATGGATTGCCTCTTCCATGATCAGCGCCTTGAAGCGCAGGAACACTTGCCGCGCCATGATCTCGAAGCGCTGCTTCGTCTCTCGGCTGCTGTAGATGGCGTTCACCGCATCGGCCAGAAGTCCCGTCTTGGTGAAGCCCTTCGCGCCGATGAGCTGCGCACAATCAAAACCCAGCGTCTTCAAATAGGTCTCGGTCGCCGTGATGGCTTCCTCCAGCGCGTCCACACGCTCGGCCACCGGGGCCACAATGTCGTCGCCGTCGCCAGCGCCATCGTCACCGAGGGCATACTGCGCCAGCGCTTGACGTAGGCTCTTGAGCATTCCGTTGTAGTCCACGATCAAACCGAAGTCCTTGCCCTCGCAGCGTCGGTTCGTGCGCGCAATCGCCTGCATGAGCGTGTGGGCCTTCATCGGCTTGTCAATGTAGAGCGTGCTCAGGCTTTCCACATCGAAGCCCGTGAGCCACATCGCGCACACGATCACCACGCGGAAAGGATGCTCTGGCTCTTTGAAGGCGTCCTCCATGCTCAGCGTTTCTTCCCCAACGACGAAGCCCTTTTTCATGCGCTTGCGATGCGGGATGATGTCCACCTCCCACTTCTTGAATGCAGCGATCTCGCCTTGTTCCTCGCTGATTTGCAGTTCGATGATGGTTTCTGCCAGCCACTTGGCTTGTGCGGTCAGCTTGGCCTTCTTCTCAGCGTCCGTCTCCACCTCGGCAGCCGCTTTGACTTCGGCGGTCTTCGCCTGCCAGTGCGGCATGATCAGGTTGAACATTCGCCCGCAGGTGATCTTGTCGATGCACACCAGCATAAACTTGCCCGACTCCCAGCGCGCCGCGCAATGCTTCACGAAGTCAGCCGCGATCCGTTCCAGCCGCTCGCCTGCCGTCACCACTTCGTAGTCCTTACCCATCAGCTTATCGAGGTGCGCGCGTTGATCTTCATTCAACTCCTCGTTCTCGATCACCTCCGCGATCTTGTCATTCAAATCGAGCGTCGTGATGCCCAGCTTCTCTCCCCGGTTCTCATAGACCAGCTTCACCGTCGCGCCGTCTTCCTCGCTGCGTTTGAAATCGTAGCGCGAAACGTAGCGGCCAAAGATGCGCTTCGTGATCTCGTCGTTCTTCAGCAACGGCGTGCCCGTGAAGCCCAGGAAGGAAGCGTTCGGCAGTGCCTGGCGCATGTTGATGGCGAACTTCCCAGCCTGTGTGCGGTGCGCCTCATCGGAGATGACGATGATGTCTCTCCGGTCGCTGTAGGGTTCCGTCACCTCCTGATTGAACTTGTGAATCAGCGTGAAGATGTAGGCGTGATTCTCGCCCAGCAGCCGCTTCAATTCGTTGCCGCTACTCGCCCTTGGTGTCGTCTTCGGATCGATCACACCGCAGCCGCCGAAGGTGCGATAAATCTGCTCGTCCAGGTCATCGCGATCCGTCATCAGCACGAAGGTAAACGCCCCCTTCAGCTTGCGCCGCACCTTCTCGGTAAAGAACGCCATACTGTAGCTCTTGCCGCTGCCCTGCGTGTGCCAGAACACCCCCAGCCTGCCCAGGTCTGGGTGCGCACGTTCGGCAAAGGGTAGCTTGGCCAGTGTCGCGGCTGCCTCCGCTAGCAATGCGGGTGCATCACGATCCTCATCGGAGAGCCGGGGTATCTCATCACTCCACACCTTATTCTTGAGAGCCTCGCGGTAGTTCAGCACGCGCCGCTCAGGATAGCGCAGCTTCAGCGCTTCCTGTGCTTTCACGGATTCCACGGCGAGATTCACACCGAGCACCTGATGGTTGCGCGCCACCACCTTGCGCGTCTTGCCCGGTTTGCTGGCATCAAACAAGATAAAATTCTCCACCAGGTCCAACAGCCGATCCTTGGCCAGCATCCCATCCAGCAGCACCTCGGCCTTCACCTTGCCCTTGTCCTTCTCATCGTTGCGCTTCCACTCCGCGAAGTGATCCCAGCCGCTCGTGATCGAGCCATAGCGCGCGTTGTCGCCATTGCTCACGATCAGGAAGGCATTGTGATGGAAGGCGTGCCCGATCACCTGCTCGTCCATGTAGTCGGAAAGATTGCCATCGAAGCCTGCGCGGATGTTTCGATAGACCGCCTTCAGTTCAATGAACACCAGCGGCAGTCCGTTCACGAAGCAAACCAGATCAGCGCGGCGGTTGTAACTAGGAGCGCGCAGACCTGTGAGGCACAGCTCCCGCACCGCGAGGAAGCGATTGTTCGTCACCTCGTCGAAATCCATCACCCGCGCCCGAGTGCTCCGCATCTGGCCTTTGTCATCCCGGTAATCCACCGGCACGCCATCGCGCATGAAGCGGTGAAACTCCTGGTTGTGCTGAAGCAGCGAGCGGGAGAAATCATGCCGCGTCATCTTCGCCACCGCCTCGTCGAGCGCCTTGTCTGGCAATGCCGGATTCAGCCGCACCAGCGCCGCGCGCAGGTCGCGCGTCAGCACCACCTCGCGCTTGTCCCTGCGCCCCAGCGTGCC
>JANYCZ010000071.1 GCA_025360015.1 Verrucomicrobiota bacterium | reverse complement strand
TGAAGGGGCGGGAGGGGTGGAGTGGAGTTTCTGCGGGGGAATCCGGAATTGGTTGGCCGAAAAAGGGGAAAGAGGTGGAAAAAAGGGGAGGTGAAATGGAGACCAGAAGTGGGGCCGCAATGGGGCGCAAAAACGGAGGCGGAGAAAAAAGGGGATTCTGAAGGGGCGGGAGGGGTGGAGTGGAGTTTCTGCGGGGGAATCCGGAATTGGTTGGCCGAAAAAGGGGAAAGAGGTGGAAAAAGGGGGCCGAAATGGAGTCCAGAATTGGGGCCGCAAAAGGACGCAAAAACTGGGGATACCGGAGGGGTGGAGTGGGATACCTGCGGGGATCCGGAATTGGTTGGCCGAAAAAGGGGAAAGAGGTGGAAAGAACGGGGCCGAAATGGAGTCCAGAATTGGGGCCGCAAAAAGACGCAAAAACTGGGGATACCGGAGGGGTGGAGTGGGATACCTGCGGGGATCCGGAATTGGTCGGCCGAAAAAGGGGAAAGAGGTGGAAAAAGGGGGGCGAAATGGAGTCTAGAATTGGGGCCGCAAAAGGACGCAAAAAATGGGATACCGAAGGGGTGGAGGGGTGGAGGGGTGGAGTGGAATATCTGCGGGGGGAATCCGGAATTGGTCGGCCGAAAAAGGGGAAAGAGGTGAAAAAAAGGGGGGCCGAAATGGAGTCCAGAATTTGGGCCCCAAAAGGACGCAAAAAAATGGGGAAGAAGGAGGGGGAGCCTGATGGGGCGGGCCTTCTTCGCCGAGGCTACGAGGGCCAGGTGGTGGTGGAGTGCGGCCGGAGCCTGCTGAAGCAGGTACTACAATCCATGCGGTGGGTACTCGGAGGGGTGGGTGATGCGTGCGCGAGGAGGGACGGAAAGAACGCAGGATTTTGAGGCGGCGCGATGTTTGCTGCTGTTCATGGATTGTGGTTGCCTCGGCAGTGCGCTGGGGCAGTTTGAATGATCATCACCCCATGAAAGAAAAAAAAGAAAACATCTCGGCCTGGTATGTGGTACACACGCGACCGAAGTGTGAGCATATCGCGGCGGGTTTGATGGCGGGGCTGGAGGGGGTGGAGACGTACTGCCCACGCATTCGCTTTCAGAAGAACACGCGACGGGGCAAGGTGTGGTTCATTGAGGCGCTGTTCCCGAGCTATTTTTTTGCGCGTTTCGTTCCGGCGGAGTCGATGCGGGCGGTGAACTACTCGCAGAGTGTGATCAAGGTGGTGGATTTCGGCGGCAATCTGACGTCGGTGCCGGACGCGGCCATCGCGGTGTTGAAGGCGGAGATGAAGGACGTGGAGATCTGCGAGGTGGAGGTGGGCGTGAAGGTGGGGGATATGGTGGAGCTGACGGAGGGGCCGATGCGGGGGATGAAGGGGATCGTGAATGCGATGCTGACGGGGGTGGAGCGGGTGCGGATTCTGCTGGAGTTTTTGGGACGGGAGAATGCGGTGGAAGTGCCGTTGTCGAAGATTCTGACGGAGCATACGCCGCGGAGTGTGGTGGCAGCGTCGCGTTGATGGCGGGCGAGTCTACGAAGCACAAGGCGGTGCGTCGTATCAGCGGTTAAGCCTAGAAACGGAGATGGCGGCCTACGGAATACGCGGAACAGACGGAAAATCAGATCAAAGCCCAAGCCGTGCGCACGGAACGTACCAGATGCTGAAGCGAGCCTAGATTCATACGGGCAGCGTAGGCACAGACGCTGCGCGGAACGGACCGCCCACAAAGGGTGAGCAGGAGCGGAGCTGGTCCTGATGCGCATCCACGGGTGGAATGCGCAGGGCTTCCAGCAGAGCCTCCCGCCTGGTGCGCTCGTTACGGCCTTCCAGGAGCCGCTGCCGCCACTCCAGCAGCGGCGCCGGGTGCAGTCGGCCCTGCTGCAGCCAGCGCTCGATGTTTGCGAGCGCCCACTCCCAGGCCTCTGGGCGGGATTCCAGTACATCGGCGATGCCACGCCAGCGCACCAGCGGGTCGCTGCGGAAGCAGTGGAAGTCTTGGGTGTGCATGGGGAGTGCGGAGGTGTCCGTGATGACCGTCAAGTCAGGGCCATCGAAGGAAGATAAGAGAAAAGCAGGCGGAGGCAAGGCAACGTCTTTGGGGCATGGCGCCCGTTCTTCGCAAAAGCTACCAAGGGCAAGCTGCGCTTGGAATGACTGAGTTTGGAGCTTGGGGAGGAGAAAGAGCCGGAATTTAACCGCTGATCCATTCTCCGTCGCAAGACTGCGAAGGATGAATTGGACGCTGAGATGACGCTGATGCAGAATCGGAATCTGGGCCGTGATAGCGCCTTGGGTGGTGAACAGCGGGTGCTGACATTTCGGATGCGCTGAGAATGGCAAAGGAATGGGTTGGCAAGGGAATGACTGAGTGTGGACTTTGGGAAGGCGGTTGGTTTGTCAATCATTTGCCTGCCCCCATCCCCTGGGAAATTGCCGTGTGAATCTTTCAAATCCGTCACCCAAAAGATGGGATAAGGATTAGAAAATCATAGAGAGGCGGAGTTCATTTCTGAAACCCTTAGCCTGATTGACTCTTCCATGAAGTCCTGCCTGCGTTCCTTGCTGCTGTTCTTGTTGATATTGCCCGCTACCGTCCTTGCCAGCACCACCGCACCCATGTTCGCCGGCAGTCCAGGCACGACGCTGACGATTCAAGGCCAAACCTACACATGGACCGGCCCTGCCACCGAAGACGGCACCTGGCACAACGACACCTACACCAACACCACGGGCCAGACCGTGACCGTGACTGGGATGTTAGGCGCTCCGAATCTCGCCACCGTAAGTGGCAGCACTTCCACGGGCACCGTGGCTGGGTATCTCAGCAGTGCTGTCTATGGGGACAACCACCAAACTTCCTCAACTGATGGCTTGTGGCAGTTCAGCGGCGTGACCTACACTCACCGCAACCTACAGCAGGACTACAGCGTGGATTGGAATTACGGCGGGGTGAACTCTTCGGGCTCGGACGACTACAGCGGACCGGATGGAAGCCTCCATAACTCGTGGATTTATCCTGCGGACGGAGATTCGGAATCGCATTCCACTTTTACTGGAGGAAAGACCCCCTTCAGCACTCAGACGCAATTCACTGTCTTTGGCACGACCTACCAGTTCCATGACTCCTCAAGTCGTCAGGATAACTATTCTGATGCTAATAATGCGAGCTGGACGGACAAATACACCAGCCTGGAGGGTGGAAACCTGCAGTTCGGTGCCAGCACTGCCTACGGCAACACGACCTATCAGCTACTGGTCTGGGATCCCCATTTGGGAACGTTGCAGTCCACCAACACGGTCACGACTCTGCCCAGCAGCAGCCTGACCGGCATCATCTGGGCGGCGCGCTCAGCTCCGTCCTTTGCCAAGCCTCAGTTGTGGCTGGATGGCACATTGTTGAACTGGCAGTCGGGCACGATCACGACAGCGGGTTTGCTCACGGACACCTACAGCGGAGCCGGTGTCACACTGACGATCAACGCGCAGGCCCGTGATTACTTCGTGGGTGGTGGTAATGCAGTCGTGACCATCACCAGCACGGGAGGCGGTACCGGGACGCTGGGACACGATGGCAACTTCATCCTCAGCGGGCATGTGCTGCAAAATGCCAGCCCTAACCACAGTGCCCCCCTATTTGTGGACTCCGTCACGGTTTTGCGCGTGACGGGAACCAATTATGCCTTCACCGGAGGCTTTCAGGACAGTCTGGGCAACCGCATCGATATTTACAGGAATCCCAGCTATGGAATGATTGTCATCACCGGATCTGCTTCTGCCCCCTATCAAGGCAATGTGAAAGTGAGCAAAAGTGGAGCAACTGGTTCAGGAACTTATAGCTATGGCAGCTTTTCGGGTTCGGGGCCACATGTGATCATTCCAAGTTCCCAACCCGCCATCTATGGCCCACCCGCCTTCTGGGTGCGTGGGGAGTTGTACCTGCAAAACGCGACCACACCGACCAGCTACGCTTCCGCTGCGAGCCACAGCCTGACTTTGACCGGCACCGACACTTGGACGCTGGCCGGGACGGATGCCACTGGAGCTTTCAGCGGCACATGCAGCAATGACCCCATCGGCGTCTTTCTTGTACAGGACGCGCAGGGGGCCGCCACGGTACCTGTGATTCCGGCCAATGCCGATGGCTCGCTGCACCTTTCCTGGGAATCAGCACCCACGGGCATGCCGCCAGCAGTGATCGAGAAAATGCACACTTTGGTCTTTCTCGGCACTGCGACGGATGACACCAACTCCGCCGCCACCGCCGCCTACTACGGCAGCGATGTGATGTCGGACCAAACCCCCTGGCTGCTCAAGGTGCGCACGGATGGCAGCGGCACGACCCCCTATACGGCCACCTACACCGATTACAGCACCGCCACCAGCACCACGGGCAGCTACAGCTCACAGACGCATCTGTTCCAGACCAGCGCCCCGTCAACCAGCCCGCCGGGCAGCGGCTTTCCGGTGCCGGTTTGGGGCGTGGATCCCAATGCCAACTTTGCGCTCTGGAACCTTTCCCCTCCGGACTCGGCCACCGGCCTGCCTGCGACCTTCCTGGTGCAGGGGGACATCTGGCGCTATACCGGCACAAGCGGCGGTGTCGCCACCTATCAGGGGTATTACAGCAACCAGCAGATGACAGCGACCGCCTTGCCTCAGCCGGACGGTGGCTGGGTGGTGCAGGTGACCAACCCTTTCCATGGCGATGGCACGCCCACGCAAGGCACGCTCAATGATGTGCGTGGCAGCGTGCGGCTGCGGGATGGCAGCGAGGTTTATTCGGGGAACTTCGCCGGGCAGCCGGTCATTCCCACGCTCTATCCAAACAACCTGCACACGATCGCCGCTGATTTGGACATCACGGGCAACGTCATCACCTTCGGCGCGCTGGCCGGGAACGCTGCCACCGCAGGGGTGACATTGCAGTTTCAGGATGTTTCCCTCACCGCCAGCCTGTACAGCACGCTGGCTCGGCCGCAGGCGCAGTGGCTGTGGTCCCGCGCGGCAGACAGCAGCGGACAGAGCAGCCCCCTGACAGTGATGAAGCTGGATGCCACGCACAAGCTGAAGCTCTACGACAGCCCGGCCAGCGGTCAGGACCCGAACGCGGGCGTGGTGCTGGATCCGACACCCGGTGGTGTGAGCACCATTCGCGGGGTCCTGCGCGTGCGCCCTGGGGGAGACATCGATATGGGTGGGTTCACGGCGGGAGGGGAGCCGTGAAACGTAGCCTCTGCGCACCTACGGCCCGCAATGCAGCCTCTGCTCACTGCTGAAACCTGACTTTCTTGGAAGCCATGAATTCACCCTCCCTCCGCGCTTTGCGCAGCAACCTGCTGCGTGAGGTCATCACTCTGCTGCTCTTTGCCAGCCTCATGCTGCAAAGCGCCACCGCCGTGGCTCCTGTAGTCCCTGGCTGGTGGACGGCCCGCCAGGTATTCACGCCTGGTGCTACCGCTGACGATTACGCGGTCGCCAACCTCGGCCAGCTCAAAAACGTGGCCGTCAATGCCGCGCAGGAACTGGATGACAACCTGCCCAACGGTGCTGGGGATGACATCCATGCACTCGTGGCTCCCTGGAGCCTAGATCCTGACGAGGGTGTCACCCGCGATGACTACGCCGCGCTTACCGTGGGCCAGCTCAAGAGCGTGGGGCAGTTGTTCTACGACCGCCTCATTGCTGAGTATCTCCGTCCATCCGGCAGCTATCCCTGGACCGGCACGAACGCGGACGACTACGCCCTGGCAAACGTGGGTCAGTTGAAGAACGTCTTCGCCTTCGACACCAGCTTTGCCGATACGAACAATAATGGGATTCCTGATTTGTGGGAAATGCATATGTTTAACAATCTCAGCCAAAGCAACGACGGTGATTTTGATGGCGATGGCTTGAATAACCTCACCGAATGGCAAGCTGGCACGGATCCGACTAATCAAGACACAAATGGCGATGGCTACTCTGACTCAGTAGAGTTTAACAATGGGTTCGACCCTGTTGGTTATTCTTCCATGCCGAGTAACATTGCCGCGTGGTTGTTTGAGCAAACAACTGAATATTATGCATATAATGTGATTTCAAGAACTGATCCCGCGCATCAACCAAATCTTTGGCGAGTTTACACATCGCATTCCTTTCCTGGAGACGTGAATACCAATTACTACTTCGTCAACAGCAAGCCTGCATTTCCTGACCTGCCAGAAATTCCAGATATTAGCACGATGAGTTTTAATGCCAGTAATAATACTTACTCTGATTCATTTCCATTTTTTGCCATTTCCAGGACTCTCAAATACAATAACACGGGGAATTGGGATTTTGGTGGCGGAGACGGGCTACTGCTATTCGACAGTAAAGAATTACGAGCGCAATTTGGACAAATTAGCGCAAGCGTGCTTTATCAGAGTTTGAAGGCTAGAACGTTTTATGTGCTGAAAAAAATATGGTCGCGTGCAGCCTATTCAAATAATGAATTCCAAGAGGAGGCCGATGGGACCGAAATAGTGCCTGTGCAGATGCCTGCTGGCCGCATGCAGAGCGATCCGGTTAAAATCTCACTGGAAGTGGTGGATGGCAAAGAGCGGAAAGTGGTTGCTGTGCCGCTGGGACTACAAATTTTACGCCAGGAGGAAAGTGATCCACCAACGGTTTGGAAACCTATCACGGGAAATATGGCAAAGGTTCTTCCGGGCCAAAAAGTTAACTTGAAGCTCGACCCGAATAGTCTTCCCGCAGGCATTCAAGTGACGGATTACAACTGGACAGTGACCGGTGGCAAATTTAAAGATTATACGGCCGACAACACCACAGCAGTGCATACGAGCCTCGTCGCCAGCGACTTCACAGGGACTAATCTCCAATTTTACTGGTCACAGCCGGGCATGCAAACAGTGACATTGCGCTGTAACATGAATGGTGCTCCCGCCACAATCACGACGCAGATCAATGTGGTTGATCCGGGATCTAGTTTGACCAGAACAAGTTTGAAATCTGTGGAACAACCGGAGGCCGGAGAGATCAAACTTGGAGCATTTGGGGTGGCTGGTATCACATTTGAAGCTTCGGTCAATTCAACAGCGTCTAGTTTTGGTTCGGAAGGGCTGTGGCAGCTTGTTCAGATTGTTAACAGTAAATTTTATGCGATCCAAAATGACGGAACTCGTTTAGAAGTCCGCGGATACGGAAATGACATGCTCGACACCTTCTATCCTTATCCATTAAATTCCCCAACTGGACGGACAAATCGCACACCAACTGGAAGGACAAATAACGCTGAAGACAGCCCAAGAGCGCTTTATAAATCACTATATAAAGAATTCGGAATTAACGATCAATTCACTACATATCTGATGTTCCTGCCACCAGGCACAAACACCAAATGGGTGCCTATTCGGAGATTAAATTGGAACTGGCAATGGAAGGCAAATCGAGTCAGTGATGATAGTACGGTCGATTGGTCGCTTTCTGAGAAAAACGCCAGTGCGGACAGCAATGGCTCACTGTGGCATACTCATCCGGAATGGACTGGCAATATTTTCCCAAGCAACCTCCTGCCCGTAGTTCCATGACACAAACCATCGATGTTCTCATGATACCATTTTTTAGACCACTGCTTTTGATCATCCTAATGGGATTCAGCTTCAATCACATCTCAGCTCAAAATATTCAAAAAGATAATACACAAAAAGATTTTTTAGAGGTGTCCGATGAAAGAGAAGATGGCCTTGGTTTGGGCGTGCGGTATTATTCTCACTATGCAAGCAATGAGCCGAATGGCTTCGTCATTGGAATTATGCTATGGAGCACTAGCGATAAAAATAAATACCGTTATGCATATTCGGGAAAAGTGTTCGACCCGGAGGTTTCAATCCGATTGATAGCGCCTAGCGGGCAGGTTCTTGTGGCCTACAAAGACATGCCAGGGGCGAAATTTCCGGAGATACGACCTGAAAAAATGCATGTGGATGTGCTGACTGGCAGAGGATATACAAGTTCTTTCAGCTTGTCCGAACAATATCCAATCACCGAAACTGGTGAGTATCGCTGTACTCTCTCGAAACGCGTGTTTCGAGAGGAAACAAACAGCACCCCCAAGCCGGGGGCTCTTGGCACACCTGTTGATCTTGAAACTCCTGAGTTTAAGTTCCACATTGATTCCATAGATCCGAAGTACCGTTCAGGATGGGCCGATCTGGTGCCTTCCTTGCGCATTCAAGATCCGGCTGCTTCAACCGGCTCTGCTCCTCTTGATGAGGAGTCCGTTGCGGGCACACCAACGAGAAATGAAGGTGCAAAGCCTCACGGCATTAAAGAAGAGAAACCTGCATCATCCACCTCATGGCTGCTCTGGATCATCGGTTTGATGGTCTGCATGGTTGGATTGTCCAGGTTCTTCAAAAAGACCAGGAACAAATGAACCCACGAGCCAACCAAGCAAAGATGCCAGGCAAGAATGGCACTCGGTTAAGGCCGGTTTTCGTGAGTTTGGTGAGCGTTGGGACTTCCGTTGCGGAGCGGGTTGCAGACGCTGCTGGTAGGCGCTGTGTGAGTCAGTAGCGCTGGATTTGCTTCCTGGCGGGTTGTGCCGAAACCCAGGGTCGCCTCGCTGAGGCTTCCTCCTTCGCTCTACGAGCTTCGTAGGACAGGCTGGCTGACCCTGGGCTGACTCCGCAGCCCCTTTGGGGCTGGTGTGAGGCGGAGCGAGGTGAGCTGGGGGCATGCCGGACACCGCACACGGGGTGTTCGGTCCCTCCTTCGCTAAAGCTTCCTTCTTCGCTCTGCCCGTTCTTCGCGCTCTGCGCTACGAAGGGCAAGCTGATCTACGAAGGACAGGCCTACGGGCAAGGCCAAGCATGCCGCGCTGGGCTTTGCGGCATGCTTGGCCTTGCAAGTGGCGCTGGGTGACGTAGCTGGTCTGCCCCTCTTTTTTCTTCCATGCTTACCATTCGCGACGTCACCAAGACTTTCAATGCCCGCACGCTGTTTAGCGCTGCGTCGATGACCATCAACTATGGGGAGCGGGTGGCGCTGGTGGGGCCGAATGGGGCGGGGAAGTCGACGTTGTTTTCGCTGATCCTCAAAACCGATGTGCCGGATGCGGGGGAGGTGATCCGGGATGAGTGGACGACGGTGGGCTTTCTGCCACAGGAGAGCGAGCCGGTGGGGAATGAGACGGTGCTGGAGGTGGCGACGGGGAAGGCGGGCGAGATCGAGGCGCTGGAGAAGATTTTGCGTGAGTTTGAGGCGGCGGGGGATGTTTCGAGCCCGGAGTATTTCGAGGCGCATGCGAAGCATGATGCGCTGCAGGACCCGCAGACGGAGGCGAAGGCGAAGCGGATCCTGAAGGGTCTGGGCTACAAGGAGGAGGATTTCTCAAGGCCGGCGCGGGAGTTTAGCGGTGGGTGGGTGATGAGGGCGCATATGACGCGGCTGCTGGTGATGGAGCCGGATCTGCTGCTGCTGGATGAGCCGACGAATCACCTGGATCTGCTGTCGCTGATGTGGTTCCGGAATTATCTGAAGAACTACGCGGGGGCGCTGCTGATCATTTCGCATGACCGTGACTTCATGGATGAGCTGGTGCAGCAGGTGTATGAGATCGAGGAGGGGAAGCTGCAGGCGTACCAGGGGAACTACAGTGAGTACCTGAAGCAGCGGGAGGAGAACTATGAGCGTGCGATGCAGTCATACAAGAACCAGCAGAAGGAGATCGAGCTGATCCAAGATTTCATCGACAGGTTCCGGTCGGTGGCGTCGAAGGCGTCGCAGGCGCAGAGCCGTGAGAAGCAGCTGGCGAAGATGGACAAGCTGGACAAGCCGCGGCCGCTGCGGAAGGGCTTCCGCTTTAACTTCCCGCAGCCGCAGCGGAGCGGGCAGCGGCTGATCGCGCTGAATGACATCCACCAGGCGTATGGGACGAAGCAGGTGTATACGGGGCTGGACCTGGAGGTGGAGCGTGGGGAGCGGACGGTGCTGGTGGGGCCGAACGGCAGCGGCAAGTCGACGCTGATCAAGATTCTGGCGGGTGAGGTGCCGTTTCAGAAGGGTGAGCGGAAGCTGGGGACGAATGTGAAGATGGGGTATTTTTCGCAGCACCGGGCGGATACTTTGGACCCGGACTGCAGTGTGCTGGAGGAGCTGAAGCGTGTGGCGCCGGAGCTGCGGGAGGATGAGGCGCGGAGCATTCTGGGGTCGTTCCTTTTCAAGCGGGAGGATGTACACAAGAAGTGCCGGGTGCTGAGCGGGGGTGAGAAGAGCCGGGTGAACCTGGTGAAGTTTCTGGTGGATCCGCCGAACCTGCTGCTGATGGACGAGCCGACGACGCATCTGGACATCTGGGCGATCGAGGGGCTGATCCTGGCGCTGCAGAAGTTTGAGGGGACGCTGGTGTTCATCAGCCATGACGTGCATTTTATCCGGTCGCTGGCGACTAAGGTGCTGCACATTGTGGATGGGCGGGTGACGGCGTTTTCGGGGGATTATGATTACTACCTGCAGAAAACGGGGGCGGAGGAGAACGCGCGGGCGGCGGTGGTGGCGGGGTAGGCTCGATGCTCGATGCTGGGGGATGGATGCTGGATGGGCCTGCGTGGGGGATGGAGGGCGGCGGGTGGGGGAAAGATCTGTTTGGGGACGTTCGCCGGAACCGCACTCGGAGAGTGCGGACTACTTCGCGCTGGGTTGGCGGCTGGCGTGATGCGGCTGGCGTGGCGTCGTCTGAAGGACAAAGGGGACGGGAAGGACTTGGAGCGCCATGTCGGGGTGTTTGGATGCGCTCGGAGACGGGCCCATTCTTCGCGCTGCGTGCTTCCCTCTTCGCTAAAGCTACGAAGGACACGCGGGCTGTCGCCACGGGTATGCCACTGATTCCCGGACCCGTTGCACAGCAACTGGGCTACTTTATTTCGGGCCGGTCCTGCGTGCGGTGCTTTTCCAGAGCGAGCTGAAGCTCTGGAGTACTTTGGACGGAGGGCTTGCGCCCGTGCGGCCGATCAGAGCCGGGGTCGGGAGACCCCGGCACCTTGGGTCGGGAGGCCCCGGGACCTTGGGGTCGGGAGGCCCCGGCACCTCGGAGTTGGGAGGCCCCGGCACCTTGGGGTTGGGAAACTCCGATGCCTTGGGGTCGGGAGATTCGGCACCTTGGGGTCGGGAACTCCGATGCCTTGGGGTCGGGAGACCCCGGCACCTTGGGGTTGGGAAACTCCGGTGTCTTGGGGTCGGGAGACCCGGCACCTTGGGGTCGGGAAACTCCGGTGCCTTGGGGTTGGGAGACTCTGGTGCCTTGGGCTATTTGGGGACGGCGGGAATGAGGAGTTTGGCGCGTTCGGCGGCGTCGCGGTCTTGGGGGCGGAAGCGGAGGAGCTCGCGGGCGGCGGCGGGGGAGCCTTGGGCTTTGAGGGAGCTCAAATACTCCTCGAAGGGCTGATGCTCGAGGGGTGAGAGGGGGCGGGTGGCGGCGGTGGCGAGGAGCCAGCGGGCCCAAGTGAGGGCGGTTTCTTCGCCTTTGCGGGGAGTTTTGGGAATGGCGGCGACGGCGGTTTCGTAGTCGTCGAGGGACACTTCTTCGAGGGTGCCGCTGGGGCTGAGGTGGAGGCGGGCGAGGCCTTCGGCGAGCTTGAGGAACCAGGCGGGCAAGGTGGCGCCCTGGGGCGGCATGGTGGCGCTGAAGAAGCCGTGTCCGGCGACGCGGAAGAGGACGCTGGTGCCGTCATCTGAGACGCGGGCGACGACGATGCCGTCTTCTTCATTGCTGCTGCGGGGGGTATCGCGGATGGCGGGGGTGAGGCAGTCGCCGGTGCTGAGCTCCCAGACGCGCATTTCGCCATCGTCGGTGACGGTGACGAGGCGCTGGTCATCGGGGCTGAGGGCGATGACGGGCACGTAGGAATCGTGCTGCATGGTGACGATGTTTTGACGGGTGGCGATGTCCCAGACGCGGACGGCGCGATCGCGACCGGAGGTGATGAGGCGTTTTTCGTCCTGGGTGATGGTCACGGCACCGACGGCGGGGGGATGGAGGACGGGCTTGCCGATGGGCTTGAGGGTCTTGGCATCGTAGATGAAGACGGTGCCGTCGGGATCGGCAGCGGCGTACATGGACTTTTTGCGGTTGGCGCCGCCGGCTTCGGAAAAGCGGAGCTGCTCGGGGGAACTGTCGGGGCCTTTGATGCGGGTGATGAGGTTTTTGTCCAGGACATCGACGAATTTGCGCTCGGTCATGCGCTCATGGATGTCCCAGACCTGGACGAAGGGCATGCCATGGGGGGCCATGGCGAGGAGGGAGCCGTCGCGGGTGATTTTGGCATCCATGATGGTGTGCTCGATGTGGGAGGAGAGGAGCGCGCCGGTCTGCATGTCGAACACGCTGACGTCGCCATGTCTGGAGATGGTGGCGAGGAGGCTGGTGTCTGCGGCGGGCATGGCTTTGAGGATTTCGCCGTCATGCTTGCGGGTGGGGAAGCGGAGCTTGCCGTCGCTGAGATTCCAGATGTTCACGTAACCGCCGCCGTCACCGACGATGATGGACTGGCCGTCTGCGCTGAAGGCGAGCGACGTGACCGAGGAGGGGTGCATGAGGGGGGGGAGGACTTCGCCGCCGTTGCGGAAATTGCCGACGAAGACTTCGCCTTTGTTCATGCCGAGGGCGATGAGCTCATGCACGGGCTCGATGGCGACATGGAGGAGACCTTTGCCGACCTCGATGGGATCGCCGACGGGCTGGCCGAGACGGAGATCCCAGGTGGTGGCGGCACCGTCCGCGCCGGCGGGATCGATGGGATCGCCGCTGTAGATGGAGGCGGCAAAGACGCCGTCGTTGTCCACGGCGATTTCACTGACGGCGCCTTTTTGCTTCATCACGACGGCGGGTTCCTGGGGCTTGCGGAGATCCCAGACCTGGACGGTGCCTTTGTCGTCGGCGTCGATTTCGCTGCCGGCGAGGAGCTTGGTGCCGTTGCCGGAGAAGGCGATGCAGGTGGCGAGGCTGGGGAGGCGTGGCTGGAGATTGCGGCGCTTGCCGTCTTTGAGCGTCCAGAGTTCCACGTTGCCGTCATCGCGGGCGATGACGGCCTGCTGGCCGTCGGGGGTGACATCGAGGCAGGTGATCTCCACTCCGTTGGGGACGGGATGGTCGGTGCGCTCGCCGGTTTTCATGTCCCAGATGGAAATGACGGCACTGCGAGGGGGGGGCACCGTGCCTGGCGCGGTCCTGGTTCTGGGCTTGATGAAGCTGGCTGCGATCACCCGGTTTGTCTCCTGGCTGACGGCGATCTTGGCGGCTTCCTTGGCGCCTTCTGGCAGCGCCAGCGGGGCGGTGTCCGGACGGATGAGGTGAACGTTGGCCAGCAGCGAGAGCAGATTGGTGGAGGAGAGCTCGTTGGTGGGATCGGTGCGCAGGGAGCGGGTGAGATAAGCGACGGCGTCATTGTACTGGCCGCGCTCGGTGAACTGACGGGCCATCTGCTCATCCGAACGGCTGAAGGATTGGCGGAGGTTTTCCCGGCCGCGCTCGGCTTCGACGCGGTTGCGCTCGGCTTCGAAGTACAAGGCGGTGCTGGTGAGGCCGCCGATCAATACGGCGAGCGAGACGGCGATGGCAGCAGCGACGCCGACGCGATGACGGCGCACGAACTTGGTGAAGAGGTAGCGGCGGCTGGGCGGACGGGCGGTGATGGGCTCGAAGCTGAGGTAGCGGGTGATGTCGTCGGCCAGATCGTCCGCGCTGCCGTAGCGGCGGTCGGGGTCGCGCTCGAGGGCCTTGAGCGCGATCCAGTCGAGATCGCCCTGGACGGTGGGCTCGATGGTGGAGGGCTTGGGCGGATCTCTTTCCGCGAGATCGCGCAGCAGGACGTGGATGGGCTTTGCGGCGACGTCTGCCGGGGTGATGAGGGCGCGGCCGCAAAGGAGCTCAAAGAAGACGCCGCCGAGGGCGTACACGTCTGAGCGTGTGTCCACATGCGAGCTGCCGTTTTCGATCTGCTCCGGACTGATGTAGCCGGGGGTGCCGACGAGCTGATCGATGCCGGTGGCGATGGTGTGGCCGGAGCCTTCGCCTTCGAGGACCTTGGCGATGCCGAAGTCGATGACCTTGGGCACGGCTTTGCCAGCCTCGTCCATGACCATGATGTTGCCGGGCTTGATGTCGCGATGGATGATGCCCTTTTGATGGGCGTGATTCACGGCGCGGCAGACGGGGATGAAGAGGGTGAGGCGCTGGCGGAGATTGAGCTCGTTCTGCTTGCAGTAGCTGGTGATGGAGCGGCCTTTGACCATCTCCATCACGAAGAAAGGCGCGCCGATGTCCGTCTCACCCGCATCGAGAATGCGGGCGATGTTGGGATGCTCCATGATGGCGAGCGTGCGCTGCTCGATGGCGAAACGGCCGAGGATGTCCGCCGAAGCGACGCTGGCCTTCACGATCTTGATGGCGACGATGCGGTGAATGGGCTTCACCTGCTCGGCGCGATAGACGACGCCGAAGCCGCCTTCGCCTAACTTGTCGAGGAGGCGGTAGCGATCACCGATCCAGCCGTCGTTGCCGGTGAGGGACTCCATGTGGGACCTGGGCTTTGAAGTGGTGCCCATGGAGGCCATGGAACTGGCGGTGGCGGCTGGCAGGCCGCCGTGGCTCGGCAGGGTGGAGATGCCGGGCATGGTGGCGGCACCGGGAAGAGTGGCCGCGCCGGGCAGAGTTGGTTTGCCGGTGGGGATCGCAATGGTCTGATCCTCCGGGCCGAGGGTGATGTTATCGGTGTCGGTATGCGGAGCGAAGCGGCCTGCGCCCATCGTGGCCGCTGGAAGGTTGCGGCCTGGATTGGGAATGGCGATGGTTTGATCCTCGGGACCCAGCGTGATCATGCTGGTGTCT
Organism: Verrucomicrobiota bacterium; assembly: GCA_025360015.1. Lineage (GTDB taxonomy): Bacteria > Verrucomicrobiota > Verrucomicrobiia > Verrucomicrobiales > Verrucomicrobiaceae > Prosthecobacter. The sequence goes on along the minus strand of JANYCZ010000071.1, from coordinate 124,509 downwards.
GATGCGGACTCCGGCTCTATCGGGGCGGTGAGGGGCTTGCTGGGCTTGAGATTGGGAATCGCAATGGTCACGTCCTCCGGCCCGAGGGTGGTCATTCCTGTGGGCGTCTCCTGGGGTGGCATGAACTTCGCATCCTCGTCGGGCGCGGATGGGGGTGCTGGCAGGGCCGGATCAGGATTCACGGGTGGAAAGGAAAGTACGAGCGTACTGTTTCAGAGAACGCGGGGGCGGGCAAGCCTTGTGATACCGCCGGGGCAGAAAAGATGGAGCGAAAGCCACCACTGGCAGCCGCGCTTGCATGAAGGGAGGATTTGACCTGACTATTAATCCAGAGGTCTGAGGCGAAGCCTGCGCAGAGCGTAGAAGGGCTCGGCGGACTCGATGATGCGTCTCGCGCCTTGCTTGCGCTTTGGACTGAACCGCTCGCGCTGAGCCTCGAAGATGCCTTCCACAAACTCTTTGCTGCCCAGCACGACGCCATCGGTGAAATAACGCACGCGCAGCCGCACCAACTCTGCGGGGCTGAGTTTACCGCGCGCTGTCAGCACGGCGCGTGCCGACTCGACGCTCACACCGCGTTTCACGACCTGCTCATTCTGCGCGTCTTTCACCTCGCGTCCTTCCGCATGGAGAATGCAACGATACGCTTCTGCGGCACCCGCGCTCTGCCAGCCGTCCACCGGTTTGCCGAGCGCCTTGCACAATCCGCGCTGCGCTCTGCGGCTGCCGCCCAGCGCCTCGGCGTAACCGCACCAGCGGTAGTCCTTGGGATCTTTGACCAGGCCTGCACGCACGGGATTGAGATCAATGTACGCGGCCATGGTACGGAGCGCTTCTCCCCTGCCCTCGACCAGCACGCTCTTGAAGCGATCCATCCACAGCGTGCCACGGCGTCCGCGCCGCTTGTTGAACCAGCGGCTGAAGCGTTCTTTCACTTCTTTGACGAATGAGGAGAGATCGCAGAAGCGGTTTTTGAGTGCCTCGACGCGCTGGTCAGCGAGTGCTGCCAGACCGCGCTTGCGGAGATCGGCCAGTTCATCGCGCAGCAGGCCGAGGTAGGCGCGGCTGTAGAGGATGCGCAGGTGCACAAAGAGCTTTGCCTCGCCGTCCGCGCCAGCGAAGCGCTGCAGCCAGGTTTCGCGATGTGGCACCTCGGCCAGCAGGTGGAAATGGTTATGCATGAGGCAGTAGGTGACGACTTTGACACCGCTGAACTCGGCCATGCGCCAAATCACGCGGCGCAGCGCTTCTTTTTCGACGTCATCTAGAAACACCTCCCCACCGCAGGTGCGTGACATGACGTGATAGCAGTATGATTCCAACGGCCCCCGCCCCAGGACGCGCAGCCGACCGCCGGACCATGACCGCGCGCCTGGATAGAGTCCTGTTTTCGCATTCACGCCGACAAGCTGCTCTTCGAGGGTGAGCGGCTGGGGATCAGAGGGTTGAGTTGATTGCATGAGGTGGATGATAGATTGAGAGGCGGCGAAATCAATACTAAATGCCTGGCATTATTTAAAATCTCGGCGGGGCGTTTCTGGAATGCTCGGGGTGCTTTTACTTGAAGCGGCGCAGGCGCAGGCTGTTCAGAATGACTGAGACGCTGCTGAGGGACATGGCGACGCTGGCGATCATGGGATTGAGGAGCCAGCCGGTGAAGGGATAGAGGATGCCGGCGGCGAGGGGGATGCCGAGGCCGTTGTATAAAAACGCAAACATGAGGTTCTGACGAATGACCTTCATGGTGGCGTGGCTGAGGGCGAAGGCCTGATGCAGGGCGCGGAGGTCGCCTTTGACCAGGGTGACGGCGGCGCTTTGAATGGCGACGTCCGTGCCGCTGCCCATGGCGATGCCGACGTCGGCGGCGGCAAGGGCGGGCGCGTCGTTGATGCCGTCTCCGGCGAAGGCGACGTGGCGGTCTTTGCCGCGGGCTTGATAGACGTGGAGGAGTTTTTCCTTGGGGGAGACTTCGGCGGCGACTTCGTCGATGTTCAGATCTTTGGCGACGCGCTGGGCGGTGGCGAGGGAGTCGCCGGTGATCATCTGCAGTTTCAAACCGAGCGCATGCAGGGCGGCGATGGCCGGGGGGGCGGACTCTTTGATTTTGTCTTTGATGGCGATGAGGCCGAGTGGTTTTTCATTGAGCACTACGACGACCACGGTGCAGCCATCTGCCTGCATTTTCAGCGACTGGGTGTGGCATTCGGCGCTGATGAAGACGCCGTTCTTTTTCAAGAACGTCTCCTGGCCGATGAAGACTTCGCTTTCGCCGACATTTCCCAGCACGCCGCTACCGGTGATGGCCTGGAAATCGGTGACGGCGGCAATGGGGATGTTGCGCTCCTTGGCGGCGTACACGATGGCGGTGGCGAGGGGGTGCTCGCTCATCGACTCGACTGCGGCGGCGCAGGCGAGGAGGTCGCGGGCGGAGAGACCTGGGAGAGGGAAAACTTCGGTCACCGATGGTTTGCCCTCGGTGAGCGTGCCGGTTTTGTCGAGCATCACGATGTCGATCTGGTGCAGGCGCTCGAGGGTCTCGGCGTTTTTGATAAGGACGCCAAGCTGGGCACCGCGACCGAGGCCGACGGTGACGGCCATGGGGGTGGCGAGGCCGAGGGCGCAGGGGCAGGCGATGATGAGAACAGCGACGGCATTCACCACGGCGAAGGCAAAGGAGGGCTGGGGGCCGAACTGCCACCAGAGAAGGAAGGTCAGTACGGCTATGCCCACGACGGCGGGAACGAACCATGCGGAAACGCGGTCTGCGAGACGCTGCACGGGAGCGCGGCTGGCCTGCGCCTGGGCGGTCATTTCCACGATCTGGCTCAGGAGGGTGTTGGCACCGATACGCTCGGCACGCATGAGGAAGGTGCCGCTGCCATTCACCGTGCCGGCGGTCACCGCTGCGTCCGCTGCTTTCTTCTGCGGCATGGATTCGCCGGTGAGCATGGATTCATCGACGGTGGAACTGCCTTCGGTGACGATGCCATCGACGGGGATGCGGCCGCCGGGTTTGATGCGGAGGACATCGCCGATTTGGATGTCATCGACGGGGGTTTCGATTTCTTCGCCGGCGCGAACAAGCAGCGCGGTTTTTGGCGCGAGATTCATCAAGGCGCGAATGGCGGAGCCGGTGGCTTTGCGGGCGCGGAGTTCGAGGAGCTGGCCGAGGAGCACCAGCACGGTGATGACGGCGGCGCTTTCGAAATAGAGCACCATGCCGTGGTGCGTGGCGCTGTGTGGCAGCAGGTGCGGTGCGGCCAGCGCGACGGTGCTGTACAGCCATGCAGCGAGCACGCCGAGGCCGATAAGGGTGAACATGTTGAAGTGCAGGCTGCGCAACGAATTCGCGAAGCGCACCAGCAGGGGCCAGCCGACCCAGAAGACGACGGGCGTGGCCCAGACGAACTGCATCCAACCGGAGGCTTCGGGGTGAATGTCGCGGATGACCGGGAGGTCCATGCCCATGGAAAGCAGGACGACCGGGGCGGTCATGGCGGCGCTCCAGCGGACGCGCCACCAGAGGTCGCGCACTTCATCCTCGCCGCCGTCGCCGCAGCATTCGGGCTCGTTGCGATGGGCGAGCGGGTTCTTTTCCAAAGGCATGCCGCACTGCGGACAGGGGCCTGGTTTGTCCGAACGGACGCCCTCGCACATGGGGCAGATGTAGGGGGCGGGTGGGAGCGCTTCCTTCACAGCAGGCGTGGGCGGCTTCTCATCCGAGGAGCAGTGCGAGCAGGATGTGGGGGCGGTGGGAAGCATTGCAATGGTAAAATAGTCGCACAAACAACGCCATCACCAGCCTATTCTTGGCGAAAGGTGTGTCTGGCCTGAGGGTTTATAGTTAAGGAGGGCATCTTATTGAGAACCGCATCAATAGAATGATGGCATTTGACTGGGTAGCTGTGGTGAAGGTCTCGCAGCTCCGCTTGCGTGGGTGATGTGTGGCGATCGCAGGTGATGGGTGGCGCGCCCGGAACCTGCTGAAGCAGGTACTACAATACGTACGCTGCGGACTGCGGGGCGTGTGATGCTTGCGACGGGTGAGGGACCGGTGGCGAGTCATCCTATTGCGCTATGAGGGGACGTGGTTTTTCCGTGGAAGGACTGAGAGGACTGAGAGGACTGAGAGGAAAGAAAGGACAGAAAGGACGGAAGGACAGAAGGGACGCTGGGCTGAAAGTGTGAGGCGGGCGCAACGGCGTGGGAACGCGCTCGTGGTCGGGCGGTTTGGCGAAGGAGGCCGTGGAGCTTTGGAATGAACATGGCGCCAAACACGCCCAACCTACGACCGGAATGCGGCGCTAGGTGGGAACAAGTTTACTCAATGGACATTCCGTGAGGGGCAGAATTTGAGCGCAAGCTTAGCCCGCACTTCTCACACTCCAAACGTTCACATCCGGCGATGTTGCTCGGAGAGCCGAGTCCGCGAAAGGCGTGACTCGGTATCGGAATACCGAGCTACATTACGCGTGCCACACGCTATTTGCATATTCCCAGTGAGTGTGAGAAATGCAGGCTGGAGGCGGTTTGGGGTGTGAAGGCCGGAGCGGCATCGAAGTGCGGCGCTGACGGGTTTTCAAACATGCCTTAGGGTCAACCTTTGGTAATGCACTCGTCGAGATTGAGGATGGCGCTGGCGACTGCGTACCAGGCGGCGAATTCGGCGGGAGGGAGATTTGGGGGGAGGTCGAGGCCGGCACTGAGGTCCTTGGTGGCTTTGGCATCGGCTTGGGCGGATTCGAACTGGGTTTCCCAGAGGGCTTTGAGGACGCTGAGTTCCTGCGGTTGCGGGGAGCGCGCCAAGGCGAGGCGGAAGGCGTGCTGAAGACGGGAGTCGAGGTCGGTGCTGGGGGCTTCGGTGACGATGCGTTTGGCGAAGGCCTGGGTGGCTCCGACGTAGACGGGGTCGTTGAGGAGGGTGAGGGCCTGGAGGGGGGTGTTGCTGCGGGAGCGGCGCACGACGCAGGCCATGCGGGCGCTGGCGTCGAAATTCATGAAGCTGGGGTAGGGCGAGCCGCGCTTGAGCACGACGTAGAGGCCGCGGCGGTACTGCTCGGAGCCGGGGCTGACGACGTAGGTGTACTGCTGGCCGCCGACTTTCTGCCAGAGGCCGTCGGGTTGTGGGGGGCGAATGGGGCTGCCGCCTTGTTTGAGATTGAGCAGGCCAGCGATGGCGAGGGCGTTGTCGCGGATGGTTTCGGCGTCGAGGCGGAAGCGGGGGGCGTGCCAGAGGAGGGTATTGGCGGGATCGACGGCAGATCCATTTATGATTTTTGATTTATGATTTATGATTTCCGGAGAGGGAGGCGGGGACTGGGTGGCTAAGTAGTGGGTGGAGCTGCTTTGTTGATAGGTGGCGCTGAGGACGATTTTTTTGAGAATGTGTTTCATGTCCCAGTGGTGGTCGATGAATTCGGTGGCGAGCCAGTCGAGGAGTTCGGGGTGACTTGGAGGTGCGCCTTTGATGCCGAAGTCTTCGAGGGTGGAGACGATGCCGGTGCCGAAGAGTTCGGCCCACCAGCGGTTGACGGTGACGCGGGCGACGAGGGGGTTGTCGCGGCTGACGAGCCATTTGGCGAGGGTGATGCGGTTTGGCGGGCCGGAGAGCCGGGTGTTGAAGATGGCGGGAACGGAGGCGGTGACGGGGTCGGCGGGATCGGTATAAACGCCGCGTTTGAAAATGGCGCTCATGCGGGGCTGCGGGAGCTCGCGCATGATCTCGGTGGTGGGGGCGGCGAGGGCGGTGATCTGCTTTTGGAGTGCGGCCTTCTGCTTTTCGAGTTGGGCGATTGCGGGGTCTTTGGACACGGGATGGGGAGCGGCTTTGCCTTTGCCGCCGTTGGCGACGACCGGGGCAGACGCGGGTGCCTCCATCTCGGGCAGGCAGGCGGCGACGTTGCCCGCGATGCTGGAGATGCGCAGGCAGCCGATGACAAGGCCGTTGCCAAAATTTTGCGCCATGTGAATGCTGAGCTTGGAGCCGGGGGCGACTGCGATTGGCTGCTTGAGTTCAAAGGCGGCCCAGTGCGGCTCATGGAAGCGCTGGCCAATGGCCCAGGCGGATCTGCCGGTCTTGGTGATGAGGCTGGTGACTTCGAAGTTTTTCTGCGAGTAATCGGCGTAGGCGGTCTTGAAGGTCAGGGGCTGCGTTTTGCCGCCGGGAGTGGTGAGGGTGCAGTCGAAGGAGTGGAGGACGAAGTTGGGGCGATTGATGCCGCCACGGCCAGGGCCATCGCCCGGAATGGAGGCGTGGGTGAGGGTTTCGAGCATGAGGCCGCTGAGCTCGCCGGCGGTGAGTTCGGTTTCGAAGGTGTAGGTGTCTTTGTCGGGGGCGGGGCCCGTGAGGAGCACGCTGCCGTCGGGCTGGAGTTCGGACTCGGCATCGCTCTCGGTGATGAAGGCGGAGGGCTTGAGGGCTTTGAGGGCGCTGGAGGTTTCGACTTTGGCTGCGGGTGATGCAGGCGGAGCGCTGCTTTTGCCGTCGGTGGTGGCGAGCTGTTTTTGACGGGCGGCGAGCTGGGCATTCAAAGTCTTCATCTGTGCGGCAAACTGAGCGCGCTGGGCATCGCCAGCAGGGTCGCTGAGTTTATAGGGCGAGCCTTGAAACTGGATGGAGCCGGGAGTCGTGGGGCTGGTGCGCTCGGCTTCTTTCTCGGTGTTGTTGTAGTAGGCGAGGAGGGAGTAGTAGTCGCGCTGGCTGATGGGGTCGTATTTGTGATTGTGGCACTGGGCGCATTCGAGCGTGGTGCCAAGCCAGACGGCGCCGGTGGTGTTGACGCGATCGATGACTTGATTGATGCGGCTTTCCTCGGGCTCGGTGCCGGCTTCGACATTGGTGGGGGTGCAACGGTGAAAGCCGGTGGCGATGATTTGTTCCGGTGTGGCGTTGGGCAGGAGATCGCCGGCGATTTGTTCGAGAGTGAACTGATCGAAGGGCATGTTGGCATTGAGCGCGTTCACGACCCAGTCGCGCCAGGCCCAGACTTCGCGCAGGTCGTCGCGCTGGAAGCCGTGGGAGTCCGCATAGCGGGCGAGATCAAGCCAGGGGCGGGCCCAGCGGACGCCGAACTGCTGCGAAGCGAGGAGGCGGGTGGCTAGATGCTCGATGCTGGATGCTGGATCCTTGGAGTGCTCTTTGAGGAAGGCATCGACTTCGGCGGGAGTGGGTGGGAGGCCGGTGAGATCGAGGGAGAGGCGGCGGATGAGGATTTCGGGAGAGGCGGCTGGAGAGGGCGTGAGTTTATTGGCTTCGAGTTTGGCGAGGATGAAGTGGTCGATTTCGTTCTTGGGCCATGCCTGGTTTTGCACGGCGGGCAAGGCGGGGCGCTGCGGGGGGAGGTAGCTCCAGTGCTTGAGGGTTTCGAGTTTGTCGGGCCAGTGTGCGCCGGAGTTGATCCAGTCGCGAAGGTGGTCGATTTCGATGGCGGTGAGGCGGTCGCCGCGCTTGGGCATGGCGTCTTTGTCTTCCTTGGGCAGAGCGACGCGGCGGAGGAGATCGGGGCCGATTTTGAGGTGCTGGGGTGAAGCGGTGTCGAGGCGGAGGGCGGCTTTGTGATGCTCGCGACCGTGGCATTCGAAGCAGGCGCGCTGGAGGATGGGATAGACATCCCGGGAAAAGTCGGTGCCTGCGGCGTGGGCGTGGACGACGGCGGTGGTGAGCAGCGCGATGAGGGCGAGACGGATCATGCTACTGTATGAACGAGGCGCGGGAGGCGGACTTTCGGGATCTGGAGGGGTGGGAGGTGAATCCAAGGGAGACGTTGATCTAGCACCGCAGAGCGGGTGGGGTGGGGAATGCGGATGGTTTTGTTTTGGCAAAGGAATGGTGGGCAAAGGAATGGGGAGTCGGAGATGAATGATTGGTTCAGGGCCTTGATCGTGGGTTTGGGAGCTGGCAACGCTTTCCTGGAGCGGCGGAATTCTTCAGGTTTGGGTGTGGCGGCGGTTTGTGTCACCGCTACGCGGTTCCACAAAATTGGGAGACATGGGTGATGCGGTTCCGTGGGTTGGCACCCACGGCTACGGCTGTGCCAGCCCTCCGGGCTTGCGGAGGGAGAGTGAGCGCTTCGTAGAGTCTGCCACAAGATGGTATGAACTTGCACAGGTCATTCAGCACAGGTTTTCAAACACCGCCTAGTTTAGAGACGGAAGCTCGGGGGTGCACTGAACGATGCGTCGTAAGGTGTCAAAGCTGACGAAACATTTTCTTAACCGAGCGCCATTCATGTCACCTTTTAGGAAGTGCGGAGCGGTGGGAGAGGCGGAGCGCCGCACAGGGGACTGTGCGGACCACTTTGCTGACGCCTGTGCGATGCACTGGGGGAATTCGTGCATTTTATCGCACAACAAGGCCATGGCTCTACAGCCTGGAGTGCGGACTCAGAGGAGGCGGCGGGCGTTGCGGAGGCCGTCGGCGGTGACGACGGCTTGATTGCGGGCGGCGACCATGAAGTCGAGGTAATTGAGCCACTGCATGGGGCGCAGGGAGGCGAGGCCCATGCTGCGGCGGCTGTAGCCGTAGTCGGCGATTTCCCAGCCGTAGTCGGAATGACGATTGCGATAATCAGCACGGTGAAGCCAGGCACCGAATTCGTCTTTGCGCCAGACTTCGGGATCGTTGCCGGGAATGACCTGGGCAAGACTCCAGACGCTGCGGACGACTTCGATGTCGTAGCCTTCGGCGGTGTGACTGGAGAGGAGTTCGGACATGAATACGAGCGGCTGATTATTTCAGCTCGATGTTGTCGATGAGACGGGTGGCACCGAAAAAGACGGCGACGGCGATCACGACGAGCTCGGAGGTGGCGGAGACGGGCTGGAGCGTGGTGGCATCGGCAGCGGCGACGTAGTCGATGCGGCCGAGCGGGGCCTTTTCCTGGATCTGCTGGGTGATGAGCTGCTGGAGGGCGGAGGGAGCGCGCTCGCCGTTTTTCCACGCATCACGTGCGGCGACCAGTGCGGCGCGGATGGCGGGGGCCTGGGCGCGCTCTTCGGGAGTCATGTAGCGATTGCGGCTGCTCATGGCGAGGCCGTCTGCTTCGCGCACGGTTTCGATGCCGTGCAGGACGACATTGAAGTCGAGATCACGCACCATGCGGCGGATGATGGCGAACTGCTGGTAGTCTTTTTTGCCAAACACGGCGTCGTCGCACTCCACGAGATTGAAGAGCTTGGCGACGATGGTGCAGACGCCTTCGAAGTGGCCGGGACGGCTGGCACCGCAGAGGAGCTGGGACAGGCTGGTCTCGTAGAGGGCGATGCTGCGATCCGGCGGGTAAAGATCGTCGGCCTTTGGCGCGAAGATCATGTCTGCGCCGTTGTCACGGCAGAGGCCGAGATCTTCGATGAGGGTGCGGGGGTATTTGCTGAAGTCTTCGCCGGGGCCGAACTGCAGGGGATTGACGAAGATGCTGACGGCGACGTTGCCGTTCTGGCCGGCGATCTCGCGCGCGGCACGGATGAGCGCGGCGTGGCCCTCATGCAAAGCGCCCATGGTGGGAACAAGGACGCAGCGCGCGCCTTTGTTGATGGTGCTCCAGGAGCGAAGCTGACGGATGTTGTTGATGACGTTCATGATTTCAGGTCTCTGGATTCAAATACGGCGTAGCCCAGGGTGAAGAGTGTGATGTTTACGGCAAAAAGCACTGCATAGCTTCTCGCAATGAGCGGCCAGTCGATGGTTTCAGCGAGAACACGCGCCCAGACGCCGATGTGCTTGGTCAAAAGAAGGTACTCGCGGCTTTCCATGAAACGGCTTTCGCGCAGGATCATGTCAACCAGGGCATAGGACAAGGCACCGATGGTGGCGGCGGCGGGTTTGATGGGGAAGCAGGAGAGGAAAAAGGCGATGCTGCTGATGGTCGTCATGCCCAGACCGAGCATGAAGCCTGCCAGCAGGTAGCGCTGGATACCAGGACCCCAGTCGTAGAAGGCAACCACATTGATTTCCGGGGCAAAAGCAAAGAAGCCGCCCCCGAGGCCTTTCATGGCAATGCCGAGCAGGAAGGCCACGAAAAACAAAAAGAGAATCAACAGCACCGCATACGCATTGGCGGTGAGGTATTTCAACAGCAGCAGGCGGAAGCGGCTGACGGGGCGGGCCAGCAGCAGACGCAGATGCCCGTCCTCCGCCTCCTTTGCCACGATGTCTCCGGCTACGAGGGTGAGGTAGATGCCGCCAAGGATGAACACGGCCAGCTTCACCACGATGAAGGCAAGAGTGAGACCGGAGATGTAATACTCAAAAGAGTCAGTCTGCGGCGCGATGACCTTGGCCATCCATTTTTCAAAGCCCATGGTCTTGAGCATGACGAGGATGACCACCTGCAGGACCGAGAAGACACCAAAGCCGATGTAGGTGCGCTTGCGTGCGAAGAGCTTTAACAACTCGCCATACCACTGCTGGAAGAAGAGGGTCATGATCTTGAAGAGAGGCCCATGTAAAGCTCTTCCAGCGTGTGGTGATGCGCCTGCCAGGCATTGACCTGCACCTTGCCATTCACGAGTGCGGCGACGAGTTCGTGCGGCTCCATGTTGGGCGGGACTTCGACGATGCCGACCTTGTCCATGGAAGCACCGGCGCGATCAAGCACTTCGCGGGCAAGGCCGATGTCGTTGGTTTGCAGCTGGAACATGCGGCGGGATTTTTCCTGCGAAGGCACGGGGCCTTCGTAGACTTTTTTGCCGTCCTTCAGGATGACGCAGCGGTCGCACATCTGCTCGACTTCGCCGAGGAGGTGGGAGTTGAGCATGATGGTCATGCCGTGGTGCTTGCGGAGGTGGAGGATGAGCTCGCGAAATTCGCGGATGCCTTCGGGATCGAGGCCGTCGGTGGGTTCGTCGAGGAGGAGGATTTTGGGCTGGGGCAGGAGGGCCTGAGCGAGGGCGAGGCGCTGGCGCATACCGTGGCTGTAGGTGGCGGTTTTCTGCTGGATGGCGCGGCCGAGATTGACCATCTGCACGACGCGCTTCACCTCCGCCTCGTCCCACCAGCCGGAGAGAGAGCAGAGGACGCGGAGATTTTGCCAGCCGCTGAGGTAATCATAAAACACGGCGGCTTCATAGATGGCGCCGATCTGCTGGAGGGCTGCGCCGCGATTTTGCTGTACGCTGCGGCCCCCGATACGCACCTCTCCCGCGTCCGGTCGGACCATGCCGAGAGTGATGCCCATGATGGTGCTCTTGCCGGCGCCGTTGTGACCGAGGAGGCCAAGGATCTCCCCTTCCCGCACTTCAAAGCCGACGTCATCGAGCGCGAGCCGTCCGGTGGGCCAGCGCTTGGTGAGATGTCGTACTTCGAGGAGGGCCATGAACTGCGACAGTGGCGAGATGGCGTGGCGGATGCCAGTTTTTAGTCACGCCTTACGGAAGAAGTCGCCAAATTCGCATTTACACCGCCACTGGCCGACTGCATTACTCCGGCCTGTCCACGCACCCCCTCGCCATGCAGTTTTATTTTCCCACGACCCTGAACCTCGGCCAAGAACACAGCGAAGGCTTCCACCAGGAACTGCTGCGCGGACTGACGCACAAGCTGAACAATCTGCTGGCGGTGATCCAGGGCTTCAGCAGCCTGATTTTGATGGCGGACGATCTGGATCCGGGTGTGAGCGAAAACATGCAGCACATTCGCGAAGCCTCCCTGGGTGTGACGAATCTGAGCGAGCGCATCCGCTCTGCTGGCGGCTGTGCCAAGATCACGCCGCAGTCGCTTGGTTTGAACGAATACCTCCCCGTCATCGAAGGCGCGGTGATGGAGCCGTTTCAAAAGGAGGGCGTGCAACTGGAAGCTGACGTGCAGGCTGGCCTGCCGCCGATCCTGGTGGACCCGACGAAGTTCAAAGACATCCTGACCGAGCTGCTGAGAAATGCCGCCGAAGCCGCTGCCAAGGGCGGTGGCCGCTGCGCGCTGAAAATCTGCGGGCCGGGCACGATCACCCCAGCGGAACAGCGCCGGGTGGACATTCTGGTGAGCAACACGGGCTCGCAGATCGTTCCGGAGAAGATTCAGGAGGTTTTTCGTCCCTTCCATGGTTCGAAGAACAGCAATCACCTCGGCCTAGGTCTGACGATTGCCGCGATGCTGAGTCATCAAATGAACATCCAGCTGGGCGTGGCGTCAGAGAACAACACGACCACGTTCTGGCTGAGCTGCCCGATGGTCTGAGACCGGGGCTGAATGTTTTTTGAGATTTGACGTTTAATTAGTATGCAACGGCGGCCCTGCCTCCGTTGTCGTATTGAATATCCCCATCGGAGGTCCCTCATGAAACGATCTGTTCTGCTCATCGCCCTGCTGCTCAGCGTGGTCCCGGCCAGCGCCGCCCCGAAGAACTACGGCACCATCACGACGCGTTACGGCAAGTCGTTCTACGAGTGTCAGATCATGCGTGTGTATCCTGACGGCGTCAGCTTCACGCACCGGGATGGCGCGGCTAAAATTTCTTTCGCTGACCTTCCGGAGAATCTGCGCAGGGAGTTTCGGTACGATCCGAAGGCGGAGACGGAGTATCAGAAAGAGCAGGCTGCACTGCGTCAGGCTGAGCAGGAGCGGAAAAAACAGCAGGAGATCGTCATGCAAGAACAGCTGATGCAGGCACGGATGGCCGAGGCTAGCTATCTGGCAACTGCGAGCCGAGTGGCGACACCGGCGGCGAATTCGCCAACTCCTTCGTGGGTGGGCAGCCCCATCACGGGCCCAGCGGTAGGGGGTACGTCCTATAGCAACGGCAGCTACTCACGCTTTGGTTATGGGGGATACGGATACAGCGGGTATGGCGGCGGTTATTCCGGTATCAGCTATGGCTACCCGTATGGCGGGTACGGCTACGGCAGCTACCCTTATTACGGGGGCTATTCATCTGGCAGCTACCCCTACTATGGCAGCTACTATGGAGGAGGCGGGTACGGTCCTTCGTTGTCCATCGGTCATGGCATCCATGTGGGTTTTGGAGGCGGTGGTTTTGGGGGTGGTGGCGGACACCATCATCATTAAGGCGATCCTTCGCACATCCGAAACAATAAAAGCTGGCATCAGGCGCGTATTATAGTCATATCCACAAATATTATGAAAACGCTCTCACTTCTGATTGTCATGATTCAATTGGGACTCACGGTTGCAGCGACTGCCTTTGAGCCGACCACCATCGAGACTGCCCAAGGTAAAGTCTATGAGCGGTGCAAGATCGTTAAACGCGACCCGGATGGGATTTCCTTCTCGCACAGCAAGGGAGTGGCGAAGGTGCTGTATTCAGACTTGTCCGAGTCCATGCGCAATGCGCTGGGCTATGATGCCGTGAAAGCGGATGCATATGAAAAAGAGCAGGCCCAGGCACGCAAGGAAGCTGCGCAGGCCAAGCGTGAGCGTGACACCAAGCTTGCGGAGGCGATGATCGCCGCGCAGGCCCGCTATGCCTCCCAGCAGCCGGTGGTGTACCTGCAACAGCCGAATGGTAACTACATGCGCAGCCTGGCACCTGTGCTGGGGCTGGGGCAGATCGGCAACGGAAACAATTTTGGCTATGGCGGCCGCCACCATGGTTACGGCATGTCACACACTCGCGGCTGGAGCAATCCTGGAGTCCCTTCGATCATCCCGGGCACGGGTGGTGTTTATGTGCCGCAGGGGAACGGCACGACGTTCTATGGGTTTCCCGGGGTGAGCTACAGTCCGACGCTGGGCTATACCAATGCCAACAACAATGCGCCGGTTTTCTTCGGCCAGCAGAGCAACGGCATCGTTCCTGGTGTGGCGATCCACGGCAGCAGCACTACGATCTCCGGCGGACATCATCATTGAGCAGCGGGTGGATTTTCACTGCGCGATGCGCGAGTGAAGTTACAGCGTTTCCGAAAAGGGGACCAAGGGATGCTCGACGGCGGTTGGGGACCAACCGCCCTACCTTCCTGCCGTACGTTTGTCCTGTCATGGCGCGCGCAGACTCGCGACCGGCTTCCATGCAGGCAGCGGTTTCACCACCGGTGGGCACTCAGGCGGATATCAATCATTGAGGAGAGGGTGATCTTACGGCGGGCGAAGCGCGGGGTGCTTCACCTTGCGCGGGGTAGCTCCGTGCCTTTCCGGAATGAACTAAAGTTCATGAGTACTTTCCGGAACGAACTAAAGTTTGGGAGTACTTTGCGAGCGGGTATGAAAAAGGCGGATCTGTTACCAGATCCGCCTATGGGAAAGTTTAGAGCGGCTGATTAGATCAGGCCGGCCTTCTTCAGCACGTTGTAAGCGCCGTTCTTGTCGATGGTCTTCAGGGCACGGGCGCTGAGCTTGACGTCGATGAACTTGTTGAGTTCAGGAACGAAAATGCGCTTCTGGCGAAGGTTCGGCAGGATGCAGCGCTTCACACGCTTGGTGATGTGACGACCGATACCGCCTTCTTTCTTGGCTTTACCGCTGCGATGAATGTGGTGGCCGCGGGTGACGCCGACGCCGGTGATTTGACAGATGGTGGCCATAGTGAGTTCTGGGGAAAAATTGGGGCGCGATACTAGCCGAGGACTTGGAGCCGTCAACCGAAAGTCTGGCTTTCCAGCTTTACCGGGTCGGACGCGCCACCATGAGGCTGGTGGTCTGAGGGTTGATGAGGTAGCCGATGCCGAAGTTCAAAGGCTTCACGGGGTAGCGTCCGGATGAGTAGGCGTCGATCAAATCCGGCTGCTGGCAGCCTGGGAAGAGGCTGAGCGTGCCGCGATAGTTGCCATAGAGCCAGAGATTCCAGCCGTAGCGGCCGAAGTCACGGTAGGGAATGCCGGAGGGATCCTGCACGATGGCACTGCTGTGGCGCAGCAGGTAGTCGCGGATGTTGGAGAAACCGTCTTCATGCATGAGGTAGGAGGCGCTTTTTAGGAAGGTGGGGACGCGGCCCAGACGGGAGACGAAGGTGAGGAAGGACCCGCCCTCGCTCACGCCGCCATTGGAAAGGTCCTGGCGGAAGTAGAACACGCGCTTGGAAGCGCCAAAGCCGCTGCGGCAGCGGATCATGAGGCCGGTATTCCCCGAGGAGCCGGACAGGGTGACATTTCCCTCACTGTCCAGGCGCACGGTATCGACGGACTCCACGGTGTGGCCTGTGCGCGCCATGAAGGCCAGCAGGAGGGGCAGGACGCCGCGAAAGCGTGTGGCCTGCAGACTGCTGCGCATCTCCGTGGTGATGAAATAACCGCTATGCATGATGGTGGAGACGGCGTTGTGCAGCCCGGTGAGGCCGGAGTCGATCTCGGCCTGGGAGAGATCACTCAGCCGAGGCAGGGGTTCGGCAGCCTCCAGACCGCAGAGTACGTAGGTCTCGGCAGAGGGGAAAAGGGCGCTGGCGAAGAGAAAGTCCGGCCCGCTGAAGGGATAGAACATGGAGTTCGCATTCTTGATGTCGGCAATTTCTGCACTGGCCCAGGTCTGCAAAGGGACGCGAAAGGAGTTGTGGTGGGTGGCCCACAGGGTGTCCATGCGCTGTTTGTGCGCGGCCACAGCCGCCGTCTGGCTGTAGGAGGAGTCCATGCCGGCAAACAGCTTGGCGATGTCGTTGATGGAGCCTGCGAGCCGCGGCACATTCATGGAGGCTGCGCCGTTGTAGAGCGGGCCATTGCCTGCGCTCTCTGCACGTTTTACACTGCCGCCACCGATGGCATCCAGCACGTTGTTCCACTGGCCGACCTTGTTTGCGGCCGAGTAATTTTTAAAGGCCTCGTCGGGCAGGGCGCAAGCAGAAATGAGAAGCAGCGCCAGCAGCCCACCCGTCACGCGGAACAAATTGGAGACATCGGGATATCGTAGAGCCATCATAGAAGCCACGAAGGTACCTGACGGCAAACGTCCCTCCAAGTAAGTGTTTGTAAACTCCAGCCGGTTTATTTGCGGCTTTATCTATTCATTATGGATATTCAGCATCACTGTTACGGGGCTCTGAATATTTAGAATCTGCCAGCTTATTTTACCGGCTGAAAAGCTGTTGCGGAAAGCAGTCCACACCTTCTTTTGCACGGGTTGTGAGCAGGCGTGCACGCTGGGTACCGCACAGAGGACTGTGCGGGCCACTTTGCAGAGCCACTTTTACTTCGGCTGATGCATGCCGATGCAATGGAATGCGCCACCTTCGGTGACGAGATCCTTGGCCATCATGGAGATGATTTCACGGCCGGGGAAACACTCGGAGATCTTATCTTCGGCGGCGGCGTCCTTCTTCTTGTGGCCGAAGAGCGGGAGGATCACGGCGTTGTTCATGATCATGAAGTTCGCGTAGCTGGCAGGAAGACGGCTGAGACGCCAGTCTTTCATTTCGATGGCCTGGGGCATTTCGATCTCGATGATCTCAAGCTTGCCGCCATCGGGAGCTTTGACGTCGTCCAGACGCTCGCGGATATCTTTGAGCACCTTGTGGTTAGGGTCGGAGTCACGGGGCTCGACCATGCAGATGACGGCGTCTTCACGGATGAAGCGCACGACGTCGTCGACGTGGCCGTCTGTGTCGTCGCCTTCGATGCCTTTCTTGAACCAGACGATGTCTTTCACACCGAGCATGGCCTTGAGTTCCTTCTCGACCTCGGCCTTGTTGCCGGGCTTGCCGCCGTGGCGGTTGGGATTGAGCAGAACGGCTTCGGTGGTGAGGAGGGTACCTTTGCCGTTGGTTTCGATGGCACCGCCTTCGAGGATCATCTTGGAGGTGAAGCGCTCCATTTTGAGGGCAGCAGCGGCTTTCTCAGGGATGGCGTTGTCGAGGTCCCATGGCGGGAACTTGCCTCCCCAGGCGTTGAATTCCCAGTCGGTGATGGCGACCTTGCCGGTTTCGTTGTGCTTGATGAAGATCGGACCGTGGTCACGGCACCAGACGTCGTTGGTGTTGTTCTCGTAGATGTCCACCTGGCTGAGATCGCCCTCGTTGTCGGCGATGCTGAGGCGGATGTTCATGTGGCTGAGCATCGGGGCATTGATGCGCACGCGCTCGTAGCGGGAAATGGTGCTGGCGATCTCGCCGAACTTGTCCTGCAGCTTGTGGTAAGTCTTGGGGCAGCTTTCCTTGTTGGAAGGCCAGGAAAGCCAGATGGCCTCCTGCGGCTCAAATTCAGCAGGCAGGCGGTAGTTTTGGGGATAGGCGTTACTCATCGATGTAGCGTTTGGTCAGGGGAGCGTAAGTGTCAATGCGGCGATCACGGAAAAACGGCCAAATGCGGCGGAAATCTTCCACCGCAGACAGGTCACACGGCACGATCAAAATCTCTTCATCGCTCACGGAGGCCTTTGCAACGATTTCTCCATAAGGATTTGCAACAAAGCTCTGGCCCCAGAATTCGCTCTGCTGCTCGGTGCCGACTCGATTTACCGCCGCGAGGTAGCAGCCGTTTGCCACGGCATGGCCGCGCTGCACGGT
Organism: Verrucomicrobiota bacterium; assembly: GCA_025360015.1. Taxonomy (GTDB): domain Bacteria; phylum Verrucomicrobiota; class Verrucomicrobiia; order Verrucomicrobiales; family Verrucomicrobiaceae; genus Prosthecobacter. The sequence continues at coordinate 107,131 of JANYCZ010000071.1, read as the reverse complement.
CTCCCAGGCGCAGTGCTGGGCGGCGCCGAGGGCGGCCTTTTCACTGGGCAGCCAGCCGATGGCGGTGGGGTAAAACAGGATCTCCGCGCCCATGAGCGCGGTGAGGCGGGCGGCCTCCGGGTACCACTGGTCCCAGCAGATGAGCACGCCGATGCGGCCGAACTTGGTGTCCCAGACGCGGTAGCCGAGGTCTCCCGGGGTGAAATAAAATTTTTCCTCGAAGCCGGGGTCCTGCGGGATGTGCATTTTGCGGTACTTGCCAAGCACGGTGCCGTCGGCGTCGATGACCGCAGCGGTGTTGTGGTAGAGGCCGGGGGCGCGTTTTTCAAAGAGGGGGACGATGATGACGACGCCGAGCTCTTTGGCGAGGGGGGCGAGTCTGTCGGTGGTGGGGCCGGGGACGGCCTCGGCGAGATTGAAGAGTTCTGTGTCCTGCGTGATGCAGAAGTAGGGGGTGTTGAACAGCTCCTGCAGGCAAATGATCTGCGCGCCACGGGCTGCGGCATCGCGGATGAGCCGTTCATGCTGCTGCACGCTTTCTTCCTTGCTTGAAAAAGCCCGGCTTTGAACCAGGCCGAGAGTCACTTTCGCCATAAGACGAAGACGGTTCACTGATTGGGGGAGGAATGCAAGAAAAGCTGTGGGGACAAAAAGGGGCGGTGGGGTGGCTTGCGTCCAGGTCGGCTGCTGCTACTTTTTTTACATGCGCACTGTCGTGGAACTCATGTGTGACGATTTGGAACGGTCCGAGTGGCTCGCGCAGTCGCAGCGACAGCTTGGGATGGTGTGGGAGAATAATGACGACGACGTTTTCAATGAACTGCTCGCGTCATGATGGGGTCCATCAGTGGCTGGAGCACTTGAATTATAGCGGTTCGCAAAACTCATTTCCGATATGGCAAGCTTGAGGACGTTTGGGGTGCCGCAGAGAGGCAAAGGTGCAGAGGTGGCAGAGATGCAGAGATGAATGGCACTCAGTTAAGGCTGTCTTCGATCCTTTTCGCGCCTCCCTTAAAGCCAATAGGCACCGCAGAAGAAAGCGCTCCAGGAGCGCGGACCTCCTGAGTCCGCAGCGGGTGTGGCTGCATGCGGAACAGCGGAAGCACGAGGACCTTGGGGACGTGAGAGCGATGGCGGCAGGGAGGCTGCGGAGTTGTGTGTTTGCGGAGTGCTGCGGGCTCGGAGGCCCGCGCGCCGAGGACTCTTTGGCCTGCAATGCTTCATTCCGCGATGACCGTTCTTAACTGAGTGCCATTCATGGCAGAGATTGAATTCATTCTCTGCTTCCTCTGCTTCTCCGCTCCTTTGCGGCAGAATCGAACCTCCCTTCAACTTTCAAACGACATGGCGGAAGATGTCTCCACGTGTGCTTTTAGGGAATCAGTTTTGCAAATGCTATCTACTTTGGCGTTGCGGGAGGCCGCCGGAATTCGCGAGCCGAAGGCTGGCGCTCTTAGTGGTCCGCAAGTGCTTTATACGGCTCCCAGCGCGCACGACGGCCCAGACGCCGCACAGAGGACTGTGCGGGCCACTTTGCTGTCGCCTGCGCGACGACATGCGGATATGGAGGACTCTGAAAGGCCGCGCTTCGCGAAAATAAAAAGGCCCGGCGGCCTGCGCCGCCGGGCCTGGAGGGACAGACGGCGCTTATGCGCGGTCCACGGAGAACTTGCCTGCGCCGGTGAAGAGGAGGGTCACGTAGGCGACGAGGTAGACCATGGCGAGTTCGCCGGAGCCGGGACCGGCAATGAGGCTGGACTTGTGCACGAAGAAGAAGGCGGTGGCCATGGTGATGGCGAGAATGAGTGCCGCGAAACGCGTGAAGAGTCCGGCGATCAGCAATGTGGAGCAGACAACCTCCGCGAAGATGGCCAGGCTGGCATTCACATTTCCGGGCATGCCGTAGAGTCCGGCCATTTTTTCAGCGGTGCCGGAGAAGGCCATCATCTTGCCGCGACCATGGAGCATAAGCATGGAAAAGCCGAGGGCGACGCGCAGGATGAGCAGACCGTAGTCGGGGGATTTGGGGAGGAAGGACAGTTTCAGTACTTTGAGCATGAGTGTGTTGGGTTCGGGTTAAACGGGGATTTACCTGAGCATGCGCATGCCGTGGGCGCGGGGACAAGCCTAAAGTTTGACCTTGAGATGCTGTAAAGTGACGGCTGGGTGTGGGTATGCGGCGGCGCGGCATTCGCATTGACCCATCTACTAAGGAGCTGTTTCGAACCTGTGAAGCGAACTCCGAACTGAAATCTTAGAGCGGTGGGCAAACACATTTGCCGTTTTAGGAGGCTTTCTCTTGCTTGAAGGCCGTGGGCTCCGGCGGCGGCTGGCTGAGGACAGCCAGCCCTACCCGCGCTGGGCACGCGCATACCAGCACGAGACGAAGCGCTTGGACCTCCAAACGTCGGCGAGCGACGGCAGGCTCTCCTAGCGGAAATTGATGTGGAATCAGCCGAGGGCGGACATCATTTCTTTGAGCTTGGCGAGTTTCTCCTGCCAGTCGGTTTTGCGCTGCTGGTGCTCGTCGAGCACTTTTTGCGGGACCTTGGAGGTGAATTTTTCGTCGGCGAGTTTGGCGGTGACTTTCTCGAGTTCGGATTCGACTTTGGCGACTTCTTTGCCGATGCGGGCGCGCTCGGCTTCGACGTCGATGAGGCCATCGAGGGGGAGGAAGAGAGTGCCTAGGGGGGTGAGGGCGCTGGGGGTGCCTTGGGTCGGAGCGAAGGAGGCATCGACATCGAGGGGCTCGGCGTTGAGGAGGATGCGGAGGACTTCGATCTCGTGGGCGGGGAGCTCCTGATTCGGCTTGAGGACGAAGCGGACGCGCTTGTTGATGTTGAAGGTGCTCTTGAGGCCGCGGCCCAGATTGACGGCTTCGTATTTGTCGTTCGCGGTTTTTTCGTCCTCGGGAAGGATGCCGAAGTAGGCGAGTTCATCGGCATCGAGAGGCTTGGGCCACTTGGCGAACATGATGCTGTTGCCGCCCTGATCTGCGGGCAGATCGGCGTTAAAGGCCATGCCGTGCCAGAGCTCTTCGGTGATGAAGGGCATGAAGGGATGGAAGAGGCGCAGGGTGTTGCTGAGGACGAAGTCGATGACGGCGAGCGTGTTGGCCTTGCGTTTGTCGTCGGTGCCTTGCAGCACGGCTTTGCTGGCCTCGATGTACCAGTCGCAGTACTCGCTCCAGAAGAAGCGGTAGAGGGTGGCGGTGGCGTCGCTGAAGCGGTAGTCTTCGAGGGCGGCGGTGACTTCGGCGATGGCGGTGTTGAGGCGGAGGAGGATCCACTTGTCGTCGCTGCTGAGGAGCGCAGCGCTGATCTCGGTTTCGGTCTCGCCACCCTGCATCTGGCGGAAGCGGGCGGCGTTCCAGAGCTTGGTGCAGAAGTTGCGACCGAGCTCGACGTTCTTTTCGTCGAAGCAGATGTCCTGACCCAGCGGGGCGCTGCGCATGATGCCGAAGCGGAGAGCGTCGGCGCTAAAGCTGGCGATGAGTTCCAGAGGATCGGGCGAGTTGCCGAGGGACTTGGACATTTTGCGACCTTGTTTGTCGCGGATGATGCCGGTGAAATAGACGTTCTTGAAGGGGAGCTCGCCCATCCACTCGAAGCCGGCCATGATCATGCGGGCGACCCAGAAGAAGATGATGTCCGGGCCGGTGACGAGGTCGGTGGTGGGGTAGAAGGCTTTGAGCGTGGCGGTCTTTTCCGGCCAGCCCATGGTGGCGAAGGGCCAGAGCCAGGAGGAGAACCAGGTGTCGAGGACGTCTGCGTCTTGGGTGAAGCCGAGTTCACTTAAAATTTTGCTCTCCAGATCAGAACTGGTAGCCACAATAAATTTCGTTCTTCCACCAACAGGTGGCCCAAACTTTACAAATGAGTCTTCGCCGATTTGCCTCGAAAAGGAGAACTGTACTCCCTTGAGTCCGCGTTCGGTCGTTTCAACATCAACCCCGTAGTTTTCACCAGCCAACTCACCAAGAACCTCGGCAAGAATATTTTTGTTAAACTCCTCTCGTTTGCATGTCTTCGTCCAAACGGGAATGCGATGGCCCCACCAAACTTGGCGGCTGATGCACCAGTCTTGGATGCCGGTGAGCCAGTGGTCGTAGGTTTTGGCCCAGCGGTCGGGGTGGAATTTCATTTCGCCGTTGGCGACGACTTCCTGGGATGCTTTGACGCTGGGGTATTTGAGGAACCACTGTTCGCTGAGGCGTGACTCGATGGGGACGTCGGCGCGCTCGGAGTAGCCGAGGTTGTTTTGATAGGGCTCTTCTTTGACGAGGCTGCCGATTTCGGTGAGGAGCTCGGCGGCGCGTTTGCGGGCGGCGAAGCGCTCCATGCCGGCGAGGTCCTTGCCGGCGAGGTCATTGAGCACGCCGTTCGGGTGCATGACGTCGATCACGGGCAGGCTGTGGCGCTGGCCGATTTCAAAGTCGGCCTTGTCGTGCGCGGGGGTGACTTTGAGAACGCCGGTGCCGAAGGTGAAATCGACATGCTCGTCGGCGATGATGGGGAGGAGTTCCTGATTTTCGACGGGGAGCGGGCGGCGGACGTGCTTGCCGATGAGATGGGTGTAGCGCTCGTCCTTGGGATTCACGGCGATGGCGGTGTCGCCAGGGATGACTTCGGGGCGGGTGGTGGCGATGGTGAGCCAGGTGCCGGGTTCTTCGACCACTTCGACTTTGAAGTGGTACATGATGGCGTTCTGCGGCTTCATGACGACCTCTTCATCGCTGAGGGCGGTGAGGGAGGAAGGGCACCAGTTCACCATGCGTTTGCCACGGTAGATCTGGCCCTTTTTGTAGAGGTCCACGAACACGCGCATGACGCAGGCGTTGTAGTCGGGATCAAAGGTGAAGCGCTCGCGGCTCCAGTCGCAGGAGGCGCCGAGTTTCTTGAGCTGGTCGATGATGATGCCGCCGTGCTTTTCCTTCCATTCCCAGATTTTGGCGACGAGGGCTTCACGGCCGAGGTCATCGCGGTGCTTGATGATGCCCTGCTTTTTGAGGGTCTTTTCGACGACGTTTTGCGTGGCGATGCCGGCGTGGTCGGTGCCGGGGAGCCAGAGGACTTCTTTCCCGAGCATGCGGGCGCGGCGGGCGAGGATGTCCTGGATGGTGTTGTTCAGGACGTGGCCGAGCGTGAGGATGCCGGTGACGTTTGGCGGGGGAATGACGATGGAGTAGGCCGGGCGGGTAGCGCTCACACGAGCGGGGTCGGCTTCAAAGCATTTGTCGTCCAGCCAGCGCTGATACCAGCGGGCTTCGACTTCTGCGGGCGTGTAGGACTTGTCGAGTTCGGGCATAAAGGGCGGCCAAGATGGGGGAAAGCGGCGGCTTTGCAAACGGGGAGGCGATACAGAATGGGGCGTTTCAAAGTGGTAGGGACGTTCGAGTTTGCCGCAGAGGGGCGGAGAGGCAGAGGGAGCAGAGAATGAATTTCATCTCTGCGGCCTTTGCTACCTGGCCCTCTGGTGCAAGCCAAACATCCTTATGTCCGCCTCATCGGGAATGATTTTTGCGAAGTGCCATGGCATTTCAGAAACTGAGTTTCGGAAAGGGATCCACGAGACGCTCGGCGGAGGCTTGAGGACAAGCCTCCCTACCCTGCGCTGGGTGTGGGAGCGTCTCTCAGCGCATTCGAACGCACATCGGCCTGCGAACGCTTCCCAGAAGTCGGATGGTTTGGCGAAGGAAGCTGTGAAGGATGGGTGAGGGCTGGACGCCAACGCACACCCAACGTACGAGGGGAGGTCAGCGCATGGGCATGGCGAGGGGGCCGACGGGGGGCATGTCTGGGCGGGGGTCGCGGATGTTGTCGGGGACGGTGTGAGTGCGGCGGGCTTCGGCCTCCATTTCGCGCTCGGTTTTGGGGGGCGATTTGTCCTCAAGGACGGCGCAACTTGTCAGAAGGGCTGCGGTGAGGAGGATGAGGATGTGTGCTGTTTTCATAAAATGGTGCGGGGGGGGCTCCGATCACTTGGGGAGCCGGGCGTTCAAATCGTTGACGTACTTGCGGTCCTCATCGCTCAGGCGTTCGAGCGGCACTTCCACGGGCTTTTGGTTGACCAGCAGGCGGATTTTGCCCTCGCGAATGAGCGTGGGTTTTTCGGGCATTTTGGGGGGCGGGGCCTTGGCAACGGCTTCGCGGGCGGCGGCTGTGTTTGCGGCTTCAAATTCGATCACGGCATCCTCAAAGATGATGATGGTGCCGAGGAGCGATTTGCCATCGGTGCTCTTCCACTGGCGGGGATCGCCGAGCATGAAGTAGGAGGTGAGCTTGGTCTTGGTCGGCGGTGGGGGCTTGGTGGCGCTGTTGATGCTGACTCCACTGTTGCCGCCGCTGCCGTTGATGGTGCGGGTGTCAAACTTCTTGCCGGTGGTCGGCAGGATCACCTGCGCGCTGAGGGGCGCCGCCATCGCAAGGAGGATGAGCCAGACTTTCATTCTGAGAGGCTAGCATGAGCGGGTGGTGGGGTGCAACGGGGATTATGGGTCCAGGAGGGCTTGCCATCTGGCTGGCGAAGGTGCCCGTCGCCCCCCTCACCCCGCCCTCTCCCCGAAGAGGAATATTCGTCGCTGTCGTGTGTCAGGGGCGGGGAGAGGGAGAACCGCTTTGGCTGCCTTGGATTCATCGGACACCCATGATTTAGCGATTATGCGTCTAGCAGGGCGTAGTCGATGGCCTTTAATCTTGGCTGTTTGGGGCCCATGCGGGGGACGCAGGCGAGGAGGGCTTTGGTGTAGGGGTGCTGGGGATTACGCAGGACTTCATCGACGGGGCCGGTTTCGACGATCTCGCCACGGAACATGACGGCGACGCGGTCCACGACGCTGCGGATGATGCCGAGATTGTGGGTGATGAGGATGATGGACATGTCGAGATCGCGACGGAGCTGGGCGAGGAGGTCCATGATCTGCTTTTGAATGGTGACATCGAGCGCGGTGGTGGGCTCGTCGGCGATGAGGAGCTTGGGCTGGGTGCAGAGGGCCATGGCGATCATGACACGCTGCTGCATGCCGCCGCTGAGCTCGTGCGGGTAGGCGTGCAGACGTTTGCGGGAATCGACGATGCCGACTTTGTCGAGCCACTTGACGATTTCGTCATCGCGTCCTGCTTTGCTGACATCGGGGCGATGCAGGGCGAGGGCTTCGGCGATCTGCGTGCGGACGGTGAGCACGGGATTGAGCGAGGTGGTGGGCTCCTGGAAGATGTAGGCGATCTCCTTGCCACGGATGGCGCGCAGCTCGCGCTCTTTCATTTCGAGGATTTCGTGGCCGTTCAGCGTCATCTGCCGTGCGGTGATGATGGCTGGGGGCTCGGGCAGGAGGCGGGCAAAGGAGAGCGCGGTGGCGCTTTTGCCGCTGCCGCTTTCACCGACGAGGGCGAGGGACTCGCCGCGCTTGAGCTCCAGGCTGATGCCTTTGACGGCTTTGAGCGGGTCGGCGTCATGGCGGCTGAATTCGATCTGCAAATCGCGGACGCAGAGCAGTGGGGCATCTTGGGGGGAGGAGGCTTCGGCGGGCATGGAGCTCAGAAAAGTCGAGGTTTTACGGTGCGGCTGACCTGGATCAAGCACAAGGCGGCAAGCGCAATGGCGCCGCCGGATTGCAGCAGCGCGGTGGGGTCTGCAAGGGTCTGTGCGGCGTCCTGCACGGAGGCAATCGCGAGGGGGCGGTAGATTTTGGCGAGAGGTGCATGCAGTTCATTGATCAGCCGGGGCAGCAGCGCGCAGGCCGCGGCAATGCAGAGCAATGTTTGGGCAAACACACTGCAAATCCAGCCCATGAGCATGCGGAACAGCACGACTGCGATGTGGGTGCGCCAGATCACCGGCTCTGGAGCGCCGAGCACGCGGGCGGCCTCGATGGGCAGCTCTGCCTCGATGTGGTTCCAGGTCTGATGCCAGGCGGCGCTGCCTGAGATGAGTGCGGCCACCCAGAGGATGAGCCACAGCAGCGATGAGGCGGGAAGCAATGCCACCGCACCAAGCGCCCAGAGCAGCCATGGCTGCCATGCTAGCGTGGCGACGACGCCGCCGACGGATTTCAGCCGACCGCGCAGTCCCTGCAAGCAGGCGCACACGAGGGCCAGCATGGCTCCGCCGCTAGCGAAGCCGAGGGCGATGCCGCCGGCCTCGCCGGTGCGGATGCTTTGCGCCAGCCAGTGCCCCCAGCCCGTGAAATGCAGGGCGTCTTCGATAATGATGAGATAGACGGGCGCGATGAGGGACAGGCCTTGCAGGCGCACCCGCAGCAGTGGCAGGAGCTGATTTAGATGATGATGCCAGAGCCGCGATGCCGTGGGCACGCCGCGTGCGCGCAGTGAGAAATCGAGATCCAACACCGCCCTGCCATCCATGATGACCGCGTGGATCATTTCGCCGCAGAGGGGCAGCGCCAGAACCAAGGCCGGGGCGAGAAACTCCCAAAGCGTGTGGGCGAGGAGGATCGACCATGAGTCCTGACTGTCTGGAAACTGCACCGGCAGCAGCGATTCCACCGGCCAGCCGAGGCTGCCGATCCAACCGCTGATGAAGCCCCAGGCGAGAGCCACCACCGGCATGCAGGCCAGCGCACGGCCCAGAAATGCGATGAGCCTTTCCGTGCGTGGCCCCATCTGCCGTGCGCACAGCCCGACGATGACGCCGATGCAAAGCGCCAGCAGGAGCGCCAGGGCGAGCACGATGAAGCTGGAGCCACAGCGGCCCCAGAAGCCCACCGGGAGTGACGCCGGGGAGTGCTGTTTGAACAGCAGCATGACCGCTGCAGCGAGCATGCCGCCGAGCAGCAGGCGCAAGGGCAACCAGCGTGGTGGAAGTGAGAAGGGCTGCAGGCTTGTCATTCCCGCAGACGGAGTTGGAGTTTGATGATGGGAGCGGCGGGCGGTCTTGGCCGCGGGACATCCGGCTCTTCATCACGGGAGCGCAGTTGAAGTTTGAGGGCCGGAGCAGGCTGCGTTTGCTTCGGAGGAGCTGTGAGATTTTGCAGCGTCCAGTTGGAGACGGGGCCGCTGGCGGCCGTCTGCTCATGCAGCGTGGGCATGGCGGCGGCTTCGTCATGCGTGGTGAAGAGGGTGAGCATGGGGTGCGTGGGCAGCAGCCGGGACTCCAACTCACGCACGCGTTTTGGCACCTGGTCGGGATCGAATTCCGCAGCCAGTGCTTCGAGGAGCAGATCGGTCTGGGGATCGGCAATGCCGCAAAAATTGCTGCCGCCTGTTTTGGCCTGAGCGGAGTGCCACCAGGGAAGCTGATCCCATGAAACTTCGAAGCGCTGGTCCAGCAGCACGGCGTCAAAGCGGTGCTCATGCAGGCGCTGGGAGAGTGATTGTGAATCAGGCGCGTGCTCGATTTTTACCTCGGCCCCGAGCCTGCGCCACTGCGCCACCAGAAGGTCTGCCGCGCGGGTGTGCAACGCGTCGCTGCCGGGGACGAGCAGGGTGAATCGAAACGGCTGCTCCGGACTGCGGGCGATGCCGGTGACGTCGCGCGGCCAGCCGGCCTCGGCGAGGATTTGCCGCGCCTGCTCGAGGTCAAACGGCTGGCGCTGGGCCCGGGTGCTGAACCACAGGCCGGGGGCGAAGAGGCTGGCATCCCCATGCCCGAGACGGCCCGGCAGCGTGCGGATGAGCTCATCCCGATCCGTGGCCAGCGCCAGTGCTTCGCGGCAGCGTTCGTGTTTTAAAACGTCGTGCCGGGTGTTCCAGAGTACGACAAGGCGCTGGCGGGGCGGGGTGAAGCGAAGCTGCTCCAGATGGGTGCGATCCGCCGCCGGCCAGACGAGATCCACGGCATGGGTGCGCACGCCGATCTGCGTCATGAGCGGGGAGGCGAGGAAGTTGAAGAGAAAGCGTGGCATCGCCTTGTCCTGCCGCACCGGGGCGAGCATCAGCGAACGCGTGTCCCGGGTGACGATGCGGTGGGTGCCCGCGCCTGACGGTGCCTGCTGGATGAAATCCGACTCCTGCGCTGCCGGATGCGAGCGCAGCCATGCGGCGGGGAGGATGGGGAGATTGACCAGCACACAGAGCGCCGTGCCCTGACGGCGGCGGAAGGAGACGTGCAGGCGGGAGCCTTCGTTCTGCGCCTCCATGGTCTGGATGTTTCCCAGCGCTTCGCGGTTTGCCAAGGGCCAGTCGTTGGTGCGCAGGAATTCGAGCGTCGCTTTGGCGTCTTCCGCCGTGGCGGGCGTGCCGTCATGCCAGTGCTGGCCGGGGCGGATGTCGAGATCCAGAACTGGCTCGCTCAGGGCACCGACTTCACCCAGCGGATTGATGGCGGCGGGTTCGTTGATGCTGGTGTCCAGGAAGCGGTGCAGGTCTTCGAGCAGCCGGTGTGCATCTCCCGCCAAGACGATTTCGCAGGCATTAGCACCGTCAAACCACACGCGCTGAATCTGCGGCGCCTGCGAGGAGCCTGCCATGAAGCGGTCCCAGGACTTGCGCAGTGGTTTGTGGCTTTCGATGCGCCAGAACACGACGGGCTTGAGCTCCAGCCCAGCGACGACTTCAAACGCCTGGCGGACACCGGCGGAGTTTGGCTCCATGAAACTGAGCAGCAGCCGGTTTCCCATAACGCGCGCCGCGCTGAGATGCCACTCGGCCCAGCGGTTTTTTTCTCCGATCTGGGCCTGGAGCAGCTCCTGCGCTTTTTTAGCCGTGGCTTCATCGGCAAACCAGCAGGTGACGTCCTGCGTCCAACGCCAGAATTCTGCGAGTCCGGGCTGCAATGTGCCGTCCGCGCCGAGGCGGATCAGTGGTTCGTGGACCAGACTTGTGATCTCCTGCTCGACCTCCGTGGCTGGAAGAAAGGGGTTCAGTACTGGCACGCTCTGGCTCAGCATGACCACGACGCCGTCGGTGCGATCTGTGCGGCTGTGTCTGGACTCCCGCACCGCCCAGCAGGCCACGGCTGCTATGAGCAGTGGGAAACCAAGGATGAGGGTGCGGGCCAAAATCATGCGCAGTGCCAAGCTAGAGCGTGCGCCCCGTGGCGGCAAGACATCGCTAGATGCCGCTCATGATGCCGTCGTCGGTGACCTGGATGCGCTCGGCGGCGGGCACCTTCGGCAGGGCGGGCATGCGCATCATCGTGCCGGTGAGGGCGACGAGGAAGCCCGCGCCATTGACGATTTCGAAATCGCGCACGGTGATGGTGAAGCCGCGCGGGCGGCCGCGCTTTTTGGCGTCGTCGGAGAGCGAGTCCTGGGTCTTGGCCATGCAGAGCGGCAGTTTGTCGAAGCCGCTGCGGGCGAAAAGGGCGAGCTTGGCTTTTGCTTCCTCAGTGAGCAGCACGCCGTCTGCACCGTAGATCTTTGTGGCGATGGCGGTGAGCTTGGCTTCGACGCTGTCTTCGGGCTGATAAAGGAAGGGGAGCGGGGGGGATTCCTGTGGCAGGGCCGCGAGTACTTTTTCGGCCAACTCAACCGCGCCAGCCCCCCCTTCCCCGAAGACGTTGGCGGTGGCGCTGGGAACGCCACGTGAGCGGCAGAACTCATGCACGAGGGCGAGTTCGTCGGGATGATCGTTGGTGAACTGATTGACGGCGACGATGACGGGGCGCTGGAACTGCGCGGCGCTGTCCAGATGCGCGGCGAGATTTTCCAGGCCGCGGCTCAGGGCGGCGGTGTCCGTCTGCGTGAGCTGGTCCTGGGCGGCTCCGCCGTGCATCTTGAGGGCGCGAACGGTGGCGACGATGACGATGGCAGCAGGCGCGAGGCCGCTTTGACGGCACTTGATGTGCATGAATTTTTCTCCGCCGAGATCGAAGGCGAAGCCAGCCTCGGTGACCGCATAGTCGGCGTACGCAAGAGCCATGCGGGTGGCCAGCACGGAATTGCAGCCGTGGGCGATGTTGGCAAAGGGGCCGCCGTGGAGGAAGGCGGGGACGCCTTCGACGCTTTGCACCAGATTGGGCGGCAGGGCCTCGCGCAGCAGGGCCATCATGGCACCGATGACGCGGAATTCTTTGGCATAGACGGGATCTCCCTCGGCAGTGAAGCCGACGACGATGCGCTCCAGGCGATGGCGCAGATCCGGCAGCGACTCCGCGAGGCACATGATGGCCATGATTTCAGAGGCGGCGGTGATGTCGAAGCCGGTGAGGCGTTCGGTGGGTTTGCCGACGGCAGTGCGGACGCTGCGCAGGGCGCGGTCGTTCATGTCCATGACGCGCTTCCACAGCACGCGCTCGGGCGAGAGGCGCGCCTCGCCGAGGAAAAGCTGGTTGTCGATGACGGCGGAGAGGAGGTTGTGCGCGCAGGTGATGGCGTGAAAATCGCCGGTGAAGTGCAGATTGATCGAGTGCGCGGGCAGCACGGTGCTTTTGCCGCCGCCAGTAGCACCGCCTTTGCGGCCAAAGACCGGGCCCATGGAGGGCTGGCGGAGTGCCAGGGCCGCGCTTTGGCCGATCTTTTTCAGACCCTGCGCGAGGCCGATGGAGACGGTCGTTTTGCCCTCGCCCGCCGGAGTCGGGGTGATGGCGGAGACGAGGATCAATTTTCCACGCTGCGGCTTTTCATGCAGGGCCTTGAGGCTGACCTTGGCCATGTGGCGGCCGTGCAGGATGAGGTGCTCAGGCGCGATGCCGAGATCTGCGGCGATGGGAGAGATGTCCGGATGCATGCGGGAATGGAAGCGCGCAGGATGGCAAGGGCTGAGGTGAAGCAAAGGGTTTTCCGAGGGCAAAAATCCGCGTGGGTCGGGAACTGCTGCTCCGCAAAGATAGCCACCTGCACGGTGCCATCGGCTTTGGCTCATGCATGTCGATGCCGTCGGTGAGCATGGCAAAGGCCTCGGGCACCAGCTCCAGCTTGATTTGTCCTTCCTCTGCTGCACGCGGCCAGCAGAACGTGCCTTGTTCCAGCCGCTTCAGCATCAGCCACATCCCCGTGCCATCCCAGTAGAGCACCTTGATGAGGCGGCGGCGGTTGTGGGTGAAGACAAAGAGCACGCCGCTTTGTGCGGTCTCCTTGAGCCGCTCGGCCACCAGGGCGCTGAGCGTGTTGACGCCCGCGCGCATGTCGATGGGATCGAGCGCAATGAAGATCTTCAAACTGCCTGGAAAACTCAGCATGACGGATATGGGGCGAGGGCTTTGAGAAGCTGAGCCGCCAGAACGGCATGCTGCGGCGTCGCGATGGTGAGGTGCGCACCGCCGGGCAGGTTCAGCTGGAGCACCGCCGCACCAGTGCCGTTGTGCGTGCCTGCTGGGGCAGGCTGTGAAGAAGCCAGCACGGCCTCCACCAAGGACAATGCGCGTGGCGGCTCGCTTCCAGCCGCAGCCTGCCGACGAGAGACTCGCACATAGTCTCCCCGCGCATGCCGCCGCTTTTGGATCCACGAGGCGAAGGTCGGATAGTTGACCCCCGCCAGACGGGCAAACGGCCTGCCCTTCAGGCCGCTGCGTTCAAACTCATCAAGCAGGTGCTCGCGCTGCTCTCCAGTGAGCGTGACACGTCCCAGCGCATCTCGCTTCAAGATCTTCGTTGCTTCAGCGTCATCCATAAGAGCCGTAGCTTATGCCTACGACACTTGCAGACTACGACGGGCCCACGGGGCTATGTTTGACGGATACCTACGGACGACGAGAACCACGGGCAACAAAACGCCGCCCGAAAACCTACCAGTTGCTCACCCGACCCCGGCATCAGTTCCAAGAAATCCAACATCGTGACCGCTACCGGGCCGCCGCTTAACTGAGTGCCATTCATGCCTGGCATCTTTTATTCTAATGCGTTAAAAAGTTATAACCTAGCCAACAAGTTCTCCTCCCAGGAGAAAAGGCGGTTGTCACAAGACAAGTTTTGCGAGAAATTGACGAACAGGTAGCGAAAGGCACGAAAGGCTTCACCGCCGACACTGCCTCTTTTGCAAGAACCTTCCCCGTTGTCGATGACGTAACAGACATTCTCACACAATCGCGGTTTCGACAGGCTTTGGAAAGCTTCACTGACCCCAAAGTCTTCCGACAACTTGGAAAAGAGTTTCCAGATCGAAATCTAATCCAGGGGCTTAACGGAGATGGAATAATCGGAACAACTGGAATACTATCAGGACGGGCGATAATCACTCAAGACAGAGCTCTTTTTGAAGCATTGCGAAAAATGGGAGCTGAGGTACGTGGAATAGGACCACTTTTAGGACGATAATATGAACTCATTAATATCAGGATTAATAATCAAGAACCCATCTGGCGGGGAAATCGAGTTCGATAGCATTTCAAATGCAATCAATATTACCTTGACAGATGGCTCCTTGGTCACCTATAAAAAGAGTGACCTTGGAGACATTTTTTTTGGTGACAGGATAGCATATAATCAATTTGACCATTGCTGCATAGCTGTCAGTGAATGTGGTTCCAATGTGATCGCTATTTGCCTTGATCGGGCTATGGTAAAGCATTTATGTGAGATTGAGAGGACAGAAGTGTTTGAGGAGGGATTTGATTACTGTGTGTTCTTCAATTTCAAAAACCGGGTTGTGCTGTCATATGAGCTTGGGTTGATTGGTTTTGACCTTGACGGGAATATTGCATGGCAACATAAATTTCCCGAGTTGCATGTTTATCCTCAAATAGTGAACGGGGAAATCTTGTTTGCTGAGAATGACCAAGAATGCCGGTATATGATTAGTGACGGGAAAATGATAAATTGAACTCATAGGCATAGGACAACCCACAGCGGGCACCAAAAAGAAAAGATGCCTGGCATGAATGGCACTTAATTAAGCCGCCTTTCGATATTTTTCACGGTGAGGAATCTCTTGGAATTTATGACGCGGCTGCGTGAGCAGTTGATGCGTTTTGGGGCGTCGTTTCTTGGCCCTTGGTTCTCGTCTCCCGGATCGCTCCGGGTTGGTCACTGCGGCAATGGCTTCCAACAATTCATCCCGCCACTGCGCCGGAAATACATGCCAGTCATTTAGTTGTTGCTCCAGTGGGATTTTTGCCCATCTTTCTCGGCATGAAACGTGTCCAATCTTCTGATTCTCAAACTCCCCCGCTGGAAGAGCAGCTTGTCGGTGTGAATGCGAAAACCGGGCTCTATCCGGGTGCGCGTTCTTGGTCCGGCGGACGGTGCCGCATCCTAGGCAAGGGGCCGCTGGAGTCTTATTGCTACCATGTGATGTCACGCACCTGCGGTGGCGAGGTGCTGTTTGATGAGGTGGAGAAGGAGGCGCTGCGGCGGGTGATCTGGCGCATGGCGGAGTTCTCTGGCATCAAGGTGGTGACCTACTGCCTCATGAGCAATCATTTCCATCTGCTGGCGGAGGTGCCGCACCGGGAGACGTGGTTGCAGCGCTTCGATGGGCCGGAGGGTGAGGCGAAGTTATTTGAGCACCTGCGCACGCTGTACAGCCGTGCCTATCTGGGACTGCTGCGGGATGAGCTGGCGGACCTGCGCAAGCGCGGGCTGACGGCGCTGGCGGAGCAGAGGGTGGAGGCGCTGAAGAAGCGGTTTTGCGATCTGTCGCTGTTTGTGAAGGAGGTGAAGGAACGCTTCAGCCGCTGGTATAACAAGCGGCACGGCAGACGTGGGACGCTGTGGATGGATCGCTTCAAGAGTGTGCTGGTGGAGGGCAGAGGCGAGCCGCTGCGCACGATGGCGGCGTATATTGATTTGAATCCGGTACGTGCGGGGCTGGTGATGGACCCGAAGGACTACCGCTGGTGCGGTTACGCGGAGGCGCTGGGCGGCAGCCGCAGAGCGCAGCGGGGACTGTGCAAAGCGCTGGGCAAACCAGTGGACGGTTGGAAGAGCGCGGGGGCGGCGGAAGCGTATCGCTGCCTGCTGCATGATGAGGGACGCGAGGTGAAGGATGTGCAGAATGAGAGTGTGGTAAAACGCGGCGTGACTGCGGAGTCAGCCCGCACGGTGCTGGCGGAGAAAGGCAAACTCAGCCCAGCAGAACTGGTGCGGCTGCGCGTGCGCTACTTCAGCGACGGCGTGGTACTGGGGAGCAAGGAGTTTGTGGAAGGCATCTTTGAGGCGCAGCGGGAGCGGTTTGGCCCGAAGCGCAAGCAAGGGGCCAGACGCATCGCGGAATCTGCCGAGCCCTTCTACACACTGCGCCGGCTCCGCCTGCGACCGCTGGGATGAATCAGGCAGGAAGCCCATGATGGGATGATGACTGGCAGGGTCGCATTGCTGAAATGGGCCAACGTGACGCCCATTGCTGAAATGGGCCAACGTGACGCCTATAGCGGTTCACAAAAACTGATTTCGGAAAGCGAGCCGAGGGCGCCCTAGGGCGCCTGCTGTGCTCAGCCGGATGGTGAACGATGCCTGATCTGACGGTGAACGGTCTGCGTGGCAGTGGCATTCATGAGGACGGGATCAAGGCGATGCTGCAGAGGCCGCTGGTCGTGCTGCTCGGCACAGCGGATACGGATCCCAAGCAGGCAAATCTGCGTCGCACGCCGGAGGCTATGGCGCAAGGGCTGGCGTCGCACTCCGGAGGCTATGGCACAGAGCTGCATCGGTTTGCGCGCGGCCAGAATTTCTATGCCACAGGGCAACGGCAGGCTGCTGCGCTGGGTGTGCCACCGGCATGGAAGCTGGAGACCGCAGTGGGAGTGGGACATGTGGACAAGAAGATGGCTCCTTTTGCCGTGGCGATTTTATTTGGCCGGCATGCTCCGATCAAAAAAGAGTCCGGTACGGCGAATTGAATCGATTGATATAGATTGATATAAACAGAAGGCTGTCGCGTCTTCACCCCATCATGAAATCAAGAATCCGTCTATTAACCGTCATCGCTTTCTGTTTGGGAGCCACCTGGCTGATCGCGCAAGTGGCTGCGAAAAAAGGCGGCCTCGAAGCACGGCTGGCGATGGCACTGAAGCTTTACCCTGACTCGGACGCGGACAAGAATGGCACGCTCTCGGTGGATGAGGCGCTGAAGTATCTGGAGGCGCACCCGGAGCTGAAGGCGCTGCTGGCCGCCAAATCCAACAAGGGCAGCGCGAACACCAGCACGCCTGGCGAATTTACCACGCCGGCGTCGGCGGGCCTGCCGCCCGGACCGCGCGTGTTTGTCTGTGCGCATAGCTTCATGATTTTCACGGCCTCGATGCTGCCGAAGATGGCCGAGGCGGCGGGCATCGGGTATCAGGATGCGGGGCGGCAGATGATCGGCGGCTCGCGCACGCTGCAGCACTGGGAGGTGGAAGATGACAAAAATCTGGCGAAGACGGCGCTGCGCGAAGGCAGTGTGGATGTGCTCACGCTTTCACCGCACATGATTCTGCCTGACGAAGGCATCGACAACTTCACCAAGCTGGGGCTGGAGAAAAACCCGAAGCTGCGCGTGCTGGTGCAGGCCTCCTGGCCCGCGAAGGATGGCAACCTGACGGGTGAATTTCACAATGCCATGCGCAATGACGCCACGGTGGAGAGCCTGACAAAGCTGCGTGAGATGCAACGCGAGCAATGGAACACCCAACTCGAAGCCCAGGTGACGGCGCTCAACACGGCCGTGGGCAAGGAGGCTGTCCACATCATCCCCGTGGGTGATGCGGTCTTTGCGCTGCGCGAGCGTGTGATCGAAGGCAAGGCGCCGGGCATCACGAAGCAGGCGGATCTGTTCAAGGATGATCTCGGTCATCCGATGCCAGCGCTGTCGGTGCTGGTGACTTACTGCCACTTTGCCGCGATCTACCAGCGCAGCCCTGTTGGACTGCCGGTGCCGGCGGCTCTGAAAGATGCGCCGCAGGCGACGGAACTCAATGCGCTGCTGCAACAACTCGCCTGGGATGCGGTGACGCATGATCCGATGAGCGGGGTGAAAGTGGAAGCGGCCAAGCCGTCGGCTTGAGGAGGGCTTGTCATTTGCACATGCGCCGTTGTAATCTCATCCCATGACCACCTCCCGCCGTTCTTTTCTTCGCTACGCCAGCCTCACGCCATTCAGCCTGTGGATTCCGCAGGCTTTCGCCGAAGCGACCCCCGACCAGCTTGCGCGCAGCACGCCGGAATCGCAGGGGGTGTTTTCCGAGAGGATTCTGGAGTTTTTGGCGGCGGTGGAAAAAGAAAAGTTTGAACTGCACAGCTTCATGATGCTGCGGCATGGCAAGGTGATCGCGGAGGGCTGGTGGAAACCGTATGGACCGGAGTTCGTGCACACGATGTACTCGATGAGCAAGAGCTTCACCTCCACGGCGGTGGGGTTTGCGGTGGCCGAGGGCAAGCTGAGTGTGGAAGACAAGGTGGTCTCGTTTTTCCCCGATGATCTGCCGGCAACGATCAGCGAGAATCTGGCGGCGATGCGGGTGAAGGATCTGCTGACGATGGCCACGGGGAATGAAAAGGAACCGACGGGCGTGATGGTGAAAGAGGAGAACTGGGCGCGGGCGTTTCTGGCGCAGAACATCGCCCACGCGCCGGGCACGCAGTTCATGTACAACAGCGCCGCCACGTATATGTGCTCCGCCATTGTGCAGAGGCTCACGCACCAGACGGTGCTGGACTACCTGACGCCGCGTTTGTTTGCACCGCTGGGCATCCAGGGGATGAAGTGGGAGACCTGCCCGCATGGCATCAACACCGGCGGCTGGGGGCTGAGCATTCAGACAGAGGGCATGGCGAAATTTGGCCAGTTCCTGCTGCAAAAAGGAAAATGGAACGGCGAGCAACTGCTGCCTGCCGCGTGGGTGGAGGAGGCAACACGCTTCCACATTCAGCAGCCCGGTGGTGACAAGCCGGACCGGCCCAAGGCGAAGAACGACTGGATGCAGGGCTACGGCTACCAGTTCTGGCGCTGCCAGGGCACAGGATTTCGGGGCGATGGGGCGTTTGGTCAGTTCACGATCGTGCTGCCGGAGCAAGATGCGGTGATCGTGATGACGAGTGAGAACAAGAACATGCAGGGCCAGCTTGATCTGGTGTGGAAGCATCTGCTGCCAGCTTTCGGAGCACCCATCGGCGAGGGGATGAAGCGCACGTTAAATCTCAACCTCATGCCACAGCAAGGTGGCAAGACATCGCCTGCGGCCAAGGATCGCACCTTCCGACTGGAAACCAACGACCTCGGTCTGAAGACGGCCGCCATGGGCTTCAAAGACGACACCTGCTCTTTCACCGCCGACGATCACAAGATCATCTGCGGATTTGAATCCTGGCAGCGTTGCGAGGCCGCCTTCCCGGGCACGCCGCCGCGGCTCATCTCGGGTGGCATGCCGAAGCAGACGCCACTCTCCAAGATCGCCGCGAGCGCAGCGTGGACGGATGACCGGACGCTGGTGATGCAGTGGCGCTACTATGAGACACCGCACAGCGACACAGTGACATGCGTGTTTGACGATGACAATGTGACGATCAGCTTCCTCAACAGCATCACGGCGATGAATCCGAAAGCGAAGGATGTGCGCGCACCCCTGAAGGGAAACGCCGCTGCGTGATCGTTATTTCTGGGCGTCGAGGCGGCGGAATTCGATGCTTTTGATCCAGGATTCGCCTTTGGGGAAGTCGTTCGCCCCAAAACCGAAGAAGCGCTGCCGGGGCTCGACCTGCCTCCATTGGCCCGGGAGCATGGATCTGCGGACGGAAAGCCGGAGAAGGCAGAAGTGCTTTTTCCATCCGCGCAAAGGAGCAGGCCCGATGAACCATCACATGACAACGGCTCGATTTGAGCCGAGGAGGCAGTTCTTTTTATGCAACGATTCACCTGCGAATGCGGCAACGTTCTTTTCTTCGGCAGCTCACGCTGCCTGAAGTGCAACAGTGATGTGGGCTATGATCCGCAACGCGGCACCATGCAGCGCGTGCGACCTGACAGCCCGATGAAGCGCTGCCAGAACGGGGTGAAGCACAATGTCTGCAACTGGCTGCTGCCGGCCAGCGCCACCGGTGTGCTCTGCGTGGCCTGCCGAATGAACCGCACGATCCCTGATCTGAGCGCGGACCGGAACCGCGCGCTCTGGGCGCGCATGGAGATGGCGAAACGGCGGCTGATCTACACGCTGCTGCATCTGGGCATCAGCCTGCCCACCAAAAAGGATGATCCCAAAAACGGGCTCGCCTTTGACATCGTGAGCACGCTGTCCAATCCCACCGTGACGACGGGGCATCTCAACGGGGTGATCACGGTCAATCTGGAAGAGGCGGATGACACCTACCGGCAGTTCAACCGCCAGCAGCTGGGAGAAAGCAGCCGCACCCTGCTGGGGCACTTCCGCCATGAGAGCGCGCACTACCTGTGGCAGCGGCAGTTGTCCGAACTGGCGTGGGATGACCCGCTGCGGCTGGCGTTTCGCGAACGCTTCGGGGATGAATGGCGCGACTACGCCGCATCTCTCAGCACCTATTACCAGAACGGGGCGCCTGAGGACTGGGGGCAGAACTACATCACCGCCTATGCGGCCTCACACCCCTGGGAGGACTGGGCGGAGACGTGGGCGCATTATTTGCAGATTCTCGATGGATTGGAAACCTGTGAGAGCCTGGGCATCCAGGTGCAGTTCATCGCGCTGCCACTCGTCCTGCTGCCGGTGGAGTCAGGAGTGCTGCCGGCCATGCTGCCGACCGATACGGCTGCGGATGGTGAATTCCTTGCCTGGTTGCAGCGCTGGATGTGCCTCTCCACGGTGCTCAATGAGATCTCCCACAGCCTCGGTGAACCGGCGCTGTATCCCTTCGTCATTTCGGTGCGCGCCGCGCAGAAGCTGCGTCTCGCGCATCACTATGCCCAGGTCTGGGGCATGGACGGCAGAAAAACCGGCGAGGCGTGAGGGGGGGTTATGAGCGGTCGCTGAGCACCTGCCTGAGCGCAGTCAGAATGGTCTGGGCCGTGAAGGGCTTGGGCAGGAAGTGCTTCACCCCCATGGAGATGGCCCGGGCAGCACTGCCTTCATTGGCGAGACCGCTGGCGGCGATGACTTTGACTGCGGGATTGAGGCGCTGCAGCACCTGAATGGTGGCCTGACCACCCATGACCGGCATCATCATATCCGTCACGACGGCGGCGATGTCCGTGCGATGAATCGAATAGAGCGCCACGGCCTCCGTGCCGTCTGCCGCGACGAGCACGCGGTAGCCGTACGTTTCCAGCGTCTGCTGGGTGATAGTGCGCACAGCGGCTTCATCATCCACGATGAGGATCTGTTCCCCGTTTCCACGCGGGTGCGTCTCGTCCTGCCCCTTTGCAGCCGCACCTTCGGGAGCATCCATGGCAGGAAGACAGATGCTGAAGGTGGTGCCGTTGCCGGGCTCGCTGTACACATTGAGGAAGCCGCCGTGGCTTTTGACGATGGAGAGCACCGTGGAGAGACCAAGACCCGTGCCTTTGCCGTGATCCTTGGTGGTGAAGAAGGGATCGAAAATCTTGTCCACCACTTCCGCAGGGATGCCGGTGCCGGTGTCCGTGACTTTGACCATGAGGTAACGCCCTGGCACGGAGCCGGGAGTCATGCCTGCGTAGTTGTCGTCCACCTGAAGGCTGGTGGCGGTGACGGTGAGCGTGCCGCCCTTGGGCATGGCATCGCGGGCATTGACACACAGATTCAGCAGCACCTGATGGACCTGGGTGTGATCGCCGTAAAACAAGGGCAGATCCCCACAGAGTTCCGCGCGAAAAACGATCTCCTTTGGGAAGGTGTCCCGCACAAGGTGCTGCATGTCCTGGATGATGTGCCGGATATTAATGACGACGCGATCTCCCTCCACGCCGCGGGCAAAGGTCAGGATCTGCTTCACCATGTCCGCACCGCGTTTGGCGCTGGTCTCGATGGTGGAAAGCACCGCGCGGGCGCGTTCATCGCGGCTGGTGAGCCGTAGCAGCTCGATCGACATCAGGATCGGGGCCAGCACGTTGTTGAGATCGTGGGCGATGCCGCCGGCCAGCGTGCCGATACTTTCCATGCGCTGGGCACGGAGGAACTGCTGCTCCATTTTCTTTTTCTCGGTGATGTCACTGTTGATGGCGAGCACGGCCTGAGGACGGCCAGCTTCATCACGCACGAGAGTCCAGCGTGCTTCGATTAAAACGGCGGCACCTGACTTGGTGATCTGCTGGATCTCGCCGCACCATTCCCCTTTGCTGAGAACAGCCGCAATCGCCAGCTCGTAAGCAGCACAGTCACGATAAAGAAAATCGCCCGTGTGACGCCCTCTGACTTCTTCGGCGGTCCAGCCGTAGAGCAGTTCGGCACTTTTATTCCAGTACGTGATTCCGTGCTTGAGATGCCGCACCATGATGGCGTCACGGGCCTTGTCCAGCAGCGAGGCCTGCTCACGCAACTGATCCCTGGAGCGTTTGCGTTCGGTGATGTCCTGCGCCACACCGACCACACGGTAGATCTCCCCCTGGGCATTGCCCACGGGAAAGGCGCGATCACGAATCCAGCGCAGCGACCCGTCCGGCCGGATGATGCGATATTCCTCATCGTAGGTGCCTTCCGTTTGCTGGGTGGTCACAGCAAGCAGCACACGTTCCCTGTCGTCCGGGTGGATGGCCGTGAACCACTTTTGCGGCGTGCTTTGCAAGCTGGTGCAAGAGCGTCCCCAGATGCGTTCATAAGCCGGGCTGATGTAGAGCATCTGCTGCCGCGCGGCGTCTGTGATCCAGAAGACCTCCTGGATGGTTTCGGCAATCTGGCGGAAGCGCTCCTCGCTCTCCCGCAGCGCGTCCTCGGCCTGCCTGCGCTGGGTGATGTCACGGAAGGCCCAGATTCTGCCGTAGTACTGGCCGTCACTGCCGACGACGGGAGAAGAGTAGCGGTCCAGCACGGTGCCGTCCTTCAGTTCAATCTCATCACGACCGATGGCATCCCGGTCAGCGTAGAGGTGCCTGACCCCCGCCTCAAACGATTCGGCATTGGCGACCCTGGAGATGACCCACTGGAGCTGGCCGCTGTCGTCCAGGTCGTCGGCAATTTGCCCGGGGATTTGGAAAATTTCGGCAATCCGCTTGTTTTGCAGAATCTTCCGGCCCTGCGGGTCCACGACGATGATGCCGTCAATGGAGGCGGAGACCTGGGCTTCCAGAAAGGCAGTCTTCCAGCGCAGTTCCGCTTCGGCCTGTTTGCGCTCGGTGATGTCCCGGCAGGTGCCGAGAGCACGCAGAGCGGTGCCCTGTTCATCATGAAAGACCTGCCACTGCTCTTCGACGAACTTGATCCTGCCATCGGGCATCAGGAGACGGTGTTCGAGAGAGTTTACGGAGTGCTGATCGAGCGACTGGTTGAAAGCCAGGTCCACGGCAGCGTGGTCTGCAGGATGTACGAGCTCTAAAAAGTTCTGGTGCGTCGGCTGGAACTGCTCGGGGGAGACTTCAAAGATGCGATAGGTCTCGGCAGACCAGGTCACGGCCAGCGTGGAGAGGTCTGTGTCCCAGCTGCCCATTTTGGCCACGGTCTGAGCGGCGGTGAGATGCGCCCGTTCGATTTTCAATTCCCCTGCGAGCGCCCGAAGCTCCTGCTCGCTCTGCTGCAATGCCTCGGCGGCTTTGACGCGCTCCTTGCGGAGCCTGCCCTGCTCGAGGGCCTGCCGGATGGAAATGCCCAGCCTGGCGAGGCGGTCTTTAAGCAGGTAGTCGGTGGCTCCGAGCCGCATCATCTCCACGGCCACGTCTTCACCGATGGTGCCGGAGATGATGATGAACGGGATGTCCATGCCGCTTTGCTTCAGCAGCTCGAGCGCATGCGGGCCATTGAATGCCGGCATGTCGTAGTCGGAAAGAATGATGTCGAGATCGGGCTGGAGCCGGCGGAGAAAGTCTGGCTCTGTCTCCACACGGTGCCAGTCGGGCTCAAAGCCCGACTGACGCAGGGCGCGCAGGACGAGGTCGGCATCATTGAGATTGTCCTCCGCAAGCAGGACACGCAGGGGCTGGCTCATGTGATTTATCCAACTTGGGGTGGTTGATTGAGCAGCAGCCAGTACATGCCCAGCTCCTGCACGGCGGTGGTGAAGCTTTCAAAGTTCACCGGTTTGACGATGTAGCTGTTGACCCCGAGCTGGTAGCTTTTGACGACATCGACCTGCTCTTTGGAGGAGGTGAGGACCACGACCGGAACGTGCCTGGTGCGAGGGTCACTCTTGATGCGCTCCAAGACTTCCAGCCCGTCCACCTTGGGCAGCTTCAGGTCGAGCAGGATGAGTTTGGGGGTGTCCTCAATCTTCCGCCCGGCGTGAGGGCCCTCGCAGAAGATGAACTCCAGCGCCTCCGCGCCGTCCCGGGCAATCTGGATGCGGTTGCCCAGGTTGGCGTTGCGCAGAGCGCGTTGTGTCAGCTCCAGATCTTCGAGGCTGTCCTCGACCAGCAGGATTTCGATGATGTGTGAATCGTTCATGACAGTTTTTCTCCTCCAAGCGTGAAATAAAAGGTGGCTCCCTGATCCACGGCGGCTTCCACCCAGACCTTGCCGCCATGGCGGTGGATGACGCGCTGCACGATGGCGAGCCCGACGCCCGTGCCTTCGTAGTCCTCCGCACGATGCAGCCGCTGGAACACGCCGAAGAGTTTATGGGCGTAGCGCATGTCAAAGCCCGTGCCGTTGTCGCGCACAAAATAGATGTTGATGCTCCCCTCCGTCTTGCAGCCGATCTCGATCACAGCGGATTCACGTTTGCGGGTGTACTTGATGGCATTGGAAAGCAGATTGATCCAAACCTGTTTCAGCAGGGCGGGATCTCCCTGGCATGCGGGCAGACTGGCGATGCGCAGATCGACCTGACGGCCCTCACGCTGGCTGTGCAGTTCTTCGAGGACATCCTTCACGAGCATGGTGGTATCGATGGTTCGTTTGCTCAACGTCGCCCGGCTCAGCCGCGAAAAACTCAGCAGATCATCGATCAAATTTCCCATGCGCTGTGCGCTGGTACGGATGATCTGCAAATAGCGGAGGCCATCGGGCGGCAGCTGGGGGCCGTAGTCTTCCAGCACCGCCCGGGAGAATCCATCCATGGCTCTCAAGGGAGCGCGCAGATCATGCGAAACCGAATAGGAAAAAGACTCCAGTTCCTTGTTTGCCGCTTCCAACTGCATGTTGACCGCCTGCACCTTTTGCGAGCTTTGGAAAATCTCCGCCTCCATCTGCTCCATGCGGGTGTTCAGCCCGGCGTCTTCACCTCCAGTCTGTGACTTTCTGAGCACGAACTCCGTCACTTCCTCCACACGATGGATGATGTACTGAATCTTCCGATCCCTGCCGGCCACGGGAGAGTTGATCGGACTCCAGTAACGCTCTTCAAACACGCCGTCAGGTCTCCGAACGTCGTATTTCTGGATAGCCATGTTGTGCGGCACGCCCTGTTCCAGCACACGACCCAACGAGGCCCGAAGATTGGTTTCGCCCGTGGCACCAGGCTCGTCTGGATTGTCAGGAAAGACTTCGAAGAGCCCCAGCCCGATGATGTTTTCCCGTGTCGTCATGGTCGCTTGCAAATAGGCATCGCTCGCGGCCACGATCTTGAAGTCAGGGGTGAGCACGAGGTAGAGCCCCGGCAGCGACTCAAAGACGCTCTTGAGCTCCGCCCGGCTGCTGAGAAGTTCGCCATAGGCGGTCTCAAGCTGGTTGGTGCGCTCCACCACGCGCTGCTCCAGTTCCGCATTCAGGCGTTGCACCTCCTCTTCGGCGCGCTTGCGCCCGGTGATGTCCACCCACGCGCCAAACACCGCACGCTCGCCGGTTTCAGGCACCGTGAATGGCATTTTGATTGTTTGGAGAACACGCGTGCGACCTGACAGATCGGTATTGTACTCCTCTGCAATGAACTTCGTGACGCCAGAATCCATGACAGCGCGGTCATCTGACTGGTAAGCCTCCGCCTGCTTCCTGTCGGAGACCAGGGCGAAATCGTCTTTGCCCAGGATGTCTTCCAAGGTAAGGCCGCAGGTCTCGGCCAGCGCAGGATTGGCAAAGATGTAACGACCGGCGGCGTTCTTGGCGAAGATGCCATGCGGCACGAGATTGGTGATCAGGCGCAGCCATTCCTCACCTGCCCGCAGCGCCGCATCGGCACGTTTGCGTTCCGTGATGTCAGCAAACATGGAAACCACCACCGGCTCAGTTTCGCCAGGAAAATCGATGAGCTCCATGGAAATCAGAGCATCCAGGCGCCTGCGGTTCCTGCAGCGGAACTGCGTCTCGTGATCACGGACAGACCCCTGGGCCTGAAGCTGATTCATCACGGCGGTGCGTGTTTCAGGAGCATCCCACAACGCCAGCTTGACGGACGTTTCGCCGATCAGCTCTTCGCGAGTGTAATCAAACAACTGGCAGTAGCGCTCATTGACCTCGATGAAGCGGCCCTCCCGGATGGTGGTGATGCACATGGCCGCAGGATTGCTCTGAAAGACCTTCACGAATCGTGCTTCACTCTGGCGCAGCGCCGACTCCGTCTGCTGGCCTGTGGAGCGCTGCAGCCGGCTCACCAGCAGGCCCATGCCAAGGAACCCTCCCATCGAGAGCAGTACATGAGCGTACCTGTTTCCGATGGAGGAATCAGGGGCGATGAAAACACACCACACCAAGGCCGTGGAAAAAACGGTGGCCCACACTCCGCCACGCTGGCCTCCCATCCAGGAGCTGACAAAGACAGCCGGAAAGAACAGAAACCACACGAGCGGCTGCAACCAGGACCAGCACAGCCATTGCAAGCCGAGGGCAAGCAGTGGGAGCAGCAATGCCGTCCAAGGCGGCTGCCAGCGCAGAGGATTCATTGCTATTGTTCCCCTTTTATGTTTGCACCGCGGAGTGAGTATTTTTGCGACTTCAACCCTGGCTGCCCGCAGACAAGGTGCCTGCCGTGGCGATGGGAAAGCAGAGGAAGCGTCATGACCGGTGTGATGGTTATTTGGTCATCGGTGACACATCTATTATGCTCCAGTCATTATAACGTGCAATACTCATGTGTACTTGAACGAGTCTTAAGTAAATTTAATTACACCCATGAGTGGTAAATAAATATTTAGTAGGCGCTATAACCCTGTCGCGCCGTTCGTTACAGCGACTTACGCCAGCCCTTCAATGGACTTCAAAATGTCGCCAGCCTTGTCTTGCAAGGCGCGCTCAGTTCCGCCACACTCCCGACGCACCCAACAACACGCGAATTATTATGGCCAAAGGTAACAACGCTCACAAAAAGGAAGTCAAAAAGCCGAAGAAGGAAAAGCCCAAGCCAGCCCCTGCGAGCCGCAAGAGCTAGGACTGACAAAGGAATGGGCAGTGGATTGCGCACTGCTCAGGCTTCTAATCGATTCGCACTCATTGCCGTGCTGGCAATGACAGGTTTTCCATGACTCGGCGCTTAAAGCCCGCAGTGCCGTAGCTGATGGAGTCGTGCGTCCGGCATGGTCCTGATGTCTCCCGGCGAGCCGACAAAAAAAGAGCGACCATTGCTGGCCGCCCTCGTGGTTTTGGGGGGTAATTGGTGTTGCGCAGTTGCGGCACAACTGGGCTACTTTAGTAGCGGTAGTGATCGGTCTTGTAGGGGCCTTCGACGGGGACGCCGATGTAGTCGGCCTGGTCCTTGGAAAGGGTGGTGAGCTTTACACCGATCTTGGCGAGGTGGAGGCGGGCGACTTCTTCGTCCAGCTTCTTCGGAAGGACGGTGACGCCGATTGGACGGCTGTCCTTGGTGGCCCAGAGTTCGATCTGCGCGAGGGTCTGGTTGGTGAAGCTGTTGCTCATCACGAAGCTCGGGTGGCCGGTGGCGCAGCCGAGGTTCACAAGGCGGCCTTCAGCCAGCATGAAGATGCTGTTGCCGGCCGGGAAGGTGTACTTGTCCACCTGGGGCTTGATGTTGAGGCGCTTGACGTCCGTGCGGTTGTTGAGCTTGTCCACCTGGATCTCGTTGTCGAAGTGGCCGATGTTGCAGACGATGGCCTGGTCCTTCATCTTCTCCATGTGGGCGAGGGTGATGATGTCCTTGTTGCCGGTGGTGGTGACGTAGATGTCGCCGTAGCCGAGGGTGTCCTCGATGGGCATGACGCGATGGCCTTCCATGGCGGCCTGGAGGGCACACACAGGGTCGATTTCGGTGACGATGACCTGGGCGCCCATGCCGCGAAGAGCAGCGGCGCAGCCTTTGCCCACGTCGCCGTAGCCGCAGACGACGCCGACCTTGCCGGCGATCATGACGTCGGTGGCACGCTTGATACCGTCGAGGAGGGATTCGCGGCAGCCGTAGAGGTTGTCGAACTTGGACTTGGTGACGCTGTCGTTGACGTTGATGGCAGGGAAAAGCAGCTTGCCGGCCTTGGCCATTTCATAGAGGCGATGCACGCCGGTGGTGGTCTCTTCGGAGACACCCTTCAGATCTTTGACGATCGTGTGGAAAATGCCGGGCTGGTTCTTGGCGACTTCCTTGAGGAGGTCCTTGATGACCTTCACTTCGTGGTTGTCGGAGGGGGAATCGACCCACTTGTCGCCGTTTTCCATCTCATAGCCCTTGTGGATGAGGAGGGTCACGTCGCCACCGTCATCGACAATGAGTTCCGGGCCCTTGTCGCCTGGGAAGATGATGGCCTTCCAGGTGCACCACCAGTATTCTTCGAGGGACTCGCCTTTCCAGGCAAAGACAGGAGTGCCCGTGGCGGCGATGCCAGCGGCAGCGTGGTCCTGGGTGGAGAAGATGTTGCAAGAGGCCCAGCGGACGTCGGCACCGAGTTCCTTGAGCGTCTCGATGAGCACGCCGGTCTGGATGGTCATGTGCAGGGAGCCGGTGATGCGGACGCCAGCGAGGGGCTTCTTCGGGCCGTACTTCTCGCGGGTGGCCATGAGGCCGGGCATTTCGCTCTCAGCAATGTCGAGTTCTTTGCGGCCGAATTCGGCGAGGGCGATGTCTTTTACTTTAAAGTCGGACATGAGGTTTTGGCGTGGGTTCAGGTTAGGGTGAAAGAGAACGAATCAACGTATAAGGATACGTTGATATGTTCCAAATAGTTGCCCATATGTCAAACGGGGATTTATCTGGCTTTGGCGGCCGTTTGAAGCTGACACCCATGAAATTCGCCTCCCGCCTCGCGCTCCTTTGCCTCGCTGTGTCCCTCCACGCCGAAGACCCGCACCCTGCGGCTGACGCGGCGGGTTTCGTCCCGCTCTTTAATGGCAAGGACCTCACGGGGTGGAAAACGACGGGAAACTGGGTCGTGGAGTCCGATGGCAGCCTCACGCTGCACCCGCGTGAAGGCGAAAAGGGCTGGCAGCGCTATGATGCCTACATCGCCACCGAAAAGCAGTATGGCGACTTTGTGCTGGACCTCGAATTCAAGATCAACGCCATGGGCAACAGCGGCGTGTTCATGCGCGTGGGCGACATGAAGAAGCCGGTGGACACCGGATTCGAGGTGCAGATCCTGGACACCTATGGCCTGGAAAAACCGGGGCACCATGACTGTGGCGGCATCGTGCATGGGATCAGCCCTTCAAAGAACATGGTGAAGCCGGCTGGGGAGTGGAATCGCTACACGATCACGGTCAAAGGCCGCAGCGTGAAGGTGGTCTTCAATGGGGAGCAGGTCATCGACGCCATTCTTGATGACATCAAACTGGCTAGCTGTCCGAATGTAGGCCAGATCGCCTTTCAGGACGAGGCGCTGCCGGTGTGGTATCGGAATGTGAGGATCAAGGAGCTGAAGTAGGCCGATAAGAGTTCCTGTTACTGCCGCAGCCTGAGCACGGCCTCACGAGAGCGGACGAGGAAATCCAGTTTTGATTCGCCATCTTCCAGCCGGATGGGTTCGCCAAAGGTGACGCTGCCGAGCACGGGCACAGGCAGGATTTCGCCTTTGGGGAGGATGCGGTTGAGGTTTTCCATCCAGACGGGGACGAGCTGCACATCCGGGCGCTTTTTAGCGAGATGGTAGAGGCCGGGCTTGAAGGGCTGCGGCTCGGGACTGGTCTGGCGGCCGCCTTCTGGAAAGAGAATGAGCGAGTGGCGGTCTCCCATGGCCTGGACCATTTCGAGCAGCGGATTGGCCTCTGGCGTGGGCTTTTTTCGCTCGATTAGCACGGCATTGAAGACATGGCAGGCGAGGAAGGGCCGCATGCGCCCCACCGACCAGTAGTCTTTGGCACCGACCATGCGGGTGACCGCACGTACCGGCGGCGGTAGTGAGGCCCAGAGCACGGGGCCGTCTAGATTGCTGGTGTGATTGGCGAAATACACACGCTGCACCAGCTCTGGAGCACAGCCCTGCCAGCGGGCGACGGAACCGGAAAACACACGCAGCGATCCAGCGATGAGACTGCGAATCATGTGCAAATGATGTACGAGGAAGATGGGGTTGTCACGCGGCTTGCTTGTCAGTAATGATCCACTTTCACACGCATGCCGAATTCCACGCCAGTTTCTCCTGACTCCTCCACCTGGATGGCTGCGCTGGCGGATTTTCTGCTGGAGGAGCCGGCCATTGAATCGATCCGGTTGAATCCCGATTCGAAGCGGGTCGAGATGGCGACGCTGGGACAGGTGGATGGTGAACTGCTGCAGGCCAAGCTCTCCGAGGTGCTGCGGGCGGTGGACGCCCGGTGGCTGAAGCAAAACGGCCAGGTGCCGCCGAGGAGCGGCATGCTGGATGTGCAGCAAAAGGCGGACGGCGCCTTTGTACTTGAAAAGCCCTCCTGCCTGACGGCACCGAAGTTCTGGCAGTGGCGTGACTTTGCCTGGCCGGAACCGGATGAGATGGAGCAGGAGAGCGACAACGAATGGCGCATGCTGGCGCTGCAAGCGGGACTCTGCGCCGTGGCGCTGCTGGCGGGCTACATCACCGAGCGTTTTTTCTCCGCACCACCCTGGCTGCCAAAAAGTTTGTTCGCCATCTCGCTGATTTCCGGTGGGTGGGACGCCGCGAAGGACACCTGGGAAAACCTGCGGGAGCGGCGTCTGGACGTGCACTTCCTGATGCTGGCTGTGGCCACCGGGGCGGTGTCGATTGGCGCGTGGGAGGAAGGCGCGCTGCTGCTGTTCCTGTTTTCAACCTCAGGCGCGCTGGAGCATTTTGTGATGTTCCGCACACACCGGGAGATCAATGCGCTGACGAAGGCGGCGCCGAAATTTGCGCATGTGCTGCAGCCGGACGGGACGACCGTAGATCGTGGTGTGCAGACGCTGCAGGTGGGTGAGGTGATCTTGGTGAAGCCTGATGAGCTCTTCGCCGTGGATGGCACGGTCATTGAGGGATCCACGGCGGCAGATGAATCGACGCTCACCGGCGAGGCGATGCCCATTGCGAAGGAAACGGGCGCGCCCATCTACGGCGGCACCTTGAACCAATGGGGTCTGGTGCAGGTGCGGGTGGACCGCCCGGCCACGCAAAGTGCACTGGCGAAAATCATCACGCTGATCCAGACCGCGCAGCATCTGCGCGCGCCGAGCCAGAGGTTTACAGACCGCTTTGGCACGCGGTATACGATTCTCACGCTCGGCGTCGTGACGCTGATGTTTTTCGTGTGGTGGCTGGGATTTGGTATTCCACCGCTGGAAAACACTGCTGCATCGAAGTCGTCGTTTTACCGCGCCATGACGCTGCTGGTGGTGATGAGCCCTTGCGCGCTGGTGCTGTCGATCCCCTCGGCCATTCTGGCGGCGATCGCCTGGGGCGCGCGGCGGGGCGTGCTGTTCCGTGGCGGGGCTGCGATCGAAAAACTCGCCGAGGTCGATGTCATCGCCATGGACAAGACGGGGACGCTGACGGAAGGCGAATTGAAGGTGACGAAAATCGAAAGCTTCCCCGCCGGCCGGGAGCAGGATGTGCTGCGCATCGCCGCGAGCCTGGAGGCGAATTCGAATCATCCCATCGCGCGGGCGATCACGCAATTCGCCCAGGGGCAGGGCATTGTGACGGAAAAACTTGCCGAGTTTCAGTCGATCACCGGTCAGGGACTGCGCGGACGTACGGCGGGCGGGCTGAGTTATGTGGGACGGCGGGAACTCGTGAAAGACAGCGCCCTGGGTGAGGTGCTGGCAGGGGTGCCAGACGCACCGCTGGGGTTCAGCGAGGTCTGGGTGCTGCATGAGCAGATCGTGGGACGGGTGCTGCTCAAGGATGAGATCCGGGCTGGCAGCCGGGCCGTGCTGGAAAAACTGGCGGCCGAGGGGGTGCGCACGATCATGCTGACCGGTGACCGCCGGGCGGCGGCGATCGAGGTGGGGGAGAAACTCGGCATCGCGGAAGTGCGCGCGGGACTTCACCCGGAGGACAAGGTGGCTGCCATCCGTGAACTGACGCTGGCCGGCCACAAGGTGGCGATGATCGGCGATGGCGTGAACGACGCGCCGAGCCTGGCGGCAGCCTACGTTTCCGTGGCCATGGGTGCGCGGGGCAGCGATGCCGCGCTGGAGCAGAGCGACGTGATGCTGATGCAGGACAAAATCGAAAAACTGCTCTCAGCGAGGCTCATCAGCCAGCGTGCGCGGCGCATCATTCAGCAAAACCTGGTCATTTCCCTCGGCAGTGTGATCGTGATGGCGGTGGCGTCACTTTTCGGCTTCGTGCCTCTCACGTTGGGCGTATTGACCCATGAGGGCAGCACGGTGGTGGTGTGCCTGAACAGCCTGCGGCTGCTTTTTGAAAAGGAATGAACCGGCTGCCATTTTTCATCTGCGCAACTCCGTGCTGGACGATCCCCCCGTTTTCTTCATAGAGTAGGTGAAAATCCGGCATGCGCATTCTCTCCAAAGTCCTCTGGACCCTCGCTTTCCTCGTCGCCACCTTTGTCTGGATGGTGCTCTTTGAGCACGGATTCAGCATGAAAGGTCTGACTGAAGGCAGTGGTGCGGAGCTACGCGGCATCGCCGCATGGTTTGGTGGCGGGAAAAAGTAGCCTGCCACCCTCTATTCACTCAACCCCTTCAAGCCCCCAAGATTATGATTGTCAAGGAAGCCGAACTCGACCCCAAATACCAAGCCCTTTGGAAAAAAGCCCTTATTTCCGCCGAGCGGAAAAACTGGGAGTACGTCATCGACCAGGTGCTGCCGATCGTGACGGCCAACGTCGGATTTCTGGACGGCCGCAAACTGCTGCGCAGCGCTGAAGGCGAAGCCACCGGCGGCATCGGCGGCAAGAAGTTCAGTTTTGGCCTGGGCGGCTTCAAGCCCAGCTCCAAAAAAGAGCCGGCCGAGGCCATCGCCGACATGGAGGAGAATGTGTTCCGCAAGGACCCCTTTAACCTCAACGCGAACGAGCAGCTCTATGAGATCGCGATGAAGATGCAGTTCCCGGAACTGGGCTCGTTTGCCCTGGAGACGATCCGCGCCGGCCATCCTGAGAACACCAAGCACATGCACAAGCTTGCGCAGCATTACATGGCGCAGAAGTTGCCGGAGCTGGCCGCCGAAGTGTACCGCCTCATCGTCGTAGCAAACCCGCGTGACATGGAAGCCATGCAGGGGGAAAAGAACGCCGCCGCGCAAAGCTCGATCAAAAATCAGGGCTGGGGCTCCGCCAACTTCAAGGACGCCATGAAGGACTCTGGGGAGGCAGCGAAGCTGGAAATGCTCAGCCGTCAGGGCATGACGAACGAGCAGATGGAGCAGTTCCTCGCGGAAACCATCGAACAATACAACGCCGATCAGGGGAACATCGTCATCGTCAAACGCATGTCGGATCTCTATGAGCGTCTCGGCCATCTCGAAACGGCGCTGACGTTTTACGATTACGCCCTCACTTTAAACACCGGTGACGTGGCGCTCCAGCGCAAGGTGGAAATCCTCCGCGACAAGGTGCAGGAGCAGAAGATCACGGACTACGAACGCGAAATCGAGACCGATCCCGATGCGCCTGACATTGATGACAAACGTGCGCAGCTGGCCGAAATCCGCCGCCAGCGTGCCGGAGTCGTCATTGCCGAGGCGAAGACCCGTGTGGACCGCAATCCGACGGATAAAGGCCTGCGCTTCGAACTGGGCCAGGCTTACTTCAGCGCCGGCATGTATGGCGAGGCGCTCCCTGAGCTGCAGCAGGCGAAGTCAAACCCGAACATGCGCATCAAGGCGATCCTCATGCTAGGGCGCTGCTTTGAGCGGAAGAACATGAACGACCTTGCCAAAACTTCGTTCATGGAAGCCTCCAAGGAACTCCTGATCATGGACGCCACCAAGAAGGAAGTGCTCTACGAACTGGCCAACGTGCTGGAAAAAATGGGCGACAAGCCGGGAAGTCTGGAAGCGCTCAAGGAGATCTACAACGCCGACTACGGCTACAAGGACGTGGCTCAGCGCGTGGAGTCCTCCTACTCGTAACCGTTTTCTTTCGGTTGCTTCTGCTGACACCCCGTTTCGCATGCCGAAACGGGGTGTTTTTTCTTTACAGCCAATTGGTACTGGAAAGCCGTAACTCGTCCGGCATACATACAAGCTGATGATACTCGAATTTCTCGCCGCCGCTGACATCTGGACCACGGTCAAAGAAGGCATCCCCGTGGTGCTGGCCTTGATCCTGATTGAAGGCCTGCTCTCCGTGGACAACGCGCTGGCGATTGCGGCGATGGCCTCCCATCTGGATGAACAGCAGCGCAAGAAGGCGATGAACATCGGCTACGCCGGGGCGTATGGCTTCCGCATCGTGGCTCTGCTCACGGCCAGCCTCATCATGGGCAACCACTGGCTGATGCTGCTGGGCTCTCTCTACCTCGTGTGGCTGATGTGCTCGCATTTTGCGGATCAGGATGATGGCGAAGAGGGTGATGGCAAAGCCAAGAAGATTCCAAAGAGCTTTGCCCATACGATCGCGATGATCGCCTTTCTCGATCTGAGCCTGAGCTTTGACAACGTGGTGGCCGCCGTGGCCTTTGCGCGTGACAGCAAGGTGCTGGTGTGGATCGGCGTGACGCTGGGCATCATCACCCTGCGGCTGGTGGCGGGCTACTGCATCAAGCTGCTGGAACGGCAGCCGTGGCTGGAGCACACGGCGTTTCTGCTGGTGGGCTTCGTGGGGCTGCTGCTCGGAGTGGAGCTTCATTGGGACAGCAGCGTCAAGCAGGTGGTCGATGTGTTCGGCTTGAGCATCGTCGGCGAGGCGGACGGGCACTACCACATCGCGAAGTCGGTCAAATTTGCCGGCATCATCGGCATCATTTTGCTGCATCTGGCCTATGAGAAGAACGCTGCGGTCAAAGCCGTGCTGCGTCCGGTGATGCGGCTGCTCTTGATCCCAGCGCGCTTGATTGCTGCCGTGGCGGGCGCGATCTTTGGCGTGATCGCCTGGCCATTCAAGGCCGTCTGGAATGCCGTGACGCGGAAATAAAAGTCCCCCGGCGGTGATGCCGGGGGACTCCATGATTCACGTGATATCAGCGGCCTGCGTGCCTGTTATGGCTTTGGCTTGGTGAGCATCTCGAAGGTGTCGCTGCGGAAGGGGGTCACGGGCAGGCCGTCGGTGCTGTAGAGGTTGCACACGGGATTGTCGGACCACGCGTAGCGGACGGCGACGGGTTTAGCGACGCCTTTGGCGCTGACTTCGAGCTTGTCCTTGCCGGTGATTTTCGCCTCGGCCCAGGCCCACTTTTTGTCTTCACCGCAGACCACGAAGCCTTTCACTTCGCTGATATCGACGGTTCGCAGCGTGCTGCCGAAGGTGTCGAGCGTGACGGTGGCTTTGCCCTCTGCGAACTCAGCGGATTTGAACTCGGGGCTGCGATAGGGCAGCTTCATGCCGTAGTCTTTCACCAAGGCCCAGCGGGCGAGGCGCTCGGCCACGTCGCGCTTGTTCTTGGGATGGATGTCGTTGGCCTCACCGAGATCAATGATGACGGCCTGGCCGCCGTTCTTGATGGCGCTCTCGGTTTTTGTCTGGCTCTCGCGCAGTTCGGCCCAGGAGCTGGCGGTGGACTGTTCGGCGTCGGTTTTTTCGGCCATGAAGTCGGCGAGCTGCACCCAGTAGAAGGGGAAGTCTCCCTGCTTCCACTCGTTGCGCCAGTTTTGGATCATGAAGGGGAAGAGGCTGGCGTACTCATAGGCGCGCCCGGCATTGGATTCCCCCTGGTACCAGATGGCACCCTTGATGCCGTAGCCGATGGTGGGGACCAGCGCGCCGTTGTAGATGTTGGCAGGGCGCTGATTGCCACTCAGCCAGGCGGCAGGTGTGCCGGGAGCACGGGTGGTGAAGGGCTTGCCGGCTTTCTTGGCTTCTTCCGCCTGCTTGTTCCACGCGGCGAGATCGGCGTCATACTTGGTTTTGGCTTCCGGGGACTTGATGAGGGCCTCGTTCTTTTTAGTGCCGTCCATGAGCAGCTTGAAGCGCGGGTCTTTTTCGAGTTCGGCGCGATTCACCCAGGCCTCACAGGCGCTGCCGCCCCAGGCGTTGTTGATCAGGCCCACCGGCACATCCAGCATTTTGTGCAGCACGCGGCCATAGAAAAAACCGACGGCGCTGAAGCTGCCCACTGTTGCTGGTGAGCACTCTTTCCACTCGCCTTTAAAATCCTGCTGCGGCTCCTGAGTGCCAACGTTGGGCACGGTGATCAGGCGGATGTTTGGGAACTTCGCGGTGGCGATTTCCAGATCGGCGTCCCAGCTTGAGCCGACATTCCACTGCATGTTTGACTGGCCGGAGCAGATCCACACTTCACCGACGAGCACGTTTTTCAGCTCCTTGGCGGTGGTGCCTTTGATTGAAATCGTCGCGGGTGTCGCGTTGGCAGGTACGGGATCGAGCTTCACGGTCCATTTGCCATCGGCACCGGCCTTGGCGGTCTTGGTTTGATCGCCGAATTTCACGGTGACCTCGGTGCCGGGAGCATCCCAGCCCCAGAGCGGATTGGTCTGCTTCTGCTGCAGCACCATGTTGTCGCCAATGATGGCGGGAAGTTTGAGTTCAGCGCGGGCGGTGAAAGCCAGCGCGGCGAGGAGGGTGGTAAGCGGGAAGAGTCGCATGGATGTGATGGAGAGGCGGAAGAAACGCAGCCGGAGACGGGTTTTCAAATCTTTTCATCCATGCCGGGATCGCCAGTCAGAGCTTGAAAGCATGACGCTTCCATCCCATTTGCAGCTGACTGGCCGGCATGTGCAGGCTTCACGACTGATGATTGAAATGGATTCCAGAGAACAACGCAACTTCCTCCCGAAGAGTGTCAGCAGGCCCGTGAAAACGGGGCATGGCATCAAGATCGGCATCTTTGCGGGCATTCATGGGGACGAGGAGGCGGGCACGCTGGCCACTCATGAACTGATCGCGTGGGCTGCTGAGAGGCCGGAGGAACTGCATGACTATGAGCTGCACTTCTTCCCGATCTGCAATCCCACGGGCCGGAACCTGGGCACACGGAACAGCCACAGCGGCTTGGATTTGAACCGTGAGTTTTGGTTTGGCTCGATCGAGCCCGAGGTCGTCTATCTGGAAACCGAGCTGCGCCGTGAACGCTATGACGGCATCATCTCGCTGCATTCGGATGACACCTCCGACGGCTGCTACGGCTTCGTCAGCGGTGCGCTGCTCAGCGAGCATCTGCTGGAACCGGCGCTGCAAGCCGCGAGTGAGTTTCTGCCGCGCAATGAGCAGCACATCATTGACGGCTTCCTCGCTGCGCGCGGCATTATCAAAGAAGGCTATCTTGGGATTCTCAGCGCTCCGCCGGAGCAGCGGCCACATGCGCTGGAGATTGTCTTTGAGACGCCTGCACTGGCACCGATGGAGGCGCAGGTGAATGCGACGGTGGCGGCGGTGAAGCGGATTCTGGTGGAGTATCGGGAGCTGCAGGCTTATGCGGCAAACTTGTAATTCCTTGACAGGCAGCCCATATTAACGGTACGTAGATGAATCTTTGACGTGTATGACGGAGGCATCTGCAATTTTGACAACCTGCATTCACTGTGGTCGCCAAGTTAGCAAAAATGCACTAACATGTCCGCATGGCGACTGTAAGAAGGAATACCCTTTGGGAACAGAGTGTAGACGGTGTAGAACAAGGATTCCCACTGGCAGCCATTGCGATAGTTGCAAAAACTGGCGCAATGAACGTTTGGCGGAGATGGGGCCTGTGACCTGTCAGGTGTGCGGACATGTCTTTTTCAACACATTACTTTCATACGATAAGGCTAGAGACGAGAACTATCACCATCACGTGTACTTGACCTGCAAGACTTGCGGCGATCCAAACGAAAAGCACAAAGTATTTTTCAGAGAATCATGCGATGAATGCGGATTCGGAATCTATCGTGTCTTTGAGCAAGCGATATATTGCGGCAAAGACTACTCTTGGCGTGATGGTGGGGGACGCAGTACCTGCAAGTACATTCGTCACGGCGAATGTCCTGAAACAGCACATGCCAAAATCTCCCCTGAATGCCCCGTCGCTACCGGACGAGGGTCTTGTCTGGTGCTTTTGCTTTTCAGCATGGCAGCGCTTTGTACAAGTATTATTGGAATATTTACGCTCTTATAATTTTCAATATCGACACTCGGTGCTGGGCTACCCGAAACCCACTAAAGTAGCCCTATAAGAAAACAAAATTACTCAAACCCGGCCGCAAGTTCATTATGCAAGACCCAATCAGCCTTTGGGCGAACCGCTCGTGGGTTGTCTGACAGCAAGTAGCGTCCTTCGCCCGCGCCTGCTCTGCTTGACGTTGGCGGGAGAGTAAAACCAAGCTGGCATTCTGGACTGGACTAGGACTCACCTCCCCTGCCGCACCCGCAGCAACTTCTCCCCCGCTGCATTCAGCGTCTCCAGCTGCTTTGCAAAATGAAAGCGGATGAAGCGGTGTTCGGGTTCGCGGAAGAAGCTGGAGCCGGGGACGCCGGCGACGCCGACTTCGCGCACGAACCATTCGGCGGCTTCGGTGTCGGTGGGGAAGCCGAGGGATGAGATGTCCATGAGGACGTAGTAGGCACCGTGGGGCTCGGTGAATGGCAGGCCGGTGGCGCGGAGGTGATTGAGGAAGACATCGCGCTTCTCGGTGTAGAGATCGCGCAGGCCGTGGTAGTAGCTGTCGGGGAGTTCGAGTCCAGCGACGGCGGCTTCTTGGAGTGGTGCGGCGGCTCCCACGGTGAGGAAGTCGTGCACCTTGCGCGCCTGCGCGATGATGTGCGGGGCGGCCTGCACATAGCCGAGCCGCCAGCCGGTGATGGAGTAGGTTTTTGAGAGGGAATTGCAGACGATCACGCGCTCCGCAGCGCCGGGAAGGGAGTGCATGTACACGTGCTCATGTGGTGCATAGACAATGTGCTCGTAGGGTTCGTCGGTGATGACGAAGGCGTCGTGCTTTTCGGCGAGATCGAGGATCATCTGCAACTCGGCTCGCGTGAAGACCTTGCCGGTGGGGTTGGATGGATTGCAGACGATGATGGCCTTGGCACCCTGCGCAAAGGCGCGGGCGAGTTCATCGGGATCAAAACCAAACTGCGGCGGACGCAGCGGGACGTAGATGGGCTCTGCGCCGGAGAGGATGGCGTCTGCGGCGTAGTTTTCGTAGAAGGGGGAGAAGACGATGACTTTGTCTCCCGGCTCGCAGCAGGTCATCATGGCGCACATCATGGCCTCCGTGCTGCCGCAGGTGACGACGAGGTTTTGATCTGGATCGACTGGAGTGCCGGAGAAATGGGTGATCTTTTTTGCGAGCGCCTGGCGAAAGCGTGGCGCACCCCAGGTAACGGCGTACTGATGAAACGGGCCACGGGTGGCGCGCTCCAGTGCGGCGAGGAGTTCCTCCGGCGGATTGAAGTCTGGGAAGCCCTGGGAAAGATTGATCGCGCCATGCTGGTTCGAGAGGCGCGTCATCGCGCGGATGACGGACTCGGTGAAGGCGTGGAGGCGGCGGGAAGTTGCAGGCATCCTTGCGATTTGGGCGAGATGCCGCCAACGTGCAACCAACCAATCCGACCCAGATGCGCCGCCGAATTCTCCTGCTTGCCCTGCTGCTCCCGCTCCCCTGCCTGCGTGCGGCCGAGGAGTGGCACACGCTGTTCAATGGCCGGGATCTGACCGGCTGGCGGGCCAACGTGATGCCGGAGTCTTTCACCGTGGTGAACGGGGCCATCCGGGCGCATGCCACCAAACCCAGCGCCCATTTGTTCTATGCGGGCGATACGAAAGTCGGGTTCGTGCGCTTCAAGAATTTCATCTTTGAAGCCACCTGCCGCAGCGAGCCGAACTCCAACTCGGGCATTTTCATTCACACGGACATGACCACGCGCGACAGCGCGCTGCATCTCGCGAAGGGCTACGAAATCCAGCTCAACAGCACCGCGAAGGAGAAGCGCAAGACTGGGAGCCTCTATGCAGTGGTGGATCTGAGTCAGTCGCCCGTCGATGAAAGCCAGTGGTTCCGGCTGCGCGTCACTGTGAACGGCAAGCACATCATGATTCATCTCAATGACAAGCCGGTGGTGGACTACACCGAGCCGGACAAGGTCACGCGCCCTCCCGAACGAGCCGGACGATTGATCGATCCGCAGGGCGGAGGGATCGCCCTGCAGGCGCATGATCCGGGAAGCACTTTTTACTTCAAAGACATCCGTGTCTTGCGCCTGCCATGAAACTTTTTCTCCGGCTGATCGCTCTCGTATTGTCCTTATCAGGCGCCCATGCTGGCGCGGAGGAAAAGTGGCTCTACCTTGAGAACGACCACGTTCGCCTCGGGGTGAATCTGGGTGCCGGGGCCTGCATCGGCTGGTTCTCCGCCACAGGCTCATCTGAGAATCTGCTCAACGCCTACGATGTGGGACGCTACGTGCAGCAGTCGTATTATGGCGATGAAGACGGCAGTGACTGGAACGGCAAGCCGTGGCGCTACAATCCGGTGCAGGGCGGCAGTTGGAAAAACGCGCCTGCCGAAGTGGTGGAAACAAAATCCGACAAGACGAGCCTCTACGCGAAGACGAAACCGCACCACTGGGCCACGGGGGCATTCACGCCAGAGTGTGTGATGGAGGAATGGCTGCGTCTCGACGGCGGACTGGCGCGCTTGAAATTCAAGATGACCTACACGGGTGAAAAAGAGCACAAGGCCCGGCATCAGGAACTGCCGGCGCTGTTTGTGACGCCGAGGCTCGACACGCTGGTGTTTGTGAATGCGGAGAAGCAGCTCACGCGCATGCAGCCCGGCTTTCCGAATGAGTACCTCCGCGTCGGCGAACCTTGGTGCGCCTGGGTGGATGCCGGGGACAACGGCCTTGGCCTCTTCATGCCGCATACGACGCAGGCGACGTGCTACCGGGTGCGAAATGGCAACAAGGGTGACTGCAGCTACCTCGCGCCGATCCAAACCTTTGCGTTGAAACCGGGGCTCGTGTTTGAATACGAAGTTGTGCTGACGCTTGGCAGTCTGGAGCAAATGCAGGCCGTATTCGCGAAGCTGAAATGAAGTCCCGTTGATCATGCCCCCTGAACCTTCGCCCCCGCCACAGCTTAAAGAATGGTTTGATGCCGCTCGTTACCGGACCATCGCCAAGGAACTCACCAGCATCGCGCCGAAGTTTCGTGCCGAGGTTTTTATGAAGTCCGTGCTCGATGGGCTCGAAGGCCGCAGCCTGATGGAGCGCGTGCACCAGTGTGCGGTGGCCGTTGAGGCTGCACTGCCGGGAACGTATCAGCAAAAAGTCCGCGCTCTGCAAAAGCTTGCGCCGCGCATCGGGCATGAGTTTGTGACCATCTTCCTTGGTGATTTCGTGGCGACGTTTGGTTTGCACGACTTCGATTTCTCGATGGATGCGCTGCGGTTTTTCACGGTCTTTGGCTCGGCGGAGTTTGCGGTGCGCCCGTTCATTGTGGCGGATCAAAGGCGTGCTTTGCAGAAGCTGCACGAATGGACTGCTGATGCCGATGAGAAGGTGCGCCGACTCGCCAGCGAGGGATCGCGCCCACGCCTGCCCTGGGGCATGCGGTTGCAGGCGCTGGTGCGTGACCCAGAGCCCACGGCGGTGATTCTGGATGCGCTGAAGGAGGATGACTCCCTGTTTGTGCGCCGCTCGGTGGCCAATCATCTCAATGACATCACGAAGGATCATCACGATTATGTTTTGCAGCGCCTGGAAGCCTGGGACCTGGGGCGAGAGCACCTACGCTGGATCGCCAAGCATGCCTGCCGCACACTGATCAAACGCGGGCTACCGCGTGCGCTGAAGCTCTTTGGCTTTGGCAAAAAGGCGGAGGTGACGGCGAAGCTGGCGGCTTCGCCTTCACGGTTGGAGCTTGGGCAGAGACTCACGCTGACGGCAGCGCTTACTTCCACCTCCGGCCGGTCGCAGCGGCTGGCGATCGACTACGTGGTGCATTATGTCAAAGCGAGCGGAGGCAGCGCGGAAAAGGTTTTCAAGTGGACTGAGATTGATCTGCCCGCGTATGCTGAGATTGAACTGGTGAAATCGCAGGTGGTGCGGGATTTCACCACGCGCAAACATTACACGGGGAGGCACCGGGTGGAGCTGCAAATCAATGGGCAGCGGGTGGCGGAGACGGTGTTTGTGCTGGGCTGAAAATCCTGGGCGCAACACCACTTTTGCAGGCTGGAGGGCGGGATGCGGATGGAGAGCGTGCCAGACCTCGCGAAAGCGGTGCCGCCGATGCAGGCTTGCGCCATGCA
Organism: Verrucomicrobiota bacterium; assembly: GCA_025360015.1. Classification (GTDB taxonomy): domain Bacteria; phylum Verrucomicrobiota; class Verrucomicrobiia; order Verrucomicrobiales; family Verrucomicrobiaceae; genus Prosthecobacter. Next base: position 64,667 of record JANYCZ010000071.1, on the reverse strand, counting down.
TCTCTGTCACCGCACTCCACGACGCTGTCGCGTTTTTGAATGTGCCCAGAGCTGCGGCGTTACTTCTTCGCGGCTTTTGCCTGGGCCTGGCTTTCGGCGGAGAGCTTGCTGAGGGGCAGAATGTGCGTGGTGCCGGTGGCGGGGATTTTGAGCAAGACGCTGTCGCCTTCCAAGCCCATGAACTCGGCGTCGATGGTTTTGCCTTCGGTGTTGGTCCATTTCAGGACGCCGCCACCCGCAGGAGGCAGGGGAGCCGGGGCTGCCGCAGGAGACGCGGCTCCACCGGTGAGGCTGGCACCTTCGTTGATCCAGGCTTTGAAAGTGTCGAGCTCGGCATCCGTGAGCTTGTTTTTGCCTTCGGGGGGCATGACGTCGGCATCGTCGCCTGGCAAGGTGCAGTTGACGTACATGGTGCTCTTCGCGGCATCGCCCGGAATGATATTTTTACCAGGACCGATCTGCTTGGGCAGTTCGGCGTCATCGAGCGCCAGCTTGCCTTTGACCTTCTTCGTGGTGCTGTGGCAGGCGAAGCACTTGGTGCGAAAAATCGGCGCGACCTGCGTTTTGAAATCAACGGCAGAAGCGGTGGAGACGGTCAGGACGAGGGCGGAGAGAAGGCTGAATTTCATGGTTGAAAGCGATATGGAACGATCAAACGGGCGGTTTGCCTAGCTTATTTTAAGGATTCCGTCGGTTCAGCGGGCGGCGGGGTCGAGGTCCCGCAACTGCTGGAGGGTGGACATAATGGCGCTGCGGTGGGACTGCAGCCGGCTGAGGCCGAGCACCGCGCGGCTGCCGGAGAGCGAGTTGAGCAACGGACTGACCTCCGGCTGGGAGGAATTCCACTCCGAGCCACGCATGGCGGAGGAGTTTTTGGCTGCAAGCTCCTGATATTCAGCATTCAAGAGCTGCCTTTGGGTGGCGAGCTGGGTGCGGAGGACATCCACAGCATTGCGAGCCATCGTGGCTGGCGGGGGTGCCTGGGCCGGTTTGTTTAGCGCCCTCACTCTTCTAGCTTCCAGTTCCTGGGCTTTGGCCAGCATCCTTTCCTGCGCCTTCTCCATGGCCTCCAGAGGATCGTAGCAGGCCTCCCAGCGCAGATCCGGCGTGGTTTTTGCGAGGGCGACTTTGACCAGGCCATCGGCATGCCGGATGGAAAGTTCGTCGGCGCTGACCGCCGTGATCTCCGCCTCCCGCAGGGTTTTGCCATCCTCCAGATTCAGAGTGGGGAACTTCTTTCCGACCATGGCGCTGCGGCGCTGGGTGCGGAACTGATCGAACTGGGTTTTCAAGGCCTTGAACTCATCCTGAGACTGCTTGAGCTCCAGCTGGGTCTTCTGCAACTGGGCCTGTACCGCCAGAAATTGCTGCATCTGCACCTGTAGCGTGGACAAATCTGCTTGTGATTGCACCAGGAGATGGTTGTTCTGATCGACACGCGTTTGCAGAGTCTGATTCTCGATCTGAAGCGCATCGTACTCGCTTTTTTTGACACAGCCGCTCAGCAGCAACAGCAGCGAGGCGGCTGTCGCTTGAAGAGTGCGTGTGGGGTGCCTGCTCATCGAGAGGGGATTGTAACCGCTTTGCCGCCCGTTTGTCACGCACCCTTGCCATGATTTTCAGAACTAAGCCCTAGGCTCAAGCACTTGCATTCAAGGCATCCTCGCCGACACTGAAAGCCCCCAAATCCAATCCTTATGAGCAAAGCCTCCGTCGAAGACATCAAACTCGCCTCAGCCGGCCTCCGTGGCCAACTGGCCGAGCTGTTCGCTGATACCAGCACCCCGAACATCCCGGAGGACTCCAACATCCTGCTCAAACACCACGGGTCCTACCAGCAGGATGACCGTGATGTGCGCGCCGAACGCACCAAGGCCAAGCTCGAAAAAGCGTGGAGCTTCATGATTCGCAGCAAGATGCCCGGCGGCCGTATCTCGGCGAAACAATGGCTCATCCATGATGACCTTTGCGCCAAGGCCTTTGGCAATATGCGCCTGACCAACCGCCAGGGCATCCAGCTCCACGGCGTGCTCAAAGGCGGCCTGAAGGAGGTCATTCACAATGTCTGCCACAGCGGCCTCAGCACCATGGGTGCCTGCGGTGACGTGGTGCGCAACACGATGGGCCCGGCGGCACCGATCAAAGACGCTGTGCATGCGGATACTCAGACGCTTACGGAAGAAATCAGCCAGCGCTTCCTGTGGCGCAGTCAGGCCTATGCCGACATCTGGCTGGACGGCGAGAAGCTGGAACCGGAGTGGACTCACGATCCGGAGGTCAATCCGGCCGTCCGTGAAGCCACGAAGGCCCCGGAAGGCGATGACCCGATCTACGGCAAGGTTTATCTGCCGCGCAAATTCAAGATCGGCGTGGCCATCCAGCCCTGCAACGACGCGGACATCTTCTCCCAGGACGTGGGCCTCGTGCCGCACGTGGTGGACGGTGCCGTCGAAGGCTACACCATCACCGTCGGCGGCGGCTTTGGCATGAGCCACGGGCAGCTGAGCACGCGCCCCTTCCTGGGCCAGCCGATGCTGTATGCGAAGCGTGCGAATGTGGTCGATGTGATCGAAGCTGTCGTCACCACCCAGCGTGACCACGGCAACCGCACCGAGCGTAAAAACGCCCGTCTTAAGTACACCGTGCAGACCATGGGCCTGGAAGGCTTCCGGGCCGAAGTCGTGCGCCGCCTGCCCGGCATCGAGACTTTCCCGGCCAAGGAGCTCCACTTTGACAGCGTCGAAGACAACCTCGGCTGGCATGAGCAGGGCGACGGCAAGCTCTACTGCGCCGTCTATGTGAGCATGGGCCGCATCGTGGACCGTGAAGACGGCCCGCAGTATCGCAGTGCGTTCATCGACCTTTGCAAGACGTTGGACCTGCCGCTGATCGTCACGCCGAACACGAACATGATCATCGCCGATGTGGCACCCGAGCAGAAAGAGGCCGTGGATGCCATCCTGGCGAAACACGGTGTCGTGCATGCTGACGGCATGACCCGCGCCCGCAAAGTGGCCCACGCCTGCGTGGCCCTGCCGACCTGCGGCCTGGCCCTGAGCGAATCCGAGCGCGCCCTGCCCGGCTTCATGGACAAGATCGACGAATCGCTGCGCGAACTGGGACTCGAAAATGAGCCGATCCTCTTCCGCATGACCGGCTGCCCGAACGGCTGCGGCCGCCCTTACAACGCCGACTTCGGCTTTGTGGGCCGCTCGCCGAACAAGTACGCGATGTTTGTGGGCGGCAGCGTCCGTGGCGACCGCCTTGCGGGTCTGGAATACAAGACCGTCCTCGGTGAAGAAGTTCCGGTCAAGGTGCGCGCCTTTCTGGAGGCCTTCAAAGCGGAGCGCAAGGACGGTGAAATCTTTGCCGACTGGTTCGCCCGCACCCGCACCACGGGTGAGGCACCGACGCCGGAGCAGTTCCACATCGAGCTGGCTGAGCGTGCGGCGAAACTGGCCGAAGCCAAGGTCACTGAGGCGGGCTGATCCTTCCAAGCAGCATTGATTCACGAGGCGGTCCGCACTTTGCGGGCCGCCTTTTTTTGTGGGGAGGTGTCGTGGCAAAAGTCAGTCTCCGCCACCACCACAACCGCCGCCGCCACAGCCGGATGAACCGCACCCGGAGGAACCGTCGCTGTGGCTGGAGCACCCCGAAGAGCCGCCGTGGTGACTAGAACAGCCGGAAGAGCTGTCGTGATGGCTGGAGCCGCCTGATCCGCCGCAACCTGTACCGCAGCCACTGCCATCTCCTCCTTTGCCATTACCGCCACGGCGTGCCGCCCTGATCGCGAGACCGATGACGAGCAGCAGGAGCAGGAAAGGAAAGACATCACCGAAACTGACATTGCTCATCTTGGAGGCGCATGCAGCCAGAGTCGCCAGTGGCAGCGCTGCCAGCAGGCAGGCGGCGGCTGCACGGCGCACGCGCTGTTTGGGCAGCATCCAATACGCTGCTGTGTTCACGCGGCTGAAACTCACCTGGCGTGCAAAACGAACTTCCGACGATGGCCAGATGTCGGCGGGAGGTGCCTGGCCAAACCAGCGGGCATAGCTGGCCTTGGTCTCGGTGTACTGATTTTCGAAGCGATGATCTTCGACTGCGCCACCACGCGTGGGACCGTGATGCAGCGGACGACCAAGGACGCCCTGGCAGAGATCTTCCCAGTAGGACCGTGTGTAAACGAGGTGCAGGTGCCAGGCCTGGTCGATCTCATCCGAGGGGGTGATGGGATGCCCAGCCCGCAGGGCTAGAAAGAGGAAGCGGCGGTATTCATCCACCACACGTTTTGCGAACTCGGGCGGCCAGTTGTTTTCGCGGGCGAGACGCTGAGTGAAGGTCAGCGCGTCCTGATGGTCGAAAGTGAAGGCCTTGAGCTTCTGCCACAGCGGATCGTTCGTCGCGTTCATGGCAGCCAAAGTGAGCGCGTGAGAAACGCTGGCAAGCTGTGAGTGTGGAACATGTGCTCTTGTTGCGGCGCCAAAAGGCAACTTTAATTCTGAACATCCCGGGACTTGTGTGAGGCGTCTCTTTGGGCCACAGACTCCGCCATGTCTCTCCAGTTTTATCATTACCTCCATCTCATCGGCCTGATCCTTGTTTTCATCGGCATTGGCGGCCTGCTTTCCAGTGAAGGCGCCAAGAAGGCCATGATATGGCATGGCCTCGGTCTCTTCATCAGTCTGGTCTCTGCCTTTGGCATGCTGTCGAAGATGTCCAAGGGGCAGCCTGAGGGTTCGCCTTCGCTCTACACGCAGCACTGGGTGATCGCAAAAATCGTCCTCTGGCTGGTGCTGGGCTGCCTGCCGGTGCTGGCGAAGCGCCGCGTGATCGCCACGCCGCTGATCGTGTTTATCGCCGCCATGGCAGGGGCCGCACTGGCTGGCTTGGGCTATTTCAAGCCGCAGTTCTGAGCTTGCGCGGAGGCGGCTGGGGACCAGCCGCCGGGCCTGGTCAGGCTACGTTCACAAACCCAGCACCTTGCTCTTTTCTGTGGCGGCGCGAACGGCCTGGATCATGGCGTTGCGCAGGCCGTGCTGCTCCAGTTTTTCGAGTCCGGCGATGGTCGTGCCGCCGGGACTGGTGACTTCATCCCGCAGGGACGCGGGGTGTTTGCCGCTGGTGAGCACCATTTCCGCCGCGCCTGCGACAGTCTGGGCTGCGAGACGCAGGGCCGCAGCGCGGGGCAGGCCCATGAGCACGCCGCCGTCGGCGAGGGCTTCGATCACCGTGTAAACATAGGCCGGGCCGCTGCCGGAGAGGCCGGTGACGGCATCGAGCAGCTTTTCCGCAACTTCATCTGCCGTGCCGACGGCTCCGAGAATCTTGGCGGCGAGAGCGGCATCCTTGGCGTTGGCGTTGCTGCCGCGTGCAAAGGCCGCAGCGCCTTTGCCGACGAGCGCGGGAGTATTGGGCATGCTGCGAATGACGCGCTGCTTGCCGCCGAGCCAGGTTTCGAGATGTGCCAGCGAGATCCCGGCGGCGATGCTGAGGTAGAGCCGCGAGCCTTTGACCTGCGCGAGTGCTTCGCACAGCGACTTCATGTCTCCCGGTTTCACGGCGAGGATGATGACCTCTGAAGCCGCCGCCACTTCCGCCGGCGTTCCGGTGATGGATTTGCAGGCGAGGCACTTCCGCAGGGCGTTCACGGCCTCGGGCATCACATCGCTCAGCGCCACGTTCAGGCTGGCTTTGCCAAGCGCCTGCTCCACGCCGCGCAGTAGCGCGCCGCCCATTTTTCCGCAGCCAATGAGTCCGAGTTTCATCATGGCGCGACTGTGGGGCAGATGCGGCGGCGTGCAAGTACGCCAATCTTCTCTTGCGTTGGCCCCCGGATGTTTGTCATGCTGATGAAAAATCGTCGCTAAAATGCAACCCGACCACTTTCAGCCCGAAAAGATCATCGCCGCAGGACCTTCCGCCAAAGTGTATCGCGGCGTGGAGACAATGACAGGACGCAAGGTTCTTATCAAAGCCCTGCTGCCAGACTGCGAAACGCCGCATCCGCTGGACCGAGAGCGGCTGCAACTGCTGGCCCCTTCGCTCATGCAGATGCGGCATCCGCAGATCGCGGGTCTCATCACGCTGCTGCCGACGGAGGAGGAGTTTGCCATCGTGTCCGAATTCATGCCGGGGATGAACGCCCGCAACTTTGCCGCGGAGCGCAAACCGACGCCTGCCGATCTGCATGCGCTGGCGGTGCAGCTCATGCATGCCCTGCTGGTGGGCGAGCACCTACGCCAGCCACATGGAGATCCGAAGCCGAGTAATATCATCATCGCTGATCACCCCGGCGGCGGTTTGTTTCTGCAGGTGCAGGACTGGGGCCTCTCGCTGGCGCGGCAGTCGCACCCGCCGGAGACGCTGTGGTTTCGTGCGCCGGAGCTGCATGCCGGCCATCCGCCGACGACGCAGAGCGATCTCTTCACCGCAGCAGGCAGTTTGTTTTGCATCGCCACGAACGCCGCACCGGCCCAAGGCAGCACGGTGGAGGAAGTCATGCGAGACTGGCACGCGTTCAATGCCGGCCATGTGCTGAGCCACATGCGGCCAGATCTGGATGCGCCGCTGCGCGACTGGCTGGCCTGGCTGCTCAATCCCATGCCGCACCTGCGCCCGCAGACGGCAGCGCAGGCGCTGGACATGCTGATGCTCAGCATGCACACCGGCTTTGCCTACCAGCCGCAGCAGGCACCCGTGATGGCTGCGGGTGCGCAGACCACGCCGCTGATGGCGGCTCCTCAGCCGCAGGTGTCCAAACCTGCCCCGCCTGCGCCTGCACCTGCGCCACAAGCACCTGCGGCAGCGCCTCAGGCACCGAAGGCCAAGCCCGCCCTGCCGAAATCCGCGCCAGCTCCTGCGGCGGCGGATACAGCCGCTGCGGCTCCAGCCGTCGCTCGGCCGAAAATGTCCAACGGTCGTTTCTTCGCCGCTGTGGTCTTGAACCTTGCCGCTGTGGTCGTGATTGCGCTTTTCCTCTGGCCCGTCATTCACCGGCCAGCTCCCAGCGAGGAAGTGCCCGCCGAGATGAGCAGCGACAAAAAGGCCGCCGCTCCGGCTAAAGCTTCAGCAGTGAGCGATGCTGCGGTCAAAGGCCACTGAGAGCGCCCGCCGCAGCCCCCACTCTGACAGTATTCTCCATGCGGCAGGCGCTGATTTCGCATGCGGGACCGGCGTATTCATCCACCTCGTGAAAAGCTCCCCTGCCCTTCTCCTGCTGCTCCTCACCGCACCTGCCACTGCGGCGGTCGATTTCGTCCAGGACATCCAGCCCATCTTCAGCGAGCACTGCTATCAATGCCATGGCGCGCACAAGCAGGAGGCGGCCCTCCGGCTTGATCACAAACCGAGCGCGCTGAAGGGCGGAGATTTTGGCGTCGCGATTGTGCCCGGCAAAGCCGATGACAGCCGTCTGCTGCACGCCGTGCTGGGCACAAACCCGAAACTGCGCATGCCGCGCAAAGGCGACCCGCTGAGCGCCGAAGAAATCGCCAAGCTCAAGGAGTGGATCAATGCGGGGGCGGTGTGGCCTGAGAGTGCCAGTGTGAGCATCGACAAGAAGACCGACCACTGGGCCTTCAAGCCGCCGGTGCGGCCACCCGTGCCTGCGATTGCCAAGCATCCCATCGACGCGTTCATCCGCGAGCGTCTGACCAAGGAAGGGCTGCAACCCTCGCCGCCTGCGAATCCTGAAATGCTGCTGCGGCGTGTGCATCTGGATCTCACGGGGTTGCCGCCGAGGCCGGAAGAAATTGCCGCTTTTGCCACGGCGCATCAACACGATCCGGTGGCAAGCCTTCAGCAACTGACCTCCGACCTGCTGGCCAGCCAGCACTACGGCGAACGCTGGGCGCGGCACTGGCTGGATGCCGCGCACTACGCGGACAGCAATGGCTATGAAAAGGACCCGATGCGCTTCATCTGGTTTTACCGCGACTGGGTGGTCAGCGCGTACAACCGCGATCTGCCGTATGACCAGTTCATCATAGAACAGCTTGCGGGCGATCAACTCCCCAAGGCGACGCAGGATCAAATCGTCGCCACCGGATTTCTGCGTAACACGATGATCAACGAGGAAGGCGGCGTGGACCCCGAGCAATTTCGCATGGAGGCGATGTTTGACCACATGGACACTCTCGGTAAAAGCGTGCTCGGCCTCACCATCGGCTGCACGCAGTGCCATAACCACAAGTACGACCCCATCACGCAGGAGGAGTACTACCGCATGTTTGCCTTCCTCAACAATGACGATGAGCCCTGGCGCGTGGTATACACCGGCAGCGAACAGATGCAGCGGGCGCAGGTGCTGACGCGCAGCGCCGAACTGGAAGCGAAGCTGAAGCATGACCATCCCGACTGGCAGCAGCGGATGAAAGCGTGGGTCGCTGCGGTCAAGGCTGCGCAGCCGCAGTGGCATACGCTGGCTTTTGAAGATGATACCTCCGGCGGTGAAAAAGCCCTGCGTCAGCCGGATGGAAGCATCCTCGCGCAAGGCTATGCGCCGACGAAGAGCGATGTGAAATTTGCGGTGAAGCCTATAGCGCAAGCCTCCGACTTGCCGGCTGCAAACGGGACGGTTGCGCTACGCACCGTCAGCGCCTTTCGCCTGGAGCTGATGAATGATCCCAACCTGCCTGCCTATGGGCCTGGGCGTTCGCTCAAGGGCACGGCGGCGCTGACGGAGTTCAGCGCGGAGATGAAGATCGCCGGCAAGATGACGAAGCTGAAGTTTGTCAAAGCGAGTGCCGACTATGGCGAGCCGGAGAACTCACCGCTTGCCCCCTTTGCGCGCGATCAGGATCTGACGAAGGACAAGCGTGTCACCGGCCCCATCGCGTATGCGATTGATGGCAAAGCAGACACCGCCTGGGGCATCAATGCCGGGCCGGGGCGACGCAATGTGCCGCGCAATGCTGTATTCGTTTTGGAGAAGCCCGTCGAACTCAAGCCCGACAGCGAACTGAGTGTGACGCTGAGCATGAAGCACGGCGGCTGGAACAGCGACGACCTGCAGACGATGAACCTGGGGCGCTACCGTATCAGCATCACGGATGCGCCGAATGCGGAAGCTGATCCGCTCTATGGCAAGAAAGCGGAGTTCACCGCCTTCCGCGCCACCGTGACGGAATGGCAGCCGGTGAATGATGAGATCGAAGCGCTGTGGAAGCAGCATCCGGAAGGCACCACCACCCTGGTACTGGACCGACGCGCGGAGCCGCGCATGACCTCGGTGCTCAAGCGTGGTGATTTCCTCAAGCCCGACAATCGCGTGACCGCTGGCGTTCCGGCCATGCTCCACCATCCGCTGCCCAAGAATGCTGATGGCTCGCGTCTCACCTTCGCCCGCTGGCTGGTGGACAAGCAATCGCCCACCACCGCGCGCGCTTATGTGAACCGTGTGTGGCAGACGATTTTCGGCACCGGTTTGGTCGAGACGGCCGAAGACTTCGGCACGCAGGGCGCGCTGCCGAGCCACCCTGCCCTGCTTGACTGGCTTGCGGTCGAATTTATGGAGCAGTGCTGGAGCACGAAGCACCTGCTGCGCCTCATCACCAGCAGCGAAACTTATCAGCAGGCCAGCAATGTGACGCCCGCCCTCCTGGAGCGCGACCCGTACAACCGCCTGCTCGCGCGCGGTCCGCGTTTCCGCGTGGAGGGCGAGGTGGTGCGTGACATTCAACTAGCCGCGAGTGGGCTGCTCAATCCCACCATCGGCGGACGTCCCGTCATGCCGCCAGCGCCTGCGTATCTCTTTGAAAAGCCCGCGAGCTATGCGCCCTTTCCGTGGAAGGTGGATGAGGACGAAAACCAGTTCCGCCGCAGTCTCTACGTGTTCCGTCGCCGCAGCACGCCCTATCCGTTTTTGAGCACCTTCGACGTGCCCAATGGTGAGAGCTCCTGCATGCGCCGTTCCAAGAGCAACACCCCGCTGCAGGCATTGATGACGCTGAATGAAACTATGAGCATGGCCGCCGCCAAAGCACTGGGAGAACGCATGTGGAAAGAAGGTGGCAGCGATGATGCCTCCCACATCGCCTACGGATTCCAACTCTGCACCGGCCGCCAGCCGACTGCGAAAGAATCCACCGTCCTGCTCGACATGCTCAAACGCCACCAGCCCAAGGCCGGTGAGATTGATTCGCGCACGCTGATCGCACGCGTGCTGCTGAATCTTGATGAGACGATCACGAAGGAGTGAGGCTCACAGACTTCCACGATGGTAACGGCAATTTACTCCAAGCAGTCTTTTCCAAGAGGATCATTTTGTCTGCGCATTCGATATAGACTCTGCTGAACGCGGCTGGCTGTTGCCAGTAATTATGACTCAGTTTCTTTTGCAACATTTGCATACCAATCTCCAAATGATCACCGTGAAGAAACATACGCACGGGTGTCGAATCGTGTATCAATAGCCAATTCTCATCAAGCCTACCAAAACTCTCTTCTGAGAGCTTGATCGTTTTGTTTTCGATTGAGCGTAAAACGTAGGTGGCCCACTCATCCTCGACTTCATAGCCCTTCCATCCAGGTCCACACAAGGGCTTATTGGTCCTGCTGACAGGTGGCTTTGTTCCGGGCCCTCCTTTAATTTGAATGTTTGGAGCAAACAAACTATGTTCGACGACAGCACTGTGTGTGTGACTCGCGATATTTTTTGCCCACTCAAAATCACGGTTTGCCGCCTTCGTAATTTCGATGCCAACGCTCAAGCCTGCCATCAGGACTCTAAAGTCTGGTCTCTCCAAATCTACCCCATCCAAGTTACCTACCAGTTCAAGAGGGAAGCTAACGTCACAAATGCACCCTAACAAGACACAAATCGTTCTGCCCTCGAAGTCGAATGATCTGCCGCGTTTTTGATTGCTAATGATGGTCAAATAATGACTGCTAGCTTTAGAATCGAGTTCATCCCACGAGGCCGCTGTGATGTTAATTTTCATCGCACTTCAAATGTTGGTTACCAGGAGAGTTTGAGTGAGCTAGTCCCATTTCATGCTTGGATGTAGATACCAACTTCTTGCCCAACTTCGACACGGCCCTCACAAGAAAGCACCTAAATCGCCAGCGCGTTTTCCGCATCGCCGAAGTGGCCGACATGGAGGCCCATGCGGTCCATGAGGGCGATGTGGAGGCGGCACATTTTGCGGTTCGGATCTGCGCTTAGGTCATGGAAGCGACCGCCCTGGATGGTGCCACCGCCGCCACCGGCGAGGACGACGGGGAGCTGGCGGGAGTCGTGGGCGTTGCCGTCGAAGAGGCTGCTGGTGAGCATGATCATGCTGTTTTCCAGCAGGGTGCGCTCGCCTTCGTTGGTGGCCTGCATTTTGCCGAGGAACTCGCCCCAGAGCTTCACCTGGTGCTGGTTCACGCGCTGATACATGTCCATGCGGTGCTCGTCATTGGCGTGATGGGACAGCTCATGAATGCCGCCGCTGATACCATCGAGGCTGGGGAAACGCATGTTGGAGAGGTCGTTGTTCATCATGAAGGTGGCCACGCGGGTGCGGTCCATCTGGAAGGCGAGGAGCATGATGTCGAACATGAGGCGCAGATGATCTTCCGCGCTGGTGGGGATGCCGGCACCGGGGCGCGGGATGGTGGGCACCTTGACGGTGGGCTGCCAGCCCGCGCCGCTGGTTTCGGCCTGGCTGATTTTTTCGGCGAGTTCGACGCGCTGCTCGATCTCCCGCACGGAGGTGAGGTATTCGTCGAGCTTCTGCTTGTCGCGCTGGCTGAGCTTGGGCTTCAGCGCTCCGGCGTCTTCGAGCACGAGGTCGAGGATGCTCTTGTCACGCTTGCGTTTGCTGCCGTCGTCAAAGAGCTGATCAAAGGCCTGCTGCGGGAAGATTTCTTTCGGTGCGGGTGTCGTCGGTGTGCTCCAGGAGATGTAGGCGGAGTAGATGGAAGTGAAGCCGGAATCCGTGCTGTAGCTGGGGCGCTCGGTGCCGAGGACGACGCTGGGCATTGGCGTGAACTTGCCTGTTTGTGCCGCGACGAGCTGGTCCATCGTGGTGCCGACTTCGACGTCGGTGGTGGTCTTCTTCACCTTCAGACCGCAGAGCACGTTCATCTTCGGGTAGTGCCCGCCTTCGCCTTCCACGGTGGTCGGATTCCACAGGCCTTTGAACACGCTGACATGCTTCTTCAGCGGCTCCAATGGCGAGAGCGTTTTCATCAACTCCATGCCGCCAGCGCCCTGCGTGGCACCCCAGTGATGCGGATTGACGCCATTGCCCGTGAAGCACACGGCGAGACGCCGCGGCGCGGTGTTGCTTTTCGCTGATTCTGCTCCGAACGAGCTGATGGATTCAAACCACGGCAGGCCGAGGGCGACGCCTGCGCCATGCAGAAATTTGCGACGGGAAAGGTTCATATTGGGGGTATAAATGATACGTTTCGAGATGGAACAATTGTACAGCCTCCGCAAGGCAAGCTCATAAGCAGCCAAGAATGGAGCGAAAGATCCCTCTCTTGCGATTTTCAGCGAGCATGGTATGTGTGCTTATGAACGTGTTCTCTGAACTGGAGCAGGCTCTTGATCCCTCCGCACCGATCTTCACGATCGAAGGTGCGCGTCGGCTGGTCAACATGCCGGCCAATGCGGAGAAACTGAGCCGGATGGAGGAACTGGCGGACAAGGCGAATGAAGATCTGCTGACCCCGGGTGAACGCAGTGAGTATGAAGGCCTGATTTACGCTGGAAAGCTGATGTCGATCCTGCGCCTGAAGGCGGGGGTGTTTCTCCAGAACTTCAAGGCGGCCTGATCTTGAACGCGCAGTTGAAAGAGCAGATTCGTGAACGGGCTGGACGCCGCTGCGAATACTGCCGTCTCAGCATGGAGGACGAAATCGACGCCCCCTTTCATATTGAGCACATCATCGCCAGGCAGCATCGCGGGCAGACCATCGAAGAGAATCTCGCCCTCGCGTGCATGAGCTGCAATTTGCACAAAGGCACCAATCTCGTCGGGCTCGATCCAGACACCAATCTTCCCATACGATTGTTCGACCCAAGAAAAGACACGTGGAATGATCATTACAGACGCGTGGGAGCACGCATTCTTGGCACCACAGACATCGGGCGCACCACGGCATGGCTGTTGCAATTTAACAGCGATCTCAACTTGCTCCAACGGCAGGCCATCATGGAAAAGCATCCGTTGGATTGATTTCCTGTTTCAGCGGCAGGCAGAGACTTTTCAATTCGCCATAATCAACCACCTAACGTCGCAGAGAAATTTGCGACCAGAAAGGTTCACAGGGGGATGCTTTCTGCTAAAGAAAAACGCGGCGAAACGAAACGAATTCTGGTGTTTTGATCAGGTATCAAAAGCGCTTGGCGTCCCCACTGAAATTCGACGAGTGAGTGTGGGCCAAAATAGTGAACCGGAGCGGATTCAAAAACTGATAATTCCCTGTCTGAGATTACCCCTTGCTTGTTGTACTGTCTCAATGACTTGAGAGACGCGCCCGGATGAGCCGAAAGGTATCTCACCAGACGTCTTATTGCGGTTTCTGCGTTCTTTGGAGGCAGCGAGTTGGGATCCACGGGACTTCCTCCCAAGTTGTAATGGCAAATAGATTGCAGTTCCGCGCTCACTCGTAGTTCAAGCGGATCGGCATGTTTTCGGGACAGGTCTATGATACCTCTCAGCTTCAGATCGCTCGAATGTGTCTCAATTTCTGTTGCGTAACCCGCCCTCGTTGTGAGGGAATAATTTCCATTCTCATCGCTCTTTGTGGAGGCGAGAACCTCGGGCCGAACCATTGGCCATAAGCTGCTTCGAACGCAAGGTCGTGATGCCGTAATGGTTGCATTTGCGATGCCTGTCCCAAGCTCGTCATGAACGACTCTGCCCTGATAGGTTGTCGGGGGCAGATTACCCCAAGGAATTGTACATGACGAACCGCACAGGAGCAGTGCTGACCACCATAAAACCTCGAAGGCTCTGATGACAGATTTCATTCACTATTTAGCGGCAGCCATGGCGGGCTCGCTGCGGCGGTTGAGGAACTGGCGGCTGTTGACGATGTCGAGCACGGCGGCGGAGAACTTGCCGTTGTTCTGCTTGAGGGCGGCCTGCATGTGGGTGAGCAGCGCTTTGTCGCTGGGCATTGTCTGGCGGCCGAGGGCATAGCCGAGGAGTTTGCGGCAGAACTGGGTGGTGAAGTTGGGCTCGTTCTTTTTGAGGTAGTCGCGCAGGCCGGCGAGGCCCTGGAACTTGGTGCCGTCTTTGAGTTCGCCGGTGTCGTCGATCTTGCCGCCGGTTTCATCGGCCATGCGGAAGCGGCCGATGGGGTCGAAGCTTTCGAGCGCGAAGCCGAGGGGGTCGATGCGGTCATGGCAGACGGAGCAGGCCTTGTCGGCGCGGTGCTGCATCAGCGCTTCACGCAGGGAGGAGGGCTTCACGGCACCTTCCGGAAGTTTCGGCACATTCGGCGGCGGTGGTGGCGAGCTGAAGCCAAGCACGACTTGATAGAAGTAGTCGCCGCGCAGCACGGGGCTGGTGCGATTGGGGCGGGATGTCTTGGTCAAAACAGCGCCCATGCCGAGGAGGCCACCGCGATGCTGCTGCGCGACTTTGACTTCGCGGAAGTCACCGCCGGTGACGCCTGGCACGCCGTAGAATTTGGCGAGGCGCTCGTTCACGAAGGTGTAGTCCCCCATGAGGATGTCGGCGACGTTGCGGTCATCGCGCACCAGATGCGTGAAGAATTCGGTCATCTCGCGCTGCATGTCGGTGCGGAGCTCGGGGGTGAATTCGGGATACTTCTTCTCATCGACGCTGCTCTGGGCATCGAAGCCGTTGAACTTGAGCCACTGCCCGGCGAATTCCTTGGCGAGGGCATTGGACTTTGAATCACGCAGCATGCGCATGGTCTGCGCGGCGAGGATTTCGGGCTTCAAGAGGCTGCCGTCTTCGGCGGTCTTGCGCAGCTCCCAGTCGGGCTGCGAGGCCCAGAGGAAATAGCTGAGACGGGAGGCGAGCTCGAAGGCAGTGAGTTTCACGTCGCCAGGGGCGGCGCTGGCTATAGGCAGCGTTTCGGCTTTGAAGAGGAAGTAGGGGGAGACCAGCACGCGCACGAGGACCTCACGCGCGGCGGATTCGCGGTCGAGTTCCTTTTTGCGGCCCTCAAAGTAGAGAGCATCGAGCTTCTGGCTTTCTGCAGCGGTGATGGGCCGACGCCAGGCGCGGCCAGCGAAATAACGCAGATGCGCGAGCATGGAACCGTCGAACTCCTTCATCTGCTGAGGATTGAGGTTTGGCGGGGCAGTGAGATTGAAATCTTTCTTCATCGCCGCGAGTTGCTCACGATCTTTGACGCCGAGGATTTGACCGAGTTGCTCGTCGCTGAAGTAATACACAGTGATGCCGGGTTTGCGGCGGTAGAGGTTGGAGGCAACCTCCTCCAGCCGGCGCTCATACATGTCAGGGAAGGCCTGCTTCATGACGCCGAAATCCCGCATGGTGTTTCGTGCAGCATCGGTCTGGGTTTTCCAGACGGTGAGAATGCCGGGCATGATCTTGGTGACATCCCGTGGTTTGTCCGCTGTGAGGTCCCACTGGATGGTGCCGTCATTGATGTCAGGATTTTGTAGATCCAGCCGGGCTTCGGCGTGAACCCAGGTGACGTTCTCCGGCAACGGCAGGTTGAAAACAAACGGCGCAGCGATTGCGAGCACACCGGGGTCGATCTGGCGGCCCTGCGGATGTTTGCCAAAGGCGTTCTTCACGCGCTCGAGTTCGGCGACGCGCTGCTTCAAAGCTTCCCCATTTGCAGGCGAAGGAGTCGCACCGAGGGCTTTGCGATCTTCACCGAGCTGCTTGTTGAGCCAGTCCATGTAAATCAGGTGACCCTTGGTGGTTTTCACATCGAGCCGGGTGATGAGGGCGATGTCGCCTTTGTTGCCGTCACCATCATCGCCGATGCAGAGGAAGGCCTGTTTCCTGCCTTTCACCTCGACATTCATGTTGTAGGGACGGATGCCATCGGCGTCCTGCTGCTGACGCTGAATGCCACTGCCGGGCCTCTTCGGATTATTCCAGGAGAGCAACTGCGTCTGGATCGCCTTGGCTCCGTCAACCACGGCCTGTGGCACTTGTCCGGGCTTCGCGGCATCGGGGCCGGGCAGCTCACGCCAGGCCACGCGAGTGAGATCGAGGAAGCGTGATTTCGGCTCGGTGGCATTCACCAGATTCGACCAGTTTTGCAGGAAGGGCAGCTTCAGGCCGCTGTCTTTGGCGAGCTGTTCGAGCGGCGTCTGGAAATGCTTGTGCTTCCAGCAGGCGACCATGTAGTCCGTCTCGCGCATGTCGTCGCCGTCCTTGGGCAGATGCGATGCGGCCTTCTGCTGATACCAGACATAAAGGGCCTGCTGCGCCTGGGCTTTCACCTGCTCGGGGCCGCGCAGGCCGATGCGCTGTGGACTGAAGACGATGCCGGTGCCTGGCATGATGGTGGCATGGTCGGCCACCTTGCGCGCGGCACCGAAGTATTTGTCGAGCGCTGCCGGGCTCATGAAGAGCACATCGCCGGTGTTGCTGAAACCTTCGCCGCCGCCGCCGTCGGTTTGGAATTCTTTGGCGAAGCCGTAGTCGTGGCGGGTCAGATCGCGGATGGTGTAGTCATATTCGGCGTTGGTGAGCCGACGCATGGTCACGGGGCCGGGATCGCCGGACTGCGCGGCGGCCAAGGCATCGAGCTCGCCATTCACCCAGCCGAGGAGAGAGGCGTGCTCCTGATCGCTCATCTGGTGCGCCTTCGGCGGCGGCATGTCGCCGTTTTCGATGGTGTCCTTGACCTTCAGCCACACTTCAAAGTGCTTGGTGAGCTGCGGATCCGCCGCGAATTGCTCTAGATCGACATCGCCCTTGGTCTTTTTGGGATTGTGACACTCGTAGCATTTGGCCTTCAACACGACCTCGGCGTCTTTCCATGCGGGGGCGGCGGAAAGGGAAAATGAGCCGACGACGAAGCCGGCCAGAGCAAGATGGCGTGAATGCAGAGACATTGGGGGTAATAATGATACGGACGAACAATGACTTTTAATCAGCAGCTTCCGCTCCTTTTCTGCGCTTTCCTGTGCTAGGAATCAGGCGAAAGCATCCGCTGGCAGAGACGTATCATTCATATCCCCATGAGTTCTTTATTTTCCCATCATGCCCCGAATCTGGAGCATGCGTTTTTGACGCGACGCGAGCTGCTGCAACGTGTCGGCATGGGCTTTGGCACGATGGCGGCCGGCTCCTTGTTCACTCCGCAGGCTTCCGCAGCCACGATGGACCCGATGGCGGTGAAGCGGCCGCATTTTGAGCCGAAGGCCAAGCGGGTGGTGCATTTCTTCATGAACGGCGGGCCATCCCATGTCGATACTTTTGACCCGAAACCGGAGCTGGACAAATACGACGGCAAGGCTCTGCCGAACATGCTCAAAACAGAGCGTCCGACCGGGGCGGGTTTCAAATCTCCCTTCAAATTCACGAAACGCGGTGAATGCGGGCTGGAAGTGAGCGAGGTTTTTGAGAAGACGGGTGCCTTTGCGGATGACCTCTGCGTGATCCGTTCGATGCACGCAGACGTGCCCAACCATGAGCCTTCCCTCGGCCTGATGAACAGCGGCGAAGGCCGCCTGAACCGGCCGACGATGGGATCCTGGGTGACCTACGGTCTGGGCAGCGAAAACCACAACCTGCCCGGCTACATCGCCATGTGCCCCGGTGGCATGCCGACGCGGCGCACGAAGAACTGGCAGTCCGCCTTCCTGCCGAGCGCCTACCAGGGGGCCTATATTAATACGGAGGATACCCGGGTGGAAAAACTCGTGGAATTCATCAAAAACGGCTCGCTCGATTTGAAGCAGCAGCGTCGCCAGCTCGACCTGCTGCAGGAATTGAACCAGCGGAATCTGGTGCAGCAGGACCGCGACCAGCAGCTCGAAGCCCGGGTGCAGAGCTACGAACTGGCCTACCGCATGCAGATGGAGGCCACAGACGCCTTTGACATCATGAAGGAGCCGGAGTCGATGCGGAAGATGTACGGCGACCACGCTTTTGGCCGCCAGTGCCTGATCGCCCGGCGCCTGCTGGAGCGCGGTGTGCGCTTCATCCAGCTCTGGACCGGCGCAGGCCAGCCTTGGGACAATCACGACGAAATTCTGGAACACCGGAAGCTCGGCCAGCAGACGGACGGGGCGATCGCCGCGTTCATGAGCGATCTGAAGCAGCGCGGACTCTGGGACGACACGCTCATGATGTGGGGCGGTGAATTTGGCCGTACTCCGGCGGTGGAACTGCCGGTACCCGGCTCGAATGCGGGCAAGCAACATGGCCGCGACCACAACCACTACGGCTTCACCATGTGGCTGGCGGGCGGCGGGGTACGCGGTGGCTACACGCATGGCTCGACCGATGAATTTGGCTTCGCCGCGCAGGAAAACCCGGTGCATGTGCATGATCTGCACGCCACGATTTTGCGCATTTTGGGCTTCGACCACGAGAAGTTCACATACAAGTATGCGGGGCTGGATTTCCGCCTGACGGGCGTGAACGAGTGCAAGGTGGTGCGGGAATTGCTGGCCTGACCGGGCCGGGAAAGCCAGCCACCGGCCCCTTGCAAGGCTGGCGCACACGTTTACAGTCGCCACCTCATGCATCGAAAAATCCTCCTCGCCCTGGCTGTGCTGGTGGCTCTCATCTTCACGATGACCCTCAAAGCCCAGGCTCAGCAGCCTGCGCCCGCCGCTCCTGCTGCTGCAGCCAAGGCTACGACCGCCGCCGAAGACAATCCCTATGGCGATGTGCTGACTTTCAACGGCTTCGTCAAGCGCACCGGCGTCATGGCCTACCCGCTGATCATTCTGTCGATGATCGCATTCTTCATGATCGTGCTGTTCGGCTTCACCGTGCGCCAAGGCACCGTGGTCAGCGATGGCTTCATGAATTCGGCGGACGCCCTGATCCGCAAGCAGGACTACCTGGGCCTGCTGGCGGTGTGCAACCGCCGCAACGAGTGCATCGCCCGCATCACCTCCAAGACGCTGGATTTCGCCACGCGCAATCCGACCGCGAGCTTTGAAGAGGTCAAAGAAGTCACCGAGGCCGAGGGCAACCGCCAGTCCAGCCTGCTGCTGGCGCGCATTGCCTACCTGGGAGACGTGGGTGCCATCGCCCCGATGCTCGGCCTGCTCGGCACGACCCTGGGCATGATCACGACCTTCCATGAAATTTCCGGCAAGGGGGTCGGCGGCTCCAATCAGCTCGGCCTGGCCCAAGGGGTGTCTGAAGCCCTGCTGTGCACGGCCTCGGGCCTCGTCATTGGCATTCCTGCCCTGATGTTTTACGCCATCTTCCGCGGCAAGGTGAACCGCCTGATCTCCGAAATGGAAGCTGCGACAACCCACTTGATGGCCCTGCTCGCGGTGCAGTACAAGCGTGCCGCGCGTGCCGTGGCCGGTCAGTAAACAGGAAGATCCTCACCCGCGATGAACTTCCGCAAACAGCACTCCATCGAACCCTCGCCCATGCAGCTCGCGCCGCTGGTGGACGTGCTGTTCCTGCTCGTCATTTTCTTTGCCGTGACCTTCCAGTATGCCAAGGAGGAGCAGGTCATGGATGTGAGCGTACCTGCGGCCGACGAAGGCAAGGAGAAGGAAACCCGCAACGTCGGCGAGATCATCATCAACATCAAAAAAGACGGTGAGATCCTCGTCAACGGCCAGAAGTTCAACACCGATGAGCTGCTGGTGAAGCTGAAGAACATCGTCTCGCTTTACAAAGATCAGGCCGTGATCCTGCGCGGTGATGAAGGCACCCCTTATCAGAACGTCATCCGCGTGCTGGACACCTGCCAGAAGGCTGGCATCTGGAACATCGCCTTTGCCACGCGCAAACCTGACGCTGCCGACCAACCTGCTGCTACGCCCAAGTGAGATGACTGCCGCCAAGTTTCCAACCGCCCCGCGCAGTCATGCGCCCCGTTTCATGCCAGCGCTTTTCTGCCTGGTGGCGTTTTCATCCATGGCGCAGCAGCCTTCCCCACCGCGGGCACTGCCCGTTGAGGATGCACCTGTGCCAAAGGCCATTCCCGTGAGCCCGCCGCCGAAGGCGCAGCCCGTGCTGGAAGATCCCACGACACGCCCGGCACAGCCCAAGACCAAGGGGCCGGATGATGACATGTTTGACTTCGCCACGCTGGCCTATGACCGCCAGGAGTGGGGCATGGCAGCGCAATCGTATGCGAAGTACCTGCAGCAGTACCCCAGCGGCAGGCAGGTGCCCGATGCTCTCTACCGCGTGGGCGAGTGCTACATGAAGCAGAATCAGCTCAAGCAGGCTGCGGGTTATTACGAAGAGGTCGTGAACCGCTACCCGGCGAGCGAGGGCGCGCCTTCCAGCGCCTACCGCCTTGGCGCGATGACCTTCAACGACTCCAAGTTTGCTGAATCGGCCAAATTTTTCAGCTTTTGCGAAGCCAAAACGAAGAGCGCGCCGGTGCGCCTGGCCGCAGCCTACAACAAAAGCCGCGCCTATGAAAAGGCCGGGGACAAGACCAAGCAGGCCGCCGCTCTGAACAGCGTGATCGCGGTGAAGACGGACAACCCCTACCGTGAGACGGCGCTGCTCACGCTTGGGAGCATCTACCTCGGCCAGGACCAGAAGACGGAGGCTTTGCCCATTTTTGACGAGCTCGTCAAGACCAGCTCTGACCGCGCCATCATCGCCGAGGCCAGCATCCGTGCGGCAGTGCTCTATGCCGAGCTCCAGAAGCCGGAACAATCCATCGCGATGTTTGAAAAGGCGCTGCGCATGCCCGAAACGAGCGAGCAGAACCGCGGCATCTCCCTTGTGGGCATCATTCAAGCGCTCTACGCCAAGGGCGACTACGACGGCGTCATCGACTACTACAACAAGAACTCCGAGGTCCTGCCGCCAGGAGCCTCCCGAGCCAAGATGCTGCTGCTCGTGGGCCACGCCTACCGCATGCGCAAGAGCTACGCCCGCGCCGTGGAAGTTTACCTGATGATTGAGCAGTACCATGCTGACACCGAGGAAGCCTTCAGTGCGGGCTACTGGAAGCTGTACTGTTTCTACCTGCTGAATGACAAGGATCTGGGGGAATTCGCCACCGCCTTCATCACCCGCCAGGCGCCCAAGCACCCTGACCATGAATACCTTTCGCTGGCACGCCTGATCCGCGCTGACTTTTACTTCAACAAAGGCGACTACCCGCAGGCGGCGCAGAGTTACAACGAAGTCAGCATCGACAAACTGCCCGAAAAGCTGCGCCCGGGCACGCTCTTCAACATGGCCTGGGCCCAGGACGAGGCCGGACGCCATCAGGAGGCCGTCGGCACCTTCACCCGTTTCATCAGCGAGAATCCGGGCCACGAATTCCTCCCCAAGGCCTACGCCCGCCGCGGCCTCGCGAACCGCGATGCTCGCGATCTGCCCAAAGCGAAAGCTGACTTTGAGTACGTCACCAAGGAATTCCCGAAATCCGACGCCTGCGAACTCTCCTGGCTGCAGCTCGGCTTCATCGCGCTGGAGCAGAAGGACCCGAAGGCCACCGTCACCGCCTTTGAAACGCTGCTGAAAAAATTCCCCACCACCACGGCCGCCGCGCAGGCCTACTACGGCATCGGCCGGGGGAACTTTGATCAGAAGATCTACGACAAGGCGGTGCCCGCCCTGCGCCGAGCCATGGAGATCGACAGCAAGGGCTACCTCGAAAAGTCCAGCCAGCTCATCATCCTCTGCGACTACGCGCGCCAGAATGCCGACAATCTCGCGAAGACCATCGACACCTACCTGCAGTCCAAGCCTGAGGGCCTGGTGCCGCCGAACATTTTGAAATGGCTGGGGCTCAAACTGTACAGCAGCGACGACTTCAAGCGTGCCGCCCGCTTCCTCGAACTCGCCGTCACGCCGCAGAACCCGGAGAACACCGAGCCCGTCGTGTGGAACTACCTCGGCATGGCGCAGCTCAATAACCAGCAGTACGACGCCAGCATCCAGGCCACGGACAACTTCCTCAAATCAGAACCCGACAGCGCCACCCGTTCACGCGCGCTGCTGACCAAGGGCCGTGCCCAGCTCGGCAAAGGACTCTTTGATGAGGCTGACAAGGTGGCTCAGGACGCCCTGCAGGTGGTCAAAGACGGCAAGCTCCAGGCCGAACTGCTCATCCTCGAAGGCGACATCTATGCCGCGCAGGGTGACAAGCTTGCCGCTGAAGGGCAGAGGGATGCCGCCGTCGGCAAATGGAAGGACGGAGCCGCCAAGTATGCCGTGCCCAGCCAGTTCTTTGACGATCCCGATGTGACGCCGAACGCTCTCTACAAAGCCGCGCAGGTGCTGGAGAAAGCCGGAGACTCTGCCAAATCCAAGCAGATGCTGCAACAGCTCCAGCAGCGCTATCCGAAGTATCAGCCGAAGTAAGCTGCGACGAAGACGCCTTTACTTTCAGCATGCACCCGGGCGAAGCATAGGAGCGAACCGAAAAGTTTTAGTTGCGGAAAATCCATGAATTCGTATCCGAGTCCGCCGTCCCATACCATCACGCCCACCATGAAACACATCCTCACTCTCATCGCCGCTCTCAGCCTGCTGGCTGGCTTTTCCCCTGCCGCCGAGCCGCTGAACACCGTATGCCCCATTTCCGGCAAACCCGCGAACCCGGCCATCACCAGCACCTACTCCAAGACCGTTGCCGTCTGCTGCGACAAGTGCAAAGCCCAGTTCACCGCCGCCCCCAAGGGCTACCTCAGCAACATCCTGGCTGCCGTTGCTGGTCAATGCCCGCTGAGCAAAAAGAAATCCGATTCTTCCAAAACAGTCACCTACACCCGTCAGGTCGCTTTTGCCGATGCCGCCAGCAAGTCCGCTTTCGACGCCGCGCCTGACAAGCATATCAAGGAAGTGCGCCAGTAACCGGGAACTTGCGTTTCACCCTTCCAAGCGGAGTTGCGGCATGCGGCTCCGCTTTTTTCATGCCTGCGTGATTCCGCGTGTCATCGAAACACGTTCCCGTTAGTCTCCCTATCTGTGAAAGCCCAAGCCGCCGCCACATCCCCCGTCGATGCACTGCGCGATCTTTTCGACGCGCTGCCGGACGTGCAGGCCTGGATCAAAGATGCGAAACGCCGCTACCTCTGGGTGAACCGCACCTTCTTGCTCAACTACGGCATGCACCAGCTCAGCGAAGTGCTCGGCAGGACGGATGATGATCTCTCGCCCGCGCACCTCGCGGCGCATTTCCGTGCAGGCGATGAAGCCGTGCTGAGCGGACAGACGGTGCAGGCCCGCCTGGAACTTGTGGGCCGTTTTGATCACACCGCCTCCTGGTGCTTCACCACCAAACGACCCGTCTGCAATGCCCGAGGCCGCATCGTCGGCACGGCGGGCATCACGCGTATATTGGATGCGGCGCAGATCGATCAGCGCAGCGACATCCGCCTCGGTGTTGTCATCGCGCTCATGACGCGACGCCTCGGTGAATCCGTGACGAACGCGGACATGGCACGCGCTGTCGGCATGTCTCCCCGCGCCTTTGAGCGCAGCTTTGGCCGCGAGTATGGACTGCCACCGCAGCAGTATTTAAAGCGCCTGCGCATTCAGACCGCTTGCCGCCTGCTGGTCGATACGCGGGAATCCATCGCCGCTGTCAGCCTGCGCTGCGGCTTCGCGGATCAGAGCCACCTCACGCGCGAATTCCGCCGTGTCACGGGTATCACGCCGGGCACGTATCGCGAAACTTATGCTGCCGCGAATGTTCCACGCCCTGCCGCTTCTGTTCTATCCATGCGCAAGGCGAAACGATAGCATTCGCACACCATGAAGCTCCAACCAGGCACCACCGTCGTCAAAAACGGCCAGCTCGTCGATGGCACTGGCAGCGCTGCCATTCCAAACGCCGCTGTCATCATCACCGACGGGCTCATCACCTATGCAGGTCCCGCCATAGACGCGCCACTGGCCCCCGATGCGCGCGTCATTGACGCAAGAGGCGGCACCATCATGCCCGGGCTCGTCGAGGCGCACATCCATCTCACTTACTTCAATGTGTCCGAGCTGCAGGATCTCGACATTAAGTTTCCCGTCGAGTACGTCACGCTGCAATCTGCCGTGAATGCGAAGACCGCGCTGGAATGCGGCTACACATCTGCGCGCAGCGGCGGCTGCCTGCACAACATTGATGTGTGGATGAAGAAGGCCATCGAGGAGGACATGATCCCCGGCCCACGCCTCAGCGCCAGTGGCCGTGAAATCTGCGGCGCAGGCGGGCTGATGGACTGGAATCCCGACTTCCGCCGCATCGGCATGGAGGGAATTGTTTTCATTGTGAACGGTCCCGAGCAGGCCCGCAGCGCCGTACGCAAACTCGTCAAAGATGGCATTGAATGGGTGAAGACCTATCCCACGGGCGATGCGGCATCTCCCGACATCAATGACCACCACACGCTGTGCATGACCTTTGAAGAAATGCACGCCGTCGTGGCCACGGCGCACAATCACGGCCTCAAAGTCACCGGCCACTGCCGTGCCACCGAGGGCATCCGCAATGCGCTCAAGGCGGGTTATGATGCCATTGAGCACGGCACGTTCATGGACGACGAATGCCTCGACCTCCTGCTCAAGCGCAACGTCCCGATGTGTCCCGGTCTCGGCTTTGAACTCCTCAGCGTGCAGCGCGGCAAGGAGTTCGGCCTGTCCCAACGTGTGCTGGATGGCCATCAGGAAACCCTTGAAGCGGGTGCGGAAAGCTGCCGCAAGGTTCTCAAGGCCGGCGGCACGCTGGGGCTAGGTGGCGACTATGGCTTTGCCTGGACGCCTCACGGCACCTACGCCCAGGAGATGACCTTCTTCGTCAACTACGTCGGCTTCTCCACCCTCGACACGATCACATGCGCAACGCTCGGCGGCGCAAAGATGATGGGGCGCGAGAGGGAAATCGGCACCCTCGAAGCAGGCAAACTGGGCGATGTCCTTGTCGTCGCGGGGGATGTGCTCAAAGATATCTCCATTCTCGAAAACCGTAACAACCTACTCGCCGTCATGCAGGGCGGCGTGGTGAAAGCAGGAACGCTCGTAAAGCCTGCGAGTTTCTGATGTGCCAGCCCGTTCCTTCGTTATGAAGCCAACCTTACTTCTAGCCGCGGTCTTTGCCGCCCTCGTTTCCACCCGTTCTTCCGCCGCTGACATCCAGGTGGAAAAGCGGAACTCCGTCCTGCACTTCAGCAGCGGCGGAAAGGCCATCTGTGATTATCAGATGGAGGCCGGCGAGGTGCCCGCAGGTGTATCCGCCGTTTTCAAACACGGCGCGCATCTGCATCTGGTGTATTCGCCCAGCGGCAAGCTTGTCACCGGCAATCACCCGGAAGATCACCGCTGGCATCGCGGCATCTGGCTGGCGTGGACGAAGACCGAATTCGGCGATTCGCATCCCGATTTTTGGAACCAGGGCAAAGGCGAGGGCAAAGACAAAAGCGGGGACCAAATCCTCGCCGAAGTACGTTTCGCGAAACTGGACAAGAGTTGGGGCGGTGCAGACGGCGGCGGCTTCATCAGCCAGCATGTGTTCCTTGATCACAGTCACACGCCTGATCAGAAGGTGCTCAATGAAACATGGGAGGTCGCGGTGGCGCAGAAGGATCTGGATGGCACGCCTGCCAATATCATCGACCTTACCAGCACCCAGACCTGCGCTGGCAACCAGCCGCTCAAACTGCCAAAATACCACTACGGCGGCCTCGGTGTGCGCGGCAATCTCGCCTGGAATCCAGTGGATGCCGTCACGATGCTGACCAGCGAAGGCTATGACCGCGCCAAGGGCGATTCCACCAAGGGCAAATGGGTCCACATCGGCGGTCTGGTGGATGGCGCACCTACCGGCATGGTGATACTGATTCACCCGTCCAACTTCCGCTTCCCGCAGCCCCTGCGCCTCAATCCCAAGAACCCACAGCTCTGCATCGCCCCGTCCCAGGATGGTGACTGGGCCATCGAACCCGGCAAACCCTACGTCTCCAAATACCGCATCCTCGTTTTCGACGGCGCACCGGATGCAAAATGGATCGAGGCGCAGTGGCAGAACTACGCCAAGTAGCCGTCCATGAAGTCCCTCAAGTCACCATCAGCGAGGGCGAACCCCTGCGGCGAGGATATGTTATCATCCTTCTGGACGGCGACAAATTATGAACACATTCATCAGCCGCTGGCGCATTTTTTTCATCTTCAAACGAATGAATCAATCGCTCGATCTCCAGCGGCCTGATGTAATGCTACTTCAGCAGCGCCCGCACAAACGCGATGTCTTTGGGTCTGGCCGCCGCCAGCTTGGCAATCGTCAGGTCACAAGGTGCGATGCACCAGCCTGTCGCTCCGCCCGTATTCTCATTGTAAACCGCCGTCAGCCGCTCCTCCCAGCCTGCGGGCAGCACTGCCGTGTCCGGGCCGACGCCATCGGCGAAATAACCATACGTCTCACTGAAGAGGGAGAGCTCGCCCAGGCTTCGTTCGATTTCCCGGCTCAACTCGGGGCGTCGGCGGGGATAAATGTCGAGTTCCATCGACTGGCGCAGCTCCCGCGGCGCATCGGGATGTCTGCCCAGAATCGACTGGCTGCCGATGATGATGAACTCGGACTCGCCGGTCGTACCCTTAGACGCCCGCAGGATGTGCTCGAGTTCGGCGCGATTCATAATGTTCCAAAATTTCGAGACGCTTGTCTTGCGGCATCAACACCGCGAAGGGTGTGCTTTGTCGCATGCGGGCCGCCTCCTCACCACGATCATCCAGCACATTCAGCACGCCATTCACACCTTCCGTTTGAATCACCTCCAGCCACTCTTGCAGCGCCTCTTTGGCCTGCACCGAGTAAACGGGATCCGCCATGCGCTTCCCAATCCATGCCGTCACCTGGCTCAGTTCCTCAGGTGATCGGCGTAAAATATCCGCAATCACCTGATGCATCGCGTGGCTGCGCTCGTCGATGACCTCGTGCCAGTTCATGCCAGGACTTTAATTGCCATCTGCCATTCATCAAGCCATCCCTTTCACCATGCCACCCCTCCGCTCGCTTCTTCTTACCGCCTCGCTCCTTTGGATAGCAGGCGACCTGCACGCCGCCGAAGGCCTCTTTGATAAATCCAATCTCGCTGCGTGGTGCATCGTGCCGTTTGATGCGGGTAAGCGTGGCCCGGAAGAGCGCGCGGCCATGCTGGAAAAAATGGGCGTGAAGAAATTCGTCTATGACTACCGCAAGGAGAACATCCCGCAGTGGGACGACGAACTGAACGCACTCAAGAAGCACCACATCGAGCTTATGGGCTGGTGGTTTCAAAACACGCTCAATGACGAGGCGAAGCAGACGCTCGAACTCTTCAAACGCCACGGCGTGCATCCGCAGCTCTGGGTGAGCGGCCACGGCGGTGCGATCCAGGTCAAAGACGAGGCGGATCAGCAGGCCCGTGTGGCCAAGGAGGTCGCGCGCTTGAAGCCGATTTGCGAAGCCGCCGCGCCGCTGGGCTGCCAGGTCGCTCTCTACAACCACGGCATGTGGTTTGGTGAGCCGGAGAACGCCATCGCCATCGTGGAGGCCTTGAAGGCTCAGGGCATCAAGAACATCGGCATGGTGTACAACCTGCATCACGGCCACGCTCATCTCGATCGTCTCGCCAAAGTGCTGCCGCGCATGCTGCCGTACCTGCTTTGCTTCAACCTCAACGGCATGGACATCGACGGCGATGCCAAGGGCCATAAGATCCTTCCGCTTGGTGCTGGCACCGAAGATGTGAAGGTGCTGCGTCTCGTGCGTGCGAGCGGTTACAGCGGCCCCATCGGCATCCTGAACCACACCGACGAAGACGCTGAAGGCCGCCTGCTCGACAACCTCGACGGCCTCGCCTGGCTGGTGCCGCAGCTCGATGACAATCCGCCCGGCCCGAAGCCGAAGTACCGCACCTGGAGCGACAAACCCGCCGCTGCAGCACCCGGCATCAACGCCAAGCTCGTCGTCGTCGGCGAAGGCGTGCCGTCGTTGAACAAGGAATTCGGCGAGGCCCTGAAGGGCAGCTATTTCCAGCAGGACAACGAGCCCTTCCGCACGCTGCCGCTTACCCTTGAGTGTCGCGCCAAACTCACCAGCAAGGATAATTTCAACATCCTCATCGCCTCCGACGCTAAATCATCCGCCACGCACTGGGAGCTCTACACGCATGCAAAGCGCGGTACGCTGGCGCTCTTCATGCCCGGTCGCGGTGGCGATTTCGATTCGCAGATCGATGTCTGCGATGGCCAGTGGCATGACTTCCTCGTCAGCATCGGCGAAAACGTCACGTTTTGGATCGATGGCAAGCAGGTGTTCGAAAAGGCGGTGCAACCGCTCCAAGGCACACCGGCAGCCGGCGGCATCGCGTTTGGCAGTCTCGTGGATCACTCGATTGGCTGCGCCGGCCTCATTGATGACGTGCGCATCACGCGCGGTGTGATGAAGCCGCGCAAAGGCAGTGCTCCGCGTCTGCGCATGGACAACACCATCGGCCTCTGGGACTTCGACCATCTCGACTCGCTCCTCCCGCCGCCCGCACCGAAGCCCGCTGCATTCAAACCCGACCACAAACCGCTCCATCCCGAAGACAACGTCCACTGGCAGGAATTCGTCAATCGCGAGCGCGTCTTCGACTTCTACGGCAAGCAGGCACTGCAGTTCATGAAGCAGAAGCCACTGCCCGAATTGATCCCGCAGTTCCCTGGCCTTGATGGCGGCCAGCAGGGCCACTGGGGCAATCAAAACGATCAGGTCACGTGGAAGGATGGGCGTTATGCCATGAGCGATCATGGCTCGCTTTATAGCGGCGTTTTCAAAGGTGCTGGGCTCACGATTCCGAAAGCCGTGTGTGTGCGTTACGGCGACATGGCAACTGTGTTCGACCCTGAGACGCTGTCCTTCCCCCTCACTTGGACAGGTGGCTTTATCAAGCTCGGCGATGCACGCCACGGATTCATGGGCGGAGCCGCGATGGATGGAAAGGTGGCCTCAAAGCCATCAACTAAGCTCCAAGGGCAATACCATGGGTTCTATCGGCAGGGCAAAGAAGTCCTCTTCAAAATCGGTGAATCGCTCTGGAATGTGCTCGGCGAGGAAGTTCATCTGGCAAAGGAATTTCCCGCCCAATGGCCCAAGTGGATCGAAACGAGAGGCAAGCTCGGCAGCCAGCAGCCCTTCGCCACCGACACCCTGACCCTTCCCTTCGAAAACCCATACGGCGCACTGTTCTTCATCACGGCACATGATTTCTTCAGCGATGGCACCGCCGCCATCGCCACGATGACCGGCGAAGTCTGGCTGGTGAAAGGCATCGACGAAAAGCTGGAGCATGTTCGCTGGAAGCGCTTCGCCACCGGCCTGAACCAGCCGCTGGGCATGAAGATCGTGAAGGACAAGCTCTACGTCCTCGGTCGCGATCAAATCACCTGCCTGCATGATCTGAATGGCGATGACGAGGCGGACTTCTATGAGTGCGTGACAAACGCCATGCAGACCTCGCCCGGTGGCCATGATTTCATCGTCGGACTCGAAACTGACAAAGAAGGGCGCTGGTATTTCGCGTCTGGAAATGAAGGCGTGTGCCGCCTCACGGGTCGCGACAAGCTCGAAGTGCTCGGCACCGGCTTCCGCAATCCGGATGGTCTCGGCATCTCGCCAGATGGCCGCTTCCTCACCACCAGCGGGCAGGAAGGTGACTGGACACCCGCTTCCTCGATCTTCCAAATTGAACTCGATCACAATCTGGGTGCTCATTTCGGTGCCGGTGGTCCGAAGAACGGCCAGCCTCCCGAGCCGGTGCTGATGTACATGCCGCGTGGCGAAGACAACAGCGCGAGCAGCCAGGCCTTCATCACGAGCGAGAAATGGTCGGCCCTCAAAGGCGATGGCAATTTCGTTCATCTCTCCTCCGGTGGTGGCAGCGCGTGGCTCGTCATGCGGCAGAATGTCAAAGGCCGCTGGCAGGCTGCATCCGTGAAGATCAGCGGCAACTTCGACTCCGGCCCACAGTGCGCGCGTTTCAATCCGAAGGACGGCCATCTCTATGTGAACGGCATGCAGGGCTGGGGCAGCTATACGCCCAAGGATGGCTGCTTCCAGCGCGTGCGCTTCACCGGTGGCGAGAAGCCCGTGCCCATCGGCTTCGAGGCACGCGACAACGGGGTGCTGCTACGCTTCAACGAGCCCGTCAAAGACGCCGATGCCGCCACCTGCTTTGCTCAGTGCTGGAACTACCGCTACGGCCCGCAGTACGGCTCGCCTGAGTATTCGGTGAAGTATGCTGATACCCCGGGGCATGATCCGCTGGAAGTCCGCAGCGTGCAGAAGCTCGACGGCGGCAAGACGCTCTTCCTCGAAATTCCGCAGATCGTCACCGCCAGCCAGATTCATCTGCATGTGAGCACCGGCCACGACATCTTCATGACCGCTCACGCTTTGGCTGAACCCTTCACCGATTTCCCTGGCTACGCCAAGATCGCCAAGACCAATCACGCTGCGCAAGTTGGCCTTGAAGCGCCCAAGCCCGCCAAACTCAACCCGTGGGCCAAAGGCGAAGGTGGTCGCGAACTCGTCATCGAGGCCGCTCTGGGTCTGCAATACGTGCAGAAGCAGCTCACCGCCAAAGCAGGCGAAAAACTCACCATCGTCTTCAAGAACCCCGACGTGGTGCCGCACAACTGGATGCTCGCCAAACCCGGCACGCTGCAAAAAATCGGCAACCTCGCCAATCTCATGATCACCGATCCACAGGGCTTGGCGAAACACTATGTACCCGACTCCGCCGACGTCCTCGCCTACACCGACATGACGAATCCCAAAGGCGGATTCACCATCCACATCACCGCGCCGAAAGAGAAAGGCGACTACCCCTACCTTTGCACGTTCCCGGGGCACTGGATGGTGATGAACGGCGTGCTGAAGGTGGAGTGACCGTAGGGGGCAAGCCTCCGGCTTGCCGACAAAGACAAGAACTTCGCCCAACAGTGAACTTTTTGGTCCGTTTCCACGTCAAACACCCAGATGTTACGCTGTCTGTGCCTGCTTCTGTTGATGAGCTTCGCGCTCAGGGCGGAGCAGTGCCTGGTGATCGGGGACAGCCTGACCAAAGAATACGAAGCCGAGTTTCCCGCTCTGTACCCCAACAATCCGGCCTCCTGGCAGGCTCGAAATTGGGCCGAGATCTTGCACCAAAACCGCACGGGCTGGTTCGACCTCGGCACTTGGAGCGCGTATTCCGACCCCCGCCTTACGGGGCATCGCTTCAACTGGGCATTCCCAGGTGCTACCACGACCGACATCCGCAACCAGCTCAGCAGCATCTACAACATCTGGTGGACGAACACGCTGAAGAGCCAGCTCCGCACCGACGTGCAGCGGGTGGTGATATTCGCGGGCGGCAACGATGCCGACAGCTACTACGCCAATCTCTACAACGGCACCGTGGACGCGTCCGTCACCAACACGACTCTGGGCAATCTGCAATGGATCATCAATTACGTGCGCACAGTGAATGCCACGGTGCCCATCGTGCTGGTCAGCGTACCCCATGTGGGCTGCACGCCAAAGGTTCAACTGGGCTACCCCACCGATGCGGTGAAGACGACGCGTGTGACCGCTGCCATGGATGCGTTGAATGCCACTCTGGCAGCGTATGCGCAGTCGCAGAACATCGGCTTCGTGCCCGGCGTGTATGACTTCACGAAGTCGCTCATCACCCAGCCATTTCGCATCAAGGGCATCGAGTTTTATCGTGTGGCAGACGCGGATGCGCGGACACGCTATACCTTTTCGGGAGACGGCTTCCACCCCAACACCTGTGCTCACACCAAGATCGCGCAGATGGTCGTCGATGCCTTCAATGCGAAGTATCCCGCCACTGCCATCACTCCGCTGACTGACGACTATATCATCTCCACCCTGCTTGGACTTGATCCTAACATCCCCTTCACCGAATGGCTCGCGTCGGCAGGACAAAGCGGCAGTTTTACCGCTGACTCCAATCGCAATGGCATACCCAACGGCGTCGAGTTTGCCCTTGAAGGCGTTACGGATGCATCCAGCATGCCCAAGCCGGTGATGCAGGGCGGCGCACTGATGCTGACCTATCGCCCACATCAGGTCTTTACCGAGTGGGGCACCCTTCAGGCGCAATCATCCACAGATCTGATCAACTGGACCAACATCGGCACGGCACAAACGACGACGAATGCTGACGGCACGGTTACCGTCAGCGTGAATACGGCCGGGAAAGGCTTTGTGCGGCTCAAGGTGACGCCCGGAGGATAGGTCTCCGGGCTGTCCATGGATCAAGCTTAGGCAGCCGCCACCGCCGTTTGCCCCTGCTCGCCGAGGCCTTCGACGCCGAGTTCAATGACGTCACCGGGCTTCATGAAAAGTGGATCGGGTTTGAAGCCGAGGCCGACGCCGGGAGGCGTGCCGGTGGTGATGATGTCTCCGGGGAGGAGGCTCATGAACTGGCTCAGGTAGCTCACCAGCGTCTTCACTCCGAAGATCATCTGCGCGGTGCTGCTGTTCTGAATGGTCTTGCCGTTCAGCTTGAGCCAGAGCTTCAAATTCTGCGGATCAGGGATCTCATCGCTCGTGGCGAGGAAGGGACCGATGGGCGCGAAGGTGTCACAGCTCTTGCCCTTTACCCACTGGCCGCCGCGCTCGAGCTGCCACTCGCGCTCGCTGTAGTCGTTGTGCACGCAATAGCCGGCCACATGGCTCAGCGCGTCTTCTTCGGAGACGTAGCTGGCCTTCTTGCCGATGACGAAGGCGAGCTCGACCTCCCAGTCGGTCTTTTTCGAATTGCGAGGAATGACCACGTTGTCGTACGGGCCGGTGATGGCGCTGGTGGCTTTGAAAAACACGATGGGCTCCGCCGGGATCGGCATGCCGCTTTCCTTGGCGTGGTCGCTGTAGTTCAGACCGATGCAGATGATCTTGCTTGGGCGTGCAATGCAGGGGCCCAAACGCGTTTCGTCAGGCACCGTCGGCGCAGTGGCCGCGTTGGCCTTGGCCCAGGCGGCAAGACGTTCCAACCCATCGTCCCCAAAGAACTTCTCATCGTAGTCGCTGCCAAAGGCGCTCGCATCAATGCGGCGGCCATCATCGAGTTGCAGACCGGGTTTCTCTTCTCCTGCGTTGCCGAAGCGGATCAATTTCATGGTTCTTTAGTTGGTGTGGTCTTGTTGTTTGCCGGAGTCGCCTTCGTGATTTGTGTAGCGGCCAATGAGCGGATACTGCTCCAGCTCGGCCACGGTGCCAGTGACGGGGAAGCTTTCGCGACCGACCCAGTAAACGGACGCCGCAGCGATGTCTTCCGGCATCAGCAGGCGGCCCATCGGCACCGCATAGGCAGGCAGACGATCCGGCCAGCCTTCGCCGAGTCCGTCGCCGAGTTTCACCTGGTATTCGTTCTCGGTGAGCGTCCAGCCGACATTGAGCTGGTTCACGCGCACGCGGTCGGTGCCGAGTGCGTCGGCCAGGTTGCGCGTCATCGTCATCAGCGCGCCTTTTGACATCGAGTAGGCCAGCAGATTGGCCTGACCGCAGTGAGCGAGCACTGAGCCGATATTCAGCACGACACCACGGTTCTTTTTCAATTCGGGCAGCAGGGCGCGGATCAGGAGCATCGGCGCACGGGCATTCACGGCGATGATGCGGTCAAACATGGCCGCATCCGTCTCGTCGATTTTTGCGCGACTGGTCAGCGCCGCGTTGTTCACCAGAGCATCCACCTTGCCAAAGGCGGCAATCGCATCCGCAGCCAGCTTGGCGGGATACACGGCATCCGCGAGGTCTCCCTGGCAGAAGGCCGCCTTGTCGGTGCCGAGCTCTTTGCACAAAGCCGCGCCGCGCGCCGCGTCACGACCATGGAGGATGACTTTGGCGCCTTCGGCGACGAAGCGCCGCGCCATGAATTCGCCGATGCCGGTGGTGCTGCCGGTGATGAGGATGACCTGGTCTTGAAGTCGCATGATCTTTGCTGGGTGGGGTGATTGAGGAGCCTTTTTCTATGGCGAGCCCAGGCTGATGCTCAACTTTTAGAAACAGCATTTCATCATTCACGGGGCTGCAAGCTGGCGCAAAACGTCCAGCGCCTTCTTCTCGAAGATCTTCTGCCATTCGGGTGCCACCAGCGTATCGCAGTCTTCCTGGGCGTAGCCGGGATTGAGACGCTGCTCGACAGTGGGGGTGTAGTAGATGTAGCCGTTGGTGTAACCGGAGACAAAGGCGTGAGCGTCATTGGCTGCTTTCTTGATGTTCAGGCCGACCTGCACCGTGACTTCACCTGGAAATGTCACCAGTTTGAAATCGCCCACACGCAGGCCGCAGACTTCGGCATCCAGCGTGCTTTTGCCGGCCTCCTGGGTTTGCTTCAGGTGCATTTTCAGCAGCGCCATGTTCGAACCCAGCCGCGTGAGCCGCTCCATAATTTCGATGTTGGCGAGGTAGTTTTCCACCAGCAGCCGGTTATCCGCATCAAGCTGCAAGATGCCCTTCCGGTCGAGAGCCTGATCGTGCAGATAACTCTGCGAGTAATGCGATGGCGTGTCCGGCCAGAGCTTGTGCTGAAGCAGCAGTGGCAGGAAGCTTTTGAAGTTAATGTTCGTGGGTTTCAGCGCCGCGACGAGTTTCTTCTGCTCCGCTTCGATGCTGCTGATGCGTACGGTGTAATCCGCCGCGCGTGGCACCGCGATGATGGTATTGCTCACTTTGAGCACATCATCGCCTTTTGCTTCGATCTGCCGTGCAGCGGCCAAAACCGTCGCTCCCAGCAGGGTGCCGAGTGGCTCGGCGTCGGGAGTTCGAGTGACCTCTTTATAGCGCAGCGGATTGATGTCGCCGCCGCAGCCCTGTACGAAGAAGGCCATGGCTCCCGTGGCGTCTTCGATCACCTTGGAGGCAAAGCCAGGATAGTCTGCCGAACAGCCTTTGCTGGGCGTATTCATGATCGGATGACAGGCGAACTGATAGAGCACTGCCAGGGGTGTGCCATCGGCACGATCAAGCCGCAGTACTCCGACCTGCGGATCAATCGGCCCCACACTCGCGACCTCTTCATCAGGCGGCATCGAATAAGCACGGCGCATGTCCACCGTGCTGCCGTCCTTCATCTTGAGGCGGCGGTTTTCGCTGATGCGTGTCTCCAAACCGACACCACTGCCAGTCTTCACAGCGACAAGATTCTTCACCGCCGTCTTCACCACTTCAATAACCAGCGGCTCCAGGTCACCGCGCACGATGCCATGACAATGGCTGGCATTGACCACGAGATTCGACGGTGGAATGCCCAGCTCCTGCAAGCCGGTGCGCACTGCCGCCATGAAACCATTGCCGATGCGTCCGATGCGGCCCACCGCCACCGCATCCAGCGTGATCAGCACCGCCGTGGTGCCGCCGCTTTTCAACACAAGCGCCTTGGCAAAGCACGGATCATTCACCGGGCCCGTGCGGTCGGTGATGTCAATCTTTGCCACCCCGGCGAGCATCTCAGCCCGAGCCGTGATAACGCACGCGAACAAGAAGAGGCAGATGATTTTCATGGTGTGTTATTTCTGCAAAGTCCACGCCACGGCGTTGAGCAGCAGTCGCTGCACATCAGCACTGCGCATGTCCTCGGGCGCGCCAAGACTGGTGTAGAAAATGCGGGCTTTGCCGCTGCCGTAAGTGCGCGTCCAAGCGACCGGCTGCGGCGGCGTGGTGCTGCCTGCTTGCGCCGTACCGATGAGAATGGGCGTGACATCTGGAGCCAGCGGCAGCACTTTGTAGAGCGATTGATAACCATGGATGCCTGCGATGTTCACGCCTTGGAGCAGCACACTCGTTTCCGCACCCGGCGCGATGCTCACAGCGTAGGGCAGCCCTTTGGTTTCATAGCCGGTGTTTTCGCCGCCAAGAACTTCGTGCGTGAACTCCGGCCATGGAGCGAGGCTCGCACCCACGATTTCTGCCGGCTTGGGAAGAAAGGCATGATTCGCCGTGCGGATGCCAAGCAACGGCTTGCCAGCAGCGAGGTGCGCACGGATGGCGGCCATTTGCTCCTCCGGCGGAAAGCGGCGGCGCGAGAAGAGCACAAGTAGATCCGCATCCTTCAGCGCCTCGACGAGTCCGGCAAAGTGATGCATCTGCGGCTTGTCTCCCAGCACAAGGGTCACGCGATGCCCCATCGGCTGCAGTTCCTTTTCCGCGAATTCACGCAGTGTCTTTGGAGCATCGTAGTTGTTGGGGTCTTCGACCGTCATGACGACGATGTTCGCGGCAGACGCGGCACAAGTAAGCAGAGCGAAGCAAAGGAGGATGGATTTCATCACAGGTCTATTTCAGTGTCGAAAACAACTCCTCCAGCCCCGCAACAATCTTCGTCGAAGCATCCACCTCCAGGCAGGCCGACCTCGCACGCCATGTTTCGTAACCGCCAAGCTGATGCTGCTCCGGCGTGGGCAGGTAACCATGGTAGGCATTCGCCAGCGACACCGTAAAGGTCTGCGGATGACGTTGTTTCAACCCGAGCCCGATCTCCACGAAGACCTCCGCAGGAATGGCCGAGACACGCAGATCGCCGATCTTGAGGACATGCAGAGGCGCAGAGACTTCCTTCGGAAAGTCCGCCAGCAGGACCGTTTCACGCGCATACACCTGCTCCATCGTCTCCATCCGTGGGAAGAGCTTCGACTGCTTCGTGATCTCACGTGCTTTTTCCACTTCTTCCTGAGTCGGAATGCGCAGGCCCAGCGTGAACTCTTTCTGCGCGGCACCCAGCGGCACCCAGTCGTGATACGTCAGCGTTTTGCACGCCTCCGCGACCGCCTGCGCCACATCATTCGCCACAATCTTGATGCGGCCATACGGGCCCTCTTTGGCCTGACCACCGCGGAAGTCGATGTTGTTGATGTCGCCGCTGGCACCATTCGACATGATGCCCACGAAGGGTGGGTCCTGACGGTCCGCACCCAGCAGTTCACCGATGCGATTGGCAAACGCACCGAAGTAATCCGCCGAGATATGGCCGGGGCCGACACCCCCGACGTAATGCAGCGAGTAGTTTGCATACAACGCGATGAGTTTTCCCTCCGCTGATTGGACGCTGATGAAACACACCTGCGGATCAGTCGGCCCGGCAGGTTCCAGAAGGTTGGGACTGTTGACTCCAGGGTTCGTCTTCACTTGATCGGTGGTGACCCCGTGAGGAGTCGGCGGGATGCCGCCGGGCTTCATTTTCCAGCGGCGGTTGAACACATGCTGCGGCACATCGACACCACCCCACGCGATTTTGGCGGGAGCGAGGTTGTGCAGCGCACGGCGCACACCATCAGCGATGCGTTTGGCAAGAAAGCGTTGATACATTGGACTCGGCTCGCTCTGGCCCACGGCCTGTGCAGTGCCGCAAGAGTGTGAATGCGTGGCGGACATGAGCATGTTCTCCAACGGCAGACCCGTGGCCTCGTTCACCATCTTCTTCGCTTCATCAAAAATGCCGCGTCCAATGACACAACTGTCCGCCACCACCATCACGAGCTTCGTTTGTCCATCATCCAGTGCGAGACAGCGGGCGTTGAGCTCATCGTGGATGAACACTGCCTTGCCATCCTGAAAGCCCCCATTGATCGAGCTGCCCAGATCCGGCGTGATGTTGCTCGTGGCGGCTCCGGCTTTGAAAACACGGGCGGGGTCAGCCGCGTGCCCGGTCGAGAGAAAGATGCAGATGGCGAAGAATAGCGTACGCATTCTTTCCATACGGTCACCAAATGAAGACTCAATCGGCCAACCCCGGCGTCTGCCCGGGAGTATCAGAATGGGTTTTATTCATATCAGGCCGCCGACGTGATCAACCGGCGGGTTGCAAATACAAGGCGCTGAAGCGGATGTCGGTATTGCGCCTGCCCTCAAACGTGACGTGAATACGGATGCGTTCAGGCAGATCGCCCAGTTCAAATCATCCGTGCTCTCCGCATAGGCTGCTCGCCAGCGTGCTGAAGCCGCTTTGTGAGTAAGGAACCGAGACGCTGTCGGAAGCGAAAACAGTCATCGCGGTTGTCTCGTCAAGGTAGTCTGCCGCACGCACGGTCAGCGCACCGCCCATCAGCACCAGGCTGACGATGCTGATGGAGGTACACTGATTCACGCGGTTTTAGCCGTCGATGTTCCAGCCGTCGCGGTATTCCTTCTTCATGAAAGCGTTCGCTTCGGGCGTGTCCGGGCTGGTGCCGGTCTTGCCGTCGTACTGGATTTTCTTGCCGGTGCGGTAAGCAACGAGGCCGAGCAGCATCATTTCGATCATGTTGGCGCTGTAGCCGAAATTGCAGGCGGTGGGCTTGCTGGGATCACGGCAGGCGTCAAACCACTGCTTCTGGAAGTGACCGAGATCAGGGAGCATGTCCTCCTTCTTGCGTGGCTTGTAGTAGCTCATGTCAGCGTCGTTGCCGTAAGGCAGGATGAGACGCGAGTCGAAGTCGGCAATGAGGAAGCCCTTGGTGCCTTTGAACATGGCACCGTGACTGATCTGCGTGAGGTCGATGTGCTTTTTCGGCGAGCTCGGCATCGCACCGCCCTGATACCAGGAGACGGTGATGGGGCCGCGCCAGTCGTTCGCTGGAAGGTCAAAGTGCGATTCACACTTCACGGGTGTGACATCGGAGTTGTAGGCATCGCCCTTGGCTTCGGCGGAGGTCGGCAGACCACCGTCCACGGCGTTCCAAAGCAGATCCATCGTGTGGCTGCCCATGTCGCCGATTTGTCCGGCGCCGAAGTCCCAGAACATGTTCCAGGAGAGGCAGTTCGCACCGGCTCCGCCGGAGAAGTAGGCAGGGTTGTACGGATGGAACGGCGATGGGCCGAGCCACAGGTCGTAGTGGAAAGTGGAGGGCGGCGCACCTTCCTCCGGGAAGTAGCCGGGCTTGGGGATCTGGCGGTTGCCCCAGGCATAGGCGGCTTTCAGTTCACCGATGGCACCGTCACGGATGAGTTCACGCACGCGGTTGAAATTCGGATTCGCATGCCTCTGCATGCCCACCTGCGTGGCCAGCTTGTCTTTCTTCGTTTCCCACGTCGCACGGACGATGCGCGCTTCATTGACTGTGATGGCCAGCGGCTTCTCGCAGTAGCAGTGCAGGTTGCGCTTCAGCGCCCAGTTGGCGATGAAGGCGTGCGTGTGGTCCGGCGTGCAAACGACCACGGCATCGAGGCCTTTGTGATCGAGGCACTTGCGCCAGTCGATGTACGTCGTGGCATTGGGGAAACGCTTCAGCGCATCGGGAAAGCGCGCCTCGTTGATGTCACACAGCGCGACCACATTTTCTTCCGCGATGGAGTCGTAATGCGCCAGCCCTCGACCCCACACGCCGATGAGGGCGACGTTGAGTTTGTTGCTGGCGGCGTTCTGTCCGAACAGCGGGCGGGTGATCATACTACCGGCGACGAGACCGGCAGCACCGACGAAGCGGCGACGTGAGAGAGGCGTGGGTTGGGTGCTCATGGCACCGCATCAAACGACGCGTGGAGTCATTCTCAAGCATCAGGTTGGCGGATTCCCGCTTTTCCCCCCCGGCCAGACATGCCAACAAAACGAAGCTTGCTTAACAGGACCCAATTTCCGAAAATGCCCAATAACACCATGGAAATTTCTACTGCCGCTAAAACTCTGCTGGAACACAAGGGCCGGGACATCTGGACCATATCCCCGACAGCCACCGTCTTTCAGGCCATTCAAATGATGTCCGAAAAAAACATCGGCGCCCTGCCGGTGGTGGAAGGTACCAAGCTCGTTGGCATCATTTCAGAACGCGACTACATGAGCAAAGTGGCGCTCCATGGCAAATCCTCCAAGGACACACCCGTCAGCGACATCATGGCACGGGACCTGGTGACCGTGGGCCCCGATCAAAGCATCTCCAGCTGCATGGAGATCATCACGGAGCATCGCATCCGCCACCTGCCCGTGGTGGATGGCGAGGAACTGCTCGGCATCGTTTCCATTGGCGATCTCGTGAAGTGGATCATCGCCACGCAGCGCATGACCATTGAGCAGTTGAATGCGTACATCTCAGGCGGCTACTCCGCCTGAGCGCACACATCTCTGTCAGATTACTTCGCTGTCGGCGCTGGCTTCGGCTTCTCCGGCAGTCCTTGGCCGGGCTTGGGATCGAGATTGGCCTTCATGTCTTCCTCCGTCACTGAAGAGGCGACACCACCCTCGGGAATCTTTACCTTCGCAGTCCACAGGATCGCGTTCAGCACCAGCTTGCGCTGTTCGTTGTTCGCCCAGCCTTGATGGTAATGGCCGCCGGTAAAGCCGAAGCCACGGCCGCCGTCCGTGCGCTCGCATGCCCAGGCGACGTGCTGCTTCTCCTTGTTCTTCACGGACTCACGCACGGCCGGATTGCCGCTGTGCGCACCATCCGGGCGGCTCATGGTGGACTCAGGGGCCACATCACTCAGGATCGGGGTCACGCCCTGCATGTTCGGACGGAAGCGCATGAAAAAATACCATTCGTCATTGGTGGCGAATGGTTTCACGCCTGCGCTAATCGGGTGTGCTGGCAGCTCTTTGAAGTTCGCATCCCAGTGCGGGTTCACGCTCCAGTTGATCTCGAAGCAGCCGCCCATCCAGTCGATGAACTCCTTGCCACCCTTTTCAATGGTCGGCTCCACCGCGTAGTGCAGGGTCAGGAAGCCGCAGCCGCGCTTCATTTCCTTGTCGAGTTGTGCGAGGTGGTCGCCCTGCAAGGCCGGATGCCCGCCGCCGCCATCCGAATAGATGACGACCGTGTCCGCTGCGGCAAGCTCCTGCGGGGAGGGCCACTCGCCATTCAGGTGAAATTTGATGTCCACCTGATCCGCCGCGCCCTGCTCCAGGCACTTTTTCAGAAGCTGGATGCCCGCATTATGCTCATGCTGCGCCGGACCATGCGAGGGCCTCCCCGCGATCATGACGATGGATTTTTTGTCCGCCGAAAACGCGGAGCCGAGGAGGGAAAAGGCCAGGAGGGCGGTGAGCAGATG
This sequence comes from Verrucomicrobiota bacterium, assembly GCA_025360015.1. Lineage (GTDB taxonomy): Bacteria > Verrucomicrobiota > Verrucomicrobiia > Verrucomicrobiales > Verrucomicrobiaceae > Prosthecobacter. Next base: position 23,612 of record JANYCZ010000071.1, on the reverse strand, counting down.
CTTCATAGGTGGATTTGGAACGTGGCAAGCAAACGTCCCCAGCGCACGCGGCATTTCAACGAGCAGGCGCGATCTGCGATGACGGCCCGGCTTCTGGCACGCGTTCCGCTATTCACTCCACTCCGCCCGACCGCATGCCCATTTCCAAGAACCGCTCGCAGACCAATGTTTTCTATGCCTTTGCCTTTATGGGCGTGGTCATGGCGGTCTTCACCGTCGGTTACCATCTGGGGGGGTGGTCGTGGAGCGACTCTTTCTACATGGTCGTCATCACCGCCTTCAGCGTCGGTTATGGCGAGGTGGTGCCCATCACCGATCCCTGGCTGCGGACGTGGACCATCGTCTTGATTCTCTTTGGCTGCACCGGCATCATTTTTGTGACCGGTACTTTGGTGCAGTGGCTGACGGAGGCACAAATTCAACGAGCTTTGGGAGGCAAACGCATGGAAAACGAAATCGAAAAACTGACAAACCACGCCATCATCTGCGGTTACGGTCGCATCGGCCGCATGATCGCCACGCAATTGCAGGCTGGCGGCATTCCTTTTGTCATTGTCGATCAGGCGACTGACCGCGTGGCGGAGGTGCGAGACGCGGGCTTCCTCACGATGCAAGGGGAGGCCACCGATGAATCCGTGTTAAAGGCAGCCGGCATCAGCCGCGCCCGAGTGCTGGCCACCGTGCTGCCCAATGACGCCGCGAATGTCTTCATCACCCTCAGCGCGCGCAACATGAATCCGGGGATCCAAATCATCGCGCGCGGTGAAGTCCCCTCCACCGAGCGCAAGCTGCTGCAGGCTGGCGCAAATCGCGTGGTGCTGCCAGCGCACATCGGCGCGGACCGCATCGCCCACCTGATCCTGCACCCGAACACGCGCGACCTGATCGGCGGCAAGACGAAGTCCAGCATCGACTTTGACCATCACCTCACCGAACTCGGCCTCGACCTCGAAGAGATCGAGATCGGCGCGGGATCACCCTGGGTTCACAAGCGCATCTCCGAAGTCGAAACCGGCACCGCCGGCCGCATGCTGCCCGTGGCGATTTTGCGCAAGGAAGGAGCCACCGATTTGAATCCCAACCCCACCGCCATGCTCATGCCCGGAGACGCCTTGGTGGTGATGAGACGCGTGTTGCGGCGTGCAACCAGCTAAGAGGAGTGCATTTTTCGGTCAAGCTGGCTCGCTGCCTGCGTCTGCACTGCGGACTATGCTCAAGCAACCCGACCGTATTTTCAAAGTGGCCATCATCGGCGGAGGGTTTGCAGGAGTTTATTGCGCGCGCGAGCTGTTGAAGCTCACCCAGGAAGTGGCCAATATGACCGTGGGCATCATTGCCAGTGAAAACCACATGGTCTTTCAGCCGATGCTCCCCGAAGTCGCCGGCGGCTCGCTCTCGCCGCAACATGTGGTCAATCCCATCCGCATGATCTGCCGTGGCGCAGAGGTGCTGAAAGGCGAGGTCACACATATCGACCTCGAAAACCGCATCATCACGCTGAATGGCGGCATGTTCACGCCGCAGGTGACGGTGGGCTTTGAGCATCTCATGCTGGCTCCCGGCGCCGGGGTGGACCTCAGCCGCATTCCCGGCATGGGCGAGCACGCCTACCTCATGCGTACGGTCGGCGATGCGATGAAGCTCCGCGCCGCCATCATCAGCCGCCTGGAGGAGGCCAATCTCATCACTAATCCCAAGCTGCGCAAAGAGCTGCTCTCCTTCGTCATCGTCGGCGGTGGTTACTCAGGGGTCGAAACGGCCGGACAGATCCAGGATTTGATCCAGGGCGCACGCCGCTTTTACGAGAACATCGAGCCCGATGAACCCAGCGTTACTCTGATCCACAGCGGTGATCGTCTGCTGGGCATGCTGAGCGACAGCCTCGGCACCTACACTGGCAAATGCCTCACCGAGATGGGGGTGAAGATCATTTTCAAAAGCCGCGTACGTGCCGTCACCGCACGCACCGTGCAGCTGGGCGATGGCGTCTCTCTTTCCGCCACACTCGTCGTCTGCACGGTGGGCAATGCGCCACATCCGCAAATCACCGCACTGGGAGCCACGGGCCGGCTCCCCGTCGAGCGTGGCAAGGTCGTCGTCGAATCCAGCGGCCAGGTCAAAGGCCTTGCCAACGTGTGGTCTGCGGGTGACTGCGCCGTCTTCCCCAAAGCGGACGGCGGCACCTGCCCCGAGACCGCGCAGTTTGCCATGCGCCAGGGGGCGCTCGTCGCCAAGAACATCGCCGCCAGTTTTGCGGGTCGTGAATTGAAACCCTTCCGCTTCACCGGCCTTGGCGAGCTCGCCACCATTGGCCATCGCAAGGCGGTTGCCCAGGTGTTTGGCATGCGCTTTTCCGGCATCATCGCCTGGTTCATGTGGCGCAGCATCTACCTCATGAAACTCCCCGGCTTTGACCGCAAGCTGCGCGTCCTGGCAGAGTGGACGTTTGAGTTGTTCTTCCCGCGCGACATCAATCTTCTCACTCCCAGCTTCTCCTCGCCCCTCGGCGAGATGCATCTCGAGCCCGGCGACTCCCTCTTCCATGCTGGAGAGCCCGCCCAGTCCCTGTATGCCGTCAAAAAGGGCATGGTGAACATTACAGACGCTCAAGGCCAGCTCGTCAAATCCGCCGGCCCTGGTGAGCACTTCGGTGAGCGTGCCCTGCTGAGCGACGGCATCTGGCGTTTCGACGCCACGGCCACCGAATCCAGCGAGCTCGTCGCCATCGACGGCGAGACCTTCAAGACCCTCGCCAAAAGCATCGGCTCACTCGACGCTCTCTTCCGTGGCACCGCGCAGCAGTACCACCTGCCGGAGGAAATTCAGAACACGGTGGACATGATCCCCGAAGCCACGCGCAAAGCCTGTGCCGCCGACGTCATGACACGCAACATCGCCTTCCTCGATGCCAGCGTCACCGTGCAGGATGCCGTGGCGGAATTCCAGGCCCATCCGCACAGCACCTATCCCGTCACCTTGGACGGCTGCGTCATCGGCCTGCTGCGCCGCTCCGTCGCTTACGAATGGCTGAAAAACCACGGACTCACCTGCGTGGACAAGCTGCAGATGCTGCCGCTGACGAAGCCTTTCTGTGTCACCGCAGACACTCCCGTGCCTGTACTCGTCGGCACCCTGATGCGCAGCGGCGTCAGCAAAGCGGTCGTCGTCGATGAGCAAAAACATCTCCTCGGGATGATCACGCTGTTTGATCTGCTCAAGGGGACTCAGCACGCTTAGCGGCACCCCGCCACGCCAGGATACCGCAAAGTCCAAAACCAAACGCATTCAGCGTCCCGTGAATCGCCCACATCTGCGGCATCGTCAGCGCGAAGTTCGGGATGACATAGCGCAGGCCAAATCCGAGCGCTAACACCATCGCAGCGAGCAGCGACGCGCCTGAAAGGACAAAGCCGGTTCGTGTCATCATCGAGCGCTGACGCTCCAAACCGCGCCTCACCTGTGAAACAGCGACACCGAGCGCTCCCAGCACCAAAACCGCCACGCCAAACGGTTCCACTAATTTCAGCACGCCAAAGTGAGTGCCGGTGATGCCCACGGCCACCAGTGGCACACCGAGCAAAATCGCAACGCACGAAAGCCGCGTCCAGCAGCCCGGTTTCGCTTTGGCATTCAGCCCCGCCATCAGCGGCAGTGTGAATCCCGCATGATGAAAATGTGCCGCCGTGAGCAACACGATCAGCGGATCAAATCCCCACGGTGTCCAACTGGCGCGATTCGCCACAAGCCATGCAGCGCCGATGGAGGGGAAGACCCGTGCAGACTGCAAGCACAGACGATCATAGGCGGGAATGCCGTGACGAAGCCAATCGAACACGACCGGTATCGCAGCGCGCGCCCGAACCCAGAGCCAGGGCACGGACAGCAGGAAACCCAAGGGAACGATTTTTCTGATCGAAGGATCATCGGCAATGAGCAGTCTTGGATCTACTGGACTCACCAGCAAGGACAGCCCTAGCAGATAGGCCGAGATTACCTCCATCCAAAGTGCTTTTGATCCATACACTTCACCGCCAAGGGGTATGAGCACCAAAACGGAAAGCATGAGCAGCGCATGAATCCAAATGTCCGGTCCATTCACATGGATCATCCCCCCACCCGTATCGACCATCCCAACGCTACAAAATCCAACGGGACTGGCCCACAAGACAGCATAATGCAGCGCGACAATCGACGCCCAAGCGATCAATCGAATCCAGACATTCATGTGACAGCCTCCCGCATCCTCGCTTGCGAATCCCGCACAAACCGGCACTGCCACCAGCGTGCCAGTGGAAACCCGAGCCAGGCCATCCAATGCCGTGGATGTGAAAACGCACGGATCGCATACCAGACGCTGCCATCCGGTCGATGCTCAACGATGAACTGCTCCTCGCCGCACTCCGCGTGCTCCGGCAGCGTGCCATAGACAAAGCCATGGGTGCGCTCTGAGTCACAACGTCGCAGAATTCTGCACGGATTGACCCACCAAAGACCGCAGATGCGCGTCACCATCGCTACGATCTGCCCGACCTCCTGGCCTTTGACATCCAGTCGGCTGACCTCCGCCCACGTAGGAAACATGACCCACGCATCCAGAGCCTCGCACGCAGCGCGATACACTTCTTTACCCTGTCCCAGCTTCACCGCGTGCTCATCAGAGATGAACCCGTCCGCCAGCGGTGGCGTATAGCTCAAAGGCTCATTCCTCCATGACTCCAGCCATCCTCGCAGTCGTTCGTGTGCTGGTGGTTTCAAGCTGAGCATCGTGGCATCACGCTGCCATGTCCTTGGGTACGAACGAAACTAAAAAGCATAAAAAGTGCGCCGTTAGTTTTCACAGCTTTCGAATCTTTTGCATCTTTCGCTACTCTCGGCCATCCATCCGCATGCCCCCGCCCATTCGCGCCGTGATCTTTGACTTCGACGGCCTCATTGTTGACACTGAAAGCATCGGTTACCACACCTGGAGAGAGATCTTCGACAAGCACGGCCATGATCTGCCCGTGGAGCGCTATGCGCAGGCGGTCGGCACCGATTTCCTCACCGGCAGCTACGATCCCAAGCGTGACCTCGAACAGCTCACCGGCCGCGAGTTTGATTGGACCGCAGTCGAAGTGGAGCGCAAGACCCGCGAGAACGAACTGCGCAAGCATCTGCACCTGCTGCCCGGCGTGGCGGACCGCCTGCAGGAGGCCGCGTCCCTCAGTCTGCGCATCGCCATCGCCAGCAGCAGCCCGCGGGTGTGGATCGACTCCTGGATGGACCAGCTCGGCCTGCATTCTCATTTCCACCACATCTCCACCGTCGATGACACCGGCAAGGTGAAACCCGATCCCAGCCTCTTCCTCCACGCCGCTGAAAAACTTGGCGTCGCACCCGACGAGGCCGTCATCTTCGAAGACTCCCTCAACGGCCTCCGCGCCGCCATGGCCGCCGGCATCCGCTGCATCGTCGCACCAGGGCCGATGACCCGGCATCTGGATTTCACCGGCGCGTGGAGAAGGATTGATTCCCTCGCGCATGTCTCGCTCAAGGAGCTCATCGCATGAAGCTGCACACCCTCCTTGCCCTGTGTCTCGTCAGCACGCTTCACGCGGCTGATCCTGCTTGGTTGCGCACGGGTGAGTTTCATTGGCAGAGCTCGCCCCCGCTCATCGGTCCTGCAGCCGACGCCGCCGATCCCGATGTGGCGCTCAAAGACCCGACGATGGTGTTTCATGAAGGGAAATGGCATCTGTTTGCCACGCATCGACGCGCCTCGGGCAAGGTGGACATGCAATACCTCAGCTTCGCCGATTGGAACGACGCCGGCAAGGCCACGCGCCACACGCTCGACCTGCATGATCAGTATCATTGCGCTCCCCAGGTGTTCTTCTTCACCCCGCATCAAAAGTGGTATCTCATCTACCAGCTCGCCGATGAACGGCGTGCGCCCAAGATGGCTCCGTATTTTTCCACCACCACCACCCTCGCCGATCCGAAGTCCTGGACTCAGCCGCAGCCCATGATCGAAGCCCTGCCCGAAGGCGGCGATAAAATCAAATGGATCGACTTCTGGGTCATTTGTGACGCCACCAAGGCCCATCTCTTCTACACCAGCGACGACGGCCATTTCTGGCGACGCGAAACCGCCCGGTCAAACTTTCCGCTCGGCTGGTCCAAGCCCGAACTCCTGATCAAAGACACGAAGGAGGAGCTCTTCGAAGCCTCGCACACCTACAAGCTCAAAGGCCGCGAACAATATCTCACCCTCATCGAAGCCATGGCTCCCGGACAACGCTACTACAAAGCCTGGCTGGCAGACAAACTCGAAGGACCGTGGAACCCGCTGGCTGCCACACGCGATCACCCTTTCGCCTCCACCGCCAACGTAACGCAAAAGGAGCCCTGGACCACCAGCATCAGCCACGGCGAACTCATCCGCAGCGGCAACGACGAAACACTCGAAGTCGATCCCGCGAATCTCCGCTTCGTCTTCCAAGGCGTCGATGCCGATGGCTACAAGGCAAAAAGATATGGCAGCATCCCGTGGCAGATCGGAATTCTCGATCTCCTCGCAAGCCCGGCAAAAAACTGAGCCGTGAACGGACTCCACTTCACTGCACGTGATCGAAGTTTAGCGAAAGGCCACCGCCTCTACGGCAGCGGCCTTGTACTATATCGAACGATTCTCGATCCCAGCTTTTCCCACCAGCCATGAATGGCCGTTCAGCTCCCTTTATTTCGGACCTGGGGCGCTGACCGGATGATTGAGGAACGTATTCAGGTGGACCTTTCTGCTCACCACCACTGGGCTTTCGATGGGAGCAACAGTGGTCGTGGTGGTGGAGGTACTTGTGCTCCTCGGAGCCACAGCAGTGTTAGCACCCCCTGTGCTGGCGTGTTGGACCGGTGCAGTGGGTTCGGAGGGGCGGAAAATACTCGTCACCTGGCTGATATGCAGCGGCCGCTTGATCTTCGCCGGGGTGATAGGTGGTCCAGCCAGTGTGAGGGAGGCAGAGGCCAGTAAAGCGGCGAGCGTGAGTTTCGTTTTCATGGCTACTTGTAGGATCGAGTTGTGTTGGATTGGAATGGAATCTTATCCAGATAACAACTCCGCGTTGGTTTAACGCGATGAGGCGCTTCTGAAGTTCTTTGATGAAAATAGCTAGAACCATCCCAGTTGCAATGGTGCCGCTGCGAATCGGCTTCTCATGGATCTGTTTGGCCTCCACGATCCTTTGATCACATCGACTGATCGCGGTCCCTTCATTCGCTCAATGATGAGGCCGCCACCTTGCGGCGGCGGCCTTCTTTTGCGACAAACTGTCATTGCAGCTTTCACGCATCAGCCATGACTGGCGGATCTCCTCTTTTAGTGGGGGCCAGGAGCGGATTCAGGATGGTTAAGGAATGGGCCCGTGGGAGCCTTTGGGCTTCCAGACCGGGAAGTGTCCCGCGCAGGATTTCTGCCCTTCGGTGTGGACATTGCTGGAGTGGCGTGTGCGATAGCGACAGAGGCCAGCAAAGCGGCGAGCATGAGTTTCGTTTTCATGGCTGATATTATCTTTGGTTGGATTGGGTTGGAGTTCGATCTGATCCGAAAAACGGCCCTCTGAACTGATTGGTGCGGTGAATCGTTTCTTGGATCGTCCCGTACCATATGCTCATTTTATGCCAACCCCTGTGTCGCAGGCTGGAGGTCTTGATTTTACAGGGTTCCAGAGGTTCTAGAAGGTCTCCGCGGCAGATCTTTTCTTCGCCCTGTTGTAAAGTTTCAAAGCACCTCGTGTAAACTTCCAATGCGTTCTGCCCGCCCGCGTGAGGTCACTTTTTGGGCCGCTTGGGCAGCAGATTGTATCGGTCCAGTTTCTCCCGCACGGTGACGCGGGAGACGCCGAGCCATTCGGCCACCTGGCTTTGGTTGCCCGCGGCGAGCCGCAAGGCGCTGGCATACAGCGCCTGCTCCAGCGCCTCCATGGCCGCATTCAGGGCACCGCCGGGCAGTGCGCCTGCCTGGGCGGCGTGCAGGCAGGACTCCACCAGCTCAGCCATCGTGCGGGCCGGTGGCTCTACTGGGGGTGATTCCAGCAAGCTGCGTACCATTTCCGCCGAGATGGGAAATCCGCGCGCCTCGATCAGCAGAGTGCGTGCCGCGTTCTCCAGCTCGCGCACGTTGCCAGTCCAGCGGTGCTGCTTGAGCACCTCCAGTGCCTCGCGTTCGATGGCGGGCTCCGCAATGCCGAGCTGCCCCGCCACCTTGGCCAGAAAGTGCCGGGTCAGCGGCGTGATGTCATCCGTGCGTTCCCGCAACGGCGGCAGCCGCAGCACGGCGCCGTTCAGGCGGTAGAACAGATCTTCGCGAAACTCGCCCTTCTTGATCATGTCAGACAGGTCGCGGTGCGTGGCGGTGATGACGCGCACATCCAGCACCAGTTCCTGGCTGCCGCCCACGCGGCTGACGCGCCGCTCCTGCAGTACGCGCAGCAGTTTCGCCTGCACCGGCGGCGGGATGTCGCCGATCTCATCCAGAAACAAGGTGCCGCCCTGCGCCTGCTCAAAGCGCCCCGCACGCCGCGCCACCGCGTGGGTGAAGGAGCCTTTCTCATGCCCGAAGAGTTCGCTTTCGATCAGGTTCTCCGGGATCGCCGCGCAGTTCACCGCCACGAAGGGCTGGTCGGCGCGGCTGCTGTGCAGGTGCAGCGCACGGGCCACGAGCTCCTTGCCCGTGCCGGTCTCTCCCAGAATCAGCACCGGCACCGGCGTGGCCGCATAGCTGCCCAGTTGCTTGAAGACCTCCTGCATCGCACGGCTGCGACCAATGAGCGCCGCTTTCCCGGTCTCCCCTTCGCGCAGCGGCACGGGGCGCGCCGCGGCGTGCGTCATGTGCAGCGCACGCTCAAGAACCCGCAGCATCTCGGGCGGATCAAACGGCTTCAGCAGGTAGTCGAATGCGCCCGCCTTCATCGACTCGATGGCGCGCTCGGTGGTGGTGAAGGCGGTCATCAGAATCACCGGCAGTCGTGGCTTCACCGCGTGCAGCTGCTGCAGCACCTCCATGCCGCCGATGCCCGGCATGCGAATATCGCAGATCACCACATCAAACGGCTCCGTCATGGCCATCTGGATTCCCGTGGTGCCGTCACTGGCACGCTGCACCAGATGACCGCTCGTCTCCAGCACGGTGAGGAGCGACGACGCGAAATCGTCGTCATCATCAATCAGCAGCAGCCGTGCGCTGTGTTCAGACATGCGACATGGTGCTGCCGCCACCGCCTTCATGCAAGCGCCTCAAACGCGCGGCAGCCGGATCTCAAAGCGCGTGCCCTCCGCCGAGGTCGAAGCCAGCAGCAGATCTCCGCCGTGCCTGCGGGCGATGCTGCGGCTGATGGTCAGTCCCAGTCCGGTGCCGCCACGCTTGAGCGTGGCGAAGGGCTTGAACAGCCGCTCCTTCAGATCTTCCGGCACCCCGGGGCCGTTGTCCGTCACCGCCAGTACGATGCGACGCTCCAGCGCGAGCGCCTCCAGCAGCACGCGCCCGTCCGCACGTCCGCCGCAGGCGTCGGTCGCATTACGGACGAGGTTCAGCAGCGCCTGCCGCAGCAGCTCCGGATCCGCATGGAAATTTGTGTCCTCCACGATGCCCAGCTCAAACCGCACGCCGCGCTGCTGCATCTCCGCCTGATGGTCGTGATGAAACGTGTCCACCAGTTCCGCCAGCGCACAGGTGCTGATCCGCGGCTCCGAGGGGCGGGCATAAATCAAGAAATCACCCACGATGTGCTCCACGCGGTCCAGCTCGCGGTTCATGCTGGCAACCTGCGCCGCCACCTTGGGCTGTAGCTCGGCGTCCACCAGCAGTCCCAGCGCATAGGCGCGGTTTTTCAGGGCACCCACTGGATTGCGGATCTCATGGGCCAGTCCAGCCGCGAGGCTGCTGAGGGAGGCCATCTCATCACGCGCTGTCTTCGCTTGCTCCACCAGCGCCGCCTGCTCCTGTAGTGGCTGGAACCAGCCACGATGGATCATCCACAGCAGCAGTCCGAACAGCGGCGCCATGACCACTGCAGCAGTCACCACCACCCACTGCATCTCATGCATTGAGTCCCGCATTTCACTCACCCGTTCCAGCAGCCGGAACCCACAGGCATCCCGCAGGGCCTGGAGGTCCCGCAGCATTTCTTGGAACGGTTCATCTGCCTGCATCACGCCCGCGAGCCGCGCCTTGTCAGGCAGCGCCAGCCAGGTCTGCACCTGCTCGCCGTAAATGCGCAGATCCTTCTGCACTTCCTCCAAAGAAGTCGCCTCTGCTCCTGTCAGTGACACGGGCGGGTGCCGGAAGAAAGCCTCGTTGCGCGCAAACAGCACCGCGTACTGGTCCTGCTTGCCCACATTCACCTCGCCATCGCCCAGCCGCAGCGCGGCGCTGTGCAGGTCCAGCATCAAGGCGGCACCATCTCGGTGAAAGCGCAGGCCGATCTCACGATCTTCATGGGCCAGCACCCGCAACTGCTCCACCTCCCGCAGCCGCAGCACGATCAGCAGCACCAGACACGCCGCCGCCGCCAGCAGGCACAGCGCCAGCGCTACAGCGGCTTGTTTCCACGCGGAAATTGTCATGCCGTAACTATACACAGGTTGCGCTGGATTCACTTTCATCCTGCGGAGTCGCGGAATCATAAATCCAGTGGCATTCCACGCCAGCCCCTCCTTGATGTCCTCCACCCACCCGTCATGACCCCTCTCCCGCTCGCCGACCGCTACGCACGTTTTCGCGATGCCGTTTTTTCCGGCGTGGCCGAAGCGCTGCCCGGTATTACCGAGCCCCTGACAGAAATGGAACTGCAGAGCCTGTGGTTCTCCGGTGCCTTTGGCAGTGAATTTACCACCACCGATGGCAAGGCTGTGCGCATCGCTGATTTCGGCGTGTGGAATTCCGGCGCCGGCCCTGACTTCAACGACTGTGCCATCGTGATCGAGGGGCAAACCCTGCGTGGCGACATCGAGCTGGATCCCGATGCGCGCGACTGGGAACGTCACACGCATGGCGCGAACGAAAACTTCAACCGCGTGGTGCTGCACCTCTTTCTGCATGCGCCCGAAGATCGCTTCTTCACCCGCACCAGCGAGCACCGCGAGGTGCCGCAGGTGCTGCTGCGCGCTGACATGCTGCCGGAGGGCATCAAACCCAAACGCCACCTCGCTCAGGCACGGCTGGGCCGCTGCGCCTTGCCTCTGCGTGAGATGGAGGCCGCTCGGGTGCAGTCCATCATCGAGTCCGCCGCACAGCATCGCCTTGAGCTCAAATCAAAGCGGCTGCATCGCAGCGTGGCCGCACAGGGCCGTGAGCAGGCCATCTATCAGGCACTGGCGCAGACGCTGGGCTATCGCAAGAACCAGCAGCCCTTTGCCATCCTCACCCAACGGCTGCCATTGAAAAAAATCACGCAGATGGATGCCGCGAAGCGCGAGGCCTGGCTCTTCGGTGTCTCCGGCTTTCTGGAAAGCGTGCGCAGCGAGGACACCGAGCCCGCCACGCGCACCTACCTGCGCCAGCTCTGGAGCGAGTGGTGGAAGATGCGCGGCAGCCTGGGGCGCTGGCTGGATGACCGCCAGCTTCTGCGCTGGAAGCTCAATGCCATCCGCCCCGGCAATCACCCGCAGCGCCGTCTCGGTGCGCTCGCCGCGCTGCTGCGTTCGTGGTCGTCCATCGTCTCGCCGCTGGCAGACGCCACGCGCTGGAGCCAGGCCGCATGGCGCGAATCCCTGCTCGCCCTCACGCATGATTTCTGGGCCACTCACTACACCCTGCTCGCGGAAGCGACGGGGAAACCGGTCGCCTTGATCGGCGAGACGCGCGTGCATGAGATGATGGCCAATGTCGCCTACCCTTTGCTCGTACCCGAGCGCACGCGCCTATGGGCCGAGTATCTCGAACTCCCTGCCCTGCTGGACAATCAAAAAGTGCGCCGCGCCGTGCTGCGGCTCTTTGGCGATGACACGCGCGGCCATGACTTCACCAAGAAGCTGCACCATCAGCAGGGCCTGCTGCAAATTTATGAGGACTTCTGCCTCGAAGACGACTCTGCCTGCGCCGACTGCCCCTTCCCTGAAAGACTGAAGGAGTGGAGCTGAAGCCGACGTTTTTGGCTTTCCCGCCATGCGTCCTCTTCTCATCCTCGCTCTTTCCTCGTCGTTCGCTCTCGCAGAACTGCCTGACCCCGCTGTCATCACAGCGGCCATGAAAAAAGCCGTCACCTATGCCCATACGCATCTCGCACGCGAAGGCGGCTATGCGAGCACCTGGGACAAAGAGGGCAAGATCGGCGAGGTCGAGCACGGCAAGTCCGCCACGATCATTTCCATCCAGCCCCATGGCACAACAACGATGGGGTTGGTCATGCTAAAGGCTTATCAAGCCACAGGTGATGACGTTTTCCTCGGTGCCGCGAAGGATGCCGCCAAGTCACTGCTCAAATGCCAGCTCGCCACCGGCGGCTGGGACAGCGACTTCGATTTCGATCCTGAAAAGATCAAAAGGTACCACCTGCGCAGCGATCTCGATGCCGGCGACAAGGAGCCCGGCAAACGCCGCAACTCCTCCACACTCGATGACAACAAGACCGAGTCCGCGCTGCTATTCCTGCTTGAAATGACCCATGAACCAGCCTGCAAAGACGATGCCGAGTTGAAACGCTGCACGAAGTTTGCCTTCGATTCCCTGCTCGCCGCGCAGGCACCCATCGGAGCCTGGCCGCAGCAGTTCACCGGTCCGGCGGACCCGACGGCGCCCGTGCTCAAAGCCAGCTATCCCGAAACTTGGAGCCGCACTTTTCCCGCCGTGAAATACACCGGCTTCTACACCCTCAACGACGACAACCTGCAGCAGATCGCCAAGGTGCTGTTCCGCGCCTATGAACTCGAAAAAGACGAGGGCTACCTCGCCGCCTTGAAGAAGCTCGGTGAGTTCTTCCTGCTGGCGCAAATGCCCGAGCCGCAGCCCGTCTGGGCGCAGCAGTATGATCGCGACATGCACCCGGTCTGGGCGCGTAAATTTGAGCCCCCATCCGTCACCGGCTACGAAAGCATCGGCGCCATGGAAGTACTGCATCACCTGTGGGTGCTCACGGGTGATGACAAATACCTCAAGCCCATCCAGCCCGCTCTTGCATGGTTTGAACGTTCCAAGCTGCCCGACGGCACGCACGCACGCTTCTACGAACTGCACACCAACAAGCCGCTGTTCTTCGTCAAAGACACCTACCTGTTGACCTATGCCGACGGCAACATGCCCACTCATTATTCCTTCAAGACCAGCCAGCAGGGCAACCTTGACGTCTTCAAAAGGCAGCTCGCCAAAGGCCGCGAAGAACTGAAGCTCAACCTCGCCGGACCTCAGACACCCAAGGAATGGGCCAGCCGCGCCAAGGCTGCTGCGTCAAAGGCCAAGAAAGCCGCCGAATCCCTCGACAGCGAAGGCCGCTGGCTCAAAGGCGACGAGATCGAAGCGGGTGAGTTTGTCAAAAACATGAATGCCATGACCCATTATGTGGAGGCGCGGAAAAAAGGCGGGGAATAGCCAGTTCGCAGGCGTCAGCGCCTTGCCACCACGAACGCACTCATCACCAGTCCGATGATCATCCCCACCGTAGCGATCAGCCAGAAGTTCATCGGCGTGTCGGCCACATCCGCCCGCACATACATGCTGAACAGACCTGTCAGCGCAGTGAGCGGAAGGAACAGCGCGGCCATCACATTCAAGCGATGCGAGGTGTTCGCCATGATCTTCGCACTTTGCGCCTGCGCTTCGGCTTGTTTTGCCACGGTGAAGTTCAGGCCAAATTGCGCATCTTGCAGCAACAGTTCGGCGGTACGCTCAACACTCGCAGCCTGATCTCGCAGATTGATCAAATCGCGGTCCGCTTTGACAAATTCTCGCGCCTGCTGCAGCGCGCGATGCATGCCACGCGAACTGCGCAGCACGGGGGCAATGGCTTCGAGCACCTTGTGATACTCAACGGCGGTTTGCGCAGCGTGCTCTTCCTTGTCGAGCGCATCCAGCCGTGCCGCATAAGCCGCCAGATGGTTTTGCAGTGCGAGACCACCGCCGTTCTCAGGGCTGGATTCCCAAGCGCCATCCGTCTGCCGCCAAAACAACGCAGGCCGCCGTTCAGCATCATGCGGCCCTGGCAGTTGATGAAGAATGACGAGCAAATGCCCCTCTTCAAAAATCGCACGCTGCGTCCCTGCCTCCCGCCCCACCCGGTTGCGAATAGCCTCCGGTATCGTGGCCCAAAGTTCCGGAATGATTTGGATGTCTGTTTTCATGAATGGAACTGCAATTCAATTCCGCCGCCATGGGAGCAGATGCACGTCACAGAGGCGATTGGAAAATGTAGAGGTATTTGTCAGTGACCGGAAAAATCGGCGAGATTCTCTCTGTCCCACAAATTTGACAATCTTGGGGACATCGAGCACTATTCATCATGGCAGCAGGCGTCAATGTTCGATTCGCCAGGGAGCTTCAGGGCTTCATCCAACAGCGTGTACTAAAATCGGGCCTCTACAGTTCGACTAGCGAGTACATCCGCGATCTTGTCCGGCGTGATTACGAACAGGAGGAGCAGCGCAAATGGGTCTGGCTCAGAAATGAACTGAGCGCAGGTGCCGAAGCTGCTGAGTCGGAGTTTGTGGCTTTGGATGCGGAGGATTTGATCGCAAAGGCCAGGAAACGCAAAAAAGCCAATGCCCGCTAAGATCTATCCAACTGCGCAAGAGCGCATCCTGGAGACATGGGATTATACAGAGCAGAAGTGGAATGAAAAGCAGGCGGATGCCTATGTGCGGGAGCTCGTCGCCGAGATTGACATCGTCGCGGGTCAACGACACCGCTGGAGGCCTGTGCTGGATGAGGCCTTGAAAGGCGTTTATTTCTTCCGCCATCGCCATCACTACATTTTCTTCCGCGAACTCTCCAAGAGGCGACTCGGAGTCATCAGCGTGCTGCATGAGAAGATGGACATCCCTGCCCGCCTTCGGGAGGATGCAGAACCTAGGTAACGTCGCGCCCACCTGTTCGAGCTGATGACGCTCCCGTTGAAACTCCGTGCGCTGGATTAACCACAAATCTTGCCCGCACGCGAATCACGGCCTAGCTTCCCTGCCCATCATGACCCACGCCGTTCTCAGTCTCCTCAAAGAAAGCCGTCACCCCATGCGCATCGACCTCATCGGCGTCGCGGGATCGGGCATGAGCGGGCTGGCGCTGCTGCTGCTGGGTCTCGGACACAAAGTGAG
Organism: Verrucomicrobiota bacterium; assembly: GCA_025360015.1. Classification (GTDB taxonomy): domain Bacteria; phylum Verrucomicrobiota; class Verrucomicrobiia; order Verrucomicrobiales; family Verrucomicrobiaceae; genus Prosthecobacter. The sequence goes on along the minus strand of JANYCZ010000071.1, from coordinate 8,336 downwards.
CGGCTCGGACAAGGCGACGACGCTGGAAACGGACCGCCTGCAAAAGCTCGGGCTGCAGTTCTTCCACGGTCACACGGAAAAGGAAGTCGAAGACTGCGACATGGTCATCTACTCAAGCGCGATCAAGCCGGGCAACGTGGCCTATGAAGCCGCCTACAAGCAGGGCATTTCCCTCATTCGCCGTGCTGAGGCGCTGGCCGCTGTGATGGCGAACAAGAAAGGCGTGGTCGTCTGCGGCACCCATGGCAAGACCACCACCTCCGCGCTCACCGCCCACGTGCTGCGTCAGGGCGGGATGAAGCCCAGCCACTACGTCGGCGCGGAGATTCCCATCCTCGGTTCCAACGCGCACTGGGACCCCGAGGGCGAACTGTTTGTGGCCGAAGGGGATGAAAGCGACGGCACGCTGGTGAACTTCCACCCGGAGCACGCCATCGTGCTGAACATCGAACCCGAGCATCTCGACTTTTACGATGGCATCGAAGCCATCAAGACCGTTTTCCGCCAGGTCCTCAGCCAGACGCGCACCCATTGGGTGTACTGCGCTGAAGACCCCGTCGCCAGTGAAGTCTGTGCCGGGCCGCAAGGCGTGAGCTATGGCTGGAGCCGCACCCATGATTTCTCGGCGAACATCCTCTCGATGAAACCGGACCACTCCGAGTTCGAGGTGTATCAAAAAGACCAGCTTCTCGGCACCGCCACGCTCGGCATTCCCGGCAGGCACAACGTGTCGAATGCTCTCGCCGCCATCGCGCTGGCCACCCGCTGCGGCGTCACTTTTGAGGCCATCCAGCATGCGCTGCGCACCTTCCGTGGAGCCAAGCGCCGCTTCGAAATCCGCCACAGCGGCGAGCGCTTCACCGTCGTGGACGACTACGGCCATCATCCGAGTGAAATCGCCGCCACCCTGGCCACGGCGAAGGGCTTGAACGCAGAGCGCATCGTCTGCCTCTTCCAGCCGCACCGCTACAGCCGCACGCAGCTCTTGAAGAAAGAGTTCGGTGCCAGCTTTGGCGATGTGGACGAGTTGTTCATCACCGATGTCTATCCCGCGAGCGAAAAGCCGCTCCCCGGCGTCAGCGGCGAGACGATCCTCGAAGAGGTGCGTCTGCAAAACGATCACACCAAGACCGGAAGCACACCCACCATGCCCATCGCGCGTGACAAGGTGGGCAACGCTCTCCGCCCCGGCGATCTCCTCATCACCCTCGGTGCCGGCAACGTCCACGAAGTCGGCCGCTGCATCGCCCGCGACCTGCCCGTGCTCGAAAAACTCTGCGCCATCCTCGATGCCAACGGCGGCGGTGTGGCGAAACTGTACGAGCCCATGTCCCGTCACACGACCTGGCTCATCGGCGGCCCCGCGCAGTACTGGATCGAGCCGCGCAATGAAACGTCCTTTGCCGAAGTCGTGCGCTACCTGCGCTCGGCCTCGATTCCGATCCGCGTCATCGGTCGAGGCTCCAATCTGCTGGTCAAAGACGGCGGCATCCGCGGCGCGGTGATTCACACCAAAGGCGAGTTCGAAAACGTGACGGTGGAAGGTGACCTGATCACCGCCGGAGCGGGAGCACGGCTCAAAAAAATCGCCAGCGCAGCCCGTAATGCCGGAATCGGCGGCTTTGAATGGATGGAAGGCATCCCCGGCAATCTCGGCGGTGCCATCCGCATGAACGCCGGTGCCATGGGCAGCGAGACCTTTGACCTCATCGTCAGCGTGCGTTTCATCGACACGGACGGCAGCATCCAGGAAAAGCCCCTGGCCGAAATCACCCACCACTACCGCAGCGTGCCGGAATTCGAGGAGCATTACGTCGTTTCCGCCGTGTTCAAAGGCAACCCTGCCCCGCAGGCCGAGATCGACACCAAACTCGCCGCCTCCCATCAAAAACGCCGCACTTCGCAGCCCGTCGGAGCCAGCGCCGGTTGCACTTTCAAGAACCCCGAAATCTGCGGCGCTGGCAAACTGATCGACGACCTCGCCCTCAAAGGCCGAACCGTCGGCAAAGCCCTCGTCAGCGACGTACACGCCAACTTCATCGTCAACCAAGGCGGTGCCAAGGCCCGCGAAGTCCTCGACCTCGTGGCCCAGATCAAAGACGCGGCCATGCACGAACGCGGCGTGACCCTGGAGATGGAAGTGAAGGTCATCGGTGAAGACCAGCCGCTGCCGCTGTGACAAAGTCATCGTCAGCGACATCCCACGCCAACTTCATCGTCAATCAAGGCGGCGCGACCGCCCATGAAGTCCTCGACCTCGTGGCCCAGATCAAAGACACCGCGATGCACGAACGCGGCGTAACCCTGGAGATGAAAGTAAAGGTCATCGGCGAAGACCACCCTCAGCCACTGTGATCGTGCCGTTAAACAGTAGCTTTTCCCAAAGCTTTTTCCAATTCATCCCGAGTTCCCACGATTTTCAAGATGAGTTCACCAAGGCGCTTACACATTACATGGTCTGTAAGTTTCGCAGATAATACTAAATCTCTTTGAGACCTTATCGTTTCACGTTCCCCTTCAGGGGCACCATAAAGTCGGTCTTCTAACACGATTTGATATCGTTTTAAATCAGGATATTTTTCATAAACCGATTGTAAATCTGCCTCCTGACGGTTCAAAATCAATGTATTAGTATGCCGAAGACAGTAGTTTGCAAAAGTGTTGTAAAGAACATCTGGCCCAATGGGGACATCTTTGATTGTGAACACTTTTGTTCGAACAATTACCATGTAGCCAAAGGCTGCTATAAAAACTCTTCCCCATGTCTGCCCCTGAACCCATGGCACCTGCTTCTCTTCGAGAAAGAAACCTGCTATGTCAGGCAAAAAGTAATAGGTTGCCCCTGCAAAAAGAGCATTGATTCCGAGATAGATTAAAAGATATTTATTAAAAATATCTCGTATCACCTTGGATTCGTACTTCGACAGCATTTCGCCAAAGTTTATTGCGAGGGCAATGAGGACGGTCCATATCCACATGAAGTTTTATCTGGTAGAGACGTTAATCTTACCACGAAGGCCAGACACCACTAACTGATTGGAATGTAGTCTCCGCCGACGATGGTATGCTTCTCACCTTGTGTTCTTTACTTAACAAGTCTAATGCTTTATCTAGCACATCTTGGGGCAATTGAGAGTTCATCAGCAAACGAGAATATGGTTGTGCACCCATTTCACGTAAAATGCGTGAAACCTTTTCTTTGGCCGAAAAAATATCAATGTAAACCGAAGAAGGCATAAACTCAAACTCCAGAGGCATAATATACGAACTGGCAAAAATCATCAACCTGTTATTGGCCTTAATGAATTTGGAATGACGACATGGCCAGCACCTGCGCTTTGATCAAATGCCCAAAGACCAGCCGCTGCCGCTGTGACAAACCTCTGACAACTCGACGAACTTTTTCAGTGTCCAATTTCAGAGAACCGGTGTTCAGTTTCCGCTTGTTCCGTCTTTGGGCGGTCTTCGTTGCATGCAGAAACTCGCTCTCATTCTCTTTCTCCTTGGCCTATTCGTGACCGGTTTGCTCGGCACGGAAACACGGCTGCTGTTCTTCTGGCCAGGCTGCTTCTTGTTCGGGCTGGCGGGTGTGGTGGCCGTGCTGCGCTGGAAGCTGCGCGTGAGCTTCCAACCCAGCGACGGGTGCCTGCTCACGGTGCTGCTGCTGGCGGTTTACGTGGGCTGGCGGGCCTGGACGTCTCCGGTGGAGGTGTATGCGCGTGAGGACGGGGCCGTCCTGCTGAGCTGCTTCGTGGCCTATTTGCTGACGGTGACTGCCATCAGCCAGTCGAAGTGGCGGCTGGGCATCCTGTGCGTGCTGCTGGTGCTGGTGGCGGGGAATCTGACTGCCGGCTGGCTGAACTTCAACGGACGCTGGGATTTCCACCTGGTGCCGGGCTTCGCGCGTTCCTTCCCGCCAGGACGCATCGGCGGCTTCTTCAACAATCCCAATCATCTCGCGGCATTTTTGTCTTTCACGGCCTTCTTGTCCGCAGGCGTAATGCTCTTTGCGCGCATCCACATCGCCTCACGTCTCCTGCTGGGGTTTGCCATTCTCAGCATGCTCGCAGGCGTGGTGCTGACCATGAGCCGCGCGGCGCTGCTGGGTTTTGCCGTCGGCGGCGTGGCATTTGTACTCATGACGCTGTGGATCGTCTGGCGCACACGGCGCGCGTTGTTCAAATGGCTGCTCGTCGCCCTGCTTCTGGTGGGTGGCACCGCAGGCGGCGCACTTTACAAGGTGAACGAAGATTCGATGCTCACGCGGCAGTTGACCACCCCGCTGGGCGAGGACATGCGCATGCACATCTGGCGCGCCGCGCTGGCACAGCATGCGGATTCACCCTGGATCGGCGTGGGCTCGCGCATGTTTTACGACGGCAGCGTCACGCACCGGGATCCGGAGTCTTCGGCACAGTCAGGAGACGCGCTCTTCGCTCACAACGAATACCTGCAGACGCTGGCGGATTACGGCTGGGCCGGTCTGGCGCTGGTGCTGCTGGTGCTGCTGGCACACCTGGTGAATGGCCTGCGCTTCCTGCGCTGGTTTGCTGCGGAGAAGTTTCCGGCCACCGGCCTGCTCGGCAGCAATGCACTGGCGCTCACCCTCGGCAGCATCGCCGCCCTTCTGGCCACGCTGGTGCAGGCAGTGTTTGAATTCCAAGGCCACATCCCCATCACGGCGGTTGTCGGTGCCATCCTCCTCGGCCTGCTCGCCAATCCGGGCATCGAGAGCGAGGTGTACAAACCCCGCCGCATCCGGGGCCTGCGCTTCCTCATGAAAATCGCCATGCTGGCAGCCTCTGCCGCGCTGGTGGGTGCCGCAGGGGTCTTTGGCACGGCGGACGGCTATGCGGGCTATGCACGCCTCCAAAACAGCCGGGGCAAAACTGGCAAAGCCCTGGATCATTTCGCCCACGCCACGGCCATGGACCCACGCAATGCCGTGCTGGCCTATCAAAATGGGCTGGCCTTGATGGACTCCATCAAGTCTGACATGACCAAGGACGCCTACCTCCGCACGGTGGACGCCTCCATGCAAGAGCTCACCCGGGCCACGGCGCAGAACCCGCACAATTATCTCTATCAGCTCGCCTTGGCGGATGCCCTCGATGCTGCGGGAAAAAACGACGCGGCGTTTCAGGCCATCCAGCGCGCGCTGACCCTCGCGCCGCTCTACGAAGAGCCCCGCATGGCCCTGGGCATGCACTACCATCGTCTAAAACAATATGAGCAGGCCGAGTTTGCCTACCTCTGGGCCGGGCAGGCCAAGGCCATGAACCCCGAGGGCACCGCCAACTGGCTGGACAACTACCACGAACTCCTGCGCCAGACCGCCCTGGAGGCCGGGCAGGCACGGGCCGCCCAGATCCAGCAGCAAGCACGTTGAGATGGGCATTGCCCTTGCGCCGAATTCCGCTACTGTCACGACCCTCATGGCACTCGCAAAAATCACCCAAGTTTCCGGCACCGGCGTTTACGTTTCGGGCTCGGACATCGACACCGACCGCATCATCCCGGCACGCTTCATGAAATGCGTGACGTTTGACGGACTCGGCGAATTCGCCTTCTACGACGTGCGTTTCGACAAGGACGGCAAGCCCACTGGCCACCCCCTCGACGATCCTCGCTTCAAAGGCGCCAACATCCTGCTCTCCGGCACCAACTTTGGCTGCGGGAGCTCCCGTGAGCACGCCCCGCAGGCGCTCTATCGCTTCGGCATCCGTGCCGTGATCGCCGAGAGCTTCGCGGAAATCTTCTTCGGCAACTGCACCACCCTCGGCATCCCCTGCGTGTGCGCGAGCGCCTCGGACATCCGCGTGCTGGCCAACGAGATCGAGCGCAATCCGCAGCTCGAAGTCACCATCGACGTCGGCGCTGGCAAGGTGTTCTTTGAGGACCAGGAATTCGGCATCACCCTGCCAGGGACGGCGCATGAGGCGCTGACCACCGGCAAGTGGGACCCCATCGCTGAACTTCTGGAGAACAAGGATGCCGTGCATGCCCGCATCACCGCGCTGGGCTTTGCCTGAGCCTGAGCTTGTCCCCTACCGCATCACGCATGGCCGCTCCTGAACCAGCCGCGACGGACCATTCGTCGCTGATCACCCGCATTTCGTCGTCTTTGCGTCCGTCCACTTCGCCGGACACGATCCATGTGATCGGGCATCGCAATCCGGACACGGATGCGATCTGCTCGGCTATCGGCTATGCGGCGTTTTTGCGCGATGTCCGCGGGATGAAGGCCGAAGCCGCCTGCTGTGGCGAGCTCAGCGTGCGCACCAACTGGGTGCTGCAGACCGCTGGTGTCCCCGGCCCCAAGCTCCTGCTCGATGTGCGCCCCACCGCCGCCTCCATTTGCCGGCGTGATGTCTTCACCGCCAGCCCGCACCAGACCTTCCTTTCGGTGTACCGGATGATGATGGACCACAACTTCCGCAGCATTCCCGTCGTCGATGACGCAGGCTGCCTGCTCGGCATGCCGGCCATTCAGGAGCTTGGGCAGCTCTTTCTGCCAGCGCAGACCAATGAAAAAACCGACAAGGCCAATCGTGAAGTCCGCAGCAGCCTGCTGAACATCGTTAATGCGCTCGATGGCCTAGTGGGCGGCGCCGCCCCTGATCTGGAAACGATTCAGGATCTCGTGCTCGTCGTCGCCGCTTCCAGTTTGGAGACCACGCGCAAACGTGCCCAGCAGTTCCCGGCAAACCGCCTCGTGATGGTCACGGGCGACCGCCCGGAAATTCACGAACTCGCCATCGAGATCAATGCGCGCTGCCTCATCATCACTGGCAAATTCAAAGCCGCCCCCAGCATCCTGACACGCGCCGCACAGCAGGGCGTCGCCATTATTTATTCCCCCTACGACACCGCCAGCACCTCGCAGCTTCTGCGCTTCTCACGCCCCATTGGCGAGGCGCTGTCGAACGAGTTCCTGTACTTCGGTTCACGCACCCCCCTGCGCGAAATCGTCCCGGCCGCTCAGCATTCCAGCCAGCCGCTGTTTCCCGTGGTGGATGAAGAGACGCGCAAGCTCCTCGGCGTCTTTTCCAAGTCAGACCTCATCGACCTGCCGCGCATGAAGCTCGTGCTGGTGGATCACAATGAATTCGCCCAGGCCGTGGCCGGTGCCGATGAAGCTGAAATCATCGAGGTGATCGATCATCATCGCCTCAGCGGCAATCTGCGCACCAAAGAGCCCATCCGTTTCATCAACGAGCCCGTGGGCAGCACCTCGACCATCGTCGGCATCATGTACCGCATGCGCAATGCGGCCCCCGACAAGGCCACGGCGATCTGCCTCTGCGCCGGCATCATCTCCGACACGCTGCACCTCACCAGCCCGACCACGACGAGCACGGATCAGGAAATCCTCGAATGGCTCAGCAGCATCGGCGGCATCGACAGCGCGCAGTTCGTCAAAGACTTCTTCGCCGCCGGCTCCATGCTCCGCGAGCAAACGCCGGACCGTGCGCTGGAAAGTGACCGCAAGGTCTTCGAAGAAAACGGCTGGCACATCAGCATCTCGCAGATCGAAGAGCTCGGCCTCGACGAGTTTTGGAAACGCGAAGCCGAGTTGCAGGGCGCGCTGCAATCTCTCCTCAACAAGCACAATCTCCACTTCGCCTGCCTCATGGTCACCGACATCACCCGCCATCACAGCGTGCTGCTCGTGGCCGGCGATCAGCGCGTCATCGACGCCATCGACTACCCGCAGGCCAAAGAGCACGTCTATGACATGGCCGGCGTCGTGAGCCGGAAGAAGCAGCTGTTTCCGTATATGAGCCACGTCGTCACCAAGCTGGCGGCGCCGTGAGGTAAGGCCGACGTGATCGGAATACGCCCCTCACCCAGCCTCTCCCCGAAGATTATTCTGGAGCAGCGAAGTTTGGGGCGGGGAGAGGGGATTCGCGTTAGACCACTTTGAAAGCAACTCGGAGCCACAGCGCATTTCCCTCTCCCCGTCGAGAGCATGCACTGCTGAATGGTCACCTTCGGGGAGAGGCCGGGTGAGGGGCAGCCCAACGCCTCCTTGACGCCTCCGCGTCTTTTGACCCAGTCCCCACATGCTCACGCGCTTGGAAAATCTTGAAGCACCGAAGTTGAGGGCAGGTAGAGGGGCTGCACGTTAAACTACCTCGAAAGTAAGTCGGAGCCACAACGCATCTCCCCTCTCCCCGTCGAGAGCATGCACGTTAAACCCGAACGCCGCGATTGAAGAAGGACGTTTTGCGCGGCGGAGTCGGTGCGATGGGAGTTTGTGAACACAACCCATACTCCGCCCGCCGCACAAAACGGTGCCGTCGATTTTGCACCGCTTGCCGGTGGCCGCCAGC
>JANYCZ010000058.1 GCA_025360015.1 Verrucomicrobiota bacterium | reverse complement strand
CGCACCCAAAGAAACAATCGCGCCGCTTTTGATACGAGACCGGCCACCAGCCCCCGATTGGGACATAGTGGCACCCGGCGGATGCATGATTTGAACCCGCTCAAGCGGCTTCATTCAAATGCCAAAAGCGGCGTTCGGGTTGAGTATGCTCATCGCAGCTGCCGAAGCGGCGGCGATACCGACACGTCCGATGCGCGGTCCGTGGCGGCTCGCGTGAGCCTGACGCTTTGCTTTCTACTGGTTCGCTGAAGCTGCCTTGGCTGCCTGCTCCTCTTCGGCAGCTCTTTTCTCCGCTTCTTTTTCTTTCTTGGAATCCCTGCTCCTGCCGACCGCATTGAAGGGAGCCGCGACCACCTTGCCGGTCGTCGAAACGGTCGTCGTCACAATGCTGCCAGCCGTCTTCACGGGTACGGTGACAAGGGAGCAGCCGGATGTCATGAGACACAGAACAAAAGTCAGTATGATGGCGGTTTTCATATATCCTCTTATACGCATACAACCCCGGGCTTGCGCTTATCATCCAAACTGCTTCCAGAACATGACCGCAGAAATGATCAAACCGATGGCAGTGATCAAATGTCTAACCTTTTGGGGCGAGATGCGCTGGGAGAAATGCGCGCCGAGGTAGTAGCCAATGAAAGCGCCCGCCGTCAGCGCCAGTGCCTGCGGCCAGTTCACCATGCCGACAGAGATAAACCATACGGCCGCAATGACGTTGATGAGCGACCCCAGCAGGTTCTTGAGAGCGTTCATCTCATGGATATTCGTCATGCCCATGAAGCCGAAGGAGGCCAGCATGAGGATGCCCATGCCCGCACCGAAAAACGCACCGTAGATCGCCACGGGAAGTTGCAGCACGATGGAAAACCACAGCGCCTTTGATCTCCCCTCCGTGGCCGACTTGCGCAGAAGGCCCTGCAGGAAAAACAGCACGGTGGTGAACAGCACGAGAAAGGGAATGAGTTTGGAGAACTGGTCATCGCTAGTCTGCGTCAGCAGCCAGCTCCCGATGGCTGCGCCAACAAGGCAGACTGGAACGAAGCTCCACAGCATGGCGCGGATCGCCTGCAACTGTCCGCGAAAACCCAGAATGCTGCCTGCCGTGCCGATGACGAGGCCCACGGTGCTCGTGGCATTTGCCAGCACCGGCGGCGTGCCTAACATCAGCAGCACTGGAAACGTGAGCAGCGTCCCACCTCCGGCCACGGCATTGATCGCCCCGGCGGTGCAGCCGACGGCACTAAGCGTGAGGAATTCGAGGAAGGTCATGCTCCGTCACTACTCAGCGGGACGCACGGCGCATGGGAAAATTAGCTCCGAACTATTTCGCCTTCGAATTCCGCAGGTAATACAGGTGCCCGTCTTCCGCGCCGCCGACAAAATCCGGCAGGCCGTCAGCATTGAAATCCACCGTGGTAGGGCTGACGTCATGGCCTTCGATGTTGGCATCGATAAGAAGCCCCATGTCGGTAAAGAACCATTTGCCATCGTTGCTGGAGGTCTGGCGGATGAAGTTGGCGTTGGCGGAGTTGAGCAGGATGTCGAGCTTGCCGTCCTGGTCCCAGTCCATGATGCAGATCTTGCGGCGACCGCTTTTCCCCGCGATGCCAGCATTGAGGCGCAGCGGCTCTCCGGGCTTCATGGCGACGGGTGTTTTCACTTTCACCGCCTTGCCTGACGCAGCGGGTGCTGGTACTTCCTGTGCGGCGCACAGCACGCGCTGCGGGTGCTTGAGGATGAGTTTGCCGTCCTGCTTTGCGCGCTCAAAGAAGGCGAGATAGCCTTCCTGATCGAGCATGATGAGGTCGGTGAGGCCGTCCTTGTTCCAATCGACAGCAACGGGCGTGGTGCGCCACTGCGTGAGCAGCGCCTTGCCTTCGGGACGCAGCCATCCGTAGGCGAGTGTGGGCTGCGGGCCGTTCCATTCGACCTCCACAGGCTGCGCTGCGGCAAGCTGCGGCTTTTGCCGCGTGCCGATGTTTTTATACCAAACGACTTTGCCGAGGATGGAATTCAGCAGAAGATCCGGCAGGCCATCGCCATCCCAATCAGCCACGGTCTGGGTGGTGTAGCCCCATTTTGCCTCGCACGGTCCCTGGATGCTGCCATTGCCACCCGCCATGGGGCGGATGACTCTGCCTGCGGCTTCAAGACGCACCGGCGCGGCCCACTTCGGCTGCTCCACGCCTTTGCCGCTGAGATTCTCAATGAAGCCGATGTAGCCTGCGGTGTTGCCGCACATGAGATCGATGTCGCCATCACCATCCCAGTCGAAGCCGACGGGGGTGACGAGCGCGCCAAACTTCACCTGATCCGCCTCCTGCTGGAAGTAACGCGGCTCGGCAAAAACGGGTGCTTTGTTGTCAAACTTGCCGGTGTTTTCGATGAAGGCCACGCGGCCGTCCTCGTCGCCGCAGATGAGATCGAGATCGCCGTCCTTGTCCCAGTCAATCGCGGTGGGCGTGATCATTTCGAGATCCATCGTGAGGTAGCGGCCCGTGTCGGCCTTCAGGCGCACGCTGAGTTCATACTTTGGCTTGGTGCGCGTCCCAGTATTTTGGAAGTAGGTGAAGCCGTCGAGGAATTCGCCGCAGAGAAGATCGAGATCGCCATCGCCATCGAAGTCCGCGAAGTTTGGTGAAGGCCAGCCGAAGGTTTCCACTGGCCGGTCGGTGGCCATGATTTTCTTTGGCTTGTCGTAAGCTGGCTTCTCGTTCGTGCCGCTGTTGCACAGCAGATACACGTAGCCGCGGATGGGGCCGTTCATCCAACGGCCGTTTTCGGTGTAGGCATTGTCCCAGCCGTACTCGGTCCAGTCGCCGACGCCAACAATGAGGTCCTGATTGCCGTCACCATCAAAATCAACCACGCGCCACATGTCGGCGCGGATTTTGTTGGGGTGGACCTTCGCGTCCACCGACAGCTTCTGCTCATGCTCCAGACCGGTTTTGAGAAAGTCGGGATACTCTCTGCCGGGCGAAAGCACGCGCGGCTGGCCGTCCACATAACTGACCTGCACATTCGACTTCCCGACGCTGATGCGTTTGGCTGCCTTAAAGACCGGCATCTTGTTTTTCGCCGTGTCGCCGCTGGCGTTCTCGAAGAAATAGACACCGTTGTAGGGCTTGTCGGGACAGTTCACCACCAGGTCAAGATCGCCATCTCCATCGAAGTCCATCGGCAGCGGCCACGCCCACAAACCCACTCCCAGATCGACCACGAGGCCGGGGTTGTTGTACTTGAGCGGCGCGAGGCCGTCACCGGCAAAGGCCTGGCTGCAAAGGCAGGCAAGCAGGAGTGGTTGGAGGAGCTTCATGGTTGGAAAAAACAGTCAGCGCGACAGCGTGCCGCACACATTCACCTGCATGCCCAGGCCACGGGCCATGGCTGCCTTGGCAAACATGCATTCGTCCGCTGCCTTCGCGTCATTGGCATACGCGACCTGCACATGATTGGCCTGATGCTTGGCCATGAGCTGGTCACGGCTCACGCCATAGGTCACTGCGCTCATGATCGGCCATTGCGGGGTGGTGAGCTGCCAGCGGCGCTCGGTTTCCTCACGCGGGAGATCGACCACGCAACCACGGCCAATGTCCATGTGCAGTGCTTCATCCTGCACGTAGATGCGCGACCAGACGATCTCGCCCGGCTTGGAAATGCCGCGCAGTGTGGAGCCCCCGCTCGGAAAGTACATCGCTGGCTGGCGGAAGCCCTCGGCACTCTTCCAGCCTTCCACGAAATGGGCGGGAGGAGCCGCGCCGCTGATGAGGAAGACCCAGACGTAGTCCTTGCCAAATTTTTCGCCCCAGCGCACGTCGTGCAGTGTCGTTTCAACCGGCTGCTGCAGGGCGCGATGCACGCGCTGCGTGAGCATGCCGTCCAGACCGGCGCATTCGTCCACTTCATTGAAATGCAGCAGCGGCTGGCCTTCCAGCAAGGTGCGCTTGCGGTCACGCGACTTCACCGGCGGTCGGTCCGAATTGTTCAGCATGCCTTCCACGAGATCACTCGCCGGCAGCAGATCCTTCAAACCCTGCTGATACTGAATACCGATGGCGTCGCAGCCGAAATCATCCGCGATGCGCAGCGCCGCAGCATACATCTTGCACTGTAGCCGCACCTGGTCGCGCGTGAGCTGCATGACGTGGTTGTCGCCAAGTTGAAAGGTCATGCCGTGCTTCACCATCCAGGTATGGATCGCCAGCGCATCGGAATCGCTCACCTGCAGCGTCTCGTGATACAGAGCCGACTGGCTCAGCCGCTCCTTGAACACACCGCAGGCATGCAGCGCATGATCAGGAATGATGGCATTGAACATGCCCATGCATCCTTCATCAAAGATGCCCATGATCGCCTTGTCAGCCATCAGCGTGGCCGCCAGTTCCTTGCCCAAGGCCGCGGGTTTGGCCGGCACCTTCACCTTCTCCAGCTTCTGCACGTGACTGAGGTCGTGGGTGATGCTGCCAGACTTCAGCCACTGCTTCAGCTTGGTCTTGAAAAACGTGTCGGTGAAATCCTCGCTCCACAGCGTCGAGTATTTCACGCCCGCCTTCGTGAGCGAGCCGTTCAGATTGAGCATGCCCACCAGCCCCGGCCACTGGCCGCTCCAGTTGGCCACCGTCAAAATGGGGCCGCGATGCGTCGTCAAACCGGCCAGCACATGGTGCGAGTACTGCCACACCGCCTCCGCCACGATCAGCGGCGTTTCGGGATCAATGCCGCGAAACACCTCGATGCCCATCTTCTGCGAATCGATGAATCCATGCTTCTTCGCGGTGTCCAGCGCATGCGCACGCTTGACCTCCCAGCCTTCCGCCTTCAGTGCGGCACCCAGCGCCTCTTCCATGGCGGCCTGGGCTGCCCAGCAGGTTTGGTTGGCAGAAAGGCGCAGGTCACCGCTGGCCACGAGCTGAACGATTTTGGATTTGGATGGCATAAACCACATCTTAGCAACGAGACTTGCAGTTCACCAGCACAAGTCACAACTCGCACCAGATGCGCATCCTTGGCACCTGGATGACCATCCTTGATCTGCCCTGCCCTATTTGGCCTCCGCCTTAAAACGGGCATCATCCCAGGCAAACGGCGGGCGCTTGCCCATCAGGAGGTCGTAGATGGTGTGATTCGTTTTCATCATCTCGGCTAGCATGTCCTTCCAGGGGCGGTCCGCCACGCTGACGAGGCCTGTGTTGTAGCTCTCGCCGTTGTACTTGCTGAACCAGCGGCCCGTCGTGGCCTGATCAATGAGCGTGAACCATTCAATGCCAATGACAAAACCCAGGGAGGCGGTTTGCTCGACGTAGTTGCGATAGGCCAGTCCACGCTCCTGCTGGCTGCTGACTTCACGGCCGCCCACCAACCCGCTGTCCTTGGGCGAGGACCAGAAAAATTCGCTGAGCATCATCGGCTTGTTGCCAGTCCATTCGTGGAACCGCTTCAGCGCCGCCGTATCGACGCCCATGGTGTAGTAGTTGTAGGAAACGACGTCGAGATGTTTGCCCATGATGCGGCAGAGCTGCTCGTCATTGATCGTCACGGGCTGCAGCCGGCTGCCAATGAGCATGTGGTTGGTGTCGTGCTGGCGAAACAGCTTTTCGATCTGCGCGAAGTACGTCTCCATGAACTCGCCCACAAAGGCTTTCACATCCGCCTTGGCCGCATCCGTGGTCACCGCAAGGCCAACGTCGATCAAGTCATCATAGGCAGCCGCCTTTGCCTGCCAAGTGGCGTTGAAAGCGTCGATGGTTTTGTATTTGTCCTTCAGCGCCGCCACCAGGCGCTGCTTGCACGCCTGTTTGCCGGTGAGGGAAGGAATGACGCGCGGCAGGTCATCATAACGCGGCTCATTCACGATGAAGTAGCCGATGAGCAGCGGGTCATTGGCGCGTCCCGGCAGCTCGCGCGCGAGGATCTCAGCAATTTTTTGCGTGGTCGCTGTATCATACGGATCCCAAACTTCATGCGCACCGGGAATGCGCGGCACACCTTCCCAAGCGTTGATCGGCAGGCTCGTTACATACGGGAAATCGGCTTTCACATGCGCTTTCCCTGGCGTGGGACTGAACGCACCGATGGAGTTGAAGCCCCATTTGCGCGTGCGTTCGATCATGCGCGCGGCATGGGTTTCATAGTCATAGGGAGCGCCAAACTTGCGGATGACGTTCGCGAGGTAGAAGGAGAAATGCGCATCGCCATCACCGGGGCGAAACGCGCTGGCATATTCGCCCTCCGCTTTCGGAAGCCACTCATAGATGCCCTCACGGCCCGTGATATAAGTATAGTCATCACTCGGGGCGAAGCCGCAGATGCCGAGATGGAAGAACGCGTTTCCATCGGGATCGACGAGCCATGATTTGTCCTGCTTCTGCTCCACATGGAAGAAGCCGGTCTTCTGCAACCCCAGTGCCTCACGGCTGCCGGGCTGGCCGCCGAAGCGATCCAGCTTCGGCGTTTCGATGCTGGCGTAGTAACTCTTGTCCGCCTCCACATCAGCCTTCAGGTCTTCCAGACCATTGAGCTTGTTCGGAAACGAGTCTTTGAGGCTCTGGCCAAAGGGATCAATCAACTTGGCCACCGAAGCGAGATCGGATGTGACGCGGATTTTCGCCATCGGCTGGTCCGGATTGTATGGCACCATGAAATGCCAGTTGTAGATCGCCCAACCCCACTCGCGGTTGTCGGTGATCTGCTGAAACGCGTAATCTGGCGTGGTGAAGCTCAGGCTCTGCCCCTGC
The DNA here is from genome assembly GCA_025360015.1 of Verrucomicrobiota bacterium. Classification (GTDB taxonomy): domain Bacteria; phylum Verrucomicrobiota; class Verrucomicrobiia; order Verrucomicrobiales; family Verrucomicrobiaceae; genus Prosthecobacter. Next base: position 51,915 of record JANYCZ010000058.1, on the reverse strand, counting down.
GCGTTCTTCAGCATAAAAGTTGTGCTGCTCAGACTGGCGAACTGCGGTGGCGCGGACTTTTCCGCCGGGAACGTTCCCTCCTTGTCTGCAATCTTCCATGCGCCGCCTTTGGCGAAACCGATGTCGATGAGCACGGACATCTTCCACGACTTCACCCCTGCTGGCACACCTTTGAAAGCGAGATCAATCTCGCCTTTGCTGATGGAAATCACGCATTCCACCCCGCCCTCATAGCGCACCGTCGCATTTGCCCCCGCAGCCTTCACCTCGATCTGTTTGTGAACCGGCTCAAACTCAGGATATGTTAGGGTGAAGCTGCCCAGACTGCCGGCGGAGATTTCGATGCCAGCGCCAGTGGTTTGAAGTTCAGCGGCGGAAGTACACGTGCAGATAAGCACAAAGAGGCTGAGAAGGAGAAGTTTCATGAAGTGATGAGTGCAGGCAGGATTCAAACCTTCTGTGTTTTCCACCGTCCGCGTTTGAAAAGCAACCAGCTAGAAATAGCGAGCATTGAATGAGCGACAGGGACAGCGATAAAAACTCCCACCGGGCCAAACCCCAATGTGGTGGATAGAACCCACCCAATGGGAATCTGCCCGAGCCAGAGGCATAGAAAATTCAACCGCGCAGGCGTGCCGGTATCACCCGAGCCGTTGAAGGCAGACTCAAAACACATGCCGGCCGCATACAGCGGGAAAGCGAGGCTCAAGATCCACAGCGCCTGCGTCCCAAACGCCAGCACCTCAAGATCCTGGGTGAACAGGCTGATCAGCGGATGCGCGCACAGCACGAAAAAAATGCCGATCATGCCCAGAACAATGACATCAAACTTCATGGCGATTTTCACTGCCGCCTCCGCACGCTCGGGCTTTTGGGCACCCAGATTTTGCCCCACCAGCGTGGCACCTGCATTCGCCAGCCCCCACGCTGGCATCAGCGCGAAGATCACAATGCGGATGGCAATCGTGTACCCTGCCAGCGCCGAGCTGCCGAACTGTGCGAGAATTTTGAACAGCCCGAGCCAGCTCGTCATGCTGATGAGAAGCTGAACGATACCGCTGCCCGACTTGCTCAGCACTGCGCCGATCACCTCCCGCGCAGGTTTGAAGTGCTGCCAGCGCACTTTCAGGCGGCTGTGGTGCCCCGCGAGATGCCACAGCTGATACAGCACGCCGATGCCGCGGCCGATGTTCGTCGCCACGGCTGCACCCGTGACGCCCAGTTCGGGGAAAATCCCCCAGCCGAAGATGAAGCACGGCCCCAGCACGATGTTCAGCGCATTCGCCAGCCACAGCGTCCGCATGGCAATGACGGCATCGCCTGCGCCACGAAAGATCGCGTTGATGAGGAAGATCAAAAACACCGTGGCATTGCCACCCAGCATCATGCGCGCAAAGCCGGCGCCGAGCGTCACGATCTCCTCGCCCGCGCCCATCAGCCGCAGAATGTCTGGAGCAAAATACCCCAGCACGATGCCCATTCCTGAGGCCACCAGCACCCCCAGCAGCACGATCTGCCCTGCGGCCTGCGCCGCGAGTTCTGGATCTTTTTCACCAATGCGGCGAGACACAATCGCTGTCGCGGCGATGGAAATGCCAATCGCCACCGCATAGATAAGCGTCATGATCGACTCCGTGAGGCCCACAACCGCCACGGCTTCTTTCCCAAGCCGTGAAACCCAATACACGTCCGCCACGGCAAACAGTGACTCCATGATCATCTCCAGCACCATGGGAACTGCGAGCAGGATGACCGCACGGTTCAGCGGCAGAGCGGTGTAGTCATGCTCTTCCCCGCGCAGCGCCTGCCGCACACTTTGCCAGAATGAAACCGAAGGTGGTGAAATCTCTTCAGTCATTCAAGGCTGCCTTCCCTCATCCACATCCATGTATTGCGGCATCGTCTTGATGTCGTCACGATCACTGAGACCGCTGTCGGCCTTTCGCTTAATCAGCATGGGGGTGATGTGATCATTGATGCCAAGTTTCTGCATGTAGCAGTTCCAGACGAGCTTGTCGGTGTCATTCAGCGGACGGCCATGCACCTGGCACCAATGGAGAATCTCCTCGTCCGTGCCACCCTCCAGCACGCGGGTTTTCAGATCTTCATAGCTCACGTGCAGAAACCCAGTACAAGCTCCGTCGCTGCCCTTGCCAAGGTTTGCATGCAAGTCTTCCCACAATTTACCAGCGGCATGCAGGCGAATCTTTCCCACCATGCGTGGGAAGTATTTCAGGCCATCGGTTTCATCAAGAGCGCTGCAAGGCAGTGTGGAAGGATCAGGTTTGGTGGACATGCCAGATGCGTCGCCGGTGCCGCGAATTTGTCAAACAGGCGCTGCTGATCCGCGGCGGCAGAAAGGCATCAAAACTTCCGCCAGCCCCAGGCGAGCGCAAAGAGAGCCGCGCTCCAAGTCACAATGCAAATGCCCCACCACACACCCCACAGGCCCCAGCCAAGCGTAAAAGCCAGCGTGTGGAACACGACCACCGGTGCAATGAGCTGCCGGTAAATGCCCATCCACAGACCATAAGCAGGCCGCTTGATGCCCTGCATGGCAAAGACGGTGACGAACAAAATCGGGTAGGCTGCGAGAGTCAAAGATGAGCTGAGCAAGTAGTTGCGACCATGACCAATCACGATCGGATCCTGGGTGAACATCCGCATGGCGGGATCTCGCAGCAACCACACCAAAAGCCCGCCGAACAGCATCAGGCATGCTCCGATTTTGATATTCGTCAGCCAGGCCTCGCGCACGCGGTGCGGCAGTCCAGCTCCGTGATTCTGCCCCACGATGCTCAGCACCGCCGCGTTCAGACCGATGGCTGGCATGAGCACAATCTGCTCCACGCGTGTGGCGATGCCCGTGGCCGCCACGGCCTCCTTGCCGAAGTTTTTAACGAACCAGGTGATGACGAATACGCCCAGCGAGATGGTGAGCATGTTCAGCGCTGCGGGAATCGCCTGTCCTGCAATCCGCTGCAGTACCACAAAATTCGGTTTGAAATCGTCCTTCCGCAGGTCAAGACAATAGTCCGCCTTTTTGACATGCGACCATAGAAAGAGACCGCCTCCCATTTGGACCAGCACCGTGGCCAGCGCGATGCCGCTGACGCCCAATGCAGGTAGCCCCGCCCAGCCCCACATCAGCACCGGATTGAGCATGACGTTCGCGATGAAGCCGACGATGAGAAAATTGCGATACACCCAGGTGGTGCCCTGCGCAGAGAGCGCAGAGTTCAGGATCATCGGCAGCAGAAAGAACACCCCACCGGCCAGGATCACATTCATGAAGTCCAGCACTGTGCTCAAGTAAGTGCCCTCGGCCCCGAGCAGTCGAAACAACCACGGAGCCACCAACCAGCCCACGATGGAGACCAGCACGCCCGCTGCTGTGACAAACAGCAGCGACTGCGCAAATACCCTGCGCGCCTCTGCTGCATCTCCCGCGCCCAGCGCATTCGCCAGCAAGGCTGTGGTGCCCTGGCTGATGCCGCTGCCGATGGCAAACACGACAAAGTACAGCGGAAATGACAGTGAAAGCGCCGCCAGAGACTCCGTGCCCAGCCAGCCCGCGCACAGCGTGTCCATCACATTGAACATCGTGTTGAAAAACATGCCCACGCTCATCGGCAGCGCGATGCGCCAGATGAGCTGCGGAATGGGGTCTGTCGTGAGCGAAAGCGGCTGACTCATTGGCGCAATCCTAGCAGGATGCTTTGAATCTGCGCGCGATGAATGCCCATATGTGTGCCCGCCATCGCCGCCCATCCGGAAGCATCCAGCGGGCCGAACCATGGATGCTCAAAACGCAGCTCAGTCTTCAAGTCACGAGCCTCGGTAATTTCAGCCAGCACGCCATTGCATGAGCGCTCAAAGTCACCGACAACCTCCGCTGTCACCGTCGCACTCGGCTTGACCGCCGCCGTGCTCGCCTTGCCAGGTGGCACCTTTCCTTGAGTGAGGGCGGCAATGACCCGGATCAGACCGGTGTTCGTGATGCGCAGGTGATCCAGCGTCATCCACACGGACCAGTTGCGGCTGCTGTCTTCCAATCCGCGCAAACGCGTGATGAGGACCCGCTCACCGCGTTGCACTTCTGGGCAAGAGTCCACCAGCGCACGAATCGCCGCACGTTCTTGCTTAAATTTGGCCACAAAAGTCTCGCGATTGCCGCGGCGGCGTATTCGCGCAAACATCAGCCGCGCAACCCACAGCTCGACGGCAGGCAGTCCGGCTCCCGGCGGTTCCAGTTGAGGATCAGTGGAGGTGCTCATGCCGCGCATCATCACGAATCACTTGCTATTTGCAAGTAAATTACTTTTGAAATGCAAGTGTTTGAAATCATAGTTGCCCATGCCAAAGGCCCCTGCATCCAAACGAGCGCTCAAAGCACCTCCCCCGCCCTCACGCCGCTCCCCCTGCCCCGTGGCCTGCGCGCTTGATTTGTTTGGCGACCGCTGGACGCTGCTCGTCATCCGCGATCTCATGCTTGGACGTAGTCGTTTTAAGGACTTCGTCAGCTCCCCCGAGGGCATCCCCACCAACATCCTCAGCGATCGCCTCGAACGCCTGCTCGAAGGTGGCATCGTTTGCCAGATTCCCGCCACGGACGGCGGCAAGCGCATGGCCTATGAACTCACCGAAAAAGGCGAAGCCCTCCGCCCCATCTTGAAGTCGATGCGTGACTGGGGTCTGAGCTGGGAAGCAGGCACCAAGGTCTTGTTGCAGCCAGTGTGAGCACGAGCTCTTTTTGCAGCCATCTATGAATACTGAGCTCATCACTGCCGCTGCCAAGTCCACTCTCGCAGGAGACATGCCCTTTCCTCAAATTGTCGCACAGCTAATTGAGGCCGGTGTCGAATTCTACCACGTCGATTATCTCGCTCTACGGAAGACCTTCTACAGTGGTGGTGGTGGCGTTGTTACCACCGCCATTCCTTATGAGAGTCTCCCGTCTGTCGCCGCCGACTTCGATGCTCGCGCACTCCGCGCCAACATTCTCGACAGCCAGCAAAACAACCAACCCTACCGTGATTTCACCACTCGTGCCATGCAGGCTGGAGTACAAGGTTACTTTGCCTTCCTCCGCGGGCAGCGCGTCACCTACCTCGGTCGCCAGGGAGATCAGCACACCGAATGGTTTCTAGGGGCTAAGTCGAACGAAGGGCTTCAATTGAGCCCAAAAAAGAACCCAGACCGGCGAGGTCTGGGTTCTTGAATTTCATATGCCGCCGGTTTTAGGCAAGCTTCGCGTCCATGGTGATCGTCGCATTCAGCAGCTTCGACACCGGGCATCCAGCCTTAGCTTTGCCAGCAAGATCTTGGAAGGTCGCGGCGTCGATGCCGGGAATGGTGGCGGTCACATCAAGGTGACTTGCCGTGATGGCAAAACCGCCGTCCTTCGGCTCTAGTGAGATGGTGGCTGTGGTTTCGATCTTATCAGGTGTGAAACCGGCAAGGCCAAGAATCATGGAGAAGGCCATCGAGAAACAGCCTGCGTGGGCCGCGCCGATGAGCTCCTCAGGATTCGTCCCCTGCTCTCCTTCGAAGCGGGTCTTGAATGAGTAGGGTTTGTCAGTGAGAGCGCCAGAGCCGGTGCTGATCGTACCGGTGCCTTCTTTGAGGGTACCCTGCCATTGAGCGGATGCTTTTTGTTTCATGAGTGTGTAATTGAGAGATTAACGCGAGACACATCCTACGACTGGCGGTGAAATCAAGACTTCGTCATTCGCGACACGATCACCTCAGAGGTTTTCCGGTCGATGGAATACAAGACGTGTGGCTCAGCACGATCCAATTGGGAATCCCAGTTTTTCAGATTCGTGAGGGCAAGCAGTAGAATGAACGCTTTGATCATGGATACAAATCGGGTGTCTGCCGGGTTTCTTCGGACAATTTCCAGCTCGAATCCTCCACCCACGCGAGGTGATTGAAGTTGCCGATGCCAGAACGCTCATTGGCCCGACGAAAAGCGATCAGTTCATCCACGGCATGTTTGATCTCGTCCTTGGCAGCGGTGGAATTTGCGAGCGAAAGCTGCGCGGAAACGCGCGCGCAGAGCCGTGCGTGCTGCAGGCCTAGCTGGAGAAATTTCACGCGTGCCACTGCCTCCGCATCATTCTCTTCTGCATGTGCAGCCTGCTCCAAGAGTGTCTCGGCGGGTGTGAAACATTCCGGCGGATACAGCACATGGGCAGCCTTGGCCCAGCTCCGCCAGCGCGAGGCCTGCAGCGTTTCCATTGCCTGATTGATCTTCTCACGGTTACGAGTGGTGTAGCTTTCCCAGTATTCGAAATAGCTTTTCACCGCAGGGGAAGCAGCACCGAAGGCGGCGTAATATTCCGCCAGCACCTCATCTGCCGCAGCCTCGGGCCGCACATGCAGGCGCGCCACGGTGTAGAGGTTCGGCCCCTGCGTGGCCCAGTGGCCAGTGAGGGAGTCGTAATCCGTGGCAACCATCCCCTTCTCTACCGCATGATGAAACTCATCAGCAAACTGATGCGCTAAAATGAAGGGCATGCAGTAGCCATCCAAAAGATGATTCGTGCGCATGAACAGTCGCGCACCCGTGTCACGCCAGTCCGACCACTGCTGCTTCATCCATGCATGCTCCTCAGCAGAACGCGGGAACCAGCCTGCGGACGGGCAATAGCCGATGAGGATATTGGGATTGAGTTTGATGCCGCTCGTGGGTGCCTGGAAATAGTTGAAGTAGGCGTAACCCACGACCGTGGCTCCCGCAGGTGCTTGCTGCTGAATGCCGAGCCAGAACTTAGCGTAGCGGTCCGAGACGAAGCGTGAGCCGACCATCTTCGAAGTGGGCGGATAAAACTTCAGATAATCATCCGGCGCAGCGCCATCCTGCGCTCGACATTTGTCGCAGGAACAAAGGCCTAGGATGTCATTCTCACAGGCATTGATGAATCCCGGCGTTGTGGCATGCGGCGGGCGCTTCGCGGCCCAGCGCGCGACGATTTCACGCTCCAAATCGGGATTGGAAACGCACATGGAGAACCGGCCGTTTTTCTTGTTCGGTCCGCGTTTGCCGCTCTCCAGCAGTTGGAACCACTCGGGGTGCGCTTTGCCATCTTTCTCCCACCAGTCGGTGAAGGCATGTCCATAGCTCACAGGATAACTACGCCCCATGCGGTGCCGCCGCAGATACACGCTTTGCTCTTCGCTGAACTGTTTGAATGCCGCCGCTGTGAAACCCAGCGCTGGATGCTCGCTGGCAAAGCCCAGTCCGGCACGCAGCCGCCGCTGAAACAAACGCGGGGCTGTGGTTTCATCGCAGGTCTTGGCGACCACCGTTTTCGTCTTCGGCACATGCGTTCCCAGTTCACCCGGCCAAAGCCAGCGTACTCTCAGGTCGCGGTCCAGCCACTCATACACACCCCAGAGCGTGCCTGCACGCGTGTCGGCATCCAAAGGATCGCCACCACCATCGTTACCGGCGATGAATACCGCATCATCCGTCACTCGCAGCACAAACGCTTCCGCAGCAAGCTTCGCCACATCAATACCTGCCTCACGCACCCCGCGACTGTCGCCAATATAGAGACGCTTCCGAGCTTCCGGTCTGACAGCACTTTCCGCCAGCACCTCCAGCCTTACCCCGCATGCCTTCTCCACATGACGCACCAGTTCCTCAGCCGCGTATTGCACAACGCGTGAGGGCTTGTCCGCTGTCACGATGATGGTCCTCGGCTCCCCCTCGCTCACCAACGCCACATCCGCATGGGCCACGTTCAAGAGCAGCGCCATCGTGAGGCAGCCTGCACGCGCCGCATCAAAGCACATAGCCAGGCGTGCGTTCGATTTTCTCGCGCCCGTGAAGCTGTGCCCAGGAGATCTCGCGGCGTTCGCGCATGGAGTGACCCGCCTGCCAGAACTCATACGCCACACGTGGCGGAGACACGGTGGTGTCAATGTCCAGTACACCCCAGAGACGGCCTTCATCATGCCCGGTGAAGCGCTCAGGATTGGCTCTCAGCTTGGAGTTCACGCTGCCCACGGGTCCAGCGCTGAGTTCCAGGAAGCGGCCATTGATATGATAGCCGGAGGAGAAATGGCGGTCGCCACTCAGGAAGATGACGCCTTCGATCTTCTGCTCGTCGATCCAGCGCAGGAACGGATCGCGCTCCTGCTTGAAATGCGTCCATGAATCTTCACTGCCATACGATTCCCATTCGCTGCCATTCGCCAGCAGCTTGATCTTTGCCTTGCTGGCCTGCAGCTCACGCTTCAGCCATTCAAGCTGCTTGGTGCCGAGCATTGTTTTCCCCGGAGCATCCTCTGCTTTATTGGGGGAGCGATGATAGCGGCCATCAAGCATGAAAAACTGCACATCCCCACGGGTGAAGGTGAAGTAGCAGCCTGGATTGCCTGCCTCGCCGCAGGCAGGATTTGCCCAGAACTCCTGGAAGGTTTTCAAGGAGTCCGCCTTGCCCGCTTCTGTGCCATCGGAGTTGTTCGGACCGTAGTCGTGGTCATCCCAGATCGCATACACGGGGCTGCGCGCTGAGAGATCACGCCATCCGGCGCTGAGCCGGTGAGCGGTGTAGTACACGCGCAGCTTTTCGATCTCCGTTGTGTTGCCGTAGTGGTTGTCTCCCAGCATGAGCAGCAGGTCGAAAGCGCCCTCGCCCGTGCTCATTGCCCGGCGCTCGGCCAGTTCCGCCCAGACCGGCGCGGCAGCAGCCACGGTCTGGCCCACGCAGGAACCAAAGACGATGCGCTGCCTGCCTGCGTGTCCAGTTTCCGGCGCTGTGGTGAAGGATGGCAACGGCAGGGGTAATTGCTCGCGGTCATCGAGAACGATTTGATAGGTGTAGCTGGTGCCGGGCTTCAGCCCATAGACCACCGCGATGCCACTCAGCCCCGCCTCAGCCTTCAAGGAACCACCATCGATCTCCCGCGTCTGCGCTCCAGGTTCCGTGAGAAGGATTTTCCATGGCGCTGCCGCCGTGCCACGCACCCACACATGCACCCGATCTGGCCCCACATGACCGAGCATTGGTCCCGCCATCAGGTAGGCCGGGCCAGGCTGAACTGGCGGCAGCGTCAGCGGCGTGGCTGGCGCAGTTGCTTTCTTCGGAGCCGCAGCCTTGGTTGATTTGGCTTCAGCAGCCTCGCTGCGGGACATGAGCGCCGCCGCAGGCATGGCGGCGGCGGTGCGAAAGAGGTGACGGCGGGAAATCGAAGACATGGTGTGTGGAAACGATCACCATCCCGGTTTTTTGCCGCTAATTCATCAAGCCTTGTCGAGAATTCCCTTCACCTGCTGCATCGACTTGCCAAAGCACTCGTGCACATAGGCCATGGCCTTCTTCACTTTAGCCTGGGCCGCAGGGTAATCCGCATCAATAGCAAACAGCGTCTCCGCCATCTTGCCTGCGGGTGTCTCGTCCATTTCCAGCAGCCATTCGCCCAGACCGATGTCCTTGAACATCCAGCACTTTGGCGAGTGGAACTCGGAGTAGGTGTGGATGATCGGTGTACCGTTGGCCAGCGCGATGATCGGCGAATGCGGCTCGTGGCAGACGATGGTATGGGCCCGCGCAAAGATGGAGGCGGCTTCATCGGCGTTCCAGAAGTACTCCAGATTCACCACATGCTGTTGGATCTCCGGCGGCAGTGGATCATGGATGAGGTGCTTGTTGTGCTCCATCTCCTTCTTCACTTCAGGGGCGATGAGGACCTTGTGGCCCGTTTTTTTGACCCACATCGTCACCAATTCGCGATATTTCGCCGCACGACGCTCATCATCGGCGATCTGCTCGGGTGAGGGATGCAGCGGATTGAGCTTCGGCGTGCGGCTGTCGTCCACGCCGGGCAGCTTCGCCGTGTTGGTGCGCAGTTGCAGGGTGATGAACTTCCGCTCTTCCAGTCCGAGCTTCTTCATGGTCGCCAGTCCGCGCACGTCATCGCGCACGTCGATACCGAGGCAGCCATCCGGGCCGAATTCGAGCACGGGCGTCTTGATGCCACCGTTTTTCAAGATGCTCAGCGTCTTGGTCTCACGCGTGTAGATGAACGAGGCGGCGTTCAGCAACGCGACGCGCTCCTCCGCGCCTTTACCTTCGATCATGCTGGGAAAATACGACTGTCCAAACAGCCCGTAAGGCTTGCCCGCCTTCTGGCAGAACTGCATGAAGTTGATGTCCTGGCCCATGCCGGAGTTGCGGATGAACAGATCACAGCTCGTAATCGCCTGCTGCAGCGCCACGTCATTCTCGCCTTTGCCCGTGAGACTTCCCTGCAGAATATCCACCTTGGGAAAACGTGTCTTGAGCATCAACGTGACTCGTTCATCCAGCTTCATCGCCCACAGCACCACCTTCACCTCTGGCAGATGTTCTTCGATGACCCGCAGTGTGCCCGGCGTGTGGCCAATATCACCGATGTTCACCGTGTCCCAAGCCGATTGCAGCAAGAGAGTCTTCGGCCTGCCATTGGCGGCAAAAACAGTACCGCCAAGCGCGGCGGTGATGGAGGCGATGAAGTGACGGCGGGTATTCATGGTTGTTCAAGAGTCGAGGATTGGAATGAGGGTCAAAATTCCGGTGGGCCGTTGAGATGTTCGCATTTCTCCGGCATGCCGGGAATGAAATCGACCACCTGCTTCTGGGCGCGCAACTTGTCCTGCAATGGAGCCAACAGCACCTTCTGCACGGCTACATTATCCTTCATTGCCTGCGCGGCAGCGATGCCCGCAGCATGACCGGTGATCATCCACACGCTCTCCAGCCGCAGCGTGCAAAACGCCACATGCGTATAGCTGGCCGCACCGGGCACGAGCAGATTCGTGCACTCCTCAGCTTTAGGCGTGAGGGCCCGATAAGGAATCTGATAAGCATGGCCCATGCGCCAGATGCGGCCTTCATTGACGAACTCGTTTTCATTCAAGGCTAAGCGCTGCACGTGATGGCAGTCGATGAAATGGCTGCTCATGCCGATGCTGTCCGGCTTCCGGCGGTCTCCCTGCACATCCTGCTGCGTCACGACATGTTCACCGCGCATCCTCCGCGCCTCGCGCACGTAGAGCTGATAAGGGAGATTTTCGTTGTCGGAGAACTCGTCTTTGTGCAAACCCAGTGACTTCATTTCCTCCTGCACTTTCGCAGGCACCGAGGCATCCGTGGCAAGGAAATGCAGCAGCCCGAGCGTGTAGTCCATGTGATCCTGGTAAATGCGGGCGCGCACTTCGTAACTGGCGTCAGGCCAGTCAAATTGGCCGCCGAAGTGTCCGAGCGAATAAATGGCGGACTGCTTGTTGTTCATCTCGAACTTGCCATTCCGACGTCCGTAGAGGTCAATGATGTCCGCAAGTTTCACGGGCTTGTTTTGCAAGGTCTGATCGCGGAGCCAGCTGGCCAGCAGCGCGTAACGCTTCTCGTCGTAATGCTGCGGCGCGGGGATGGGCCTCTGCAACGTGGGGTCCTTCGCCACCGTGAGGCGGAAATTGTAGTTCATCGGCGCACGATGAGCATCGCCCTCATGCAAATCTTTGGCCCAAGCGCTGATGCCCGGCAGCAGCCTGCCATTCTCATCCACCGTCCGGGCTTGGCGCGGTGTCTTGTCAAAACGGACGCCCGCTGTCTCTTCATCAAACTCCGCTTTCGACTCGCGACCGACGACGTATTTGACACCAGCACGCGCCATGAGATCTCCCTCATACCCCGCGTCGATGAAGACTTTCGCCTGCAACTTGGAACCATCCGTGAGGGTGATGGCTGTGATGCGCGCGCCCTCTTTGACCACCTTTTCCACGGAGGCACCGAAACGCACTTCCACCCCCGCCTCGTGCAGCATGTCTAGGTAGATTTTCTCGGCGATGCTGGACTCAAAGAAATACTCCGGTCCACCAGTATGATAGTGGGCGCCGAGACGGCGATAGAACTCATCCGCAAAGCCGCCAATGGTCCATTTCAGCATGTGCTCGCTCTCGGCAGTATTGATGCCACTCGTGCTCAGTCCACCGACGTGATTGGTCGGCTCGATGAGCACCACATTCACCCCTTCACGGGCGGCCACAATCGAGGCCGCGATGCCACAGGGCACACCGCCATACACCACAATGTCCGCCGCGTTGAGGTGGGTGCCGCAGATCAGACAAGCAAAGAAAAATAGCTTCATGGTGGGATCAGTTGTTAGCCTCGATGAGCTGCAGCGCATCCAGAATCACAAAACCATCGGTCCCGGTATTGCTGACGGTGATGGTCGTCTCGACATCTCCATCAAGCTGAACACTGCCGATGCTGCGAAAAGCCTCTCCGGCCGCCAACGGCTGCGTTTGATCGGCAATGATGTCCGTCTTGCGCCCGCTGCATTCAATTGTCACAGGCACCTTCGTTGCCCGCGTAGCGTGGGGTGAATAAGCCATGCGCACCTCATACCAACCCGTCTTTGGCACTTTGCAGCGGAATACGGAGATGGACTGGCCATCAGCGTGTTTGTCATCGTGAAGATAGCCAGTGCCAATATGCGGCTTGAAGCTGGAAGAGTGACTCCATGGGCCTTTGAGTTCGGCCTGCGCATCATCAAGCACGATGCCTGGCAGACTTTTCGGATCGATGTTCATCACACCTTTTGCTTCGGGTGGAACATCCGGTAGCACGGGCAGATCGAGCACCTGCTTCTGCGCCAGCAGGTGCTCGCACAGCGCGGGATACGGCAGCTTTTGCACGGCGAGGTTCTGCTCAGCGCTCAAAGCAGCGGCGATGCCCGCACTCTGGCCAAGGATCATCCACGTGGGCTCCACGCGAATGGAGGAGATGCCCACATGCGTGCAGGACAGGGCCACCGGTACAAGCAAATTGTCGCACTCCGCGGCCTTCGGCGTGATGGCTCGATAGGGAATGTGATAAGGATAACCATGCCGCCGGCCCGCCATGCGCACCGGCATGATGGTGCCTTCATCCACGACCATGTCCTTGGTTCCCACGCGCTGGCAGTCGTGCGAGTCAATGGGGAACGATGACACGATGATGGGGTCGTCCTTCTGGGGCTCGTCCATGATGTCTTTCTGCGACACCACATATTCGCCAATCATGCGCCGCCCTTCGCGCACATAAAGCTGCGGTGACCAATGGCTGTAACTCGCAAATTCATCGCGGCAGAGCCCGATCTCCGCCATCTGTTCCCTCAGTGGCTCCGGCACGGCCGGATCGGTGCTGAGGAAGTGGAACATCTCCAGCGTGTACTCCTTGTGCGCCTCCCAGATCTTCGCGCGTCCGGCCTCATCCGCCTCGCTCCAGCCATTGCAGGCAGCGACAAGACCCATGGAGAACTGTTTGCCGATGCCGTTGTTCGCATCAAACTTATTCCCCGGCAGCGGATACAGATCCCACAGCAGATGCGGCCTTTTTTCCTGCGCGAAGTAGCGTCGCACGACCTCAAAGCGTGCGGGATCATAGCTGGCTGGCTGCGGAAACGGCACGCGGTTTGCCGGGTCTTTGGTGACACACAGACGGAAGCTGTACACCATCACGTTCTTGTCGCCTGCCTCGTCCGGCCCTGCATCCTGCGTTGTGATCAGCGGCAGCGGTTTCCCATCGGCATCGAGGCCGGAGATCGGCAGCTTTGCCTTCGGATACTGCTTGCCGGCCAGCGGCTCGCCAAACTCCTGCCGCCCTTCGCGGCCAATCGTCCAGCTCACACCGGCTCCTGCCATCAAATCCCCTTCATAGGTGCCATCGACGAACACTTTGGCCGCAAAATCGCCGTCACTCGTCACGAGTTTTGTGATGTGCGAGCCTACTTTCGCCACGGATTTCAAAACTCGCTTCGTCAGCACCTTCACGCCTGCTTCATCCAGCATCTGCTGCGTGATCTTCGCGGAAACGTGCGGCTCATAGGTCCAGGGCTTGTGATCCTTCTCATTCACCTTGTAAGGAAGTACCACGCCGCGCTGCTGGTAATCCTTCTCGATGCGCGCATGCCATTCCTCAAACAATCCCAGCACCGTGCTGCGCACTGTTTGATTGGAGTCGCTGAAACACAGGCCGCCGGTGTTCACCCCGCCGACATGATCCGTAGGCTCCAGCAGGATGACCTCTGCACCTTCACGCGCCGCGGCGATGGCCGCACAGAATCCACCCGGCGTGGCCCCATAGACAATGACATCCGCCTCCGTGGCGGCATGCGCAGAAAAATTGAGTGCGAAAAAAAGAGAGACGAGGCGTGTCATGGCTCTCATAAGAACACGCCCACTTCATTTTGGACATTATTTTGTCCGTTCGATTGCAGCCCGATGCGCGGTCTCGTGCAAAAAGCGAGCGTCTTTTGGATCGAGGCCCTTGGGCGCGAAGGTGTTGCCCACGGCGCTCTCGCCAAACAGAACCTCATACCAGACACAGGCGCCGAGATATTCCCCTGCCATGCTGGCGTGATGGCCGTCCATGCCGAGCGTCGTCTTGCCATCCTTCTGCTTCTTCCACTGCCAGCCGACATGCAATGAGTGCGTCTGATTCGGCAGTGCAGGCTGTTTGGCCGTTTTAGGATCGAAAGAGTCGTCGGCTTGATAAGCCCACGCCTTGTCTGTATCCACAAGATGAAAAGCATCGCCGGTTGGGATGATGCGGGCACCGAACTCTGCTGCAATCTTGTCATAAGCCGCACGCAGGCCGTTGTACATCTCCTCCTGAGTCTTGGGTTCGCCAGCTTTGTCCGAGGGCTTGGTGAAGCGCGGGTCATCTTTCCGGTACTCCCACGTTTCATGTACCAGCAGCTTCGCCTGCGGCGCATATTTGGTGACGTAGTCGCGCAACCAGCCTGCGTAGGGCTGATATGTGCCGAAGTCGTGGCTCTTGATGCTCGATTGCTGGATGGTGACGTAGTCCCACTTTTGCAGCTCGAGGTTTTCTCTCAAGCCACGACCACTCGTGTAGAGACCTGCCTTGTCCTTTGGGTCGGCTTCATGCCTCTGGGCTTTCTCTGCATGGACCTGAAACGAGGCCCCGCCGATGACGAGGGGCTGGTGAACGAGCGAGTGCCCGCCGGCTTTCGCCAGATCGCCGAGGTAATGTGTGGCATTGGCCGAGAAGCTGTTGCCGATGGTGAGCAGCCTCACCGTTTTGGCCTCGCCCGCGAAGGACGAGACGCAAAACAGCAGTGCAGCGATCAGAGCGAACGCTTTCATATGCAGCCTTTGATTAGTGGCAGCCGCAGCCTTCGCCGCAGCCTTTGGAAAACACTTCGGCTTCGGCAGGCACTTCACCGCGTTCGAGGCTTTTGCCGACGAAACTTGTCACCACTTCGGCGATGCCGCGCAGCACGTCCTGCGCTTCGATGAAGCTCAGGATGGCGGTGTTCGCATCACACTGGTCCTGCAGTTCGGTGAAGCGGCCGACTTCTTCGCCGGTAGGTTCTTCACCGCTGTGCTGCTTCTGGTGCAAGGCGCGGCCGAGCGTGGCCATCTCGCGGTAAAGGGAAACCGCTTCTTCGTTGGCGAGGAAGGCTTCCGCTTTTTCGCGGGCATTTTTCACGTCGCTGTCGGCCACGAGGGTTTCGCACAGTTCGACGATCTTGGATTTGATTTGGGGGGAGGCGTTCATGGGGGAGGCGAGATTAGATGGGAAACGCTTTTGAACAGGAAAAAGTCAGACTTTTTCACCATGCCCGCGCTGCCGCGAGATTCCGTTTGAAGCCTTCACGCACCAGGGAAAGATCGGAATCCATGGCGATCCAGGTGAAACCCAGGCCTTTGAGCTTTTCTTTGTCATCCGCATGCCTCACGAGGATGCCGCAGCCCTTGCCGTGGTCTTTGGCGGCTTTGACGATGCTGCTGACGCAATCGTCGTAGGGGCGGGCTGAGTTCTGCGCCTTAAGATCGAAGGACAAATCGGCGGGGCCAATGAAGAGGGCATCGATGCCTTCCACGGCAGCGATTTGGTCTGCATTCGCCACGGCCTCGGCGGTTTCGATCTGGGCGAGGATGATCGGCTTGGGCATCGCGCCTTCAGGAATCCGCAAGCCATACCCATAGGCACGCACGGTACGAGAGACGCCACGATGGCCGGCCGGAGGATAAGTCGCTGCGTCCACGCAGTGCCGCGCCTGCTCCGCAGTATTCACATGGGGCACCATGATGCCATGGGCGCCCCAGTCGAGCACGCGGGCAATCAAATCAGAGTGTGGCGCGCTCACGCGCACGATGGCAAGGGTGTCGCTGCCGCGCACGGCGCGCAGTTGGTTTGGCAGCGCCGCCTCGGATTCGCAGCCGTGTTCCAGATCGATCAAAACCCAGTCGAAGCCGGACTCGGCCGCCAGTTCAGTGACGGCAGGTGAGCCGATGGAGATGAAGGTGCCGATGTGGGTTTTCATGGATTGGTTGTAGCTCGGTATTCCGATACCGAGAAAACGCCGTCGCGGAATCGGAATTCCGCGCTACAACGCCGCCATGCCACATCAACCGCTGTCGCAGCCTCTCCAAATGCCGGCAAGCCCGGTTTTCACTGCTTTTGAGGAAAGAGAGGATTTCTGGCTCGTCCCTGGATATGAACGCAACCTGCCGCACTGGCGGTTGATCGGAGCCTCCTACTTCGTCACCTTCCGTCTGGCCGATTCTCTTCCATCTGAAGTGATTCTGCGCTGGAAGCAGGACGAGTCTCAATGGCTGTTTCAACAGAACATCGACATTCACTGGCAGCGTAGGGAGCCCGAACGCTTTCAGCAGGCAATGGCAGGTGTCGACCCCAACGCACGCGCAGCCTTTCAACGTGAGATGGCGCGGCGATTTTTTCTCGAACTCGATCAATGCCACGGCTGCTGCGCGCTGAGGCAGCAGGAAGCCCAATCTCTGGTAGCACATTCGCCGCTCTTCTTCCATGGACGGCGTTTGTGGGTGGGTGACTTCGTGATCATGCCCAATCATGTTCATGTCATAGCGCAGCCGTTTGCAGGCGTCCAACTGGAGGAGTGGTTGTATTCCGTGAAACGATTCACCGCCACACGCCTGATGCAAAACGAAGAGCTTCATAATCGCCTCATGGCACGATCTGGGCACGTCTGGCAGCAAGAATCTTTTGATCGCGTTATCCGTGACCTTGCCGAATTACGTAGAACCCGGGAATACATTGCTAAGAATTCACGACATTTGCATGCTGC
This sequence comes from Verrucomicrobiota bacterium, assembly GCA_025360015.1. Lineage (GTDB taxonomy): Bacteria > Verrucomicrobiota > Verrucomicrobiia > Verrucomicrobiales > Verrucomicrobiaceae > Prosthecobacter. The sequence goes on along the minus strand of JANYCZ010000058.1, from coordinate 34,803 downwards.
TGAGTTTCATCTGCATCATGCAGAATGGATCGACGCTTTATTGTAGCGCGGAATTCTGACTTTGCGGCGGCGCGTTCGCGGAATCGGAATTCCGCGCTACAACGCCGCTCCAGACCTCAGGCAGTGAAGGGCGTAGAACAGCTTTTTGAGGGTGAATTCGCGCAGCGACTGGCCGGAGGTGCCGGATGAGATAAGAAAGAAGCCATCGTCACGGTCAAAGTAACCTGCGCCAAGGCGGATGACGGCCTTGACGATCATGTTGCGCAGCAGGTGCAGCCAGAAGCGGCGCAGATGTTCGGGAGGAAGAGCGCGGATGCTTTGATAGCCTTCGAAGGCCCGGCTCAAAAGCGCCTCGTCATGAAAGCAGGCGAGGAGCGAGAGGTCGTCCATGGGGTCGCCACTGATGGCGTCGTCGAAGTCGATAAAGGCAGCGATCTCGCTCTCGCTTCCGAGGATGTTCCAGAGTGCGAGGTCTTTGTGGACGAAGCAGCCGGTGTCGAGCTGGAGCAGCGCTCGGTGGTTTTCGATCTCGGCGAGGATTTCATCACTCTGTAGCTGAGTGAGGAAACCTCGTGTGACGAGGAAGGCCAGGTGCTGGTCGAGTCGAAGATGGAAGTAGTCGGCGTAGGTAGCGTGATAGCCGCTTACGGATTCAGCCATGATGCCAAAGCCCGGAAGCGTGATCTGCTGCCACTGCGCCACCGCCATGCCGATGCCAAATGCGATGCATGGCACATCAAGGCGGCCCTGCTTGTACCAGTGATTGAGATCGGGCTCTGAGATGCGCTCCAGCGCCTGCCAGGCGAAGGGGACGCGACTGCGCGTGGCATCGCAGCCATGGACCTGCGGCGTGGGGACGCCGGTGCCGCGCACACGCTCCAGCAATGCCGACTCCAAGGCGAGATGGCCATCTTTCTCCGGTCCGTTTTCGACTCGGATGAACATCGCCCGGCCACTCACGTCGGCATTCCAGGTCAGGTGATTGCCCTGACCGGCTCCCGCGCTCAGAGCAACGGCCTGCGTATCGAAATGCAGCCGCAAGGCTTCGCCAAGCTGTCGCTCGATCTCCGCATCCGCCTCACCACGCGTCTGCGTGCCATGAAACGCCGCAGGGCGGTCGCATTTCCAGTAATAGATGTCGCGGCGGCTCATGATTCTTGTTGTTCCTTAGACTCCTTCACCGGCCACATCTGCCAGCACGCCTCGCAGATGCCTATTGCTCCAGCACGATGCTGTGCGAGCATCGTGCACACTATGAAAACCGAGCAACCAGTTCGCGCAGGTGTCGGGTTTCTTTCCATCCCCATGGCCGGAGTCGCCCCTGCGCTGCTCATTGGCGTGGTCCTGTTGACCGGATGCGGAAGGCAGCGGCGGGTGAATTTGTTTGAGAGCAACAAGGCGCAGGATGCTCTGGCGGAGCTGTCGAAGAAGTTCACGCAGCCTGCGAAAGTTTTGAATTTGGACATCACACCGCTGAGTCTCACGGTCCGGGTGCAGGATCCCGGGCAGCCAAGCCATGTGGATGAATATACCCTGGAGCACAGCTACAGCTTCGATGACCGTTACCATGGCGTGAGCATCTCGGGCCCCAAGGCGGTGCAGCTCAGTCTTATCAATGAAAACCTCGATGAGAACCTCTTTAATCTCAATGACGTGAACATTGCAGGCGTCGCGGTTACAGCAAAGTCCGCCTTGGAGCGCACGGCGCTTGAAAGTGGCGGTATCACGAGCATTCACATTCAGCGGCGGCTGTTTCTCATCCCCGTGGCGACCTGTGGCGATGTGGACTGGGAAATCTCGGTGAAGAGCGAACGTGAATACGCCACCGCACATGCGGATGCGAAAGGACGCATCACCCGCCTCAACCTTGATGGCACGAACCGTGCGAAGAACCTCAATCTGTATGCCGATAACAAAGCACTGCTCGGCATCGTCGCCATGATGCGGGAGACCTTTGGCAGCACGCGCGGCATTCTGAAGCTGCACCTCAACCGAGACTTCCTCGGCCTCGACGCGCGTGATCCGCAGAAACCCAAGCGGCTGATGAGCTTCACCGCCGGTCTCAATGGCGTGCTGATGGGCATGGATGCCTTCAACGGCGGTCCCGGCGCGCCACCGCTTCCCGATGCGCGCTTCTTCGGCGTGGATGACGTGGACTGGTCGCACGTACCGGACATGCTGAAACAGGCACAGGGAAAACTGGAGATCCCAAAGAGCCGGCTTTATGCGGTCTCTCTTGCCAAGCCCACGCTTGCCGGTGAGACACAGCCGCTCCGGTGGACCGTTGAGATTCAAGACGGTGAAGGTGAGGACGGCGAGGTGGAGTTTGATCCGCAGGGTGTGGTGACGCATGTGAAGCTGCCAAAGAGCCGCCGCGTGCCGGTGAACACCTCCGAGCCGGAGGGTGCCAGACGGGTCATCGCAGGCATCAAGCAGACTTTTGGCGCTCATGCGAAGCTCATCGAGCTGGCCTTCTCGGGCAGCCGTGCCACGATCATCGCACGCGACCCGAAACAGCCCGCAAAGCTTCGTGACTGGCTGTATGATGACGACCACTTTGCCGACTTCAAGGGGTCGGACCATACCACGTTTTATCGTAATCTGCAGGATGCCTCGTTCTTTGACTTGGACGAAGTCGAGCCCGCGCTGCTGCAGAGGCTGGCGGAACTCGAGAAATCTGCGCTGCTGCGCCTGAAGATGCCCGGCGGCAAGATTGAGGGCATCACTCTCTGCCGTCAGCAGAAAATGCAGCCCCTCAGTCCCAAGCTCACCATTCAGATCAAGGCACAGGATGCCGACGGCAAAAGCGGCTGGGTCAGCTACGATCTTCAGGGGAACTTTGTACATATCATGACTCCGTGAGCGGTGTTGGGAAGATGACTCCTGTTACTCCAGCTTGCCGAACATGATGCGCTCCTTGCGGCCCGGGATCGGTGTACCGCTGCTCGCTCTTCGCAAAGTCGCTCACGTCTTCCAGCGCGAGCGTCTTGAGGTCCACCGAGAGGCTCGGCGGCGCACGCATAAGCGGTAACGAGGCAAGAAAGAAGGTAAAGCTGGCGAAGAATCATCGCCCTATCAAACGTGCTGCCTCATAGGCTTTCGCGACGGATTCGCCCGATGCCTTGTTATGTTACCACCACCCACATTTCACAGCCGAACCTGCTTGAAGTACCATCGCATCCCACGCAGCCTGATTCCATCTCCCATCGAATCCCCTTTATGTCCTCCCCCGATCTCCGCTCCCTCGAACCCAAGGCCCTCTGGAATTGTTTCGCCGATCTGAATGCCGTGCCGCGCCCTTCCAAACGCGAAGAACGCGTCGTGGGATTCGTTCTGGGGTTTGCCGCCCGCCATGGCCTTTCGGCACAGCTCGACAGTGCTGGCAATGTCATCCTCAAAAAACCGGCTTCGGCGGACCGGCAGGGCCGCCCAACGGTAATCATGCAGGCGCACCTCGACATGGTGCACAAAGCCGGAGACGGAGTGAAGTTTAATTTCGACCGGCAAGGAATCGACATGTGGGTCGATGGTGACTGGGTGCGGGCACGTGGCACCACTCTGGGCGCGGACAACGGCCTCGGGGCTGCCGCGATCCTCGCCGTGCTGGCTGCGCAGGATTTGTCACACCCACCGATCGAGGCGCTCTTCACCCTGGATGAAGAGCAGGGCATGGGCGGCGCACTGGGCCTGCAGCCCGGACTGCTGACGGGCAAAACGATGCTGAATCTCGACTCCGAAGAAGACGACACTTTTACCATCGGCTGCGCGGGCGGCATCGACACGCTGGGCAGTTTTGAATATACCGAGGTGGCGCATGACTCGGCTTCACCCCTGGCCGCCATCAAGATCAGCGGCCTGCGCGGGGGGCATTCCGGGCTGCAAATCCACGAAGGGCGTGCGAATGCGATCAAGCTCATGGCACGCCTTCTCACCGCCTGCGGTGAAGATGTCGTGGCGCTCTCGACGATGCGTGGTGGCAGCGCGCGCAATGCCATCCCGGCGCAGTGCGTGGCGCAGGTGGTGGTCTTGGACGAGGCACGTTTTGACGAATATTTTCAGCGCGAAGCCGCTGGTATCCGTGACGAGTTTCACCTGATCGAACCCGGGATGAGCATCGTCTCGACACCCGTTGAAGTGGATGGCGGCGAGGTTGGAATCATGGGAGCTGAACACCAGAAGTCTCTCGTCCTTGCCATGCAGGCAGTCGTGAATGGCGTCTATCGCATGAGCCCCGTCGTGCCCGGATTGGTGGAGGCCTCTTCAAATTTTTCCACCATCGCACTCGGCAGCGGCAAAGCCGAATGGAGCAGCCTGCAGCGCAGCTCCGTGGAGTCGAGCAAGCTCGATGTCGCCCGCGCCTTCCGCGCACCTTTTGAACTCATTGGCGCTCAGGTCCGCTCTGGCGATCCCTATCCCGGCTGGAGCCCCAGCGCCACATCGCCCATTCTGGACAAGATGAAGAAACTCTACCGCGAGCTTTTCAGCCATGAGGTCAAGGTCGGTGCCTGCCATGCGGGACTCGAATGCGGCGTCATCTCCTTGGCTTATCCTGGCCTCGACATCATCTCCTTCGGTCCAAATATCCACGAGGCACATTCCGAAAAAGAATGCGCCAGCATCTCCTCCACGCAGAAGTTCTGGAAGTTGCTCACGGCGACGCTGGCTGAGCTGTAGCTCGGACCGCCGTTTGACACCATGCCCGCCACCGCCGCACCCACGCTCAAAGACATCGCCCGTGCGACGGGATTTTCATTGATGACCATATCGCGGGTGCTGCGTGGAGCGCCCAAGGTTTCTGCGGAGAAGCGTGAACAGGTGCTGAAGGAGGCCAAGCGGCTGAACTACCAGCCGGACCCGCACCTGGCGCGCATGATGCAGGTGGTGCGTGGCAAGAAACAGCAGCGCGTGCGGGCCGTGATCGCCGTGATCCGCGAGCATGTGCCGCAGGATGGCCTGCTCGGACCGACCTACCAATACGTGCCGGTCGAGGACATCCGCAGCCGCGCGCATGGCCATGGCTATGCTGTGGAGGAGTTCTGGCTGGGCAAGGACGGCCTCACGCCCAAGCGCCTGCAAAAAATCCTGCATGCGCGCGGCATTGAGGGCGTGATCGTTTCGCCGCAGAGCATGCAGTTGCCATGCGGCAAGATCGACTTCAGCCCCTTTGCCGCCGTGACCTTTGGCAATGCGATGAGCAGCCCGGCGCTGCACATGTGCGCTGGAAACATGACGCTGGGCATTCACATGGCTGCGGAGCAGCTCGCTGCGCGCGGCTACCAGCGCATCGGTGTTGCGGTGACGAAGTGGATCGTGAACCGCTCGCAGTTTGGCTACAGCGGCGGTCTGTTTCACTGGCAGCAAAGTCTTCCATCCGCAGACCGCGTTCCGCTGCTGCTCTTTCCAAACAACGACATCAGCAAAGGTTTCGAAGCTTTCGCCAAATGGATGCGCGAGCACCAGCCGGATGCGCTCATCACTTTCGACACGCACGTGCCCCACTGGCTCCGGCGGCTCGGGTTGCGTATGCCGCAGGACATCGGCTTCGTGGCCCATGACTGGACGCCCAGGATGCAGGACTATGCAGGCATCTACCAGCAGCGAGAACATCTGGCGGCGGCAGCGGTCGATTTGATCGTCACGCAGCTTTCCCAGCACGAACACGGCGTGCCGGTGGTGCCACGCCAGATCATGATTCCACCGAAGTGGGTGGATGGTCCGAGCGTTCGGACGGTGCGGTGACTCACACGCGCAGGCCCATCGCCTTCAGCTTGGCCTCCCCCCTCGCTCCAGGCAACCTCGTGCGGCATGCGCTTGGAGATCGCCACTGATGCAGCGCCCGGCCATCATGAGTCCATCGACATCCTCGGCGATCAATGCCCGCAGCGGGATGTCATACGGTTTCACCTTGATGTTCGTGGCATGAATGGCCGCCTTCGATTGTGATCCGCAGTCGTGGCATGGGTGTCCACGCCGAAAGTCGCACGCACCACGGCGTCATCATACAAAGCAGCCTTAGTCATCAGAAGATCATCGCTCACTCCTGTGCCTTCGTTTTTTTGAGCAGCTTTTTCGCCTTCTTTTCCTCAGACTTATCAGCACCAGCCACGGGATTGTTGAGGGTGGGCAAATGTTTCGCCAACTCGGCCTTGGTGCCGGAATACTGCGGATCTTTGGCGAGGTTGGTCCACTCGTAGGGATCAGTGGTCTCATTGTAGAGTTCTTCATCGCCATTCGCATAATGGATGTAGCGCCAGCCTTCGGTGCGCACGGCGTGGTTGTTCAAACCGAAGGTGGTGACCGCAGGAGTATCCCACGCGGACGCAGGATCAGCGAGGAGCGACTTGATGCTCTTACCCTCCAAGTGGGCGGGTGTGGGCAGGCCGCACACATCGGTGAGCGTTGGGAAGACGGAGGTGAAATCAACCGTGCGTTCGCACACGCTGTCGGGCTTGGTCAGGCCGGGCACCACCCAGATGAGCGGCGCGCGCGTGGCTTCCTCCCACAGCGCAAATTTCCGCCAGTGATCTTTCTCACCCAGATGCCAGCCGTGATCGCCCCAGAAGACGATGGCGGTGTTGGCCTTATGCGGGCTTTTGTCATAGGCCTCCATGAGACGACCGATGAGCATATCAGTGTAGCTCACGGCAGCGAGGTATCCCTGAATCGCCTCTTTCCAACGGCCGCTTTTGATCATTTCAGCGTGGTCGCCATCAGGCTTGGCCATCTTGACACCTGCCGGCGGCACATCGGCCAGATCATCCTTCTTGTAGGGCGGCAGCTCGATCTTATCCAGGGGATGCATGTCGTAGTACTTCTTCGGCACATTCCAGGGCATGTGCGGCTTGTGAATGCCGCAGGCGAGGAAGAAAGGCTTTTCCTGCGGTTTGCCCAGTTGGTCGATGCAGTAGTTCACGATGTGCCAGTCGTTCAGATCCTCATCCTTGCAGTCGAGCGCGGCGAATTTGATGCCACCCACGCCATCGCTCTGCCCCTTCGGCACCTTGGGCAAACCGCCTTCGTTTTTCATGTAGTCATCCCAGTCTTCGAGGCGCTTGTAGCTCTCATGGTAGATCTTGCCCGCACCGCAGACGAAGTAACCGCCCTGGCGAAAGGCATGAGTGAGCGTCTGCTCCTCTGGAATGGCGGGCCGCCAGTCCTGATTGTTATCATAGACGCCGGTCTTCCCCGGACGCATGCCGCTCATGAGCGCCGCGCGTGAGGGATTGCACACGGGAGCGGCGCAATAGCTGTGCGTGAAGCGCACCCCGCGGGCGGCCAGCTTGTCGATGTTGGGCGTGATCGTCTGCTTGTTGCGGCCGAGGTAGCCGACCCAGTGATTGAGATCATCGATGGCGATGAACAGAACGTTCGGCTTGTCAGCGGCAGGGGCTGTGACAGCGAGCAGCAAAAGAGCAAGGATGAGGCGCATGGTGGGCGCTGAAACGCAGCCCACGCATGCGTCTTGCGACTACTTCAGTGCTTCATAAGCGGCCAGCGTTGGCTCGATGGCTTTCAGCGCCGTCGCCCAAAACTCCGGCTGCGTGATGTCTTCGCCGAGGCTCCGCTTCACCACTTCCTCGCAGCTCGCACTGCCGGTCATGGAGAGGAAGGCCTCGTAGCGTGGCAAGAAGGCCGCGCCTTCAGCTTTGAAGCGCGCAAACAACGCCTGGCTCAGCAGGTAGCCGAAGACATAGGGGAAGTTGTAGAAGGAGATGCCGCTGATGAAAAAGTGCATTTTGGACGCCCAGAACAGGGGGTCCGTGCCGCCTTCCAGCAGCGTGTCGCCATAGAGTTTTTGCTGCGCTTCGTTCATCAGCGCACTCAGTCGGCTCACACTGACCTCGCCGTTGGCGCGTTCGGTATAGAACGCCTTTTCAAACTCGTAGCGCATCGGGATGTTGATGAGGTAGGCGTGCGCACGGAGCATTTCCTGATCGAGCAGATATGCTTTCGTAGCCTCGGTGATGCCAGGATTGTTCATGAGCCCATTAAGCAGGATCATCTCGCCAAAATTCGACGCCGTTTCGGCCAGCGTCATCGGGTAGTTCGCCGCAAACGAACGCGCCGGGCGCAGCACGCACGAATGCCACGCATGGCCGACCTCATGGGCGAGTGTAACCATGTCATGCACCGTGCAGTGGAAGGTCATATACACACGCTCCTCATGCTTGAGCTGCGAACCCGTGCAGAACGCGCCGGGACGCTTGCCCGCGCGTGGTTGCGACTCGATCCAGCGCTTTGCCAGCATCTCACGGAAATACTCGCCGAGCTTGGGATAAGCGGAGCTGAAGGCATGATCAACGGTCGCACAGGCCTCGTCCCAGGTGAGCTCTTTTTCATCCGGCGCGGCGATCTGCGGCGCTTCGAGATCGAAGAAATGCAGCGCGGACGTGCCCTGCAGTTTCGCCGCTTTTCTCAGCGCACGACGCGGCAGATCAATGTGCGTATGGATCGCCTCCAGCATCGCATCCAGCGACGTCTGGCTCATCGCGCCATCAAACAGCGGCGCGTCGAGGAAGTGTGGCAGACCTCGGCGGCCATAGAGGCTGAGCCGCGTGCCGGCGATGCCGTTCAAGCCTGCTGCAAGCGTCACAGCATGGTCATTGAATGGCTTCTGCCCATCATTGAAGGAGGCCTCGCGCAGCTTGCGGTCAGGCTCGGACATCAGCGCACGGCGGCGTGACATCGGCACGATTTCCTTGTGCCCGTCCGGGAAGGTCATCTCAAACTCCATCTTGCCCGTCAGCGTGTCATAAAGCCGCCCCCAGGCATGCAGACCGTTCACATTGAGATCGGCCGCCAGCGCCTCCATCTCCGACTTCATCTGGTGCTGCCCTTCGTGGCGCATGCGCTTCACCGCGTGCTCGGCATTTTTCAAAGAAGGATCGGCCAGCAACAAGTCAAACGCCTCATCATTCAAAGCAGCCAGCGCAGAGCGCAGCGAAGCCACCAGCTTCGTGCTCTCAGCGTCGAGCGTCGAAATCCACGCCTCATCCGCTTTCACCGCCTCGTCATTCGCATCATCGGCGGACAAGCAGCCGAGATAGGCCGAGAGATGGCCGAGGCGATCACTCAGCGACTCCAATGCATTGATCACCCGGGCCATCTCAATGATGTCAATACCGAGTGCAGCGGCCTGCGTCTTGAGCGCCTCAACATCACCCACCAGCGCGGCTTTGAAGTCGGTGTACTCAGAGCTGCCGAAGGCGGTGAACCAAGATTCAAGGGACCAGCGATCAGGAGTGGTGGGAGGAGCGGTTGTGACTGGGTTGGACATAAAAGGAAAAGGATGAAATGAAAATTTAGCGGCTCACGCGGCCTCCGCCATCGCCCTGCATGAGGGCTTCGATTTCGGCACGGGTGCTGTAGTTGTAGTCGCCTTCGATGGAGTGGGCAAGGCAACCGGCAGCCGTGGCAAAGGCGATGGCTGTTTGCCTATCGGACTTTTGCAGGAATGCAAACACAAGACCAGCAGTGAAGGCATCCCCAGCGCCGAGGCGGTCAATGATCTGGGTGATCGTATAGTTCGGAGCAGTATGCAGCGTATCCGTCGCTGCTTCATAAAGCGCACCGCTGAAGCATTGCACAGCGGAGGTGCTGCCATCCCGCAGGGTGAAGGCGGCGTGCGTAAGATTGGAAAACTGCGCGATGATCTGCTGCGCCAGCGCCTGTAAATCTCCACGGTAATCAATGCCCAGCATCGCCGTCGCATCGCTGATGCCGCCGACGAACACCTGCACGAATGGCAGGAGCAAATTCAGGGTGCGCGTGGCGAGCTCTCGAGCGGCGAGCGGTGGGTCCCACTTCCAGAGCTTGGTGCGGTAGTTCATGTCGCACACGACTTGGATCTCGCGGCGCGCAGCCTCCTGCACGGCAAAGAGCGCCACCTCGGCAGCATTGCGTGAGATCGCAGGCGTGATGCCAGAGATCACGAACCATTCGCAACCAGCGAAGATCGCATCCCAGTCATAGGCGGAGGCCGGGGTGATGGCTATGGCGGAGCCATCGCGGTCATAAATAACATTGCCGCCACGCTGATTCGCACCGTGTTCGAGGAAGAAGCTGCCCAGGCGGCCTTCCTTCGTGCGCAGAATGTGCCTCGTCTCCACGCCGAGGCTGCGCAGATCCGCGATGCAGGCATCCGCAATAGCATGCATGGGCAGCGCGGTGACAAAGGCCGCATCAATGCCGAGGTAGGCCAGCGAAGCCGCGATGCTGGCCTCCGCTCCGGCAAAGCTCGTCTTCAGGCTGCCCGGCATGGCCTGCTGAAAACGTGCGCAGCCCGGCGTGGCCAGACGCAGCATGACTTCGCCCAAAGTAACGACGCGGCTCATGGACGCACCTGCTTGACGATGTCCATGGCCTCACGCGCCAGCGCAGTGATGACGTCCCACCCACCTCTGGCCACGATTTCCTTCGGCGCAAGCCATGAGCCCCCCAGCGCGAGCACTGCCGGCTCACGCAGGTAGTGCGCGGCATTCCCCGCGCCCACTCCACCCAGCGGGATGAACTGCACCCCGAGATGCATGAAGGGTGCCATAATGCTGCGCAGGTAAACCAGCCCCCCGCTTGGCTCCGAAGGGAAAAACTTCAGCAACCGACAACCCGCTTCGACAGCGATCTCGATGTCCGTCGGGGTGCAGACACCGGGCGCAAACGGCAGGCCGATGCGGATCGCCTCGGCAACAACGCGCGGATTCATGCCTGGAGCCACACCAAAGCTCGCGCCCGCCTCCTTGGCCTGGTTCACCTGCTGCGGCGTGAGGATCGTGCCCACGCCGACAGTCATCTCCGGCACCTCTGCCCGGATGCGCCGCAGCGATTCCAGCGCCGCGTCGGTGCGCAGCGTGAGCTCGATGCCATTCACCCCTCCCGCGAGCAAAGCCTGCGCCAGCGGTACCGCATCCTCAACTCGGTCGATCATCAAAACAGCAATCACGCCAGTCTGGCGGAGCTGGAGGCACAGGTTGTCGGGAAAGGCGGGGTTCATGGCCGGAAGCAGGGCAGGATGGGAGCTTTTGCAACCTTCATGTATGCTTGGCGGAGAGCTCTTTGTGTCAGGCAAGGGCACCGAGGAGCGGGAGAATGGCACTTGTCCTGCTCTACATGTCATCCACCCAGCCATGACCCCAGCCCCCTTCGACACGAGCATCCCCACGCTCGGCCCCTGCTTGATCCATTCGCCGCTGCACCGCATTGGCGGGGTGGAGGCACCCTACAAAACGGACGCGGTGGACCGCATTCTTTATCACAGCCATCTGCTCGAAGACGGCCGTGATGTGTCACAGCCCAGCTACGAAGAGGCCGGCCCCCGTGAGATGATCTACTTTGACCCGGCCAAGACCACCGTCGGCATCGTGACCTGCGGCGGTCTCTGCCCGGGCTTGAACGACATCATCCGTGGCATCGTGCACCGCTGCCATCAGCAATATGGTGTCGCACGGGTGTATGGCTTCCGCTACGGCTATGAGGGGCTGGTGCAGCGCTTTGGCCACACACCCCTGCTGCTGAAACCCTCTTCGGTGGATCAGGCGCACCACTTCGGCGGCACCCTGCTGGGCAGCTCCCGCGGCAAGCAGGACATCGGCGAGATGGTGGACACGCTGGAGGACATGAAGGTGGACATCCTTTTCGTCATCGGCGGTGATGGCACCCTGCGCGGCGCGGCAGAGCTCACGAAAGAAATCGAAAGGCGCGGCCTGAAGAAGGCGGTCGTTGGCATTCCCAAGACCATCGACAACGACATCCGCTATCTCGACAAGAGCTTTGGTTTTGAAACCGCCTTTGATGCCGCCGTGCAGGCGGTGAAATGCGCCTATGTGGAGGCCACCGGCGCGGTGAATGGCGTGGGCCTGGTCAAGCTCATGGGACGTGATTCCGGCTTCATCGCCTGCTATGCCGCCCTGGCCGGCAGCAATGTGGATTTTGTCCTGATTCCGGAGGTTCATTTTGAGCTGGAGGGCGAAGCTGGCTTCCTGGAGTTTCTCCGCCAGCGGCTGATGAAACGTGGCAACGCCGTGATCGTAGTGGCCGAGGGTGCGGGCCAGCACCTCATGCAGAGCGGCGACACCACCGATGCCAGCGGCAACAAGCGCTACGGCGACATCGGCCCCTTCTTGAAGGACCGCATCAATGCCTTCTTCAAAGAACGCAAAACCGAGGTGAATCTCAAGTACATCGACCCCAGCTACATCGTGCGCAGCGTCCCGGCCAATGCGCAGGACAATGTGTACTGCTCACGCCTGGCCCAAAACGCCGTGCATGCCGCCATGGCGGGCAAGACCAAGATGCTGGTGGGCCGCTGGCATGGCTCGTTTGTACACCTGCCGCTGGAACTCGTCATCCACGGCCGCCGCAAGGTCGATCCCACGCAGGAGCTCTGGCACAGCGTGCTGGAATGCACAGGGCAGCCGATGGTGATGAAGTAATTAGTTCACTGGCGGCAGCTTCGCGCTGTAATGCACCGCCCGATGGCGGTTGTCATCAAAGGCAAAGTGGAGCCACTGGCCGTCTTTGCTGACAAAGCCGTCGGGGTAGTTCATGCGGCCTTTGGGACCATCGACGGATTCCTGCTGCAGCACGCGCTGGTAGGGCCAGGTCTTCATGCCGTCAAAGCTGATCCAAAGGGCCATCGGGCTGCGGTGCTTGCTGTTGGGATTGTGCAGGATGGCGACGCGGTCACCGCCGAGATTGTAGAGCGTGGTTTTGCTGCCGGGATTAGGGATCGGGGTGGTGCTGGCGAATTCGGGCCAGGTCTTGCCTCCGTCTTTGCTCTCGGCTTTGTACAGCATGCCGCCGAGGCCGTCGCCACGAATGACCATGGTGATGCGACTGTCTGGATGCTCAAAGAGATCGTTCTCCGCCCAGCCGAAGTAGCGGCTGTTGGGTGTGAGGCGGATGTTGCCGTGCTCGCTCCAGGTGGCACCACCATCGCTGCTGATGAGGACGCCGTTGCGCGGATTGGTGAAGGCGCGATCCAGCGGGGCTTTGTCCTTCTCGTCATCGGGCCCGATGTAGTGCTGGAACGGGATCATGATGCGGCCGTCTTTGCAGACGATGTGCTTGCGGATGAAGGTGCGCTCTTTGAGTCGGCCAGGCACTTCGATCGGCTTGCTCCAGGTCTTGAATGAATTGTCGCTCGTCAGATACCAGGAGCGCCAGTCATTGGCCCAGTGCTTGGAATGGGTGGAGAAGAACAGCGTGCTGCGCTGGCCGAGGATCATGAGTTCCGTCGGCCCCTGGCCAATGGTTTTCCCTTCGCGTGGGAAGCCGACATCAAACGGCTCCAGGGGGCTCCAAGTCTCGCCCATATCAATACTACGCGTCACGCCGGTGTAGTTCAGGGGGCTGGGTTCGGTATCGCCACCGGCGAGGATGAAGAGAATCCATGAGCCATCGGGCAGCTCACGCAGCGTGGTGTCGCACACCATCTTGTTGGGCGTGATGCCGTCATACGGGATGCTCTTGAAATCCTGCTTCGCGTCCTCAAGAGCCTGTGCGGCCCAGGTGGGATCGGGCGTGATGGATTTCGGCAGCTTCGGGGCGAGAGCTTTGTTGACGAGGTTCTTGCCGACAGTAGCTCGCCGTTTGATCTCATCAGGGTCCATCGTGAGCTTGCCGATCTCCGCCTGCTTGACGATGTCCGCCTCGGTGAACTTCACATGCAGGATCTCCGCATCCGTGTGGCGGTTCCAGTCATAGAGGATGTGGATGTCGCCATTGGGTGCCTGAAAGCCATCCGGATACGAAACCTCGGCACGATCATCAATGAGCAGGCCCTTGCCCCAGTTTTGCCATCATCGCCGGACAGGAAGGCTTTCAAATTGGAACGGCGCGGCAGGCGCGCAGTGACGGGGCCGTTCTTCACCAGGAGGAGCTTGCCTGAGGCGAGGCGACGGAGGAAGAACCGTGCACTGGGATTCTGTATCGACGATACCTGCGCCTCGCTCCACGTCGCGCCTTTGTCAGCGGAGGTGCTTTCGCTGATGCCGTCCTTCGTCCGGGCGAGCATCCACAGGCTGCCGTCCTTGCGCTCGACGATCATGTGCTCGTCGAAGTCCGTGCGTGGAAAGGCCACGCCGCCGCGCCTTGTCCACGTTTTGCCCTGATCGCTGCTGGCAAAGACATTCGCCATGCGGATCACATCGAGATCCTTGAACGCTTCCTTGTCCACCCCCGGACCATGCATGCGGTCACGCGTCCACAGCGAGACCGGCAGCAGCCAGTCGCCATTGCTCAGCACCGTGGGCTTGTTCAGCGTACAGCCATCCGCAAAACGTACGGGTGCAGACCATTGCGGCTCCGCAGCATCGGGATCATCGCAGCGAATGTACCAGTCGCCGCAGCGGCCGTCGAAGTAGCCAAGGCTCTGGTCAAAGAAACACCACAGACGGCCCAGCGGATCGGCCCACAAATTGCCCACCAGCGCCCGGCGCTCGTACTTCACGCCATTGAGTTCACCGTCCTGGGGGTCGATGACGACGCGTGGCTTCGACCATGTTTTGCCATCGTCCTCACTCGATGCGAGCATGAAGAATCCATTGGGTGAGTCGCCATTGCCCACCCACGCGGCCCACAGTCGTCCCTTCGGCGTGCGGTCGATGCCGATGATCATGTTTCCAGGCCTCTTCTCAGCGTCATACTTAGGCCCCGGCTGCGTATTGATGACCGGCGGTTCGAGCGCGAGATCAAGCAGCGCCGTGCCCTGGGCAGCGGCTTGCACAGCGAACAGGGAGAGAAGCAGGAGCATGTGTTTCATGGTTGAATGTGGAAGAAGAACGCTGCCAGACACCACATTCACGACTCCTCAGGACAAATCCATGTGTTATGTTAACACCTTGCGCTCAACTCAGCGCGCCCGCCAGCTGTGCACATCATCAAACAGCGCACTCGTACCGTTCACGGTGGTGCTGTCTCTACCGTGCAGGGTAGCTCTGCGCATCGAGCAGCTTGCCTGCGAGACTCTTGATCTCGATGCGCATGGGTGATTTTGGCTTGAAGGTCAGCAGCAGGTAACTGTTCTCGCTGGCGAAGAAGGCGGACTTCGGATCAGGATAGCGATCACCATCACCTTTGAGCGTCGTGTTATAATAGGGAAAGCCGTCCACCATGGCCCTCTCCGCGAAATAACCGAAGCCGGTGATGACCGCAGAGCCCTGCTGAAACAGCCGTCCCCATTCGCCCTTCAATTGGCCGCGCATGGTCGCATTGCGTTCGTTTTGAATGGTGATCGTATGGCCAGGATGTGGCGGTTCCATCTGCTGCCGATACCATGCGAGCTGTGCAGATGCCGCATCGAAGGGATGCCCCGTCTGCCAAGTCGTGCCCATGTCGCTGGTGTGTTCAAGATCAAGCGCGATGAAGCGTGCATCGAAGTCACGAAACGCGAGCGCCCAGTTCCACTCATTGCCCGGTAGCGCAAAGAACTCACGGTACGCCACCGCCTCCACATCATACACCGCCTCGGGCGGCGGCTTCGGGCCACGCGAACGGATCTCACGATCATGATTGCCGAGCACCGGCATAAAGGGCGTGCTGCGAAACAGCTCCGGCTTCGAGTCGATCAGCGCGCTGAATGCCTTCGTTCCCTCGCGGCCCTTTTGATGCAGGCTGCCGACATTGTCCCCCGCCGTCATCAGCACATGCACGTCATCCTTGATCAGTGTAGGAAGATCCGGCTGCGCAAAAACCCCAGTCCCCCACCACCGCGACACGCAGCTCTTTAGAGGGCATGCCTTTGAAAGCGTGAACGGCAGAGGTCTCACCGCCTGATCTCACCTGATAATGATACGTCACGTCTTTCTCGGGAATCGGAATCTCGATATGATGCAGCGTCACCTGCTCTGCCTTCGCAATCTTGCCCCCCAGTGCCGCACCGGTCCCAAACGACACCTCTGAATCTTCCGGCTGCGCGGTTTCCCAGTTCACCGTGACGTGCGTCGGCTCCTCGCGCTGCAAGCTCAGCCAGATGCGTTGGAGGGTCGCCGCCTTGGCGGTGGCGCAAAGCAGCAGGAAAAGAAAAAAGCGCGTCATGGATGTAAGGTAAACAAACGCATGCCATGCATTTCTTTCTTCAAAGAAGACAGATGACACCGCCCTTGATTATGGGTCCATTTCAGGATAATATTCACTCATCGAAGTCCGGCGTTTTTGCTGCGACCTGCTCTTTGAAAAATTTCCTGCGGTGTTCGTTATCGAGCTTTGTGGCCCGGCCCGATTCATCAACTGCGGGGGCTACGCGCTGAAGTGACATGTCATGCCTTCACTGGAAGACAGAGCTTCATCACGCGGGTTCCCACCTGGTCTCATGGGATACGTGAGCCCTTTGTATTCGGACGGCACAGGTGGGTTTGAAAGCGTCTCGGCTCCGTCCGGGGCGCTTTCTTTTTTTCAGGATCAAGCCTTCGGCTTCTTCTCAGGCAGCGGCTTCGGATCTTGGCCCTCAATCTTCTCCGCAGGGCGAACGATCACCCCGACGGGCATCGAGGCCTTCTCCATATTGAGAAGCTGGCTGACCGTGACGAATTGATAACCCTTCGCCAGCAACTGGTCGAACATCGATGGCACGGCCGCGATGGTGGGCGGATGGATGTCATGCGCGAGCATGATGGCTCCCGGATGCGCCCCATTGACGAGGCGGCTGGTCACAGCCGCCACACCAGGGCGGCGCCAGTCCTGCGGATCGACCGACCACAGGATGGTCGAATATCCAAACTCGGTAAACATGAGGTCCTTGATGCGTGAATTAATAGCGCCATAGGGCGGGCGCACCAGATGCGGGCGCACTCCGGCCACTTCAAAGACCCCGTCCTCAGACTTTTTCAATTCGCTGCGGATCTGCTCATCCGAGCGGCTGGTGAGGCTGCAATGCGTCCAGGTGTGATTGCCAATCTCATGCCCTTCCGCGATGATGCGGCGCACGATGTTCGGGTACATTTTCACCTGCTGCCCGATGAGGAAGAAGGTGCACTTGATGTTCCTCTCCTTGAGGATGTCGAGCAGCTTCGGCGTCAGGCTCGGATGCGGGCCGTCGTCAAAGGTCATAGCCAGTGTCTTCTGCGTGATCTTGGCGGAAGAATAGGAGACACGCGCCCCTGCAGGCGGCACCACCGGCATGGAGGAAGGATTGTTCAGCCGCTTCACCAGGGGGTTTTCCTGCTCCACGAGTGGCGTCGCTTTCCGCGCCTCTTCGATGGCGAGTTTGTCAGGCTTGGGAGCCTTTGGAGTTGTACAGCCGGACTGAGCTGCCAACATGATGCCAAACCAAATGCTAAGGTACATGCGTGGGGGGATCACAAGACTCGGAGATTAAGGGCTAAATGCATCTGCGAAAGCTGGATTTTTTGAAAACAAACAACCACCAGAAATTCAGCCAAACGCAGCCGGAATCTCCTGAGCCGTCAGCGCCCGCCAGGCACCCGGTGGCAGATCGGCGGGCAGCGCCAAGCCGCCAATGCTCTCACGATGCAAGCTTGTCACACGATTACCCACACGGTGAAACATGCGCTTCACCTGATGGTAGCGCCCTTCATGCAGCGTCAGCCGCGCACGGCGCTCATCCAAAATCACCATCCCCGCCGGCAGCGTCGTGATGTCCTCCGTGTGAAAGTAAAAGCCGCGGGCAAACGCCTCCACCGCATCCGGAGCGATGGGATCCAGCGTCTCAACGAGATACACCTTCGGCACTTCCTCCTCCGCCATCATCAGCCGTTTGGACCAGCGGCCATCATTCGTCAGCAACACCAGCCCTGAGGTGCTGCGGTCCAGCCTTCCAGCGATGTGCAGCGTGTGTTTGTCGGGATCATCGATCAAATCAATCACGGTGGGATGCTGGTCGTCCTTCGTGGCACTGAGAATCCCCACCGGCTTGTGCAGCATGAGATACAGCGCACGTGCCGCTTCCTGGATCACCACGCCATCCAGCTCCAGCTTCATGAACCGGTCCACCGGATGGTGGCCGTCCGTCACACACACTTCATTCACCCGCACGCGCCGCGCAGCGATGGCAAGATGCGCCGCCTGACGTCCCATAGCCTCATACCCGGCAATGAGTCGGTCCAGTTTCATGCCTTCACTCCAACCAAATCGGAAACAACCGGATCAAATCTCGCCGAAGTGCTTCTCGCGCATCTCCACGATGGCATTCAGCATCTGGTCCGCCTCGCTGCGCAGCTTGGCATCCAGGCTGGAGGCACTGCGGTTGTAGCGGCGGAACAGCAGCTTGAGCTGCGCCTTGATCTCATCCTTGGCCATCTTCGGCGTGATGCCGCAGAGATCTTCCGAGCTTTTGGGCGGCTCCACCGGGACGGCGGCGGGGGCTCCCTTGTTGACCTTGTCGAGCAAGCTGCCCGATTTGGCCGTGGTGGGTGGGGCTTCAGCGGCAGCCTTGCCACCGCCGAGCGATTTGGTGAGCGATTTGAGAATCTTAAACATAGGTTTTATCCTTAATTTACCGTGGTTTATTCGATGCGCATGGCGCGAAGATGATGGCTGCGGCGCTTCAGTTCTTCATCCGAAAGCACTCCCGCGCCCTTGTAGGTCACGGCGACTTCCTTGCTGCGCCCAGACTGCTTGTCCACTACCAAGGCACGCACGCGCTGATTTTCATCGTAGCTGAATGTCACGGCCACTTCGCAGCCCTTCGGGCGGTTCGGCGGCACATCCAGCGTCAGGCGGCCAATGACATCAACAAATTTCGCGTCTTCATCTTCGCCCTGGGTGATGTCCACTTCGATGACGCGCTCGTTGTCCTCGGAGGTCTGATAAACCTGCGTGCGCGAACACGGGATCGGCGTGTTCTTGGGGATCACGATGGAGTTCATCAGCTTCTCCTCCTTCGTCTTCGCGTTGTACACCATCGCCAGCGTGCCGTAGCTCGCATTGCAGACTTCCTGGATGCGCGATGATTTTTTCGCGAACAAGGCCGCACCCAGCGCCACGCACTCGTCCACGTTGCCGCAGGATTTAGGCACCTTGCCAAACATCTTTTCCAGCATGGATTTCACCTTCGGAATGCGCGTCGACCCGCCGACGAGCACCACGTGGTCGATGTCGGAGGTCTTCAGCTTCGCGGAGTCCAACGCCTGCTCGACGAGGAAAACGGTGCGGGTGAGCATGCCGCGGATCAGCTTTTCGAAATGTTCACGGCTCAGGTCAATGCGGGCGATGCCGCTGTTCTGATCGTTAGCCACGGTGTCATTCACACGCTGAAGCTTGGAGAGCATCTTTTTCGCGTCTTCCGTGGCCTGCAGCACACGGCGGCGGTGGCGTTCGTCGCTGTACAGTGCCGCACCGGTCTGTTTCTTGTACTGCTCGGCGTAGGCATCCAGCAGGATGTCGTCAAAGTTACTGCCGCCGAGATGGCGCGCGCCTTCGGAGGTGAGGATCTTGATGTTGTCGCCTTCGACTTCGAGGATCGTCGTGTCCAGCGTACCGCCGCCTAGGTCAAACACCAGGATACGCCCCTTCACACCCTGGGAGTGGGTGTAGTAAACCGCCGCCGCCGTCGGCTCGTTCACCAGACGTTTCACCTTCATGCCGGCCATTTCAGCGGCGGCGATGGTGCTTTTGCGCGCCAGTTCATTGAAGTTCGCCGGCACGGTGATGACGACCTCGGTGATGTCGCCGCAAATCTTGGAACAGTCACGCTTCAGCTTCGAGAGGATCAGCGCGGAGATTTCCGCCGGCGTCCACTTCTTGCCGTCAATTTCCACCAGATGCTCCGGATCGTCCATGAAACGCTTGATCTGAAAGATCGTGCGGTCGGGTTCGCCACCGTCGCGGGCGGCGCTGCCGACGAGTTTCACATCCTCATGCGAATCGAAGAAAACCACGGAATGTGTCAGGCGCTCTCCGTCGGCGTTTGGCACGATTTCGGGGTTGCCATCAGGTTTCAGATAAGCCAGCCCGGAGAGGGTGGTGCCAAGGTCGATTCCAACGTATTCAGCCATAACAATGTGTGTGTGAAAAAGGTTCCAGAGGAGGGACTACTGGCTGGAAGTTCGGACCTCCACTTTACGCAGGATAATCTCGTGTCCCTCGCCACGCGAGAAGATAAAGCCAGAGCGGCAGCTTTCGGTGACGCGGGGCTTCAACTTCCCGGGCAGCGAATCCACCACCGCAATGCGTTTGCGCAGCTCAATATCGACTTCAGTGCCATTCGGCACGTCAAATTCAGTCACCCCGTGCTGGTGCAAAATATCTTCAAACGAAGCGCGCAGCGTGACGAGTTGCTGCGGCACGTCGCTGCCGTTCGCCCCGGCATACCGGGCTACCAGGGCGTCAATGAGGTCGATGCGCTTGATGATGTCGTTCGCAAACATGACCACCGTGCTCTCCTCCGTCGGCAGGCCGCGGCGCATGATCTCGTGTTTCTCCTCTAGCTCCACCAACTGGCCGCGCAGGCGTTTTTCGATGTCCTGCCACTGCTTAAGCTGGGCCTCGGCCTGTGCAAATTCCTGCTTTTTGCCTTCGAGGCGGGCCAGTTCCGCCTTGGTTTCCTCGATTTGGCCCACGGCGCGCTGCTGCGTGGTGCCCAGATCGGCGATGCGTTTTTCCATCTCAGCGATGCGCTTCTTCTGCTCCAGTTCGTAATTTTGCAAAACGGACGCCTGCTTCTGAATTTCAGCGCTGAATTGCTTGAATTCAGCGTCCGCACCTTCGCGATCCTTGCGCGCCTGCTCGGCACGTGCGGATTCGCGGTTCAGGCTCTCCTGCGCCGCGTTCAGCTTCACCTGGATGGCCAGATCCTCCTCCGCGGCTTTGCGCAGGGATTTGTTGATCTCAGTCTGGCGTGATTCCAGTCCCGTCAGCGCCTGGCCAAGACCAAGGATTTTGCCGCCGACCTGGATGTAGTCGCCCAACTCGGTCTTCCGCGCCTCGATCTTGGTGTGCAGTTCTTTGTGGGACATGTCCACCTCTGCCAGTTCCGACTTCTGCGTCTGGATCGTCTTGAGCAGGCGTTCCTCGTCGGCTTTGAGGTTCTGCACGCGGTCAAGCCGCTGCCGCAGCTCGCCTTCGATCGCTGCGGTGTCCTTCTTCGCCGCATCCGCCTTCTGTTTGGCGTCTTTGACCTCTTTTTCCAGCTCGCCCAGCTGCACCTCCGCCGCGCGGGACTGCTCCTGCGCCGCCTTCAGGCGCGCGGATTCCTTGTCCACATCTGCCTGCGCTTTCATCACGCGCTCTTCACGCAGCTTGTGCGCCTCTTCCAGCTGAGTGACCTGCTGCTGCAACTCGGCCAGCTTCTTGTTCTGGCCGTCGGTGCTGACGTTTAGGCGCGTCACAAACTGCGAAGCTTCTTCGCGTTCCTTCGTGACTGTGACCAGATGCGCCTGAATGCCCGCCAGTTCGGTGGTCAGCGCAGGGATTTGTTTCCGCAGGTTCTTTTCCTCCGCACGCGCCTTCTCAGCGGCGGCATCGGCCTCGGCACGTTTTTGTTCGGCCACCTGCGCCGCCGCCGTGGCCTTTTCCGCCCGTTTTTCGGCGTCCAGCGCCTTGGCTTCGTTCGTTTTGGCGGCTTTCGTCAGTTCCGCCAGCTTCGCATTCTCGGTCTTCAAGGATGCTTCGAGCGCGGCGAAATCCTTCTTCATCTTGTCCTGATTGCGGGACAGTTCCGCCAGCGCCTTGTCTTCCGCCTGCCGCTGCGTTTCAGTATCTTTGAGCGCCTTGGTGGCCGTGACGATGCGTGCATCCACCTCCACAAGTTCCGCCAGGCGTTTTTCAGCAATGGCAATGCGTTCCTGCACGCCCTTGAGCCGCGTTTCGGCGGCATTGGCCTCCGCAAGTTTCGCTTTCGTCTCGGCTTCCAAATTGGTGCGCTTGTCACCCAGAATTTTGTCCAGATTGATCGACTCGAGGCGCAACGCCTCCACGGCGGCATCGAATTCCTTGCGCTGAGCGATCGATTCCTTCAGCGTCGCGGCGGCAGCGTCACGGTCCTTGATGAGCCCCGCAAGCTCGGCCTTCAAATTGTCCGCTTCAGCGCGGGTCTGCCTCACATGGCCGCGCAGATCCGGCAGCACGGCGTCCAGCTCGCCGCGCTCTTTGGCCAGACGCTGCGTTTCGGCCAGCAATTTGTCGCGCTCCTGCGTGGCCGTGGTGATGGCTGCGCTAAGGTCGGCGTTTTGCTTGTTCGCGGCGGCCAGTGCCTTCACGCGGTCGTCGAGCCCCGAGGTTTGCTGCGTAAGCTCGGCCACGCGGGCCTCGGCACTGGCGATTTCCTTCTGCCGCTCCACCAGACGGTCCTGCAGATTTTGATGATCCGACTCCGCCGCAGACAATTTCTGCTGCGTGCTGGCGTGGGTCGTCGTTAGCGTTGCGATAACGGCTTCAAGGCCGCTGATTTTTTCCGCCAGCGTGAACTGCTGCTGGGAGCTTTTCTCGGCGGTGGCAGCAGCAGCGGCGGCCTCTTTTTTCTTTTCGGTCGCCGCAGCTACCGACTGCTCCAGATCCTTTTTGGCCAGCGTGATCTGCTCGGCGATCTTTTTATGCTCCGTCTGCAGCGTTTTGAACTGCTGGTCAGCCGTGGCGGCAAGTTCTTCGAGATTCTTCGTGCGCTGCTCGGCGGCGGCGATTTTGGACTCGCGCTCCTTGAGCTCGGCTTCAGTCAGCCGCACCTGTTCACGCAGCTTGCCCATGGCCTGAGAGAGCCCGCTCTGCTGCTCCTCAATGGTGTGCACCTCTTTTTCCAAGGTCTCGCGACGCTGGGTGAGCGTCTGTGTCAGCAGCGTCTGCGCACGGCCATGCTCGGTGGCGGCCAGCAGCTCGCGCGTGCGTTCGTCACGGTCCTTCACCAGCGCCGCGACCGCAGCCAGCACCTCGGCCTTGTGCGATTCGACGGCCTTCAGCGCGTCTGCAGTGTCTTTGAGCTTCGAATCCGTCGAGGCCAGGTCATCGAGCTTGTTGGTGAGATCGGCGGCCTTGTCATCGAGTTCCTTCACCTGCGCCTGCACCTCGGCCAGACGGGTGCCGCTTGCAGCAATCTGCGCTTCGAGGACGGCATGACGCTTCTCAGCATCCAGCCGTTCCGCTTCGTCCAGCTTCCGCGTGTCCGTGGCCTGTCTGTCGATGTCCGCCAGTTTGGCCAGCGCTTCCTTCTCCTGAGTGGCGAAAGCGGCTTCGGCGTCTGCTTTCTGGGTGTTCAATGCCGCAAGCTGCTCTTCGGCGGCGAGATGCTGCTGCTCCAGTTCGGCAAGCTGGCCGCGCACGGCCTTCATTCGCTGTTCGGCGGTGCCCGCATCCGCCTCATGGGTCTGCTGCTTGCCAAGCAGGGCACCGATGGCGGCATCGAGCATGCCGCGCTGAGTTTCCATCTGTCCCAAGGTCTGGGTCACGGCGTTGAGGCGGTCTTCATTGCCTCGCAGTTCCCCAACACGCACCGTGATGGCTTTTTCCTCGCCACCCAGCTGTGCGATCTGCGTCTGCGCGTGCTGCACCTGCTCCTGGGCCTTCGCCAGCGACGCATTGACAGCCTCGATTTCGTTCTGCTTCGTTTCTTTCTGTGCTTCGAGTTTCGCCAGATCCGCGCGGCGTCCGTCTAGCTGCTTGTCAAGTTCCTGCAAATCAGCGCTGCGTTTTGTACGCTGCTCCACTTCGGACTTCTGTGCGTCAGCCTGCAATGTCGTCAGACGCTTCACTTCCGCATCGGCATCACCGATCTGCTTTTGCAATCCGGCCAGCTTTTGCGCGGTGCTCGTTTCATCCGCAGCGAGCTTCGCCACGGCAGCCTCGCGTGTTTTGGCCTCCTCCGTGGTCTTCTTCAGCGCATCACTCTGCGCGGTGAAATCGCCCTGGGCCTTCACCAGATCCGCCTGCGTCTTGCTCAGGTCCGCACGCCGTGCGCTGAGCTGCTTGTCGAGATCCTGCAGTTCAGCGCTGCGTTTCGTGCGCTGGTCGGCTTCCGACTTCTGCGCATCAGCCTGCAAGGCTGTGAGGCGCTTCACCTCTGCATCCGCCTCGCCGACCTGCTTCTGCAACTCGGTCAGTTTCTGCGCGATGGTCGTTTCGTCGGCGGCGAGCTTGGCAACGGCGGCTTCACGTGTTTTAGCCTCCTCCGTGGTCTTCTTCAGCGCATCACTCTGCCCGGCGAGATCTCCCTGCGTTTTGGCCAAATCTGCCTGCGTCTTCTTCAGTTCGGCGCTTTGCGTCTCGAATTGTTGATCCAGCTTTTGCAGCTCTGCACTGCGCTTGGTGCGCTGCTCGGCTTCGGATTGGTGCGCATCAGCGTGCAACGCCGCGAGCCGCTTCACCTCCGCATCCGCCTCGCCGACCTGCTTCTGCAACCCGGCCAGTTTCTGCGCGATGGTCGTTTCGTCGGCGGCGAGCTTGGCAACGGCGGCTTCACGTGTTTTAGCCTCCTCCGTGGTCTTCTTCAGCGCATCACTCTGCGCGGCGAGATCTCCCTGCGCTTTGGCCAAATCTGCCTGCGTCTTCTTCAGTTCGGCGCTCTGCGTCTCGAATTGTTGATCCAGCTTTTGCAATTCCGCACTGCGCTTGGTGCGCTGCTCGGCTTCGGATTGGTGCGCATCAGCCTGTAACTCAGCGAGGCGTTTCACCTCCGCATCCGCCTCGCCGACCTGCTTCTGCAACTCCGCCAGTTTCTGTGCGGTGGCGGCCTCATCAATGGCAAGCTTGGCAACTGCCGCTTCACGTGTGGCTGCCTCCGCCGTCGTCTTTTGCAGCACATCGCTGCGACCGGCCAGCTCACCCTGCACCTTCGCCAGCTCCTCCTGCGTCTTCGTCAGGTCGGCACGCCGGGCTTCAAGCTGAGTGTCGAGATCTCGAAGTTCGGCGCTGCGTTTCGTGAGCTGGTCGGCCTCGGATTTGTGGGCATCGCTCTGTAGCGTGGTGAGGCGCTGCACCTCGGCATCCGCAGCGGCCTGCTGCTGTTGCAACGCGGCCAGCTTCTGCACCGTCGCCGCTTCGTCGGCTGCCAGTTTGGCCAGCGTGCTCTCGCGCGCCTTGGCTTCTTCCGTGGTTTTCCCGAGTGTGGCCTGCTGTGCTGCGAGATCGCCCAGCACTTTCGTCAAATCTGCCTGCGACTTTGCCAGTTCGGTCGTTTTCGCCGCAAGCTGGGTGTCGAGTGCCTGGAGTTCCCCGCTACGCTTCGACTGGAGTTCGGCCTCAGATTTCTGCGCCTCGCTTTGCAGTTGCGTGGTTTCCTTGAGCTTCGCCTCGATGGTGGTGAGCTGGTTTTGCAGCGGCCCTATTTTTTCGTTCGCCGCAGCGAGTTCCGCCGCAGCCTTGGCCGCAGCGGCCTCTTTTGCCGCAGCCTCTTCCGTGGCCTTCGCCAGGGCGGCGGTGGTCTGCTCCAGAGTGGCACGCTTCGCCGCGAGATCTGACTCCACCCCTCGCAACTCAGCGCTGCGCTGTGATTTAAGCTCCGCTTCGGATTTGTGCGCCGTGGCGAGCAGTAGGCTGACAGCCGCCACCTTCTCCTTCGCGGCCGCTTCTTCGGCCACGAGTCTGGCCGTCATAGCTTCACGGTCCTTGTGCTGCTTGTCAGCCTCCGCATGCAGGGTTTGCAGGCCCTTCTGCGCAGTGTTCAGGTCCTCCTCCGCCTTGGCCACGAGGGTACGAGTGGATTCGAGCTTGCTCTCGAGGTTGCCCAGATCTCGGCGTTTGGCGTCGAGCTTGCCCGCGTCTGTCTTCGCATTCTCCACGTCGGCCCCGGCGCTTTGCACCTGCCCGCGCAGCTTTTCGACCTCGCTCTTAAATCCGGTAATCTCTTCCTGCGTCTGGCTGAGTTCTTTTTTGCGGACATCGAGCGTGGCATCCAGCGAGCGGATCTCATCCCGCCGCTTCTGCTCCACATCGTTCTCCGCCCGCAGGGAATCCCGCTGCTGGCGGAGCTTTTCGGTCTCTTCACGCAGCTCGGCCGCCTGCTTGGCTGCGCCGGCGTCGAATGCCGGAGCAGGCGGGGTGAAAGCAGGAGGCTTGGGAATGAGCGAAGCAGGCGGCGTGCTGCCACCCGGCGCCCGCGGCGCATCGGCAGGCACACGGTGCACCACCGGCTTGGTGACCTCGATTTTGCCGGTTTCAGGCGCAGTCTTGGGCGGCTCTTCCTTGTCCTTGTCCCGGGCGGGGATGCTTTCGGTGTCGCCTTTTTTTCCGTCTTCACGGCTTGGCTGGCCCTTGGGCGCGGACACGGATTTGGACCCTCCATCGGACGCCATCCCCTTCGGCGCCCGCTCACGAAACCGGCTCTCCAACTGGCCGAACATGATGCGATCCCCCCCTTTGACACGGAAACGCTCCACGCGTCTGCCGTTCACAAAGGTGCCGTTGGAGGACTTTAGATCGACAATTTCGTAACCGCCATCCGCTTGGCGGATGAACTCCGCGTGAAAGCTGGAAATGAAGGTATTGTCGATGACAATGTCATTGCTGGCTTCACGCCCGATGGACAGCCGTTCTTCGAGGATGTCGAAGACGAACTCATTTCCATCATTAAGATTGAAGGCCAGATATGGCATGCCGGACGCGCAGAAAGGACTGAAGGGTCGAGAGAATAAGGGTGGAAAATCAGTGAATCAAACTTAATGAAATCAGTCGATAGGGAAGATGGGTGCAGAACCTATTGTTACAAAAACCACTTCGATTGCACAGCATTACTTAACATTTCTAAAATATGAAGACCATGCGATTCATCAAGTATTTCAGCCTGCTGGCGATGGTTTTGAGCAGTTTGAACGGCTACGCCGATGCCGGCGGCACGGGAACCGGTCTGTCCCCGGCTCAAATGGACCGCGTCGGCGCGCGCATCTGGCAGAACGAATGTGGGGGGGAAGTGGCGGGGCTGACAAGCTGGAATGCGGGGGAGGATTTCGCCTCCCTGGGCATCGGCCATTTCATCTGGTACCCAAAGGGGCGCAGCGGGCCGTTTGCGGAAAGCTTCCCCCCGCTGCTGGCTTTTCTGAACTCACGCGGCATCGCCACGCCTGCCTGGGCACGGAGTTCCTGCCCGTGGCCGACGAAGGCCGCCTTTGAGGCAGACAAGAACGACGAACGGCAGCAGGAACTGCGGGCGCTGCTCAGCCACACGGTGCGGCAGCAGACGGAATTCATCATGGCGCGCATGCAGCAGGCCCTGCCAAAGATGCTGGCGGCAGCTCCCGCCGCACAGCGTTCCTCGGTCCAAAGGGTCTTTGGCTCCCTGCGGACAACCCCAGAGGGCACCTTTTGTCTGATCGACTACGTGAATTTCAAAGGCGAGGGCACCAGCCCCACAGAACGGTACAACGGCCAGGGCTGGGGACTGCTGCAGGTGCTGCAGACCATCGGAGAGAGTCCTGACAGCTACACCGCCTGGAATGTCCAGTTTGCCGCAGCCGCCAAACGCGTGCTAAGCCGCCGTGTGGCGAACGCCCCGCCTGCTCGCAAGGAGCAGCGCTGGCTGGCCGGCTGGCACAACCGCTGTGACAGCTACAAACGCTCGCTTTAACCCCCTACTCTTCTTTGCGCTCGATTTTGATCTTGGGCATGGAACCAAAAACCTTCTCGACCGTGTCGGTGAGGATGTTGCCGTTCATCTCCTTCGAGTGCCGCATGGCCAGACCCACGACAAAGGCGACGACAAACAGCCCAGTGACAATGATCCCGGTCATACAGCCGCTTTCCGTGGTGTCTGGATAGCTGCCGCTGGCAGGTTTGCCATAGGCACGCCGCACTGGGCTGAGGCCGCTGCGTCCGCCTGCTGCTGACTTGGAAACCGAGACCGAAGGTTCAACACTGAGGGGAGCTGGCGGCGGCAGGGACTTGGAATAGCGCGGCGTGGCGGACGGCTTTTCTTCCAGCACCGAGGGCGCATCCCCCGTGTAAAACACGGACTGCACATCTCCGAAGCCCACGCGGTCCCCGTCCTTGAGCAGCGCCTCCTCAATCTCCGCACCGTTGACGCGGGTGCCGTTGCTGGAGCCAAGATCCTGCACAAACACCTCCTTTTCAGTCGTTTTGATGACGGCGTGCCGTCCCGAAGACGACGGGCAGGTCAGCACGACATCGCTGCCAGGATGCCTGCCGATGGTGGTAACATCACTTTCCAGCTTGTGGACGAGCGTAGTGCCGTCCTCCATGTAAAAGACTACCGAGGCCATGAATGCAGGGGGGATTTGAAGAGGGTGAATGTTCGTAAAACCTTTAGTGGCACGAACAGCGGAACAGAAACTTGGGATTTTCCTGATGCAACGGCTATGTTCGCGTGTGAGAGTGAATTTATCAGCCTTTCGTGTCATGCGCACTCCAGCCGTCCCATCCTCCTTCCTTTTCCTCGCCCTCTGCACTCTCATGCTGCTTGCACCTGTGGCCCGGCTGCAGGCAGGCGATGCGGAAGATGCCGAGAAAGCCGCCAGCGCCCTGGCCTATGACCAGGAGGCGGAAGGCTACAACATCCGCGCCGAGCAGACGACGCGCAATCTCGAAGCCAAACTCGGCAAGGCCACCCGCATGCAGCTTTACAAGGGCAACGAGTATTGTTTCTGCGTCGCGGTGCCGAAAAGTTCCGGCGTCCAGATCACCGGTGCGGTGCTCGACCTCGAAGGCAAACCTGCGGGTGACATTCTGCCCGTGCTCGACGGCTGGGGTTTTGTGCTCTTCTACAAGCCCAAGAAGACCGGCATGTACATGATCGCCATTCACGAGACGGACAAAGGCAAGCGTAAGGAAGTGCCTGTCTCGATGGTCACCGGCTACAAGTGATCAGCCGACTTTGAAGCTGCCGTCCGGCAGCTTCGTCACAGTGTGCAGCGCCCCGCCATCCGCCGAGTGATGGGTGAAGGTCAGTGCATCCGCCATGATTTGCAGATGAGTGAAGCCGTGCACGTCCTGGCCAAACGGCGCCTTGTGCTTGCCTTCCAGCTTGCGCGTCTTCGCACCGCCGCCGCCTGACAGCAAATGCGTGGTGAAAAGCCCCTTCATCTCCAGATGCTGCAGGTCGTGATCGTGACCGCAGAGATACGCGTGAACCTTGTGCTTCTGAAACAGCGGCTCCCACTGCGCGATCAACTGTTTCGTGTCGCCATGAATGCCGTTTGAGTGAAGCGGGTGATGCCCCACCACGATGGTGAACGGCGCGCGTGGCTTCTCCAGCTCGCCCTTGAGCCAAGTGAGCTGCTCCTTCTCTTCCGCCGCTGTCAGTGAGCCGCGCGGCTTCTTTGTCTTCTTGTCTAATCCGCCCGAAATGGCGGGAAAGTTCGTGTCCAGGCAGATGAATGTCACCAGTGGTTTGCTGGCGGGTCCCAGATCAAAGCGATACCACTTCGCCGGCATCTTCCAGCGCACACCTGATTGTGCCGCGTACGCCATCTGCACCCTCTCCCCGCCGTCGTTGTCATGGTAGTCATGATTTCCCAGCACCGCCCACATCGGCCCTGGAAAAGCGCTCGCCGGATACATCGCCTCGATGTCCTTCTGCCAGCGCGGGGAATCCACCTTGAAGCCCTCTTTGACGCCCCCGTAAAAATTATCCCCGATCATCAACAGCCCGGCAGGCTTCACGCCGTTGTCGGTCACGAACTTCTGCATCGCGCCCGCCACCTTGATCTGATCCGCCGCACCGGTCCCATAGTCACCCATCATGAGCAGGTGCAGTGCCTCCTTGGAGACCTCAGCAGCAGCACGATCTGGCCGCACATTCAAAGCGAGAGCGGCAGAGGAGCAAAACAGCGTCTGAACGGCTCGGCGGCGGGAAAGAGGAGCGGGATTCATCGTGCTGGCTGAAACGACAGGCCTCGCCACTTTCTCTCACCCATGCGTTTTGCTTTTTTGCTCATGCTTCTCAGCGGCTGCTCCCGTGATGCCAAGCCCATCACGCTCGGCGGCCGCACCATGGGTACCACCTGGAGCCTGCGCCTGGATGCTGGAGCCGCGTCGGTCCGTCAAAGCGACCTCCAGCAGCAGCTTGACGCTTGGGACGCCATCCTCAGCCACTGGCAGACCGACTCCGCCATCTCGCGTTTCAACGACTCCGCCAGTACGGACTGGGTCGCCGTCCCCGCAGAACTCCTCGAAGTCGTCGAACTCGCGCAGCAAATCGGCAGTGAAACCGATCACACACTCGACATCACCCTCGCTCCGCTCATTGATCTCTGGGGCTTTGGGGCCACGGGAAGACGCGACTCACCTCCTACCGAAACTCAGATCGCGAGTGCCAAAGCGAAATGCGGCCGGCAGCACCTGCAAACCCGCCACGATCCCCCTGCTCTGCGCAAAGATATTCCCGAACTGCGCATCAACGTCAGCGCCGTCGCCGAAGGCTGGGCTTTGGACAAACTGGCACGTCAGCTCGAACTCGCCCAAGTGTCGCACCTCCTCCTCGAAATCGGGGGCGAAGTCCTCGCTCGCGGCGAATGGCGTGTCGGTATCCAGACACCTGCTGCACCGCCCGGAGAATTGGCTCAGACGCTGCTGCTCAAAGACCAGTCCATCGCCACCAGCGGCGTCTATCGCCAGCATTTCTCCGTGGCTGGAAAAGAATACGCCCACATCCTGGATCCGCGCACCGGCCGTCCCATCGAGCACAACCTCTCCTCCGTCAGCGTCATTCACGCCAGCGCAGCCCAGGCCGACGGCTTCGCCACGGCTCTGCTGGTTCTGGGCCCGGATGACGGTCGTCGGCTGGCTGAGAAACTCGGCCTGCGCGTCATATGGTTCGAGCGCGAAAAATGACCCCTTGCTCAACAACCACGTTGCCCTGAGTGCTGAGCTCGCTGCTATCATCTACCCCGCATGTTTCACGTCGCCGAAGATCACGAAGAAGGAATGACAGGCCGCATCTCGCGGCCGCCCCTGGCGCCGCGCATGCATTACGCCTTCTCGCATGAGGGCAAGATGGCCGAGTCGCCGCAGTTCGAATACCGCCCGCAGCAGCAGCGCATGGCGGAGCTGGTCGGCGCAGCGCTGGATGGCAACCACGCCCTCGTCTGCGAAGCCGCGACGGGCGTCGGCAAATCCCTCGCCTACCTCGTTCCTGCCGTGACCTTTGCGCTGGAGCAAAAGCGCAAAGCCATCATCTGCACCCATACGATCAATCTCCAGGAGCAGCTCATCTCGAAGGACATCCCGATCGTCAAACAGCTTGTGGGCGACTTCCACGCGGAGATCCTCAAAGGCCGTGGCAACTACATCTGCCCCACGCGCCTCAAGCGCGCGCTCAACGAATCCGGCGATCTCTTCTCCACGTCTGAAGCCGGCGAACTGAAACTCCTGCTCGACTGGGTGGCCGAGACTGAGGACGGCACCCTGAGCGATCTCGACTTCACCCCCAGCGCGCGCGTGTGGTCGCTGGTGTGCAGCGAGCCGCATGCCTGCACCCCACGCCGCTGCCCGCCCGGCAGCCGCTGCTGGTACCAGGACGTGCGCCGCCGCATGGAGCAGGCAGACGTGGTCGTGCTCAATCACACACTTTTCTTTACACTGCTCGCCTCCGCTGACGAAACCAGCACCGAGGACTGCAACTTCCTCTTCCCGCGTGACTTCGTCATTCTCGACGAGGCCCACACCATCGAAAACGTGGCTGCGCGCGCCTTCGGCCTGCACATCAGCGAATCCAACATCAAGTTCGAACTCGGCCGCCTGCACAATCCAAAGAGCCGCAAGGGCTTCTTCCAACTCGTCGGCGACAAAGACGGTATCCGCGAGGTCTTGCACACGCTGGACAGCGTGGACACCTTTTTCCGCGCCGCCGAGGCCGCCTGCAAATTCAACGCCATGGGGCGCGAATTCCGAGTGCGTGAGGCGGGGTTCATCGAAGACACGCTCAGCCTGCCGCTGCAACGTCTCGCTCTACGCGCCCAAAAAGCAGGCGACGCCGTGGACAGGGAGGGCACCAAGCTCGAACTCCTCGATCTCGCCAAACGCCTCACCGCCGTCCGCGTCGGCATCAAAGCCTTCCTTGATCAGGAAAACGAAGATCACGTCCATTGGATCGAGCGCACCAACACCGACCACCGCATCGTCTCCTTCCACACCGCGCCCGTGGATGTCGCGCCACGCCTGCGGCAGATCTTTTTCGCCAGCCACAAAGCCTGCATCTTCACCAGCGCCACGCTTGGCATCGGCAATGACACGGAGCTGAACTACTTCCGTAACCGCGTCGGCGCGGAAGACGCCCGTGCGGCATGCATCGAAAGCCCCTTCGATTTCAAGAAGCAGATGAAGCTCTATCTGCTCAAGAAGATGCCGCAGCCGAGCGAGCCCGGCTACCTCGACAAACTGGAGCACTGGATCACCCATTTCATCGACCTCAGCATTGGCCGCGCCTTCATCCTCTTCACCAGCTACAGCCAGATGTCCTCGCTGGCCGACAACCTCGAAGCCCACTGCGAAAGACGCGGCTGGCGCTTGCTCGTGCAGGGGCGCGGCATGCCACGGCATCAAATGCTCGCCGAATTCAAGAACGACACCCACAGCGTCCTCTGCGGCACCGACAGCTTCTGGACCGGCGTCGATGTGCCCGGCGAAGCGCTGAGTAACGTCATCATCACCCGCCTGCCCTTTGCGGTGCCCGACCACCCGCTCACCGCCTCACGCATCGAACATCTCGAAGAGCAGGGCCTCAACGCCTTCACCGAATACAGCGTGCCCGAGGCCATCCTCAAACTCCGCCAAGGCGTAGGCCGCCTCATCCGCACCGCGACGGACAAAGGCATCTGCGCCATCCTCGACAACCGCATCCTCACCAAGCCCTACGGGCGTGCATTTCTTTCCTCTCTGCCGGAGTGCCCGACAGAGATCATGCAATAAGCGTGGGTCAGGCTCGCAGCCTGCTCCCCATCACGGGAACAATCCGCGCATCTGCTTCGCCTCATGCACACGCTGGATGCCCAGGCTCAAAGCAGCGAAGCGCATGCTGACGTTGCGTTTGCGGCTCAGATTGAGGGTCTGCACAAAGGCCTGTTCAAGAATTCGGTAGAGCTTGCTCATCACTTCCCCCTCGTCCCAGAAGAAGCTCTGCAAATCCTGCACCCATTCGAAGTAGGAAACGATCACACCACCCGCATTGCAAAGAATGTCGGGGATCACGAAAATTTCAGGGCGCTGGGCGATGATGGCATCGGCCTCAGGCGTAGTCGGTCCGTTCGCGCCTTCAGCAAGAATGCGGCACTGAATTTTCGCGGCGTTGTCACCGGTGATCTGACGCTCCATCGCGGCCGGGACCAGCACGTCGCATGGCGTGAGCAAGAGTTCCTCGTTGGTGATCGCGTCCGCGCCCTCGAACCCAACGATGCTCCGCGTTTTGGCCACATATTCATCCAGCTTGGCCAGATCAATCCCGTTCGCATTGTGCAAACCGCCAAACGCATCGCTCACAGCAATCACCTTGAGGCCCATGCGGTTCAAAGACGCTGCCGCCACGGCCCCCACGTTGCCGTAGCCCTGCACCACCGCCGTCGCGCCTTGTGCTGGGATGCCCACGGTGTCCATGGCGCGTGAGATCAAATAGGCCACGCCGCGACCGGTCGATTCACGACGTCCGAGCGACCCGCCCAAACTCACCGGCTTGCCCGTCACCACCGCCGGCACGCAGTGACCGGTTTGCAGTGAGTACGTGTCCATCATCCACGCCATGGTCTGCTCGTTTGTACCCATGTCAGGTGCAGGAATGTCAATCTGCGGGCCGATGAACGGGATCAGCTCCTGTGTGTAGCGCCGCGTCACACGCTCCAGTTCACCGAGAGAAAGCGCACGCGGGTCGCAGGTCACACCGCCTTTGGCACCGCCATACGGCAGGCCGGTCAGCGCGCATTTCCAGCTCATCCACATGGCGAGAGCACCCACTTCACCGAGCGTCACATCCGGATGAAAGCGCACACCGCCCTTCGTGGGCCCAAGCGTGAGATGATGCTGCACACGGTAGCCCATAAAAACCGTGGTGTTGCCATCGTCGCGGCGCACCGGCATGGCAACGGTCACAGCGCGTTTGGGCATCTTGAGGCGGTCGCGAGCATTTTCGGGAATCTCCAAAAAGTCGGCCACCAAATCGAACTGCTGGCAGGCCATCCGGAAAATCGGCGTATCATAAACTTGTGGGATCATATTGCTCATGGTGCTGTTCATTACGCTCTGCCGCCGTTTTCCGCCATGCACAAAATTGGTGTCTTGACAGTACAGGCTGGCTCCGACCAAATCGCCTGCATGCCCGCCGCCAAAGCGCCAACCACTCTCCGCCGTCTCTTCGATGAGATCGGCACCGTCGATCATGTCGGCATCGAGGAACGTGTGGCCAAGTTCACTACCCGCAGCCTCAAAAAAAAATCCAAGGTCTTCGGCCTGCGCCTCGCCGTGTCGATGGTCGATCTCACCACCCTCGAAGGCAAGGACACGCCCGGCAAAGTGGCCTCTCTGTGCCAGAAAGCGCTGCGCCCGCATGACGTGGGTGACATCCCACCCACCGCTGCCGTTTGTGTTTATCCCGCCATGGTGAAGCATGCCAAAAAGCACGTCGGCGGCACTCCAGTGAGAATCGCCTCCGTTGCCACCGCCTTCCCGAGCGGCCAGGCTCCGCTCAAAACCCGCCTCGCCGAAGTCCATGCGGCCGTTAACGACGGCGCCGATGAAATCGACATGGTGATCAATCGCGGAGCCTTCCTCAGCGGCGAATTCGGCCGCATGCAGGATGAGATCGCCGCCGTGGTCGAGTCCTGCCGCACAGCCACGCTCAAGGTCATCCTCGAAGTCAGCGAACTCGAAACCTACGACAACATTCGCGCCGCCAGCTTCCTCGCCATGCGCGTGCTCCGCCCCGGTGACTTCATCAAAACAAGCACCGGCAAGACCTCTTCCAACGCCACGCTCGGCAACAACCAGGTC
>JANYCZ010000039.1 GCA_025360015.1 Verrucomicrobiota bacterium | reverse complement strand
TGGAGGAAGCCGTCACCAATCTCATCAACAACACACTCCAACACAAGGCGAATCACTTCGCCGCAGAAGTCCCAAAAAAACGAAAGACAAAGAAAACCACAACTCACCTTTGACAGAGCCCTCATAGCAGGATGGGCGTGGCGACAGCCCGCCCGTCCATGAGCGTGCTGCAATCACCCGGGCGTACGGACGCCCTCGCAGTCGGGCGGTTTGGCGGAGCGAACGTTGGAGCATGCGCAGCACTCGACGCCAAACACACCCAACCTACGTGAAGAGAAGTCGGGCTATTCGGGAACAAGTCTATTGAAGCATGAAGGGCGTGGCTGAGACGTTCGCGCTGGCATCGCTACGCGATGCACGTGCGGTGGTGGGTGAGGTGCGCGTGTATGAGGGGTGTCGCTGCGCTCAACCCCTTCGCTACAGGCTTCGATGGCTCCGAGAGTTACCCAGTGCCGCCTGCCGCACGGCAGGGAGTGCCAGAGATCTGTTTCGCAGAGGCTTTGCAACCCTGGCAAACGGCTTCAAACAACCGCCAACTTCAGTTTCCAAGGCGCCGCTCACTTGGATTTCTTGAAGGCGATGATGCCCTGAGCGATGCCTTCGGCGATCTTGGCGCGGTATTCGCCGGTCAGCATGCGGGCGCGCTCGGTGGGGTTGCTGACGAAGCCGCATTCGACGAGGACGGCCGGGTTCTTGGTGGTGGCACGGATGACGTGAAAGCCGGCGCTCTTGACGCCGCGATTGGTCATGCTGGTGCGCTGCACGAGGTAGGCCTGAATGTAGGCCGCGAGCATGTAGCTGGAGGAAAAGTGGTAGTAGGTTTCCGCTCCGGCACCGCTGCCGCCGCGGTTGTAGTTGTAATGGATGCTGACGAAGATGGCCCCGCTTTTGCTGTTGCCCAGCGCGGAGCGGTCCTGCAGCGGGATGAAGACGTCCCGGCTGCGGGACATGATGACCTTCAGGCCCTCTTTCCTGAGCAGCTGCTCCACCCGGCGGGCGGTGTCCAGCGCCAAGTGCTTCTCATACACGTAGCCGATGGCTGCTCCCCGGTCATGGGCCCCATGGCCGGGATCGAGAATGACGGTGTCAAAGGCGCGGGCCGCGCCAGCCAGCATGAGCGCCGTCATCGCGAACCAGAGGCAGGAGCTGGGGATGAGGCGGTTCAAAGCATGGCGAGGAAAAAGGAAAGTCGGCATGTGATTCGGGAGGTGGCGGCGGATGCACAGGAACATCCGGCAAAATCATCGGCAGTACAGTAATCGAAGCTGCGGGGAAAGGGTCAAGTGGTTTGCCTGCAAACCTTGGTGAGAAGACACAAAAAAACCGCCGGATGGGATACATCCGGCGGCGTCAATTGCTTCTAGGCTAAATCATGGGTTAGAGTCCCGAAGGAGGCAGGGCACCGGGGGCACCGCCACCAGGAGCACCGCCAGGGAAGGGAGCCGGAGGGGGTGCGCCAGGCATGCCACCAGGAGCGCCACCAAAGGCTGGAGGGGGGCCACCAGGTGCACCACCGGGGATGACACTGGAGCCGCCGTTAATATTCATTCCTTGGTTGCCATAAACGATGGGCAGGACGCGCTGCGGGATGCCCTGTGAGGCCTGGGTGAACATGTTGAAACCACCGGCCATGACTTTCGGGCCGATCATGCCTTTTTTACCCGCCAGAGGTTGCACCGCCACGCTGCCATCATTGAGACCGATGATGATCTTGCCACCAGGCCAGGTGCGGCCGGGAGCGATCTGACCTGCCACATCGGCATTCCAGAGCGGGGGCCAGCTAGGGGAGGAGGGGTTTTCAAAGACGACAGGCATGTTGCCAAAGGTGGCGTCGGTCTGGTTGGCGGTCATCGCCCAGTGGTTTTCACCGGGCATGAGGGCCTGGCCGTAGTTTGGGGCCTGACCGATGTTGTTGTCCGGGTTGTAACCGGCAGGGCAGCCGAAGATGCGCTCATCCGTCACGATCTGCTCCTGGATCATGTACCGATAGGCGTCATTGGCGTTTTGCGCGATGCTTCCCGTCAGCGGATTCGGCACTGAGTCGGGATACTGGCTGTTGTTGTCCTTGGAGAACTGCTTGAGCGAGAGGATGATCTGCTTGCAGTTGTTGACGCCTTTCATCTGATTGCCCTGAGTTTGGACCATCGTGAAGGCGGGCACGGCCAAGCTCGCGAGAATCGCGATGATCGTGATCACCACCAACAACTCGATCAGAGTGAAGGCTTGGTTTCGTTTCGTTTTCATGGGGGGTATGTGTTTTTTTTGGTTGGGTATGATGCTATGCGGACACCGGAATTAACTGATGGCCACTTAATTAGACCCAAATGGGCGCTGAAATGCGAGAAAAAAATGAGGGCATGTGAGACAAGGAGAGGAGGGAGCCCGTGGAGCACCACGCACGCCAGCAAAGGCTGGTGGAAGAGCGGTTGGCATCGATGGGCAACCTTTTTTGAGTCCAGTGTTGTTACCGGGCATTGGGGTAAACCACAGGCAGGACGCGCAGCGGGACGCCCTTTGAGGCCTGGGTAAACATGTCATTGCCATCGGCCAGGATTTTGGGGCGGATCTTGCCTTTGTCGCCAGCCAGAGTTTCGACGGCGACGCTGCCGTCGTTGCGACCAATGATGATCTGGCTGCCCGGCCAGGTGCGGCCGGGTTGGATCTGGCCTGCTACGTCGGCATTCCAGAGCGGAGGCCAGCTTGTAGAGGAAGGATTTTCAAACACGATGGGCATGCTGCTCACCGTAGTGTCATTCTGGAAGCCAGTCATTGCCCAGTGGTTTTCACCGGCCATCAGAGCATTGTCATATCCGGGGGCCCGGCCGATGTCGTTGTCGGGATTGTATCCGGCGGGACAGCCGAAGATGCGCTCATCGGCCACGATCTGTTCCTGGATCATGAAGCGGAAGGCGTCATTGGCATTTTGTGCCATGCTTCCTGTCAGCGGGTTCGCCACTGAGTCGGGATACTGGCCGCCATTGTCTTTGGAGAACTGCTTTAGCGCAACGATGATTTGTTTGCAGTTGGTGACCCCTTTCATCTGAAAGTCCTGGGTTTGGGTCATGGTAGTGAAGGCGGGCACGGCCAGGCCCGCGAGAATGGCGATGACCGTGAGCACCACCAACAGCTCGATCAGAGTGAAGGCGTGGTTGCGTTTCGTTTTCATGGGAGGCGTATGTTTTTGGTTGGGTATGATGCTAGGCGGGCATTGGGATTAACGGATTTCCACCTGATTAGACGTAAATAGCCGCTGAATGGCGAGAAAAATGACGGCATTCGAGGAAAGAGGGAGGCGCACCAAAAACACGAAAAAGCCGCCGGATGGAGTGCATCCGGCGGCGTGGAGTGTCTTCAGGCTAGATTACCTGATTCAGAGTCCCGAAGGAGGCAGGCCATCAGGAGCTGCTGGAGCGCTGCCAAGTACCTGAGGGGCGCTGGGCATTCCACCAGCGAGGGGGGTGTCACCTCTGGGGGCAGGTGGGATGTCGCGAATGGGATCGAGAATGCCGCTAGCATTGCCAATAACTACCGGCAAAACGCGCTGCGGGATTCCGTCTGAAGCCTGGGTGAACAGATTCATGCCACCGGCCATGACTCTGGGACCGACCATGCCCTTATCGCCGGCCAGAGCTTCGACAGCGACGCTGCCGTCGTTGCGACCGATGATGATCTTGCCACCGGTCCAGGTGCGGCCGGGGGCGATCTTACCTGCCATATCGGCATTCCAGAGCGGAGGCCAGCTAAGGGAGGCGGGGTTTTCATACACGAGGGGCATGTTGCCCACCGTGGTGTCCGTCTGATTGGCCGTCATCGACCAGTGGTTTTCACCGGGCAGCAAGGCATAACTATAGCTGGGGCTTTGGCCGAGGTTGCCGTCCGGATTGTAACCGGCGGGGCAGCCGAAGATGCGCTCGTCCGACACGATCTTTTCCTGGATCATGAACCGGAACGCGTCATTGGCGTTCTGGGCCAGGCTCCCGGTCAGTGGATTGGCCACTGAGTCGGGATACTGGCTGCTGTGGTCCTTTGAGAACAGTTTCATCGCGAGGATGATCTGCCTGGCGTTGTTGACGCCTTTGTTCTGATTCGCCAGCGTCTGGACCATGTTGTAAGCAGGAACCGCCAATCCCGCGAGAATCGCGATGATCGTGATCACCACCAACAACTCGATCAGAGTGAAGGCATGGTTTCGTTTCGTTTTCATTGTATGCGTATGTTTATCTATCGTTTGTTTTATTATGTTATGTGAATAACGGAATAATCCGCTATCCACCGACATTAGACCCAAACGAGGGCTGAAATACGAGACAAGAATTGAGCCGTCCGCGACGTGGCGGCAGGCGTAAGGAAAACTCACGCCAGGGCGAGGAGGCTCACTTTGAGCTCCTGGCAGAGGCGGAAGACTTCGTCTTTTCCCAGCAGCAGTGTCATGCCAGCCTCGACAGCGATTACGTCCACTCCAGCGCCTCCCGCTGTGCGGATGGTTTCCGGGCCCACCACGGGCACGTCAAAGCGCATGTCCTGCTTCGGCTTGGACACCTTGACCATCGTCGCGCCGCCGCGCCCGAGGGCTCCGCCCCGCTTGACCGCCTCGTTGGTGCCTTCAAAGGCCTCCACGGCCAGCACCGTGCCATTTTTCACCACTACCGTCTGGCCAATGTCCAGCCGGCTGCTCTCTTTGGCGATTTTGAAGCCGTATTCCGCATCCTCCTGCCGCCGCCTCTTGATCTGCGGCCCTGCGACATGCCCGGGGCCGGGCATGAGGTCTTCGAGAAAGGTCGTCGCAGGCAGCAGGGTGATGCCGTCCTTGGCCAACTCGTTCGCGATGCCGCCAAACAGCGTCTCCGCGTTCCGCTGCTTGAGCTTCGCCATCATGATGAGCGTGCGGAAGTCTGGGCGCAGATCGAAGAGGTTCTTCGGCGCGATCTGGCCGACCATGACGGTCTGGGTGACGCCCTGCTTTTTGAAGAAGGAGATCATCTTCCCGAGTTGGCCGACGCGGAACCATTCGATGGCATCGACCATCCCCGCGAGTTCCGGCATGGTTTCATTGATGAAGGCGGCGGCGACCAGCTTCTTTACACCGGCCTTGCGCGCCGCAGCCACGAAGGTTTCGGGGTAGATGCCGTTGCCGGCGATGAGGGCGATGGTATCGAGATTCGGGGAGGGCATGCGGTCTGGGCATGATGTTGCACGCTAGCATGCGGATGTTCAACGGTTATGCGGCTGTTTGAATCAGTGTCACCGCGAGCGCAAAGCGTCTTGGAGTGCGTGCGGCAAGCCTGGGCGCGACGCCGCTTTCGCAGGCTGGAGGGTGGGTTGAGGCAGAAGCGCATTCTTCACCCCGCGAAAGCGGTAGCTGCGATGCAGGCTTGCGCCGTGCATCTTCGCGACCGCACTCCAAGACGCTTCGCGCTCGCGGTAAAAATCATGCTCTTATCCTCCTCTTTGAAAACGAGGGAGGACAAGTGCGGAATCTAACAGCAGACCCAGACTTCCTGCCCATTCACGCAGGTCTTCTTTCTGGCGGGCGAGAGAGGGCGCCCCAGAAACGCTTCCATTTGCCGGTCGAATTCCGCGGAGGTGATCGAGCGCCGCGAGGATAAGATCTTCGTCATCTGCTCTTGGGTGAGCAGAAGTATCACGGGAGGCTGATTGGCTGCGGTCTGGGACATCAGCGGGCATGGTAGGATAGACGATGTTCCGGCAATCGCAATAGTGGCGTGGCCTCACAGCTTGAACTTCTCGCACTGCCCCATGAACGCCCTTGGATTGTCCCAGGCGACGCGCTGGATCATCTCGCTAGTCCAGCCGCGGTGGCGCATGGCTTGCATGGTCTTGGGGACGGCGAGGGGATCGCTCACGCCCCAGTCGCAGGCGCTGTTCATCCAGATGCGCTCGGCGTGGCGCTGCTCGAGCATGTCGATGGCGCGGTTCGGGGTGCATTTGCTTTCGGGATAGAGGGTGATGCCGGCCCAGAAGCCGTGATCGAGGACGTGATCGATGGTGTGCTCTTCGACATGGTCGATGATGACGCGCTCGGGCTTGATCTTGGGGAAGTTTTTCAGGGCCTCGACGATCAAGCGCGTGCCCTTGAGCTTGTCCTCAAGGTGGGGCGTGTGGATGAGCACGAGGGCGTCGTAGTCCTGCGCGACCTGCACGTGCTGTTCGAAGATTTTGAGTTCGTTACGGCTGTTCTTGTTCAGGCCGATCTCGCCAATGCCGAGCACGCCCGGTTTGTCGATGAACTGCGGGATGAGGGCGATGACGTCGTCCGCGAGTGCGAGATCCTCCGCTTCCTTGGGATTGATGCACAGCCAGCAGTAGTGCTGGATGCCGAACTTCGCCGCGCGCTTGGGCTCATATTCGGTGATCTGGCGGAAGTAGTCGTAGAAGCCATCGGCGCTGGCGCGGTCGAATCCGGCCCAGAACGCGGGCTCGCAGATCGCCTGGCAGCCGGCGATGGCCATGCGCTCATAGTCATCCGTGGTGCGGCTGACCATGTGGCCGTGGGGCTCGATGTAGTTCATGGGGAAGGGGGAGTTTGCGGTGGTTGGCGGTTGTTTACGATTGTTGACGGTGG
Organism: Verrucomicrobiota bacterium; assembly: GCA_025360015.1. GTDB lineage: Bacteria > Verrucomicrobiota > Verrucomicrobiia > Verrucomicrobiales > Verrucomicrobiaceae > Prosthecobacter. The sequence goes on along the minus strand of JANYCZ010000039.1, from coordinate 17,335 downwards.
ATGGCGCTGGGGTGTTTGGAGGTCTGGAAGGATTGGACAAACAACCGTCAACAATCGTCAACCACTGTAAACTACGGCCAACGGCTACCCCTTATACGCTCCGATAGCGCCCTGCATTGCCGCTTTAGCCACGGGCTCGGTACTGGGGTCGCTAAAGCTGAGCAGGACATCCCGGGCGCGCTGGGGCTGGTCTTGGGAAAGGAGAGCGAGGGCGTTTTTGAGGGCTTGGACGCGGAAGTCTCCTTCCTGCCCGGCGCGCTGGACGCGGTCAAGGAAGGCGGCGAGGTCGATGAGCTTGGAGCGGGAGTCCATGAAGCCGAGATCGACCAGATTGACTTGGGTTGGGGGTGTCCAATCAGGCATGGGGAGAGTTTATGCGCGCCGTGCACCACCGCAACCGCTGGATCATTGCGCTGGCGATTCTGCATGCCATGGTGGGAGGCTGATGTCCGACCTCAACCCTGACGAACTGAGCCGCTATGCGCGGCACCTGGCGATCCCCGAATTCGGGATCGAGGGGCAGCGCAGGCTGAAGGCGGCGCGGGTGCTGTGCATCGGTGCAGGGGGACTGGGCTCGCCGATCACGATGTATCTGGCGGCGGCGGGCATCGGCGGGCTGGGGCTGGTGGACCCGGATGTGGTGGAGATCACCAACCTGCAGCGGCAGATTCTTTTTGGGCAGCGGGATCTTGGGCGCAAAAAGCTGGAGGCTGCACGCGACCGGCTGGCGGACATCAATCCGCACGTGGACATACAGATTTTCCCCGAGCTTTTCACCTCGGCGAATGCCATGCGCATCGCGGCGGATTATGATGTCATCATTGATGGCACGGACAATTTCCCCACGCGCTACCTGAGCAACGACGTGGCCGTATGGCTGCGCAAACCGAACGTGTATGGCAGCATTTTGCGCTTTGACGGGCAGGTGGGTGTGTTTGCCCCGCACCTGGGGGCTCCCTGCTACCGCTGCATGTGCCCGCAGCCACCGCCGCCGGGCATGGTGCCCTCCTGTGCAGAAGGCGGGGTGCTGGGCGTGCTGCCGGGCCTCATTGGAACGATGCAGGCGCTGGAGGCCATCAAACTGATCACCGGCATCGGCCAGCCGCTGCTGGGCAAGCTGCTGCATGTGGATGCGCTGAGCCTGCGCTTCCGCACGCTGAATCTGCGCCGTGATCCTGACTGCCCCGTCTGCGGCGACCGCCCGACCATCACCGAACCCATCGACTACCAGGGCTTCTGCGGCATCACCGCCGAGGCTCCGCCCGCTGTTCCCACCATGACTGTCCACGAACTCAGAGAACTCCGTGAGAGCGGAGACAATCACTTCCTGCTCGATGTGCGCGAGCCGCACGAGCAAGGCATCTCCCGCATCGAAGGCGCGGTGCTGATTCCCTTGGGAGAACTCGATCAGCGCAGCAGCGAGCTGCCCCGCGACAAACGCATCCTGGTGCACTGCAAAAGCGGTGGACGCAGTGCGCGGGCGGTGAGCATGCTGCGCGAGCAGGGCTTTGAGGACGTCTGGAACATCTCGGGCGGCATCATCGCCTGGGCGCGTGAAATTGACCCCACCATGGCTGAATACTGATGCAAAACGAAACCGAATGGCTCAATGATTTTTTACCGCTGATGCGCTGCCCAGACACGCGCCAGCCGCTGCGACGCGCGACGGCGGAGGAGTGTGCGGCGCACAAGGTCACGGCTGCGCTGGCGACGGCGGATGGCACGCGGGTGTTTGTGATTGATGCGGGGATTCCGATCTTGCTGCCGAGGCAGTCTTGAGTCGCTCCCAAGGGCGCTGGTTGTGCCGGGCGCGTTGGTTTTTTAACCAGGTCTGGGTATGGCTCCGCCACAAGAACAAACGCCGCTTTTCCAGCCAGCTACATTTCATGTTGCTGCCCCAAGGACGCTCGCCCAGAGCCGATGAAACATCGGCGCTCCCAGCAATGACGCCGGCCTATTTTGCGGGACCCACCAGCTCCGGCACTTCCTTTTTCAGCGCCGCAGTGATGATCTGCTCTGCGTGGGTGATGGGCAGGGAGTAGTGGCCGTCAACTTCGGACCAGTGGGTTTCGGCTTGAGGGATGAGTTGGGCGATCTGCTGGGTGTAGGTCCAGGCGATGTTGCGGTCCTGCTTGCCGTGCCAGAAGCGGATGGGGAAATTGATCTGGCTGACCTCGAAGCCCCACTCGCTGAGGTAGATGTCTGCATCGGCGATGACGCTGCGTGGTCCGCGATCCAGCGCGCCGAGGGTGGCCTCCCGCACCACGTCAAAGATGCCGGGCTGCAGCAGGACGCGGCGGTCTTCCTGGCCCAGCAGTTTCATGAGCCAGCGCAGCGGGGCTTTTTGCGGCTGCCCCTTCGCGGCCATGCCGCCAAGGCGCAGAACCACGCCGAGGATCGTCGGGAAAAAATGCCGCAGTTGAATCATGAAGCGGTAGAGCCAGAACATCTGACGGTCTCCTAGAAACTTCAGGGGCGGGGCGCCGCAGATGATGCTCGCGGAGAGCAGGCGCCGGGGCAGTTTCAGCGCGGTCACGAGTACATACGGGCCGCCGCCGGACCAGCCGATGACGTGGTAGTTGTCCGCACCGACATGCGCGGCGAGTTGCGAGAGTGTGTCTGGCCAGTCGAGCAAAGTGCGGCGCGGCTGAAAGTCAGACAGGCCGATGCCGGGGCGGTCAGGGCAGATGAGGCGCAGGCCGTGCTTTTCGGCATGCTCATGAAACAGAGACCCCTGGACGCGTGAAGACGGCCAGCCGTGAAAGTAGAACGCCACCTCTCCGCGTGGATCCCCGTACTCGCAATAGCCCAGCGTGAGGCCGTTGGAGAGTGTGAGGGTGTGGTCGGACATGCGGGGAGGCGGAGTGTGGTGGTTCAATGCGCGCCTTCAAGCGTCTTTTCTCCCAGCAGCGAACTGCTTTGCGGGATGTGATGACGGCGCAGTCCGAACTGAGTGACGGCCTTGTCCTGCAGATGGGCCACGGCCTCTTCCACGGAGTCTGTCCATTTGATCAAATCAAGATCCGCCGCGCTGATGGTGGCCCCTCTGAGCATGTGGTCCATGAACTGGCGCATCTCCGGCCAGAAATCACTGCCCATGATGACGATGGGAAAGCTCTTGAGCTTGCGGGTCTGGATGAGGGTGAGCGCTTCAAACATTTCGTCCATGGTGCCGAAGCCGCCGGGCATGATGATGAAACCGTAGCTGTATTTGATAAGCAGCGTCTTGCGCACGAAGAAATGCTCCATGGTCACCCAGCGGTCGAGATAAGGATTGTGGCTTTGTTCAAAAGGCAGCCGGATGTTGCAGCCGACACTGCGTCCTCCAGCATCTTTTGCGCCACGATTGGCAGCTTCCATGATTCCAGGGCCGCCGCCGGTCAAAACGGTGAACCCCATGTTGGCGATCGCCGCGCCCATATCCCGCGCGAGCTGGTAGTAACGGTGATTTTCGTCAAAGCGGGCCGAACCAAACACGGTGATGCAGGGGCCGACGAAGTGCAGCGCGCGAATGCCGACGACGAAATCCTTCATCACACTGTAGAGCAGTTGCAGATCCCGCAGGCGGCGGTTCGGGCCGCTGAGGAGCGCGCGGTCTTCGAGCTGGTCGCAGAATTTTTCATCGGCATGGATCTCTGCCGGCGTGCCTTGAGTGACGGGAGGGGCGCTGACCGTTGCAGTTCCGGGTTCGGGTTCCCGGTCGGGAAGAGTGGGATCTGACATGGTTGGGTTGATGAACTTGGAAGGCAAACGCGGTGCTTTTGTTCACCTGAGGCGTTGGATTTGTGCAAAAACAGCGGCCAAAAAAAAGCCCGCAGGTTCGTTCGAGAACCTGCGGGCGCAATGAAACAATGGCTTAGATCACTCAGGCCGCGTGCGCTTCTTCTTCGTGGGAAGGAGCGTCGGAGTCGTCACCCCGGCTGTTGGGCTTGGCACCGCTGAGCTGCAGGGGGCGGCCCATGAAATCCTTGCTGCTGAGCTCCTGCACGGCGCGGCGTGCTTCTTCGACGCTGCCCATGGTGACAAAGGCAAAGCCCTTGGAGCGCTGGGTGCGGCTGTTGACGACGACTTCGGCATTCTTCACCGCGCCGACGCCGTTGAAGAGTTCGAAGAGGTCGCTCTCGGTGGCATCATAGGACAGATTGCCGACGTAGAGGCGATCCGTGGTGATGTCTCCCGGGTTCACGGAAGGGGGGGCTTCACGACGCGGACGCGGTTCGCGCTGCGGGCGTGGGTTGTCATTGGTGGAGCGAGGATCGGAGCTGCTGCGGTCTGGCTGCGGCCGGTTCTTGGACTTGCCGAGGCCGAAGAAGCCCAGGATTTTCTGGAAGAACGAAGGTGCGGCGTTACGGCTTTCGCGGCCACCTTCACGGGTGGGACGCGGGCCTTCAGGACGAGGGCCACGTGGGCGGTTACGGTTACGATTGCGACGGTTGCCATTGCTGTTGCCGTTGCCATTGGAGCTGCCTCCGCCATTGCGGTTGGGATAATCGGACATGAGTTGAGTTTACGTAGGGGTGGGTTGCGGGGTCGAGCAGGGCCGGGGTGCTGGAGGGGGCGGCGGGCGGGAACGGGCGGCTTGCCTCTTCCACGGGTCCGCGGCACGCGGCGGGCCGCACATGCGACCTGCCACAGCACCACCACGGGCTGCTGCGGTTTTCAAAGCTGGGCCGCACTGGCCCTGCCTGCCCGAAAGTCACCTCCGCGTGCTCTTGCAGCACGCTGGAAATTTCTTTCAGACGTTCCATCCGCTGGAACGGTTCCTGCTGCGCAGTCTGGTATCTGAGATGGCGCATGGGGAGTTGACGTTCAAAGGGACGGGCTTCGGAGCACTGAATGAAGGCTCTGAAAACAGCGGACTGATTCTAATCAGGTCGCCGAAGTGGTCAACCGCGAATCACGCACGCATTGCTTGCCCTGGGCCGTCTTTCACGGCATCGTATCGGCATGATTAAACCCATTATCTACCTCAAAACCGGCTGCCCATGGTGTGAAGAGGTCACCGAATACCTTGATGCCAAACGCATTGCGTATGAATCCGTTACCGTGTCCGGTAATCGCGAAGCCATGCAGGCGATGATCGACCTCAGTGGCCAGAGCAAAGCGCCCACCATGGACTGGGACGGCGAAGTGCTGGCGGATTTCGGCGTGGATGAACTGGTGCCGTTCTTGCGCAAGAAGGGCGTCATCGATTAGTCGCTTGCAACGTTCCCTCCCTCTCTTATTTCATTGACCCCATGCCCTCTTCCGATTTCCGCCCGACCTCCCGTGCCTTTCTGCTCCCCTTGGCGCTGCTGATTGCCGCTGCTGTGTTTCGCTGGGCCAAACTGAAAGGGTATGTCACTTTCGAGCTGCTCGAAAACTTCGGCCCGTGGATGGCGCTGGCCTTCACCGGCACGCTGGTGTTCTCCAAGCGCGTGTCCTTCCTGCTGATTCCGCTGCTGCTGGTGGCCGTTGACGCCGCCGCCACCGGTCTGCACTCCGTGCTGCACTGGGAAGCGCTGGCGGTTTACCCCTGCTTTGCCATCGCGGCGTGGCTGGCCAGTCGCAGGCGTGGTCAGATGAGTCTGCTTGGCGGCCTTGTGGGAGTGGTGGCCTGCTCACTGGTTTTCTATCTCATCACCAACACGGTGGCGTGGATCAGTAATCCCGTCTCTGCCTATACAAAGGACTTTGCAGGCTGGGTGCAGGCGCTCACGACGGGCGAGCCGGGGCATCTGCCTTCCTGGTTTTTCCTGCGCAATTCGTTGGTTAGTGATCTCGGCTTCAGCCTGCTGCTTCTCGCTGCCTACAATACCGAAGCCGCCTTCCGCCAGCAGCAGCGCATTCCGTTGCGCCGGCCTCTGGCCGCCTGAGCCTCCCGGCCATGAAGCTCTTCGCACTGCTCCTGAGCCTGGTCGGGCTCGCGCTGGGATTGCAGGCGGAGACGCTGCATCTTTATACTTGGGCGGACTACATCAGTCCAGAGGTGGTGCGGAAGTTTGAAAAGCAGCAGGGCTGCAAGGTTGTCATCGACACCTTTGACTCGAACGAAAGCATGTTCGCCAAGTTTAAGGCGGGTGCCGCAGGCTATGACCTCGTCTTTCCCACCGCCTACATGATTCAGGTCATGCACGCGCAGGGCATGCTGACGGATCTGGATCACACATTGATCCCCAACCTGCCGAACATTGATCCCGCCGTGCTGGCCAAGGTGAAGGATCAAACCATGGCGCACAGCGTGCCCTACACGCTGGCCTATTCCTGCATCGCCGTGCGTGCGGACAAGATGAAAGGCCAGCCCGTCGAAGCCACCTGGGGCATGTTTGACCGCAGCGCCCTGGCCGGACGCATGACGCTGCTGGACGACATGCGCGAAGCCATCGGCGCGGCACTCAAATCCCTCGGCTACAGCATCAACACGCACGACGACGCGCAGCTCGCCGCTGCGCGCGATGTGCTCATCCGCTGGAAGCAGAACCTCGCCCGCTTTGACAACGAAGGCTACAAGGCTGGCATCGACTCCGCCGAGTTCCTCCTCGTCCACGGCTACAGCGGCGACCTGTTTCAGGTGCAGATGGAAAACCCCAAGGTGGAGATCCTCATCCCGCGTGAGGGCGTCACCATGGGCTGCGATGAAATGGTCATCCCCAAGACCGCCAAGCAGCCTGCGCTCGCCCATGCCCTCATCAATTTCCTGCTGGACCCCGCCATCGCCGCGGAGAACATGGAATGGATGGGCTACTACTGCCCCAACAAACCCGCGCTAACAAAAGTCAGCGCCGAGTTTTTGAAAAATCCCGCGATCACGATTCCTGCAGAGTTGCAGGCGAAGTGTGAGGTTATTGAAGACCTCGGCGCCGATCTCGCGAAGTATACGCGGGTGTGGGATCAGGTGAAGGCGGCGCGGTAAATCGTCCTTCACGGTTTCCACCACGCATCCAGCTTTTCGCTCAGCGCCTTCACTTTATCCGCGTGCTCCGACGCGAGATTCTTTTCCTCGGTGGGGTCCGCCTTGAGATCATACAGCTCTGCGACGTCCTTCGGCTGGTTGGTCTTGTCGGGCACGATGAGCTTGTCGTAGCCGTTGATGACCCAGCGCCAGCGCAGGCTGGCGGCGGGGACGTTGAGATCCACAAAGTTGTGGGTGAAGCATTCGCCGTAGAGCGTCTTGCGGCCGCTGACGGCGCTGGCGTCCAGCAGGTCGATGCCGGGGAAGGTTTTCGTGGGTGCAATGCCGACGGCCTTGAGCAGCGTGGGCACGAGATCAATCGACTGCGCGAGCTCTTCGCTCATCTTTGCTTGCACGTGGCCGGGCCAGCGGATCATGATGGGCGTCCGCAAGCCGCCGTCATACTGGCTTTGCTTCGACTTGTCGGCATAGCGCCCTGTCTTGGGATTGGTGATCCAGCCGTTGTCGCTGAGGTAAACGAAGATGGTGTTTTCCTTCATCCCGTTGTCGTCGATGTGCTTGATGAGTTCGCCGCAGGTCTCGTCAAACCAGTCCACCATGGCCCAGTATTTCGCGACGTGCTCGCTGGGAGTCTTGTCCTTGTATTTGTCGAGAAAGCGCTGTGGCGGGGTGTGCGGATCATGCGGCATCATCGGCGCATACCACACGAAGAAGGGCTTCTGCTGCTTTTTGGCCTCGCTGATGAAATCATAGATCGGCTGCATTGTCTTGCGACCGATGTCGAGCCCCGCATCCCCATGGCGGCCGCCGTGGGTCATGCCATGGGTGAAGCCGCCGCGCTCATAGCTCTTCTGCCACCACTTGCCGGTCTGCAGGCTGAGGTAGCCCTTTTGCTTCAGCATGGTCGGCAGCGTGCCTGCTTCTTCGAGGTGCTTGCTGATCACCTCGCGCCCGGCATCAAACAGCGGGCTGCTTTGAAAATCCTTCGCCTTCATGCCAGCAGGAATGGGCGGGTCATTGCTCGTCACCTTGTGCTGGTGCGGATACAACCCCGTGATCAACGTGGCCAGACTCGGGCAGCACAGGCTGCACGGCACATACCCACGCGTGAAGGTCAGGCTCTCCTTCGCCAGCCGGTCCAGATTCGGCGTTTGAATGACCGGGTGCCCCATGAAGCCGTAGTCGCTGTACAATTGATCGTCCGAGATGATCAGCACAATGTTCGGCGGCGGCGCATCCGCAGCAGAGAGGAGGCAGGGCAGGGCAAGCAGCGAGAGGAAAAAGCGGCGGATCATGGTTGGGCTCAGAAGAACGATAGGCCACGAAAGCATCTTGCCATTCAATTCAGGCCACATATCAGAGAGGGTGAGTGAATCCATGCTTGTGCACACCTGCCAGAGCGGCAGCCTTGAATCCATGATCCGGAAAAAGCTCCGGCGCGTGGTGCCGGCGCTCGCGCTCACTCTTTGCCTGCTCTCGCTCACCTCGTGCAAGATGCATGTCGGCTCCTTCGCCTATAAGGCGGTGCATACTGTGTCCGGGCCGCTGACTTCGACGCCGCTGGACTATCTGCCGTTTCCCGATCTCAAGCAGTGGGCCGCACGGCCTGGACCCATTCTGGAAGTGCAGGGCGGCAGGCTCGTCTCGCGCAGTCTTTTCATCACCGATGCGGAGCTTCCCAAAGGCTCCCCCAAGGCCAAACGGCCCAGCTCCGGCTGGTCGGGCAGGGCAGGGGATCTGATGGGCATGGTCACCTCCCTGCTCGCCATCGCCGCGGGTTCTCATTCCGATGCCAAATTGGGCTCCATCGACGACACGCGGCGGCAGCTTGCTGTGAATGAATTTCCCTTCGTCCTGCTGCAAGGGGAAGAACTCGTCTATGTGAAACAGGACAAGCAGACCTGGCCCCGCCTCGCCCGTGCCGACAAGCGCAGCAAAGTCACCGTCATCACCAAAGACGGCACCTTCTTCGGCATCGCCCAGCACATCCATTTCCGCAGTTCCTCCACTGAGATCGTCCTGGAAGGCGACCCCACGGTGCAGTCCGGCCAGCAGCACATCAAAGGCGCGAAAGCAGACGCCCTCATGATCCTGGATTTCGCCAAGCGCGGTGTGCTGGTGAGCGGCCCCGTGGTGGTGAAGAAGCTGTTTCGCTGACTTGGGGGGCTCGCTTCGCCAGATCAGCCACACTCATGCGTGTGGCGTCCCTCACTACAATCTCGTTAGCCAAAAATTTAAAGAGTGATTTAGGCGCGGCTTGTTAGGTATAATTAATTTAATAAATAATTAAATTAATTAATGTGCGGAATAGCAGGATATTTGAGCTCCCTCCCAAAGACTGATCAAGTCCGGGCAGACAACCAGATGGCGAAGTTGCGCGAGGCATTGGCGCATCGCGGCCCTGATGATTCAGGCTTGTGGAGCAGCCCGCGTGGAGCAGCGCATCTGGTGCACACACGGCTTGCGATTCTCGATCTTTCGCCATCCGGCCACCAGCCCATGTCCACTCAGGACGGACGTTTCACCGTCACTTTTAACGGGGAGATTTACAATTATAAGGAGCTTCGCCAGGAATTGGCGGCTGCGGGCACCAGCTTCTGTAGCGAATCGGACACAGAAGTGCTGCTCCATCTGTATCAGCGGCATGGGCCAGGTATGGTGGAACGCCTGCGTGGCATGTTTGCGTTTTGCATTTGGGACGAGCAGGAGCAGTGCGCATTTTTGGCACGTGATCCCATGGGCATCAAGCCACTGTACTATTCTGTGGCCGCAGATGGCAGCCTGATCTTTGCGTCGGAACTGAAAGCACTGAGGCAGTCGGGGATGGTCTCTGATCAGCTCAATGGCGAAGCACTGGTGGCTTATTTTGAGACGGGCAGCGTGCCGGAACCTTGGACTCTTCTTCAGAATGTCTTCCAACTGGAGGCTGGATGCTGGATACTATGGCGGCAGGACCGTCTGGAGCAGCATGCCTACTGGCATCTTCACTTTGGCGGCGATAAAATCGAAGGCGAGGAAGCGGCGTCAAGCATCAGGGCCGCCTTGCTGGATTCGGTGAAGCACCATTTCGTCAGCGATGTGCCGGTGGGCATCTTTCTCAGTGGCGGGATTGACTCCACGGTGCTGCTCGCATTGGCGCGTGCGGCAGGGTTTTCCGGAATCAAAACCTTTTCAATCGGCGTGGACGATCAGGCGCTGGATGAATCTGGCGTCGCTCGGGAAACGGCGCGCCACTTTGGCAGTGAGCATCATGAGCTGCAGCTTTCCGGCAGCATCGCCGAGGAGAGTTTTGCCGAGTTCCTGCAGTGTGGTGACCAGCCCAGCATTGACGGTTTTAACACCTATACCGTGTCACGTTTCGCCAGACACTGCGGTATGAAAGTGGTGCTTTCCGGCCTCGGTGGAGATGAGATGTTTGGTGGTTATCCAAGTTTCAGCACCGTGCCCGAGCTGGCCAGATTCAGCCGGATGGCAGGGTGTGTCCCTCCTTTGGCGGGGCTGCTGGGCAATCTCCTCGAACGCTTTGGCAGCACCACACGCGTCCGGCGGCTGGGCACGATGTTTGCCAGGCCGCCTGGAATCCAGTCTGCCTACCGTGCTTTCCGGAGCACTTTCTCCCTCAAGTCGGCTCGCATTCTCGCTCAACGCTACGTCCCTGACCTGCCACGTGAAGTGTCGGACTATGATCCGGGCATGCGCATCTATCCCACCAATGATCTGGATCAGGTCAGCAAGCTGGAGCTCAGCCGCTACATGCGTAATCAGCTCCTCAAAGACAGTGACACAATGAGCATGGCCCACGGGCTGGAGCTGCGCGTCCCGTTCGTGGACAGGGTCCTGTTCGAAACCGTAGCCCGCGTGCCAGCCGCACAGCGGCTGCGCCCGGGCAAGCAAATGCTGCTGGATGCCGTGCCCGAAGTGCCTGCCAACATCGCCAAGGCGCACAAGCGTGGCTTTATCTTCCCGTTTGAAAAGTGGCTCCAGGCATCCTGGGGAAATGAGTTTGAGAAAGCCACCCGCACAATGCCCGACGCCAACCCCACCTGGTATCAACGCTGGAGTGTGTTTGTGCTCGAAAGATGGTTGGAGAACAAGTGAGCTGATTCGGCTTTGATCCCTCATTTTTCGCGCAGCTCCTTGATGGAGAGCGCCGTTGCTGGCCATCCGGCCCATTTACAGTTCTCGGCTTTCAATTTAGCAAGCCCCTGCCTCCTCGGAGCGTTCTGTCCTCATGGATCCTCTTCTCGAATACCACCGCCAGCAGACCCGCCGCCAGTTCTTTGGCCAGACCGGCCTGCGTGTGGGCGGCGTAGCGCTCGCCAGCATGCTCGGTGAGTCCTTTGCCAGCGGTGACTCCTCCCTGGTGCAGCCCGCCATGCCCGGCCTTCCGCATTTCGCGCCGAAGGCCAAGCGCCTCATCTACCTGCACATGAACGGCGCGCCATCACAGCTTGATCTGTGGGATCACAAGCCGCAGCTCCAGCAGCACTATGACAAAGACCTGCCCGAAAGCATTCGCAACGGCCAGCGCATCACCACCATGACCAGCGGTCAGGCGCGCTTCCCGGTGGCTCCCTCCATGTTTAAGTTCACCCAGCATGGCCAGTGCGGGCGCTTTGTCAGCGAGCTGCTGCCGCATACAGCGAAGATCGTCGATGAAATCGCTGTGATCAAAAGTGTGAGCACCACCGCCATCAATCATGATCCGGCCTGCACCTTCGTGATGACCGGCAGCGAAGTGCCCGGCAAGCCGAGCATCGGCTCCTGGCTTGGCTACGGCCTGGGCAGCGAGAGCAATGACCTCCCTTCATTCGTTGTATTCACGCCCAGCTTTCCTGCCGCCAGCCAAGCGCAGGCGCTCTTCACCCGCATGTGGAGCAGCGGCTTCCTGCCCACGAAGTACAGTGGCGTGCCGCTGCGTGGTCAGGGCGATCCCGTGCTGTATGTGAAGAATCCTCCCGGCGTGGATGGCAGCGATCGCCGCACGATGCTCGATGCGCTCAACAAGCTCAACACCATCAACCACGCCCGCATTGGCGATCCGGAGATCCAGACGCGCATCGCCCAATACGAAATGGCCTTCCGCATGCAGACCAGCGTGCCGGAGCTCACCGACCTCAGCAAGGAGAGCAAGGCCACGCTGGAGATGTATGGCGAGGATGTGAACCGCAGCGGCAGCTTCACCCACAGCGCCATCATGGCCCGCCGCCTCATCGAGCGTGGGACGCGCGTGGTGCAGATCCTGCATCGCGGCTGGGATCAGCACAACAACCTGCCCAAACTCCTGCGCGGCCAGGTGGAGGACACCGAGCGCGCCTGCGCCGCCCTCATCATGGATCTCAAACAGCGCGGCCTCTTGCAGGACACTCTCGTCGTCTGGGGCGGTGAATTCGGCCGCACTGTCTATTCCCAAGGCACGCTGACCAAGGAAAACTACGGTCGGGACCACCACCCGCGCTGCTTTACCATGTGGATGGCCGGTGGCGGCGTCAAAGGCGGCATCGAGTACGGCGAGACCGACGACTTCAGCTACAACGTGGTCAAGGATGCGGTGCACATCAATGACCTCAACGCCACCATCCTCCACCTCATGGGCATCGATCATCGCAAGTTCACCTTCAAGTTCCAAGGGCTGGATCAAAGGCTCAGTGGCGTGGAGGAGCATGAACCGGTGAAGGGAGTGCTGGCGTGAGGTTCAATCCAAAGTTAAACATCCAGAATGAAGTTTGCTTCAATCCTCCTCATGCTGCTCGTCAGCAGCCTGTTCAGTGTTCGTGCCGTTGAACCGCCTACCAAAAAAATACGCACTAAAGAGAAATACACAGCGGTCACCATGAGCGCGCCTTCTTTGGATTCGGCGTCCTGGTTTATTCCGAATGAAGAGGGGACTTTTGATGCGGGATGTAAGAATGCCGCTGAAGTCATGGCGCACTACCGCACGAAGCCCGTGCAATACATCAAAGACGGTATCTTTGTCGTGAGCTACACCCATTCCATCCCGCTGACGGACAAGGAAAAGAAAAAGATGTCCCCGCATCTTTTGATGCTCGTCCAGCACAAGCCCTGGCGTGAAGCCGAGAACAAGCTTGTGGATGAGCTCGTTGCTGCCGCGAACAAGGAAGGAGTTCCCGTTTGGATCAATGTCACCATGGACATGAAAGGTCTTTACCCGAGCAAGCTTCTCACCGACTCGAAGCTGACTCTGCAGAAGTAGGCCGTTCGAGGCACGTGGTCTCCGCGAACGCGACAGCGTCTTGGAGTGCGGTGGCAGAGATGCACGGCGCAAGCCTGCATCGGCGACACCGCTTTCGCGGGGTGAAGAGTGTTCTTCGGCCTTACCCTGCCGTCCAGCCTGCGAAAAGCGGCGTCGCGCCCAGGCTTGCCGCACGCACTCCAAGACGCGTGCGCTACGGCACACCCCGCACAATTTCCACCACCACCGAGCGGTGGTCCGATCCCATGGCCGGCCCAATGGTACGCTTCTGCACCACCAACCCGCCCTTCACCAGCACGTGGTCGATGGGGATCATCATCGGCAGGCGCAGCCCCCAGGTCGGCGGCCACACAGGATCGACGGAATGAAAATCCAGACCGCTTTTTTCACGCAGCAGGCGCATGCCTTCGCACCACGGCGTGGCGTTGAAATCCCCCGCAGCGATAACTTCGCCGCTGAGGCCTGCGACGAGGGTGGCGATGCCTGACAACTGCTCCCGCCACGCCTGCGCGTCCACCTCGCTCATCGGTGGAATGGGATGCGTGCCGATGAAGGTGAGTGGTCTGCCGAGATGATCCAGATTCATCACCACCGTGGGCAGCCGCCAGACGGTGAAATAGCGGACTTCGAGGCTCTTCAGCGGCAACCGCGTGTAGCAGGCGATGCCAAAATTGCCGTTGTTCATCTCCTCCACATGGCGCGGATATTTGATGCGCAGCGGCTCCAAAGCCACACGCCAGGTGTCATCCACCTCCGGCAGGCAGATGATGTCCGCGTCTGACTGCATCGCATGGCTGACGGCCGCCACCGGGTTGTGGTTGGTCGTCATGACATTGAAGGTCATCACCCGCAGCGGTTTCTTTTTGGACCCGGCTGCAACCTCTGCCGTTTGATGGAAGGGATGAACGATCTGCACATTCCACAGCAGCGAGAACAGCGCGATGAGTGCCAGCAACGTGCGGCGGCGGATCAGCGCAAAGACCAGCACCACCGCGCAGGCGAGCACGTATTGCAGCCGGAAGTGCGAGAGCAGATCAAACTTCCAGCCATAGCTTCCCAGGCTGCCCAGCCAGGTGCAGGTGAGCGATAAAAACGCGATGACCTCACAGAATCCCCCCAGGGACACGGACGGATGACGGGTAGATTTGGGTTTGTCGGCTGGCGGCGCGTCGTCACTCATCGGCAAGGCAGGACCATACGCATGCCAGGGTGTGCATGCACCTTCTTCTTGCGCGGCGTTGCATGCCGTTCATGGGTGAAGGATGGGTAAACTTCAAGACAAGATCGCAGTCGTCACCGGAGCCGGACGCGGCATCGGCAAAGCCATCGCTGAAACCTTCGCCGCCGAGGGCGCGAAAGTGGCCATCGTCAGCCGTACACAGGCCAATGCGCAAAGCGCTGCGGACGCCATCAACGCCACTTATCCCGATGCCGCCAAGGCCTACGCCCTGGATGTGGCCGATAGCGCCGCCTGCGCCGAAGTGGGCAAGCAGATCCTCACCGACTTTGATCATGTGGACATTCTGGTGAACAACGCCGGTGTCACCAAGGACGGCCTGCTGCTGCGTATGAGCGAAGAAGACTGGGACGTCGTGATCGACACCAACCTCAAGGGTGCCTTCAACATGGTGAAGGCGTTCCAGCGCAGCATCCTCAAGCAAAAAGGCGCGCGCATCATCAACATCAGCTCCGTCATTGGTCTCATCGGCAATGCCGGCCAGGCCAACTACGCGGCCAGCAAGGCCGGGCTCATCGGCTTCACCAAATCCCTCGCACGCGAGTTCGCCGGTCGTGGCGTCACCGCCAATGTAGTCTGCCCCGGCTTCATCGCCACGGACATGACGCACGTCCTCAATGACACGCTGAAGGGTGAGATTTTGAAGAAGATCCCTCTGGGTGATCTCGGTTCCGCCGAAGACATCGCCTCCGCTGTCCTCTTCCTCGCCAGCCCCGCCGCACGGTATGTGACCGGCCAGGTGCTTGCGGTGGATGGTGGGATGGTGATGTGAAATCGTTGCTAGATCCTCGATGCTGGATTTTAGATCCAGCATCGATCATCTCTCCCCAAACAGCATCGCGATGATGCTCACGGCATTAAAGATGGCGTGCAGAATCATGGGCACCAGGAGGCAGCCGGTGATCTCGTAGGCCAGGCAGAAGAGCACCGCGAGCATGAACAGCGGCAGCATGCTCCCGACGTGCATGTGGATGATGGCAAACATGAGCGATGAACTCAGCGCCGCGAAGGGGGCGTCCGTGTAGCGCTTCAGCACACCGTAGACAAAGCCGCGAAACATCGTCTCCTCCGCCAGTGGGGCGATCACCACGGCGGCGATGATCACCAGGACTTTGAAACCGATTCCGCTGGATTCCTGAAACGCCTTCACCATCTCCTGCGGCTGGGCCTCCGGCCAGACGTCCTGCAGCCAGGAGACACTGAGCGCGGAGAGCAGATTCACGGAGATGAGGATGAGCACCGTGAAGACGGCCACCACGCGGCCCAGCGAGCGCCAGGGCAGATGCTCCAGGCCAAAGAGCTCCGCCGGATTCAGGCCGCGCACCTGAAACAGGTACAGCAGCAGCCCCACGCACATGATGAGGTTGAACGCCATGCTGATGATCAAGCTGCTGTCACTCGCCGCGCCGCCGCTGGCACCACCGCTCGTCTCCTGCGGCTGCATGGCAAAAATGAAAAACAGCCCCAGGCCGGCCAGCACCAGCAAGTCCGGCGCGCCATAGGGACGCGACAGCACCTGCCCCTCCTGATTCCACGAAATCTCGGGCCGCAGGTGCCGCATCACACGATACGCCAGCAGCGACAGCGCCGTGGCGATGCTGACAAAGATGGCCAGATCATGCAGGACCGCGAATGTGCTGGCGTCCACCATGATCAATGCGCAAAGCTCGGCGGCAGGTAATACGGCACGCCGGGCATCAGCTTGGGCAGCAGGCCGCTGCTCACATCCAGCTGCACCTTGGCCGGTGGCGCTCCTGCTTTGGCGGAAGCAGCGCCAAATACATCAAAGAAACTCACTTCGTGGCGATACTTCACCACCCCGGCGTCGGCGGCTTTGCCCAGGGTGCGTGCCAGTGCATACGCATCCTCCACGTAGCCGATCTGGTCCACCAGCTTGGCTGCCAGAGCCTCACGCCCCGTCACCACGCGGCCGTCGGCCACGGTGCTTTTCAGCGTGTCTTTCGGGACGCCGCGCGCCTCAGACACGATGCCGAGGAAGCGGTCATACATCTGCGTCACGAGGTTCTGCACATACGCCTTTTCATCCTCACGCATGGGCCGTGCGCCGCTGAGCGAATCCTTGAAAGCACCACTGGTGAAGGCCTTCATCTCCAGGCCCACTTTGTCAAACAGCACGCTGTAGTTCATCGTCTCAATGATCACGCCGATGCTCGCCGTCAGCGTCGTTTCACTGGCCACGATCTTGGTGGCGCCGCAGGCCACGTAGTAGCCGCCGGAAGCCGCCATCGCATCCATATAGACCACCACCGGCTTCACCTTCGCGGCTTTCTTCACCGCATTGTAAATGATGTCCGAGGCCGTGACTTCGCCGCCGGGGGAGTTCACCCGCAGCACGATGGCCTTCACATTTTTGTCAGCCACGGCCTGTTCCAGCGCCTGCTTGATGCCGTCCACGCTCGGCATGGCCTCGGCAAAAAGCCCGCTCATGGCCATGGAGGAGATCACCCCTTCGAGGTCAATGTGCACGATCTTGTCCTCCGTGGTCTGCTTGGGGGACTCGACCGTGGTTTCATGCAGATGGCGCTTCGGCCGTGCGGATGAAAAACTGGAATCCGCACCGACATCAATGTCCAGCTTGCCCAGAAACTGGCCGACATTCAGTCCCATGCTAACGATAAGCCCGATCAGCAGCAGGGCGATCAAACATCCATAAGATTTATTGCTCATAATGAGTTCATGCTAAGCCGCACGCCTTGCCTTGCCAAGCGTTCACGCCACATTTTACCACCTTTTTACGAGCGCTAAACACAGGCATCCCATAGGGCTTGAGGTTTTTGGAATGAAGTGCGCTGACTGAGGGCGGGAAGCGGCTTGATTTGGAGTGCGATGTCTAAGAGCCTATCCGGCAAAAGGTTGAAGAGGCTGTAAAGCGGTGAGGCGCTGTGTCATGATGCCAATGAAGGCAAGATAGACAAAGGCTTCGTGGTGACGGGGATTTTTTTCGTGATCGCGAGTCAGACGCCGCTGCTTG
>JANYCZ010000038.1 GCA_025360015.1 Verrucomicrobiota bacterium | reverse complement strand
CAAGCAGCGGCGTCTGACTCGCGATCACGAAAAAAATCCCCGTCACCACGAAGCCTTTGTCTATCTTGCCTTCATTGGCATCATGACACAGCGCCTCACCGCTTTACAGCCTCTTCAACCTTTTGCCGGATAGGCTCTTAGGGAGGGAGCCGGAGGGGGAGTTGACGGTGGCTGAGGATTGTTGACGGTGGCTGAACGGTTGTTGAGCCGGAAGGGGGAGGAAGAGTGAAGGCGATTCTATTTAGAAGCAGCACGTGGCGAGGGGGCCGATTCTTGGGGAAGCATGTTTCCGCCAAACTCGGGTGGTTGAACTGCGTTTATGCTTGACCTCTGCGCTCGCAGCCGCTGCTTTAACGACACTCTATTTATCTCGTCATGAAAACCGTCACGCGTTTCCTTACTCTTGCTTCCGTCTGTCTGTTCACTGCCAATGCGAGTGCGCAGCTTGAGGAAGAATTTCACACATGGACGAACACCTCCGGCAAGACGGTGGAGGCGACGCTGGTGGCGGTGGATGCGGTGGCGAAAGCGGTGAAGATCAAGACGAAGGACGGGCGTGAATTTGATGTGCCGATTGCGAGCCTGAGCCCGGCTGATTTTACCTATGCGAAGACGCGCTATGCGGCGATGCAGGCGGCGCCTGCTGCTGCCGCACCAGCGGTGGCGATGCCTGCGACACCGGCCGGGACCCCGCCTGCCGCCCCGCCCGCAACGCCTCCGGCTGCGACGCCGAAGGGGGGAGCCAAGGCCGCTGCTGCGCCGAAAAAGCCTGCGCCTGCGCGGCCGGTGATCGCCGTGATCCCGGTGGCGAAATTTAAAGCGCCTGTGACGAATGATTACCTCAGCGGCATCGCGAAGGTGAGGCCGCGCATGATTCACAACGCGGCCGGCTGGGCGGCGGTGAAAGGGCAGATCGCGACGGATCCGGTGCTGGCGAAAATCATGGAGACGATGAAAGCCTCCGGGGAGGACCTGCTGAAGGATCCGGAACTGGCGCGCATCAACGGCGACACCGGCGGTGAAGGCCCGAAGGCGGTGTATCGCATCGGGATCCTCGGAGCCTTGCACTACGGCGATGGAGATCTCAAATGGCAGGAGCGCGGGGTGCGTGAACTCATCGCGCTGACGGACAAGATTTCCTTCCGTGACTGGCACCCCGACCTGGCGGACAACGTGACCGACATGGTGGTGGCGGTGGCGCTGGGGTATGACTGGTTCCGCGCGGGATTGAATGCTGAACAGGCGGCGGGTGTGCGCACGTATGTGGCGGAGAAAGGCATCGCGGCGCTGATTGCTTATCTGAACGGGGATGAAGTTCCGGAGAGCGCGAAGGGCACCTCCGGCGGACAGACGGGAACAAAATCAAAGACGCCGCCGGTGAAGGCACCGGTGAAGCAGGATAAATCGGATGCGGGCAAGCTGCTGCCGGACAGCAAGCAGATGGCTGCGGCCTCCGCGCTGCTGCTGGCCGCGATCAGCCTGGCGGATGAGGATCCGGCGACGGCCAAAAAGGCGGCGGATGCGGCGGCGAAAATTTTTGGCAAAGGGATCGTGCGCTTTGCCCCGGCGGGTGTCTGGCCGGAAGGGCTGCAGGCTGGCGAGGCGGTGCTGGATTACGTGGCGATGCTGTCGCAGTCGCTCAAGTCCGCCTCCGGTCGGGATCTGGGGATCAGCCTGCTAGAGGGGATTCCGCAGTTCAACACCGCGCGCATGCACATGATGGGGCCGACGGGACAGACGTTTAATTTTGGGGATACCACGGTCGCTGTGTCAACCCGCCCCTGGGTGGCGACCTGGCTGTGTGGTGTCGCGGGCAATCCCGGCATCCGAGCTGTGGCGGTGGGCGGCAAGCAGGCTGTGTCCGCGTCTTACTTTGGCCAGGTGGGCAACTACATCTACTACAACCCGCATGCGGCTGGAGACGGCACGGCGGACACGATGGACTACGCGCAGCCGGGGGGCTTTGTGGCGACTTCGCGCTCGGGCTGGGAGAAAACGGATTACTTCATCGCGGTCAAAGGTGGTGAGAATGAAGACACCACGGCGCAGCTCGACATTGGCAGCTTTGTGATGGATGCCGGTGGGGAGCGCTGGGGCATCGAGCTCGGCAGCGAAAGGGAAAAAGTGGCCGGCGCAGAAGTGAAACCGGGCGCGGACCGTACGAAGCGCTTCACGCTTTACCTGGAAAACACGCTGGGGCAGAACACGCTGGTCATTGATGGCAACCAGCAGGAGCTTGATGCGAAAGCTGCGGTGCTGCTGGGGCACTCAACGCCGGAACGCGGGATGGCGGTGGTGGACATGACCAAGGCGTACTCGAAACCGGCGAAGGATGTGCACCGTGGCATCATGGTGGTGCGCGGGGCGAAGCCGTACATTGTGATGCAGGATGACCTCGTCATGAAGAACACGGGGAGCATCGTGTGGAGCATGCACACGAAGGCGGAGATCAGCGCGAGCGGCACGACGGCGAAGCTGACGCAGGGAGGCAAGACGCTGGTGGCAACGATCGTGGCACCAGCCTCGGCGACCTTCAGCACCGGTGAACCGCCGGAGGCCGCCAATGAACAGGCGCGTGATCTGGTGAAGGAAAAGGTGCACGTGCTGAAGGCATCGGTGGATGGGGCGAAAGGGCCGCAGAGCCTGTGCATCACGTTTGCGATTGATGAGCCGGCGGCGCATACGGTGACGCCGATTGCGACTTGGGTGAAGAAGTGAGCGATGGGGGTGGCGGCGGAGAGATTATTCCTCCGCCCGGCGCAGGCATTCCATCATGAGCTGCGGACCAATGAAATAGCCATTGGCCACAAGGTCTTTCAGCACTGGTTAATGCTTGAGATAAAGCCTTCGCGCTTTGCCCGCAGGAGCACGGCGCAGGTACCTCGCACTTCCAGATGATAGGCTTCTGAGGCGATACGTCGTGCCCGGCGTTCGTCAATCAAGACGCCGGTGATACCATGATCGCGCGCCGCCTGGATGACCGATGCCTCACCGGCATCCAGTTCGGTGACGAGCAGCGGATCGGGTGTTGAGGTCGCCACGATCTCGACATGGGCGAGAGTTTGCCGCACTGCATCGGTGTCTCCCGCATCTTTGGCGGTCAGTTCGGCGACCACGGTCTGGGTCGTCATTACGTGCGGAAACAGCTTTGGCAGCAAATGTCCGAGACTGGCGCGGCTCAAGGCAATGAGTGGACCGGTGTTGCAAACAATGGGATGAGCAAAGAAGTCAGCCATCGGCGAATTCCTGTTCAAGATCATCGCCGTCCAGCTCGGTCACTGGGACGCCGCAGCGGCTGCATTCGGCGAGGAAGGCCACGCGGCCCATGCCGCACATCTTTGCCGCCTGTCCTGAACTGACTTCTCCAAGCTCGAAGTATTTTAAGGCCAGCAGAAAGCGGCTACGCTGTTCCACATCTGCACGACTCTTTGCGTGCAATGTCAAGGTGACCGGGAATTCGACTTCAAGCAGACAGGTCATGAGAATGACGCACACTAAACCGATTCTTGGCTGGGTTCAATCCCTCAACTCAGGCGCGGGGGTGGGCCTTGTCGTAAACTTCCTTCATGCGCTGGGTGGAGACGTGGGTGTAGATCTGAGTGGTGGAGAGGCTGGCGTGGCCGAGGAGCTCCTGGACGCTGCGGAGGTCGGCGCCGTTGTTGAGGAGGTGGGTGGCGAAGCTGTGGCGCAGCTTGTGCGGGGTGAGGTGGACGGGGAGGCCGGAGGCGCGCCAGTATTTCATGATGACGTCATCCACGGCCTGGCCGGTGATGCGGGTGCGCAGCTTGCTGAGGAAGAGCGCGCCGTCATGTACGCCGGATTTGAGGCGGTAGCGCTGGACGGCTTCGAGGGCTTTGGAGCCGACGGGGCAGAGGCGCTCTTTTTTGCCTTTGCCGAAGACGCGGACGGTTTCGGTGTAGGTGTCGATGTCGGCGACGTTCAGCCCGACGAGTTCGCTGAGGCGCATGCCGGTGCTGTAAAAGAGCTCCAGGATGGCGGTGTCGCGCTCGGGGGCCCAGAGGGCATCGCGCTTGGATTTTTCCATGCTGAGCGGGAGGGCGAGCATGGCCTCCACCTGGGTGACGGTGAGGACGACGGGGAGCTTTTTCTCGCGCTTGGGGAGCTGGACGTCGAGCAGGGGGTTGGCCTTCCAGCCGCGCCTGCGGGTGAGCCATTTGAAGAAGCTGCGCAGGGCGGCGAACTGGAGGCGGATGGTGGCGCGGCCGCGCTCCTTCTTCATCAAATCAAAGAGGAAGGCGCGGAAGTCGTCGGCGGTGAGTTCGGCCCAGCCTTTGAAGGGGGGGCGCCACTCGCGGAACTGGCGCAGGGCCAGCTCGTAGTTGGCCAGGGTGCGCTCGGAGGAGCGGCGCTCCACTTCCATGAACTCCAGAAAGCCGGCGGCGAGCGGGTCGTCCATGGTGTGTTACCCCGCGATCTGTTTGGCGCGGCAGACGGTGCAGATTTCATCGCCGGACTCGAGCACGCGGAAGTCGAGGTGCGGGTCATCCAGCTCGGTCTTTTTGCAGACGGTGCACTGGTGGAAAAAGCTGCCTTGGGGGAGCTGGGCGGACTCAAAGCGGCCACGGCGGGAGGCCACCTGGGCCATGCGGGCGCGTTCGCTGATGAAGCCGGGGCCGAAGGCGACGAAGAAGTTCAGGTGGGCCAGCAGCACGGGGAGCAGCAGGATGGGATTGCCGATGACCATGAAGATGGTCATGCCTGCGCTCAGGGCGGCGACCCATTTCATTTTCACCGGGAGGATGAAGTAGATGTAGATCTCTTCATTCGGAAACAGCGTGGCAAAGGCGAAGAGGAGGGTTTGATAGAGAAACATCCCCTGGGCCGGCCAGTGAAACAGCAGCGCTCCCACGGTGACGGCAAACATCCAGCCGAAGATGTAGAGATTGACGCGAAAGGCACCCCAGGCGGCTTCCAGACCCTTGCCAATCCACATCATGAACATGGTGCCGATGAGCGCCCAGATGAGGGAGAAATTGCCGGGGATGAACACATGCGTGAACAGCCGCCAGACTTCGCCGTGCATCACGCGCAGTGGATTGAGTTCGAGGAACTGCAGAAATCCCGCTGCGCCTTCCGGGGACATCAGCATGACCGTGGCGAGCACGAGGAGTTGGAATCCGGCGATGATCTGCACGAGGCCGGGAATGGCGAAGCGGCCGAATTTGGACTCTAAGTTGGAAAGGAGGGGCATGTCTGGGGGTTGGTAGTCCGGTTTCAGCCGGGAGCCAAGAGAAGAACGAACGTGACGCAGAGCGCGGCGAGCCAATCGCGCGCGCCGAAGCGGTCGGCATCGCCGGTGAAGCGGAGGAGTTTGAAGAGGGCGCCGGTGGGGCAGCCGTAGCGGCAGTAGGCGAGGGGGGTGAAGAGGGACAAAAGGAGGCCGAGGATGGCGATGGCGATGCTGGCCCAGCCGGCGACGCGGAAGAGGTAGGCATCGAAGGGCTCCAGGGCGTTCAGGTTCACGGGCAGGGCATAGGCGACGCTGAAGAGGACGAGGGCGAGGAGGGCGAAGGGGAGCTTGGAGAGGAGGGAGTCGAGCCGTTTGGAGGGGGACCATTGCCAGGGGAGGCGGCGGACGAGGAGCTGCTGCAGGGCTCCGTGCGGGCAGATGTGGTGGCAGTAGAGCTGCTTGCTGGTGAAGACGGGGCCCAGCAGGGCCACGGCGGCGAGGAGGACGAGGCCGGTGGCATTGCGCCAGGGGGTGCCGTGGGCCGCCCAGCCGGTGAGGAGGCCCTGGGAGAGCATTTCTCCGGCGATGAAGCCGCCGTAGATGACGAGCAGTACGTGGTGCAGGTGGCGGCACCAGGGGCGGCCGCGCAGGGGGGTGAAGGCCATGGCAAAGGCGGCGAGGAGGATGGCCACGTGGCCGGTGTCCTGCCAGCGCCAGCGGAGCTGCTGCCACCAGGAGCGGCGGGATTCCTCTTCGTGAAGCAGGGATCCGGCACGCAGGCGCAGGCCTTCGGCGATGCCGTAGCTGGTCTGGGTGGCACCGGAAACGCCTTCGACGCCGGCGGCATTGAAGTCGATGTGGGCGATCTTCTCGGTGGTCATGCCGTCGAAGGTTTTGAGGAAGGCGGGGTCGCCGGTGACGTAGCCGACGTACTGCTCGGTGTCGTAGCTGCGGCGCAGGGCGATGCCGCGCAGCGTGGTGCCGGTGGGGTCCATGAGCATGAAGGTGTCGCTCGGGCCCTTGTAGCCGACGGTGCCGTCGGAGGCGGGGGCGGTGCGCACAGCGAGGGCGATCACGGTGCCGGTGGCATCCAGCACCTCCTGGGAGCCGGGGTGGGCGGTGGAGTCGCGCAGGGAGGCGGCGTGGGGTTCGAGCTTTTTGACTTCGTCGAGGGTGATCGCGTCGGGGAAGCGCAGGGAGGTGGTGGCGCTTTTGCCGAGGCGGCGGAGGACGCCTTCGGCGATGGCGCTGCTGGTGAGGGTCGCGCCGGAGACGGCCTGGGGTTGAAGGCTGGCGAGGTCGGCGGCTTTCTGGTTGGTGAACTGCTTGAAGAAAGAGCGCTCGCGCACGACTTCGGCGAGGTGGTCGGTGGTGTCGCCGCTGCTGAGGATGCGCAGGCCGAGGACTTTGCCGCGGGGGTCGAGGGCGATGAGGGTGTTGGTGGGGCCGGAGTAGCCGATGATGTCGTCCCCCTCCGGGGAGGTCTGCATGACGTGGCCGAGGGTGATGCCGGAAGAGTCCTTGACGGCCTGCATGCCGTTCTGGGTCGTGAGGGAGGCAGCGGTGGGGAAGAAGTCGTGGATGCGGTCCACGGTCAGAGGGAGAGTCGTGGAGGTCGGGTGGGAGCGGCGGATGGCGAGCATCGCGAGCGCCAGCAACGCGATGCGCCAGAGGCGCAGGGCGAGGGGTTTCCAGCGGGGGGGGGAGGGCATGGGGGCGTCAGGGGAGACGGATTTTTACACCGCAGAGGCTGGAACGCCGCAGAGATTTTTTCTGAGTCGGATATGTGTGGCCGCAAAGACACGCAAAGAAGGGGAGAAAAAGGGGCCGGAGGAGGGATGGCCGAAAAAGGGGAAAGAAGGAGAAAAAAAAGAGACAGAGTTTTTGAAGGAGGGGCGTCTGGATCTTTTGTTCTCTTTCCCGTTTTTTCGGCCAAGTTTTCCGATCAGTCGCGGCGGAGTCGGGTCTGGGTGGCCGCAAAGAGGCGCAAAGAAGGGGACAAAACAGAGGCGGAGAGGGATGGCCGAAAAAAGGGAAAGAAGGAGAAAAATAAGAGGGAGTTTTTGAATGAGGGACGTCTGGATTCTTTGTTTTCCCCCCCTTTTTTCGGCCAGTGCATTGCCCCGGCTTTTCTGCCCGGCCGGCTGAGTCTGGCGGGGTGGCCGCAAGGAAACGCAAGAACGGGCAGTAGGAGGGATGGCCGAAAAAGGGGAAAGAAGGGGAAAAATCAGACGGATTTTTTGAAGAGGGATGTCTGGCTTTTTTGTTCTCTTTCCCTTTTTTCGGCCAATGAGTTGACCCGTTTTTCTGACCGGCCCCTTGGACAACGAAAGAGGCGCGGGACCGGTGAGGGTCCGCGCGCCTGACGATCACTTTGTTGCGGGCTCTTCCTAGAGTGGTCGAGCGTTTGTGTCGGTGATCACTGAGTTATCGCGGGGAGGGGGAGGAACGGATGTCTCGAGTGTGGGTTTATACTTCATATGAAGCAGACGGATGCAGGAGCGCGGATCCATGCCAGCAAATCGCATAGGGCCCTTGGGTTGCACTATCCTAAGGCTACCTTCCCCCTGCGGGCCGATGATTCAGGTGGGCGCTTCTCTTTTCCGGCGCACGGAGGACCGTGAGCGCCACGCTACCTCCCACATCAGACTTCCCCCCCACTCTCCATGATCCAAGAAACCAGCCCCAGTCTTCCCGCCACGGTGTATCCAGCCGAGCTTTTGGATGAGGAGAGAAAGGTGATCGCCATCGGCCACGCACGCATCACCAGTGAGAAAAAGGGCCTGTTTGAGATCGGGCTGCTGGATGAGCCCAGCCAACTTTCAGAGGCCGCCGCCTTCTTGCGCTACGGCAGTCAGGAGCCCCAACGGCTGAAATCCCTTCGTCATGAGGCGGCCGTGCCGTTTGACCATTTCCACTTTGTTCTGGAGGGGGGGTGAAAGGGAAAATGGGAGCGGGCGACCAGAACAGGACGAGAATGGAGCGTTTTAGGAGTCCGCGCAAAGCCCCTGAATTCATGGCCGTCATGCGAAGAGCGGCCCTAAATTTTGGATGCTTTTTCTGGAGCCCTTGGGAACGAACGAAAAGAGGCGCGGGACCGGTGAGGGTCCGCGCGCCTGACGATCACTTTTGTTGCGGGCTCTTCCTAGAGTGGTCGAGCGTTTGTGTCGGTGATCACTGAGTTATCGTGGCGGGTGGGAGGGGTGGATGTGGAGATCTTGTTTTTTCGAAGGTTGGGGACTCATCGATGGCGAGGGAAAGGATGCAGAGGATGCCAGGGCGGAGCTGCGATGGAATGAGAAGAGGTTGTGTTTCATGGGTTCGTCGTGGTGACGAACCGCTCTGTGTCAAAGTGGGTAGATTTTCGTTTGCTTTAATCGGAACTCGATTACCTCATGAAATGAAAGTATATCAGCAAGGTCAAAAGGGGCGCGCTCAGATAAAATCGCCGAGTTTCTTTAACTTTCTAGGTCAGTGTCTGCGGTCTAGAAAACCCTCTAGAGTGGATTTTTTGGTCGCTGCTTTCAGCGCTTTACTTGGCATCGTCGTATGGACAAACCCCACCTGGCTCCCAAATGCCATCCGCACATTTTTTCAGGACACTGAATCTTGGCTGGTTTGGGTGGTCTTTTTTGGAACTGAGTTTATTTATCGCACTCTGATGTCCCCTTATTGGCTGCACCTTTCAAGCCAAAATCGCATCAGTGAATTAGAGCATGATAATGCAGATCTTAAACACGCATTTGAATCCAAGCTGGAGATTGCGTGTGCCGCCGATATTGATGGATGTAAGGCAGGGTTCGGTCATGCAAGTCATGGCCGGATTTTTCGTGTTGCAGTTCGTAATCCTGGCGTGGAACCAATCAGAGAATGCCGGGCTATACTCGTTCGGATCGAGACCAATGATAAAAGGCTGTGGAGTGGAGATCA
Organism: Verrucomicrobiota bacterium; assembly: GCA_025360015.1. Taxonomy (GTDB): domain Bacteria; phylum Verrucomicrobiota; class Verrucomicrobiia; order Verrucomicrobiales; family Verrucomicrobiaceae; genus Prosthecobacter. Next base: position 43,863 of record JANYCZ010000038.1, on the reverse strand, counting down.
AATCAACCTTGCGTTTCAGCCCTCTGATTCTTTGGATTCAGAGTGTAAAACACTCACGAATGATCTGGAATATTACCTGGATGTCGTTGGCGTCGAAATTGGCAGCAATACGCCTTGGAATTTTCGACCAGGAACAAAAGGGCATAAATGGGTTAGCAGTCCAGCATTCGAACAGCTCTTTAGTGCCGGAAAAGGTGATTATGTTTTTACCATTTCCTTTACTGCTCCTGCCATCACCACGATTACAAAACGGTTTCTTCTTCACTGGACGGGTAATATCCAGTCTGCGGAGATGTATATGATCGACTAGATCAATGAAACGAACTTATCCCAGCTCGACACGATGCCGTCTGCAAGGCCGTGCTGCATGGCAACGGCGGTTCATGTGTTGCCGGTTAAAGGCGGCGGCGGAAGCAGGTGCCGTGACCCAAGGAGGGGGCGCTGCGGCGCATGGCTAGGCCGTTGACGATTCCGCAGTGATGATGACAATCTGACCATTGATTCCTGGAATGTGTTCGGTCCTTGTGGAGACTTTGCCTGTATTCGGACTGCTGAAGATGAAAAGAATGGCCTGCGCAATCCCGCCCAGAACCATGTAGTGAGTGACCTGACGAATAGCTTGTTGTTCCAATTGCTGTGATGGCTTTCGCACACGCTTGATCTCGACAACAATCCGCTCCGACTCAAAGGCCAAGATGAGATCAGGGCGATCGGGGTGTTCGGGAATAAGCCGAGCCTCAATTTGGGCTGTCACATCGGGCGCTGTCGCGGCGAGAAAACCTCCAAGGGCGCCAAGAACTTCGACCTCCCGAATGTCGGTTCTCGTAAGCCCCAGTTGAAAATTTGCAGTAAACTGTGTTATAAGATCGGTTGAGCGTTCAAGTAACGGTATTGTTGGAGCTGCCACCGGGACATGGGCGGAAGTCGCTTCAATCTGCGCCTGCTGAAACGCAACGCGCTCCGCAATCTGATCGGTCAGCACGATGGCGAAAGCACTGACTGTCACGATAGCAAGCAGAGCCTCATCCCCATCGAAGTCTAAACGGTAGTCATGAGTCGAGGGGTTGCGCCACTCTTGCCTGTAGTTTGTGAATTGGGCTAGCACACGGGACCGCAATGCCCCGCTCTTCTGGAAATATTCTTCGATGTCGTAAGGCCGAACGCGATTGGGATCCTCGCCAGCCAAAACGCGATATGCCTCTTTAAGGCTACCCTCGAATGCTTGGTTGGTTCGGTAGATCGCGTCAGTAAAGGCGGTGTCATCGAGAGTTGATTGGCCCCGCTCAAGGTGTCGCGTGGCAACATCGACATGTTGCAACACCGATTTCAGGCCATACGTGTGATCGCCGACGGGAAGCGCTTCAATACGCTCTCGCAAAATGGATAAAAGATTCATGGATGCCGATCTACCGGATGAGAAACGCTTCTTCCATGAACGTCAACAATTGTGACTAAAATGTCTGGCATGAACAGCGCATCATTTGAAGCGGTCCGCGTAGATGGGCCCATGAATTCCAGAGTTGATCATCGCGGTGTAAAGAGATTTTAAAGCGTTCCCGGTTTCTTGGTTTACGAATAGGGACGATTTGCTCCCTCTAGGCGATCCCAGAATGTAGTGCCTCATATTCTCCCAAGACTCAGCCACTTGTGCCCATCGCCAGCAAGGTGCCATTTCTTCAAGCAAAAGACCTGAAGCGATTCTCATGGGAATTGTTCCGTCGTGCTCCAAATCTCGATGCCATTCACACTTTATCACAACAGGATGTGCATCGGGCATATAGAGCAGGGCGTCTAACGGTTCCGCAGTTATTTCGGCGTCTGGGTGCCCTTTCAGGTCTGCGACAGACTTTAGGACGGTTTCCTGCCCTCCATATGGGCAAGTGATGATGGCATTCCGCAAATAAATCGGGTGATCGAGACCTTCGTAGCCAGCTTGGTGGGAGGGCGTTGTGTGTGAGTCGCGGCCCCATTCTCTTGGATCCTTGTTCGCCGTCATAAGGGGGTGCCATGAAGGGTATGAATCGACTACCGGGCCGTACTTCTGGATTAGTTTTTCCAGAACTCTCTGACTTCGCGGTCTATTCTCATGGGGTATATTGCGAGTGACGAGGTATTCAATCGCTCGATCACGTCCCATCACTGCTTGTACGTCTGCTCTGAAGGCCATACTGATTCATACAATTAATTGGTGGGCCTTGCAACCATTTCTATGCATGAAAAAGAATTCTGTGCATGGAAAGTCATATGGAGTGGGCTGAGCGGCCGGCGTAAAGCGTTGCCGATGCATCTCCTGGCCGCATGGGCCGGTTGTGGCAGACGGTGATCCTGAGCCATTGGAATCCGCTGCTGGCCTACCTGCCGGTGGAGACGGTGATCCGCGAACGCCAGGCGGAGTACTATCGGGCGCTGGCGGCGTCTGACAAGCAGGGGAACTCCACTCTGTTCATCGAATTCCTGCTCTCCGCCCTGCTGCAGGCGCTGCGCGAGGCGGGTGCGACCGACCCAGTCAGCGATCAAGTCAGCGACCAAGTCAAAGCGCTGCTGAGGTGTCTGGGAGGGAAGCCTGTGAGTGCGCTGGAGTGCATGCAGAAGCTGGGGCTTTCGCACCGGCCGACGTTTCGCAAGAACTACCTGCAGCCTGCGCTGGATGCGGGGTTGATTGAACGGACAATTCCGGACAAGCCGAACAGCCGGTTGCAGAGGTATCGGCGTCGTGGGGGCTGAGGAGGGCGGGGTGAATCCGGGAGGAAGCGCGTGGTCGTGGAGGTGAAGGGGCGGCCAGGCGGCGGCGGTGGTACGGTGAAGACGCTGCGGGAGGTACGAACAGGCAGGGAGAAGCGGGGGCGTCTTGAAAGGGGGGAGTGTGATGGGGTGGCAGGCGGTGGTGGGACGAAGGATTCCAGGGACGCGGCACAGCGCGTCACTACCAGCCCGGCAGGGTACACGGGGGGGCGCTGAGGCGACTAGGTGTTTATTTTTTCACCTGGGAAGCACGTTTTATTTGGGTGGGGTGCGTTAGGATGGGTATGAGCATGACTTTGCGGCTTTCCTTTTTTGTTTTTGTCTCTGTCTTTGGGGCGCTGCTGGGCTCGGCGCTGGGGGAGACTGCCACGGCGCGATGGGCTGGGACGAGTCAGATTTCGTTTAACGGGACGTCCACGCTGCATGACTGGGGTGGGAAGGTGGCGGCGAGGCCGTTTGTGACGAAGGTGACGATGGATGGGGCGGGGAATCCGACGCGGGTGGAGGCGACGGTGGTGGTGGAGGTGGGGAAGATGGATACGGCGGAGCCGAAGCGGGATGAGAATATGCGGAAGGCGATGCAGGCGGGGGCTTATCCGCTGGTGACAGGGGTGATTGATGCGCCGTTTGCGGCGATCCGACAGGGGGATGCGGCACCGACGACGCTGCCGGTGAAGCTGACGCTGCTGGGGAAGGAGCAGACGATCACGGGGAGGATCAGCCACTGGAAGCGGGAGGGGGACAGGGCGAGCTTTGACCTGGATTTTGAGGTGTCGCTGAAGAAGAGCGGGATCTCGGTGCCGGCGGTGCTGCTGGTGATTCGTGTGGGGGACACGATCAAGGTGCATGCGGCGGTGGTGCTGAAGAGGGGTGGGCCCGTTCTTCGCTAAAGCTACGAAGGGCAAGCTGCGCTTGGGGGCGTGCAGTGTGAGAGTGGACGAAGCCGGGTAAGGAAGGTGAGCCGGAATTTGGGGGCCGAAGGCTGGCGCACTGAGGGGCGGTGGGATGCTCTGTGCGGTCTCGGCGTGCGCGGCGCCCAAGAACCGCACAGAGGACTGTGCGGGCCACTTTGCTGGCGCGCTCGCGAGGGCCTGTGGGCATTCTTTGCGTTGGGGGGACCTGCTATTTTTGGCAGGTGATTTAATGGGGGTAGTCGGGGATTAAGAGGGTCGAAGGCTGGCGCACGGAGGGGGCGGTGGGATGCTCTGTGCGGTTCTCGGCGTGCGCGGCTGCCCAGGAACCGCACAGAGGACTGTGCGGGCCACTTTGCTGGCGCTCGCGAGGGCCTGTGGGCATTTTTGCGTTGGGGGGACCTGTTATTTTGGCAGGTGATCGCTGCTGCTTTGGCGTGTGCTTGATCTTTTGAGGGCTGGTGGGGCTGGGAGGTGCGTACATGACATTGGCGTGGTATCTGCATGCCGCTGTCTCCTTTCCTGAAACGTCATCCCTTTTGATTCATGCCTGCTTTTATTCATCACATCGCCACGGAGACGCCGGAGTTTCTTTACAGCAATGAATTTACCCGGGAGCGGATGAAGAGCTGGGTGACGGAGCCGCGGGCGAAGCGGCTGGTGGAGATGATCTATGAGCGGACGGGGATCGAGACGCGGTACAGCGCGTGCGGGGATTTTTTGAAGGAGGAGGGGGAGCTGTTTAAAGTGGGGGCGGATGGTATGGTCAACTCGCCGAGCACGGGGCAGCGGAATGCGTTTTATGCGCGTGCGGCGCGGGAGCTGGCGGTGAAGCTGGCGCGGAAGACGCTGGCGGAGTGCCCGCAGTTTGCGAAGGGGGAGATCACGCATGTGGTGTTTGCGTCGTGTACGGGGTTTGCGAATCCGGGGCCGGACTATCACATCATCCGTGAGCTGGGGCTGAATGAGAGTGTGGAGCGGTACACGGTGGGGTTCATGGGGTGCTATGCGGCGTTTCCGGCGCTGCGGATGGCGGCGCAGTTTTGTGAGGCGAACTCGCAGGCGGTGGTGCTGGTGATGTGCCTGGAGCTGTGCTCGCTGCACATGCAGGTGAGTGACCAGCCGGAGAGCATCGTGGCGAATGCGTTGTTTGCGGATGGGGCGGCGGCGGCGATCGTGAGTGCGCGGGAGCCGGCGCGTGACCGGCCCTATTACCGGGTGCAGGGGTTTCATTCGGCGCTGGTGCCGCAGAGCGAGGCGCACATGGCGTGGGACATCGGGGACAATGGATTCAACATGGTGCTGTCGGCCTATGTGCCGGAGCTGATCGGCAGCAACATCCGGGGGATGCTGGGGGGGATTTTGGAAAAACGGGGGCTGACGCCGGGGGACATCGACGAATGGGCGGTGCATCCGGGGGGGCGGGCGATCCTGGAGCAGATCGAAGAGCAGCTTTCTTTGCCTGCCACGGCGCTGGACATGTCGCGCAGCGTGCTGCGGGACTATGGGAACATGAGCAGCCCGACGGTGATGTTTGTACTAAAGGGTTTTTTGGAGGAGGCGGAGACGGAGCGGGCGATGACGTGCGCGATTGCCTTTGGGCCGGGACTGACGGTGGAGACGGCGGTGCTGGAGCGGTGCGGCGCGGCGATCCCGGCGGCGAGGGAGGTGCGGGGTGTCACACTGGCGCAGGCGGGGATACTGGATGCTGGATGCTCGATGCTGGATTCTTGATGCTGTTTATGAGTCAACTTTGCTCGAATGATGGGGCTCTATGAACGAAAACCTGCCTAGCGCGGACAGCCGGAAGAGCGCGACTGACTACGATGTGATCATCGTGGGCGGGGGGCCGGTGGGGCTGGTGCTGGGGTGCCTGCTGAAGCAGCAGGGGGTGCGGCTGCGGGTGCTGGAGCGGCGGGCGGAGGCGCTGGGGCATTCAGCGGCGATCGGGATCACGCCGCCGTCTTTGCAGATATTGGGGAAGCTGGGGCTGGCGGAGGAATTTATCGAAAAGGGGGTGCGGGTGCGTGACTGCGTGGTGCATGGGCAGAGCGGGCGGGTGGGCTGTGTGTCGTTTCGGGAGATTCCGCATGTGCATCGGTTCATTCTTGCGCTGCCGCAGGTGAGCACGGTGGGGATTTTGCAGAGGGAGCTGGGGAGTGAGTTTTTTGAGGCGGGCTGTGAGGTGAGCGAGGTGTGGCAGGGGGCGGACCATTGCCGGGTGCGGGCGGGGGGGCGCGAGCTGACGGCGCGGTTTGTGGTGGGGTGTGATGGGATTCGCAGCCGGGTGCGGGAGCTGATCGGGGTGGGGGCACCGGGGCATGTGTATGACTGCCATTTTGCGATGGGGGATTTCTTGGACCGCAGCGGCTTCGGGGATGAGGCGCGGCTGTTTTTCACAGAGACGGGGGCGGTGGAGTCGTTTCCGCTGCCGGGGGGGAGGCGGCGGTGGATTGTGCAGACGGACGCGCCGGTGGAGCATCCGTCGGCGGGATTTATCAGTGAGCTGATCCGGGAGCGCACGGGGCTGGAGGTCTCGGCGGCGGATCAGCTGAATGAGAGCGCCTTCACGCCGCGGCGGTGGGATAGTGAGCGGTACTCCGAGGGGCGGGTGATTCTATGCGGGGACGCGGCGCATGGGATGAGCCCGATCGGCGGGCAGGGGATGAACACGGGCTTTGCGGATGCGGAGTTTCTGGCGGCGGTTTTGGGCCAGGACGATGCTTTGGCACGGCTGCCTGCGTATGAGAGCTACCGACGGAAGGCGGCACGGGTGGCGACGCGCCGTGCGGAATGGGGCATGGGATTTGGCACGTGGCGGGGGAGGGTGCGGTGCCTGGTGCGGGATGCTGTTTTAAAGCATGTGCTGTGCCGGGGGCCGGTGAGCCGGCGGCTGGGGTCGTTTTATGCGATGCTGACGATTCCGTACAATACGCTGGAGCGGGTGCCGGGGCGGGGGCTGGGGAGTTGACGATTGTTGATTTTTGAGGTGCGATCCTGCACCAAAGGCAGCGTGTCAGGCGTAATACTCCCTGTGACGGGAACATGCCCTGCGTGCCCTAATCCACCCCGCCAATGGGAGGGTTGGTGCTGGCTGACACGGCGGCCTAGGCGTCTTCGGCGCTGAAAAGCGTTGAACCGCCTCCAGAATTGACTAAACAACATCATGCCCGTGAGCGAAGACCGAAAACAAGAGATCATCAAATCCCTCAAACGTTGCAGTGAGGAGACGGTGGCGGCTGCGCTTCGTTTTGAAGAGAGCAGGAATCTGGAAGAGCTGGACCCCATCATTTTGGGCGTGCTGGCGCGTGATGCGGCCAATCCCCGGCCGGATGGCGTGGCCTCGGTGACGGATGACATGAAGCTGATCGACGACATCGGCATGGATTCCTTTGGCATGATCGAAGTGGTGATGACGGCGGAGGAAGTGCTGGGCCTCACCATCGCGACGGAAGAGCTGAGCGGCATTGTCACCCTGGGCGATTTGAAGAAGTTCCTCCGCTCCAAATTTGGCGCGAGTGTCTCATGAAGCGGGTGGTCGTCACCGGGCTGGGGTTCATCTCGAGCATCGGCAACAACCGTGCGGAGGTGACCGAGAGCCTGCGTGAGGGCCGCTCTGGCATTGAGTATGTCCCGGAGCTGGCAGCGGCGAATGACCGCGTGAAGCTGGCGGGCACCGTGAAGGGTTTTGAATTTCCGACGTCTGATCCGCTCGACTGGACCTTTCCCGCGGATGTGAAGCTGAGCCGCTCGCAACTGCGCACGATGGTGCCGAATGCGGTGTTTGCCTTTGCCTCCATGAATGAGGCCATCGCGGATGCGAAGCTGGAGCCTGCGCAGGTGTCGGATCCACAGACGGGTTTGTACTGTGCCTCGGCCGGGTCGCCGTGGATGACGTATCTGGCGATGGATTCGGTGATCAAACGCGGGCCGGCACGCACCTCGGCGCCGGTGGTGATCACGGGGATGCCGAATTCGCTGCACCTCAATCTCACGGCTTTGTTTAAGATCAAAGGCGCGACCCTGGCATTTAACAGCGCCTGCGCCTCGTCTTCGCACGCGCTCGGGCATGCGTGCGACATGATCCGGATGGGGCGGCAGAAGACCATGTTTGTGGTGGGTGCGGAAGATGCGCAACTGCTGCACACGGTTTTACCCTTTGCTTCGCTGCGGGCGCTGAGCGCGCAGAGTGATCCTGAGCAGGCACCACGTCCGTTTGATGCGGGGCGTGATGGATTCATCACCACTGGTGGCGGTGTGACGCTGGTGCTGGAAGAGGCCGAACATGCCGCTGCACGCGGAGCCACGGTGTACGCCGAGGTCACAGGGTGGGGCCAGGGCTCGGATGGGTACGATGTGGTGGCACCCGATCCGAGTGGCAGCGGGCTGGCGCGTGCAATGACCAACGCACTGCAAGACGCCGGGCTGGAGGCTGCGGCGATCGACTACATCAATGCGCACGGCACCGCGACGAGTGCGGGTGACATTGCCGAGCTGAGCGCGCTGAAAACGATCTTCACGGGTGAGGTGAGGCCGAAGGTGAGCAGCACCAAGGCGCTGACCGGCCATGGGCTCTGCCTGGCGGGAGCGCTGGAGGCGGGCATCTGCTGCGTGGCTTTGAAGGAAGGCTTCATGCCGGTGTCGGCGAAGATTCAGAAACTGGATCCGGCGTGCGAAGGCGTGGATATTTTGACGAGTCCGACCGAGCAGGTGCCACGCGTGGCGATGAGCAACTCGAGCGGCTTTGGCGGCTCGAATGTGACGCTGATTTTTTCGCAGCCTTAATCCGTGACTGGCTGACGTGATGAAAGAGCGTGTTCTCCAGACTGAACTGCTCGACACGCTGCCGCCGGATGATCCTGACGCGATCCGTGCGCGTGAGGAGATGCTGCAGGTGAATGGGATCATGGGAAATCACCGGTGGATCGAGCGCATGGTGCGGCGGCATCGGGAAGAGGGCTGGCGCATCACGGAGCTGGGTGCGGGGGATGGAGCGCTGTCTCTGCGGCTGGTGGCAGCAGGCTGCTGTGCTGAAGCGGCGCTGCATGCGTTTGATCTGGCACCCCGGCCGGAGCACTGGCCTGTGGCGGCGCACTGGACGCGTGGCGATGTCTTGAATCAGGCGCTGCCGGAGACGGAAATCGTGATCGCGAATTTGTTTCTGCATCATTTCACCACGGAGCAACTGCGTGCGCTGGGCTCGCGGATTTCACCGGTGACGCGATTGATCGTGGCGGCGGAGCCGGCGCGGCGGTGGATTTACTCGGTGATGGGGCGTGTGTTTTGCGAAGTAGCGGAGCTGAATCATGTGCAGCGGTTTGACATGCAGGCGAGCATTCGTGCGGGATTCCACGGGCAGGAGCTGCAGCAGGCGCTGGGGCTTGGCGGGGAGTGGCAGGTGGTGGCGCATGAGCATCCGCTGGGCGGGTATCGGTTCATGGCGTGGCGGTGAAGAGTGGAAGAGTGAGGCGATGACACCCGTTGCCGTGGGGCAGGACTGCATTCATACTGCGACCGCATGATCCGGCCCCATACGCCGCCAGAAACACCCGCTGACAAGCCCGCGCGCCGCGGGGAGGCGGGTGGTGCGTGGGCATCGCCCTGGGAGCTGGATCAAGAATGGCAGGATGCGCCACCGGGAAAGAGGGTGCGCTTCGTTGAAGAGAAACTGGATCCTGCTCCTGCAACGCCGCCGCCGCGTGAGGCAGCGGCCCCACCCGTGCCGAAGGTGCAAACGGCACCGCCGGTGGAAAAAAAAGCCGAGGTGGAAGCAGCGCCCGTCGTGCCGCCACGGCGTGAGCCGACTTCCCGCCTCGTCACGAAGCGGCCCCGGCATGCGGTGCAGCGGGAGGCCTCATGGTCCACGCTGTCGATCCTGAGCATGGGACTGCTGGCGCTGGTCTTCATCGCGTGGCTGTATGTGGACGATCAGGCGCCGGGGCTGGACAAAGACCTGCTGCTGAACCGGCCGGTGGATCAGGCGGCGGCGATCCAGACGCCTGACAAGCTGCGCAAGTTTTTGCAGTCGCTGGTGCCGTTTGAGAATGCGGAGATCTATGGCAAACCGCCGTGGCTGTGGGATACGCCGACGCTGTCGCGCATTGTGCAGTCAAACGGAGCGGCGCTGGACAATCTGCGGGATCTGCTGGAGGACGCGGACTGGCACCCCACGCATGCGGCGTGGCATGCGGCAGATCCGTGCGAGGACCCGCGCTGGCATCAGGTGCTGGTGCTCAAGCAGGCGGAAGCGGCCTACCTCTCCCGCCGCATGCAGGAGGAGGCGGCGTTTACTGCGGCGATCGATCTCGCGGAACTTGGGTGGCGGCTGGAACAGATCTGGGCGTGGCCGTCCTGCTATCAGCGCTCGCTGGAGACCCAGACACTGGCCGGTCAGACCTTGGCGGATCTGCTGCGGCAGACGCGGCTGCCGGAGGCGACGCTGCGGCAGTTTCAGCGCCAGTTCAATGTGTGCCAGCCCACGACGGAAATGCTGGAGGGTGCAATGAACGCGTACTATGTGCATGAGAAAAAACTCATCCTCGGGCCGAAGAGCGGGGAGAATCTGGACACCATGCCCGGTGGCGTGCAACTGCATCGTCCGGGGCGGTTGTTCTTCAAACCGCATGAAACGCTGCAGCATTTCGCCACGGCGTTTCGGCAGATTAAAGCGGAGGCGCTGGCACCGCTGGTGCTTACCTCGGATGTGCGGCTGAAAGACGACCCGGTGGCGGAAGCGTCCTACCAGCCGAACTCCGCCGGGCTGGCTTATTATCATCAGCGCATGAAGGCCTACACGCCGCTGCCCGCCATGCTCGGGCTGGTGCGTACGCGGGGGAATCTGATCGTCACGTTGTTTGCGGTGCGGCGCTGCATAGCGGAGAAGAAAACGCTGCCCGCCACGCTGGAACAACTGCGCACGTTCAACTTCCTGCTGGATCTGCCGATTGATCCGTACACGGGCGCGCCGTTGCAGTACAGCCTCGCGCGTGGGTTGATCTGGTCGGTGGGGAATGATCTGAAATCCGCCGGGGGTGTGCTGACAGAACCGCCGATGAAGGATGCGGCAGAGCCGACGGTGGCACTGGGCATCGCGGTGGCGGGGGTGGCGAAGTAGGGGGCTTGCATTCGCCCCCTTTGTCCCATAGAATCGAGCATGGCTGTTTTGTCTCCATTGCCCGAGCCACCCGCCTCCATGCGAAGTCGTATGACGGTGGAGGAGTTGTATCGACTCTATGAGGAGCGTGATCCGGCGGATACGCAGCGGATGGAACTCATGGAAGGAGAGATTGTCTTTATGATGCCGCCCGGACCTTTGCACAGTTCATCGAATACCAGGATGAACCGGTTGATGACTCAAAAAGTGGGGGATGCTTTGACAGTGCGCTGCCAGGAGCCAGTCCGCATTAATCGCCGCAATGAACTGCAACCGGACGTCGCAGTGGTAAAGCAGCGCAAGGATGACTATGCGCTTTCACATCCTGACCCTGATGATGTGTTGCTCATCATTGAGGTGTCGGATAGTTCATTGGAATTTGATTTGAATACCAAGAGGCGCGCTTATGCCAAGGCGGAGATGGCGGAATACTGGGTGCTGGATGTGAATTCGCGCGAGCTGCATGTCTTCCTGAATCCTTGGGAGGGTGATTATACGCAGCACTCAACCCACAAGGGAGATGATGAGGTGATCTGTACGACGATTAGCGGTCTGAAGGTGAGTGTGAGGGAGCTTCTGCCAGCGGTTTGAAGGCGGGCCAGTGGTTTGTTACGGGAGAGGCTGTGGTTGTCCTATCAAACAGTTTGCGATAAACTTTGCCACATGAGTGACCGCCAGCTTTTTCCCCGGATCACGTCATCGCCGGACATCTGCCACGGCAAGCCGTGCATTCGCGGGTTGCGTTATCCTGTGGAGTTTGTGCTCGAACTCCTGAGCAGTGGCATGACGAATGAGGAAACTCTGGCTGATTATGAGGATCTGTAGACGGACGATCTGCGTGCGGCGATTGCCTGGGCTGCGCAGGTGACACGTACGAAACGCATCGAGCCTGTGCTGGTATGAAGTTAGGGGGCGTTCTCTTGCTTGAAGGTCGTGGGCTTCGACGGCGGCGGACTGAGGACAGTCCGCCCTACCTCGCGCCGGGTCGGGCGCGTGCGGGATGTGTTTTTCGCGCGCTGGGAGACGGGCGGGCTGACGCTCCACCCATCCCACGGGCGGGCAGGCGGATCGAGTTATTGAAACAGACAGCTAGAGCTGGCACACGAATGAGGGTGGTGGCCGCGAAGGAGCGCGAATCAAGATTCAGGGCCGATGTGATTCGTATCTGAAAGAACCCCTGCCCTTGTTGCACAGCAACAAGGCTACTTTTTCCAGCGCATGCAGCGGAAGGGGTGATCGTCGATGAGGTTGGCTTGCACGCCGGTGAGGCGGTCGGGGTGGTAGAACTGGACGCCGACGTAGTGGTAGAGGGGGAGGATCACGGCGTCGGTGGTGACGAGGAGTTTTTCGGCCTGCTGGAAGAGGGTGTTGCGCTGATTGAGATCGCCTTCGCGGGCGGCGGCGGCGATGAGTTCGTCGTATTGCGGGCTGGCCCAGCCGGTGCGGTTGTTGCCGTTGCCGGAGAGGAACATTTCCAGGAAGGTGCCGGGGTCGTTGTAGTCGCCCACCCAGCTGCTGCGGCAGAGGTGGTAGTTTTTCTCCTTCATGGAGTCGAGGTAGATTTTCCATTCCTGCTTGGCGAGATCGACACTGATGCCGAGGTGCTCCTGCCACATGGCCTGGAGTTCGACGGCGATGTTGCGCTCGATGGGCTTGGGGAAGTAGAGGTAGTCCACGCGGGGGAAGCCTTTGCCGCCGGGGTAACCGGCTTCGGCGAGGAGTTCTTTCGCGCGCGCTGGATCGAACTCGGGGCCGGGGGGTGGCTGGTAGTTTTGTCCGGCACCGGGCGGGGTGAGGCTGAAGGCATTGCGCTCGCCGAGCTGGGTGATTTTTTCGGTGATGCGCTTGCGATCAATCGCGAGTGAGAAAGCGAGGCGGATCTTGGGATTGTCGAAGGGGGCGCGGGTGACGTTGAAGCGGGTGAAGTAGCTGCCGAGGAAGGGGCCGGTGTGGAAGTAGGGCTGCTGCTTGAGCTTGGTGGTGAGGGAGGTGGGCACCATGCCCTTGTCCATGATGAGATCGGCCTGGCCGGTGAGGAAGTAATTGATGTCGGTGTTGGGCTCGGAAATGGGCAGGATTTCGATGGTTCGCATCGGCACGTTGGCGGCGTCCCAGTAGCGTTCGTTGCGGCGCAGCAGGATGCGGTCGTCGAGCAGCCAGTCTTCGAGGGTGTAGGCGCCGTTGCCGATGAGAGAGCCGGGTTTGATCCAGGCGGTGCCGTGCTTTTCAATGGTGCGCTGCGGCACGGGATAGAAGGTGGTGAAGGCGCAGAGGTCGATGAAGTAGGGCGTGGGATTTTCCAGCTCGACGCGCAGGGTGCTTGCATCCAGCGCAGTTACGCCGACCTGCGTGAAGTCCTTGAGCGTGCCCTCGTGGAAGGCGCGGGCGTTTTTAATGATATAGAGCTGGGTGGCGTAGTCGGCGCCGAACTCGGGGGTGAGGACGCGCTGCCAGGAGTAGAGGAAGTCCTGCGTGGTGAGAGGGGTGCCGTCGCTCCAGGTGGTGTTTGCGCGCAGGTGGAAAGTGTAGGTTTTGCGGTCGGGCGTCACGTCCCAGCGCTCGGCGAGGCCGGGCTGGGGTTTGCCTGCTTCATCGATGCGGCAAAGGCCTTCAAACAAGGCGGAGGCGATGCGCATGCCGACCTGATCGGTGACGATGTGGGGATCGATGCTCTCGGGCTCCGCGCCATTGATGAAGACAAGGTCTGCACGCGGCCGCGACTTGCCGCAGGCGGCGAGGCAGAGCAGGAGTGCGGCGGCTAGGACGAGGCGGATCACGGGAAAAGCTAACACAGGGCGGGGTCAATGACGAAACCAGAATGAGGAATGACGAATGACGAATGAATGACGAAGGTCGAATGACGGAATTGGCTGATTCGCTTGGCCGGGGGCGGGGGGTGTATTGCAGCAACTGGCGCTGGGTAGCGCGCCCGGAACCTGCTGAAGCAGGTACTACAATACGTGCGCTGCGGGATGCGACGCATATGAAGCGTCCAATGCTCTGCTGGACTCGTGGTGAGTCACCCTATTGCGCGAGGTTCAATAAATCAGCGTCCTCTTGCATCACCCTGCAATGATTTGTTCTCATGGAGCGTTCCCAACGTCCCTCTTTTTTCCAACCCATGCGCATCCTCTGTCTTCTCACGCTTCTTGCCGTCTCCGCCCGCGCGGAATTGAAACTTCCGGCCATCATTGGCGACAACATGGTGCTGCAGCAGAAGCAGGCCAATCCGGTGTGGGGATGGGATGCGCCGGGCACGGAGGTGACGGTGACGTTTGCGGGACAGACCAAGAACGCCAAGGCGGATGACAAGGGCAAGTGGACGGTGAAGCTGGATGCGGTGCCGGCGAATGCGCAGCCGGCGACGATCACGATCAAGGGCAGCAGCACGAAGGAGCTGAAAAACGTGCTGGTGGGCGAGGTGTGGATCTGCTCCGGGCAGTCCAACATGGGGTTCAATCTCAACAGCACCTGGGATGCGGATCTGGACATCGCGCAGGCGAAGGACGCGCAACTGCGCCTCATCTCGGTGCCGCAGGTGGGCACGCAGGAGATTCAGGACGATTTCAAGGGCCAGTGGGAGGAGTGCACGCCGACAACTGCGGCTTCGTTCACGGCGGTGGGCTATCATTTTGGCCGTGTGCTGCGCGAGATGCTGGGCGTGCCGGTGGGTCTCATTGACAATGCGTGGGGCGGCAGCGCCTGCGAGGCATGGGTGAAGCGGGATGTGCTGGAGAAAGACCCACGCTTTGCTGCGATCAGCGCACGCTGGAAGCAGACGGAGGCGACCTTCACAAAGGAAGGTTTTGAGAAGCAGGTGGCCGAGCACAAAGTCAAAATGGACGAATGGGCCAAGGCACGTGCAGCGGCTGTCAAAGCGGGCGAGTATTTCACCGCGCCGGCTCCGCGTGCTCCGCAGAATGTCATGATCGGTCAGAGTCGTCCGGGAAATCTGTATGCAGGCGTGCTGCACCCCACGATTGGCTACGGCATCAAGGGTGTGATCTGGTATCAGGGCGAGTCGAACGCCAGCCGTGCGAAGGAGTATCGCGATCTGTTTCCCTTCATGATCGAGCATTGGCGCAAGGAGTGGAAGCAGGGCGATTTCCCCTTCTACTGGGTGCAGCTGGCTGATTACAAGAACTACCAGACGGAGCCGGTGGAGAGCGACTGGGCCGAACTGCGCGAAGCCCAGACGCTGACGATGAGCAAGCTGCCGCAGACCGGCCAGTGCGTGATTACCGACCTCGGCGAGGCGAACGACATTCATCCGAAGAACAAGCGCAATGTGGCCGAGCGCCTCGCCCGCTGGGCGCTGGTAAAGGACTACGGCCAGAAGCTGGTTTATCGCAGCCCGGAGCTCAAACACGCGAAGTTTGACGGCGGCAAAGCGCTGCTGACGTTTGATTACGCGCCGCAGGGCTTGCGCACGGTGGATACGGATGAGGCCAAGGGTTTTGCCATTTGCGGTGAGGACAAGAAGTGGGTGTGGGCCAAGGCCAGCATCATTGGCGGATCGAAGAAGGGCACGAACCAGATCGAAGTGAGCGCTGAGGGCGTGGCCAAGCCGGTGGCGGTGCGCTTTGCCTGGGCGGACAATCCGGTGTGCAATGTGTATTCCGCCGAAGGGCTGCCGGTGACGCCGTTCCGCACGGATGACTTTCCGATGATCACGGACCCGGCGAACCCGAATGGCGCCGAGGCGCAGGTGGCCAAGCGCGCGGAAGACCTCAAGAAGCTGAACGAGGCGAAGAAACTGAACCAGGCCAAGCTCGAAGAAGCGAAGAAAAAGGCTGAGAAGAAGTGAGGGCGGACTGGACCGGCTTCATTGGCGCAAGCAGATAGCAAAACTCATTTCTGCTTAACTGGCTGCCTTTTGTTTGAAGGTCATGGGCTCCGACGACGGCGGGCTGAGGACAGCCCGCCCTACCCCGTGCTGGGCGTGCGAGTATTCATGGCGCGATGGTAGGTAGTGCGGCTCGTCCTCGAGCCGCCGCCGAGCGTCTCCATGCGCGCTTTCTGGGTCGGCGGGGCAGGGACGTGCACCCGGAGCCGATGAAACACCGGCGCTCCCAGTGGGGCGCTGGAAGCGCTGAGATTATTTCATCAGCAAACTTGTGTTAGAAGTGGCGGGAAGCGTATGTTCATGACTTCCCGTCATCCCGCATGAACATCCGCCCGCTTCTGCCTTTTCTCGCCCTGGCTCTCCTGCATTCAGCCCTCCGCGCGCAACCCGTTCCGCCACCCCCCGCAGCCAATCAGGCCATCGACACCGCTTCAGGGGCCTGGGAGGGCATCGTGAACATCGATGTTTCGGTGCTGGTGCCTGATTACCGTGAGCCGTGGAACGCCGGGCAGCCCAGCGGCGGCAGTGGCACCGGATTCCTCATTGGCAAAAACCGGTTTTTGACGAATGCGCACGTCGTCAGCAATGCCACACGCATCCTGATCCGCACCACGAATGACCCCGAGCCGCATCCGGCGAAGATCGTACACATCGCGCATGACTGTGACCTGGCGCTGATCGAAGCGGAGGACGGCAGCCATTTTGACAAACTCAAGCCGCTGGACTTCGGCGGCATCCCACAGCTCAACACCGAGGTGATCGCGATTGGTTATCCCATCGGCGGGGACCGCATCTCCGTGACGCGGGGCGTGGTGTCACGCATCGACTTCCGGCCTTACAGCCATACGAGTGTGGACTCGCATCTGGCGATCCAGGTGGATGCCGCGATCAATCCTGGCAACTCAGGCGGCCCGGTGCTGCAGGAGGGGAAAGTCGTTGGTGTGGCCTTCCAGGGGTTCAGCGGCCGGGTGGCGCAGAACGTGGGCTACATGATCCCGGTGCCGGTGATCAAGCGCTTCCTCAAGGACATCGCAGACGGCCGTTATGACCACTATGTCGATCTCGCGGCGAGTGATTTTCCGATTGAAAATCCGGCGCAGGCCAAGGCGCTGGGCACCACGAACGATGGTGTGGGCGTGATGGTGGGAGATGTGGAACCGCAGGGCAGCGTGGGCGATCTGCTCAAAATTGGCGATGTGATTCTGAGCATTGATGACAATCCGGTGATGAACAACGGACTGGTGCGTTTTGAAGGCGAGCTGATGGACATGAATGAAATCGTGGAGCGCAAGTTCGCCGGGGACACCATCAAGCTGAAGTACATGCGCGATGGCAAAAAGCTGGAGGCCACGGTGACGCTGAAGCGCTTTGATCCGTATGTGCGCCTCGGCGCGCAGTACAATCAGCGCCCGCGCTACATCGTGAACGCCGGGCTGGTGTTTCAGCCGCTGGACCGCAACCTGATGGACGCCCACCAGATGCGCGACGACACGGTGAACTACGTCTTTGACAACTTCCTGACTGATAAGCTCTACGTGGAGCGGCCTGAGCCGGTGGTGCTGACGAATGTGCTGCCGGATGAAGTGAACACGTGGATCACACCTTATGCGCACAGCGTGGTGGATGAAATCAACGGCGTGAAGATCCGCTCCCTCAAGGATGTGCAGACGGCGCTGGCGAAGAAGGACAAGCCGTTCATCGAGATCATCCTGCTGGAAAAAAACCGCCCGGTGGTGCTCAAGCGTGAGCTGGCCGAGGCCGCGCACAAGCGCATCATGAAGACCTACAACATCCTGGAAGACTCTTATCTTGGCGATGAATAGCCGCGTGATCCGACCTTGAACCTTTTTTGCCTCGACGCCTCCATGAAGCTTTCCCAGACTCTCCTTTTTCTCGTACTCGGTGCCGCCACGCTGCCCGCGCAAACGCCCGTGCCTGACGCCCCCAAAAAGAAACGTGCGCCCGCTCCGGCCGAGGCTGGAGCCGCGCCCGTGCAGGTGGTGCAAAGCAACTCGCTGGTGCGGGTGAACGCCACCTCCCAGCCCTACAGTTTGCACCTGCCGTGGCAGAAGGAGTCGCCTTCAGGCCGGCGGGGTCTGGGCGTGATTCTTGCCGGGAACCGGGTGCTGGTCACGGGGCAGATGGTCGCGGATGCGACGTACATTGAACTGGAGCTGCCGGAGAAGGGGCAGAAGATTCCCGCCAAGGTGGTGGCGGTGGATTATGAAGCGAACCTGGCGCTGCTGGAGTCGGAGCCT
Source organism: Verrucomicrobiota bacterium (assembly GCA_025360015.1). Taxonomy (GTDB): domain Bacteria; phylum Verrucomicrobiota; class Verrucomicrobiia; order Verrucomicrobiales; family Verrucomicrobiaceae; genus Prosthecobacter. The sequence goes on along the minus strand of JANYCZ010000038.1, from coordinate 25,953 downwards.
TCAGAGCGGCAGAAGGCCTTCTTTGCCGGACTCAAGCCGATGGCGGTGGACAGCAGCACGCGCATTGATGACCAGGTGGACATTTTGCAGACGGGCCGTGTGGGCGAGCTGATCAAAAGCGAGCTGAAAATCGGCAAGGTGATGACCCGCCGCTACAATGTGGAAGGCTCGGGCTTCCTCGTCTATGAGGCCAACAACATCGTGCGCAGCGAGGCGAACAGCTTCACGCTGCCGGTGGTCAAAAATGGCAAGCTGGTGGGATTGCTGCTGAGCTACGATTCGAAGAACCAGGTGACCACCATTTTGCCTGCGCCGATCATCGAGCACTTCCTCAAGGATGTGGCGGACGGCAGCTATGAGGGCTTCCCCAGCCTAGGCATGGAAATGCAGACCACGCTGGACGAGCAGTTCCGCGAATACCTGGGGCTCAAGCCGGATGCGCCGGGCGTGCTCATCAGCCTGGTGATGAAGGGCGGCTCGGCTGAAAAGGCGGGCATGAAGAAGGGTGACATTCTGGTGGCCATCAATGGGTTCGCGATTGATTCACGCGGCGACTACAAGGACCCGCAGTTCGGCGCGCTCAGCTCCAGCCATCTGGTGCGCGGCCGCGCCTATGTGGGTGACAAGGCGGAGATCAAAGTGATTCGCGAAGGCAAGGAAGTCATCCTCAGCAGCGAGCTCACGCGCCGCAAGCCGGACGATTTCCTGGTGCTGCCCTACCTGTTTGACAAAGGACCGCGCTACGTGCTGATGGGCGGGCTGCTGTTTCAGGAGCTGTCACGTCCGTATCTGGACGCCTTTGGCGAGGAGCAGCGCGGCGGCGCCATCCTGCGGCTCTCCCGCATCGCCTCGCATCCTGACAAGTATGAGGAGGAAGGGCGCAAGAAGCTGGTCTTTCTCAGTCTGGTGCTGCCCACACCCAGCACGCAGGGGTATGACAAACTCGGCGGGCAGGTGGTGAACAAGGTGAACGGCAAGGAGATCAAGGATCTCGATGATCTGGCGGATGCCTTCAAGAACGCGAAGGACACCACGCACGTCATCGAGCTCAATGACTTCCCGCACATCCTGTTCCTGGACACCTTCAATGCGGAGCGCGACAACATGCGGCTGCTGGATGGGGCGTACCGGATTGGGAGTTTGAAGCGGCTGGAGTAGCGCGGCTGAAGGGAGAGATCAGGCCCGCAAAACCTGCGTCCGGCTGACGAAGGCGGCAGAACTCACGCGAGCGCGACAGCGTCTTGGAGTGCGGTGCAAGCCTCGGCGCAGCACCGCTTTCGCAGGCAGGACGGCCCCGTATGGCCGAAGGGCATTCTCCACCTCGCGAAAGCGGTGCTGCCGATGCAGGCTTGCGCCTTGCATCTCTGCACCGCACTCCACGAGGCAAAGCGCATGCGTATGCCCCGCTCTTTTTGCGCAAATTCGCAGCACGCGCTGCCGCAGCGCGCAGCGAAGAAAGGAAACTGTGCTGCAAGGTTGCGGTGCGGATGGCACGCGACACTTTGCACGCTCCCCCCCACTCATGATTGGCGACGACTATTTCGAACTGCGTTCACGCATCGGCACGGACCTGCTGGCTCTGGCGGCGGCGCTGCGTGAATCCGGGGGCGATGCGGAGTCTGCCGCCATTTTGGACAATCTCATCGCCAGCCTGAAGGAACCCTTTGTCTTCGTGGTGGTGGGGGAGGTGAACGTGGGGAAGTCCACCTTTCTCAATGCGCTCTTTGGCCAGGATTTCTCCAGCACGGGCGTGGTGCCCACCACGGGGAAGATCCTCTTCTTCCGCCATGGCGAGGAGCACAGCGTGGTGCCCGTGACGCCGACGCTGGATGAGGTGTATGCGCCGGTGGATTTCCTGCGCGACTTCCACATCGTGGACACACCGGGAACGAATTCGGTGGAGAATGAGCACCAGCTCATCACGGAGCGCTTTGTACCCATCGCGGATCTGGTGATCTTTGTCTTCTCGGCCATGAATCCCTGGGGTGCCTCGGCGTGGCAGTTTCTGGAAAAGGTGCACCGCGAGTGGATGCGGCACGTCATCTTCGTGCTGCAGCAGAGCGATCTGCGCAGCCCGGAGGAGATCCAGGTCATCACCGACTACATGGGCCAGCTCACGCGGCAGCGCTTTGGGCGGGATTTTCCGCTGTTTGCTGTTTCGGCGAAGAAGGCTTTCCTCGCACGGAATGCGGGGATCGAGCGCGAGAGGCTGCTGCAGGACAGCGGCTTTCACGCGCTGGAGGCGCACATCTCCAGTATCGTGCGGCACAATGCGGCGCGGTTGAACAAGCTGGCGAGCACCATGCGGCTGGCGCGGCAGATTCTGGATGGCATGCGCGAGCGCTACGTGGCGGGCATGCAGCTGGCCAAGCGCAAGATGTCCGTGCTCCAGGAGCTGCAGACCGAGCGCGAGCTGCAGGTGGACCGCACGCTGAAGAAGATCCTCCCCGCGCTGGACGCCACCGAGCGCGACTACCATGAGTCCGTCATGCGCGTGGCCGGGCTGGCCAGTGACGCGCTGACCACGCGGAAGGCCTTTCAGCGCAAAGGTGCCGAGGATGAGGACGAAACCGCCGCACGCCCGCAGAGCCTGGACCACCGCCTGTTTCAGGAGCTGCAGCACCGCACCGGCGACCGCTGGCGGCAGGTGAGCCTGGTGCTGGAGGAGGACGTGCATCAGTTTGAGCGCTTCCTCTACGCGCAGGGTCGTGGCATTTTGTTCCCGACCGATGTCGTCCTGCCCTCGCATGATTACGGCGAGGAAGAGAGCGAGCTGCGCCGGCGCTTTGGCACGCATGTGGACTCCTCCCTGCGGCGCTTTGTCATCGGGCTGAAACTGGATGAAGACATCGAGCCGGGGCTGGAAAGCGCGCGCGTGACCGCGCGCTGGCTGCCGCGGCTCATCGTGCCAGTCCTCATTGCCACCGGGCTCTGCGGCTGGCTGGATGACCTCGTCAGCGCCGCCATCGCCCTGGGCGCGGGGGTGCTGCTGCTGGCCGTGGTGTACCTGCTGACGCAGATCCGGCTGGCCAATGCGCGGAATGCCATTCTGGACAAGCTGGAGGAATCCTCCGTCACGCTGCGCGTGATGCTTTCCAAGCAGGTGACCGAAGACGTCACGCACGGCTTCACCAAATTTCTCGACACCCTCAATCCCGCCCAGGCCACCGCCGCGCAGGTGGAGCAGGAGCAGTCCACGCAGGTGGAGCGCCTGCGGCAGCTGGCGGATTCGTTCAGCGTGCTCGATCAGCAGATCAAAGTGCTGGTGCCGGCGGGAGGGAAGTAGGGGGGAGGGGGAAGTTGACGGTTGTTGACGGTGGTTTCCAGAAGAGGCGGAGGAGGGAGGTCATGCGAACGGGACTCAGGCAGGTCAGCGAGTCCGCTATTAAATCTCTGCGGCGTTCCCAGCTCTGCGGTGTAAAATCAGGGCTTCCTTGCGCCTCCATCTCCCCGGCGCCTCGCTTCTTCCCAATCCCTGTCAACCACTGTCAACTTCCCATCCCATGTCCCCCGCAGAGCTCAAGTCCGCCCTCATCGCCCAGGCGCGCGCGCTGGGGTTCGATGACTGCCGCATCGCCCCGGCCCAGCCGGCGGCGCATCGGGCGTTGTTTGAGCAGTGGATCGCCGAGGGCAAGCATGGGGACATGGCCTGGCTGGCCCGCAACCCCGAGCGCCGCACGGATCCTACGCTGGTCCTCCCTGGTGCCAAAAGCGTCATTGTCCTCGCGCTGAACTACTACCAAGGCGGCACCGCCTATCCCTCCGGCCAATTTTCCTCCTCCTCTTCCTCCTCCGTCTCCTCCTCTACGGAAGGGGATGGCCGCAAAGAGGCGCAAGAGGGAGCAAAAGGGGGTGCCGATTCTTCCGTCCTGAAAACCTCCGAATCGAGCAGCCACAAAGAGCCGCAAAAAGAATCAAAAGCGGATTCCGGTCCATCCTCCGAACTTGGCAAAGGAATGGAGGGGCAAAGGAATGACTCTGCCCCGAGAATTTCCGAACCGGGTGGCCGCAAAGAGGCGCAAGAAGGCTCTTCTGAGTCCGAAAAACCACCGTCAACCACCGTCAACAACGGTCAACCACCATCAGCTTCCCCTCCGGCCTACCGCATCGCGCGCTATGCCTGGAACAACGACTACCACGACCTCATCGAGAAAAAGCTCCGCGCGCTGAGTGACTTCCTCGCCGCCCACGGCGGCACGCAGCGGCCTTATGTGGATACGGGGCCGGTGCTGGAGCGGGATTTTGCGAGCGAAGCGGGGCTCGGCTGGGGGGGGAAGAGCACCATGCAGATCCACCGCCACCTGGGCACTTGGTTCTTCCTGGCCGACATCCTCACCACGCTCGATCTCCCTGCCGATGCCCCCGGCCCGGACCGCTGCGGCACCTGCACCCGCTGCATCGTCGCCTGCCCCACCCAGGCCATCACCGCGCCGCGCCGGCTGGACGCCCGCCGCTGCATCTCCTACCTCACCATCGAAAGCAAAGGCAGCATCCCGCTGGAGTTCCGCCACGCCATCGGCGACCGCATCTACGGCTGCGATTCCTGCCTCGACGCCTGCCCCTGGAACCGCCACGCCCAGGCCTCCCATGAGGCCACCTTCCAGGCCCGCGCCACCATCTTCCAGCACACCCTCCGCGACTTCCTCTCCCTCACCGACGACACCTTCCGCGCCCTCTTCGCCAAATCCCCCATCAAGCGCATCAAACGCCCCGCCTTCCTCCGCAACGTCTGCGTCGCCCTCGGCAACACCGGGACCCCCGCCGACCTGCCCGCGCTGGAGGCAGCGGCGGGAGATGAGAACCCGTTGATTGCGGAGCATGCGCAGTGGGCCATCGCCGAAATCCACTCGCGCCACGCGCCTGCCCAGCGCCGGTAGGGCTGGCTGTCCTCAGCCAGCCGCCGTCGAAGCCCATGATCTTCGTGCGAGAAACGACATGCGTAATCGGGGTATTCCTGCCCCATCCGAAATCCAGCATCGACCCCTCCGGCCCCCAGCCGCTCCCCTTCTGGAACCTAGCATCAAGTATCCAGCATCCAGCCATCCGCTTCCGCCCCCCATTCGCCCTTCACCTTGACAACGCGCCGCCGCCCCCTACCGTCCCCGGCTCTCGACATCGAGAACGGCGAGGTAGCAAAGTGGTAATGCACTGGTCTGCAAAACCGGTATGCGCGGGTTCAATTCCCGCCCTCGCCTCCACAAGCCTTTTAAAGTTAGGCTAAACTCAGCTCATGGTTTCTGCGCTGCCCATCACTGACCATCCCAGCACGGCTCCTGCCTTCGCAGAAAGCCCCGCCAGCGACGACAGCCTCCAGCAGCGTCGGGCGCGATACGAGGCCCAAGTCCAGGCCCTCCGCCTTCAAGAATCAGCCACCGCCACCGCAATCGCTGCCGATCTGCAAAAACACCCCGGCTACTATCCTGCCGCCGTAGCCCGAAACAAAGAGTTGCTCGTCAGGCACGCAGAGCGCCCCGACCTCCACTGGGCGATGGTGCAATGGGCCGAGATTTTCGACACTGGCGGTCTGCCCTTGGTTTTGCAGATGCTGAGCGATCCCGAGACGCATCAGAAGCTTCTCTCCTCCTCGCCCTTTTATCTCATGCGCCCACCCCTGCCGGAAAACCAGTTCTATCAAGCCCATGTCCCAGTCTCATCGTCAGCTCGGCATCGCTGATTTGACCGTCGCTGTACGCGAGGTGCGGCGCGTGACTGGATGCGTGGAGCATTAGGCCCAACCAAAATGGACTACGAACCTGATCCCTTCATGAATGATTTTGGCGAGGGCGAGCGGGTGTGCCTCGAATGCCTGATCGATCTTGGTTTAAGGAAGGCGTTCGGGCGCTCCTTAGACAAGGAGCAAAATGATTGTAGCTTCTGCGGCGGTGAAGATCGAGAAACCGCCCCGGCTCTCGAAATTCAGGCAATCATCAAGAGTCGCTGTTTGAGCAACAAAAACGAAGCCGTGAACGAACTATCCTACTGCACCGCAGAGGGAGGATACCTTGGGAAAACCTATGAGCCTACAGAGATATTGGAGGCTCATACACTGCATGCAGTTGGAGATGAATTTTTTACTGCTCTGGAAGAAAATCTCAACATCTCTAGCCTGTTTTGTGACTGGGATCACAACATGCCGCAGCCAGTGGAACAGTGGCAATACGGCTGGGAGGCGTTTTTCCAGACCGTGAAGCACAGAAGCAGGTTCTTTTTTGGAGAACACGAGGCCGAAGCTCGAGACGAATTCGATCACACTGAGATTTCGCCCAATGACTTCCTGCGCCATAACGTCCCTCAGGGAATCCAACGGCTGCGGGCCGTGCGGACTCTACCCGCAGGCACGACTTTTTATCGCTGTCGGATCGCTCCACCGAATACTACAGTCTCCGACATAACGGAGATTGGCCCCCCGCCAGCAACGGATTCGGTCGGCTCCAACCGGTTTAGTCCGCCAGGGATCGTCATGTTTTACGCAGGCGACACTCCAATTGTCTCGGCTCTCGAAGTTGGTTGGTTCACTTCTCCTGAATGCGATGGGAAAGTTCTCCACACCGGGAAGCTCTGCACACTAACAGAACTCACAGTCTTGGATTTTACCAACCTGAATTATCCAGCCGGCAAATTCGATCCGGACTGGATCGACGACTACCATATCGCCGAATTCTTCAGCGACTTTATCCGTGATCTCTCTGCACCGATTCAGAATCAGCGAAAACCGCTGGACTACGTACCGACACAGGTTCTCTGCGAATACTTCCGCTTCTACGGAGCAAAAACAGACGGTGAATGGTCCAAGCTGGACGGTATAAAATTTCCGTCTTCGCACGACGGCACCCCTTGCTACGTTTTTTTCTGGGACAATACGCAAGCAAGATCAAATCTACAGCTTACAGGGCTTACAGTCGAGTTTTCCCAAGCCCCGCCATGACAGCAGCTGCAGCAGCCACACCCATTCCATCGTGGCGTGCAAATAGAAGATCAACGCACAGCCACTATTTGTGGCTCAACTCCTCCGAATCATTAGACCGTGAGACAGTTTCATAAAAATCAATCGAACCGACTAAATAGACTATAATGAGTACCTTTGTCGAACAAGCCTCCAATACCTTCAACCAAGTGATGCAGCGTCACTCGATCAATCTCAGCACATCGCCGCTAGATTTCACCGTTTTAGAAAAATGCATTATCCCTGCGCTGGATCAGCGCGGAGAGAATCTGTCAAAGAGGTTCTTCGACTTAGTGTTTCCGCCGCTCGGATCAGGACATTATTACAACTACATACCTTACTATGCCTTTCAGAAGGTAATGGAGACAGGCAATTTGCGATTTTTCTCCACCAAGAAATTGAGTTCTGAAGGCGAGTTCATCCCGCTTTGCCAAGATCTTGGACTCGACGGTTACTGGCGCAAGAATTCAGATGGAACCGTGGATGGCGAGCACAACGACTTGATGGACGACTTGTTCTACAAGTCGTTCGTTTCGTCTCCCGAAGACACCTGCGACGAACTCTGGGACACATTTGCGGAGAAAGGAACTGGAGTTCGACTCACAGTCGAGGTCAACGTTTCCCCAGATTATCCAGATTTTCGACAAGTGTCCTATCAGGGCTCTAAGGCAGTTGCCGCCTTTAATGATCTACTCAATGCATTTCGGGAAGCTGGAAGGCACTTTGTTCCGCCTGGCATTTCACGAATGCCTGGCTACTACCAACTCACGAATTTTAGTCACCACAAGGAATGTCGACTGATCGCCAAGCGTCATGCGCGAGCCCACGATTGCTTTCCGTTTCAAGTCAGTCGAGACGAAAAGCAAGAATGTAACTTCATCGACTGCTCGTTGACGAGTCCAACCTGCACCCAGTTCCAACTCCGAGTGGTCGGTATGGAAGCCGGCCCAAAGGCTAGTGCTGAGCGTCGTGCCGACGCGACCAACATATTCCAAAAATTCACGGAACGTTGAATTACTGCCCTGGCTTTTTCATGTAGAAGATGGCGATTAAGATGCCAGGCAAGAATGGCAGTCGTTTAAGGCAGCTCTGCGTGGGTTCATGATGTCAGGAACCCGGCGTTTTCTTGCGAAGATAACCCTCTCTTTCGTCACTTCGTGCCGCCACACACCAGCCCTGAAAGGGCTGCGGATTCAGCCCAGGGTCAGCCGAGCCTCGGCGAGGTGACCCTGGGTCATGTACCACACGACCGGGAAACAAATCCAGAGCATTCGCCGCACGCTGCGTTCACCAGTAGCGTCTGCAACAAGTCCCGCCTCGCTCAGAGCGTCCGGCCAGCTCCAAGACTCACGAACAATGCACTCAACTGAATGCCATTCATGCCAGACATTATTTTGTCGTCCAACTGCTCAATTCAGAATGCGTTTTCACGAATCTCATTGAATGTCTTTAACAGTTTCATTGTTGCCTCGTAGTCAAGCTTATCGCCTTCGTACTCGCATCGATAAAGGCCTTGTAAATTGGAAGGCAAAGACACGCCCTTTTGCACAAGCAGAACAAACTTTTTGCCATAAAGTGCAATAGCAGCGCCAATCTCAATGAGCACATTCTCATTTAGACGAGGGACGGTCTTCCCGTCCGGGGTTAGTACATCTCCCTCACTCATGACGTGGATGACTGCTGCGCCACAAGCCCGCATATCTTGCATTACCTTTTCAGGTACCGGAATCGACGTTGTATTTTTTTCGACAGATACCACCGGCACGAGGCGTCCAAAAGAGAGGAGCTCTTTCAGCTGATTAACAATTTCTCGGTTCTTTCCATGGCTGATGAAAACCTTATCATTCCCTTGGGCGGCAATGGTGGCCTGTTCTTCGATCTTTTCTGTCACTCCAACAAGACGCTTTGCGACGTCCTCAGAACGAACGGTCTCATCCGAAGTAGATTCATCTGAACTCGATTCATTTTCGGCAGGCTTCGAACCCCGATCTGTTGTGTCACTGTCTCCGAGCCACCTCCCATTTTTCAAAAATTTTATGAGCCCAAGGTATTCCGCATTTGCGGTGAATACGCTAACACAGGCGGCACTGTGTTCTTTAGGAACCCCCATCTCCCTAGTCACAGTATTTTCGAAAAATGTTTGTTCGGGCAGTTTTTTTCCTCTGTAGTAGTCATATATTCGCCTGAATGTTTGAGGGGTAAATGCGCCGTCTAATCTGGCTGCATTCTCATCTTCTTGTGAAACAGGTGAGGAGATCCTTATTCCTAGCGCCTCCATTTTGACACGATCAGAATTGAAGCTTCCTGAGGTTAGTCCATATTTAATCGAAGACGAAAGAAGCACTCGAAAGTCTGAGCTGCCTGGGCTTACTCCTAATGCTACTGCCAAATCTAGAGGGGGAAGTGGCCTTCCTCCGTTGGCTTCTTCAAGCGCTTTCGGCACCCTCAACGCTTGTTCGAAGGTGTGTTTCGGGAAGTCGCTAGTAACCCGATTTTTTGACTCCACGGCATTGTTAACAATGGATTTTTTGCTGGAGGTTGAACTTTTGCCATTATTTTTAGGATTGGGCATGAGTCCAATTGGGCACGTATTAGATATCAGGCAAGATTATTTTCTAGGCTCCGCCTGCTTTCACATCTTCTCAGCGTCTTCCCGTTCTCCCCACTGCAGCTCCCGCCTCCTGACAGGGACAAGGTGCCAGCCATTCACCATCGCCAGCCTGCCCTCTTCTTCGTTGGGTCCGTCTTCCGTTCATTCCGTAGGCATTCAATTCTGGAATCTCTGCGTTCTCCGAGTCTCTGCGGTGCAAATTGGAAAGCTGCCAGGCATTCAGTACCCTCATGTCATAAGGGATCGAATGCCTCAGGGGCTCACCCACTCACACCGGAATCCCCGCTCAATACCCATGCGCAAACTGGATGTCGAGCGTCTGCATGTAGGTGTGCAGACCCGCATCTTGCACCGGCAGGACAATGGCGTCCTCGTCGCTTTCGTTGTGATGCGAGTGCCACCAGCCGGGGGGCGTCACAAAGGCTCCACCGGCCACCCAGTTGGCGCGGACGGGGTCAATGATGTTGCCATCGGCATCGAGATCGCGGCCGATCAGGGTGTAAACGCCATCCGTGGCCTTCACGGCGAAATCGAGGGCGATGGAGTTGTGCCGGTGGGCCTTCTGTTTGCTCTTCGCAGGCAGCAGATTGTAGAGCGACCACATGGAGTGCGTGAGCGTCTTCGTCTGCGGGCAGTCAGGATTCGCCAGCAGGATGCCGTTGCGGTTCCTGTCCTTGCCCTCGTTTTCCTTTCGCACCTTCTCCAGCTCGCTCGTGAGCAGCTCACGGGAGAAATAAAGCGGCCGGAACCTCGGGCGGGTGGGCTTGGCACCGAGGAAATCCATCAGCGGCTGGTCGTTCACCCAATAGAAGGCGCTGTCCTCACTCGCGCGATGCCGGATCTCGCCAGTGACTGGCAGCACAAAGAAATCGCCCGTTTTCCAGCTCAGCTTCTTGCCATCGATCACGCTGAAACCCGCGCCGCGAATGACATAAAAGACCTGACTGCTGGCATGGCAGGTGGTGGGCAGCTCCTCGCCTGCGGCGATGTGGACAAAATGGGCCAGAAGATTGGGCCCGGTGGCAGGGTGGCTGGTTTGGAGCTTCTGGGTCAGCTCCAACGGGATGATTTTGCTCTCGGCGATGTGATGCATCGAGGGCGGAAACACATCAATGCCGATCTTGGGCATGCGCGGATTCGCCGCGCTGCCATACTCGAAGAACAAGCCGTGCTTTTCCCATTCTTGATTGCAGGTCGGGGCGGAGTCGGTGGTGTCAGTCATGGAGTTGGATGAGTGTCCGGCGAAGAATAGGCATCATTGAAGCTGCAAGGGAAGTGATTTTGTCGGTCGAGGCTCGTGCCCGGTGCCATCCACTCACGCGCGAAAGGCTTTCCCGGCCCCGGCACGTTTGCCGCAGTCTTTGAGTGTCCGTATCAGCCACTGCGCAGCCGATACACCCAGCCCCCCAAGCTCACTCACCTCCCGATCCCATCCTCCCCTCAGCGTCTTCCCTTTCTCCCCCACGCAGCTCCGCCTCCTGATAGGGTGCGAGGCATTCCTGCCGCCCGGTGGCGGCAGAGGGTGCTCGGCCTGCGCAACAGCCACGACAAGACAAGACATTCCCCGCTGGCATTGTGGCAGGATCATCCGTCTTCTGCTGCGACAATCTCGCGTTTTACGGTGAGGTCAACTCGCCCGCCAGCACACTCGGTTCATCGTGCGTGATCTGCCCGGCCTCGTTCAGAGCGCCGTGGGCAGGCTGATGGAGCGCTGGCACCATCAGGACAGCCGCATCGCCAGCTAGAAACTCGCCGACCTCGATGACCGCACGGCCCACGATCTTGTAGTGCGGGCTCTGGCTGTCGGCGTTTGTCCCAACTGGCACATCCCGCTGGTGCTGCATGAATGGCGTATGCCACGTCATGAGGCGTTCCAACCACGGAACGTCTGGAGCCTCTTCCATGCGTTCACCGAAACGCTGAAGGGCAACCTCACCGAACTCCCCCGCCGCGCGAATGGAGTTTAACCAATCCCGACATCTCAAGCCTGAGGCAATAGCTGCCAGCGGGTGTCTGCTAGGTGCATTTCGCAGGCTCCAAGCTCTACACAGTCATATCAGTAAGCTTCGGTGGGAATCTGATTGCGGCAGTGGATTCTCAGTGGTCTACTCAGCGAAGAAAACATACAGTTTTCTAGGCAAATGGTTTGTTTTGAAATTCATTGTTTACTTCCAGCTTCCACATGACCCAGCAGGCAAGAATGCGCAGCAATCACAGCTCTCTTTGCATTTTAAACTGTACCAATGGAGATCGCGTGGCGGTTGATGGTGCCAGCTTTGTGATCGGCTCTGCGCCCAATTCCGACCTGCAGCTCAGCTCACCGCAATGCCCTCAGGTCCTGTGCAAAATCACCAAACGCGGGGATGTCGTAGAGCTGAACTTCAGCACCCAGGTGCTCATCAATGGCACTCTGTCTGCGTTTTTCAGGTCCATGCCCGGAGAGGAACACACCGTCCTCGGCGCCGGCCAGATGCTGGCCTTCAGATACACCAACCAGCCGGACGCCTGGATGTCATTGGGCAAGGACAATTCCTGGTATGTCTACAGCAGTGAAAAGCATGAATGGAATGGCCCCTTCGGCCCCGAATATTTGCGCAGCTGGCTGGGGCAGTTTTCAGTCAACACCCGCCAGAACCTTGTGTTAATTCCCAACGGAATGGAGCAGATGGGGTTTTACGTGCAGGACGCCAAAGACATCCTCTTGATCCCCCCTCCCATGCCCGTGCCGGCAGAAAAGACAGCATGGTTTGACCGCCACAGCTCTTCCGCCGAAGAATCCCATAGACCTGAGCAGGAGCCCGCCGTCACCGGCATCGAGCTAAACAGCGAATACGGCGAGTTCACCTGCCCGATCTGCTGGTTCAAATTTGACCGGGGAGATGTGATGAACATCGCCATTCACAACAGCCTGCGCGGCGACCCCATGCTCGGCGATGAGGCGATGCAGCGCTTCCATGCCACGCGGTTCAATGATCGCGGACAGGCGCTGGATGCCATGGGCCTTGCCACCTCCGACCTTGCCTGCCCGCACTGCCGCAGAAAGCTCCCCCCGGGATTTCTCGATCTGCCGCATCACATCTTTTCCATCGTCGGCGCGCCTTCGTCTGGAAAATCGTATTACCTCAGTGTGCTGATCAAGATTCTGCAGAGCACCCTGTTTCAAAACTTTGGCATCACCTTTCGCGATGCCGATCCTTCTGAGAACGTCATCCTCACGCAGATGAAAACGCAGCTGTTTTCTTCTTCGTCACCTGAGGATGCCTTCCTGGCCAAAACCGACCTCGAAGGGGCGCTCTATGAGACCCTGCCGCGCCAAGGGAGAAAGGTCCGTCTGCCCAAGCCTTTTATCTTCAAGCTCTCCCACCCTGACACACCGGAGAATGGATTTTCGATGGTCTTTTATGACAATGCGGGCGAGCATTTCGAGCCGACCCGCAATAGCGCGGACTCGCCGGGTGCGCAGCACATCGCCGTGGCCTCGGGGATTTTCTTCCTCTTTGACCCGCTGCACAACACCGAGTTCCGCGCCATGATGAAGGGCGTTACCGACCCGCAGATCAAGAAGCACCGCACCGATCAGCAGGACGTCATTCTCGCTGAAACGGAAGTCCGAATTAAGAGCCTGCTCGGGCTGGACTCGCGCCAGCGCGTCGCCACTCCGCTCGCCGTCATGGTGGGCAAGTACGACACCTGGTCCTCCCTGCTGGGAGACGCCCCGCTGCTGCCAGCCATTCAGGATGGCGTCGTTAGACTCGACCATATCAAGGCAAACTCCACCCGCGTGCGGGATCTCATGGTCCGCTCCTGCCCCTCCATCGTGGCCAATGCGGAGGCCATCTCGTCGAACGTGTGCTACTTCGCCGTCAGCCCGCTCGGCTGCTCTCCGGTGGAATTCCTGGACCGCGAAGGCACGCCGCGCATCGGCCCGGATCCCAAGCAGCTCAATCCCCGGCATGTGGAGGCGCCCACGCTGTGGGTCCTCGCGCAGGCCACTCCAGAACTGATCCCGTCCTCATCAACCTCCGCGCTCTGATCTCATGGCCTGGCAGCTCATCTACACTAGCGCCCCGCGCCTGCTCGAAGCGGGCCGCACCGGATTCGGCACCGTCGCGCGGCATCGCGCCGTCAGCGGCATGCTCGCCGCAGCCGTGGAGCGCTTCAGCCAGTTTGCGCGGCTGCCGGGTCATGATCCCCGGCGCGTGGTTCACACCTGCCGCATTCTGACCGTGGGCTCCGGCACCTTCCATGTGTTCAGCTGTTTGCAAGATGCAGGCTCCGACTACACCGGCCGCACCAATCACATCGCGCATCATTTGATCGCTGAACCACGTGAGATCCGCACCCTCGCCGCCGCAGGGCTGACGCCGGCGGATGTGCTCATGGGCATGGCATGGCGCACCTCCTGGAGCGAAGGCCCCCGCTACCTCGACTCTGCCGAGGAGATCGATCTCGCGTCCTTCGCCTCTCAATCCTCCCATGCGTGGTTCGCCGTCACGGGAAATCCCGCCTCTGCAGGCATCCTCTGGTCCCGTGAAGCACTCAAGGGCTGCTATCTCATCGCGCCCGCAGCAGTCAATGTGCTGGAACTCTTCCGCGAATCCTTGCAGGCATCCCCCGCGCAGGCCTGGCAGACCCGCTTCACCACCTGCCTGGAGCCCAATGACGACCTCGCAGATTTCCGCTGGGTGGGCTTGTCATCCTCCTCCCCCATGCGGTCCCAGGTGGAAACCTCCAACCGCCTCGTCCTCGACCTCACCCGTCCCTCCTCCCTGCCAGCACCGCCAGAGGCGGAGGCTCCCGCCCCTGCCATCGAAGCCCCCAGGCCTACAGCGCCTCCTCCCCCTCCGACTCAGTTCCAGGCAACGGTCCCGCCAAAGGCTCCTCTGCCCAGCGCCGGCGCTGACCCCATCTCCGCCATGGGCGGCTGGTCTCCCGAGACGCCAACTCGTCAAAGAGCGTCGAAAGGCAGCCGCAGCTACATCGGCCTCTCTCTCGTCATCGCCGCCCTGCTCATCGTTGCCGTCAGCGGCGGACTGCTGTGGCAGTTCAAGCAGCAGCAGCAGCAGAACAATGCACGCAGCGCCTATGAAAGCGCCATCCAGAAGCTGTGGAAAACGCACCACCTGCAGCTCGAAGAGACACGCAAGTATCTCGAAGAGCAGACCAATCTGGAGGGAGGCCAGAAGCTGCTGAAATCCCATAAAGCATTTTTCAGTAGCGTGAAGCAACTGCTGGACACCCCGGAGAAAGCCTCCGAACTCAGCCTGCCTGACGGCAATCAGGATGACGTAGGAGAGTTCAAGAAGCGGCTGGATGAGTGGGTCACGCTACACAAAAACCCTTGGGAGGAACTGCAAAACGAGAAGAAAAATGCCACGGCAACGAGCCTTTATCAAGCCTCTCGTAAATGGGAGCAATCGCGCGCTGCCCTGTGGAAGAAGCTGGACGATTACGTCGATCAGCCAGACCCGCCTCCGCTCTCGCCTGTGCTGCTACAACCCCTGAAGGATATCGTCAAAGAAGTGTTCAGCCGTGCGGAGCCTGAGCGTGGAAGCCACACGCAATGGTCGGACTTATTTGACCTGGTGGACCGTCAAAAAAGCCCCATGGATGCCGAGTCGCAGCACTGGCTAAAACTGTGGGCAGACCTGGACGGCCTCACTCCACGTGCGGCAGCAGAAAAGCACTTCGCCGATAACACGCTACCCGGATGGCTGCGCGAAAAGGTCAAGAGTGTTAAGGACAAGCTCGACAAGGCGGGCGCTAGCATGGTGGCTGATACGAACAAGAAAGACAGCGCAGACAAGGCCAACGAAACGGAAAAGCCCAAAGTGATGGAAGACGCAGACGCCATCCCTGCCAAGCATGACATCCATGTTCTTTTGCTCAAACCCGGCGATGATTTCACCAAGGCAACCGGACTGAAAGTGGAAACGGACATGCAGCTCTACGTCGGCGGTGTTTGGGATGCGCACTCCAGCTCAGACGGCAAGACGGAACCCAAAAATGACGAGCTGAAGCCGTTGACGTCCGTAACCGTGGAGACCAACCATGATTACAACTTTGGTCCTAGCAAGCTTTCGCAATTGCATGACATGATCCGCATTTCCAGCAGCGGCGCTCTTCTGGCGCTGCCTGATCAATACCGCAACGCCGCCAACGGTCTCCGTCTGGTAGGTCGCCGCAAAGACGGCGTGGAGGTGCTGTTTGATCTGCGGCTCATCGCCTCCAGCAGCGTGGTGGCTAAACCCATTCTCGCGAAAGAGGTGCCCGCCACGGCAGACAACTCTTCAACGGCCACTCTGCGCCTCCCCGAGGGCTTCATACCCAAGCTGCACCTGCTGGGAATGAGCAATCCTGTGTATTCATTGCGGCAAGATGGCACGTCATCTGAACAGAAAGTATACGGTCTCAAATATACGGCGGATTCTGCGTTTGAAGTCATGGCGCCGCAGACTGGGATGTCCAACGGCATCAACATTCAAAGCATCCGACAGCAAATCACCGAACTTGAAGCAGGCATTCAAAAAGACGATGCAGATATCGCCGCGCTTGAAAAGACAAACCTCAACGCCCGTGATAAAGACACACGCAATAAAGAGTATAACAACCGCAGATCCGAGAAAGAAATCAAACTGCTGACCTTGCGGCCCCAACTCCAAAGCCTTGAATCGTTGAAGCCCGTGCATTTTGATCTCATGCCGGGCAATTACACCCTGCTGATTGAGCACTCGGGCAACAAGCTCGAGCTCTGCAAGCTGAAGGTAGAGCCTGCAGCCAACACTCACGCTCCCAAGCCTCCTGCCCCGTGAAACGCCTGCTCCGAGCCATCGCGGCCTTCCGAGCCGCCCTCCGAGAGGAGGTGCCTACATCTTCAGTCAAAGATGCTGGCGGAAGCTCCATGGGCAGTTTGCACCCTGAGACTCGTCAAGGGGCACCGAAAGCAAACCAGAGTTACATCGGCATCACGCTCGTCATTGCAGCCGTGTTGATCGTGACTGTCAGCGGTGGATTGCTGTGGCAGTTCAAGCGGCAGCTGCAGCAGAACCAGGCACGCAGCACCTATGAAAGCGCCATCCAGAAGCTCTGGAAAGACGACGGCCTCATCCTCGACGACACCAAGAAGTTTCTTCTCGACCAGCCCGATTTGGATGAGGGCCAGAAGCTGCTGAAATCCCACGAGGCTTTTTTCAGCAGCATGAAGCAGGTGCTGAATCAGCCTGACAAAACAGCATCACTTTTCCTGCCTGCGGAGAACAAGGAGGATCTCTCCAACTTCAAAGAGCGGCTTGATGAGTGGACCGCCCTTCACCAGAACCCTTGGGAGAAACTGCAAGCCGAGAAGGACAAGGCCACGGCAGCGAGCCTGTACGAGGCCGCCCGCAACTGGGAGAACTCGCGCAATGCCACTTGGAAAAAACTGACCAGCTTCCTCGAATTGCAAGCCTTTCCCCTTCCCTCAAGTGCACTGCTGCAACCGCTGAAGGCCACCGCCAAAGAGTTGCTGCGACGTGCAGAACCTACACGTGAAACGCAGACGAACTGGCTCGATTTGTTCGAACTCCTGAATCGTCAAAATAGCCCCATAGATAGCGACGTTCAGCGCTGGCTGAAATTGTGGGCAGACCTCGACGGCCCCACTTCCCGTGCCGCAGCGGAAAGCGGCCTCACCGATAATACGCTGCCTGAATGGCTGCGCGGAAAGGCAATGCTGGTGAAGCAGCAGTTGGACAAAGCCAGCGCCGGCCAGATAGCGGACCAGAACAAGAAAGACAGCGCCGATCACGCCACTGAGACTCAAAAACCAAAGGTGGTGCAGGAGGACGCGTACGCCATCCCCGCGAAGCATGACATACACGTGTGCCTGCTCAGACCTCGTGAAGATCCCATAGGCAAAGTCGCAGGACTGAAGGTGTCTGCGGACATGCAGTTGTACGTCGGTGAAGCCGGGGATGCGCACTCCATCCCTGATGGAAAGTCCGAACCTAAAAATGGCGAACTGAGGCAGTGGCTGTCCGTCAGCATAGAAGGCAGGGATGAGATCTACTTCGGCCCTTCCTGGCTTGCTAAACTGGATGAAATGGTCCGCATTTCCAGCAGTGGCGTTCTTCTCGCTCTTCCCGGACAATACCGCACAGCAGCCAACGGCCTCAGGCTGGTAGGGCGCAGCAAAGACCGCGTGCAGGTGCTGTTTGACCTGCGGCTGATCCCCCTCAGCAGCGCCGTTGTCAGGCCCATTTTTGCCAAAGAGGTCCCTGCCATTGCGGACAATTTTGCCACGGCCACGCTGCGCCTGCCCGAGGGCTTCATCCCCCGACTGCACCTGCTGGGCCTGACCCGTCCCGTCTATGCCTTGCGGCTCGATGTCACGGCTTCCGAGCAGAAGATTTTTGAGCTCAAACACACAGTCGATTCTTCGTTTGAGGTGATCGCGCCCTCGAGCTACTCGGCCCTGGGCCTCAGCATTCAGAACCTCCGGCGCCAGATTGCCGAACTCGAGGCGGGCATTCAAAAAGACGCTGCTGATCTGGCTAACATTGACCCCAGGGTGCCGGCACTCGTTCGGGAGCAAAAGAAACTGGCCTGCACCATGGCCATGGCGGAGAAAGAAAAGCAGTTGCTGGCTTTGCGCGCCCAACTGCAAACCCTCGCAGCGCAGCCTCCCGTGCACTTTGATCTCCTCCCAGGCCGTTACACCCTGCTGATTGAGCAGCCGGGCAGCAAGATCGAGCTCTGCAAGCTCAACGTGACTTCGGCCACCAAGTCCTCCACTCCCAAGCCTTCCAATCCGTGAAACCCCTGCTCCAAGCCATCGAGGTCATCCGCGCTGTTCTCAAAGAGGAATCTCCGCCCTCGTCGGTCGAGGAGGCCGCAGTCACCTATGCGCAGTTCTGCACAGACGCGGAGCGGCGGCTGGATCGCATCTCGGCCATGCTGCAAAAAGGCAGTGACTACCAAGCGCTGCAGGTGGCCGAGGAGGAACCACCGCTGCTGGATCTGGCGGCGGCACTGAGCTTTGGCGAAGAAAAAAACTGGCAGGCGTACTGTGAAACGCACGGACTCAAGACCGCCATCCGCCTCAATGCCAGGATGATTCAGGATCTGGAGAATCTGTATGCCAAGGGCATCTCCGCGAATCATCCGCTGTACAAAGATTTTCGCGCCGCTGTGCTCTCACGCGATGACGAGAAATCTCTGCGCATCGTTAGAACCATCCTCAAGCTGAACCCGCAGGATGACAATGCGCGCAAGGAACTGCTGCGCTTGGAAAACAAGGGCCTGCAGGAAAAGATCGACCTCCTGCGCGAGGCGTTGAAAACAGATGACGAAGAGCGCATCGCCGCTCTCACCGAGGGCATCAAAGCCGTGGCTCCTCCTGCCAGGCTGGAGCGCCTGGACGTTTACCATCAGGGCGAGGACATCCGCCAGGCCCTGCGGCGCAGGCAGGCTGAGGAGCGCGTGCCGGGCATGCTGGCCACCATGCAGGGACTGAAGGCAGAGGGCCAGTGGCGGCAGGTGGGCCGCATGCTCGAAACGCTGGATGCTTTGATCGCGGGGCACGGCCTAGTCCCTGCCGATGACGAGCAGCAGACCGCCATGTCGGAGCTGTCGCGTTATCATCAGAAAGAAAAAGCCGCAGATGAAAAGCAGCGCAGCTTTGACCGTGCGCTCAAAAGCTTCCTGGTCTTTGTAGAAGAGGTGGAGACACGGCTGCTCACCGGCTCCGGCGTCACCTTCCAAGAAGTCGCCGAGAAGGACGAGACTTTCGTCAAACGCTGGAAGGAGCTGGAGGGTTATCAGCTGCCCGTGGCCAATGATGCCCTGCAACGCCTCCGCACCGCAGGTCAGGAGCTGCGCGCCCGGCTGGAGCGCATGCAGCGTGGCAAACGCTTCCGCACCATGTCTCTGGCCGCAGCCGCACTGGTGCTGCTGTGCTTCATTTCCGCTGTCGGAATGCATGCCTGGAAGGCCTGGACGCTGACACAGGAGCTGGCCTCCTACCAAACCAAGGAAAGCACGGGCGCAGCCCAGGACCTGCTCAAGAAGCTGCGCAGCGAGGAGGAGTTGCTGCTGCGCTGGCCCTACCTGCAGGCCAAGATCGAAGAGGTGAGTTCATGGGCCTCCAAGGCCAAAGGCACGGACCAGCAGGCTCAGGACGCCCTGCTCGCTCTGGAGAAATCCTTCGACGGGGAAAGCACCACGCTGCCTGCTCCGCAGCTGGTCAGGCAGCTCGACGATGCCGAAGCGCTGGTGAAACAGCTTGCAGGGGATTTGGCCGCCAGGCAGAAGAACCGCCTCACGGCGCTGAAGACCAAGGCAGATCTTCACCTCGCGACCGTCCTGAAGCGCCTCTCCACCAGCACCGCTGCCACCTTGAGCCAGATCGAAAAGGCGAGTGCGGACGAACTCACGCATGAGAAGCTGGCCGCCAAAGTGCGCACCAGCCGTGATGCCCTGGACCAGCAGCTGCTGCCGCTGGAGGCGCTCCTCAAGCCTGAAGTGCCAGCGCTCACCCTGCCAGCGGATTTGGAGACGCGCATCAAAGCCCAGCGCCAGCGCCTGACCACCTACCAGGAAGACCTCCAGTCCTTCGCCGCCCTGCGCACGGAAACAGCAGGTTCCAAAACGCTGGAGGACTATAAAAAAGCCGTCGCCAAATGGCAGACAGTCAAATTTGCCGAGGCCGCTCCGGCCATGAAAATGCTCGACACACTGCCAACCGAGAAAGCCTTCCAGGCGGCACTTTATACCAGTGGCGACCAGGACATGCTGCAAGCCATTCTCGATGACAAGTCCGGGCGCCAGATGTCTCCCGACACGCTGCTGGAAGTCGATCTGAAAGTGATCCTGAGCCTCCTGCACGACGAGCGCCTGAACAACATTTTCGAAAGCAGCATAGCTCATTATTCCACCAGGAAGTCGAGCACCACCATCTGGTCCACCGGCAAGCCTGAGGAGACGGTGATCGGAGGCTCCACCCGCTGGAGCGCCAAATTTTACCAGCCCGATCCGACCCAGATGAGCGTCATGTTTATTCAGCAAAGCCTCACCCGCGCCGGTTTCGCAGGTGAATATCAGGGAGATGCCGTACAGTCCACGCATTTGAGCCCGACCAGCGAGTTCATGAACCTGATGGAGTTTGGACGCATCACCGATGAAAAGGGCGAGCGTGTGAGGCGGCCGCTTCTGGAAGTCTTCGACAAACTGGTCAAAGACAATCCTGGCAGCCCGATCGCGAAAGCCTATGTCATGATCAAGCTCCACGACATGATGCAGTTGCGACCCTACGCATGGGGCGACCACTACTGCCCTTCGTTGCGGCAGGATCTGCGCGAACTGCTCCGGATTCTCGGCTTGACGGCGCTTCGTAGCGAGGATTGGCTGGTGCCAGTCATGCGAGAAAAATGGACGGCTCCACTCACGGCCTTTTTCAAATCCTGCAAAGAACGATCCTACATGAAAGAGGCGACCGCGCGCAGAAGCTACCTGCGCGCCGTGACCACCGCCGGCCTGAAATTTGCCGGCTATGTGGAGACCAACCTGTCCCTCGTCATCAACCAGCAGGGACGCACCTCTGGCGAGCTGTGGGTGCTCGGAAAAGAAAGTGGCAAACCCATGCTGGTGACCAATCCTACCGCAGGCAGCGCTGCTTCAGACACCGCCAGTCCTATCATCGCCTCTGCGTCCGTTCCGCTGAGTCCTGTGTTTTTGGTGAGCGCTGATCGAAAAGCCCTCGCTCAACAGTATCAGCAGGCGCTCTCCTCCCCCGGAGTGGAGCTCAAGCCTGTGCTCAATGAATCTGTCTTCCTAACTGCTCCCTGATATGATTGACACGGCCTACACCCTGGAATGGCGCGGAGCCAAGAAGTCCGGATTATCGTACGCCGATATCGAAGCCGGACTCTCATCGGGTGATCTGCACTCCCTGTACAAGATCAACGTGGAAGGGAAATGGATCGTCCTGCGCGACTTTATGGAGCATCATCGCGTTGCAGATGCGGCGGCGAAACGCAGCGCTGCGGCTGCACAGCAGCAGGCTGCCTACCCTCCGCAACAAGCCCCTTACCCTGCGCAGCCACCCGCCTACCCGGTGCAGCCGTACGCAGCAACCATGCACCCTCAGCATGCGATGCCGCCCCCGCCGCCACCCATGATCAAAGCAACGCTGCCTGGCCAGATGGCTTATGGTACTCAGGCCAAGGCGCTGAAGCCTGTCTGGCTGTGGCCGGTCATCATCATTTCTGCCACGGTCTGCGTCCTCCTGGTCATCGTGACCGCCTTCGTGATCGCGACGAGGCATTCGAACGACAAGATCATCAACCACGAGGGTGACCCTGCACCCGATGGCAAAACGGTGGCCAAACCCGGGCAGTTGAAGTTCCAGCCGTACTCACTCACCGGGAAGGAGTTTTACCCCAGCGCGCTCGTTTCCACCGCAAAGGTGGACTGGAATGGTGCCGCACAGGCCGCAGAGGACAAGAAAACCGAGGACGACGCACAATTGGGCAAACACCAACGGCCGATCTACGGCGACGAAAACAGCTGGCTGGGCATTGAACTCGAGCGGCTGAAAAAGGGCTCCAAGGTCAGCGTCGAAATCACTGCCGAGGGCTTCATGCAACCGTCCAAAGAGCAGGTGACCGTGGACACCCTGGGCGAGGATGGCAGTGCGCGGGTCATGCCCAAGATCGTATGGAACTTCGACGCGCTGACCAAAGTCCGCCAGCAGCGGCCCATCAATGTCACCTTCTCAGTCTCTGTAGATGACACACCGCTTCGGCAGTTGACCGAAACCTACACGATGCGATCCATCAATGACTGCCCGCTGCTGCTGCTGGACAAAAGCGGCGAAGGCGGGACCAATCTCTCTTTTCTCTTCGCCGCCTACGTCAATGAGGACCACCCCCAGGTTCAGGTAATACTCAAAGAGGCGCTCGAAGGCGGCATGGTGAAGAAATTCAACGGTTATCAGGGCGATGACCCAGAGAAGGTCAGTAAGCAGGTCAGGCTTCAGGTGTTTTCGATCTGGAACGCACTGCAGCGCCGGGGCATCAAATACAGCAACATCGTCACCACGCGTCCTGGCGACAGGGTGGTCAGTCAGAGCGTCCGCTTCGTGCAGGAGTCGATCAGCAACCACCAGGCCAACTGCGTGGACGGCAGCGTGCTAATGGCGTCGGTGCTGCATAAAATTGGGATTCAATCCTACCTTGTTCTCGTCCCCGGGCACTGCTTCCTCGCTTTCGACGAGATACCTGACAGCGCAGCCCTGCCAACAGGCCTGGAGACCACCATGCTCGGACATGACGACATCACCGATGTGAAGAAAATGGAGTTTCTCTCCGATCAGCAACAGTCCAAAGAAAATCTTGCCTCCGCCAAAACCTTTGTCAGGGCCCTTGAAGTAGGCAGCAGCAGAATTCAGAGCTGCGCCCGCAATCTGCAGGGGCAGGGAGGTCCCAAATACAGGCTTATTTCCATAGAAGATGCCCGCAATGACGGCATCGACCCCATTCCTTACACGCCGGACAACTGACCGTTTACCCCTCCCCGCGCGGCCACAACACCAACAGATCCATGAGCATCCCCCAGGTCACGCCATCCAGCCCGGCCCCCATCTCCGGCAATCCCTTTCAAGATCCGA
Organism: Verrucomicrobiota bacterium; assembly: GCA_025360015.1. Lineage (GTDB taxonomy): Bacteria > Verrucomicrobiota > Verrucomicrobiia > Verrucomicrobiales > Verrucomicrobiaceae > Prosthecobacter. The sequence continues at coordinate 2,754 of JANYCZ010000038.1, read as the reverse complement.
AAAAAGCCCTCGACTGGTCACGCTCTGACATCGAGCGCAAGTGGGGCTTTCACGGCGGGCGCTTCACCAATCCCGGCAAGCTCCTCTCCATGATCCTCGGCGTGCTGATGACTGCCGCGTTCTACGCCATCATCGTGGTGATGCAGCAGCGCTGGCCGGATACGCATTGGTTTGCCGCCATGTTTCTGGAGCGTGGCCCCTGCCCCTACCCCACCATGCTGCTGTTCTTCTGGGCGCTGGCCATGCTGCTGATCAAGTGGCGCAAATTCATCCTGCAGCGCCGTGCTCTTGGCCTCCACGTCATGCCGCAGGACCCAGAGTTTGTCCTTACCCCCGTCACCGCCCGAGAGGTACGGGACCGCATGTGCATGCTGGTGGACAATCCGCACCACTTTGTGCTCTTCAACCGCATCGATCTCGCCCTGGCCAATCTCCACAACATCGGCCACACCGCCGATGTCGCAGCCATCTTAAAAGTGCAGGCGGAAAACGATGAAGCTCAGATCGCCTCCAGCTATGGCATCGTCCAGGGCTTCATGTGGGGCATCCCTGTCCTCGGCTTCATCGGCACCGTCCTCGGTCTCAGCCAGGCCATCGGTGCTTTCACCGACACCCTGACCGCCGGTGGCGATCTCGCTGCCATCCGCGCCTCACTCAAGACGGTGACCGGCGGTCTCGCCACCGCCTTTGAAACGACCCTCGTAGCTCTCGTCTGCGCTTTCATTTTGCAGCTCCTCGTCAGCTTCATGCAGGCCCTGGAATCTCAGTTCCTGGATGACTGCAATGACGTGTGCAGCAAGCACGTGGCTGGGAAACTCCGTCTGCAGTCCAACTGACCCCACCTGAATGAGAGGCCGGTTCAACAAATCAGACGCCAGCGTCGTCAGCTTCTTTGCATTCCAGGACGTGATCACTGGCACCACCGGCTTTCTCGTCATCATCACTATCTTTCTCGCTCTGAATCTCGACGAAGTCATCAGCACCACCAGCACTCCGGACCCCAATGCCAGCCTCGCCGTAACGCTGCATGAAACGCTCGAAGAAATCGCGCAGGCGAGACGCACTGGGCCAATGACCGAGCTGCCCTCGAATGAAACAGCGGAAACTCTGACGCGCATGATTGCCGAACTGAAGCTCTCCATCGAGCGCCTCGCCCCAGCCACCGACTCAAAAAGTCCCAATACTCCCTCGGGCGAATCGCAGCTGGACATCGAGGTCCGCATCGAAAAGCAGAAGCTCCTCACCACTATCGAGTCGCTCAAAAAACAGCTTCCCGATACCACAAAGGAAGCAGCCGAAGCGGAATCCAAGCTGGCCGCCTTGGAAAGTGAGGTCAAGGAAGTCGAAAGCCGTCTGCTCAAAAGCTACGACCAGAAAAACATCCTCCGTCTGATTCCCCAGAAGAGCTCCACCAACAAGGACCCCGTGCTCGTCGTGGTCGAAAAGTCAGGCTATCGCCTCTATCTCTTTGACGGTTCCAAAGCACGGCAGGCTGCCTCGCAGGACGAGCTGATGCAGGCCCTGAACGCCTTTCCACCCTCGACCCATTATGCCGTCCTTTACTTCAAACCCTCGGGCTCCCAGCAATTCGACGACATGAACAAGCGCGTCCGGAGCGCAGGCTATGAGATCGGTTACGATCTCCTCCCGGAACACATCCAGCTGGAAACCACCGCTGTGAAGGAGTGACATGGCATGAGAAAATTGCGCCCCAGCACCAATGAAAGCCTCGACCTGCTGCTCGACACCCTGTGCAATATGTTTGGCGGCATCATCCTCATTTCATGCCTGCTCGCCCTCCTGACCCATCACAACACACCCGCCCCTGGCGATCCGACCGAAACCAGCACGACCCATGGACGGCTGCTCGCTGAGCGGCTCGACGCCGCCAGGACCGAACTCGCCGGGCTCAAGAAACTGAGCAAAAAAATGAAGGACACAGGTCAGGACAGGCTTCAGGCGTTGATCCAGGAACGCGACGAACTCCGCGCCACCCAGGACCGCCTGAGGAATCTTCAAGCCACGAAGCTGACCTCCGCTGACGGCAGCTCCAAAGATCCCGCAGGCGACATCGCCGAACTCCGTGCCGAGGTCAAAGCCCTGGACATGCGCGCGGCAGACGCCAAAGCCCGCAAGGAGGCCGCTCAGAAAAAGGGTCGCGACCTCGCCGCCAAAGTACAAAGTATCCGCAGCCAGCTCGCCGCCAATGACGCCAGGCAGACGGAGCACGTGCGCTTTCCCAAGGAGCGGGAGATCACCAAGGCCCCCATAAACGTCCTTCTCAAGTACGGCGCGCTGTTCCCGCTGTTGGATGCCTCAGGCGACAAGTTCCCCGGTCTCACGCGTGTGGACAAAGGCGACGAAAAGTTTGATGCGATCCCCAGAAAATCCGAAGGCATCTCCATGACCGACACCGCTGCCGTGCGCCGTCTCCTCGCCAGCTTCAAGCGTTGGGGCGGCTACGTCAGTCTTAACGTTTACCCTGACTCCTTCGAAACCTTCCGCACCCTCAAGGAACTCATTCTCGAAACCGGCCTGGATTACGGCTTCGATGTCTATCCGGAGCACTACATCATCACCTTCAGCCCCAAGGGCACCTCCCCAGCTCCGCTTTAAGAGTCTATCCGGCAAAAGAGTGTAGCCAGTGAAGAGGAGTTGATACAGGGTTGTGGATGGACGCGAAAACTTACCGGCCAGCAGGCTACGACACCGATCTCAGTGATGCCGAATGGGAGCTCTTGAAGCCGCTCATTT
>JANYCZ010000028.1 GCA_025360015.1 Verrucomicrobiota bacterium | reverse complement strand
TTCGTCGTCTTGACGCTCTTGTTTGTCCTGCTGCTTCGCGTAGTTTGTGTAGCCATGTGGGTGGTGTGTTTAGGGTTGCTTCAACACTTCCTTCTTATCACCGATCCGCTTCGGTGACTCCGCCCACATGGTAATCTACGGGCTGCTACCGCCGCTGCCTGACCGCCTCAAACAAGATGGCGGCTCCGGCGGCGGCGACATTGAGGGATTCGACGGGGGCATGCAGCGGGATGCGGACGCGGGAGTCGCAGGACTGCAGGATCTCGGGGCTCGCGCCGCGGCCTTCGTTGCCGAGGATGAGGAGGGTGGGCTGGCGCCAGTCGTAGTCGTAGTGGAGGAGGTCGGCATCGCCGGTGGCGACGACGGTTTTGAGGCCACGGCTGCGGCAGGTTTCGAGGGTGCCGAGGCCGGAGACATCCGGGAGGATGGGCAGGCGGAAGGCGGAGCCCATGGAACTGCGCAGCGTTTTGGGAGAGAAGGCGTCCGTCGAGCCTGCGAAAGAGAAAATGCCGCTGACTCCGGCAGATTCGGCCGTGCGCACGAGGGTGCCGAGGTTGCCGGGGTCCTGGATGCGATCAAGCCCGAGGATGAGCGGCGCGGGGCCAGCAAAGAATTGATCCAGCGCGGGCCATGGGCGCTCGGCGATGACGATGATGCCCTGGGTGGAGGTGGTGTCGCTGAGGGACTCGAGGACGGACTCCGAAAGCTGGAAGACCGGGCATGACATGCGCTCCAGCAGGGCCTGCTGCGCTGCGGAAGGCTCAGCGGCGGTGAAGCAGGCCTGCAAGGTGAGGTCGGATGAAACGCACTCGGCCACGAGGCGTTCGCCCTCAATGAAGATCAGATCGCGCTCACGGCCCTCGCGCACCCGGCGGGCGTGTTTGATGCGGTCATTGGAGGAGCTGGTGATGAGCATGGGGAGGGAAGACCATCCTTCGTCTAATCCTGTTGTAAATCCATTTGCCGAATGAACGGGGGCGTTTATTATCACGGCCCCTCACGAATGTGCCTGCATAGCTCAGTGGTAGAGCAGCGGTTTTGTAAACCGCAGGTCGTCGGTTCGACCCCGACTGCTGGCTCCATCGTAAAACGGCTGGAAAGACCTAAAATCAAGGACTCCATAACGCACGTTAAATTGCATGGAGCGGCAAGTTAAGTGCATGGAGGGACTCCAAAATAGGTGGAGTGCGACGTTGGGGCATCGCGTTCAATCCAATGCACCAAGCCACCGGACAGGATTGGCATTCTGGACAAACATGCAGGGAGAAGGATAATGAACGTTCCAGGGTGGCTGGAGTCCTAATCCACCCCACTCCTGATGCACTTGGTTTCCCGGTCGTCCCGCTCACGCAGATTCGCCTCGCGCCCATGGGCCGTGCTCATGGCAGTCGCGTTGCTGCGCCTGACGGCGGTGGGGCAGGCGGCTCCGGATTATGTCGAGGGAGAGGTCATCGTGACCTTCAAGCCTGCAGCCACGCTCACCAGCGCGACGGAGACGCTGAAAAAAAGATCGCTGTCTTTCACCCGGCATTTTGCGTGGCTGTCAGGCAAGCGCAGACGCCAGACGGGACTGGTGAAGCATGCGACCAAGACGACGGCCGAGCTGATCGCTGACCTGAAAAACGACCCCGATGTGGAGACGGCGGAGCCAAACTACCTGCGCCATGTCTCCGCCACCCCGAATGACACGCGCTTTGCGGAAATGTGGGCACTGCAAAACACCGGACAAAGCGTGAACGGCACGACCGGGACGGCGGGGGTGGATGTGAAATTCCTGGCTGCACGTGCCATGGCGCGCACCATCAACCCCGCGCAGGTGGTGGTGGCAGTGGTGGACACTGGGGTGGATTACGTGCACCCAGACCTCGCCGCAAACCTATGGGTGAACAGCGCAGAGATCGCAGGCAACGGGATCGATGATGACGGCGACGGCTACATTGATGATGTGAACGGCTATGACTTCGTGGGCAGCACCGGAGCGCCGGCGGACTCCGGCTATCATGGCACACATGTGGCGGGCACGATCGCGGCGGTGGGAAATAATGCGCTGGGCACGATCGGCTTGAATGAGCGGGCGCAGATCATGGCCTGCAAGGTGTCATCAGACGGGAGCACGATCAGCGCCTCGGCGGAAATTGAGGCGCTCCAGTACATCGCCCTGATGAAGGGCCGGGGGGTGAACATAGTGGCAGTGAACGCCTCCTACGGCGGGGGCGGCAGCAGCAGCGCCGAAAGCGCGGCGATCCAGGCCCTCTCTGACGTGGGCATTCTGTTCTGCGCCGCAGCCGGGAACGCCAGCGCCAACAACGACACGACGGCGGATTACCCCGGCAACTACCGGCTTGCCAACATGATCGTGGTGGCGGCGACCGATCAAAATGACGCGCTGGCCAGCTACTCGAACTATGGAGCAACGACGGTGGACATCGCGGCACCGGGATCAAACATCCTTTCGACGCAGCCATCGACGGTCACATTTCAGGCCGGGGGTACGACGTATGCCACGACGGCCTTCACCTACACCGGCCTGACGCCGGGTGTGAGCGGCAGTCTGGTGGATTGTGGCCTCGGCAACCCCGCCGATTTCCCGTCTGCGGTGCGCGGCAACATCGCCCTGATCGCCCGGGGCACGCTGACCTTTGCCGTCAAGGCGGCGAACGCCAAAGCAGCAGGTGCCACAGCGGTGATCATTTATAACAACACGACGGGAAGCATCAGCGGTACGCTGAGCAGCGCGGGGGCATGGCTCCCGGTGTATGCCCTCTCTCAGGCGGATGGACTAGCGCTGAAGGCGGCCCTGCCGCGAACGGCGACGCTGTCCATCGCAGGCAACTACCAGTTTCTCAATGGCACATCCATGGCCACGCCGCATGTGACGGGGGCCGCAGCCCTGGCGGGGACGAACAATCCGGAAGAAACGATGGGGCAACGCCGCCAGCGCATCCTCGCCGCTGTGGATGTGAAAGCCGGGCTCAGCGGCAAGGTGGCCACTGGCGGGCGGCTGAACCTGCTGCGCGTGGTGGATGCGAATTTGAACGGCGTGGCGGACTGGTACGAGCTGTTGCGCACGCTCTCTCCTGCCCTGACGACCACATCGCCATTGGCCGGAGGACTGACCGGCACGACCTATAGCCAGACCTTTGCGGCAGGCGGGGCCACGGCACCGTACACTTATACGATCAGCGGCGGCACGCTGCCCGCAGGACTGAGCCTGGGCGGTGGGGGCGTCCTGAGCGGCACGCCGACGACCGGGGGCGTCTTTTCCTTCACCGTGCAGGCGACGGATGCCGTGGCTCTGACCGCGCAGAAAACCTACAATTTGACAATTCAAACGCCGGTCGCGGTGTGGACGACGGCCAGATTCACCGTGGCCGAACAGGCGGACCCATCGGTCAGTGGCGCACTGGCAGATCCCAATCACAACGGCTTGCCGAATCTGCTGGAGTATGCGCTGAACCGGGATCCGAAGGCGCCCAATTTCTCACCGCCGCTTGGCACGAGCTGGAGGACGAACAACGGCAACACCTTCCTGACGGTGTCCTACACCCGCCACTTGGACGCCGCTGGCATCAGCTACAAGGTGGAGGTGTCTCAGGATCTGCTGACGTGGAACTCGGGCACCCTTTACACGCAGGAAGTGAGCGCCATCGATGACGGGAACGGCATGACGCAGACGGTCACTGTGCAGGCGCTGCAGCCGGTCAATGGAACGCCGCACCTTTTCACCCGGCTGAGTGTGACGCAGCCCTGAAAAGTGCAGGCTGTTGCAGGCTCCCTCCTATTCGTCGTCTTCTTCCCACTCCTCCATCAGCCGGGCGAGTTTGCGCTTGATGCTGACTTTGGCGACGGCGTTGAGGCGGTCGATGAAGAGGATGCCGTTGAGGTGGTCGATCTCGTGCTGGAAGGCGCGGGAGAGCAGGCCGTCGGTTTCGACAGTGACGGTTTTGCCGTCGAGGTCGGTGTAGGTGACTTTGATCTGGCTGGAGCGGCGGATGTCGCCGCGCAGGCGGGGGAAGCTGAGGCAGCCTTCTTCGCCGATTTCCTTGGCGCTGCCGAGATCGAGCTGGGGATTCATGAGCACGATGGGCATGTGCTGGACCATGTCCACCTTCTCGCCGTTGACCTTCATGAAGGTGATGCAGTCGGGATTGTGGGAGACGTCGATGACGGCAAGCTGCACATCCACGGCGATCTGCGGGGCGGCGAGGCCGACGCCGTTGGCTTCACGCATGGTTTCCAGCATGTCGGCGGCCAGGGCACGGATTTCGGGCGTGACTTCGGTCACGGGACGGCATTTGGCGCGGAGCACGGGTTCGGGGTAGCGGACGATTTTGCGGACCATATCTCTCTTTAATATCACCAGGTTTTCACCGGCTCAAGCCGGGAGTGGTTTTGTCCTTGCCAAGATGTGGCGCTCTCCCTAGCCTCGCGGCCTCCCTATGACAGACACCGCCGCGCAATCGTCCATCAAGATCAAGCTGTTCCTCATGATGATTCTGGAGATCGCCATCTGGGGGGCGTGGCAGATCAAAATCTTCTCTTATATGGGCATGCTGGGCTTCAGCCCGGACCAGCAGTGGCTGGTGGGCAGCTCGTTTGGCATCGCGTCCATCGTGGGCATCTTTTTCAGCAATCAGTTCGCGGATCGCAATTTTTCTGCGGAACGCTTCCTGGCCTTCAGCCATGTGGTGGGTGGCCTGGCGCTGATCGCGGCGGCATTTCAGACGGCGTTCTGGCCTTTCTTCGCCTGCTTCATTGTCCACTGCCTGCTGTATGTACCGACGATCTCGGTGACGAACTCGCTGGCTTTTGCCAACCTCAAAGATCCGGCGAAAGACTTCGGCTTTGTGCGCATGGGAGGCACGATTGGCTGGATCGTGGTGAGCTGGCCGTTCATTTTCCTGCTCAGCGAGAAGGCGGGCGCGGCAGAGACGAAGTGGGTCTTTATCGTGGCAGGCATCATCTCCCTGGTGCTGGCTGCGTTCAGCCTGACGCTGCCACACACACCACCGCGCAAGGACGTGGAGGGGATGGACAAAGTGGCATGGCTGAAGGCGCTCAAGCTGCTGAAAAATCCTTTCGTTCTGGTGCTCTTCATTGTCACGTTCATCGACGCGACGATCCACAACGGCTACTTCGTGGTGATCGACGGCTTCCTGCAAAAGGTCGGCATTTCGGCGAACATGAGCATGGTGGTCAGCAGCATCGGTCAGGTGGCGGAGATCGTGACGATGCTCGTCCTCGGGACGGTGCTCAAGAAGCTCGGCTGGAAGACGACGCTGATCATCGGGATCATTGGTCACGCGGCGCGCTTCAGCATCTTTGCCTTCTTTGGCACACCGGAGAATCAGTGGCTCATCATCGCGGTGCAGGTGCTGCACGGCATCTGCTATGCGTTCTTCTTTGTGACGGTGTACATCTTTGTGGACGCGGTGTTCCCGAAGGACATCCGCTCCAGCGCGCAGGGCCTCTTCAATCTGCTGATCCTCGGCCTCGGCATGGTGGTGGCGAGCAAGATCTTCCCGCAACTGGTGGCCAGCTACACCGCGGATGGCGTGGTGGACTACCACAAGCTCTTCCTGGTGCCTACCGGCATGGCGCTGGCGGGCATCGTGCTGCTGGCGCTCTTCTTCCGTCCGCCAACGCACGGGCCGGTGGGCGAGGTGAAGCATTGATCTCTATCTGCTGCGCACCATGAAAGTCGTCCTGCTCCTCTGCCTAGCCCTCACCGCAGCGCTGCATGCGGCGGACAAGGCCGACAAGAAACCAAAGGCGATGCGGCTGAAGGGGGATGTCATTCTCGCGGATGACTTCAAGGGGGAGAAGCTGGATGAAAAGTGGGTGCATGCGAAAGGCGAGGAGGTGGCGAAATTTGAGATCGCCGATGGCGTGCTGCTCATAGATCAAGCCGCCGGCAAAGGCGCGGTGATCTGGCGTGCCTTTGAGGCACCGGTGCAGGATGCCTCGGTGCAGCTTTTGGTGAAGCCATGGGCCTGCAGTTGGATCGCTTTTGGTTTCTACACGCCTGGGGACAAGCCCGGGCTGCAGCGGAAGATCAACATCGCCATTCTGCCGAGTGGGGTTGTGGCGGTGCGTGATGTCGAAGGGCTGAAAAATCTGAAAGTTGCGAACACCCGCATCCCGTCCACCGAATGGCAGCGCGTGGCGTTTGAGTCGAAGGGGGACAAGATCACCGTGCAGGTGAATGACCAGATGGTGCTGGAGCTCAAGACCGAGCTGACCCAGGGCGAAAAGGCCGGGCTGCTGCTCAATCTTTATGGAGGGAAGGGGAGTGTGGACGAGATCGAGGTGAAGAAGCTGAAGTGACGGAGGCGGAGACGGAGACGATGCTATCAGCTTCCGCTCCCGTTGTCGGAGTTGGAGTCGATGCGGGGCGGTAGGATCGAGTTCGAGTTCGAGTTCGAGTGGGAGGACGAGGACGATTTACCTTCGACGTCACCTCTTGACCCCTTGCCCCTGCTTGACAACTCTTGCCCCCTTGGCGTCTTCTTCCTCATGAATCCCCCCGGCCTCGACAACCTCCTTACCTGCCTGCGTTTTCCTTCTGTCTCCACGGACTCCACCCGGCGGGCCGACACGCGGGCCTGCGCTGAATGGCTGCTGAGCAAGGTGCGTGACATGGGGCTGACGGGTGAGTTGTATGAAACTCTGGGACATCCAGTGCTGGTGGCCAAGAACAAGCACAGCGCCGGACGTCGGACGGTGCTGCTGTATGCGCATTATGACGTGCAGCCGGCGGAGCCGCTGGGGGAGTGGAAGTCACCGGCGTTTGAGCCGACGATCCGCGATGGCCGCATCTTCTGCCGGGGAGCCACCGACAACAAAGGGCAGCTCATGGCGCACATGCAGGGGCTGGCGGAGACACTGGAGAAGCATGCCGATCTGCCCGTGAACCTGACGCTGCTGTTTGAAGGCGAAGAAGAGATTGGCAGCCCGAATTTGAAACCGTTTCTAGAGCAGCACCGCGAGATGCTGAAGTGCGATGTGGTGGCGATTTCGGATACCGGAATGGTGGCACCGGGCGTGGGGACTTTTACGTATGGCCTGCGCGGCATCGCGTGCATGGAGGCGAAGATTCATGGGCCGGCGATTGATCTGCACAGCGGCATTTTTGGCGGTGCCATCGCGAATCCTGTCACCGCCATCGCTCGTCTGACGGCGACGCTGCATGATGCGGAGGGGCGGGTGATGATCGAGGGCTTCTACGATGGCGTGCGGCCGATTGCTGAGTGGGAGCGGAAGGCCTGGGCGGAGCTGGGCGATGGCGATGCGGAGATGCTGGAGCTCACCGGATCGCCTGCGCTGTTTGGAGAGCCGGGCTACACCGAGCGCGAGCGCCGCTGGGCGCGACCCACGGCGGAGGTGAATGGCATCGGCGGTGGTTATCAGGGGGAAGGCTCGAAAACGGTGATCGGGCGCGAGGCCTTTGTGAAGCTGTCGTTTCGCCTGGTGCCGGATCAGCATCCCGATGTGGTGTTGCAGCGTGCCGCCGCGCATCTGCGGGCGCATTTGCCGAAGGGCGTGCGGCTGGAGATCAAGCCCGGCCACACGGGCATGCCTTATCTGATGGACCCGCATTCCCCGCTGGGCACCGCCGCGCAGCGTGCGCTGAAAAAGGTGTTTGGAGACAAGACCGCGCTCATCCGCGAAGGGGGCAGCATCCCCATTGTGCAGGCGTTTAAAGATGTGCTGGGTGCCGACACGCTGCTGCTCGGGCTCGCGCTGCCAGACTGCCAGGCGCATGCGCCGAATGAGAATTTCCCCATCGAAAACTTCATCGCCGGTGTGAAGTTGAATCAGGCGCTGCTGGCGGAGCTGGTGTGATTTTTCTGCAAATTTCGCAACCAACGCGCGAAGGCTCTGTTTGAGCCGCCGTGCTTCGACTAACCAACACACTCGCACGACATGAAACTTAAAAAGACACTCCTCTATGGGTTCAGCATCCTGAGCCTCACCTGCCTCTCCAGCGCTCAGGACGCACCCAAAGGACCTCCAGCCGATGGCGGAGCTCCCCCCCCCGGCGGCCCGCCAGGAGGCCCTCCCCCCGCCGGACCTCAGGGCGGCCCGCCTTCCGGTGGTGGTGGTGGCGATCCTTCCGCACGCCTCGCGGAATTCATCAAACGTGCTGACACCAATGGTGATGGCAAGATCAGCAGGGAAGAGTTTGCCGCTCTCGGTAAGAAGGAGAGCGAAGAGCGCTTTGGCCGGATGGACACGAACGGTGACGGCTTTGTCGATCATGACGAGATCGGCAAGATGGCGCAGTCCATGGGCCGTGGTGGTCAGGGTGGCCAGGGCATGCGTCCTTCTGGTGGTGGTGAAGGCGGCGGCTTCCGTCGTCCGCCAGGTGGAGAAGGTGGTGCCGCACCCGGAGGCTCTCCTGGTGGTGCGCCTCAGGGACAGGGCATGCGCCCGGGTGGTGAAGGCGGTGGTGGCCAGCGTGGCGGTGCCATGTTTGATCCCAAGGAAAGATTCAAAAGCCTGGACACGGACGGCAATGGCAGCATTTCCGAAGAAGAGTACATCAAAGGCACTGAAAAAATGCGCGAGATGTTCCGTGGGCGCGGTGGTCAGGGTGGCCCTGGCATGAATCGTCCTGGCGAAGGTGGCGGTGCCGGTGGTCCTCCTGGGGAAGGCCAAGGCGGCTTCCGTCGTCCTCCAGCCGAAGGGGATGCCCCCAAGGCTCCTGAAACTCCCGCCCCTGCTCCGGCTCCTGACAAGCCCAAGGATCCAGCGTAGTAGTCGAAGCGTCTGATTGAATGACAGCAGCGGGATGGCCGAAAGGTCATCCCGCTTTTTGTGGGTACGACAGACGCTGGGTCTGCCGGTTGGGTACGGAGCGCTGGGTATCGACGGGCACGAGCCCATCGTACTTTTACAGGCCCATGATCTGCTTCAGGTATCCAATGCTCTGGCGTGCGATGGTGGGGGCATCGGGGGTGTAGTCGAAGACTTCGACGGAGAGGTAGCCGTCGTAGTTCGTTTCGCGCAGGGCGGCGATGATGGGCTCGTATTTCACTTCGCCCTGACCGGGGCCGCGCAGGTTGGGGTCGTTGGTGTGGAAGTGGACGGTCCACTCCTTGCTGTCGCGGATGATGTCCGGGATGGACTTGGACTCGTCGCTCATGGCCTTCACATCGAGATGCAGCTTGCAGGAGGGGTGGTCCACCAGCTTGCAGAGGCGGATGGTCTCTTCGGCGGTGTTGAGGAAATTCGTTTCCTTGCGGCCCAGCGGCTCCATCGCGATGACCACGCCGTATTTGCCGCACTCTTCGGCCACCTCGCGCACGCAGTCGGCCGCGCGGTTGAAGGCGTCTTCATAGTTCCATTCCGGCAGGAGATTGCGCGCCTTCGGGCTGCCCCAGACCATGATGCGACCGCCGGTGGCACCGCAGAATTGCGCGAGGTGACGGCCAAACTTCACGGTTTCCTTGCGCTGGAGCGCATCCGGCGTGGTGATGTGAAACCAGGTGGGTTTGGTCAGCAGCCAGTGCAGGCCGAGGATTTCCAGGCCGAAGGACTTGGCTTTCGCGCACAGGGTCAGCGCCTCCTCCACGGTCAGCTCACGCGGATCTTCCTTCAGCGTGAAGGGGGCCAGCTCGATGGCGTGATACCCCGCTGCAGCGGCGTCCTCGCACATTTTTTCAAAGGTCCAGTTCTGGTAGGTCTCGTTGCAAATCGCGAATCGCATAGGCGGGCAGAGTGCGCGGCTGCCCGGACGCGTCAAGATGCCTTGCAATCGGGGGGGCGGGATGTGCTATATTTCCCGATGCGTGCCAGCCGCCTTGCTCTCCTCCTGTTTGCATTCACCGCCTCGGTGCATGCCGAGCTCTCTCTCGACGTGCCTGCGATCGAACTGAAGCCGAAGCCAGAGGATGAGGAAGTGGAGACGACTTTCAAGTTCCGCAACAAAGGGGACAAGGTGGTGAAAATACTCGGCTTGGAAAGCGCCTGCAGTTGCCTGAGCGCCACGCTGGACAAAGCGGAATACCAGCCCGGCGAAGTGGGCACGGGCCACGCCTCGTTCAAGGTTTCCACCTTCGTGGGGAAGCATGAAAAATTTGTCACGGTCAATACGGACAATCCGAAGCAGCCGGACTGGCAGGTGAATTTCATCCTCGATGTGCCTGCGGTGGTGGACATCAAGCCGAAAAATCTCCAGTGGTGGATCGGCGATGCTCCGGCACCCAAGGCCTGCCTGGTGGAGTTCCTGGGGAATGAGCCGATGAAGATCGTGGGCATCACGCCGACGCGGAAGAATGTGAAGTTTACCTGGAAGGAGATCAAGGAAGGGCGGCAGTATCTCATCACGGTGACGCCTGACAGCACGGAGGACACCACGATGGGCGCGCTCAAAATCGAAACGAACAGCAGCATCGCCAAGTATCGCCACCAGCTCGCCTTTTTCACGATCACCAAGAAGCCAGAGCCGCAACCTGCTGCTGCTGCGACTGCCGCCACCACTGCGCCGAAGCCCTGATCTGTCTGCTGTATGTTTCGCGCGATTCGTCAGGCCATGTTTCTCATTCTGCTAGCCGGTACGGCGGCGTGGGCCACGCATGTGTGGCACCCGCGTGCTCCGGCGCTGTATCTGGTGGAGGAGCCGCTGCGGGATGATGAGGTCTCTCTGAAGGTCATTCAGCAGCGCTGGCAGGGCAAGGTGCTGTGGATTGATGCGCGCATTCAGGAGCAGTATGAGGCAGAGCACATTCCGGGCGCGGTGCTGCTGAACGAGCAGCACTTTGAGGAGCAGCTCTTTGGCCTGCTCGACACCTTGCAGACCAACAAGAAGCCCATCATCCTTTACTGCAATGCGGCGAAGTGCGATGCGAGCCGCAAGATTCTCGAACGCCTCAAGCAGATGCTGTCGATTGAAAACGCCTTTGTGCTCAAGGGCGGCTGGAATGCGTGGAAGCAGAACGGCAGGCAAGATAGGGATTGACGCCGGGCTGCGTGATTTCGTAGCATGGCCCCTATGACTGCCGGTTGCGGCGCGGAGGACACACTCGTAATCTTTGAGCATGCAAATTCACCGCCTTCTCCTGCTGGCCAGCCTGACTGTGCTTTCTGCCACGGGCTTCGCCGCACCCGTGACCGGCCAGCTTGCCCGGGTGGGGGTGACCAATTCAGACATTGAGGATGTGCGGCGCTGGCGCGAGCTGCGGAAATGGATGGATGAAGCGATCAAGCTGGGGGCCTCAGGGTTGATTCTGGACATCCACGTCACGCAGAGCAACGCGCAGGCGGCGCTGCCGCTGGCCGAAGAAGTGGCGCGGCTGAAGATCAAGACGCAGGCTTATGTGAACACCTCCGCCATCGGCGGCGGTGCGCTGCTGGCGCTGGCCTGTGATGAGATCTGGATGGCTCCTGGATCACGCATTGGTGCGGCGCCGCCGAAGGTGCAGGCAGGTGAGGAGCTGTCCCAAAAAGCGCAGGACACGCAACTAGCGGAGTCGCTGGCCGTGCTAAAGGCCGGTGCGCGCAGTTTGTGCAAACTGAAGGGGCACCGCCCGGAGATCGCGGATGCGTTTGTGGATCGTGAGAAGGGACTGGTGATCGGCAGCAAGACGCTGGCTGAGAAGGGCGAACTGTTGCTGCTGGATGCGGACACCGCCGTGGAGCCCGTGGAGGGCAAGCCGCTGCTGGCGCGCGCGATCATTGCCGATGTGGAGGCCTTGGCGAAAGCGGCGACGCCAGGGGGGAAACTGGTGAATCTGAACGGGGTCTGGTATGAGGGGCGGCTGGAAAAAGTGGCGGCAGCCAAGCCTGCGGCCAAGGAGGAGACTAAAGCGGAGCGTCCGGTGCCCGACTTCACCCAAAGCCAGAGCTATGCGGGCAAGGTGGTCGTGATCCCCGTGGGACAGGACGATTTGATCCTCCCGGCACGGTTTGAGTTCATGAAGCGCACGCTGACCCGCTGCAACCACGATGGAGCCGAGGCGGTGATCTTTGAACTCGATACGCCCGGCGGCCTGGCCTGGGACACGATCAGCCTGATGATGCAGGACCTGCAAAATCTGAAGTCGCGCAGCTTTGCCTTTGTGAACACGCGGGCCATCTCTGCTGGGGCGATGATCGCGATGGCGACAGACACGATTTACATGGCACCGGCCAGCGCCATCGGAGCCTCCACGCCCGTATCTGGCGATGGCACGCCGCTAGCCCAGGCTGAGCGGGCGAAAAACAACTCTGCCTTCATGGGCATGGCCCGCACGGTGGTGCGCGAAAAGGGGCATGATGTCCGCATCATCGAGGGCATGATCGACATGGACCGTGGGCTTAGTATCAACGGGCAGGTGATCATCCCGAAAGGGGAGATCGTCACATTGGACTCCGAACAGGCGACGATGCTGATCAACGGCAAGCCGCTGCTGGCGAAGGGGATTGTCAAAACCATCGAGGAAATCAGACAGCGCGAATCTTTGAAGGGGGAGGTCATCACCGCCGAGCCCACCGGATTTGAAATGATCGCCATCTGGGTCACACGCTATGCGTCCATTTTGATCCTGATCGGCCTCGCGGGCGGGTATCTGGAAATGCAGACGCCCGGCTTTGGTTTGCCAGGGTTTGTCGCCATCGCGGCGTTTGCGCTGTTTTTCTTTGGGCACTACGTGGCCGGGAGTCTGGCCGGGCAGGAGGCGATGGTGGTCGGGGCGGTGTTTGTTTTGGGCATTGTTTTGATCGGCGTGGAGCTGCTCGCGGCACCGGGCACCATCGTGCCGGGGGTCTTGGGTTTCGCCTGTGTGATGGTGGCGCTGGTGTATGCCATGTCCGGCTGGGAGGTGCTGCCAGCGGGTGGCGCGGGTGCCGGGGGTTTCAACCTCGGCACGTATGCGACTGGGCTGCGCAACTTTGCGCTCGGCGTCACTGGCGCGGCGGTGATCATCACGCTGCTTTGTCTCTGGCTGCCCGACCTGCGGCCGTTCCGCTCGCTGATCCTGCAAACTTCGGCAGGTGGCAGCTTGAATGATGCCCCTTCAATGCGGGACGCCATCCGCGCCCAGGCGGGGGACAGCGGCATCGCCCGCAGCGCCCTGCGCCCCTATGGGACCATCGATCTGGGCGGGCGACTGATCGAGGCGATGGTCGAAGGGGGCTATTTGCAAAGCGGCAGTGCCGTCCGCGTGCGTGAGGTGAGGGGCGAAAAGATCATCGTGGAAGCGGTTTAATCGCAATTTTTGAGCATGCATTCGCAGGTTTTGATCGTTAATCTTACCCAACCATCGCATGTCCAAAAATCTCAGCGCTCTCTCCTTCCGCAAAGGTGTCGAAAAAAACGTCTTTGAACGCATGGTCGATGCCGCAGACAAAGCGGGCACGGCCGAGAACAACGAGGTGGTGCACCAAATGGGGCAGGACCACCTGTTTGGGGACGCCATCACACTGGGGGCCGTCTCCTTCTACGATTTCCTGAAGAAGGAGAACGAGGGCAAGAAAGTGTTCGTGTGCAACGGCAGCGCCTGCTTGTGCGCCGGCACGCAGGACAAGCTGCACCACACGCTGGAGACGCTTTTCAAGCCGGAGGAGATCGGCCACATCTGCTGCCTGGGCCGCTGCCATGAGGGCGGGGCGTTGCAGTATCAGGGCAAGAATTACTCAGGGCAGAGCGATGCCGCGCTGGAGGAGCTGGTGAAGACGGGCAAGGGGGACGCGGAAGATCGCTACGCGGTGGTGTCTCACCTGCAGCCGCCTCAACTGACGGCGGACTTTCCTGGCATCGACGCGTATTATGAACCCTTTAAAAAGCTCATTGCTGGCGGAGACCGTGACGCGCTGGGCATTGAACTCAAGGAGAGCGGCTTGCGCGGCCGTGGCGGTGCGGGCTTTCCGCTGCATTTCAAATGGTCGAGCTGCCGTGCCGCAGCAGGTGCGGTGAAGTACATCGTCTGCAATGCGGACGAAGGCGATCCGGGGGCCTACATCGACAAATACCTCATGGAGAAGCAGCCGCACAGCGTCCTGCTTGGCATGATGGTCGCCGGTTGGTTCGCAGGTGCGGAGCATGGCATCCTTTACATCCGCGCGGAGTATCCGGACTCTGTGACGATCATCAATGAAGCCATCGAAGACCTGCGCGCTGCGGGCCTGCTGGGGCGGAACATCCTGGGCACTGGCTTCAACTTCATGCTGAAGTCCATCAAGGGCGCGGGTGCCTACATCTGCGGAGAGGAGACCGCGCTGCTCGCCAGCCTGGAAGGCCAGCGCCCGGAAGTGCGCACGCGGCCGCCGTTCCCCACCATCGAGGGGCTCTTCCGCAAGCCGACCATCGTCAACAACGTGGAAACTCTGGCGAACATCCGCACCATCCTCACGCTGGGTGGCAAAGGGTATGCACAGATCGGCACCAAGCAGTCCACCGGCCCGAAGCTGCTCTCGCTTGATTCCCACTTCGTGAGACCCGGGATCTACGAGGTCGCCATGGGCACGCCGTTGCAGACGGTGATCGATCTTGCGGGCGGATTCAAAACGAGGATCAAAGCGCTCCAGATTGGCGGGCCCCTCGGCGGCATTGTGCCGATGAGTCACGTCGGCAAACTCACCATCGATTTCGAGTCGTTCAAGTATGAGGGGTTCATGAAAGGCCACGCCGGCGTCGTCAGCATCCCCGAGTCGATGCCAATGATCGAATACATCCAGCACATGTTTCAGTTCACTGCTGACGAAAGCTGCGGGAAATGCTTCCCCTGCCGCCTCGGCAGCACGCGTGGCAAGGAACTCATCGCCAAAGCCCGGAGCGACAGCAGCTACAAGATCGACCGCGAACTCATCACCGATCTGCTCGACACGATGGAGCAGACTTCTTTGTGCGCTCTGGGTGGTGGTGTGCCGCTGCCGATCAAGAATGCGCTCCAGCATTTTGATGCGGAGCTGAAGGAGTATTTCAAGAGCTAACTTTTCCACTCATGGTCACCGCCACGGACAGCTCCGACACCGCCAACTCGCTGCGCGAGAAGGCGCAGCCCGTCATCGCGGAAGCGACGCGGCTGCTGGTGGCGGAGTTTCAGCCGGAGCAGGTGTGGCTCTTCGGCTCATATGC
>JANYCZ010000012.1 GCA_025360015.1 Verrucomicrobiota bacterium | reverse complement strand
ACGATCTGGTAGTTCCACAGGAAGTAAGCGTGCAGCGGCGTGCGGCAATGCGCGGCGACGGCGGCGGCGATGCCATCGTAATCCTCGGGATAACGCTGCGCCTCCTGCAACGCCTGCTGGCCTCCGGTCGAGCCGCCGCTGAAATAGGAAAGCTCCGGCTCCTTGCCGTAATGGGCCCGCACGATCTGTTTGCCCGCGACCGTCATGAGATGTGTCGCGCGGAAGCCGAAATCCTTCCACACTTCCGGATTGCCGACGCCGGAGTCGGGATTCGGCGCGGTGCCCATGTCCGTCGTCGCCACGGCGAAACCCGCCGCGCTCGCGCTCGCGAGGCCACCGGGATTGATCTTCCCGGCGGCACCCCCGTTGCCGAGTCCGAGAAAGCGTCCGTTCCATTTTTCCGCATCGGGCAGCCAGACTTCGACGTTGATGTTCGAGCCCTTCGCGGGATTGAGCACCAGCTTCACGATCGTCCGCGTCGCCGATGCATCGCGTTCCACCGTCGTGATCGTCGTGGCGGCGATTTTCAATTCGCGCAGAGCGGCGAGCCGCGCATCGCTTGCTGGCGATGGTTTCGTCTCGGCGAATGCTGGGAAGCAAGCGAGCAGCGTGGCTGCACAAAGGGATGCGATCTTTCTGTTCATGGGGATGGGCAAGTTTGGGCGAGTCTGTTTGGAAGCGTTGTGAGTCGTCGAACTAACGATGGCGGAGTCCGGCCATCGCTTCGATTCAAATAAAGCCACCGATGACCACTCATGGTATGAGTGCGTTTCCAATGATGAGAATCGAATGACAGCCACCCGAACTTTTTGCAGCGTCGTGATGACCGTGATCGGCTTTGGCTTTGCGCTGTCGCTGGCCATGCCTTGCCGGGCAGAGCCGGCGAGCGATGCGGATTTTGCCGCGCTCCAGACCGAGACGCAGAAGATCTTCCGCGAGCAGGTCACTCCCTTCCTGAACACCTATTGCACGAATTGCCACGGGGCGAAAAAGATGAAGGGCGGCATCAACTTTGCCCCGGCGCTCAAGAATCCGGGCGGCGCGTCCTTCATCAAGCAGTGGAAGCTGTCGCTCGCCAATGTGCGGGCGCACGACATGCCGCCGGATGATGTGGAAAAGCAGCCGACGGATGCGGAGCGGCAGATGTTTGTGGATTGGATCGGCACGATCAAATTTCTGAGCCGGAAGGATCCGGGCCCTTTTGTGATCCGTCGGCTGACGAAGGCGGAGTACGGCAACACGCTGCATGATCTCTTCGGCGTGGATCCGGCGGTCGTGCGTGAACTGCCGGATGAAGTGTTCGGCGAGGGCTATCTGAACACGCTGTCGCCGCTTCAGTCGGAGCAGTATCTCGGGATCGCAAATGACGTGCTGGCGCGGATTTCGGCACCCGCCGGTGCGCCGCCGACGGAGGTGCAAAAGCGTCTCTTCGGTGAACCGCCAGCGCCGGGGACGGACGCGCGTGCAGCAGCGAAAAATGTCGCGCGTTCGCTGGCTCGAAAGGCGTATCGCCGGCCTGCATCGGATGCGGAACTGGACGTGCTGCTGGGGGTCTTCGATCTCGCGCGTGCAAACAAACTCAACTACCCGGCAGCGCTGCGACTGATGCTGAAGGCGGTGCTAGTCTCGCCGCAGTTCCTCTTCATCACACCTGCCAAGGAAGCGGAAGCGGGTCAGGCGATAGTTCCATTGGATGACTATCAACTTGCGTCCCGTTTATCGTATTTGCTGTGGGCAACGATGCCCGATGCGGAACTTTCGGCATTGGCGGACAGCGGGAAACTGCACGAGCCCGCGGTGCTAAGGGCACAGGTGAAGCGCCTGCTCGCGGACAAGCGCTCGCGCGCGCTGTTCGATGGATTTGGTGCGCAATGGCTGGGCCTCGGCGAGCTGAAGGGCAAGACCTTCGACACCGCCAAATTCCCGCAGATGACCAAGGAGATGCGCGCGGCGATGGTGGACGAGGCGCGGCTGTTCTTCGAGAGCATCGTGCGCGAAAACCGGAGCGCCATCAGCTTCGTGGACAGCGACTACACTTTCCTGAACGGTCCACTCGCCACGCTCTACGGCCTCGAAAAAACCGTCACCGGCCCGCAGATGCGCAAGGTGAAGCTCACCGATGCGAATCGCGGCGGCATCCTCGGCATGCCCGGCATCCTCGCCGTCACCTCTTTCCCCAATCGCACCAGCCCCGTGAAGCGCGGCGTCTGGGTGCTCGAGCAGATCCTCGGCCAGCACGTCCCGCCTGCCCCGCCCAACGTGCCCACCTTGGAGAAGCAGGACAAAAAGAAGATCGCCAATCTCACCCTCCGCCAGCGCACCGAGCTGCACCGCACCAACGTCGTCTGCGCCAACTGCCACAAGATCCTCGACCCCATCGGCTTCGGCCTGGAGAACTTCGATGCCATCGGCCGCTGGCGCGCGCAGGACGACACCGGCGGCCCCATCGACGCCGCCGGCGAGCTCCCCGGCGGCAAGCACTTCACCACCCCCGCCGAGCTCAAGGCCATCATCGCCGCCCGCCAAAGCGAGCTCTCCCGCAACCTCACCGAAAAACTCCTCGCCTACGCCCTCTGCCGCCAGCTCGAAGGGTATGATGAAATCATCATCGACCAGCTCATGCAGGGCATCGCCCAAAACGGCCACCGCCTGCAGCCCCTCATCACCGCCGTGGTGACCAGCTACCCGTTTCTGAACCGGCGCATTGTGGAGACGCTGGGTGGGACGGCGGTGCCCGCCGCGACGAAAGCTACAGCGCCTGCGGCCAAAGCCGCCGCGCCCAAGCCTGGGGCGGCAACAGCCGGCAAAAGGTAATCCCGTTGCGCCGCAACGGGTTCTGGTAAAACTTCCTTTTTGGTAAGGGCTCCGAGCCTATGCCGACATGGTCTTGAAACGGGCCACCAAAAGTGCTTCGCGGCCGCTGTCTGGGATCAGGTGAGGAATGGCATCGAGAAAGGTACGATTGGATAAAAAATCCGAGAAGCACTTGCGCAGAAAATCGGAGACTTCGCGCGGGGCGGCCGCCAGCTCGCCTGCCAGTTCGGGCCTGCCATCGACAATGGCCAGAATATCCTCGATGTCTTTGCTGCCTACATAGTCGCCGCCCCCGCGTGAAAAAAAGGCTTCAAACTTAGTGGCGAGAAAGCTGGGCGCTGAAGCAATCCAGGCGAACTGACCTTGTTGAACTTCAAAGCGCACCGCATCTTCCAGCACCCAGGGAAACCAGCGATTGATGGTCGCAATGAGTGGAAAGGGCTTATGGGGAAGGATGTCAATGCGGCGGTCTTTCCAATACCAAGCAACGATGGCCGCCTTATCCTGAAAGCTCTGAACGAAGCCAGCAGCCCGCAGCGCGTTCTCGATTTCGGCATAATCTCCGTAGCTTGCGATTTCGAGCACCGCGTCCACATCCTTGGTGAGCGATGCCGGGGGAGCAGCGGAGTCGGTGATCAGTAGCTGGACAATCCCCCCGCCCGTAAAAACAGGATCCCAGCGGGTCTGCTGACGAGGATCTTCGGCAACATCGCCGAAGGACACAATACGCCTTTCCGCCTGCTTTTTAAACAAGGGGGGCAGCATCACTGCCAGTTCGGCAATGAGACTGCGGCATTGGGAGGCGTCGATCAGTTCATTCATCGCAGGCGGCGTTCAATTTCGGTGGCGGCCAGTGACGCTTCACGGCCTGCCTTGAGGCGAATGATGTCGATGAGCGACAGCCACTCGTGCAACTCTGGATCGCTGGCACACAGCCCCACGACCTTCGGATACAGGGGTTCGATGGTCTCGCCGCGCACCGCGCCATCTGGCTTGGGCCAGACGAGAGGTGTGGCAGGCATGGGAACATTCAGCAAGGAAGCAATGGTGTTCTGGCTCGTGGCAGTCGGCACCCCACGGGTGACGGCTCCCCGCTCTGCCGGCCAGACATATTTGAGGCCATGCAGGAGGAACTCTCTCAGCGCCGTCAGGTTCGCCACGGGCATCGTTCTTTCTGAGAGGGCATCCTTTCTCAACAAGCCTGCCCGCAGGCCGCGCTCGACGGCGGCATGGGTCTCAGAGGCGCTCAATCCCACCCCAATGGCCAAACGGGCATAGGTCGGTGGCTCCGCCTTCGGGTCTGTCCGAATCAGTTTAAGAGCGACAACGATGTCATGGGGCTTGAGCATGTCGAGATCCGTGATACTATATTCGCGAATCGCGAATGTCGAACGCATTTCCAACTCCAATTGCTCTCCAGCCATGGCACCGCCTTTGGCTGCCCGAGGCTTATTGGAACGGTAATCCGGGCATTGATGACGACTTTTTGCCCGACCACATTCAGATGGAAGGGGCTGAGCATCATTTCGAAGACGCATGGCCAGGGATCGGCCCATTGCAGTCGTTTAGCGATGTGCCGTTCCTCTTTCTTCTCGGCAGGCCCGGCTCAGGCAAAAGCCGGGAACTGGAGCAGGCTAGGGAGCAGGGCTGGCTCGGCACCCACTGCCGCTGGATCGAAGGAAAAGAATTCAGCAGCGACATCCCGGCGACTCTCGACCGGGTGATGAAAGATGCTCCGGCACAGACGCGCCTGTTTATCGATGGCCTGGACGAAGCCCTCTTGGAGCACATCAATTTCGTGCCAAAGCTGAAACGGTGGCTGCTGGACCACTTAGGCCCTGACGGAGAACCCATTTTCCTGCTTGCCATCGCCTGCCGCTGGGCAGACTGGCCAGAAAGCAGCGTGAGGGATCTGGCCTCCCTCTGGCAGGCAGACCGGTCCCAATACCTCATACTTTGTCCTTTGCGGCGAACGGATGCGATGCGGACGATCCAGCACCAGTTCGGTGATGATGCAGACACGTTTTGGAGTCAGATCTACGATCATCACCTCAAGCCAGTGGCCTGCTGGCCTCAGGGCCTGCTAGGCTTGCTAGAGCAGTTTCAGCAGTCCGGCAGAAAATCCCTCTGCGATAGCTATTCGCAGGCCATCGAGGACCAAATTGCCAGCCAATGCCGCCTCACAGACTCTCCCGATGATACAGGCCGCTGGGCTGCTGCGCTTAACGACATTGACTGGAGAAGGAGGGTGGCCGGACGGCTGGCGGCCGCCATGATCTGGTCTGGCAAAAGCCGTCTTAATCTTCGCCTTACCACGTCCTCGTCTGAATTTTTGACAGCCCAGGACTTCAAAGATCACACAGAGCTGTGGGAAAACAGTCATAAGTCCATTCAGGAGAGAGACTTGGACGCCCTTGTGCACAAGAGCTGCCTGCTGCGCAGGCTGCTGGACGATGCCGCCTGGGTTTTTGGTAGTCAGGTTCATCAGGAGTTCCTCGCCGCAGAATGGCTGGCGGCGCAGAATCTTGACGAGCCACGCTTCAAACAACTCTTTGGGCGGGAAGACAAAGGCCGGTGGCGTGTGCAGCCCGCTCTCGGCGCTGTGGCCGCATGGCTTGCCGGACGGAACAAGCCGTTTCGCCAAATAGTCCTCAAGCATGATCCACTTGTCCTGCTGCGCATCGATGGCGCACGGATTCCCGATTCGGAGCGAAGTGAAATTGTGGAGGCGCTGCTCGAAGCGACCGAGCAGATAGGCGTGCTGGATCCTGCCATCCGTCAGGCACATCTGGCATCGCTAGCTCATTCACGCCTTCATGCGCAGATCGAACGCTGGTTGCGCCGTTCAGATGTCTGCGAAGCCAGCAAAGAACTCGCCATCGAAATCGCGGAAAAGACCAAATTGGAAGGCCTTGCTCCTGTGCTGTGGGAGCTCTTCCCGGAATCTACTGGGCGGGTTCAAATCGAGATGGCGGGTGCTCTATATCGGCTGGCAAAGGCTTCCGAATATGACGAAAAATGGCAGTCGGCGCTCCGGGGTGAAATGCCCATCGATAAACAAGGGACTTTGCTGGGCGCGGCGATTGAATTGCAGATCCTCTCTGGAAAAAGGCCTGTGACCGAGGCTCTACAATGGCTTGTTCCTGCCCGACATTTCGATGTTTACGGTCTTTTTGATTCGGTTGTCCAATCTCTTCCCGAAAGGCTAACAATTGATGATCTTCCTGCGGTTTTTGCCAAGCTTGCAGAGCATCCTGAGCGCATTCGTGACACACTTGCAATGCCCCACCACCTTCATAAGGCGGCATTCAAGTTGGCGATCGCTCATTTCGAGCGTCCCGAAGTTGCTAGAGTTCTTTGCGACTATTGGCACAGGTGCCTAGCTCGCAGTGTTTCTCCGCACCATGACCTTAACTCGAGTTGGAAGGCTGAGGAATTGGGCATTCGAGATGACGCGCATCGGCGCTCCATTATTCGTGCCCTGATGCTGCATCCAGGCTTCGTGACCGATACGGAGATGAAATGGCTCTGGTCAAAAGAATATATGGTCACGGATGGTGACTTTGACTGGGGCATGGCTGAACTCTTCCAGGCTGCTCCAGAGGACCGCTGGCGGTGGGCGCTAATACTGAGATCATCTCTGTGGCGGGCTGATCTGGCAGGCGAGCGTGGCAGGCTACTGAACAAGGCCTGGGCCACGATGCCTGAAATTCATTCCGTTCTACCAACGCCTGCGCAGGAGGAAAGCTTGTCAGAAGCAATCATGCGCCTGTCCGAGGAAAGCCGGCTGAAGCGGGAGGCTGAAGCGGCTGGTTGGCAGGCTGAACACGATAAAAGGGACGCCAAACACAAAGCAGATCTGGATCGCTACACGAAAAAATGCAAGGGGTTGCATGAGCACGGGCAAATAACTTGGGGAGGTGTAACCAGGATTCTCGCTGCAAGAACACACGGGCCAGGGCCAAGCATGGTTACCTTTGAACCCATCTCAAAGATTGGCCCTGGTGACGAATGGATGATCGAGTCCGCCGTTCGCTACCTGCTAGATAAAGAGTCCGTTGAACTGAGTGATGGCATTGGAGGACTGCTGGCGCTCGCGGCCTGCCTGCCTCGTGTGTCTGAAGATGCAGCGCTGAGGGAAGTCGTCGGGAGTCATTGGCTGGCCCCGATGCTGGCAGACTTTTCCATGGGGTCTCTTGGTAAGGTGCCTGAGGGCATCAGTTTGGAGCGTTTCGCCGAATGGTTCTCTGACAAGCTGCCATCTGCCTTTGAAACTGTGATCCGGCATCGTTACCTGAACAAAGGTGAGCTCGGCGAGCTGCGCTCATTCCAGAGCATTTGGTCTGCGGAATGTGGTGTGAGGCTGGCGAAGCTGCTGCGGGATGAACTAATTCAAGTGGAGGGCTTTTTCAATGCCATGCGCATGCTGGCCGAGGAGAATGAATCTCTAGCGGCGGAAGTGCTGCGCTTTTGGCTCGTCAAGGAGCGGCAGGAAAATCTGAGTCTTGATCAGAAAGCAGCACTCGCCGGGCCAGCCTTGCTCTTGCTTAACGGAAGATGTGTCGAGGAAGTGTTCCGCAGTGGCCTTTTCGATAGTCTGGAGGTCGCGCGGAGCGCCATCTGGCGGGCAGTGTTTATGATCGATTTTGACGAACGCAGAATTGATTTTTCGAATTGGTCGGATGATTCCATGCGAATGGTTGCAGAACTTTGTGGACAGGCCTACACACGCGTGGACCGTCACCGTTCGAATGGACGTGACTTTAGGCAGGTCACAGGCGAGGATGAGGCTGTCGATTTTCGTGATCGAATCATCGGCGCAGCCACCCAGCGGGGGCTCTATCTCGACCTCCCGGAAGTGGTTGAAAAAGACACGCCTGAAGATGCTACCCGACGCCGCCACGATTTGGACTGGCATCGAAATGAAGCCAGCAAGGCCCGGCGGAAAGCTGACCGCGACATGCTCTTGCCGGGCGATTTGTTCCGCCTATGCAGCACGCCGCATGCACGGCTGGCACGCGATGCCGATGAACTCATGGCTGCGGTGATCGTGAGTGTTCAGCGCTGGGAGCAGAGCTTGATCCATGGCAAATGGACGCATTTGTGGGATTTAAAACCACGGAGATCCAGAGGCGAAGAGGACATCGCCAAAGAACTCCGCGACTGGCTTCGCGACGATTTGAGGATCATCATCGAGCGGGAAGTCGAGCTAGATACCGAACACCGCACCGATGTGCTGGTGCAGACCCTCACTCAATGGGGGCAGAAGATTACTGTATTGATCGAGCTCAAAAAAGTGAGGAAGGGCAATGCGAAGGAAAGACGCACTGCCATGCAAACCCAGCTTCGCGATACCTATCTCAAAGAACGGTTGAATGAGGGCTGGACTCATGGGCTGTTCATCGTCGCCTGGACGCCGGAGCCGGGCCACAAGCTGGACTCTGCAGCGGCCATGCAGGCTGAAGCCGAATTTCTCATGAAGCAGGCTGAGACTTTGAGCGAGCCGCCTTTTGTTTTGAGGAGCATGATTGTCGATGCACGCAGTCGCTAGTGCGTGCTGATCGCGCTTCGCACCACACCGCGCGCAAGCCTGCTGCTGCACTGAGGTGTGAATGGCGAAGTCCAAGGATGGAGCAAACGCCCCTGAAGACGATGTCTGAGACGGCTGTCCTGGCGAACCGTTAAGAAATTCTTAACAGTTGCTGCATGCACAGGCCCTCTTTCCTCAAAGAGGCATCGCGGGGGTGAGGTGATCTCCGGTGCAAAGGGTTGAGGCGCGGGCGTGGCGGTCACCTCGCCGCTGCGGCTGCGCGGTGGCGGTGATGCCTAGATCATCCATTTATGAAAATAAACGTGGGGGAGTCAGGGCGGCTCCTGAGGATTATCTTGGTATCGGTGAGTTTCGATACGCACAGAAAGGCGATGAGGAACGATCACCGTATGTGCTGGCTGCAATGCTGACCGCAGCATGCACGCACCACGCACCCACACCCAACCCACTGACTCGATGAAAAACAGCTTTCCCCAAGCGATCCTCTGCGCAGGCGCTCTCCTTCTCCTGCTTTCCGCAAATCCTCTTGCTGCCCAGAGGGTGGAGGCCACTCGCACGGTCACCACGTCGGAGGGGACCATCAGTGAGTTTGGTCCGCAGGGCATCACCATCAAGAGTGAAGAGGGCACCGTGCCGGTGCGCTACATTTCCAGCGACACGACCAATTACGTGGATGAAAACGACAACCCGGTGGATGTGGCCCTGGTGAAGTCAGGCCTGCCTGCCACGATCCATTACACCAAGGTGGGCGATACCTTGATCGCCTCGAAGGTGGTGGTGAAAACTCACGGTAAATCACACGGCGCGGTCGTTGTCGTGAAGCCGGCTACCCAGGTGGTGACAACCCCGGTCACCGAGGTGGTGACGACGCCGGTCACGGCAGGAGTCATCACCGAGTTCGGGCCGGAGAATCTCCTCATCAAAACCGAAGGCTCGCCCGATCCGCTGCGCTACACCTCCAGCAAGACCACGACGTATGTGGATGAAGCCGGTGCCCCGGTTTCCATCGAAACGGTGCGCTCGGGTGTTCCCGTCACCGTGCATTACACGAAGGTCGGCGGCCATCACGTAGCCAGCAAAGTCATCGTGCACAAAAGCGTGGCGGTGCCTGCCGAGGTCATTGAGAAAACCACGAAGACGACGACCACAACCACCACGACCACGACGCGCTGATCTTCCTTCTCCCCGGATCCCCCTGCTTTTGACCTCAGAGTCTGCCTATCTCACCACACATACACACACCACCACCACGCAACCCCCTACGACTATGAAAACACATCTCCTCCTCGCGCTTGCCCCTCTGCTTCTGATCGCCTGTGACGCCCGCGTCAACACGGCCGCCCCCGCTCCGGACAAAGTGATCGAGAAAAACACGACCATCGTCACTCCGGCCGCCCCTGCGACCACCACGGAGAAGACCACGACGACGACCACCGAAACGAAGAAGTAATAAGTCACAAGTAACACCCCCCATCCTATGAAAAAACACCCTCTCTCTTTCGCCAGCCTGGCGGCAGTCAGCTTCCTGGCTCTCACGCTCAGCAGTTGTGACACGGTGGATGATCGTCCCCTCCCGACCACCACCACCACCACGACGGAAGAGACCACCGTCAGCAGGACGCCACTGACTCCGGTTGTCCCCGTTTCCAGCACCACGGAGACGCGCACGACCCGCTCGTACTGAGCGTTGTTCATCCCTCAGGCCGGGATGTCTCTCTGTGAGGCATCCCGGCCATTTTTATGTCTGCGTCACGCGATGAGGAGGTGAGCTTTTGAAATGGTTGTCACAGGAATGAGTGGTGCTTGGTTAAAGGAGCTGATGGTGGATCTTGAGATGTTGGTAGCGCGCGCGCATCGGGTAGAGGCGGCAGGGCGTGACTGGCGCTGCTGGCAGGCGCGATGGGTGAAGAAAGCAGCGTTTGCTACCCGGGCGTTTCTTGCCCTGCCCCAGGGTCGCCTCGCTGAGGCGCGGCTGACCCTGCGCTCCAATCCGCAGCTCCATTGGAGCGGGTGTGGTGCGGAGCGAAGTGGTGGAAGGTGATGCCTTTAGCGTTTCCCGAAACTCGTGTTCGTTTCGCAGTCCTTTTTTTACTCGTAGGTCATGGGCTTCGGCGGCGGCTGGCTGAGGACAGCCAGCCCTACCAGCGCTGGGCATGCGCGTGCTCGGCGGGAGGTAGGCAGGTGACGTCTAGAGAGGTTCGCGAAACTCGTGTCCGTTTCGCAGGCTGTTTCTTGCTCGAAGATTGTGGGCTTCGACGGCGGCTGGCTGAGGACAGCCAGCCCTACCGGCGCTGGGCATGCGCGTGCTCGGCGGGAGATAGGCAGGTCGTCTAGTGCGCAGGGCGAAACTCATCTGCGTTTCGCAGGCTGTTTCTTGCTCGCAGGTCATGGGCTTCGGCGGCGGCTGGCTGAGGACAGCCAGCCCTACCAGCGCTGGATTTGCGAGCGCCGGGCGGGAGGTAGGGCGCTTGGTCCTCCAAACGCCGTCTAGCGTCGCCACGCGCCGCTTTCCGGATCCGTTTTGGAAAACGCTTTGGCAGCTTGCAGCTGCAGCGCGGTGTGTGCTCGCGCCTTGGTCCGCCCGTAGCCGTGCAAAGGCAGATTCGGCATGCTCTTGCTTTCGCTATGACACAGACACGCCGCGCCGACTCTGGGTCAGCGCGGCGCGCGTTAGTCTTCTTGCCACTGCGGACTATCTCGTCCGCACCACCAGCACGCGGCGGTCCTGCTGCATTTCTGCTTCGGTGCCGTTGGGGTACATGGCGTAGCTTTCACCGTAGCCGTGGGCGCTCAGCACCACGGAGGGCACGCCATAGTTGCGGGTGAGTTCATCATACACGCGCTGGGCGCGTGCGGCGGAGAGGGTGGCGTTAAATTCATCGGTGCCATCGGTGCTGGTATGGCCTTCGATGTCAAACATCGCACCCGGCGTGGTCTGGGCCACGCTGCGGATCACCCCCGCCACCTGCTCCAGTGCGGCGCGCGATTCGGCATCCAGCAGCTCGGCGGTGTCCTTCACAAACAGCACCGGCAGGGTGACGTACGGCAGCTCACGGGTTTCGCCCTGATCTTCCACGGTGACCACGTTGCGCTCGGACTGGTACACGCGGCGCGGCCTGCCGGGAGTGTCCACGACGGTGGTCGTCTTGGTGGTCTTCACCACTTGCTCCTGAGGGGTGGTGGGAATGGCCGACGTCGTGGAAGTGACGGGCACGGCGTTGGGCGGTATGGCCACGGTGGTCGGGGAAGTCGTCGTCGTCACCACCACCACCTTGGGGGCGATGGAGAGCTGACGCTGCACCACCAGGGGATCCAGGGAGGTTTGCGTCACCACGGTTTTCCCTGGCACCACCACGGTGGTGACCTGGGCGTGAAGAGAGGAGGCAAGGCAGCAGAGGGACAGAGGGAGATAGAGAAGGGATTTCATGGGGGAGGGGGGGTGGTTGTTCGCTGGGGGTATCGCCCCCGTCTTGAGGGGCGGCTGTATGCATCTCGATGATGACGGCTCAATCAGGGCTGTGAATGAACGCGAGCCGGGGCAGCGGGAAGGTGGCACCCCATGGCTGACCGGTATAAAGGGGGACAGTGTGCAAATGTAGTTGAACGTCGGGAAGGCCAGCCGCGCATGCCTTGGCTGGGAGGAGCGCGCATGAGTCGTGGGGCTGCATGCAGCACAGCGGCAGCACGAGAACTCCGGTTGCGTGAGAGCGATGGCGGCAGGGAGGCTGTGGAGTGACGTGTGTTTGCGGCGTGCTGCGGGCCCGGAGGCCCGCGCTCCAGGTACTCTGCGCCCCACGACGCTTCATTCCTTTATTACCGCCCTTGAGCGAACTCCGCTCCATCCCCGCTAAGGAAGTGGCATTCCACCACCCTGACCTCGGTGCCCTCCGAGCCGCAGCTCCAGCACGAGCTACATCAGGAAGATGTCTGCCTCCGGGTAGGTGGCGGCGGCGAGTGCTGCCCAGGCGGGATCTCCGATGACGATGACGGCGGTCATGACGCCGAAGGCCGGCAGGTCATGGCGCAGCGGCAGGTAGCGCACGCCGGAGGGATCGTCCTCCATTTCCCGCTGGCTGGGGTGCGCCACGTACGCATAGCCGTCCTGGTTCAGATGCTGGGCGAGCTCTCTCACCTTCTCATCCGGTGCCGTGGCGGCTCCGGCCGGGCCCGGGGCCACGATGAGGAAATTGCGATAGGATGACTGCGCCTCAGCCTCCGCGCGCGCCGCCGCACGCATGGCAAAAACCTGAAGCGCTTGATTCATGGGCAGAGGAGTATTCATGGCGTGAGGGGGAGGGGAGAGTGTTTTGAAAGCAGCCGCCCGTCATGGGGGCAGCGTCACTCACTCTTCGTATTTCCGCAGGGATTGGCCGGGTGGAAAGACGGCTGGCATCTCCCACACACCTGCGGCTGATGGATGGGGTCAGTGTGCAAAACTTTTTTGACAAAGACCGATGGGACGCATCCCCGCGGTGTTTCACCGACCCAGCAGGAATGGAACTCTCAGCTTTTGATCCGGTGATAATGCCATGCCCCAGCAGACGGGAGATGCCCGTGACGAGGGGAATTGGAAAGGTGTCAGGTGCTCATAAAGTCAGAGGAACAGGCGTTGATTGCATCCCTGATGGCAAGATCAGGGATGCTCCTGATGCTTCTAGAGGCCAATGGGCGGCGTAGTGGCGCGCACGCCATTGACAAGGGTTCTACCCCCGGCTGAAGCTCTAAGCGACGGAGCAAAGACAGGGAGGGTTTCACCCCGTAGAAACCCGAAATCGATACATCTATACAGATCCGCTCGTGCGATTGGAAGCCGCCCGAGTCACGCAAACAAACCCAACACAACAAGACATACTCATGAAGAAACTCACATTGAAAAAAAATAAGCTGCGAAACAAGGGAGCCCGCGGAGGCTTTTTCGCCGTTTCTTTGCTGGCCCTCAGCAGTCTTTGCCAAGAGGTCAAAGCGGGTCAAACTTGGACAGGTGCTGGCGCGGACGCCAACTGGTCAACTAACGCCAACTGGGGCGGCGCGCAGCCAGTTTATCCCAATGGCATTATCTTTGCGGGGGGCGTCAATTTGACCCCCAATAATGACCTTGCCGCTCTTACCGTGGGCGGCGGCGTCCCTCTCACCCCGGGCATCACCTTCGCTCCCTTAGCGGGCGCTTTTACTCTCAATGGAAATGCCATCACTCTCAATGAGGGCATCGTCAACAATTCCCTCGCCGTGCAGACGATTAACCTTGCCGGCATCACCCTGGGTGGAGCTCAGACATGGAATTCAGGCGTTATCCCTCTGCCATTCAGCCAGCTGGTCGTGGGCTCTGCGGTCAATCTGGCAGGTCAGGCACTGACGGTCGATGGCACCAACAATACGACGATCTCCGGCCCGGTCACAGATTCCGGCCCAGGCACCGGCTCGATCACCAAGAACGGCACCGGCACGCTGCTTCTGAGTGGCACGAACACCTACGCTGGCACCACCACCGTGAACGCGGGCACCCTGCAGCTGCAAAACGGCGCAGCGATTGCCAACTCCGCCGCAGTCATTGTGAATGCACCGGGCGCACTTGCCCTGCTTTCCAATGAAACCATTGGCAGCCTCTCAGGCACCGGCAACACCAACCTCAACGCCAACACCCTCACTGTCGGCAACGACGGCGTGGTCCCCTACGCCGGGAACAGCACCTACGCTGGAAATCTGACGGGCGTCGGCGGCTCACTGGTCAAAAATGGCACAGGCATCTTCACGACGTCTGGTGCCAACACCTACACCGGCACGACCGCAGTCAATCAGGGAACTCTCAACGTGACTGGTACCCACATCGGTGGTGGAAACTACACCATTGCCCCAGGCGCGACGCTTGCCGGCACGGGGACCATCACAGAGGCACCCTTGGCTTCCATCACTGAAAACGGGGCGATCGTTGTTGGCGATGCCACCTTGCTCGTTCCTGTCGCATCCAATCTCACGATTGCCACCTCCGGCCCCGGCGCGGCGATCAACATGGGCCTCGGCAGCACCTTGGCGGTCGATCTCTTCACCGGCGCAGGTCTGGGCAACAACACCCTCGTTCCCGGTGCTTCGGACACCTTCACCCTGGGCGGCACGCTGAATTCCGTCGCAGGCGGCACCCTGGTCATCGGCAATCCTAACGGCCTGACCGGCTTCACTGGTGGAGACAGCTGGAAGGTCGTGAATCTTCTTCCAGGCGCCGTCATCACCGGCAATCTGGGCCTCACAGGCAATCTTAACACCGCCGCTTTGAATCTCCGCCCTACTCAGGTCGGCAACTTCAACCAGGTCTCCGGTGTCTTCACCGTCGTTGATACGATCACCGGTCTGCAAATGGCCAACGCCATGGGCCAGGCCGTTCTCGCCAGTGCGCAGAGTGTCCTCACCGATGTGAATGGACGCCTGTTCTTCCTCCGCGCCGGTCAGGGCGATCTGTCTGATGAAAGCGAGTACGACCAGGGCGTGGTCAGTGGCCAGGGCGACAAGAATCCGCCGCCAAGCCCAGTCGCACAGCGCCAGGCGCGCACCGGGGTGTGGGAAGTGTATGCTTCGGCAAACTACAACAACGCCCGTCTCGGCTCCCTCGGCGGTCAGCAGGCAGGCATTCAGTCGGACAGCTGGACTCAGGGCATCGGTGCAGAAGTACACGTCACCCCCAATGTGGCCATTGGCTTCGCCCTCAACTGGCTGGAGTCCCGCCAGACCTTCACCGGCAACGTCGGCTCCATGGACATGAATGGCTACGCGCTGAGCGCCTACACCTCGTATGTGAAGAAGGCCTTCTGGGCCGATCTGCTCTACAGCTTCGGCAGCTATGACATCGACACGAACCGCAACCCCATCGGCTTTGCCGCCGCCCGCGGTGACACCAACGCCTACACGAATTCCATCCAGTTCAACTCCGGCTGGAACTTCCGCTTCCAGAACAACAGCCTCGTCACCGGCCCGTTCATCGGCCTGGACTACACCCACGTCTCCGTGGACGCCTATGGCGAGTCCGGTGGTGGCCTTGCCGCCTTGGCCTACAACAAGCGTACCGCTGAGTCCCTCATCTCCCGCGTTGGCTGGTCGGTGAGCAAGTTTGTGAAGACCGACTTCGCCGTGATCACTGCCCAGGCCCGCCTGAGCTATGAGCGCCAGAACCTCAGCAACAACAACGGCACCACCGTTGGCCTCATCAATCAGCCCTTCGTCGTCGGCGGCGGAGCGCGGAGCTACGGCCAGGACTACATGGTCGCAGGTGCCGGGCTGAACTTCCAGTTCACCCCCGCCTTGGGCCTGCTGCTCAACTACCAGGGCCAGTACTTCCGCCAGAGCGTGCAGGCACACTACGTGGGCCTGCGCCTCAGCTATAAGTTCTAAGTCATCGACGAACGTTCGTTCGTTCGTTGTTGAATCACGGGAGGCATTGCCGCAAGGCAGTGCCTCCTTTTTTGTGGATGGGGCTGTCGCAGCAAAGCAGTGGCGGTGGCGATACGCGTTGAAATAGCAGGCAACAGGCCGCTGCTTTCAGCAGCAGGCTGGCCCATAAGGCCTGGCACCGTTTGCTCCTGCCATCAACATTTTTGAGCCGCTGCTCCACTCACCCAGAACAACAGCCGCCTCATTGTTCCGGCACAAGATCCTTAGTCTTGCGCGCTTTATCCTAGCATTCAAAAGTCTGCGCAGCGGTTGCGGCAAATGAAAGCCGAAAGTCCGTTATTTTTATAGGTCGGTCGGAGGCTGCCAGGAGAACTGCACATTCAACCGCCGAAGCATCTGGAACGGCGTGATGTACTCCACATCAAAGGCATCGCATACATTGGGCAGCGGCACCTTCTTGCGAATCACTGGATCGGGAACCTCTAGCGTTACCACGACAGCTCCCTTGGCTTTGGCATATGCAGCCAGCCACCCATCCGCGACGGACTGAAACTCATACTTCGCATAATCAAGGAATTGCGTCTGGGCCATGACCCAGGCTACCATTTCTGAATACGCCTCAGTGACATCTGACGTCGATGTGCTGGCAAAAGCCGCATCACCCAGTTCATTCTGTGCCCACTGCCACAGCTCATCTGCACCTTGTTTCAGTTCATGTTGAACTTTGTCAATGCTGCACAACTTACGCTGTTGATGGTGCCAGATCAGTGCCTGCCAATACCCGGGACAAAAATCCAGTCCGTAGAACTTTCTCTTCGCTTGAATGAAGGCATTCGCATCGAGGACGTAATGTTGTATTTCGGTGCTCATGCTGCGCCAAAGCCGAGTTTGAGCGCATATTCATCAAAAGTCCGGCCATGCAAACCCGTCAGGCGGTAAGCATCTTGATAGAGTATTTTTCCGGCACGCGCCGCGCGCACCACGGCACTGCCAAAGCGGTGCCCCACACGCACATCCTGCGTCTTGTAGAAATCACCACCGCTGGATTTCTTCAGCGCCTTTCTTCGTTCGTCATCTTTGTACGCATTGAGAAAACGATAAAACGCCTCACGGGAGATCAGCCCCAGGTCAAACACACGCCGCGCTGCCACGATGGGACTCACCTTGAAGCAGCGCGCCAGCTCATTGTACGGTTCCGCCTTGCCCGCCAGTCGCGGCCAGCAGGCATTCAGTTCACGTTCCGGAACCAGAAGCTCCGCAGCCACCCGGTTGCAGAATTTCTCAACCTCATCATCTGAGGGCTGGAGATCCGGCAGGTCAAACACGCCATCTTTGCCCAACCAGAGATGCGCCAGCTCATGCGCCAACGTAAACATTTGCGCCGATTTGTAATCCGCCCCGTTGATAAAGATCAGTGGTGCATGACGGTCACATAGCACAAAGCCGCGGAACTCCTCAGGATTCAGCTTCTGGCTCGTATTGTTGCCAAAGATGCCGTTGATCACCACTAGGATGCCTGCCCCTTCAACCGCACGTCGCAGCCCCAGCAGCGCGTCCGACCATGTGTGGTGTAATTCAGCCCAGCCATCTTCCATTCCCAGAGTTCGGCGAATGCTTTCCGCCGCCGATACCGGGCTGGAAGTCAGTGTCACCGTGCCGATGAAGGGCAGTGGCTCCGCCCCTTCCTCGATTAGCGTCTCCTGCATCCAGCCCTGCCGCCTCTGCATCTGGTAAATTGTCTCCAGCAGTGCCGCAGTGGGCCGACGCGGGCGCTCGTCCTGCAACGTCCGGAAGTCCGGCAATGGCAATTTTTCCTCGGGTGGCTCTTTGAGGAAGAAGAGGCCAAAGGGCGTCAGCGTCGCTTTGGCAAAATCCTCCAGTTGATGCGATGTCGGTTGCACCTCACCGCTCTCCCACTGCTGCAGCTTGGGAAAGCGCTCCAACAGTCCAGCCTCGTCCATACCGGAGCGCTCCAGCGCCCAGCGGATGAGTTTCGGACTAACGGACAAGCGGTTCATCACGGTGAGGCTAGTACATACGAGATGAAACGTCGAGTGATCAAATCAAACTGAGCCACTCAGTCTGTAAGACAGTTCAAAGTGCCAGAGGGCGAATTTCACCGGCTCCATCGCCTCAATTTGACGCTGGAGCCCTTATTCTACAAGGCATGCAGGCTATTCAAAAAAACATCCGCCCCTTGCGTTCGCTTTGCTCGGCTCCACCGCCCTTCAAGCAGAGCGGCCAGTTCTGACATAAAAGATAAAAGGCTTAAACTGATCCCCGGTCGGCGGTCCTCAGACGCCTTCACCCGGATGCTTCGCATTGTAGATGAGCCAGGCCGGGTGCTTGGGGCGTTGTCGCAGATTCTGGGGCGCGTGCTCGGCGCTAGGCAGCGCAGCGACGTGCAGCAGAGCGCGCGGGGAAAGGAGAGCCGTAAAATGATCGCACGCGCAGCAAAAACTTACCGCGCCTTCGCATCCGCCGTCAGCGCGGCCTTAACGTGAGCAAGTGCAGTGACGCAGTCAGCCGCCGGATCTTCGGCAAGCTGGGGGGCGAGGCTGCGCAGCACTTTCAGCGTGCCTTCGTCCAGCGGCTGGGTTTTCAAATGAGTGGTGATGAGCTGGGTGGCACGCCGGGCCATCTCGTGGCGCAGCTCGGCATGAGTGGCAGCATGAGGCCAGAGGCGTGAGATGAGGCTGAGGATCTCGTGCGGGGGTGTGTCGCCCAGCGGCGGGTCTTCACTCTGATGGCCGAGCCAGCGCACCGCCTGCAAGAGGGCGGGGCTGCGGCCGAGCCAGAGGTAGAAGTAGGCGCGTAATTCATCGTCGGATCCTTCACGCGTCAGGGAGAGAATGTCTGCGAGCTGCGCGTCTGACACGGGGTCGATGCCGGAGACGCCGAGCGTCATGCAGATGGCCGTGCTGATCCTGAAGTCAATCGTGGCGTCATGCAGCAGGGCGATGCAGGTCTGCTGCATCTCCGGCGGGCACCTGTCTCCGAGCTGTGCCAGCGCGAGGGCAGAATCAATGCGCTGCGTGAATCCCTGATCTTTGTCCTTCAGCACCGCGAGCAGTGCGGCAGCGGTCTCTGGCGGCATCTGCACACCGAGCCGCCCGAGGGCTGGCACGGCGTAGTCCATCGGGTCGAGATTGGGCATGAAGCCGCCGGTGGGGACCGGAGCACTGATGTCTCCGGCGTCGTGGGTCGTCGTGCTTTCTGCGGAAGGGTTGGCGCGCTTTTTCAGAATGGTGAGCAGCAGCGGGATGGCGAGCTGGATGTTGAAGGGCCGCCGGGGGCTTGGCAATCTCAAAGGGGAAAAAGCTAAGGGAGCGCGGAGCGTATAAAAGTCCCTGTTATCGTCAAGCGGTTGTGAAAGCAGACCTGCTCAGGAGAATATTGGATGACCCTGATGTGCGATTCTCAATGCAGTTCATAAAAATGGCTGAGGTTGTGGCAACTGTATTGGGGGCTTTGGCGGGTGGGGAAATGGGGTCAGGGTGCAACTAGCAGACAGTATTCATCTCACATACCGCGTACAAGGCAGGACTACTTCCGCGCGCCTGGCACCGGCGGATAAACCGTGACGATGTCATCCGCAGTACCAAAAATGCCGTCCTCGCTCGCCGAACGAATTTCAAGCTTGTTTTTTTCGGGGCGGGTGATTCGCAAGGGCCGCCCCCATTCATCGATGGCCTGTCCGTCTTGATCCCGCATGTCCCGGGGCAATCCCAGATAGCGAATGCCAAGTAAATTCTTGCCCTCCAGTCTGGCGATGAATTCCTTTTGAGAAGTGAATTCAAAGGCGCCTCCCTCATCCCGCAGGCAATCCTCATAGGCACCTCGGATGTCCCTTTCCAAGGTCGAGGTGTTTACCCGTATTTTCCGCGAGCACCCCCCTTGAAGCAGCAGGATTGATACGAGGATGATGATGCGATGAAGGGGCGGGGTCATGGCGTGAGCACGGGCTGGGCATTGCTAATCCCGGGGGATGAGGTCGTCTTGATTTACTTGCTGGCTTTGCATGTTGTATCCATGCGCATGGGCATTGGGCGATTGATTGAAAATATCTTTCACATTGACGATATCTTCGCCGTTGTTCCACATCATGGCAAGGGCCCTTGCCAGTCCAGGGCTGAAATGGAGGTTGTGAATGGCGTCTTTGTCCCCGCTTGCCAGCGTGTTCAGGTCCTTGTGGATCGGATTGTCTGGTGAAGAAAAGCCGTTTGAGACACGAAAATCTTTTGAGTAATTTAAATAGGCACCGGATTTGTAATCGTCCGCCAGGCGTTGCAGATAGATCTTGAGCAATTTGGCGCCGGCATCAAAGCTTGTGGCCGGATTATCCAGGTAATCGTGAATGACCCTGCTTCCATTGGGGTCATATATGCTGGTCGGGTATGGGGTGCGTCGCAGCAGGAGGTTCTGGCTGGGTGTAAATGCAGGAAGATCCCTTGCCGGTGCCTGGTGCTGCGCATCAGGTGCTTGTGACGGCGATTGCCCTGCGTACCGCAAGTCAGGGTCATGCATGGCGGCCCAGATGTCACTCTGTGGCAGTCCATAAAACTCGTTGTCGATTGGAACCAGTTTATACTTCAGGGCGGTCTTGGCTGATATCTGCAAGGGCCCCACTGATTTTGTGAGCAGGGTGTTCCTGTCAGCAAATGCATTGAGTGCATTCCAGTTGGGTGCGGCCACTTCGTTGGCGGACAGAGCTGCCAGCAAGCGGGCCGGGACACCGTGTTTCCTCGCGGCATCTGCTGCTAACTTCCCATAGGTTTTGCGGAAGGTTGTGTTCCACTCATCAATCTCTTTCTGAGAAGCGTTAAGTTTTTCAAAAGCCGGATAGTTTCCAATTCGGATCGTTGTTTTGGGTGCCGGGGAAATCGGGTCAATCCCGCCTGCCGCCAGGGGCGGAGGTGCAGCAGGAGCATTCTGCGCAGGGCCGGCGGCTGAGCGCTGCGCCTGGGCTGGTGATTGCGGCTGCGCTGCGAGCCTGCCGCTCTGGGCTGGCGGATTGGATGCACTCACCTGCTGCTGCAGCGCTGCAACGGCGCGTTGAGATTCCTGCGGGCGTTGCTTTGACGATGGCCCGCTGGCACCCAAGCCATGCTGGGTAAAAAACTCTTCGGGAGTGCTGCGCTTTTCAAACCAGCGGCCTGTGGTCGCGGTGGGAGTGTCTGGCCGGGTTTGCGGTGGGCGGTTGTCCCATGAGTCGCCGCATTGGCCGTCGGCCTCACCACGCGCTGTGGTTTCGGGCGGTGCATCGGCGTATGAGGTGTCTGGGGTGTCGCTGCGGGAGGAGCCGCTGAATCCGCTCTGGTCAAACGGGCGAGTGCTTCCCACGGGCAGTGAATGGCGCACGGCGTGCAGCCCTGTGACGCCTTCACTGCCGGCTGCCGCAGGTGGATCGCGGTCCCCGTGGCTGTCCGGGGCAGTTTCAGCCTCTGGATCATGCTCTGCCTTGGACGGCTGGGTGGCCCAGGAGGGGAGATAGGTAGGTGCAAATGGGCGCGGAGCAGCAGGCTCTCCCTGCGCCCGCTGCGGCAGGTGGCTGAAGGCACGCACCATCCCGCTGCGCTGCATGGGCTGCACATTCTCATCCTCCTCTTCTTCCTCAGGGCGATTGTCTTCGGAGGGATGGGAGCTGGCAAGGAGAAAGGACATCCTCAATCTCTTGGGCCCAGATTGGGGAATGCAAGGATTAAAATGTTTTCCCGTGGTAGTGTATGGTAGTATGAATGACTGTTCAATGTTCTCGTGGAAATGCAGCGACTTAAACCGCTGACATGACGCTCATGCAGAACTTCCGAACGGCCTTTGATCAGCGTCTCAGCAGCGTCAAATCAGCGGTTCAAAATCTCCGTTCCATTTCACCCGCCCGCCGCTTCACGGCTGCACGCCTCCCTGGTGCCACGAAGGGCACGCTGAAGTCACCTGCGACATGCATTGACGCAGGGGGCAAATCTGATAGCCATGCTCTCTGTGAAATCTATTCCCCACCTCACGCTGCTTGTTCTTGGATGTCTCTCATGCCTGCTGCCACCCCGGGTGCGGGCGGAGGATTCGGCGGAGGATATCAACGCCCTGCTCAAAGCCGGCAAGGAAGTGGGCTGGATCGTCGCAGGCGATGCCGATACAGACGACGGTCTCGCCGTGCTCTTCACCTCCCGTGCGAAGGGCACCCCGCCCGCCGCCTTTCCTCAGCTCGTGACGGGAGACGTGCGCCCGAGTGACACCGAGGCCCTCGGAGGTTTCGATGAAGTGAAGCAGGTGGCGGTGGACAATCGCACCACGGAAAACATCGTCGTCTCCCTCAAGGAGAAGCGCGTGCTCGGCCGTCTGAAAACGGCGCTCACGGGGGACGATGAGCTGGCGTGCTTTCCAGGGCTCAATCACGCCACTCTGGACGTGCTGTGGGGGCCGAATGAAGGTGGCCGGCACCTGGGCGTGCTGAGCTATGGCGGGAAATGGGCCAGCCGCGAAGTGCTGCTCATCGAGATTGCGGAGGATGGGAAGCACCTCCGCCAGACCAGCCTCATGTCCGTGCTGGATGCCGCAGCCAACGCCTACATGACCAAGCTCCTGAAAGGCAGCAAGTCTCGCGCCACTGCGGATCAGTATGCCACCAGCTACACGCCGCAAAGCGTGGTGGATGCGGCCAAGCCCCACAGTGCCGGCAGCCCCGTGACGGTGAAGATCGCCTTCCTCGGCCAGATTCCCAAGATGGATGACGAGATCGACGCCACGATGACCGTGCTGCTGGAAACCAGCGCAGAGAAACTCGGTGCCAAGGTGCTGAAGATG
The DNA here is from genome assembly GCA_025360015.1 of Verrucomicrobiota bacterium. Lineage (GTDB taxonomy): Bacteria > Verrucomicrobiota > Verrucomicrobiia > Verrucomicrobiales > Verrucomicrobiaceae > Prosthecobacter. The sequence continues at coordinate 13,325 of JANYCZ010000012.1, read as the reverse complement.
GAAAAGGCCGCGCCTTAGTCAGCTGGCAGAGCAAGTTAGTGTGCCGAAGATGGGGGCAGGGTGCAAAAAGGGTGGTATAACATGCCAGGCAGGAATGGCATGCATTGAAGTGGTGATGTCCCTGCTTTCATGGACCTGCAACCTCGCTGGAGAGGTGCAGTACTGGGAGCGCCGATGTTTCGCTTCGCGGCTTCGCAGCATCGGCTCTGGACGAACGTCCCTGCTGCGTCCGTGCGGAATGAAGCAAGCGCATGGGTGGTTCGCGCCTCAGGGGGCACACTCCAGAGCCGGTAAAAACCAGCGCTCCCAGTGCAGACTTCCTGCCTAGCCCCCGCAGTCACGCCGCCACCGTCAGCAGTGGCAGGCCAAAGACAAGGGAGCGGGGTAGAGAAAACGTGGAAGGCATGCGCGGGGGAGGGGAGAAAATACAGCCGGTACTATTCGGCCCCGGTGCCTCTTGCCGAGTGCGCGTTGGCCGCGACCGCTGAGGACGAACAGCAGCAGGAACGGGAACAGCAGGCAGGGGCAGAGTCTCGCGGGAGTCATGGCGCGTGCGGGGAAGGGGAGGCTTGGGCCGGCTTCTGGCCGTGGGCGTCCAAGCCTAGCGCGCGCTTCACATGATTGAAATCGTACTTTCCGTAAAAGCTGTCCGCAGGCATCGGCAGTTCATTGTCCTGGTGCTGCGGATCGCTTTGTTTCTTCCTCTGCCGGGACCAGAATTCGCGCGGGGTTTTCTGCGCCTCCGGCAGTCCGCGCATGCCGCTGGCGGTGCGCTCTGCATTCACGATGTTGGAGATGCGCATGGCTTCGTTTTCCTTGTGCTCTTGGCCTTCGTCCCGCTCGTCCTTCACCGGCACCACCTGGTGCAGCGCATTGCGCCCGGCCTCCACGGCGGCCTCGATCTCCGCACCCGTGGGCGACCGTCCTGCGCCCCGGATTTTTTGCAGCGCGTGAAACGCATGCGCCTGCTGCACCACGTGGCCCAGCTCATGCGACATCGTGGCGCCGGTCATCGCCTTCGGATTCACAGACACGGTGACGTTGCCGTCTTTGTCCGTGGTGGTGCAGGAAAGGCCCGCATCCCGCCGCTTCACGGAGATCTTGCCGGGCAGCGCGCCCACATGGCCCAGCAGCGCGGCCGCCACCGGCGACTCACCGGCCTCCGCCCGCATGGCCGCGCGCACGTGCTCCACAAACCGGGGATTGGCGTCATCGATCTGGATCTTCTCCAGGCCCGCCGGATCCCGCCGCGTGCCACGCTGTGGCTGCTGCGCGGCACGCGGCCGTGAGGCGGGCAGATGGCTGAGGGCGCGCACGCAACCGCTGCGGCGCATGGGCTCTTCCTCCTGCTCATCCACCACCTCCTCCGCATCGTCGTGGTCAGGGCGTTTGACTTCAGGGGGATGGGAGCTGGCAAAGAGAAATGACATGTGTAATCTCTTGGGCCGAGATTGGGTAATGCAAGCTGTAAAATGCTGCTATGTGGTATCTTCGGACATTGCCAATTATTTCCTTCATCTTTCTCCTCGTCCTCGATCCTGCGGCACCGCGGCGACTTGTTCCGGAGGCGGGATCTTCCCTGAGGTGGCGGTCAGGGCTTGGCTCAGCCACTCCACCCTCCGGTTCTCAGGGGAGAGGCACCCCTGATGCGTGCATGCGAAGGACCCCTGACACGGGTGACCTGCATTTATTTCGATTTCGTAATTGTTAGTCGTTTAAATCCAACCCTACCGAACATGAAAACCAAAACCATCCTCACCACCCTCGCAGCAACGCTCATCGGCCTGTCTGTGAATGCACAGACAGCCTCCGGCACCTCTGGTACCTCTGGCAGCGGCACTGCGAGCAGCAGTGGCACTGGCGGCAGCGCCAGCAGCACCACCCGCGGAGGCGCGACCACGGGAGGCGCTGCCACTGGCGGCTCCACCACCGGCGGAGCCACCTCCGGCAGCTCCATCACACTCGACGGCAAATCCAAGATCATGCCACATGCCACCATCAACTCCAATACCACGGGCGGCGCCACCACGGGCGGGGCCACCACGGGAGGTTCGGCGACGGGCGGCACCACGAATGGCGGCACGGCCAATGGCGGCACCGGCACGGGCGGCCGCGCCTCAGGCACCGGCTCAGCCTCCAGCACGCCCCCCGGCAGTGGCAGCACCAGCACGGGCGCTGGCGCCAGCCTAGACACTCACGGCAAGGGCGCTGCTGACGCACATCATACCAGAGAAAATGCTCCTGGACAGCTGCGGAAGGATTCTGACGACAAGACCGGACACTCCCAAAGAGACACCGACCGCAAGGGAGACTTCGACCGCAAGGGAGACATCGACCGCAAGGGAGACACCGACCGCAAGGGAGACACCGACCGGAAATAAGGGCAGTCAACCCGTGTCAGAACGGCTGCCGTTTCGCTCGGTTCATGGTCGAGTGAAAAAGGCTGGTCTGCACACAGTAGAGCGCACCCTGCGAGAGTTCACCTGCCCTCGCAGGGTGACGCTGTTTTCTTGTTGTCAATGAAAGCCGCAGGGCGGCTGCAGAGGCTGAAAAACACATCAGGATCAAAGATGACTTTATGGCCGCCTTGAAGGGCAGCGCAGCTATCTTCCTTGCAAATCCACCCACCTTAAAGCTGATCTCCGATCAATTCGTCGAGCGGCCCGCCTTTCGCCTGCGCCATGGCCGAGGTAACGCGCCTGCCGGTGCGGAAGTCGTGCTCAAACACACGCGTGGCAAGCGTGTGCACGGTGCGCGGGTCGGAGGTGGCCAGATTCATTTCCACATTGATGCGCTGGCTTAGAGTGTCGTAGTTCGCGGAGCCAAACATGGCCCACTCATCACACACGGTGCACTTGAGGTGGGTCATCCCGGGATAGGCCCAGACCTTGGCTCCTTTCTCGATGAGCTTTTTCAGATCAGCCGCGTTGTTCTTGTCCATGATCTTCTGGTCCGCCTTTTGCGGCACCACGATGCGCACATCGACTCCGCGTTTGAGCGCGGCGTGCAGTTCATCAATGATCTCATCGCAGGAGAAATACGGCGTCTCGATCCACACGCGACGTGCGGCGCAGCGGATGCCCAGCAGTGTGACCTTCAAAATCTGCTGCTGCCCGCGGCAGGCGTCTGTGTGCAGCACGCGCAGCGGCAGCTGGCGCTTCCTGGCCCCGTCTTTCCCGGTGGACGCTGCTGCTGCCACCGCACCCGCCACCGGCTCTGGCGCGGGCTTCCTGCGCTGCAGCCTCCGCCACCAGGCATCACTGCACCAGCGCCGGTCATACAGCCGCACGAAATCCTGCACCACCGGGCCCTCCACACGCGCCATCATGTCATGCCATTCATACCGGTACTCGCGCCCCAGATTCATGCCGCCCACAAAGGCGCGGTCTCCATCGATGATGTGCAGCTTGCTGTGGTCCGCCCGGAAGCAGGCATTGCCGGTGCGGCGGCACTCCAGGCTGGTGCCGGCGGTGAGGTAGTCGCTCACATTCTTCAGCGGCGTGAAGCCGGCGGGCATGCTTTTCGCATTCACCGCCGCCGCCTGATCGCTGCCCAGGCCATCAAAGCGTACGCGGACCGGCACCTCGCGGGACTTGGCCCGCAGGATGTCCGCCACCTGCACGGCGAAGTCATCATTGTCGAAGATGAAGGTCTCGATGTCGATGCTCTTGCGCGCTGCCTGCAGCTCCTTGAAGTACAACGGGAAGAAGTTCCGGCCGTCGATGAAAAACTCGAGCGAGCCCGTGGTGCGCTGCGGCAGCTTCTCGTGGTCCAGCAAAGTCTCAAAGGCCTCCCCGCCCGCGCCGGTGCCTGCGGGCAGCGCGTGGGTGCCAGCACCCGCACGGCGAATGACGGCCGCATTGCCCAGGCACAGGGTGCGCAGCCGGTCCCGCATGACCACGCCGCCGATGTGCGCGGAGCCCACCGGATCTTTGAACGAGGCGCCCACCGTGCAGCGCAGCACCTCGCGTGCGCCCAGCCCACCTGGCACGCCACCTTTTTTGTGAGTGCAACTCACGAGCTGCATCAGCGCCAGCGCCAGGACCAGCAGGCAATGGGAGGTTGGGATCGACCGGCAAGGATGGGTGCTCATGGCTTCGTGCCCTCTTCATCGCAGCTCCGTGAGTCCGCGCGCTTACATCGACACGCTCCACCTCGTCAAAGGCGGCAAAGAAATCAAAGGCACCAATGCCCAGGGCCAGGAAATCACCGCCACCCGCCTCCCTTATCTGCCCAAGAAGTAGCCGCTGCACATGACCCTGATCCCGGCTCTACTGGCTTATGGGGTGCCGCCATTGGTTTTCGGCGCTTTGCTCATCGCCTGCTGGATCTTCATCATCATCATCATCATCACCTCCGCACTGATGGTGGTCTTGCTCTTCGCCTTTTTTGAAGGTTCCACCTTGTGGAAACCCATCCTGAAACTCAATGGCGTCAGCACCTTGATTCTGCTCACCCTCTGCCTGCTGTTCAATACCAGTTATCCTGCCTTTAAGGTCGGTCTTTCTTGGACCCGTGTCACGACACCACGCCCTTCCGCAGTCGCAGCCACCCGGCGGGCGCAGGAGCCGCCGACCCCTCTTCCCACTGCTAGAAACCGCTTCCTCCCGCAGTATTCCTATCACCCCTTTCCATGTCAAAAAGCCCCCTCATCTCCCGCCGCACCTGCCTGCGCGGCCTCGGCGCCACCCTCGCTCTCCCCTTGCTCGAAGTCATGGGCTGGGCCGAGACAGCCAAGAAAGGCAGCGCCCTCGCCGCCGCAGCACGTCCCCCAGTCCGCCTCGGCTTCATGTACATGCCCCACGGCGTCATCATGGACCAGTTTTGGCCTGCCACGCCGGAGAGCTACCTCAGCACCCCGCCGCCCGCGCTGGAGTCCCTGCGCGGCGTGCTTGACCAGTGCCTGCTCATGAAAGGCATCGGCGGCATCCCCATCGCCCCTTTCAATGGCGCACCGCATGCGCTGGAGCTTTCCACCTGGCTCACCGCGCAGCTTCCGGATTCACGCCAGCGCAACCGCATCAACATCGCCATCTCCGCCGACCAGATCGCCGCGAACTACATCGGCGCACTCACCGCGCTGCCCTCGCTCGAGCTCGCCACCATGCCGCAGACGCACAAGGAAAATCAGGAAGGACTCAACGAAGGCTACTACTCCCACTGCAGCTTTCGCTCCGCCACGCAGGCCGTCCCCGCCGAGATCAATCCCCGCAGCGTGCTCAATCGCCTCTTCAATCAAAACAACTCCGCAGGTGGCAGCGGCACGCCCACCGCCGCCAGTGCGCAGGCCCAGGCGCTGGACCGCAGCATGCTTGATCTCGTCATCACCGGCGCGCGCGATCTGCGCAAGCAGCTCCCGCAGGATGACCAGCACAAGCTCGACGAATACCTCGACAGCGTGCGCGCCGTGGAGCGCCGCATCGCCGCCATCGAGTACCGGCAGAAGGAAGCCGCGCTGGAAAAATCCGGCCTCGCCCCCAGCCGCCACCGTGGCACCGACACCCCGCCCATCGAGATCAAAATCCCCACCGGCGACAAGCGCAGCGAGTACATGCAGGTCATGTGCGACCTCAATGTCCTCGCCTTCCAGACCGACACCACCCGCGTCTCCACCTACATCGGCTCCACGCCCAATGGCGTGTCGTACCCCGAGCTCGGCTTCAAGGACGAGCACCACTCGCAGACGCACCACAACAACCAGCCCGACAAAGTCGGCAAAGTCGCCGCCATCACCGCCTTCAACATCTCCCAGTTCGCCTACATGATCAAACGCATGCACAGCATCCGCGAAGCCGACGGCACCCTGCTCGACAACTCCCTCATGCTCTGGGGCTCCGGCCTCGAAGACGGCAATAAACACAGCCGCGAAAACCTCCCCTTCATCCTCGCCGGTAAAGCCGGCGGCACCGTCAAAACCGGCCGCTACCTCGATACGACTAAAGGCAACCAAGGCGACCTTCTGACTACGATGCTGGCGTGTGCAGGGGTGCCGCTGGACAGGCCGATTGGCATCGCGACGAAGCAGATCAGCGAAATGAAAGCGTAGGGGAAGGGGGGGCATCTTCGTCCTCGTCCTCCTACTCGAACTCGTCCTCGATCAAAAAGCACCGCATGCACCCAAGTCGCCACGTTGCGGTGAATTGCCCAGTTCAGAGTCCCGGTTCTTCGTATTGTAGTCCCGGCTTTAGCCGGTTCTGGATTCTTCGCTCGTAGTTCGGACTTTAGCCCGTTCCGGCTTTAATGTTCAGCGCATTCTTCCAGCCGCACTCCAAATCAGATCCAGGTCTTCCAAAGCAGCCCTGTTCCTGCGGAACAGGGAACAGAGAACCTTGGTTGCACCGCAGCTTGATGGCCCTTCTGTTACTGCCCTGCATCCTTTTCATTCATTCACCATCTGTGCCGACATGCGCTCTCAATCTCGACGCATACTCTTTCAGTTTGTTGCGCTCCGCCTCGAGATATTCCGCATCCACCCTATGGATGTCTTCATCATCGGCAAAATGTTGCAACGCCGTCCACGCCGCATTGATCAGCGCCTTGTCTCCGGGTTCTGAACGAGGCCAGTCCTCCAGTGCCATCTCGGGCGGTAACTCACCCGCCAGCACTTCATCAATGAGTCTGGCAACCATGCGTGAGGCGCCGTTTGAAGGATGGTCGTTCATCAATCAATAATCTGGCGTGAGGCATGCCATTCAAGCTCGGATTTTCTCATTCATCATGCCCTCTCAGTCACTCACCCCGCCGCCTTCTCCTCCGCTCGCAGATCCTTGAGCAGCCGCGCAAAGCCTTTCTCAAACGCATCATAGTCCTTCCAGTTCGAGAAATCAGGAATGAAATACTCCCGCACCTCCACCGCCGTTCTCTCTCCTAAAAGAGGTTGACGAAAGGTTGACGAAGTGGCTTCTTACCTCACAAGCTATGCCTGAACCGATCGAACAACTGAATGTCATGCTAGAGGGGCGGATGCCCACGCTGCGGCATGAGGTGGAGCAGCTTTCCGCAGGGCCCAGAAAGCTCAAAACGAAAGATGGTCAGACCTATGAGTTCACATACCTCCTTGACGAGACGTCCGTGATGGAGTCGCCTGACCACAGCCTCGGCAGCGTGTTCATCGTCAATGCCGGCTCTCCAGCCAAAGCCGAAGACTTCCTCGGCAGGGTCTTGGACGGGCACGAATTTGCTGACTCCCATATGCTCGCTGTTACGAACGCCAAGGTCTTCAATCAGCCGCGTGTGCAAAACCTCATTCAGTCCATGGGGCGCACCACGCGGTTTGGCATGGTGGTGGAGGATGAACCGGAGAAAATCACTCTCGCCAAAGTGGAAGCCACGTTAAAAGAATGGCTTCCCGTCTGGAGCCTGGAGTTCCACCGCAAGGACAAAGATCATTCCCCTTATCTGGCCATCCGGCACAGGTTCAGCGACGAAGCCTGCGGCAGGCTGGATGCTGGCAAGATCGCCAAACTTTTTGGCCTCAGCATGGCGGAGATGGGCACGCTCTGCGGCGTGTCCAAGCAGTCCATTCATGCCAATCCCACGAGCAAAGGCATCCAGGAGAAACTGGAGCCGCTGGTCAAAGCAGCACGCGGAGTACTGTGGTGTGGCGGCGACGAGTCGAAATTCAAGACCTGGCTCAATCAGCCCAATCCCGACTTTCCCGAGTACGAGGGCAGGCAGCTTTCCCCCCTGGACTTGATCCGTATGGGGCATGCTCAGGTGATCGCGGATAAAGTGCAGAGCCTCCTCACCGGACATCCCGCCTGACATGGCCGCGAAGGCTCGCTTTGATGAGGCGCTTCGGAAGATCCCTGGCGGGATCTTCGAGGAGACGTGTCATCGCATCGTGTCGCTGCAGGCCTATGAGGCCGCCAATCCCAAGAGGTTGCTTTACGATCTCGGGCCCAAGCTCAGCGCCAGCGGCCAGCGCTTCAGCCCACCCGGCGACCATGCCGGTCTGTATGTGGCGGTCGAGCGGCTGACGGCTGGAGCCGAGTTCACGGGATCCGTGGAGGAATGGAATCGGTCAGGCGGCGGGACAACGGTGGTCTTCAAGGTGGATGTGAAACTGCAGCGTGTGCTCGATCTCACCGATGCCACCGTACTGCATGCCCTGCGCCTGACGCCTGCGGAGGTACAAAGCGCTTGGGAAGGCTATCATGCTTTGTTTGGGACAGACCCTGTCACCTGGATTCTCGGCCGCGCTGTTTTTGCCAGCGGTCGCTTCGACGGCATCTTGTTCCCCTCCAAGAGAAACTCACCCGAAGGCCGTTGTCTCCTGGTCTTCACCGAGGCTCTGGCGAAAGGCACTGCGGAAGTGGTGCTCTTTTCCGATGATGGCAGCGTCAGAGAGAGACTTCCTGCGTGACCGCATAGAGAAAATACTCCAGAGCTTCAGCTCGTTCTCCCGCCAAAGCCAGCGCCCCTCTTCCACCTCCCACCTCCTCCCAGAACAGAGCCTTATCGAGAACCAATATCGCAAACAGCATTCATCTCCGCCTCACGCCCGCCTGCGCCTTCTCAGCAGCAGCCACGCCAGGCCGCCCATCAGCAGCAGGCCGCGTGAGGGCTCCGGCACGGCGACGGGCAAGCCCACGACACTCAGCGTGCCGCCGGTGTAAAACTGGCTCCAGTCCCAGGCGAGGCCGAGGCTGCTGAGATCTGGCAGGCCGGCGAGATTGCCGGACGTTCCGCCGGAGGCAGACAGGTTGTCAAACGTCCCGGACACCGTGGTCCAGTTGATGAGCTTCCATGAAGTCCCCGCAGCCCACGCGCCGCTGGTGACCGGCAGCGCCGTGTGAATGCTGAGCGTGGCTCCGGCGAGTGACACCGCGCCACCACTGAATACCACAAGATCATTGTTGCTGCTTTGTGCATTCAGCACGCCGCTCGCGCCACCGCCGGTGATGTCCAGCTCCAGGCTGCCGCTGAGTGTGAATCCTGCGGCCGCTTGGAGCGTGAGGGTTTGCGCATCCACCACGCCGTTCTGCCCGGCGGAGATCACCGCGCCGCTTTGCTGCGTCAGCGCCGCACCCGCCGCCAGCGAGCCCGCCGTGCCGCTGCCGCCCAGTCTTGCTCCTGTGGCGACGGTCACTGAGCCGGTGCCGGTGGCGGAGCCGCCCGCATTGTTCACCAGCAGCGTGCCGCCCGTCACCGTGGTGCCGCCGCTGTAGGTGCTGGCTCCGCCGAGACTCCACACGCCCGCGTCCTGCTTCACCACCGCCACCGCATTCGTGCCGCTGGTGCCCGCGCCGATGTTGTTGATGATCGCACCCTGCACGGTGTTCGCGCCCGTGTTGCTGCCGCCCAGGGTGAGCACGCGTGCCGTGCTGCCTCCCGCTGCGCCCACGGTCACCACGCTGTTCAGCGTGGCGGCGGTGAAGACGAGCGCGCCGCTGCCGTTGCTGAGGATCGCCGCGCCGCCCGTGGCCGTCGCGCCGGTGCCACTGCCGATCTGCACGCGGCGGTTGGTGCTGTCGCCCGTGCCCAGGTAGCTCAGCGCGCCGGTGTTCGTCGTGCTGCCAAAGCGGATGATGCCCGAGGCCGCGTCCTTGTCCGCCGTGCCCAGCGAGCTGGCGACGCCGATGTTTCCCAGCGCATAGATTTCGGTGACACCATTGTTGAGCAGCGTCTGCCCGCTGTAGGTGCTGGTGCCGCTGAGGCGCAGCGTGCCGCCGTTGCCCTTCGTGAGGCCAAAGCCGCCGCTGATACCGCCGGACACCAGCACATCCACTGCGGCATTTGGGCTGTCATTCACGGTGAGGGTCGCGTCCGCCGTGAGGATGAGACCGGTGGAGATGAGAGCCTGTCCGTTTTCAAAACCGGCGGAGCCCGCATTGTACGTCACATTCCCGCCGAGGGTGAAACTGCCGCCGCCGCCGCCGCTGCTCACCAGGCTGGCGGTTTGTCCCGCCACGGTGGAGGTCGCACTGCCCAGGATGAGCGCGCCGCCCACGGTGGCCGCTGTGCCGCCGACATCGAAGGTGCCCGCGTTGATCGCCAGATTCGCTGCCGTGGCGATGCTGCCGGTGCCGCTGAGTTTCAGCGTGCCACCATTGATCACGGTGACGCCAGTGTAAGTGTTCGCCGCAGCCAGCGTCAGCGTGCCGCTGCCGGAGTAGATGAGGCCATTGGCAAAGGCATTCCCATTCGCCACCGCCGCACTGATCGTGACATTGCCCGTGCCGGTGATGATGCGATTGCGCGCCGCAGTGTCGGCGTTCACGTTGAGCTGAAAGCCGCCCAGCACCAGGCTCGCGCCGCTGCCGCTGCCCTGGTTCACCGTGAAGGTGCGGCCGTTGGCGATGGAGTTCCACTGCGCCTCGCCCAGCGTCAGCGTGCTGCTGCCATTCAGCGTGATGTCGCGGTTCGCGTTGCCGATGGACACCACGCCACTGCCCAGATTGAGGCTGTTCGTACCGCCAAAAACCAGGCTACCATTCAGCGCGACGGCGTTGTTCGTGCTGAGCGTGATGCCTCCCGTGCTGGTGCTGTCCAGCGTGCCGCCGGTGATCGTCAGCGTGCCCGTGCCGATGGCGGTGGCCGAGTTCAGCGCCAGCGTGCCCGCGCTCACAGTGGTGCCGCCGGAATAGGTGTTCGTGGCCGCGAGCGCCCACACCCCGACGTCTGCCTTCGTGATTGCCAGCGTGCCACTGCCATCGGTGATCGCGCTTTGAATGGCATTGCCGCTCGTGTTGCTGCCACCGAGCGTGAGCGTCTTCGCGCCGCTGCCTGCGTTTGAAATGACGCCCGTGAAGATCAGCGCGCCGCTGCCGCTGCTGTTGATGGTGGCCGCGCCTGTCGTAGTGGCTGCAAGGTTGATCGTGCGATTCGTTGACGCACCTGCGCCCGTGTAAATCAGGGTGCCCGCCACCGTGGTGCCGCTGCCCAGGTTGATCGTGCCGCCCGCACCCGCAGCGCTGCTCACACCGCTGTCCGCGATGGAGCTGAGCGTCAGCGTGCCCTGGCTCACCGAAACCGCGCCGGTGAAGCTGCTCGCGCCGGAGAGCGTCCACGCTCCCAGGCCTGTTTTCACAAACGACAGCGCGCCACCCGCGCTGTCCACGAGTGCGTTTTGAAATTCATTCGCACCCGTGTTGCTGCCACTGAGAGTGAAGGTCTTCGCGCTGGCGCTGGTGCCTGCATTGGCAAACGTGCCGGTGAAAAGCAGCGCGCCGCTGCCGTTGTTGGTGAGGGTGGCACCGCCCGTGCTGATGGCCGCGAGAACGATGGCGCGATTCGTCGAGCCGCCCGTGCCGGTGTAAATGAGGGTGCCCACCTGCGCGCCACTGCCCAGGTTGATCGTGCTGCCCGCACCGAGTGCGCTCGCCACGCCACTGTCCGCGATGCTGTTGATCGAAAGCGAAGTCTTCACCACCGAGACCGCACCCGTGAAGGTGTTCAGGCCGGAGAGCAGCCACGTGCCGCTGTCGCCCTTGGTCACTGCCACCACGCCGCCGTTCCCACCATCGGAGATGACGCCCTGAAAATCATTGCCCGTGGCGGTGCCATTCAGGGTGAGAGTCTTGGTGCTGCCCGCCGTGGCCACGTTGGTCACATTGCCGGTGAAGATCAGCGCGCCCGTGCCGCTGGCATCAATCGTAGCGCCGCCATTGCCCGTGGTGGTGGCCGCGAGATTGAGCGTACGGTTCGTGCTCGCGGCCGCGCCAGAGTAGAAGAGCGAGCCCGTCTGATTGCCGCTGCCAAAATTGATGACACTGCCCGCGCCGATGGCGCTGCTGACGCCGCCATCCGCGATGCTGTTGATGGAAAGCATGCCCTGGTTGATCGTGGTAGCGCCGGTGTAGGGGCTGACGCCGGAGAGGATCCACGTAGCGGCATTCGCCTTCGTCACGGCGAGGGTTCCGCCCAGACCACCATCGCTCAGCACGGTCTGGATCTCATTGTTGTCCAGGCTGCTGCCGCCCAGCGTCAGCGTCTTCACGCCGCTGGTGGCTGCATTGTTGAAGGCACCGGTGAAAAGCAGCGCCCCGCTGCCACTGCTGTTGATCGTCGCGGCTCCGGTGGTGGTGGCCGCCAGATTCACCGTGCGGTTGGTCGTGGTGGCCGCGCCCGTGTAGGTGAGCGTGCCTGCGGTGGCCGTGCTGCTGCCCAGATTGATGACGCTGCCTGCGCCGATGGCGCTGTTTGCACCGCTGGCGGCAATGCTGTTCACCGAAAGCACGCCTGCATTCACCGAGAGCGCGCCGGTGAATGAGTTGCTGCCCGCCAGCGTGACCTGGTCACCGCCTGCCTTGATGAAGCCGGAACCGACCACGCTTTCGCTGATGTTCCCCGAGAGGATGATGGTCGTGTTGTTCGCCGCGGTGACGGTGCGTGTGCCGCTCAAGATCAGATCCAGCTGGATCGTGTGAAGATGCGTGCCTGTCGTGCCCGTGGAGGTGATGTTCCCACCGAGGGTGATGGCATTGCCCGCCAGCGTGAAGCCCGTGCCGGTGCCCGTGTCATTGGTGAAGGTGATCGCATTTGTGCCGCCAAGCGTGAGCCCCACGAGGTCATTGGTGGTGGCCAGGTTCGCCACGCCGCTCTGGGCCAGGCTGAAGACAAGGCTGTCACCGCTGGCGATCAGGGTGTTGCTCACCCAGTTCGTGTTGGTGCCGCTGGTGCCCGCGCTCCAGCTCGCATTCATATCGCCCAGCCATGTCAGCGTCGCCGCGTGGACGGTGGGGGAAATGAGGGTGAGGGTGAGCGCCAATGAAAGGCGGAGGATGCGGGCCAGTGACGGCCATGGCTGACGGAGAAAAGAAACGGGCATTGCGTTGGGCGGGAGGCTTCCGACGCTCCGTTTTTGGCGGTCACGCAGTGCAGAGATTGGTCCAGCAGCCTTCCGCAGTGACGGATCAGCCATGTTAGGTGGGGGGTTAATTCCACCTGATATATATACTAAAATAGTGTGATTTGGATTAGCGCCTTAAATCCTATGGGTCAAGTAGGTTATGCGCATTTTTTCGCGGGCGGGTGCGAAGCGCGTATTTCCAGCCCGCTGCCCGCCGTGGCCACGCCTGGCACCGAAGATCTCCTCGCACACTCACCACGCCGAGATCGACCTGTTTGCGCCATCCACCCCCGTCGAAAGCGGTAGGGCGACTGGCGAAACCCATCTCCGAAAAGCGAGTTCTAGAGCCGCGCCATCCACCTTGCGAACACCCGCTGCGTTTCACGGAGCGTCAACGGTGTCCAAAGTCCCGGCGCAAAACTGCCTCTGAGGGGGCTTGCGCAAGCATTGCAGCGCATCTGGCAGGTTCGTTTTTTTGGCAGGCACAGGGGTGCGCGCGCCCCTTCTTCGAGGCTGCCACGGCCGTGCCAAC
>JANYCZ010000066.1 GCA_025360015.1 Verrucomicrobiota bacterium | reverse complement strand
GCGTGAATTCATGACGGCCGAGCCGCTGGACTGGAACAAGAACTGCAATCTCTACTGCTGGTACTATTACACCCAGGCCTTCTTCCAGGCAGGTGGCGACGACTGGAAATTCTACAACCAGCAGTTCCTGCCGCAGATCCTCGCCGCCCAGCAGGCGGATGGCGCTTTCAAACATGGCCGTCCCAACTGGCCCGCCGGCGATGCCGCCGATGCCATCTACCGCCAGTGCCTCTGCACCCTCCAGCTCGAAGTGTTCTACCGCTACCTCAAAGTCGGTGACCGTGAAGAGTCATCGTTCTTCGACAAGTAAGGAACCAGAGTTGTTGGTTTGATGTTGGAGAGAATGATGGGACGCGAGATTGAGCGGATCGCCAAACTCCTTTCCAGATCGAGCAGCCAAGCAGTCGCGAATGGCGACTTTTGGACTGCGGTCGCGCATTGAGGAACGGACGCAGCCACCGCTTTCCGCAGGCGGGTGAGTTCGCCTTCACCCGCAGACGCTCGAAAGTGGCAGCTCATCGCAGCCGCACTCCAAAAGTCTCACGTCACGCCCGCCATCCTCGGGACTGCCGTCGTGCACTGCAGGGATGCCGATCATTCAACCCGGACGCATCCGCGCGCGCTGCACGCAGGTTGTCGTAAGTCGAGGGTAAGAGCCGCGACTTTTAAATAATGCCTGGCATTTAGTACGTGCGGAGCGGCGTTGGCTGGAGGGTGAGCGCGGAGACGGGGGTGCTTGCGGAGTGCTGCGGAATAAATTCCGCGCTCCTGGTCCCTATGCTCGCTGGAGGGAGCGCGGAGACGGGGGCGCTTGCGGAGCGGCGTTGGCTGGAGGGAGCGCGGAGAGGGGGGTGCTTGCGGAGTGCTGCGGAATCAATTCCGCGCTCCTGCCTTCACTTGCCGGCGCCGATCTGCCGGAGCCATTCCTCCAGGTTGTAGTAGTTCGTCACGCGCCGGACTTTGCCGTCCTGCAGTTCAAAGAAAGCACCGACGCGCAGGCGGTAGCGCTGGCCGCTGGCGGGAGGGAGCCCCTCATCGGTGGCACGATATTCGCCTTCAATGTCAAACTCCGCCGCACCGCGTGTGCCATCTTCAGCGGCGAAGACGACGAGATCACACACCTGCTCCCGATAGCAGCGGTCCATACGGGCAAGAAAAACGCGAAAGGCAGCGCGGCCGGTTTCAGCGCCGCCTTGGTTGATGTCGTGCACCACATCCTCCGTCAGCAAGGCCAGGAAGGCAGCCCGATCACCGGAATTGAAGGTGTTATAGTAGGTTTGGATGAGGGCGAGAGCCTGTTGCTGCGGTGTTGCCATGGGAGAGGCGGAGCATGAATTCGACAGCGCCAGCGTCAAATTAGAAAATCAGGATGGGAAATCCACGTTGCGATACGGGTACAGACAGCTAAACATCAGTTGACTATGTTTTCCCCCAGCATGGCGTGGCTTAGCTCCCGCGCGTTGATCCTTGGCATCTGTTTTTCGTTCGTCACCGGCAGCACCGCTCTGCGGGCGCAGTCCGCTGTGATGGTCGTTGATGCCTTCAATAAAAAAGTACACGTCGCCGCAGATGCGCAGTCGAAACGTCCCGTCGGCGGCATTGCCAAAATCGCCACCGCCATGGTCACGCTCGACTGGGCGGAAGCCTCGAAGGTCGGCGTCGGCGTGCTGGCCACCGTGCCCGCCTATGCCGCCCAGATCGCCGGTGCTGGCAGCCTCGGCCTGCAGGCCGGAGACCAAGCCACCCTGCGTGATCTCATCTACGCCACCATGATGAGCAGCGACGACATCGCCGCCATCACGCTGGGCGACTTTGTCGGCAAGGATCACCTCACACGGCTGGGGCGCACCGGCCACCCCATGGAGGAATTCGTCAAGCAGATGAACCAGCTCGCCTCACGTGAAGGCGCCCGCGCCACGCGCTTCACCAATCCGCACGGCCTGGAAAACTCCCGCCCCCTGCCCTACTCGACTGCGGCGGACATCGCACGTCTTGCCATCTACGCAGTGTCACGTCCCGCGCTGCGTTTTTACACCAATCAAAGCAGCCGCAGCATCACCATCTACCGTGCCGGGCAGCCGCTCACCATGTCATTGAGCAACACCAATCAACTGCTGGGCGTGGACCGCATCGACGGCGTGAAAACCGGCAACACGGAACGCTCCGGCGGCTGCGTCGTCATCTCCGCTGAAAAGCCTTCCAGCGTCCAGGTGCAGGCGGACAACACGAGTCTGATCTACCGCCACCGCATGGTCGTCGTCGTGCTGGGTTCTGCCAACCCCTTTGCCGAAGCACGCACGCTGCTGCACCAGGGCTGGGCCGCCTATGACCGCTGGCTGGCGGCCGGCCGCCCCATCACGGACAAGCGCCAGATGCTCGACCAGTTCTAATTTTTTTGCGTCCCTCCCTCATTCGGAATCATATCCCCTTTCAAATCATCACATTATGCGCATCGGAATTTTAAACAGCGGCGGGGATTGTCCCGGACTCAATGCGGTCATTCACGGCGTCGTCGGCGCAGCGCACACGCTCGGCTGGGAAGTCGTCGGCTTCCGCGATGGCTTTGAAGGCCTGCTGCCTCCGGGCGACTACATGATGCTCGATTCAGAAAAGACCATCGGCATCATGAAGCTCGGTGGCACCATTCTCGGCACCACCAACAAAGGCCACTTCGTCGCCAAAGTCGGCGAGGGCAATGTCTCCCAGGTGCCGGTGGAAATCGTCGATAAAGCCAAGAACACGCTGCGCCACCTCGAAGTCGGCGCGCTGATCGTCGTGGGCGGAGACGGCAGCCTCACCACTGGCCTCCAGTTGTACCAGATGGGCGTCCCTGTCATCGGCGTGCCCAAGACGATCGACAACGACATCCAGGCCACGGCCACCTCCTTTGGTTTTGACTCCGCCGTCGCCACCGTCGTTGACGCGCTGGACCGCCTGCACACCACGGCAGAAAGCCACAAGCGCGTCATCGTGCTGGAAGTCATGGGACGTCATGCAGGCTGGATCGCCCTCTACGGCGGCATGGCCGGCGGTGCCGATGTCATCCTGCTGCCGGAGATTCCTTTCAATTTCGAGCACATCGCCAAGGCTATTCGCAAGCGCGACGCCGCCGGCCGCCACAGCACCCTGGTCGTCGTGGCTGAAGGCGCGCGCATTGAATCGGGTGAGCTGCTCACCAAAGAACGTGTCGGAACCAAAGGCGAAGACCGCCTCGGCGGCATCGGCGACTACGTGGCCAAACAAATCGAAAAGGACACTGGCAAAGAAACGCGTGCCTGCACACTCGGCCATCTCCAGCGCGGTGGGGCACCCACAGCGCTCGACCGGATCCTCGGCGTGCGCTTCGGTGCCAAGGCCGTTGAACTCATCTCCCAGGGCAGCTTCGGCCGCATGGTCAGCTACCAGCAGTATCAAGTGGGCGATGTGCCCATCGAAGAAGCTGTTCATCAGCTCCGCCTCGTCAGCAAGGACAGCGAAATCGTCCGCGCGTCCCGTGCCATCGGCATCTCCTTCGGCGACGAGTAATCTCATTTAAGTCAAACAATGGGGGGCGTGGATTTCCATCCGCGCCTCCCTTTTTTCTGCCCTGGCGTGAACAAAAAAACAGCCGCTGGCGGAAACCAGCGGCTGCTAAAAAGTAATCAGACAGGCCTCTTTCAGACCAGCGCCGCAAGGCGCTTGGCCAGCGCGTCTTTGGACTGCACACCGACGACGGTTTCCACCGCCTTGCCGTCCTTGAAGAAGACCATCATGGGAATGGAGCGCACGCTGAACTGAGCCGAGAGGTTCGGCGACTCGTCCACGTTCACCTTGCCGATCTTCACCTTGTCGCCCTGCTCTTTGGCCAGATCGTCCAGGATCGGTCCCAGCATGCGGCAAGGTCCGCACCATTCAGCCCAGAAATCCACGAGCACAGGCACGGTGGAAGAGGTGACTTCCGCTTCAAAATTTGCTTCGGTGAGAGTGAGGACTGCTGCGCTGGCCATGGTGTGGGTGATGAGGGTTGAGGTAAAAGGTTACGCTTGCACGCTGGCATCAGAGGCACGCGAATCAACGAAAGTTTTCAGCAACTCCGCCCCGGACTCCGAAAACACGCGGAAATCGAATGTGACGACACTCCCAGCAGGTCGATTCCTTGGAGTGGGTCAGACCATTCGCACGTTTTGCGCACTTGTTGCCAGTGTTTGCGGACGAATGTGAAAAACTCTTTCTTGCTGTCTGCATGGATTCTCGGCTGAATACCTGCTCATGAAACAAAGCCGTGACTCTGCGGGCCTGCCGGGCCGGAAGTTGAAGCGTTTGTTGCATCAGCTCTGCGAACGTGCGCAGGAGGATGTGCGGAGAATCTCCGTCCATGAAGAGAGCGCCACCCACCAGCTGCGGGTGCGGATGAAGAAGATGCTGTCACTGCTCCGGCTGGCGGAGGAGGGCATCGACCAGCACACGCTGCAAGCCATGCGGCAGCATCTGCGCACCGTGAAAAATGCCTGTGCTGGCAATCGCGAGCATGTGGTGCAGAGCAGGCTCATCGACAAGCTGACGCGCCGCTTTCACCTGGCGCCGAAACACCGCCCGCAGCTCATGGGCACCGTGCTCAAGTCCCCGCCCGCCTCAGATCTGCATCATCAGCTTTATGCCATGGGCCAGCTCCTTGAGCGCACCTGCATTGAGTCGCTTTCCGAGGAACAGATCCTGGCGGCGCACGCGCGCTGCTACCGCAAAGGCCGCCACCTGATGCAGCAGGCGTGTGAAACCACGGACAAGCGCACCCTGCACCGCTGGCGGCACCGCGTGAAGGATCTCTACTTTCAAACCCTGGCGCTGGCGCAGTTGCAGGGCGCGGAACGGCGGATCAAACGTGCCCGACGTCTCGGCAACTTGCTGGGCCGGGATCAAGATCTCGCCAATCTGGCGTGCGAGCCCGTCTTTGCGGTGCGGCGCAGCCCCTGGGTGCAGGTGATCCACGAGCACCGCGACCACCTGCGGGAACGCTACCTTTCGCTGGGGCATAAGCTGTACGCCCCGCCCGGCGCACGCTTCAGCGGCAAGATCCTGAGCTGCGTCTGATCTGCTGGCGCAGAGGCAGGCTACAAGCCGGCAGCCTGCTGCGCATCCTGGACGAGGTGGATGAAGCGGGCACGCTCCCCATGGGGATCCGCTCCTTTGGACTGCCGGGCGAGGTTCAGCACCAGATCATGGTTGAGCACGCCCAGATGGTCCGCACCGCGCAGCAGGAGGCCGAAGCCGACCACGGAGGTTTCAAAGACGAAATCTTCGCGCGCATTGTGCAGCGAGTAACCGCGGTCAATGATCTGCAGCTTGCTGCTGTCAAACGGTCCCACGGCCTGCGAGGTGAAGTGCGCGTTGGGCAGCATCACGGTGGCGATCTGACGTCCGCTGTCACGGGCGGCGGCGTCGCTGCTGCCATTGGGCTGGAATTCATACCAGAGCACATGCGTACCGGCGCTGCGCAGTTCGGTGGCGGCGAGATGCCGCTCACACAGCATGCGGTACTGCTTCACATTGGCCTGATCAAAGCTGACCTGCAGTGGGAAGCTGGTGTCCGCAGCCAGCACGGCGGCCTGGTCAGCGGGCAGTTGAATCACGATGCGCAGCAGACGATTCGCCGCATTCCACGGGCAGGCGGCCACTTCAGCCTTCCATGAGTGGATGTACAATTCCCCGCTACGTTCGGGTTTGGGATCGGGCTTGACCGGGCTCATCTGGGGCGAGGCAAACGCCTGCCCTTGGGCTTTGGGCGGCAGCGGCTTGATCTGCCCGGGATGCAGGCTGAATTGATCGGTGGCCTGTTTGGTGGTGCTGACAAACGTGCCGTGTCCGGTGGGGAGGGTAAAGCCCAGGCCGGGAGACGCTGTCACAGGCGGTGCTGGCAGTTCCTTCATCTGTCCCACCTGGGTCGCCACGACTTCCACTTCCTTCACTGGAGGTGCAGGCGTGCGTGCCGGTGCGGGTTTGACATCGGCCACCCCTTTTTTCATGATCGGCGCAGTTTCAGGCGCGGCGGATTTGACTGCGAGCAGCGGTGCAGAAGCCGCTTTTTCAGGTGCAGGCTGTGGCTTGGCAGCTTCAGCCGGCCGCTCATCCAAGGCGGGTGTGGCCGCCATCTGCGCGGCAGATTTTACGTCCGGACCGTACCACCACCCGGCGAGGAATGCCGCGCCGCTCAGAGTGATGACGGCGGCCATCTTGACCAGCTTGCCCATGACCGGCCAGAAGATCTGCCGCGAACGCTGCGAGGGCTTGCGTGGCAGCATGGGCTGAATGCGCCGGGGCAGATTGGCCGGGTGCAGCACGGCGTGGCGCTGCTCATGGGTGAGACGTGAGAGAGGAATGGGAGCGCCGTGGCGGAGGGCGTCTGTCACCGCCTCGATCTGCTCGAGTTCGTGAGCCGCCGCAGGCGTGGTGGCCAGCACGTCGTGCAGAGCACGCGCCTCTTCGGCGCTTAATTCTCCGAGCGCGTAGGCGGTGAAGTGGGGATTGTCCTGAGGATTCATGAATGGGTGGGGGAATATTCTGCGCTGATGTCCGTGCTCATCAGTTCGCGGAGTTTCTTGATGGCGTGATGCATGATGAAGCCGACGTTGCCGATGCTGAGACCGGTGATGCCAGCGATTTCCTGGTAGGAGCAGTCATGCTGAAATTTGAGGCGTACGACTTCGCGCTGGTTGGGCCGCAGGCGGTCCACACAGCCCCAGATGTGCTCATAGAGCTCATGCATGCCCGCGCTTTGGGCAGGGTCAGGCTCGTGATCCGTGGCGGCCTCGATGACATCCTCGTTGCCAAGCTCCAGCCGCTGCTCTTTGCGCAGGATGTCGAAGGCACGATTACGACAGACGGTGAACAGCCAGGATTTGAGATTCTCACGAACGCGCTCCGGCTCGGTGAGGTAGAGCCGCAGCATGGCGTCCTGCACGACATCACGCGCCCGCTCGATGTCTCCACCGAGAATGCTGGCTGTGTAGGCGATGAGGGTGCTTTCATGCTGGTCTAACGCCCGCCTGACCAGCACGGCGGCTTCATCCTGTACGTGTGGGTCGGGCATGCGAGAGTTCAAGGGTGCAACGGGCAGACACGGGAGGAAATTAGGCCGAAAGGAAAGTTGGCGTCATTTTTCGCCTTGGAAACTGCAATCTTGCCCCCTGCCCCATCATTGACTTGGCCCCTGCCTCAGCCGTTGGTACCAGCCTCGTGAGCGATTCCTCTTCATCCGGCACCTCGTTTATCCTCATCCTGCTGGCCCTGGGCGCCGGCGTCTGGCTCGTCAAGGAGGCGCTTACAGAGCCCCCCAAGCCTGAACCCGCAGCCCCAGCGGAAGTGGAAGAATCATCCTCCCTTCCCAGCCGGGCACTGGATTTCTCCAAAACCAACGGCGAGGCCCTGAACAACTCGATGAATGACCAGCTCAAGTCCGTGCAAGAAATGACCGGCGGCACCTATGACGGCCAGACTTACGTCCTGCCTCGAGGCAAGAAATAAGGAACATTGGTCTCGGCCACGTCGGCGCATCACAGCACCCCCTCCGAAGACTGCAGGTGCACACGGCACCAGTCCTTTCAACCCGCCATCTGCCACATCAAGGCCTTGTCTAAATGCCTTGTCTAAATGCCTTGCAACGGTGTCCAAAGTCCCGGCGCAAAACTGCCTCTGAGGGGGCTTGCGCAAGCATTGCAGCGCATCTGGCAGGTTCGTTTTTTTGGCAGGCACAGGGGTGCGCGCGCCCCTTCTTCGAGGCTGCCACGGCCGTGCCAAC
>JANYCZ010000064.1 GCA_025360015.1 Verrucomicrobiota bacterium | reverse complement strand
GCGTGAATTCATGACGGCCGAGCCGCTGGACTGGAACAAGAACTGCAATCTCTACTGCTGGTACTATTACACCCAGGCCTTCTTCCAGGCAGGTGGCGACGACTGGAAATTCTACAACCAGCAGTTCCTGCCGCAGATCCTTGCTGCGCAGCAGGCGGATGGTGCCTTCAAGCATGGCCGTCCCAACTGGCCCGCCGGGGATGCCGCCGATGCCATCTACCGCCAGTGCCTCTGCACCCTGCAGCTCGAGGTGTTCTACCGTTACCTCAAAGTCGGTGACCGTGAAGAATCCTCCTTCTTCGACAAGTAACGCAGCATTGCCTGCGCGAGGCCCGCAATTAGGATCATTCTGGACGACAAAATAGGTGGCATAGCCGGACGAGTCGCGTGCCTAACTCCGTTCATGTGCCGGAGACTGTGTGAGACATCCTGAACCAAAATCTCCCGAACGGTTGCTGACAACCCCCGAAGGATGCAGGCGTTTGAGACAGCCCGGAGGACTGTCCCGTAAGGGGGGGGAAGCAGCGGGGAGCTGCTGAATCAACACGAATGCTGGATGGTGGAGGGACAGTGGATTGGCGCGTTCGGGGGTAAGAGGCAAGTCGTTTACTGCGACCGCTGCCACGAGAAGCTTGTTTGCGCACTTTTATTTTTTTGTACGGTTGGCACTGGCATGGTGTCCGCTGTGGGTTGTTTTATGCGTTCTGACGCTGATAGGACTTTCGACCACTGGCAAGGCGCAAACAACGCGTTTTGAGGACTTGCAGCAACGCTGGGATTTTGAGATGATTGGCGTTGCATGAATTATGGAAAAATCACCCGCTCCTTGATGCTGTGGCTTGGCTCATGGGGGCTGGCCACCGGCGTGCGGGCGGATTTTCCACCTCTGGCGCTTAAGGAGGTGAGTCTGCAGCAGATCGTGTCTCCCACGGACATCGCAAACGCCGGCGATGGTTCGGGGCGGTTGTTTGTGTGCGACCAGTCGGGAATTGTTTACATCCTTCGTGATGGCATGCTGCTGCCGCAGCCATTTCTGGATCTGCGGACCAAACTCGTGCCCAAAGCTCCCACCAGCTACCCTTTTCCGCTGAGCACCAGCTATGAGGAGCGGGGCCTGCTGGGCATCGTCTTTCATCCAAACTTCAGCCAGCGTGACGGGCTTGGCCAGCCACTGCCCGGCTTTGGCAAGTTCTACCTCTTTTACAGCGCCCCGTCTCCGAACGCGGCGGGTGGTACGAACCCCGTGAGCTGCCGGAGCACGATCTCGGAGTTTGCCGTTTACTCCACGAATCCGAACGCGGCGGATCTCAGTTCCGAGCGTGTGGTGCTGGCTTATGACAAGCCGCAGTCAAATCACAATGGCGGCCAGTTGCGCTTTGGTCCGGATGGGCTGCTTTACATCAGCGTTGGCGACGGCGGCGGCCAGCACGACAATCAAAACGGACACACCGGCGGCAGTGGCACGGCTTCTCCAGGGCCAGCGGGGGTTCTGGGCAATGCGCAAGACAAGACGGTGCTGCTGGGAAAAATTCTGCGCATCGATCCCTTGGGAAACAACGGCCCTGGCGGCCAGTATGGCATTCCCTCGACAAACCCTTTTGTGGGTGCTGGCGGTGGAGTGCGCGAGGAGATTTATGCTTTTGGTGTGCGCAATCCATGGCGCTTTTCCTTTGATGACGGACCGGGGGGAAGCGGTAAGATATTCGAAGCCGACGTGGGGCAGGACAAAGTGGAGGAGGTGAACCTCATCACCGCAGGTGGAAACTACGGCTGGCGCGTCATGGAGGGCACGCTCACTCACGATGGCACCGCGCCAAACAGCGGGCTGCCTCTGATTTCGCCCATCGCCCAGTATGCCCACATTGGCGTCATCGTCGGCACGCCAGCGCTGCCGCAGATCGGTGCCTCCATCATCGGCGGTTTCGTGTATCGCGGCACGGCGATTCCGGCACTGCAGGGCAAATATGTGTTTGGCGACTACAGCCAGTCGATCGCCACCGCCAATGGCACTCTCCTGGGCGTGGAGGAAACTTCGCCCGGCTCGGGCATCTGGAACTTCAGCAGTCTCGTGATCGCCGGTGGCAATCCGCTCACGACACGCGTTCAAGCGTTTGGGCGTGACGAAGCGGGCGAGATTTATGTGGCGACAAAGATCACGCGTGGCCCTTTTGAGCTTGATTCAAATGGCAAAGCCACGGGTGGAATTTACAAGCTCGTCCAGGCACAGGTTTCCATCGCCACACTGAGCCCGGCCCATGATAACTCGATCTATTCGGACTTTCCGAATAACAGCAATGCGCTGGGTGACCTCTATTCCGGAAACAATGCCAATGGAGCGCCACGCCGTGCATTGTTGTCCTTTGATCTCACCACGGGTCTGCCCAGTGGAGCGCAGGTGACCTCGGCATCCCTCTCGCTGCATTTGAAAAATGCTGCTAGTAATCCGGGCCATCCGAACGCGACGATGACGCTCAACCGTTTGAGCACAAGCTGGGGCGAGGCCTCTTCCCTCGCCGGAAGCAGTGGAGGGACTGGCACGGCGGCGACGGTGGGTGATGCGACCTGGAACGCACGCTTTTATGACTCGACGAACCCCACCAACTGGACCACCGCTGGGGGTGTTTTCAGTGCCTCAGCGTCCGCCACCACGGCGGTGAGCACTACCGTGGGATCTTATTCCTGGAGCTCGCAGCAGACGGCGGCGGACGTGCAAAGCTGGTTCGGCACGCCTGCGAGCAACTTCGGCTGGATTCTAGTGGGGGACGAGAGCACCAGTTCCACGGCACGAGTCTTCGACAGCCGTGAAGGAAGCGCCTCTGTGCTGCCGAAGCTGGTTATCAGCTACAATCCAGTGGCTCCTGCCCTCAGCCGGCGCGACACGTGGCTGCGGCAGTATTATCCGACACCTGGAACCTATGTCGATGACAGCGCTGACGCGGACGGCGACGGCATCGAGAATCTGTTCGAGTACGCCTTCGCGTTTTCCCCGCTAAGTGCCAACAGCTCCGGCGCTGGCATGCAGGCGGTCGTGGCCCTGGCTGGCAGCAGCAGGACTTTCACGATCACTTTCCGCCGTGATCCACGCGCCACCGATCTCACTTATCAGATGCAGACCAGTGATGATCTGTTGGTTTGGAACACGATCACGCAAAGCTCGGCGGGAGCCACGCCTTCAGGGACCGGGTTTGTGTCTGAATCTGACGCACCAGGTGAGTCTCCGGTGAAGAACGTGAACGTCACCGAAACCCTAAGCGGCAACACGCGGCGCTTCGCACGACTCCTGCTCATCCATGTCACGCAATGACGAGGATTCCATATTGATCGAGACTTCGACTGCATTACTCTTTCACCGTGCCGAACGTCGTGCTCCACATGAATTCCGTCCTGACACGCCTCGTGTGGCCAGGTGTGCTGATGCTCGTGCTACAGGCACTGCCGGCGTTCAGCGCCAGCTTTGTCACCACTGCGGTGGCAGACACGTCCATCTACCAAAATCACCCTGACTACAATCTGGGCGGCACCACCTTGGTCTCGGGCACCAACCAGCAGTTTTCCAACTCGCGCGCCTTGTTTCGTTTCGACCTCAGCGCGCTTCCGGCCGACGCCGTCGTGTCTTCCGTACAGGTCTCCCTCTACGTCACCCGTCAGCCTGATCCAGACCAGCACGGCGGGCCGGTGAATTCCGACTTCAGCCTTTATCGTGCGTTGCAGAGCTGGACCGAAGGCACCGGTGGGTCGGTGACTGGCTCACCGGCTGCCACCGGGGACGCCACTTGGAATGATCGGCACTACAATGTGCCAGGCATGGGCTGGGCTACGCCTGGGGGCCAAATAGGAACGGACTTTGCCGACGTTCCCAGCGCCACAACCTCCGTGGGCGGTGTGGGCCTCTATCTCTGGGGCTCGTCCCCCGAACTGGTCACCGATGTGCAATCATGGCTCAGTTCTCCCTCCAGCAATTATGGTTTCGCACTCATCAGCGGCAGTGAGAACGTGGCAGGTACGGCGCGGCGTTTTGCCTCACGCGAACAGCCCGGCGGTGGCATCCCGGCGCCCACCCTGACCGTGACTTATCAATCAGCCCCCGAACCTGACAGACTGCTGTTGCTGCTCTTGGGTGTTGGCGCCACCTTCTTTCGCCGCCGAGCTTCAAAACGCCTCAGCGAGTGAAGACATCGTCACTGGTCCACATGCGGCGGTCGGAGCCGGCAGAGCGGATCTCCATGCTGTTGCGGGAGAGTTGATGAAAGAAGTAAGGCGTGCCCCAGTGGTCCACGAGTTCTCCGCTGCTGTTGCGGGGCAGCTCATCTGGCAGGATTTTTGCATGCTTGAGGTTGTCACCCGCAAGGGCAGCCACGATCTCAGCATTGGAACCAATGGGGTTGTCTCCGGCGATGGTACGATAGTCACGCAGCAGGCGCGTGATGCGCTGAAGATCGGCGGCAGCCTCGTTTTCGACGCCCACATCTGGCTGTGGCGGC
Source organism: Verrucomicrobiota bacterium (assembly GCA_025360015.1). GTDB lineage: Bacteria > Verrucomicrobiota > Verrucomicrobiia > Verrucomicrobiales > Verrucomicrobiaceae > Prosthecobacter. The sequence goes on along the minus strand of JANYCZ010000064.1, from coordinate 194,194 downwards.
AGAGTGGCTTTGGTTTGAGGTGGAACAACAGGCTGTGCAAGCTTGGCAGATGGCGGCACAGGAGCCTTGTTGGCAGGTTCGCTGTTCGAATGTGTCATCCGCCAGGTGGCCGCTGCCAGCATCACCACCAGGCCACTGGTCCAAAACACCTGCGTGCGGTTCATGGGCTGAAAGGGGTTCTCAAACAGTTGCCTCAGACGAATCCAAGATTGGACGAAGAGAAGCGGCCCAGATTGGGGAAAATGGTGCCGATGTTTGAGGAATCCACGCCGAACCATGACGCAAGTGTGGCAGAATATTGATCCACGGCGGTGGTGGGAATCCAGCGGCCGATGCCGGTGTCATCCGGTCCATTCACCGCGAGAGTTGGGAACTTGCCATAGGTGGCACCGCCTTTAACTGCACCACCGATGACGAGGTGATGTCCGCCCCAGCCATGATCGCTGCCTGAGCCGTTGGTGGGGAAGGTGCGGGCGAAGTCACTCGCCGTGAATGCGGTGACAGAACTCTTGAGGTTGGAGCCACCGCCGCGCAGGGTGTCGATGTCCTGCAAAGACAGGATGAGGGCGTTGAGGGTCTGGCTCAGTTCGGCGAGAAGATTGGCCTGTCCACCGATGACGACGCTGGCGTTGTTGGGGGTGCTTTGACCGGCATTGTTGGTCTGGTTCGTGTGCGTGTCATAACCGCCCACCTGAATGAAGAAAACCTGCCGCTTCATGCCAAGACCACCGTTGGCGACGGTCTTGCTGCCCAGCTCTATGAGCCGCATCACCATCTTCATCTGCGACATGAGCGAGGAGGAGAAGGTGGAGCCGCCATTCGGAGTGGTGACGGTGCTGGGGAAGCGGGTGAACCATGCCGGATTGCCAGGTGTGGTCTGCGCAGAAAGCGCAGTGCTGAGGATGTTTGCCTCGGTGATGGCGTGGTCGAGAACTCCTGCATAGGCCCTCGTTTGCAGGTCGTTGGAGAGCTTGTCGGCATTCAGGATGGACTGCAATGCGGTCTGCCTGGCTCCGCTGACGCTGCTGAGCTGCACCGCGCCGCCGGTGGTGATGGCGTACTGCGGCGCATAGTTCTGTGTGCCGACTTCAAAGATATTTGAGCCGGCCAGCGTCACGGCCATGGACACCTGCCCGCCCGAGTTCACATCTGGCGGGGAAGAAAAAAGATCCGCCAGCCGCCCGGCCCAGCCGCTGATGGAGGGCTGGTCAGGCAGGGATGTCTGCCACTGCGTCTGCTGGTCGCTATGCGAAAAGAGCTGCGGCGGCGTGGGGATGGACTTGCCGGTGTATTGCGCCTTGGTGAGCGGAAAACTCAGCGTGCCCATGTTGAACACCGGCGCGACGATGCCGTTGTTGAAATGAGTGGCGAGCTCCGCCAGCGCAGGATGAAAGCCGTACGTGCGGCCATCACTGGCTGGAAAACCGGTGGTGCCGTTGCGCGAGCTGAGCGCCAGCGCTGTTGCCGCGCTGCCGTCCGTGTTGGGAATGGCGAGCGGCGTGCCCCGCCCGGCGCTGTAATTGGCCCAGTCCGCCGCCGTGGTGGGGATGATCAGGTTGTTGGAATCGTTCCCGCCGTTGAGGAAGACGCAGATGAGCGCCTTGTAGTCGGTGAACGAACCGGCGGCCATGGCCGAACTCATAAGCTTCAGGTCGCGGATCGAATTCCCCAGCGCGCCAAGGCCGAGCGCGGCCGGAATGTAGCGCTGCAAAAACCGGCGGCGTGGAATGAAGGGGGCGTGAAGAGGCTTGTTCATACGGAGTTACTTCTGGATCGCGTACTCGGCGGAGGTGACGATGAGGTGGATGATGGCGCGCACCCGGTCGCGTATCTGCGTCGTGGTGGGATTGCCGGTGGTGTACGGGAAGTTGGTGGTGCTGGCCACATAGTTGACGATGGCCGTGCGCGCGGTGGCGTTGAGACTGCCCCCGATGAGGCGTGTGGCAAGAGTGTCCGTAAGTGTGCCAATGGCGGAAGAATCAGCAGTCTGCCCCGCCGTCATGTAAGGGCTGATGTCCATGGGGATCGAACCGCCGCTGCTGCGGAAGCTCTGGAAGCCATTGGTGTTGCCACCGTTGAGGAATCCGCCCGTCACCGTGTTGGTGAGGTTCATGGTGTTGGAATCATTGGTGAGCTGAAACTCGGGTGTCGTCATGCCCGCCTTCGCCATCTCTCCTGGATATTGATATCCTGGGTAAAAGAAGTTGAAGACGGTGGTAGAGTCCAGCGGAGTCTGCGTCAGGTCATTTTGGCTGTAGCCCATGTTCCAGGTGCCAAGCTCCACGGTGCAGGTGCCTGAGCGCGTCCATTGGGCAATGGACAGCGGATAAACGGCCTGGCCGCTGGTGCTCTGAGACCCGGCCGTCACCGCTGGAGTTGTGGTGACGGTGAATTGATTGGCCATGGGCACGCTGGCCACGGTGTACACCTGGCTTGGTGCCGCTGTGGGGATGTTCCCCACCAGAATGTCAATCCAAACCGAATCCCCCACCTTGAGATTGTGATTGCCGTTGGTTTGCAGGCTGATGGTCGAGACACTGCCATTGGTTGTAATGTTATAACCGCCCGTGAAGCGTGGGATGTACGCCGTGCCGCTGCTGCTGGCCGGCGGGCTGCCGGTCAGCGTGATATTGAAAGTGCTGCTCGTGGCCGAAGTGATCGTGTAAACGCCATCGTAGGTGCCGACGGCCAGAGCACCGTTGTAAAACTTCACATACAACTGGTGTCCGGCAGTGTAACCGGACGCAGTGATGGTGACGGCATTGTTCACGCTGTTGTAGTTCGGCGTGCTTATGCCCGTCGTACCGACGGTGAAGTTGTTGGGAAGCAAGGCAATGCCTGAAGGATTGCCGCTCACGCTGTTGGCACCAATGGTGACCGTAAAACTGGTCGGCGTCGCGCCGGTCACCGCATACGATTGCACGTTGCTGTAGGGTGTGGTGATGCCGAGCGTTCCTGAGGTGAACTGCATCTTCACGCTGTCACTTGTTTGGAAGCCGGGCGCATTCACCGTCACGACACCGGTGGTACTGATCATGCTGTAGCTTGGTGTGATATTTCCGACGCTGTATCCGCCCACGCTGGGCAGGTTGGTCGTTGAGGATCCGGCATCGACAAAGGTGTCGAGCTGAATGGTGTCGCCATTGGCCAGCTTGTGCGCTGTCGGGGTGGTGATGAGAATCTGCTGGTAACTGAGCTCGCGGTAGCTGGAGCTGGCGATGCCCGAAGCCGCGAACGTTCGCGCGGGACCAGTGAGACGCAGCAGCGGTTCGCGCTGTTTGCCAAAACCAGCATCTGCGGCGGCAGTGGTGCTCCGTGCCTCGTAGTCGAGCAGGATGGCACGCACAACCTCCTTCAAGTCGCCACGTACACCGGTGGCAACGCCATCAATGTTGCGTTCACCGTTGAACGCACGCACCACACGCTGCACGTAGTCGGGCTTGGGATTGCTGGTGACGAGACGCTGAATGAGCTGGCGGCAGATGTAGGGGCCTACGGCGGAGTTGTTGATGAGATTGTCGAGGGCCGTCTCCAGGTCACGCAATCCATTGAGGTCATAGGAATTGGTGATGGAGGTGGAGACGAGATTGCCCGCCCCAAGCGCAGGGTCCGTGGATTGAATCGTGACTGGATTGGGATTCGGATCATGCGAGGTGTCACTCACATAGTTGACGACAGCGGGAGGGATGACCACATTGTCGAGCAGTGCTTTTTTACCCGTCTCATGGTGCGAGGGCACGAGGACCATTGGGTCGAGGTAGTTGGAGGAGGGGAAGAAGTTGCCCGGCAGCCTGCCACCGCTCATCGCCTGCCCCCAGGTCCAGCCGGTGAACACGCGGGCCATGCCGGTGATGGCTGTTTGATCGTAGGTCGGCACGGCATTGCCATTCGAGTCCAGCACCAGTGAGCCGTCCGGCCACAGGCGGTACAGGCCGATGGAGAAGAGCTGCATGATTTCACGTGCGTAGTTTTCATTGGGATGAATGCCCGTGGAATCGTTGCCAACGTCATTGCCCAGCATGTCCAGATAAAGCCCCATCGCGGGAGTAAGAGTGGCCTGCTTGAGGATGTCCCGGTAGTTGCCAAAGCAGAAATCCACGAGGTTGTCATAGAAGTCTCCCAGAACGCGACCGTTGTTGTTGAGCGGTCCGGTGTCTGACACGACCGTGATCTCACTCAGCGCGAAGGCGACGCGCTGGCGCAGCTGATCCGGCGCAGTCACGGCGTTCTTCCACCAGGAGTTGAAGAAGAGCGTGCTGGGGTACGGGTTCTGCGGGTCGTTGCTGAGGTTGGCGAGGATGTAAGGAACGTTGTGCGTGGCCGGCGCTGTGAACTGGTTTTCAATCCAGGTCCGGTAGCCGCTTGACTGCACCGAAGTGATGTCAGCCGAGGCGGGGCCAAAGGTGGCCTGCGTGAGGAAGCGCACCGCGCCGGCAACCGTCCCCGAATCATCCGCAGGGGCCGGATAGCTGGGAAGTGCAGGCGCTGTCTGCGAGCCAGGGACAGGCCCAAAGGTGCCGGTGAGTTCTCCGCCGGAATTTGTCACAGTGTCAATCCGGATGAAAACAGTGCCGTTGGCCAGTGCCGTGAGATCGGACGCCTGCATGTTCCAGGTGTAGCCGCGGTCTGAGGTTCGTTGCGTGGGGTAGTTGCGGTCCTCGGCATCGAGATCAAACAGCATCACCGGACTGCCGCCGCCCTGCGCGGAATAAATGCGGCGTGCAATGCTGCCCGAGGTGAGGCCGGAGTAGTTTAGATGCACCACCGCCGTGGAACCGCTGACGCGCATGAACGCGCCACCGCTGCCGGTGATGTTGGTGAGCCCGGCCGCGCCTTGAAGATTGGTGAGGTACAAAGTTCCCGGGATGGCGGTGGTGGGGGGATTGTCCCAGGGTGAAAGCACGAAGCCGGGGATTACGCCTCCCGCCGTAGCTGCAGCAGGTCCGCTGCCGTTGGTGATGGCCGCAGAGTTCCCCGTGGGATCCAGAAACCATCCGACCGAGAGATTGTTGGCCGCAGCGCTGGACCCAGTGTTGTGCAGCACCTCCATGTAATACCGCTGACCTGCGTTCAGTGAGAGCCAGCCGGATTTTTGGCCGACCGCCGTGTTCCATGTGCGGGAGGAGGTTCCGGCAGGACCTGTCACATAGGCACGGCGCACCTTATTGACGGGCTCTCCACTGTTGGAAATCCACAGTTCAGCAGCATTGGCTGCTGACAGCCAGAAGTAGTAGTTCCCGCTCGTGGTCGGTGTGAAATAGCCGCGCAGTCTTTCCCCCGTGTTTGCACCGTAGGTCGTCGTGTTGTCCTCGGCGCTAGTGAGGGTGTCGGTGGTCGTCGCTGCCGTGCCCCAGGGCACATCCGTGAGCGCCGCTCCCGGGACTCCAGTGGTCCAGAGTTCACGCGTGAGCTGGCCGCCGCTGTCATTCACCTGCACGGTGACCACGGTGCTGGTGCTTCCCGCGCTGTTTGAGGCATAAACAGTGAACTGGTAGGTGCCTGCCTGCGTCGGGGTACCGCTGAGCACACCGTTTGTGAGAGTGAGCCAGGCTGGAAGAGCGCTCGTAGTAAAGCTTCCTGCACCGTTGTTTGCCGTCAGCGTCAGACTGAACGGCGAGCTTGAATTCAGCATCGTGGTCACGTTCGTCGCGCTGGTAATCGCAGGTGGCCCGGCGGGGGGGCTGCCCGCAAGGGGCGTCAGGCCGGTCATCGTCGGGAACAGGCGTGCTGTGGGTATGACCTGCCTGGACTGACTGGGACTGAACCACGAAAGCGTTGCACCGGCACTTCCGGAGATTTCGCAGCTTTCCATCTTGATGTCATAAAGCACCCCCGCCTGCAGAGCGATGGTAGTGTAACGGTCGATGGTCGTAGCTACCGGCCAGTCAATGGGCAGGTTGATGCTGTTGATCACGCAGTTTCCTGTGCCGGAGGCGGGCAGGCTGCTGCCGGCGAGTGCGACTGTGAAGTTCGCCGCCGTCGTCGCGGTGACAGTGTAAAGCTGGGAGGTATTGTAGCCCGCACTGAGATTGCCCGTGGAGAATGTCAGCGGAATCACATCTCCCACATTGACGGCGGCGTTGCTGTACGTCAGCACAATGGTGCCAGTGGTCGATGAGTTCTGCGTATAAGTATAAGCGACGGTGGGATTATCATTCGTCAGTCGCCGCAGCGTCATCGGCAGGCCGTTGACCCACAGTTTGGCCGTGTCATCCGCATTCACGATGAGCGTGTAGTTCTCACTGTACTGCGGCAGCAACTGCCCTGTCCAGCGGCAGCAGAAGTTGTCCTGGAAGATCAGCGGATCAGGCGATCCCGCACCCCAGTCTCCGTTGTTGCCGCTGGTGATGGCGCTGTCTATCTGCGCCTTTGCCACAGGTGCTGTCTGAGTCGTGTTGGCATAGTAGCTGCCGTTCCATCCTGCGACAGATGTGGTGTTGGTGGTGTAAATATTCGTGCTCGGAATGTTCACGAAGGTGCCGCCATTGATCTGCCATTGGAATTTGCACTTCGCATTTCCCGTTGTCTCCACAAAGTCCACATGAATGTGGTAGCGGTTGGCTGGAGCTGCGGGAACGGCCAGCGTGAACGATCCGCTCTGTTTGAAGGTTCCCGTCGCCGTTGTGGCATAGCCGTTTTCCAAGATCTGCGTCAGCCCGCTGCCAGTGTCGAGAAATACGCGAGCCCCGTCATCCGCATCCAGTTGGAAGACATAAGTGCCGGCAGTCGAGGGAGAAAGGTAGCCGTCCCAGGCCACGGAATAATTGTCGGCAGAGATGGAATTGATGCCGTTAGGCGTGCCATACAGCCAGTTAAACGCGACCGTCGGGTCCAACCGTGTCACAAGCGGTGGATTCAGCAGGCATGCTGCGCTGCCGGTTTGAGAATTCGGCACTGCGGCCCCCGAGATGGGCACCGTGAACGTAGAGCCGGAAGTAGCGCTGATGATTTTCACTCCATCATAAAGACCGCCAGGAAGACTGCCGCCGGAGAAGGTCAGGTTCACCCTGCCGCCGGTCACAAACCCTGTGCCCGTGTAGGTGATCACCGCGTTGCCCGTAGTGCTCGTCAGCTTGGTGTAGTTGTAGGTCGCCACGTTGGGACCGAAGTTCACCGGGCTGGCATAGGTCAGACTGGAGCCGGTCCAGTAGGTGCCCGTGAGTCCCGTGCCCGTCGGACTGCCGGCTGGATTGATCGTCACTGCGGCGCTGATTGACAGTGCGCTGAGAGTGTAATTTCCCGCCGCCCCTGCCGAGCCTGGAGCCCCTGCCGTCAAAGCCACCACACAGCTTGTCATCCGGCTGGCGTTGTAGAGCGGTATGATCTTGATATCCACAGAGTTCACCCCTGCAGGAAAACTCACCACAGAAGGAAGGGCCGCGTAATCAGTCCCCTCGACCGCCGAGCCGGACTTGCTGAGAGGCACGGTTATCGGCATCAGGAGATTGTAGCCCGAACGCTGTACCGTGATCACTCCCAAATCTCCTGCGGTTGTAGTCGCATCAGGCGGCTGGGTGGTGGAGGAGTCCGTCGCCGTCATGCTGACCACGTTTTGTGACTGCAGGCTCGTCGCCAGCAGGGTGTGGTCAAAGCTGGACTGCGAGCCAATGGTCGCGCCGGTGGCGTAGCCGAGCAGCTTCTTGGCCCAGTCACCCACCTGGTCGCTGGCGGAGTCCACATCCTGCACCAGCACGCGGTAAAAGGTGCTTGTGCCGGACTTCGCACCGGACAACGTCTGCGTATTGCCATCACCGATCACCTGCACATTGGGCGTGAGCACGCTCCAGTTTGCTCCCGTGAGGTTGGTGGAGGACTGCAGGATGTAGAGCTTGCCGCTCTGCGTCGGGAAAGTCACACTCACTGTTGTGCTGCCCAAAGTCGTCATGATGACCTTCAGCGTGGAACCGGCCCGAAACGGATTGGTCCCTGTGGTGATCTCCGCCCCATTGCTCATGCCGTCGCCGTCATCATCACGCGCCAGCCACGCAGAATCATTGATCTGCGCGTCCGTCACTCCATACAAAGACTTCCACACCGCCTTTGTGACGTTCAGGTCGGCAGCTCCCCTCACCAGTTGGCTGGCCCCCCAGAAAAGTCCGGCGGTCAGGAGCAGTGCCAAAAACTGGCCGCGACGAATAGAAGGATGCGAGAATGAAGACATGGTTGTCAAAAATCGATTTTCGGGTGGCGATGTCTTGAAATCCTGACGCAGGATCTCCACGTTGGATGGACAGCGGGTTGAGAGCTTCTAAAGATAAAACCAAAAAGACCCTAAAAAGTCGAGTTTATAATTCAAAGGCTGACGATTTTGTCAGCCTGTCCCGCCCTGAAGTTATGACCACACTTGGTCCGAGACTTGCAGGCACGCCTGCCGCCGCAACCTCAAATACACCTTTCAGCAGGGAAAATCATCACTGGTAATCTTCCCAGCTTTTCTGCTGCGGTTCGTGTGACCGCAAATCGACCACGGATTGACCGCAAGAACGATTCCCACCGCATCACTTGGTAACGGAAACTGACGGGCCGTGAAAAATCAGCGAGACTTTGCACTTTTAGAACGAGCTTCCTTTTGAATCTGTTTGCGAGCATGAAGCTCCGTGTCGTCGTCAATGTGACGATAATCTTCAGGCGTGAGTTCGATGTGCTGTGTGGCTTTGGTGAGCAGGGTTTCAATGGAGGGCGTGATTGACGTTTTGTCGGCCTTCGAGGCTTTTCGGACTCGGCTGTGTTGTGTGCTGCAGGCGCAGTGACAGTCTGGCAAACCGCCTGGGATTTCGACTCGAGGGAAACGAGTTCTTGAAGCTGCGACAGGCTGGTCCGTGAGGCACATGAATGGCGTCACGCTGTTCCTGCTACAGCAAAATCACCTCAATGAGCGGTGTTTTGGAGAGACGAAATTAACGTCTAATTAGGCGAATTCGGGGACTGCACGAATCGGGAGTTGGATAGGGCCATGCTGAGTTGGGAGGAGCTCTATGAGACAATCCAACCGCCCTTCTCCACTGGCCCGCTTCACGGGCATCTGTCTTTGTCTGCTGATGCCGGTGATCACGCTGCCGGTTCCGTTGAGCGCGGCGACTCTCATTTGGGATCCGGCTCAAGATCAAACTGGGAGCGGCGGTGCCGGGATCTGGAACACCTCGACTGCCAACTGGCTCGGCGGGGGGGGGGATGTCTCTTGGATCAATACCAACGGCGACACTGCTGCCTTTCAGGGCACGGGTGGTCTGGTATCCGTTGCGGCAAACATCGGCGCAGGCGGGCTGATCTTCAATGGGCCCGGTTACACGTTGGGCGGCAGCGGAGCGCCGCAGGTGCTCACGCTGGGGACAGGGGGCATCACGGTGGGCTCATCGAGCGGAACGATCACGGTTGGAGACCTCAATTTGTCCTTGCTGCTGAGTGCCAGTGAATCCTTCACCAACAGCTCCACGGGTCTGCTCACTCTTGCCGGAAGCATCAGCAATGGGGGCAATCTCCTCACGCTGGGCAACACCTCCAGCGGCGGTCTGACGATCAGCGGCGCCATCAGTGGCACGGGTGGTTTGACGATCAACAGCACCGGCGCGGGTGTGGTGACACTCTCCGGCAGCAATTCCTACACCGGTCCCACCAGCATCCTGGGCGGGACTCTCAAACTGGGCCGCGCCTATGCGCTGAGTTCCGGCTCGGCGCTGACACTGGCCAATGCGGCGGGCGTGACGCTGGATCTCAACGGCTTCAGTCAATCCGTGGGGGGCCTCTCCGGCGGCGGTGCACTGGGTGGCAATGTGGTGCTGGGCAATGGCGCGGTGCTGACGATAGGCGGTGCGCTGACTCCGCAGCCCGGCGGCTTTGCGCAGAACATCAACGTCTCCACTATCGGTCTTTCAAACACCTACGCAGGCCAGATCTCCGGCTCTGGTTCACTGGCCATCACGGGTGGCGTCTCTCTCGCTCTGACCAACAACAACAACACCTACTCCGGGTTTACCAACATACTCGGTGGCACTCTGATCATCAGCAACATGGGACAGCTCGGGACTTCCACCACCACGGTGAACATCGGTGGCGTTGCCGGGAATCTGGGCGGCGGTGCACTCCTGCTTCAGGGCGGCACCACCGGCCTCAACTTCACCCGCAACCTGAACGTGGCCGGCTACGGCATCGGCGGTGCCACCAACAGCCCGTCTTATTCTTTGGTCAGCGTGGGCAACAACACCTTCAGCGGCATCCTGACAAGCGGATCATCGAGCGGGGAGACGCGCATCGGGTCCGCCGTCGGCACCCTGCAGTTCACCGGCACCTCCACCATCAATGTCGGCGGCATCTCGTACTTAATGACCAACGCCGCTGGAAACACGGCCTACAACGGCTTTTTGACCGGCGGTGTGCCAGGCTCACTTGGATTCTACCGCTGGAGCGGTGGTGCGCTGCTCGGGGAGGTCTCGCTGGGAAATCCCTACAGCAACTTACTCGGTGGCGTGGAAGTGACCGGTTCCTTTCTCCGCATCGCCTCACCCGGTGCCGTAGGCGTCGGCGTTGCGAACAATTCATTCATCTCTTACGGCGGCAGCTTCGAGCTGCGGGTGGACCCTGGCAATACGGACTTCTCGAAGAAGACCCTCAGCTATTCCGCCGCAGGGTCCGCCGTCATTGCAGCCCGTGCCGTTGGCGGCGTGGGCATCAATCAGACCATCACCATCGGCGGGGCCAGTGTGAACGGAGTCATTTCCCCTGGGTTCAATGAGGCTTTTACCACTTCAGCCGTGTCCACCACTTTCAACGGCAACGATGGTTATGGGGTCATGATCGGGGCAGGGGGGACGATTGCTTATGGCTTCACCGCCGGTGCTGGAGTCAACCATGGTTATATCAGCAACCTGAACGGGCTGCTGACCTTGAACAGCAGCTTTAGCTCGTCGGACACCGCTGCCACCAGAACCTACACCATCACCGCCAACGGCGATGTGCTGCTGACCGGAAATATGCTCAGCACCGCCGGTGTCGTCGATCACATCTGGAGCAAGGCTGGCTACGGAGCACTCGCGATCCAAGGCACGGCCTCCACGAACATCGGTGTTTTCAACATCACGAATGGCAGTGTTTACGTCAACGCCCTGAGCTCTCTCAACATTAACACGACCACGGGCGCAGGCAGCGGCGGCGTTCAGATGGGCAGCCTGACGCTCAACGGCATTTTGAATTACCTTGGATCAACTGCGAGTGGTGCGGGAGAAACCACGAACAAGGCCGTCATTCTTGCGGGAACGACTGGTTCGGGGGGCTTGTTTGCCAATCAGCAGCAAAGTGCGGCGAACACGAGCGCCACGGCGCTGATGCTGAGCAGCAGCATCGCCGCGGTGGGAGTGGGCAACAAAACACTCTATTTGGAAGGCTACAACAACACCGGCACAGCCGCAGTGATCAACCAGATCACGGGTGTCATTCAAGACAACGCCACCGTCAACATCTCCAACAAGACCTCGCTGCTTAAAGGCGGGTCCGGCACATGGCTGTATGCGCCCACGGCTTCCACGTACGCGGCGGCGACCGTCGCTGCAGGTGCGTCGATGACGACGACGAGCACGACAACAGCCCTCGGGGGAACGGTGCTGAATCTTCCCAGCACCACGGGTCTGGCCGTGGGGCAGCAGGTGTTTGGCACCGGCATCGCAGCAGGCTCTTACATCACCGCTCTGACCTCCACAACGGTCACTCTGAACGTGGGCACCACCGCCGCCATCACCAGCGGTGCCATTGTCTTTGGTGGTGAGGCTGCTGCCGTGGCAACGACCGCCATCAGCGCGGCCAACACCAATACGATCACGCTGACCAGTGTTGCAGGGCTGGTCGTCGGCCAGGGCGTCACGGGCTCCAATGTGCCTGCCGGCACGGTCATCACCGCGATTTACGGCAGCAGCGTGGTGCTCAACAACACGATAGTCACCGCCATTGCCGCGAGCAGCACCCTTTATTTTGGAAGTGTCGGAGCCACTGGCATAGCGCAGAGTTTTACCGGTGCGGTCACCGTGGCGGGCGGCACGTTGCAGGTCCAGCCCACCGCTGGCAGTGGCAATGGCTCTGCGCCATTGAGCAGCAGCAACAACCTCACGTTTGCCACGGACCCCATGACTGGAAATGGTTACGCCGGGGGCACTTTCCAGATGCTGGGCTCGGCAGCCGCCGGTACCATGACGATGACGGTCGGGCAGCTGATTCCCACGGCAGGGCAGGGAAACATCCTCACGACAGCCAACGGCGGCACGCCCACACTCACCTTTGGCTTTCCCACCACACCCATTGGCACGCGCGGTGCGGGTGCAGTGCTGAACTTTAGCCCTGGCACTGGCACGACTATTCAGTTCACCACGACTCCCACCATTTTAAATGGCATCATCGGCCTTGGCACCACCGTCAAAGGCTTTGCCTACTACACCAATCCCACGACGAGCGCCGTGGACTTTGCTGCAGTGACAGGTTCGGGTCCCTACGTGGTCGCCCCTTATTCGAGCTATGTTTCCGGCCTGCCCACTTCAGGTTCCACGGGAACCTCGACGTACTGGCTCAGCGGCGGAACGGTCACCACCACTGCGGCTGAAACGATCAGTGCGCTCAAGATTTCCGGCAGCACCTCGCTAACCCTTGGCGGCGTGCTGACACTTGGTGCGGCGTCCAGCACCAGCGCGGTCCTGTTTGACAACTCCACGGGTTCGGCCACGATCAGTGCCAGTGCCGCTGGCAACACGCTGGGGGGCGCCACCAGTGAAATCATCGTGTACACAGGGGGCAGCACCAATGCCAACACCCTCACCATCGGCGCGCTCATCAGCAGCGGCGCGGGGTCTCTCACCAAAGCGGGCGCAGGCACCTTGATCATCAGTGGAGCGAATACCTTCTCCGGCAACGTCAACATCGATCAAGGCATCTTGAAGCTCTCCGGTGCAGCCGCCACTTTGGGCGTCATTTCCACCGCCAATGTCACGGCGGTCCGGCAGGACGCAACGCTGGATCTCAATGCTGCCGGAGCAGGCGGCAGCGTGACCATCGGTGCGCTTACCGGTGCGGGTACAATCACCAACAGTGGTGGTGCATCGGGCACGGCCGCAGCCACGCTGATCATCGGCCTTGCGGGCACCGCCAGCACGACAGCCACTTTCTCCGGCCTGCTGCAGGATGGCACGGGGGTGCTCAACGTCACCAAAAACGGCACCACGGGCGTGCAATATTTCAATCCCCTCAATGGGGCTGCTTCCAGCACCAGCCCGACCGGCTCGGTGCTGGGCAGCATCGGTTACAACACCTACAGCGGCGTGACCACCATCGCCGAGGGCACTCTGGGCATCACACTGCTGGCGAACTATGGCAAGGCCAGCGGCATTGGCACCGGCAACGCCCAAGGGAATGCCGCCAGCCTGGTGCTGGGCAACTCCGCCAGCGCCACGGCGGGCATTCTTCAATACATCGGCCAGAACAGCAATTCATTCCTCTCCATGGTCGAATCGCCCTCCGTGCAAACGGACCGCCTGTTCACGCTGGCGGGGAATGGTGGCCTGGATTCGTCCGGCGGCTTCGGCAACTCTGCGGTGGGTGCCGGGAACATCAACAGCGCGGTCATCTGGTTTACCAACACTGCGGCGGTGGGGTTTTCCACAGCGGGTGCTAAAACCCTGACGCTGCAGGGTACGTCCACGGGAGACAATGAGATCGATCTGAAACTGATCGACAACACCATCGACAGCACGGCCCTGAGCGTGACCAAGGCCGGCGCTGGCACATGGATTCTGGGCAATACAGGCAACACTTACAGCGGTGCGACGACGATCTCGTTGGGAGTTCTGCGTGCTCAGGACGGCGGCTCCAATGCCACGACGGCGACCGCCGCCTCAAGCTCCGTCAGTTCTAATGTGCTCGATCTTGCCAGCACCGCCGGACTTGCGGTGGGCCAGGCGGTCAGCGGTGTCGGCATCGCCCCAGGCACCGTGATTGCCAGCATCCTCGGGCCCTTGCAGATCCAGCTCAGCAGCGTGAACACCGTGGCCGGCGGCACGGCTCTGACGTTTGGCAGCATCAGCAGCCTGTCTGCGAACAGTAACCTGGTGCTTGCAGGCGGCATATTCGAAACCTCCGGCACGTTCACACGCGCTCTGGGCACAGGGGCGGGCCAGGTGCAATGGACCAGCAGCGGCGGCTTTGCAGCGTCGGGTTCAGCACTCACCGTTGCCATCGGCGGCCTGGCCAATCCCACGAAGCTGGTGTTTGGCACTGCCCCGTTCAATACCAGCACTTTGCTGCTGGGGTCTGCCACGGCTTTGTCAGACACCACCCTCCTGAACCCCTTGGATCTGAACGGCTCCGCCCGGGCCATCACCATCACGGCCAATGCCACCACGGCCGCAGACATCTACACAATGGCGGGAGTCATCAGCGGTGCCACCGGCAGCTCACTGACCTTGACAGTGCCCGCCAACACCATGCTCCTTATCAACGGGGCCAACACCTATTCCGGGAACACGACCATCAGCGGTGCGGGCGCCATTGCCGTGCAAAGCATCGGTTCTGCCGGTAGCACCTCCAGCTCCTTCGGCGATGCATCGGGCCAGTTGAACATCGGCAATGGCGGCACCGTCGGCGGCTATCTCCTCTACGCCGGAGGTGGCGAAACGGCCTCCCGGACCATTAACCTCAACTCGACCGGGACCGCTACTATCGACGCCAGCGGGAGCGGGCCTTTGATCCTCACGTCAATCACCAATTTTGTCGCCGGAGCCAAGGTCCTGCAGCTCGTGGGACAAAGCAGGGATGCCAACACCATCACTGCGGTGCTGGCGGACAACGGTGGGGCTTTGTCGGTCACCAAGGGCAACGGCGGCACCTGGATCCTGACCGGAGCCAACACCTTCACAGGTACGGTGACGGTGTCAGATGGCTTTCTGGGGATTGGTGCGGGGTGGAGCAGCATTTCTTCCAGCGCTGCCAACCCGCTGGGAATGAACGCCACCATCCTGACCATGGGCGCCGACGGCGGACTGTTTACCCTGAACCCTGGCGGCACCACCATCACCAGCCCTGTAGCGGTCGCCGGTGGCAACTTCACCTTCAGCGGTCTGAATTCCATCGCCTTCACCGGTGCCACCACCTTCAGTTTTGCTACTGCCACCACGCTTAGTAACAACATCGGTCCGGCCGGCTCCTTGAGGTTTGGCGGTGCGATGACGTTGACGGTTCCTGCCAATGGGTTGA
This sequence comes from Verrucomicrobiota bacterium, assembly GCA_025360015.1. Classification (GTDB taxonomy): domain Bacteria; phylum Verrucomicrobiota; class Verrucomicrobiia; order Verrucomicrobiales; family Verrucomicrobiaceae; genus Prosthecobacter. The sequence goes on along the minus strand of JANYCZ010000064.1, from coordinate 178,972 downwards.
TATTGAACGGCACGGGAAACACGATTTTCGATGTGGGTCTGCCAGGAAACATGGCTGGCGTGCTGACCATTAGCACACTTGGCACGGTGACCTTGAATGCAGCCACAACATTTACAGGGGGTATATCACTGTTGCAGGGGACCCTCATCGCCAATGCGAGGAATGCCTTCGGCAGTGGTACATTTTCATTCGGCACTGGTACGCTGACTGCCGGGACGCTGCCGCTGACGGGGGCCGATGCCGTCACCAATGCGGTGCTCCTGACCAGCTCTGCAGATGTGATCTCTGGAAGCAATTCCATTGAGTTGGCAGGTGTCGTGGGCATGGCGGCCAGCCGTCTCGTGACCAATAATATTGACAGCAGCAGCGGAGCCTCACTGCTTTTTTCTGGCAGCATCAGCAACACCGCCCTGTCCACCCTGACCTTCGGTGGTTCGGGCAATACGACGGTCAGTGGAGCCTATGTTGTCGGCGTGGGAGGAGCCAATGCCCTGGCCTACTCGGGCACCGGCACGCTGACGCTGACCGCCGCCAATCTTTACACAGGTGCGACCACACTGAACAGCGGTACCACGGTTCTAAAAGGGGCCAATGGAGCCTTCACCGGCAGCAGCGGGATCACCGTGAATCAGTCGGCGATATTGACGCTGGACAACAGCATCACCGCCGCCGCAGCCAATCGCCTGGGCAATCATCCGCTGACTCTGGCGGGCGGTACGCTGAACTTCATCGGCAAAAGCACCGGATCAACCGAAGGAACCGCTGGCGGCACCGCAGGGACCCTGATCCTTGGCAGCGGCCAGTCCCTCATCAACATCACCAGCAACGGCGGCACGACCACGCTGAACTTCGCCTCGCTGACCGCCACCACCGCAGGCAGCACGCTGAACATCACCTCCAATGCGACTCTGGGCACCGCCACCAATCAGGTGAATTTCGGCAGCTCGCTGAACACGAGCGCGGCTACCGTCACGGGAACCACGCTGACGTTTGCCTCCACGGCCGGTCTTGTTGCCGGTCAGGCTGTGTCGGGCGCGGGGATTCTGAACGGCACCACGATCTCTTCGTTTACTGGTACAACAGTGACGCTGAGCCAGGCAGTCGCTGCCTCCGGAGTGACGTCGGCCTCAGCGATCACCTTCGGGCTGCCCATGTCTGGGGGCACGGGTGGAGCCGCGAACGCGCTGCTGCCGCGCATCATCATCGGCGGCACTGCCTGGGCCACCACGGGAGCGAACGGTCTCACCGCCTTTAGCAATTTCAGCACGCCGAGCGATGTCACCCTGGCGAGCCTGATAGCAACGCCAACGATTGCTTTGCAGGTGTCGGGCAGCACGACCAATGCGCTCTATTCCGCCGGGGCTGCTGCAGGCGGGCGCATCCTCAATGCGCTCTCCATCAACGGCAGCGGCCTCACAGTGGGTGTGGGCACGGATGCAGCGACGACTCTGGCGAGCGATCTCTCACTCACTCTGGGCAGCGGTGGTATTTTGGTGAATGGCGGCACGAACACCCTGAACGCCACACGCATCGTGCTGGCACCGATTAATGTCACCACCACTGTCGCTCCCGCCGCAGCAGGAGGTGAGGCGATCATTCAGGTGGCAAGCGGTGCGACGCTGAATTTGGGCGGCGCTCTGGTCGGCTCCTTGATGACGAACACCAACGTTGCGGGCACCAATTTCTACGCCAACAGCACGGCTCCCGTGGCGAGCATGGCCATCGGTGGCCTAACCAAAGGCCTGAGCGGCAATCTCAACATCACCTCCCGGCAGTTTTACACCGGCCCCACCACACTCAATGGCGGTACGACGACCCTCATGGCTGGGAACAACACCCTGTTTGACAATGGTGGCGCTCTGGCGGTCAACTACGGGGCCACGCTAGATCTGAACGGTACCGTCGAATACGTCGGCAATATCCTCAGCAATGCGACCGGACTTGTCTGGGGGGCGGGCGGCACGATCACCAGCAGCAGCGCAGCTCTTCTGGTGTCAAACGCCACCACGGCCACATGGGGGGGGAGCATCACTGGCACCATCACTTATGTTCGCGTTAACGGCAACACCACGACCATGGACGCTGCCAACACCTATTCCGGTGCCACGATCATCCTGGGCGGCGGCATCGCCCTGCAGGACAACGGCACCCTGTCCAACACCTCGTCGATCACGCTGAATTATTCGAGCCTGAGCTTTAACAACAACTCCGACTTGTTCATCAACAACAATGACCGCGTCAACGACGCGGCACCGATCACACTCAATGGCGGTGCCATCACGTTCACCGGCCGGATCAATACTTATACGTCGGAGAGCCTGGGGGCCCTCACTGCAGTCTCCGGTTTCAGCACCATCACGGATGCAACCGGGGGCGGCACTTACGCCAATGCGGATTTGAGCTTCGCCAGCATCACCCACGTCGCCGGGGCCGTTTTGAACTTCGCTGGCGCCAGCTTGGGGTCTGAAGCCGCCGCTCCACGTATCCTGGTGGCGGACAATGGTGCGAGTCTTGGTTACAGCACCGCCACGGGCGTTATCGGGTCCTGGGCCATTGCCAATTCCGACACCTGGGCAGGCTACAATCCCTCCATGGGCATCGGCGCGGTGGGAACCGACGGCTATCAGGGCTTCGACGGCGGCTACATGTCCGGCGGCACCGTCACCACCACCACCGCTCTGCTGGGCGCAAACGTGCTCAACACCTACACCGGCGGCACGCTCAATGGCTTTGGTGCAGGCAAGGTGACCAACATCCTCAATGGCATCGTCGGCATCAACCAGGTGATCACCCTCAATGCTGGCGGGGCGACCACGGATTATCTGCGCTTTGCCGGGGTGGCCGAGAATGATCTGGCGTTTACCAATCCGACGGATGTGCTCAACATCATCAAAGGCGGTCTGCTCCACAGCAACAGCACGGTGGGTTCCACGATCATCGGCACGAGCGCCGTACGGGGCGTTCTGACCTCTGGCGGGACGGCGACAACGGGCAGCACCGAGCTGGTGATTTTTAACACGGCACTCACCACCGCCCAGGCCGCCGCCGCCGTCGCCACCGGGGCTGCGAGCAATGCCACGGTCCTGAATAGCAACACGGTTTCCGTCACTTCGACCACCGGCCTCTTTGCCGGCATGGGGATCACCGGCACAGGCATTCCGGCCGGGGCTTACATCACCCAGGTGGTGAATGGCACCCAGTTCACCATCAACTACAATGCCACCTCCACCGCCGCGGGGCAAACCCTGTCGTTTGTCCCCAACATTGTCATCAACTCCTCCATCCAGAACAATGGACTGGGGAACCTGACTCAGCTGATCAAGTCAGGCACGGGCCTGCTCACGCTCACCGCGGCAAACACTTACACAGGTGGCACGGTGATCAATCAAGGCACCCTGAGCCTCGACGGTGCCGCCGGTACCGTTGTGCTGCCTTCAGGTGGGATCACCCTCGTGGGCGGCATCACCGGAGGCGTGGCCACCACGCTGAACATCGGGATCAGTGGCGTGGGCGGAAATGCGGTTGGCATCGGCGGTCAGATCGACCCCAACAACACATTGACCCTCTTTGGCAAGTCCACGGTAAATCTGGCCGGCACCCAAGCGCTGAACAGCCTCGTGTTCAACAACAATGGCGGTGAAGGTGCCCCCAATGTGACCACCGCCACCACCATTCCGGTGAGCGTGCTGAATCTGACGAGCTCCAGCCCCATCACCGCGAGTTCGAGCAATCCATTCACGGTGTCCCTCATCAGTGTCGCCTCGCTCGGCCTGGCTGCGGGCACCAACACCATCACCGTGAATCCGATTCAGATCGCGGGCAGCACGGTGACCCAGCTCACGGCGGCGCTGAATATCAGCTCGCCGATCGTCGGCATCGGCACGACGGGCGCGGGAGTGGGCATCAGCAAAGCGGGCAACGGCATGCTGCAACTGAGCAGCGGTTCCAGCACTTTCGACGGCGGTGTAAACCTCACGGCAGGTGGCATTGCCATTGCGGCCAGCAGCACATCGGTGGCGGGCGCAGTGACCAGCGGCCCGCTCGGCACGGGCACCTTCACGATCGGCGCGGGCACTTATTTGACTTCGAACTTGAGCACGAATGTGATTGGAAATGCGCTGGTGCTCGGCGGCAATGACCTGAACTTCAAGGGGCTGACCGGCCTCACACTCAACGGCACGGTGAACCTCAACGCCGGGGCCACGACTGTGAATGTCGATGTGCCGGGCACCTTCCTCACTCTGGGTGGGGTGGTGACGGATAATGGTGGCGCGGGCGGCGGGACATCAAGCATCATTAAAAATGGCCTCGGCACTTTGGCGCTGACCAACAACGACACCTTTGGCGGATCCATCACTGTCAACGCAGGCGTCCTGGTCCTGGGAGGAGCCACGGGCAACACCCCGCAGCCCATGCTCAATCCGAGTGTTACGCTCACCAGCAATGGCACCCTGGCTCTGGAGAACAACGGGTTGTACAGCAATGGCCTGATTGTGTATCAAGGCTTGGCGATCACGCTCAATCCAAGCTCCAACTATGCGAATCTATTCGTGGGGAATGCGACGACCGTGGGCGTGGCCCTTGTCGCCGCGAACGGCACAGGCAACGCGATCAAGGTGCCGCAACTGACGATGAGCGGTACGCAGGTGCTGAATCTCGGCAGCGCCAATGCTTACACGCTCATCATCCAAAATCTCACCGACACGACAGGCGCGCCCCGCATCAATGTTCCGTCCGGCATGACGGCCTATGTGTACAATTACTCGGCTGGCAACAAGCCGATCAATATCGGGCAGGGCACCTTGTATATTCCTGACAGCACCATCCTCGGCACGACCACGACGGTAGCTACTAATCCCATTGAGCTCTCCACCTACAACGGTAGCAACTATTACCCGATCGTGATTCAGGCCCCTGCGACGGCCCCTGTCACCACGCCGAGTGGGTACACCTCTGGCGGTCTTGCGGCGAGTTACAGCAGTCTGGGTGCCGCGCAGGGCATCATCAATGTCAATGTGGCCGGGATCGGCTCTTCTGGCACCGGCACTGTGAGCTCGCTGAACGACGCCAGCATGAGCAACCGTGCGTCAGATACCACCGCCGCATTCACCAACGGCATCACCACTCTTCAGGGGCTGTTGCAAATCACCGCTGGCGGGACCTACACCTTCCGCAGCGCCTCTGATGACGCGGGCCTTCTTTACATCGACGGTCAACTGGTCCTCACCGACCGCGGCCCTCACTCCGGCATCACTGAAGCCGCAGGCAGCGGCCAGATCACCCTCGGCAGCGGCTACCACACCATCACTTACACGGCGTACAATGCCACCCTCTCCGGCTCCTACCGTCTGCTGTATGCAGGCGCGGACACGGCGGGCAACAATGTGCCCGACACTGTGGCGGGAGCCACCGGCGGCTTCCAGGCGATCCCTTCGAGCAAGCTCTTCTATGCTGCTGCGGCACCGACTGCGGCCAACAAGTACAACTTTGCCGCCGTCATCAACAACAACTACACGCTCGCCACCGGCACGTCCGCGACGATTGACACGCTGGCATCGCCGCTCGGCGCTGTGATCGCTCCTGCTGCGGGTACGGCGATGGTCCTGGGCAGCAACTCCCAGCTCAACATCGTCAATGGCAGCAGCGGTGTTTACGGTGCTGGCTGGGTCGGAGTGGATGGGCCTATCACCGTAGGCAATGGAGTGGTCATCGCCACGACGAACACGGCCAGCCAGGGGGCTGGCACACTCAATTTGATCGGTGCCATCACCCAAAGTGGCGGTGGTGCGGCCAATGCACTGTTCAAGGCTGGCACGGGATCGCTGATCCTGGGTGGCAACAACACCGCCTTCACGGGTGACCTTGTGATCCAGGGTGGTTTTGTGCAGCTCAACAGTGCGACGGCACTCAGCACTGGAAGCAATGGCAGCCTGGGCGGCACGCTGATTCGGAACATCAATACGGCGAGCACCTCACTGCCAACGGTTGCCAGCGGATCGGCCACTCTCACGCTGGCAGGCACAGACACTGCAGGCAGCCTTACGCTGCAGATCGGCATGGCGGTTTCCGGCGCGGGCATCCCCGTCGGTACTTACATCACCGCCATCAGCGGACTCAACGTGACCTTGTCCCAGGCCGCGACAGCGCCAGGATCCGGCACCTACTATTTCAATGCCTCAGGCATGCTGGATCTCAATGGCGTGACTGGCGTCACAGGAAATATCACCATCAATGGCATCGGCGCACTCATCCCATCCGCCTCCGCCACTCCGGCGGCCATTCTCGCCGCCGGCTCCAGCGGTGCGCTGTGGAACAGCAGCCCAACCGCCGCCAGTCTGACGGGCACTCTCACTCTGGGATCAAGCGCCACGGTGGGCGGCAATGGCGACCTGACCCTGAACGCCATCGTGGGCGGAGCCGGCATCACCTTGACCAAGCAGGGGACGGACACGCTGATCCTGAATGCCAGCAACGGCGCGCAGGTTTTCGCCACCAGCATCGCTCTGGGTACGCTGAAGCTGGGCAACATCGGAGCCTTCGGCGTTGGGACCAACGCGGTCACGATTGCCAGCGGCGCTGTCTTTGATTTGAACGGTCTGACGGTGACCAATGCCAATCCGCTGAGCATCACCAGTCTCGGTTACGGCGGCAGCAGCACGATCACCGGCAGTGGGACCGTCAGCTCGCTCGGCTCCTTGATCAACACCTCCACCACGGCCGCCAGCTATGCCGGCGCTGTGACGGTGGTTACCTCAGCCAGCATCGGCACCAATTACGTCAACACGACCAGCGGCCTGGGCGGCACCACCTTTGGCGACCTCACGCTGGCGGGCCAGGTGACCGGCAGCGCCACACTGACGAAGGTGGGAGCCAACACGCTGAAGCTCACCGGCGTCACCACCGCTTCCACCCTCACGGCGCTCAACGTGGCCCTCGGGAAAGTGGTGATCTCCGGCGTAGCGACGACGGTGCTTGGAACTACCACGGCGGCCATCAACGTGTTCGGGGGCCCGACTTCGGGTCTCATTCCCTCCAACACTTTGCAGCTGGATTATACCGCACTTGCGGCGTCGGTGAACCGGACCGGTGCTCACGGCATCACTCTCAATGGAGGCACGCTTTTGCTGACCGCCAGCACGGGCACGACCACGGCTGAAAACGAAAGTCTGGGCACGGGCGGCCTGAACATCAACGGCGGTTTCAGTCTGATCACGCTGGATACCAGTGCCACGTCCTCTCTGCAGCTGTCCACCACCACCACGGGCACCATCTCACGTACGGCCAACACCGGCACCGTGCTCATCCGCGGCAACGCTTTGGGCACCGCAGCATCCTCGGCGGGCAAGACCAACGTGGTGCTGGCCACCGCCCCGACTACCATCGGTCAGGCGGGAGCCGCCGCAAGCAAGAGCGCCGCCATCATTCCCTGGATCATCGTGGATGACACGGGCATCAACGGCTCGGGTGTCAGCTTCGCCTTCAATGGATCGAACGGGCTGCGTGCGCTGGCGGCGAATGAAATGGACACCACCTTCACGGCCAGCAACAACATCCTGATCAACACGACGACTCCTCTCAGCACAGGCGCCGCCACCCTGCCTTATGTCGGCACCTCAGCAACCGCCTACAAATCGACTGTCATCAATTCACTGACCTTCAGTACTGCGGTAAATCCGACACTGACAGTCAATGCGGGCCTCAATATCGCTCTCGACAGCGGAGGCATCCTGGCCACCGTGAGTGCGACGATCGGGTCCGTGGGCGGCGGTTTCATCAATGCATCTGGCACCAACAGCCGTGAAATGCTCATCTACACCGCAGGCAGCGGCACCGTGCTTACCATCAATGCCGCCGTGGGCGGTGTCATTGTCCCCTCGCCGATCGGTCTGACCAAGAGTGGAGAAGGATCGGTGATCCTTGGCGCGGCGCAGAACAGCTATACCGGCCAGACACGCATCAATCTGGGCACGTTGAAACTGGCACCGCCGTCTCCGACGACCAATGCGCTGTTCTACATTGCCACCACAAGCCCGACGATCACCACGCTGACCTCCACGCTGAATGCCAGTGCGCTGACCGTGAACGCAGGCGGCACTCTGGACCTGAACGGCAATTCGCAGACCGCTGGCAACTTCACCAGTGTGGGCATTCTGCCTGGCACGGGCGGGATCGTGACCAACACCTCCACCACTGCGGCAACGCTGACGGTCGCCAGCAACGGCGCATCGGACTGGGCCGGGCAGATCACCGGAGACACCACGCACGTCGTCAAATTCGTCAAGACCGGGGCGTTCACACTGTCCTTGCATGACAACAACACCTATGCGGGCAGCACCACCATCCAGGGCAATGTCCTCTCGCTGATCGATCAAGGCAGACTCTCCGGCACCAGCGGCATCTTTGTGCGCAATGCGGTCCTGCAGTGGAACGACACGGGCATCCAGGCCATGAGCAACCGCCTGGCCACCAATGTGCCGATCACGCTCGATGGCGGCGCCTTCCAGTTCATCAGCCGCAGCGGCACCAGCGGCTCCGCTTCGATTGGCAATATCATTCTGATGGGCGCGGCGAACGAGCTGCGCTTGGATGTCGGCGTGGCCGGCGGAGCAGGGGCGGGGATCGGCACCGCGACCTTGAACCTCACGGGCACCCTCACACGCAGCACTGGGGCGACCTTGAATTTCTACGGCGGCACCGGGGCCATCGGTGACAATCCTTCCATCCTTTTCACCACGGCACCGACGCTGAAAAATGGCATCATCGGCGGCTGGGCCACGGTCATTGGACTGGACTCCAACGTTGCAAGCACCACCGCCAATGCGGAATTTGCCACTTACGATCCGGTCATCGGTGTGCGTGCGCTGACGGCTGCCATGCAGACCAGCAGCTTTGCCACCTCCACCAGCACCAGCAACCTGCGCTTTGGGGATGTTGCCATCACCGTCCCGACCGGCGGCGCTGCGGTGAACACCCTCACGTGGAACGGCATCAGCGCCACGCGTGCTCTTTCCTTCGGCGCGGCCGCAGACACGCTGACTCTTACCAGCGGCGGCCTGCTCTTGGGCACCAACAACTTTCCGACGTCGATCGGCAGCACAAGCATTCGTGGCCAGTTGAGCGCAGGCACCGGGCAGTCGGAACTCTATCTGCATGTGGGAGCCGGTGCTCTCACAGTCAACTCCGCCATCATTGACAATGGTGTAAGCGGCGGCCTGAACCTGGTGCTGGATGGCATGAGCCAGAGCACCGGCACACCGACGGTGACCCTGGCCGGAGCCAACACCTATCTGGGCACCACTTATGTCAACGGCTTGGTGGTGAATCTGAACAATATCGCTGGAACCGGCACGGGCAATGCCGTCACCGGCAACCTGATCATCAGCGGCGGCAACAACAATGCCACGGACTCGCTGGCCATCGCCAACGCCCAGGTCGTCAATTTGGCGTCTCAGCAAATTGCGGACACAGCCTCCGTAACGGTGCGTGGTGGGGCGCAGTGGGCGCTCAACGGCTTCAATGAAACCATCGGCAGTCTGGTCTTCAACAGCCAGGGCGGCAGCAACGGCGGGAATGGCCCCATCGTGCAAACCGGCGCAGGCACATTGACCATTGCTATTGCTGGGGGCATCACTGCCACCAGCCTGGATGACGTGCGCGTGGTGCCCGCCTTGCTGGGGCTTCTCAGTCTTCCAAGCGCCGCTACAGTGACGGTGGATCCCGTCGCCAATGCCGCCGTGGGTGTCAATGGACAGGTCGGCCTCACCATCAACAGCAACATCGTCTCCACCGGTTCGATCACCAAGGCGGGAGGCGGCGTGCTTCAGCTTGGGGGCGTCAGCTATGCAGTCAATACCGTTGGCTTCGCCGATGGCAGCAGCGGTGAAATCGTCCTTGGAGCGAACTCCAATTACGCCAGCACCACGATCAATCTGAGCTACAGCGGCAACATCCTGGACATGCGCGGCCAGGCGAACCTCCAGGTGGGTGCCATCACCGGCGTCGCCGGATCCATCATCAAGAACTTCAGCGTGGCCACGGCGGGCACACTGGTCACTGGTGACAGCACCGGTGGCACGTTCGCGGGCACCTTCAGCGATGACTACTTTTCGACAGGAACGACCGGCGGTGTGCTCAACGTGACCAAGATCGGCTCCGGCACCTGGGTGCTCACAGGCAACAGCGCCAGCGTTGCCGGCACCTTTGTCGTGAATGCCGGCACGGTGACGCTCAGTGGAACGACCGGTAAAATCGGCTTCGCCGTTGACACCCTGTCCCAGGGCGGCGTGCTCACGCTGGACAACAGCGGTGTGGGCAACGCGGTCAACGACCGCCTCGGCGGCGCTGTGGCGATCAGCAACACCATCCGCATTCTGAACCTCCAGGGCGGTACGCTGAACTACAAGGGCAATAACAATGCAACGGTCTCCGAAACCCTCGGCACCCTGACCATGCTGGCAGGTCAGAGCACCTTCAACCTCACGGCGAGCACGGGAGCTTTCGGCACGACGGTGAATCTCGGCACCTTGACGGCGCAGAGCGCCACCAACACGGGCACACTTGTCATCGCCACCACGGGAACCACGGGAATCTTGGGTGGTGCAGCCGGCACGGGTCACGTCAATGTCCTGGCCACCACGCCCGGTTTGGTGAGTGGCATCCGCCCCGACATCATTGGCAGCGACAGCACCGGCTCCGGTCTTGTCACGTCAGATGCCAACGGCTTCCGCCTCCTGACCCCGGCGGATACGGGTCTGGGTCTGGGTTACTTCGCCCCGACCGGCAAGTACCTCGGTACGGGAGCTCCGGCTGCCATCACCCCGCTTGGTGGAGTTGTTTCCAGTGCTGCGGCCACCTCGAATGTCTTTCTGGGGGTCGCCCAGAATCTTAATTTCTACACATCGACCACGATCAACTCGCTGACCTTGAATAGCGGCGGCGGCGTGACATCGACCGGGGGTGGTGCAGACGTGAACTATGTCACCGGGCTTGCCACCGGCACCATGCTCTACAGTGCGGCGGGCACGCTCAATACACTGACGCTGACCAGCGGCGCCATCGTCGCCAAGACCGGCAACGCCGGGTTCACCGGCGGTGTCCTGACGCAAGGCGCGGGAAGCCTCATCTTCCACACCTTGGACACCTCGGATACCCTCAATGTGAACGCCTACCTGATCGGTGCCGGTGCGCTGGTAAAGGCGGACAGCGGCATCCTGAATCTGCAAAAAGCGAGCCTCATCTCCGGTGCGACGTTTGTGAACGCCGGCGAGCTGGATCTCAGCGCCGGAGCCAACACCCTGCTGGTCATTCCGACCTCCACCGTCGCCACGACCGCCGCCCTCAATATCAATGGCGGCACCGTGGATCTCAAGGGCAGCAACCAGGCCGTGGCATCTCTGACGCAGACCAACGGCAACGGCCTTCCTGGGGGTGCAGGCACGGTGACCAACACGGGCACGGTCGCCACGCTCTACACCAATCCGACGACGGCTGTGACCGTCTTTGTCGGCACGGTTGCCGGGAAAATCACGTTCGACAAATCTGGCGCGAACATTCTGGTGCTGAACAATGCCGACGGTCGCAATGCCCCCATGCTCACCAACATCCGCGGCGGCACGCTGGCCCTCAAGGACAGCGGGACGATCTCCAATGGCGGGGCCATCAATGTGTATTTCTCCGCACTGACCTTGGACAACGCCGGCTTCTCCGCATTGTCTTCGCGCACAGGTGCCTCGGCCATCAATCTGAACGGCGGCACGCTGACGTTTGCAGCCAAACAGGGCACCGATGCTCTCAGCATTGCCGGCCCTCTTAACTTGGTCTCCGGTGCCAGCACCCTCACTGAGAACCTTTTCAACACCAGTATCGTCGGCACTGGTGCCTCCGTCTTGACACTCGCCAGTCTCAATCAAGCCGGAACCGCGACCCTCAACTTTACCATAGGCGCGACCGCCACAGGTGTGCTCGGCGCTCCGGTGCTCGGGGTAAACGGTCTCACTCCAGTCAATGGTGCCTCCAATTTCCAAATTCTCATCACCTCTGCTCCGACATTGGTGAACGGCATCATTGGCGGTTGGGCAGTGGTTGGCGGCATCGACTTCGCCAGTTATCGCTCCACCGTCGATCCTGGGACCGGCGCGCTGGGTGTGGGGGCTCTGGGTTCCAGTCTGAATGCCACCACGCCATTCGGCGCTTATTCCGCCAGTCTGCTGAGCGCAGGTGTCGCCACCGACAACATTTCCACCATCGCGACGGTTGGCGCGGTCACCAGCCGCACGATCAACTCTCTGAAGATGTCCACGGCCGCCGCGACGGTTACGATGAACACTCTGGGCGACACCCTCGCCATAGCCACGGGCGGTCTGATCACCAACTTCGCGGCCAGCGTCATCACCGGCGGCCGTCTCACGGCGGGCGCGTCAACCAATACGACCTCGACCCTTTATAATTACGCCAACGCCACGGCCACGATCAACAGCGCCATAACCAACAACAGCAACGGCAACCTGCTCTCGCTTGTGAAGTCCGGCACCAGCACCACCACGTTGAATGTCCAGCCGACCGTCTGGACGTTCTCCACCACCGCCAGTTCGAATGTTGTTACTCTTGGAGGCACCGGCACCACCAGCACCACCGCTGGTCTTGCGATCGGACAGGTGGTCAGCGCTGCTGTGGGTCAGGTCGCAGGTTCAGTCATCATTGGCATCACGGACGCAACCCACTATACCCTAAGTGCCGTGGCCACTGGCAGCGCCACCGCTGCCGGCACGCAGTTCAGTCTGCCCACCTCGCAGGTGCTGACGCTTGCGAACACCAGCTTCACCACCAGCACGATCACCGTGCCTCCGGGCAGCGTCATTTATCCGGGCATGAGCGTAGCCCTGGCCTCGGCCGCTGCGGGCGGCGGCGTGCTCACAGCCGCGACGGTGGCCAGCGTCTCCGGCAGCACGGTGACGTTGAATGGCAGCTTCACGACCCTTCCAAGCACTCCGGCGACTGTGCTGTTCGGGGCCATTGCCGCATCCACCGCCACCGCCGCATCGGCCAGCACCACCTCGGGCAGCAATGTGGTGACTCTGGCTTCCTCCACCAATGGCCTGTATATCGGCGAGGTTCTCTCCGGCAATACGAGCATCCCTGGGGGCGCGACGATAACCGCCATCACCAGTCCGACGACGTTCACGATCTCGGCTGCGGCCACAGCCACGGTCGCCAATGCGGCCACGACCATCACCACCACGAGCACGGCACCTGCCGCGCAGTCGCTGACCGCGAACACAACTCTAGGCAGCAACACTCTCACCCTTCTTGGCACGGCAACCTTGTTCACCGGCCAGTCGATCCAGGGAAATGGCATCCCGCAAGGTGCCACGATCACCGGCATCTCCCAGGGCACGGGTGTGACGGTGGTCACACTCTCGCAGAATGCCACGGCGACCGGTTCGGCGAATGAGTACTTCGGTTTGCAGCCGGTGGGACTGACACTCGCTGGTGCCACGATTGCTTCGAGCTCCACCGTAACAGTGGGCAGCACTGCTGGCCTGGTTACCGGCCAGAGTGTCAACGGCGCAGGCATCGCCTATGGGACGACGATCAGCAGCATCACGGACAGCACGCACTTTGTGCTCTCCCTGCCATCGCTTGCGACCGTCAGCTCCGCTCCGCTTACCGTCGGGGCTGCTCTCAATCCTTCCAGCGGCAGCATCACCGGGCTGCAGGCCAGCACCACACCGGGCTCTTCAACTGTCACGGTTGCCAGCACGAACGGTCTTTATGTGGGCATGCCGGTCACTGGCAATTCCACCATTCCCGCGAATGAATTCATCACCGCCATCACGGGCACCACAACGTTTACGATCACCACGGGCACGGGCGTGACTGCGGGAACCAATCTGGCCACAACCATCGGCGCCCCTGCCATTGGCGGTTACTCCAATGCCTATTCGGGTCCGACCGTGGTCAACCAGGGGACCTTGAACTTGGGCAGCACGACGGTGGGTGGCATCCAGGTGCCCGGAGATTTGATCATCAATAACGCCGCTGTCTCAGAAATCACCAACGGCCAGATCGCCTCCGCCAGCAATGTGACCTTCAACGGCAACGCCGGCGTGCTGACCCTCGTCGGCAACAACGCCTTGGCCACTCTGAGCTTCAATGGCACAGGCGGTGCGACGGCCACGACCAACATCACCGGCGGCACCTTCGTGCTCAGCGGCACGACGAATGCCATCACGGCCGTCAATGACAATTACGCCAGCACGCCGACGCTCTCGAGTGCAACGATCTGGGAACTTGGCGCATTGAACCGGACCATCACCACCTCCGGTTTGTCGCCCATCGATTTGATTCTGAACAACGTCATCCAGAACGTCATGGGCGGTACCACCACTCCGGCTGGCATCATCAAAGCCGGCAGCGGCTCCCTCGTGCTCGGGGGGGGCAGCACCTTCAACGGTGGTGTGCAGTTGAACGAAGGCACGTTGATTCTTGGAGCCAGCAGCACGCCCTCGACCGCAGGAGTTGCTCTCTTAGCGGGCAACACGGGCCCCCTGGGCATTGGCACGTTGAACATCGCGGGGGGCACCACACTGATGTCGGGTGGCAGCATTCAGACCGTTTCCAACAGCGTGGTGGTCAATGGCGACTTCACCTTCGGCGGTCCGGTGGCCGGCAACGCTGTGATACTCAATGGCACGGTCAATCTTGGCAGCGCCATGCGCACCATCACCGTCACCAGCCCGCAGAATATTTCCACCCTCGGCGGTGCGGTGTCCGGCACTGCCGGCCTGACCAAGGCAGGCGACGGCGTGCTGGTTCTCGGCAGCACCTCCAATAGCTACAGCGGTCCCACCATCGTTTCCGGCGGCCTGCTGCAACTCGGTGCTGCGGGTGTGATTCCAGATGGCTCGGCCCTCATCGTAAGCGCAAACGGGGCGTTCGATGTCAACGGCAAGGCTGAAACCCTCGGCTCGCTGGCCGGTGACACCACCACCACGGGCGGCATGATCACCAATTCGTTCGCCACCGCCTCGACCACGCTGACCATCGGCGCAGATAACACCAGCACGTCCTTTGCTGGCGTCCTGACAGACACCAAGGCTGGTACGAACGCCACCGGGAATCTGCAGCTGGCCAAGACTGGCACGGGCGTGCAGACGCTCACCGGGGTGAGCACCTACGCCGGAGCCACCACCATCGGCGGCACAGCGGGCGGCCTGCAGATCCAGAACCCAAGCAGCAGCAGCATCTACGCGACGCTCGGCAATACAGCCATTGCCGTTGGTTCCGGTGTGTCCCTCATGCCGACGGTGGGCAGCGGTGCTCCGACGACGATCGTCAATGCTGGCAGCACAGCCTTCACTGGCGACGGGGCCAGCGTGACTCTGAATGCCGGAGGCAGTCTCGACATGCGCGACAATGCGCTCGGCACTTTCAACATCATCGAAGGCGCTACTTTCGTGGGTGCTGGCCTCACCGTGGCCTCGACGGGAAACATCATCTTCGACATCGGCAGTGTTGCCCCCGTCGCGGGAGTTTATGCCGGAGCTGACAAGATCAACGTGACCAAGACCGCCGCCATCACCTCTGGTGCGCTCATCACTCTGAACGCCGTGACCGGGGCCACGGGCATCACCACCGGCATCATCCCGCTCATCACCACGAGCGGCGGCTTCACCGGCACGGGCAGCAACAACTTCACGCTCTCCTCATCCACCCTCACCCTTTCTGGCGCCTGGGGCAGCAAGACTTACAACGTCACGCTCGCGGGGGCGCAGGACACGACCACGCAGACGGCGCTGAGCGTCACCGTCGTCGCTCCGACCATGGCCTACTGGTCCGGTGCGCTGGACGGCAACTGGAGCACCAACAACGCCGGTGGCGTGACCAACTGGCGCACGGATGCCACGAGCAACGTGGACACCCAGGCCACTCCGGATGCCACGACGAACGTGTTCTTTAACACGACGACTCCTGCGGCGTCCTTCCTCACGACGAACAACCTCACCGCCGCGACCTCGATTGCCAGCCTTACCTTCACCAGCGCCGCCACCGGAGCCGTGACCCTCGGCAACAATGGCAGCAGCGCCAACACTTTGACGGTGGGAGCCGGCGGCATCACCCACAGCAGCAGCGCGGGGTCTGCCATCCTCAACATGAGCGTCATTCTCGGTGCTGCACAAACCTGGACGAACAACAGTAGCAACGCCCTCTCGGTTAACGGCTCGACCATTACCGGATCGGGCAAGAACCTGACCGTGGGGGGCACGGGAGACACCACCATCGCTGCTGCAATTCAGACGGGTGCTGGCACGGTGACCAAGCAGGACGCCGGCAAGCTCATCTTCACGGGGACTAACACCTACACAGGTCCGACGGTGGTTACCGGTGGCAACCTGCAGGTGGGCTCAGGTGGCACAGGCTCGGCAGCCTCTTCAGCTGTGACGGTGACAGGCACGGGCAGCACGACGACCACCGTCTCCGCTGTCTCCGGCGCACCGGTGACCTCTTCCAGCGCCGTTTCAGTGACCCAGCTGGCCGCGCCCACACTCTCCGGCACCGGGAGCGTTGGTGCGGTGACCTTAGGCAGTCTGTCAACGGTTGGCGTGCTCCGTCCAGGAGATGCCGGAGGCACCACTCCAGGCAAGCTTACCTTCAACGGCGCGCTCACGGTCAACTCCGGCTCGCAGATCCAGCTATCCGTCACTTCCAGCAACACCAATGCGCTGACCCTTGATGCTGGCTGGAACTTGGCGGGGACGGCTGCCGCTTACCTTGGCACCCACGCCACGGCAGGAGCCGGTGGCACACCCGATTCCATTTACACCCAGTGGAATACGGTCAGCGGTAACTACAGCTCGCTCAGCCTTACGGGCCAGACCTTGAGCCTGGGGGCAAGTTCAGGCGGCACACCGACGATCCTGGTGCAGACCGCAGGATCCTCCAGCCTGGCATCGGGAGACATCTTCAAGCTTATGGATTGGGCCTCCATCACTTCCGGCACCGCGGGCAGCATCGGCACTCCATCAGGCAGCTCTGCCTTTACCACCGCCAGTGACCTATACCTTCCCGATCTCGCCTCTGGCCTCCATTGGGACACCTCCGCCTTCGCCAGCTACGGCATCGTCGTCATCGTCGTTCCAGAACCAAGCCGCATGGTGCTGATGCTCTTCGGCCTGGCCGCCCTGTTCATGCGCCGCCGAAGGACGCAGACAAGATCCATCGGATGATTCAAAGAAGTGCGCAGGAGTCGGGGACGAGCGACGTTATCAAACGCATGCACAAACCGCGAGCCGCCCACATTCTCATCTCTGCCCTGGCTTTGCTGGGGTGTGTCGTCTGGGCGGTAGCGCAGGAGCGGGAAGGGGGCAAGCCCACGAACTTTGGTGTCAAAGATGGCTCGGTGCCGGAGGATCCACGGGAGGTGCGACGCGGCGATCACGGGTATCCCGCCTGGCCGATCAGCAAGGAGCTGCCGAACGACACCTTCACTTTCGCGCGCATTCGGTACAATTCAGCGGGCCATGGCGGGCGGGGCAGGGGGAATCGCAAGTGGTCCACGGACTATCCGGATTCGGACATGAACATGAGCTACCGGCTGCAGCAACTCACCTCGCTGCAGGTGAATCCGAACGGTGCCATCGTGGACATTGATCCCGAGCAGTTCCGGCACTACCCCTTTCTTTACATGATCGAGGTGGGGGACATCGACATCACCGACGATGAGGCCAAGACGATGCGTGAGTACATGCTCAATGGCGGCTTCATCATGGTGGATGACTTCTGGGGCACGCGGGAGTGGGCGAATTTTGAAGTGGCGCTCAAGCAGATCTGGCCCGACCGCAAGATGGAGGAGATCCCTCTGGAGCATGAGATCTTCCACATGGTCTTTCCCATCAAGGTGAAGCCGCAGATCCCGCACATCCGCTTTGCGGAGTATGTGATCAATCAGGGCATCACCTATGAGTTCGACAAGCCCGGCTCAGAGCATGTGCATTACCGAGGGTACTTCGATGACAAGCGCCGGCTGATGATGGTGATCTGCTGGAACACCGACACCGGGGAAGGCTGGGAGCAGGAAGGGAGTGATCCGTGGTACTTCAAAGAGTTCTCCGAGAAGTATGCGTATCCGCTGGGGATTAACATCATCTTCTATGCGCTGACGCATTGAGGGGCGGGATGTGCGCTGTGCCATAGATCCTGCGGTAGCTCTGCCCAGAGCGAGCTGAAGCTCTGGAGTACTTTCTTTCTGCCTAAACGCAATGAAGCCCGACGGACAAAAAGTCGGTCAGGCTTCAGAGAGGGATCGTGTGGCTTCTGACTACGCTGAAGCGCCTTCGAGCTGGGATTCGGTCTTCTTCTTTTCGCGCTGGCGCTGGCTGGAGTCCAGGGTGCGCTTGCGCAGGCGGATGCTCTTGGGGGTGCACTCGGCGAGTTCATCGGGGGCGATGTACTCGATGGCGCGCTCCAGGCTGAAACGGACTGGCGGGGAGAGCGCGATGGCCTTGGTGCCGCCGGCTTCACGGAAGTTCGTCAGGTTCTTGCTGCGCGTCGGATTCACCGGCAGATCGTCGGTGCGAGGATTTTCACCGATGAGCATGCCGTCATAGACGAGCTCACCTGGGGCGATGAAGAGCTTGCCGCGGATCTGGATGGTATCCAGTGCATAGCTCGTTGCTTCACCGGCTTCGGTGCTCACCAGCGTGCCGGTGTTGCGCGTCTGCATCGGTCCGGCATGCGGGGCGTATTCCTTGAAGAGATGGCTGTGGATGCCATGACCGCTGGAAAGGTTCATCAATTCAAACTCAAAGCCGATGAGGCCACGCGTGGGCACCACGGACTGGAGAGTGGTGCGGCCACCATGGGCGCTCATGTCTTCCAGCTTGCCTTTGCGCTCGTTGATGGATTTCATCACGCTGCCGAGATACTCATCTGGCACGTCGAGGTAAAGGGTTTCAAACGGCTCGCACAGCACGTCATCAATGCGCTTCATGATCACCATCGGGCGGGAGACGAGCACTTCGAAGCCTTCGCGGCGCATCTGCTCCACCAGCACGGCGATCTGCATCGCGCCACGTGCGCTGACATCGAAGATGCCGGCGGTGTCCGTGTCTTTGACGCTGATCGTCACATTCATCTTCTGCTCGCGGTCCAGGCGGTCGCGGATTTTGCGGGAGGTCACGTGCTCGCCTTCGCGTCCGGCCAGCGGGCCGTCATTCACGGCGAACTGCATGACGATGGTCGGAGGATCGATGGCCACGAAGGGCAGGGAAGAGGCGTCGGGGGCACCTGCCACCGTCTGACCGATGTCCACATCGTCAAAGCCGGAGATGCCAACGATGTCACCAGCGGTGCCTTCGACGGAGTCACTGGTGGTAAGCGTGGTGTATTGGAAGACTTTGGTCACTTTGACGGGCTTGGCTTTTTCTTCCGGGGTTTTGCCCAGGAGGAAGACCTTGTCGCCCAGCTTGACACTGCCACGGGTCACTTTGCCGATGGCCACACGGCCCACGAAATTGTCCCAGTCGATGTTGGAGACGAGCATCTCAAAGCTGCCTTCGACTTCCGCCTTCGGTGCGGGGATGTGCTCGACGATCTTGCCCAGCAGGAAGCTCATGTCATGCTGCTCACCGGTAGGGGAATCCGTCACCCAGCCAGCACGGGCGCTGCCATAGAGAAATGCTGCGTTGAACTGATCTTCCGTCGCGTCGAGTTCGAGAAACAGCTCCAGCACCTTGTCGTGAACCTTCTGGGGTTCGATGTTCGGGCGGTCCATCTTGTTGATGAGCACGATGGGCTTGATGCCCTGCTCCAGCGCCTTCTTCAAAACGAAACGGGTCTGTGCCTGCGGGCCTTCGTAGGCGTCCACCACGAGCATCACGCCGTCCACCATCTTCATCACGCGTTCCACTTCGCCGCCGAAGTCGGCATGGCCGGGAGTATCGACGATGTTGATGATGTGGTCGTTCCAGTGAACGGAAGTGTTCTTCGCCTTGATGGTAATGCCCTTTTCCTTTTCAAGGTCCATCGAATCCATCGCGCGCTCAGCGATCGCTTGGTTTTCGCGGAAATTGCCACTGGAGCGCAGGAGGCCGTCAACGAGCGTGGTTTTGCCGTGATCGACGTGGGCAATGATGGCGATGTTGCGAATTTTATCAGGGGTCATGGGCAGTTTTGAGGGGAGGGGGGTAGCGAGGGTAGCACCCCCTGAGCCATAGGCAACCAATTCGCTGCACCGGTTTTGATGCCCTTGAAAGATTTGAGGCGGCTGGAAGAGAGAGGACTGGCTCTCAAGAGGGGGCAGGAAAGCATGAATTGTGTGTTTTCGTCCGCATGCTTAAACTTGATCCTGGTTTCAGCGCGGAGGGTTACGCTACATGCAAAGTTTGTGGTGACGATTTCGTTGCCCAGGTGTCGTGAATGATTGGCAATGAGCTGTTTATTGCAACAATAAGGTCACCACGCAGTGATGGCTGGAGTGAATGCGGTTGCTTATGGGGACGGACCCCCATGTCCTATCTTTGTTCTCAAGCGGCCGTCGCACGCCGCCTGACGGCGTCCCGCCGTCATTGTGCGTCACTCTTGCTGCTGCCCAGCTTTGCCCTTTGCGGTCTGGCTTTGATCTTATCCTCCCGAGCAAGCGCTCAGTCTGTCTGGAATACGACTGCGGGAAACTGGAACACCAGTGGCAACTGGGCTCCTGCGAGTGTGCCAGTCAGCGACAGTTCGACCGCACTCGTCTTTAGAGGTGGTTCGAGCTACACCACCACCAACAACATCGGCAACTTCACGTTGAATCAACTGTTGTTCGGCAGCACGGCGGGTACGGTCACACTGGCGGGTTCGCCAACCACCAATGCGCTGGACTTCGTGAACTCCAGCCGGGCAGCCTTGCCCGCCCTCGCGCTCACCGGTGCTGGTAGCGCCACCATTTCTGCGCCGATCCTCTGGGATGCCAACACCGCGGTGTCCAACTCCGGCTCCGGCACTCTTGTGTTCAGCGGCACGCAGACCTTTACCAATGGCACAAAACAGACCTTCACCAACTCCGGCACAGGTGTGATTTCACTGGCTGACGGCGCTCTCTATACCAGCGCCGGCACCAATACCGGCGTGGTGCTGAACCTCATCAACAACAATCCGACGGCCAGCACTTTCACCATGGGCAACATGGGTTTGCTCAACAACGTGACCTACAACATCGGCGGCACGGGCACGGTGACTTTCAGCGGGAGTACGGCTGGGGGGATTTTCTCAAGCACCGCCGTCCTCAATGTGCTCAGTGGTGCCACGTTCGACTTCAACAACAATCCTGAATCCTTTGGAGCCATTTCTGGCGCGGGAACCATCCGCACGACGGTCGGCATCAGCCCGTCCGCCGCAGGGTACTATGTCTTTAGTGGTAAACTCACCGGCACTGCCGGCAACATCACCGTGGCGGGGACGACCCACACCTTGGTGCTCTCAGGAGCGGCGAGTGACTACACCGGAGCCACCTCGATCACCGCTGGCCGCCTGATCGTCTCTGCCAATGCTCCCAGCGGAGCAGTCGGGGCCTTGGGGAACGCCACTTCAGACGTGCTGGTGGGAAATACCAGTGGCAGCAGTCTTGCCACGCTGGTGAGTGATACTGCGGGAGTGAACATCGGCAGAAACATCCGCGTGCAGACCGGCAATACCGGCGTCATCACCGTGGGCGGGATCAATGCCTCCGGTACGGTGACCTACAGCGGTAATGTCATTCTGGGCACCAACAGCGCGGCAGCCAAGGGCGTCACGCTGACAGCGGCAACCGGGGGAACCGTGGAGTTTACCGGCGGCATCCTGCGGGCCACCTCGGCCACGGGAGTCACGGACACGCTGACGGTGACGGGGGGCGGTACGGTGGCGCTGCGCGGCTCCAACACCTTCACCGGTGCGACGACGATCAGTGCCGGAACCCTGCTGCTGGACGACGCCACGAACAACGGCCAGAAGCTGAGTGCCACGGCCGCACTGACCCTGAGCGGTGGCTCTCTCACTCTCACAGGCAGCAGCAGCGCCGGTTCAGCGCAAACGGTCAACGGCCTCACGCTCGGCAACAGCGCGACACCGCTGGGTGCGGGCGGGCGCATCACCGTGACCAGCGGCAGCGGCCAGACCGCCAGCCTGATCCTGGGCGCGATCACGCGCAACACCGGCGCGACGGTGGACTTCAATCCGACCAATGCAGGGGCCGGCATCACCACCACCACGACCAATAACAGTGCGGGTATTTTGGGACCCTACGCCACCTACAAGCTCAATGACTGGGCCGTGAACGATGGCGCAGGAAACATCGCCGCCCTCGGCAGCTATGCCGCTTCCTTCGCCACTGGCCTGAACACCAGCCTTAGCGTCGCGAGCACCACCCTGGCCAGCGGTGGAGCGACCACCAGCACGCTGCGGCTGACGGGCACCTCCGCAGTCGTTTTCACTGCCGCTGCCGACACGCTGACGCTCGAAAGCGGCGGCATCCTGGTGGCGTCCACGGCAGGAACCACGAGCATTGGCACGACGAGCAAGCGCGGTGTCATCACACCTTCGACGGGGGAGCTGATCGTGCAGCAGCAGAGTGCTTCGACACTGACGATCAATGCCAACATCAGCGGCACCAATCTCACCAAGTCCGGCAGCGGTACCCTGGTGCTCACTGGCACGAACACCTACACTGGCAACACCATCGTCAACGGCGGCACGCTCTCCGTCACCGCCTCGGCCAATCTGGGGACAGCCACCACGGGCATCACCATCAATGGTGGCACGCTCCTGCTGGCGAGCGGCACGCTTGGGAGTGTCGCCGCCACCACCGGGCACGTCATCACGGTCGGTCCTGCAGGTGCCACCTTTAACTTTGCCGTTGGATTTGGCTTCTCTGGCAATGGATTCAATGGCACGGGCACCGTCACCAAGCTCGGCATCGGTGCCTGGAACGTGGGAGGAAATTCAAGCAGCTTCAGCGGCAGCATCGTGGTCGGAGACGGCAGCCTGACCTTGACCAGCAATCAGTTGAAGAGCGTGGCCGGCATCACCGTGAATGACGGTGCTACGTACAACATCATTGACGACGGCATCGGCACCTTCAACATCATCAGCGGGGGCCGCTTTCTCATCAGCGGCAACGGCTTCGGTGGCAATGGTGCGATCCGGCTGACGGACCAGACTCCGGCCATTGCTGGCTCCGGGGCTGGCACGGACCCCCTGTCCACCATGAGCAACGAAATCGCGCTGCAGACCACGTCACGCATTCAGGTCGAAAACGGCACGGCTGCAGGCAGCCTGTCTCAACTGATCATCTCCGGCAATATCACCGGCACGGGCGGTCTGGATAAAACAGGCAACGGCTTGCTGACCCTGACTGCGCGTGACAACACCTACAGCGGCAGCACACTTGTGGAGAACGGCACATTGAAAATCGATCTGGGCAATGACCGCCTGCCCACCGGCACAAGTGTCACCCTCGGCACCGGCACCACGTCAGGCATACTGCAGCTCAATGGGTTTTCACAAACCATCGCCGGACTGACCACGGCCGGCACCGGCACCGCGAATGCAGTCATCGGTGGCAGCGCCACGGCCACCAGCCTGCTTGACGTGAACGTCGCTTCTGGCTCCCAGACCTATGGCGGCACACTGGGTGGCGCTGGCGCAAACAACACCAACGCCAGCAACAACCTCGGCTTCATCAAGGACGGCTCCGGTTCACTCGTCCTCTCTGGGGCCAACACATTCAACGGTGCCACCAACGTGAACCAGGGCACCCTTGTGCTGGGGAATGCCAACGCTCTTGGCAGCGGCGGGGCCTCTCTTGCTGCCGGTGCTTCCGGCACCACGGTCAATGCAGGAGCCACGCTTGATCTCAATGGCCAGTCCAACGTGCAGGAGGTCATCACCCTGAATGGCACGGGAGTGTCCGGAGCGGGGGCCTTGGTGAACAACAGCGCCACCGCCGCCAGCATTGGCAGTGGGGTGGCCTCATTGAGCTTTTCCGCTGTGACCACGACTGGATGGTCGGCAGCGGCCACCGCCGTCACGATTGATGCTCCCGCTATCGGCTCGGGTGCCAATGCCACGGCTCAGCTGGGGCTCGGCGCTGGCACTTTCACGGTGACCAGTGGCGGCTCCGGTTTTACCGGCAGCAATGGCGTCGTCACCGTCACGGGCGGCGGTGGCACGGGCGCGGTGGTGACTCCCTCCCTGGGAGTGACCGCAGCCACTTTTGCGGTGATCAGCGGCGACAGGACTTACACCGTCGCCCCCACCGTCACCTTGACCAACGGCTTCATGACCAACGGCGTCGCCGCCACTGCCACGGCCAACCTCGATGGCACCGGCAAGGTGATCAGCATCACCGTCA
Organism: Verrucomicrobiota bacterium; assembly: GCA_025360015.1. Classification (GTDB taxonomy): domain Bacteria; phylum Verrucomicrobiota; class Verrucomicrobiia; order Verrucomicrobiales; family Verrucomicrobiaceae; genus Prosthecobacter. The sequence goes on along the minus strand of JANYCZ010000064.1, from coordinate 154,602 downwards.
CCAGTCCAGGCAGCGGCTATGTCGGCGCGGCGACGGTGACCTTTACCGGCGGCACGGTACTCGCCTCTGGCACCACGGCTCCGACGGCCACAGCCAATACGACCAGTTTCACGCTGGTCGGCTTTAACATCGTGAATCCAGGCACTGGGTACACCGCGCTGCCCACGGTGAGCATCACCGGTGGAGCCGGAGCCACCGCAGCCGTCAATGACAGTTTTGTGCTGAATGGTGTGACTATCGACGCCCCAGGCGGCGGCTACACCACCACACCCAATGTGAGCATCAGCGGCGGCACGGCCACCGCGACCGCCAACGTCACCACCGTCAATCTTGCCACGGATTCCAGCGTGGGCGGCAGTGGTAGTCTCGCGGTCAATGCCGTGGTTTCAGGCAGCGGTGGTCTGACCAAAGTGGGCGCTGGCACCACCACGCTGACAGGAGTCAACACCTACGCCGGCGCCACCACGGTGAGTGCGGGCACCTTGCAGGTCGGCATCTCCGGCTCCGGCCAGAGCGGAGCTGGCGCAATGACCGTCAATGGCGCGACTGCCGTGCTGGCAGGCACTGGCATGGTTCAAGGCAGCACCTCCGTCATTCTTGGCGAAATCAAACCCGGCGACAGCAGCGGCGTGGGCATCGGCACACTGAACACCCATGACCTGATCTTTTCCCCCGTGACCAGCACGACCGTCGCGGAACTCCAGATCACCGGCTCCACCGCAGGTGCAAATCTGGTTGCCGACATGATCAACATCACCGGAGCCCTCACCCTCAGCAGCAACGGCAGCATTCTCGTCAACGGCACCGGCTACACCGCTGCCATTGGCGATTCATTCACACTCCTCGACTGGAGCGGCGTGCTGACTCTCAACGGTTTCAGCACCGGCACCAACTTCCGCACCGGAGCCAATGCCGCGGGCAACGAGGGCAATCTCGATCTGCCTGACATTAGCAGCATCGGCCTCTGGCAGATCGGCAGCCTGATGGATGCGGGCGCGCTCACGCTGACGATTGTGGCGGTGCCAGAGCCTGCGCGGGGAGTGTTGATGCTATTTGGCGGCATCGCTCTGCTGCTTAGGCGCCGCAGGAAATGAACATGGCGTTCCCGATCCTGGCCTGTTTCCCATTACTTACCGGCTCAGCGCCTTCCACACCGCCGGCAATCTCTCCTTCACCAGCTTCGCGCTGTTCGCGGGAATCAGCGCCGGAGTGAGCGGCACGTTCTTGGTATCTTCAAAATCGAGCTGGCCGGGGCTGCGGGAGTATTTGTAATCTTTGTCGAGGCTGCCATCACCGGAGAGCTGGATGCCGACTTCTTCGACGCGGGGGACGGAGAGGTAGAAGAGACCGTGTTCGAGGGTGCAGACTTCGCCGGGCTTGAGGCGGAGCTTTGACTGGGCGAGTTCGCGGAAGAGCTCGCGGGCGGTGGCTTCGGCGGGATTCACAAAGGTGCGGTGCTCGGCGATGAGATCGTGTAAGGCAGCATCCTGCCTTAGCGCGGTGAAGGCGGTGTCGATCTCTTCTTTGGCGAGCGGGTAGTGCGTGCAGCCGAGGACGATGGTTTGCAGCGGCGCGGTGGGTTTCTCAGCGCGGTAGGCTTCGGTCAAAGCGCGTGCTTCCTTCAGGGCGTAGACGGCTACGGAGTCGGGGAAGGCGGCGTCGCCTTCAATGGCACCGGCCAGGGTGGCGCTGCCCTGCTGGGCGATGACGGGCACGCTCTGGCCTGCGCGGCCCAGGGTGCTGGCGATAGTGCGCGGGTACACTTTGCTGGCGCAGGTGCCGACGGTGGCGAGGACGCCGATGCCGCCTGTGACCTTGGATTCCAAAACGCCGCGTGCACCAGCCTCCACCACGCCGACCACGATGACGGGCACCTTCCAGGCGGCGACGGCCTTGCGGATGTCTTCGAGGCCGTAGGCTGTGGCGGTGTTGCAGGCGATGACGATGGCTTTCACCGGAGGTTTGTTAAACTGCGGCTCAGTGCCCGCAGCGGTCCATGTGCGGCGGCCGAGCAGAAAGACGGCGTCCTTCACGATGAGCTCGCGCAGGTAGTCGGTGCGATTGACGGCGGAGTAGTTGCCGTAGGGCATGTTGGCCTGATCGCCCAAGTAGATGAAGCGCTCCTGGGCAAAGTCGGGCACCCCATCCGCACCGGGCTGCAGGGTGTCGTTGTGAAAAGCGTCCAGCGTCAGCAGCGCCTCCAGCACGGTGAGTCCGCCGATGCCGGAATCAAACACACCAATGGGCAGGTGGCGCGTGGCTTCGGCATCGCTCCAGGCGCTGGCGTCAAAGCTGAAGGCGGCTTTGCCATCGGCATGCGCGCGGGCGTGCTCGATGAGATCAGCGGCGTGAACTGCGACGGCGAGCAGGAGCAGCGCGGTGAGGATTTTCATGGGAAAGGGACGAAGAGGGGCGGGAAAGTACGCAGCATGCATGCCAATCAAGCCGGAAGTCGGGGGAGAGTATGTGGAAGTCAGGGGGCTGCCTGACCACTCAAATGAACGCAAACAACAGCCGCCCAAAGAACACGGCGGCCACCATGCCGACAAAGTCTGCGGTGAGGCCGGCGAGGAGGGCGTGGCGAAAGCGGCGGATGCCGACGCTGCCGAAATAGACGGTCAGCACGTAGAAGGTGGTCTCGGTGGAACCGTAGAGGATGCCGGCGGTGAACTTCACCATCTCGCTCAGATCAGGCCGCGTGAGGATCTCGTTGAGGATGCCCTGCGCGCCGGAGCCGCTGAGGGGTCGCATGAGGGCGAGCGAGAGCAGCTCCACCGGGAAGCCGAGCATGTTCAGCACGGGGGCGAGGAGGTATTCCAGCAGTTGAAATGCGCCCGACTCCCGCAGGATCGCCAGTACGGCCAGCATGGCCACGAGGTAGGGCATGATGCGCACGGCCACCTGAAAGCCTTCCTTGGCACCATCGACAAACTCTTCGTACACCTTCACGCCGCGCGCCCAGGCCACACCGACGGCCAGAATGAGGATCGCGGGAATGGCCAGGCCTGAGGCACCATCCATGACACGACGCCACACGGGCGGCTCCACCTTCACCTGCGTCACAGCGGCGGCTTTCGCTTCCTCCTTTTTTAAAGCGAGGGTCTTCTCCGCCTCGGCTTTGCGCTGGGCGGATTGGGCCAATACAACGGACAGGCCGGTTTGATCCAGCACGGTCTGCCGCCAGTTGGGAGGACCCAGTTCGAGTGCGGAGACGCCGATGAACAGGGTGCCGAGCAGGGTGAGCCAGAACTTGGCCTTGCGGGTGATGCCCGCAGGTTTGGCTGCGGTGCTCTGGGTTTCGGTGACGACTTCATCGGGTTGGGCCACGAAACCGGGCAGGCGCTGAAAGCTCTTCGCCGCTACAACCGCCGCCACGGAGGCGCACGCGGTGGCGAGGATGGTGGGTACGATGACGCGGAAGCTGTGGCTCACTCCGGCGGCATTGAGGAAATTCATCGCCGTCATGGGGATGAGCGTGAAGGCACCCGTATTGAGGGCGAGAAAGGTGATCATCGCATTGCTGGCGCTCTGCTTGTGCGGATTGAGCTCCTGCAGGTGGCCCATGGCCTTGAGCCCCAGTGGTGTCGCGTTGTTGGAGAGGCCCAGCATGTTGGCGGAGAGGTTCATCACCATGGCGCTCATGGCCGGGTGGCCGGTAGGCACGTCGGGAAACAGGCGGCGCAGCAGGGGGGAGAGCAGTCGCACCACGGCCTCCAGCACGCCCGCTTTTTCCAGCAGGCGCAGCACCCCGAGCCAGAACATCATCATGCCCGCCAGCGGCAGGGCGATGCCCATGACGGCCTTTTCAGCACCCTTCATGGCGGCGTCGATGACACTGGCATCTCCAGATACGCGACCGACCAGTCCAGCGACGAGAAGTCCGATAAAGAGGAGGGTGGCCCAAATGTAGTTCAGCATTGCTGTGGCGGAATGTGTGACAACGTGGTAGCCAGATGCGGCGGCAATGCGTAAACGTTTCTACGCCAGCCTCAAGTGGCAACTGCCCCTACCTTTCGTCAATGCCCTGTCCTATCCAGCTCGCCAGCAAGCTCAGCGGCCTCAGCCAGCATGTCATCCGCATCTGGGAGAGGCGCTACAGTGCCTTGAGCCCCAGCCGCACTGGCACGAACCGCCGCATGTACTGTGATGAGGCGGTGAAGCGGCTGAAACTGCTGAAGATGCTCACAGAGAATGGCCACCGCATCGGCGGAGTGGCTCGGCTTGGCACTGCGGAGCTGGAGGAGCTGGCTAAAAGCGTGATGGTCATTCCTGCGGATCCGACGACGTCCGTACCCGCCGATGATCTCGCGCAGCAGCAGAGTCATTTGGAGGGGCCGGAGCAGTTCATCGAGGCCGCCATCGCCGCCTCGAAACGCTATGACTGTGAGGGCCTGCGCCGCGTACTGCTCCAGGCAAGGCTGCAACTCGGCCAGCGCGGCATGCTGCATCAGGTGATCTGCCCGCTCATCGTTCAAATCGGCAGCAACTGGCAGCATGGCGTGATGCGCCCGAGCCACGAACACATCGCCACCGCGGTGATTCGCGAACTGCTCCTTACGCCGGTGCCAGGCTGTCAGACGCCCGTGCATGCACCCGAGCTCGTGGTGGCCACACCTTCAGGGGAGTTGCATGAGCTCGGGGCTTTGATCGTCGCCGCCTCCGCACGTGACATGGGCTGGTATGTGACCTACCTCGGCCCCAATCTGCCCGTGGAAGAAATCGCCGCCTGCGCCATCGCCCGGCATGCCACGGCCGTGGCGCTGAGCGTGGTGTATCCGGAGAACTGCGCGGTCATCGTGGAAAAGCTGCGCCGCATGCGCGAGCTGCTGCCGCCAACGATGCGCTTCATTGTGGGTGGTCGTGCCTCGGATGGCTATCGCGCGCTGCTGCCCGATGAAGCCATTCAATGGGTCAAATGCCTGCACGGGCTGGACGAGGCCCTATGCAAGAATCAGCCGTGAGCAGGTTGCACCCGGCGCGACTCCCTCTAGTCTGCGCACCTCATGCTTTTATACCGCACTTCCACCGGCTGCTTCATTCAAACCGCGACCTCCTGGCATGCCGTGCCTGAAACCAACTGGGATGCGCTGCTTGAGCTCGTGGGGCTCTCTGCCTACCTCTCCCAGATCGCCGCGACGTCACCTGCGGTAGAAGCGCCCGCACCGGAAACCATCCTGGCTCCCATCGTTTCTCAGGAAGTGTGGGCCGCAGGCGTCACCTACTTCCGCAGCCGCACCGCGCGCATGGAGGAGAGCAAGGACGCCGGTGGCGGCAGCTTTTATGACCGCGTCTACGCCGCGGAGCGGCCCGAGATTTTCTTCAAGGCCACCCCGCAGCGCGTGGCGCATCCCGGTCAGGCCATGCATCTGCGCAGCGATTCGAAATGGATGGTGCCCGAGCCCGAGCTCACCCTCTGCATCAACAGCCGTGGCGAGATCATCGGCTACACCGTGGGCAATGACCTTTCCTGCCGCGACATCGAAGGCGAAAACCCCCTCTACCTGCCGCAGGCCAAATGCTTCAAGCTCTGCGCCGCACTCGGCCCAGCCATCCTCATTCAAAACGAAGCGCCCGCGCCTACGACACGCATTCATTTGCAGATCGACCGCGCCGGAGCCCCCGCCTTTGAAGGAGAAACCACCGTGTCCCAGCTCAAGCGCACGCCCACCGAACTCGCAGGCTTCCTCTTTCGCGACAACACCTTTCCCACCGGCACCTTCCTCATGACCGGCACCGGCATCGTCCCCGGCGATGAATTCACCCTGCAAAGCGGCGACATCATCAGCATCACCATTGACGGCATTGGGACCCTGGTGAATCCGATGGCGTAGCCTTCGAGGTTTCGAGCGCGTCCGCCGGCGATGCCTCAGACGAAATCTACCGCCAGTGCCTCTGCACCCTCCAATGGGAAGTCTTCTACCGCTACCTCAAAGTCGGCGACCGCGAAGAATCTTCGTTCTTCGACAAGTAACCACCGGCGCGCGGAATTGATTCTGCGGCACTTCCGCGCGTTCCCATAGCCAGCCCTGTCTCCTCAGTCCTCAGTTCAAATCACGGAGCATCACTCGGCGGTGCTAGCTCGGGAATCGTGTAGCGCGTTTGCAATTCTTCGCCTTCGCCCACGGCAACGAGGCCATAGCTGAACTGGCCAGGCGCGAACTTCTCTGCCACCTCGCGGAACCTCTGAGAGACGATGTGCATGCGATGCGCGTTATGCCACCCACCTAGACGCTCTGCTGAATAGATCACATCGACATCGGGCACTCGTACCAGATCACTTGCACGGTAACGGAGAATCTGAGGGAAATACGAACCCTCATCCAGAATGCATGCTTTGGTTGAATCACCTGAAAAAATGTTTCCTTGGCCGTCGGACAATGGCATGGTCAGTGGTGGCATTCGAGCAGGAGTGCTGATCTGCCAGAGGCCGGATGGCGAGCCATTTGGTAACTTCACCGATTTGAAGCCAATGCCACGAAGATCACTATTTAAAAACTTGTCCTTCAACCCCTCTGAAAACAGCATCATCCACCCCACATGGTCGGTGCAGCCAAAAGCAATTTTCTTTTTGCTGGTGACCTTAGTCACCACGTAGCTGTCATCGGGTTCCACTGCTTTGAATTTCGCCAAAGACTGCTTTGGACAGATCAGGTAGAACCATGGAGCATTTGCCACATCGGCCTCTTCAGGCAAACGTTCAACTTGTACGTTATAATGTTTTTCAAGTAAACCTGGGGTAAAATTGCGGAAACCCGCAATTGGCGTTTTGTTGATCTCATGGCGAAAAGTTTCAAACAGGCTTATCGCCTTAGCCTCTTCGTACGAAATGTGAATAGTGAACCACTTGGGATTGATAGACTTGTCTGGGTAGCGCAGACGCAGATCAGAGAATAACTTTTCATTGGAAATACGCACTACCTCTGTCTCCTTTGGATTGTTTCCAAGCTCGACCGATATGGACAACTGATATTTCATTTAGGGGGTAGGTAAATTCGTAATGCCTTTTGAAAGTAGCGTTTGGCGTGTAACGAGCCACAAATCATTAAGACCACGATCTTTGTACACTTTCTTCATCGCCGTTGCTACTGCTACATGGTCACCAGGACGAATATTTGGGTTGCCTTTAATTGCAGCGATAAGGTCACCGGTCAAGGTTCCCGGGAGTCCCCTGCCACTACCGAAGGTGTGTTCAGCGGTGTCTATTACAAAACCTGGCACGTCATCAAAGTTTCCCGTAAGACCAAGATATTCTTCCTGAATCCATCTATCAACGCAGTGATGGATGTCCACACCATCTCCAGGGGACCATCGGCTAATTCCTGTGGTAAATGACCGCATCTCAGTATATGAAGGCAGATCGGGTGGACCATTCGGAAGACCGTTCTTGGTGCCAATTTTAATAGTCGCAAAGTCTCGGAACATGCCCTGGTTGGTATCCCACAACTCTGTCAGCCAGGTGACCTTCGGCACCTTGATGCGAGCATTGTCAAAGGCCCCTTTGGCGTCCGCCAGCTTGTAAAAACGCTCCCTGCCCAGATCCTCGATCTGCGTCGGCCTCACGCGCTGGAAGATGGCTGAGCGGATGTTCTCGCGCATGGAGAGATGCGGCTTCAGATTAACCGGGCATGCATTATGCACCCAGATTCCAGCCTGCCCCACGAAGTAGGTGTGGAAGTCCTCCACCGTGAAGTTGTAGGTGGTGAAGGGATAAGATGCCAGGCATTTAGTTCGCCTTCACCCATTAGAAGTCGCGAAGAACCGACGCAGATTTGGTCTGGTGAAACCATTGCATCCAGCACATGTAGAAAGCCAAAACACTGACTACAACGCATAACCTGAAAAATATTGGCCTTTTCATTTGAGAGGCAGGTGATCTCCGAGTCGCTTTACGGCAGATACCCTATCATTCTCCATTACGAATCTGATGAAGGTGGTGTCATTGCCAGTGTCGAAGTAATAGGTGATTGTGTCGTCTCTTAGCACGTATCCATTGCCAAAAATCGATTTCAGTTCCGCTGTCGAATGCCCTATAGGATTCCAAGATTTGAGAAAATCCTTCATGGCGTTATGGGCTTTATCTGCACCATCACCATAGCCATTGCGCATGATTTCCTTAAAAGTAGAATCAACAGTTATTGGCTTATGACTTCCTTGCTGCGACTGAGAGTCATTTCGTGGGCGCTGAATACTTGACGATGGCACGTCGAGTCTATGATTTTTTGTTTCGGTTTCATTGGTTGGCATTCTGGGTGGATCGAGATTCACCGTATTATGTCTCAATCGGTATAGAATTAAAATGAGACACAGGATTCCCAATAATAGGCAGGTTATTTTAAGCTTCATGGCAATATTTCGGCATTGTCTCTCATTGTTTTTGTATCACCTTGCCCAACATTTGCCGCAGTAGCATCTGGATAAGGTCCTATACGCTTGTTTGATGCGGTCACATCATCATTCGGCCAATTGCCGGGAAAGAATATAGCCGTTACAGGATCCAGAGGAAGCAAAGGATTAGTCGGATTCATTCGATGCAGAAAAGATGCCAGGCATTTAGTTGTTGATCAAGTCACATTTTTTTCTACTTTCTACCATCATGAAAATTGCCCAAGCCTCTAATCCCCAGCCCCTCCCGCTCGAAGAACAGCTTGTCGGCGTAAATGCAAAAACGGGGCTCTATCCTGGCGCGCGTTCCTGGTCTGGCGGCAGGTTCCGTATCTTGGGAAAAGGTCCTCTGGAGTCCTACTGCTACCATGTCATGTCACGCACTTGCGGTGGCGAGGTGTTCTTTGATGAGGTGGAGAAGGAGGCTCTGCGCCGCGTGATCTGGCGAATGGCGGAGTTCTCCGGCATCAAGGTGGTCACCTACTGCATCATGGGCAATCATTTCCACCTCCTGGCCCAGGTGCCACACCGCGAGACGTGGCTGCAGCGCTTCGCGGGTCCCCACGGTGAAGCAAATCTATTTGATCACCTGCGCACGCTCTACAGCCGCGCCTACCTCGGCCTGCTGCGCGATGAACTGGCGGATCTGCGCGCACGCGGCATGATCGTGCTGGCGCAGCAGAAAGTGGAGACGCTCAAAAAACGTTTCTGCAATCTCTCGCTCTTTGTCAAAGAAGTGAAGGAGCGTTTCAGCCGCTGGTTCAACAAGCGTCGCGGACGCCGCGGCACTCTGTGGATGGACCGCTTCAAAAGCGTCCTCGTGGAAGGCAAGGGCGAGCCGCTGCGCACGATGGCCGCTTACATTGATCTCAATCCCGTGCGTGCCGGTCTGGTCAAAGACCCGAAGAACTACCGTTGGTGCGGATATTCCGAGGCCCTGGGCGGCAGCCGCCGAGCTCAGCGCGGCCTGTGCAAGGCAGTGAGCAAACCGGTGGACGGCTGGCAGAGTGCCGGCGCTGCGGCCGCGTATCGCTGCCTGCTGCATGCCGAAGGCCGCGAAGTGAAAGACGCGCAGAATGAAAAGGTCGTGAAACGCGGTCTCACCACAGAATCCGCCCGCGCCGTTCTAGCTGCAAAAGGCAAACTCAGCCCAGCAGAGCTCGTGCGACTGCGTGTGCGCTACTTCAGTGATGGAGTTGTGCTGGGCAGCAAAACCTTTGTGGACAACATCTTCGAGACACAACGCGATCACTTTGGACCAAATCGCAAACACGGTGCCAGGCGCATCACCGAATCTGATTCGCCCTTCTACTCACTGCGCCAGTTGCGCCTCCGTCCTCTGGGATGAGTGGCTGCAGCTGCACATCCGGCAGTTCAACCCCCCTCGGTCAACAACCGTGCATGATCAGGGCCGGGAGATCGAGTTAGTGTTGGAGATGGGGGGGAAGGGTGCAACACCTGACAAAATATCCCCATAATTCTATCAGCGCGGTCTCCCCACCACAATCCCCGCATGGCTCTTCACCGAGCCCAAATACTCATGAATCGTCTTGTCCACCACGACCTTCTTGTACGTCGCCGACGCATGCATGAAATGGCAGGCCCCGTCACCGCTCCGTAGCGCCAGCCCCACATGCGAGCAGTACACATGCGGGCGGTTCGTGACAATACCAATCACGTCACCGCTCTGAATCTTCCCCTCGCATCCCGCCACCTGCTCCTTGGGAATGAAATGAAACGGCACCTGCTCCAGCCGTGCTTCAATCTGCCTCATCGCCGGCACCAGCGCCGGATTCGCCCGCAGATAGCGATACAGTTTCGGATTCAATGACATCTCATCGTTGCCCCGACCCGTCAGCCGCACCACCGGCCCCACATCCCGCGTCACATTGCGGATGTTCCCCCGCGCCGCGTTGTCCGTGAACCATTCATCCAGATAATGAATGCGGTCCAGGTAGTGCCCATGGCACACCCCGCCGCGATACCGCGTCTCCTCGATCTGCCGCAGCAGATCACTGGGCGTATAAGCACTCTGCTTCTTCCCAATCATCCGCGCCAGCCCGAGCGAAATCTCAAAAAAAGTCCAGCAGTCCAGCCCCATAAAATTCGCCGAAGGCGACTCAATAAAGTCATCAATCTCCAGCGTCCACCCGACATACTTGGTGCCACGCAGCGCCTGCCCGAACTGCGCCACGCGCGCACCCATCGGCAACGCCGCCCAGTTCTGCGCCTGAGCCAGCGCCACGACCCGCTGAAATTTATCGACCCCTTTGAAGGTCACGCTTTGCGGCAGATACTCTCCGGCTTGCAGCAGAGAGGCACCTCCACTCATGAGGCCCAGGTGTAAAAAATGGCGGCGTGTCAGCATGCCCCTATCAATACCGATTTTCCGCCATCCCCAAAGCATCTTCTCCAGCCGCGCAGGCATTCAGCCACTGCGCCTCCGGCACCAGACCAAACTGCTTCGGCACCAGACGGCACAGCTCCACCAGCTGCCGGTCCAGCTCCCGTGCAAAAGACTCAATCGCCTGCGCAAACCGCCCGCGCCGCATGGGCTGTTCCGCTGCCTGCAGGCAGGACTGCAGATGCATCTCCTGCAAAAACGGCTCCAGGCCATAGCCCACCATCGTGATCGCGCGATCCGAGCTCGTGTCGATCAGCAGCATCACCAGCCGGTTCTCCCCACCCTTGGCCACCGCGCTCGAAAGACTGCCACGGTTGAAGATCCAGAACGCATACGGCAGCAGCGGTGCCTGCTGCGGCACCTCCATCAGCACCACCGCGATGCTGAGCTGCGGAAAGCGCCGCTCCACCTCCATGATCGTATGCACCGCGCGCCTCTGCGCAAACGTGCCCAGCACATCGTCGGTGTCCGCAATGGGACGCTGCAGGGCAGGCGGGATGCCAAAGGTGCGGTCCGCCACCTCCAGCGAAAACCCGCACTGCCGGCAGGCAGCATCAGTTTCAATCGCAGGAGTTCGGCAGGCAGGGCAACGCACGCTGTGATTTTACAGCGTGACACCCCCTTTATGCAACGATCATTCCTTGCCTGCCCGTCGCTTCAGCACCCAGCGCATGAGCCCGCGCGGCATCAGCCGAAACACCCGGCCTGCAATGGCAACACCCATCCCTGGGAACACACAGGCACGTCCCCGTTGCAGCGCAATCAGCGCCTCCCGCACCACTTGGGAGGGCGGAATGCGCAGCAGCCCCTGGCCATCGCGGTTTGTGTCGCCTCCACTGCCGCGCTTCGCCGTCTGGCTAAAATTCGTCGGCGTCGGCCCCGGGCAGACACAGCTCACCGTGATGCCTTGGGGCGCCAGCTCAATCGCCAGTGCCTCCGAAAAACTCGTCACATACGCCTTGGACGCCGCATACACCGCCAGCTCCGGCATCGGCAGCGTGCTCGCCAGCGAGCTCACATTCACAATGCCCCCCGGCCTCTCCATCTGTGGCAGCAGTTCATGAGTCAGCATCGTTAGCGCCGTGATATTGACCTCGATCTGCGCCCGCGTCTTCTCCGCCGTCGAACTCGCAAAGCTGCCATAATCACCCATCCCGGCATTGTTGATGAGCAGATTCGGCTTCACCCCGTTCGCCGTCAAAAAGGCGCTCACCTCACTCCGACCCGCCTCCATTGCCAAATCCGACACACAGCAAAGCACTTGGGTCCTCGTCCCAGACAGCTCTTTTTTGACCGTTTCCAGAGCCTCCGCCCTGCGCGCCACCAGCACCAGCACCTTCGCACGCGGTGCTAGCTGCCGTGCAAATTCCGCCCCCAGACCGGAGGAGGCTCCGGTAATGACCGCACGACATTGATCAAGAGAAAATCCATTGCCCATGGCCAAGCAGTAGCCAGCGGCCCCCCTCGCAGCAACCCGCATTCCACGGAATGGCAGGGCAGGGCAGGGCAGGGCAGGGCAGGGCAGGGCAGCGCACTTTACACCTAAAGCATCCCTTAGCGATCTAAGGCTTGGTTAATTATACAGCAAGGCTATCCTTATAAATATTTACAAAATCCATAAATAATGATTAAATTAATAAAACAATGATCATGTTAATCATACTGCATATCATTCTCAGGGAGCTCTTTGCGGCGCAAAATCCCCAAGGAGGGCCCTCATGTACTCCATAGTCTGCCACAAGAGCGTGCAGCTCTCAGGGGGTGAAGAGGAACGCACAGCGCGTCTTTTTCGCATCTCCCAGCGCCGCAATCACATCCTCACGGACCGCCTTTTTGCCAAGCTGATGGTCATGCAGTGGCTGGGCGGGATCGTCATCGCGATGTGGTTTTCCCCCATGGCCTGGAGCGGTTCCAACCTCCAGCCGCTGTGGCATGTGTGGGCGGCGATTTGGCTGGGTGGAGCGATCAGCGCAGGCCCGGTGCTGCTTGCCTGGCGGCGGCCGGGTCGGGTGGTGACCCGCCATGTCATTGCGGTGGCGCAGATTTTGACCTCGGCCCTGTTGATTCATCTTACGGGCGGACGTTTTGAAACCCACTTCCATATCTTTGGTTCGCTGACCTTCCTGGCGTTTTATCGCGACTGGCGCGTGCTCGTCACCGCCACATTCGTGGTGACAGTGGACCATCTGGTGCGCGGCATCTTCTGGCCGCAGTCAATCTTTGGCGTGGTAGACGTCAGCCACTGGCGCTGGCTGGAGCACGTGGGCTGGGTGCTGATTGAAGACGTCTTCCTGATGATTTCGATTCAACAAAATCTCACAGAGACCCTGGAAGTGGCCAAACGCCGCAGCCACCTGGAGAGCATCAATGCACAGATCGAGAGCCAGGTGGTCGAACGCACGGCGGAACTGACCGAGGCGCACAAGCAGCTCCTCATGACCTCGCGGCAGGCAGGCATGGCGGAGGTGGCCACCAATGTGCTGCACAATGTCGGCAACGTCCTCAACAGCGTGAATGTGTCTGCAGAGACTGTGGCGGGAAAGATCCGCCACTTCAGGATCGCCAGCCTGAAAAACGTGGCGCGGCTGCTGCGCGAGCATGAGCACCATCTGCCGGAATTTCTCACGCAGGACGCCCGCGGCAGGGAGCTGCCGAGCTACCTGGTGCAACTTGCGGACAACCTCGCAGAACCTCAGAAGGCAATCTTGGAGGAGGTGAAGTATCTGCAAAACAACATCGAGCACATCAAGCAGATCGTCTCCATGCAGCAAAGTCATGCGCGTGTGGCGGGTGTCCTAGAAACGCTGGACGTGGTTGAAATCATTGAAGACGCCATCCACATCAGCAGCACCAGCATCATGCGTCACGGCGTGTCCTTGGTGCGCGAGTTCGAGCCGGTTCCTCTCGTGGTCCTGGACCGGCACAAAGTGATGCCAATCCTGGTGAATTTGCTGAGCAATGCCAAGCATGCCCTCGCTCACCGAGGTGACGACAAAGTTTTGAAGGTGCAGGTCGCCATGGGTGGCGTGGACACCGTTCAGATCAAGATCATCGACAACGGTGCAGGCATCGCTCCGGAAAATCTGACCCGTATTTTTCAACACGGTTTCACCACCAAGAAAGACGGCCACGGCTTTGGCCTTCACAGCGGCGCTCTGGCGGCCCGAGAGATGGGCGGCAAGCTCATAGCCGAGAGCGACGGCATCGACCGTGGCGCTGTTTTTACACTGGTACTTCCTTTCTCGCACCCCACCCAACAACATGATGAAAAACACGACCGATAATCTCAACCGCCGCATTCTTGTCATTGATGACAACCAGGCCATTCATGACGATTTCCGGAAGATTCTTGGCGAGTCTGATTCCGAAGAAGCTGCGCTGCAGGCCGCTGAGGCCAGAATTTTCGGTGCTCCGGCCGCCATGCTCTTCGAGATCGACACCGCTTCCCAAGGTGAAGAAGGTCTGAAAATGGTGCAACAGGCCTTGGCGGAGGGCCGCCCCTATGCCATGGCCTTTGTGGATGTGCGCATGCCACCCGGCTGGGATGGCATCGAGACGACGCAGCGCATCTGGCAGATCTGCCCGGACCTTCAGGTGGTGATCTGCACAGCGTTTTCGGACTGCTCATGGAGTGAGATGCAGGGCCAGATCGATCCCCAAGATCGGCTGCTCGTGCTGAAGAAGCCTTTTGATACGATCGAAATCCTGCAGATGGCCAATGCGCTGACGCAAAAGTGGCTGAGGCTGCAGGAGTCAAAAGTCGAATTCGGCGACCTGCACCACATGGTGTCTGCGCGCACCCGGGAACTGGAGGAGTCCCAGGCTGCGGCCGTTAGCATGATGGCGGATGCCGTACGCCATCGTGAAACGGCGGAGCAGGCCTATGAAGAACTGAAGCGCGAGATGGCGGAGCGCCGCGCGCTGGAGGAAAAATTCCGTGAGCAGGCCTCTCTCCTCGACAAAGCGCAGGATGCCATCCTCGCGCATGATCTGGAACATCGCATCACCTACTGGAACAAGGGCGCAGAGCGGCTGTACGGCTGGACCGCGCAGGAAGTGACGGGTTGCACAGTCGCGCAGCTGCTTTACAAAGATGCCGAAGCCTTTCACCGGGCCAGCGAACAGGTCATTCAAACGGGCGAATGGGTCGGGGAACTGCACCAGATCGGCAAGGACGGTCGCAACTTGGTGATCGTCGGTCACTGGACGCTGGTCCGCGATTCGGCTGGAAAGCCCAAATCCGTCCTCGCCATCAACACCGACATCACGGGACGCAAGAAAACCGATGAAGCCCTGAAGATGCAGGGACGCGTGCTGGAAAGCATGGCCGAGGGAGTCACTGTCTGTGATGAAGACGGGCTCATTGTGTTCAGCAATGACTCTTGCAACACCATGTTTGGCTACAAGGGCGGCGAGCTCATCGGTCAGCACTACTCCGTCATCAGAAACCTGCCTCAGGATGAAGGCCGGCAGGCCATGGATGAACTCTTCAGCTTTCTGCGTGAGAAGGGGGCCTGGATGGGAGAGATGAGCTCCCGCAAAAAAGACGGCGCATCGTTCATCACGCGGTCGCGCATCAGCCTGCTGGAAATGGATGGCGTGAGGTCCTTTGTCGCCGTGGTCGAAGACATCACGGAGAAGAAAAACATGGAGGCGCAGTTCCTGCGGTCCCAGCGCATGGAAAGTGTGGGGCGGCTCTCAAGCGGCATAGCCCATGACATGAACAACATCCTCACGCCCATCTTCATCTCCTCTTTCATGCTGCGCCGCAAGCTGCCGCCGGAGGATTTTGAGAAAATGCTCGGCAACATAGAGACCAACGCCCAGCGCGGCGCGGATCTCATCAAGCAGCTCCTCACCGTGAACTGTGACATGAGTGGTCAGCGTCACGTCGTGCAAACCAGCAATCTCGCCTCGGACATGATGAAGATCATGTCCGGCACCTTCCCCAAGAACATCAGCCTCGTCGCCAAAACTCCCGCAGACGTCTGGCCTGTCATTGGCGATCCCACTCAGCTCCATCAGGTGCTGCTCAATCTGTGCGTCAATGCCCGCGATGCCATGCCTGCGGGCGGCGTGCTTTCCCTCACCACCGAGAACACCCGGCTGGACGAAAACTTCGCCGCCATGAACGTGGATGCTATGCCCGGACCCTATGTCGTCATCCGCGTCTCCGACAATGGCGAAGGCATCCCGTCTGACGTCATCGACAAGATCTTTGATCCATTCTTCACCACCAAAGAAACGGGCAAAGGCACAGGGCTGGGGCTTTCCACGGTGATGGGCATCGTCAAAAGCCACCAGGGATTCGTCAATCTGCGCAGCCGCGTCGCGGTGGGCAGCACGTTTGAAATTTATCTGCCCGCCGCTCCGGATGCCGTGGCCGCCAGCAGTGCAGCGCCCCCCATGCAGGCACCACGCGGCCAGGGAGAGCTGATCCTCGTGGTGGACGATGAAGAGGTCATCCGCGAAGTCGTGCAGAAGACCCTCATCGCGCACGGATACCGTGTCATCACCGCCGGAGACGGTACCGAAGCCATCGCCCAGTTTTCCCAGCATCGGGGAGAGGTCAAAGCCGTGCTCACGGACATCATGATGCCCTTCATGGATGGCGTCACTCTGTCGCGCACTTTGAAAAAGATGGACCCCTCCATCCAGATCATCGCCACCAGCGGCATGGGCAGCGCCAAAGGTCGGCAGGACAAGGCCGCCGCTCTGGCCTCTCTTCAGATCAACACGTTTCTAAACAAACCCTACTCGGCCAACGAAATCCTCACCGCCATCGGCGAGCTGCTCTCCTCCGACAGATCATCCTGCCACGTCTCGTCAGAGCTCGGGCTTGTGGCCTGAGAACCGCGTCCTCGTTCTTCAGCGCAGGGTCGCCCCTTCAGAAATCAACCATCCTTGTTCATCAACGCATTCTCCTTAGCAGGCACTGCGAAGGACGAATCGTCAATCACGCGCACCCAGGACTCTCTGGAGGCCGACGGGATTGACGATTGTCGAGCAATCGATTCGTTGATTTCAGAAGTTCCAAACCGCCGCCTCGCGCAAGCGAGGCAGGGTGTCATCCTCTGCGGCACCTTTCAGAGACAATTCCGCGTCCTCCAAATTTCCCTTCGCAGCTCAGCAGCCGTTATGTAAATCCGTGTTTTCTTAACCCCTGGTGTTGGCGTAAGAATACGCGCCATGACCCTCAACGCACTCTCCGCCCAGCCACCCTTTACCACCAAGGACGGCAGCACCATCCGCAGCATTCTGGACCGCACCAACGCGCCCGTGCAGAATCAAAGCCTCGCCGAAGCCACCGTCCCCGTCGGTCGCCCGACCGAGCGCCATTACCACAAGCTCAGCGAAGAATTCTACTTCATCCTCGAAGGGCAGGGCACTATGGAGATCAATGGCGAAACCCGCCCCGTCTCCCCCGGCGATGCCATCCTCATCCCCCCAAACGCCTGGCACCAGATCACCTCCACCCAGACCCTCCGCTTCCTCTGCTGCTGCGCCCCGCCGTATGCGCATGAGGATACGTTTTTTAGATAAGTGTCTACTTTCGTATTTGCGTCGTTTCTGCGGCAATGACTGTGATCTTGAGCTCGTGGTTCGCGACCATCAGGTGTCGCCGAGGAACAAGGAGGCATCAGTATTTCGTGAAGATGGCAGGCGTCGGGAAGCGCTCGTCAATGCTGGCGGAGCCATCGCTGAGGTATTCTTCACGGGGCACGTTGACCAATGGCCAACTGTCGGGGCGGACGCGCACCGTCCTGCTAGGGCGAATGCCTTCAATGATGAGGTCGGTCTCAAAACGGATCTGGATGCCGCTGCTGCCCAGCACAGGATCTCCAGGTGTCTTGATGACGTCCTTCAGGGTGCCGCGCGAGGCCATGTGCCCGGGGCCGTAGGCACCATGGGTGTGCTTCAAGGTGCTCTCGACGGCGTTCATCATGGCTGACCCGCCTTTTTTGAAATCGGCGTAGAGGGCGGCGTCCATGCCGCCGAACAGGGTCGCGGTCACAGTCGCGCGGCCGAACTTGCCGTACTCGACTGCATCGATCCAGGCGGGCATCCAGCGGCCGCGGATGAAGGCTTTGTGAGTTTCGGTCTGCTGGCGGGCGCTGCGTTGCATCGCGGCGTCGTCCAGCCAGATGTCCGAGATATGAAAGCGGGTGAAAATGCCATCGGGTGTGGGTTTCCAGGCGATGCCGAGCTGCACGGCCTGGCCGCCGAGTGATTTCTTTCCTTCAGCAGGCCAGGTGCCCTGGGCGATCAAGTCCTCAAACCCGAGGCATTCGTTGCCGCGCCAGATGCGCGTGGCGGCATCGAAGGTCATTTTGTCCTCGGCTGCCTTGTTGTCTCCACCTTGCTTGGGTTCGCGGCTGGCGATGATCATTCCCTCGTTGTTTTTGAGATCTAGTTCTTTGAGTTTCCAGACCATGCCCTCGCGTTGGCAGTGGCTGGGCTCGTCTTCGAGGAGCAGGACGTGGTTCTCGGCGGGTGCGATGCCTGCTCCACGATTGTGGTTGGCGTCCAATGTCTTGTTGTTGACCGGCAACACCGGCACGGTGGAGGTCTTGGGGTCCGGTGGGAGATAGGCCCGCACGTGCAGCACGGTGCCGAGCGGGATGTCCCGCAGATCCGCTGGTGCGCCATGATAACGCACGATGCCATAAGGTAGCATGGCGAAAGGATGCGGGTCGTTGCGGAAAAACATGCCCGACCCCTGCACACGAATGCTGCCGCGGCGGGTCGCATGATCCACGAACACGAGCTCACCCCGGTAGGAGTATGCTTTCTCCAAAGGGGGAAACTTACCCGCCTCGGGACGGAAAGGCTCGTCCGCCGCGAATGCGGCACACAAACCAAAAACGAGGAACGAGGAACCGAGAACCGGGAGGAGGTGTTTCATAGTGCGATCACTTTGTTGCTGTCGCCAAACTGGTCGATCTCCACACCCATGCGCTGGGCCATGAGGAGGAGCAGGTTGCTCATGTGCGCGTCGGAGTTCGCCGGGCGGCTGCAAAGCTGGTAATGGGCGGTGCTCAGCGCTCCGCCTGCACCGAGCGCGTAGCCTTGGAATCCTGCGGCCGCTTTGTTGAAGTCAAGATGGCTGCCGTGCTTCAGACCGAGGTCCGTGCCGCCGGCGAACACCAGCGGGAGGTTGGCGTTGCCGTGGCTGTGACCGTAGGACATGCCACTGCCGAAAAGCGCCATGGTGGAGCCGAGAAGCGGCTTGCCATCGAGGTCCTTGGTCTCCGCGAGCCGGGTGAGGAAGTAGCCGAACTGCTCGACGGCGAAGGTGTCATACATCGTGAGCTTTTCCATGTAACCGGCATCGCCGCCGTGGTGACTGAGCTGATGGCGCGACTCGGTGATGCCGATCTCAGGAATGGAGATGGCATCTCCCTCGCCGCCGAGACTGAAGGTGGCCACGCGTGTGACATCCGTCTGGAAGGCGAGCACCATGAGGTCATAGACTGTGCGGAAATAATCGCCCGCCCGAGTGGCGGCGATGTCACGGTTGGTGCGCTGGCGGTCGGCTTCTGAGATGACGGGCAGCGGTGTGTCGAGCCAGGCATCGGCCCTGCGCGTGCGGATCTCTGCCTCACGCACGGAGGTGAGGTATTGTTCCAGGCGGCCCTTGTCCGCCGTGCCCATCTTTTTTTCGAGCTGGCGCACTTCCGCGAGGTTGGCGTCCAGCACGCTGCCTTTGCGGCGCAAGGCTCTGCGCTGGACTATTTTTCCGCCTTTCGGCTCTTCGAAGAGGGAGGCGAAAATCTCACTGCAACGACGCATCGCGGGCAAGCGTACGCCGTCCGCAGTCCATGCGAGGGAGTCCTGTGTGATGGCGACCTCCATGGAGGCGTAGCGCGTGTGTGGCGCGGAGACTTCGGCCATCTTTTGGTCCACGGAAATGGTGTTGTGGTCCGACGGGCCAAGCTTGCCGCCAGTGAGCCAGACGGAGATGCAATTGTGGTGATGGCTCAGCGCTCCCGGGTGATGGAGGCCGCTGATGGGCGTGATGACCTCCCGGTGTTTCTCCAACGGCTTCAGCGACCGGGAGAACTGGTAATCTTTGCCGGGCGTGGTGATCTGGTAGTTCAGCGAGTGCACGCCATTCGCGAGGTAGATGAAGGCGCTGCGCTTTGGCGTTGCCGTGATCTTCTCCGCCGCCGCCGCCCTAAGCGGCACCATGCATTCCAACAATGGCAGCGAGATGAAAGAGCCCAACGCACGAAGGGCATGACGACGGTCGATCAGCCAGTTTTGGGAGAGGTAGTTGCTCATGGTATGAATGGGGCGTGATGGTAGTCGGTTCAGCGTTTGCGGATGAGGTCGGAAAGGGCCACGGCGCGGACGATATCCTTGATGCGGTATCCGTTCTTCTTTGCTTCGGCCTGGATGGCTTTGAGGTCGTCTTGATCGTCAAAGGTGAGTGCGCGGCGGAGGCCGTAGGTGCAGAGATGGTCGATGAAGGCGAGGGCGACCTCATCGCGATCTTCGAGCAGAAGGCGTTTGAACTCGGTGGCGTCCTTGAAGGCACGACCGTCGGGCATGGTCCCGGCGGGATTGATCAAGGGGTCTTCGCCGACACCGGCTGCGACTTTTTCACGGGTGCGCCACTGGCCGATGGCATCGTAGTTGTCCCAAGCGAGGCCTAGCGGATCAATCTTGGCATGGCAGGCGGCGCAATTTGCGTCACTGCGGTGGGCCTCAAGTTTATCGCGGAGGGTTGCCTTGGGGCTTTGCTGCGTTGGGGGTTCGATTGCGGGCACGTTTGCCGGTGGCGGCGGCGGCGACTTGCCGAGGACGACCTCGCTCAGCCACACGCCGCGATGCACCGGACGATGACGCGTGCCGTCGGAGGTCAGTCCAAGCACAGCGCCCATGGTGAGCAGGCCGCCGCGACGATCCTCGGCCTTCAGCGACACACGCTGGAAGGTTCCGGACTTGGGCTCCGGCAATCCGTAGAAGTCACAGAGCCGGGCATTGGCCATGGTCCACTCTGAATCAATGAAACCGTCGATGGGCAGGTTCTTGCTGAACATCTCGCGGAAAAACTCCACCGGCTCGGAGCGCATGCTTTCCTCCAGCCATGCGTCGTAGGCGGGGTAGAGCTTCTTGTCCGGCGGAAACATACCCACGCGGTTCAGTTGCAGCCACTGCCGTGCAAAATCGTCAATGAAGCGGCTCGTTTTGGCGTCCGCGAGCATGCGGTCCACTTCTTTCGCGAGGCCGTCGCCATTCAGCCTGCCGTCTTTGGCTGCGGCGAATAGGCCGCTGTCGGGCATCGAACTCCAGAGGAGGTATGAAAGCCGGGTGGCGAGTTCCGAATCGGTGAGCTGTTCGCGGGCCACGGTGTCGCCCTCGATGATGTAAATGAAGTGGCGGGAGGTCAGCACGCCTTGCAACGCGACACGATAGGCATCGGCCATCTTTTCGCCTGCCGCGCGTTCTTCACGATAGGATTTCGAATACTCCGCCAGCTCCTCGGTCTTCACCGGCCGACGCCAGGCGCGCTCGGCGAAGCGCTGCAAATGCTCGGCGACCACCTCAGGCGTCGCATCATCCGGCGGCACCACATCCTTGCGCCGTGCTTTTTCCGGCTCCGACACCAGCGGCCCCTCCCATTCAATCCAATCGAGCAGCACCGTGGAAAACAGGCCGTTCCCTTTGTCGTCGAACATTTGCGGCGCGTTCGGATTCAGGAGCGTGGTCTCGCTGCTGTGGGTGAAAATGTACCCGCCCCGGCTGCCGAGAGCACTGCGGAAGGCCGCGCCTTGCCGCCGGTCCACCACATCCGTGGCCACCACACAGAACTCCAGCGTTGCGGGCATTTCGAGGAACACCTCGAACTCATACACCTGCGGTTTGTCCTCCGGAGCGGTGAGGTCAAACTCAATCATGCCATCCACCGTCTCCTCACCCGTGCGCTTGCCGATGCTCAGGTGTGCAGGCTGGCCGCCGAGCGGGCGGATGCCGCTGGCCTGAATGCGTACTTTGTAGAGGCCGCTGTGCTCCGGCCCCGTCTTGCCGAACCAATTGGGCGAGAGCGCATTTTGGACGGTTCCAGGAAAAAGGAGGTAACGCAGCGGCCGCTTGATGCCGAAGCGGTCCAGCGCCGCCTGCTGGTCCTTGCCGCCGTTGTAACGGATATCGGCTGCGGTCTTGTGGACTTTGCGCGCCTCGGCCGAGGCGGCGGTGAAGGCGCGGTCGAGCACCAGTTCCGCCGCGCGGTAGTAGCGGTCCACATGCGACGGCGAGAGTGTAAGCTCCGACCCGATGCGCTCAAAACCGTGCCACAGCGTGTCCTCGTTCAGCTCCCCGGGCTTGGCCGGATCATAGCGCACGCCGAGAAGGTCATAGACGGTGTTTTGATACTCCTTCCGGCTCAGCCGATAAAGCGCCACCGCCGGCCGGGCCGCCATTCGCGCCGCACGGCCCTCTTTGATGTGCGAATCAAGGCTCGTCACAAACACCGCGATCTCCTCCTGAGTCGGTTTCTTTTCCTTCTTGGGCGGCATCTCGCCGGAATTGACCTGCTCGATCATCTCCGCCCAATGATGCGTGTCTGCGCCCAATTTGAAATCGCGCGAGAGCTGGTCGATCCGTAAATCACCCTTCTCCTTCTCGGGGCCATGACAGCTAATGCAGTGTTTCTGCAGGAAGGCGTCAAACGGCTCGGCTGCGCGGACGGCGTCTGGCAGGCCAGGGCTGACGACGAGGATGGTTGAGAGGCAGAAAACGAAACGGGTCATGGAATCGTGAGCAATACGTAGCTGACGCAGTCTTTGTGCGACGACCCCGAGTTTTCGGGGGTGATGCGGCATCTCACAGCCCCAATGTCCTCCACTGTCTGAGCGACGGCCGGGCTTTAGGCCTGCTCGTTGGCTCAATGAAAGTCGTGTGATTTGACGCCGCCTTGCGCCGAGGATGACAGCCGGGCAACGTCCATGGCGAGTACGGTGGTGACGCCGTCCGCGATTTGCAATCGTCCGCGGATGCGGAGGAAAGACTCCTGGGTGATGACGAGGCGCTGCGCTTCAAACAGGGTCGATGGCACGAAGGCGTTGGCGATGCCGGTTTCATCTTCGAGGCTGATGAAGACGTGGCCATTGGCGGTGCCGGGGCGCTGGCGGCAGATGACCATGCCGCCGATCATCACCCGGGAACCGGGTCGTCCGCCGGGGAGGTCGCAGGCGCGGGTGATCTGCGGCAGACCTGCGCGCATGAGCGCCATGGGGTGCGGCCCCACGGTGAGGGAGGTCGCGGCGTAGTCGGCCTCCAGCCTTTCCTCCGGCGTCATGACGGCCAGGGGCGAGTCCGCCGCTGAAGCGACATGTCCCAATGCGGAGAAAAGATCGGCCTCACGTTTTTGCTCCACTTCCCACAGGGCGCTGCGGCGGTTGGAGGTCAGTGCATTGAGAGCGCCGGATTTGGCGAGGATGCGGAGTTCATCGCGTGGTAGTGGACTGCGCAGCAGAAAATCCTCCATGCTGCGCCAAGGTGCAGCATGGCGTGCTGAGAGCAGCAGGTGGCAGGAGGAGGCACAGAAACCACGGAGCTGCCGCAAGCCGAGACGGATGGTGGAGTCATCATCCACCCGGCAGTCGAGATCTGACTGGGTCACGCACACCGGCAGCACCCGCAGACCATGCAGCTTCGCATCTCGCACCAGGGTGGCGGATGAATAAAAGCCCATCGGCTGGTTGTTGAGCAGTGATGCGGTGAACTCCGCCAGCCGGTGCGTGCGCAGCCAGGCACTGGCATAGGCCAGCAGGGCAAAGCTGATGGCGTGAGACTCGGGAAATCCATACACCGCAAAGGACTGGATGGACTTCACCACGCGGTCTTGCGTCACCTCCGGCACGCTGCGCTGTGCCATGGCGGCGCGCAGTTTGGCCATCACCTTGTCCATGCGCTCCTGGGAGCGGTGAAAGCTCAGCGCGCGGCGCAGCTCCTCCGCCTCGCTGCCACTGAAGCCCGCGATGAGCATCGCCATCTGCAGCACCTGCTCTTGGAACAAAGGCACGCCGAGTGTCTTTTCCAGCACTGGTTTAAAACAATCCGCGATGTAGTCCACCTTCTCGCGGCCCGCGTGGCGGTTGAGATAGGGATGCACCATTTTGCCGACGATGGGGCCGGGCCGGATGAGGGCGACTTCGACCACCAGATCGTAAAATTTGCGCGGCTGCAGTCGTGGCAGCGTGGCCATCTGCGCGCGGCTTTCGATTTGAAACACGCCGATGGTGTCGGCGCGGCAGATCATGTCATAGGTGGCGGGGTCATCCTGCGGTATGCGGTGCATCTCGACGCCGCGTGATTCACCGCGTGTGTGGCAGAGGCTGATGGTATCTTCCAGCACCGCCATCATGCCCAGGCCGAGGAGGTCCACCTTGATGATGCCCAGATCCGCGCAGTCATCCTTGTCCCACTGCACCACCACGCGGCCCGGCATGGCGGCGGGTTCCAGCGGGACGATGGTGTTGAGCCCCTGGCTGCACAGCACCATGCCGCCGCTGTGCTGGCCCAGGTGCCGTGGCATGCCATGCACGGCGGCATGCAGGCGCAGCAGGGCCGTCAGGCGCGGATGATCTGCGGGCAGCCCCGCGCGCCGCACATGCTCCGCCATGCCGAGCGTGTGGTGGAAATCACCATTGGCAAAGAGGCTGGAAAAGCGGGTGAGCACATCGGGCGGCAGTCCCAGCACCTTGCCCATCTCGCGCAAGGCGCTGCGGCCACGGTAGGTGATGACGTTGGCGGTCATGGCGGCGCCATGCGGGGCAAAGCGGCGGTACATCTCCTGGATCACCCGTTCACGCCGGTCGCCGCTGGGCAGATCCAGATCAATGTCCGGCCAGGTGTCACGCCCTTCGCTGAGGAAGCGTTCAAACAGGAGTTTGCTCGCGATCGGATCTGCATTGGTGATGCCCAGGGCATAGCATACCACGCTGTTCGCCGCGCTGCCACGACCCTGCACCATGATGCCCTGATCTTTGCACCAGCGCACGATGTCCCAGACTACCAGGAAATACCCGCTGAAGCCGAGCAGGGTGATGATGCGCAGTTCATGTTCGAGCTTGTCCCGGATCGCGGCGTCCATCCTGCCGTAGCGCTCACGGGCTGCATGAAAGGCGGCTTCCCGCAGGAAGGAGTTCATGTCATGCCCTGCCGGGACGGCATAGCTGGGGAACTCGTAGCCAAGATTTTCCAGCGTGAACTCGATGCGCCCCGCGAGGCGTGCGGTGTTTTCCACCGCAGCGGGATGATCCGCAAACAGGGCGCGCATTTCGCGTTCACTTTTGAGATGACGCTGGGAGTTGGGAGAGAGCAGCAGGCCCGCTTCATCCAGCGTGGTGTGATGCCGCAGCGCGGTGAAGGCATCCAGCAGCAGGCGGCCGTCTCGCTTGGCGTAGCAGGTGCCGTTGGAGGCCACCAGCGGCAGCGCGAAACGCTCCGCCAGTTCCGCCAGCGCCGCCACACAGCGCTTGTCCCCGTTGAGGTGATGACGCTGCACTTCGATCCTCGCATTCTCCCTGCCGAAGATGCGCACGAGATTTTCCATGACGCTCAGCGCGGCAGGGCGGTCGTCCTTGGCAAGGGCACGCACGAGCGGCCCCTCCTCATCTCCCGAAAGGGCGATGAGTCCCTGCGCATGCTGCTCCAGCTCCGCCCAGGAGATGCGGCCTGAGTACTTGGCGGCGCGCAGTTTGCTCTGCGTGAGCATGCGGCAGAGGTTTTGATAACCCTCACGCGTGCGCACCAGCACGGGCAGCACGGACTCATCTTCCAGCGTGAGCTCCGCCCCCACAATGCTGCGCAGGCCATGCTCCCCGGCACGGTGATGCGCGCGTGCGGAGCCGTACACGCCATCGCGATCCGTGATGGCGATCTGCTCCATCCCCAGAGATGCGGCCTGATCCAGCAGCGCTTCCGGTGTGCTGGCGGCACGCAGGAAACTAAACGCGCTGCGGGCATGGAGTTCCACGAAAGCCATGAGCGTTCAGCCGAAAACTCCATCCAGCACCCAGCGCTGGCCTTCACGCGCGAGCTGGTATAAAGCACCATCGCTTGCCGCCACCTCCCACACCTCGCGACTCCAGGCCTGCCGGTCCCACCAGTCGCCGGAAAGAAAGCAGGGGCCGTTGGCCGCAGTGATGGTGAGTGTGGCGTGTGCCGTGGTGATGAACGCAGGCCGGTGCTGGTGCAAGCTCACGCCCACGGCGCGCGGCGGGCGGAAGCAGCACAGCGGCAGGCCATGAGACGGCCCGTCATGGGGTGCCGGGGCAGGGGGCGGCGGCTCCAGAAAGTCCGCCATCAAAAAGGCGTCCGGCCTGCGCGTCGGCAGCAGGCGCGGTTTGCCCATGCGCCCGATGCCAAACAGTGCTTCGAGCTGAGCCAGGGTTTCCGCAAAGCGTTGCGGATCGCGCAAACTGCGTTCGAACAGCAGGTTTTGCCGCATGGACTGTCGCGTGGGGGTCAGCTCCAGCGTCACCGACTTCACAGCGGCGGCGGTGCGCAATCCGTCCAGATGCGTGTGAAGCACGCGCAGCAGCAGATCTTCGTCACGCGTCGGCTCTGCCACGCGCAGCAGCCGTTCGTGCTGGCTGCCATCTTCAAACGTGAGGAAGAGGTGCTGAGCCGCCGCCACCAGCCAGCGTTCCGCCAGCCGTCGGCACAGCGTCTCCAGCAGCCGCCGCAGCAAAAACAGCAAGGGGTCCAAAGATTCCACGCCGTGCTCCAGTTCGGCAGTTTCACGAAACAGCACCGCCGGCCGCACCCGCTGCAGCAGCCTGCCCGTGCCTCCTCGGGCCAGTTGCCAGGCATGCAGGCCGTCTGCTCCCAGGCGTGCAGCCACCCCTTCGCGGGGCAGGGCGGCCAGTTGCGCGACTGTGTGCACGCCCCAGAGCCTCAGTACTTCCATCACCATGGGCGTCGGATGCAGGACATCGATGCGCAGCTTCCCCAGCAAAGCGCTCTCGCTTTCAGCGCCCTCATGAATCAGCACACTTTCGGCCGCATGCGCCGCGAGGCAGGCATGATCCGGGTCATTGGCAAAAGCCACGCGTGCCTCCAGCCTGTGCGTGGCCAGCTCCGCACGAATGTCCTCACCACAGGCAAGGCGGCGCTGGTGCATGCCGCGCACAGCGGAGAGGTCGAGCACGCACAGGCCGGGCTCGGTGGATTCATAGTCGGGCGTCCAGCGGTCGGCGCATTGCAGCAGCTCCTGCTGCACCCGCTCTTCCTCCTCTGCCACCCGGTGCAGCAGCGTCAGCTTCATGCATCGTGCCATGGCCTGGGAGGACGTCATGCCTGGCACGATGCCACGGCATTCCGCGACCAAGTTCGCATGCATGATGCGGCCTGAGCCTGCTTCATTCTCCGAAGTCAGCTCCGCCTCGCCATCCAGCACGGCCAGCACCGCACCGTCAGGCTGCGGCCTGAGCCGCAGCGCCGCCTGCAGCGCAAAGCGCGGCAGCCAGATGGCGGCGTGGATGGAGGATGAGGGTTTCGTCTTCATGCGCAGGAATGGCCGTGCCTTGTTTCAACCCGCCGCCGCCAGGGGCAGAGGCATGCCTGAGGTTCGCAGCCCCGTTTGCGCTCCCATACCACGACCTGCCACATCGCCCCGCAGTTGCGCGGCCAGCTCTGCACGTGGGCGGTCCAGCGCCTCCAGGCCATGCGGCAGCTTCAGCACCAGACGGGAGCGCGCGCAGGGCACCGTTTGAAAAGAGGTGAAGACACAGCACAGCGCGCCGCTCTTTTCCGCCAGCATGCGCAGCCGGTGCCATACCTGCGCCGGAATCCGGCGCACTCCGCCGTCCTGGCAGAGGATGAGATCCATCAGCACGCGGGGCATGTTGCCATCCCGCAGCAGCAGATCCGCCCCTTTCACCGCCTGCTCCGCATCCCGGCAGCGCAGCCACAGCAGGCGTTCCCGCGTTTCGCACGAGACATCGCGTGGATTGAAAACATCCGCCCCATCCACCAAAGCCACCGGCTGTTTCACTTCCTCCCCCCAGCCGTCCAGCAAGGTGGACAGCATCAGTCCCGCACCCGCTCCCCGGCCATGGCAGACGATCTCATGCAGACGCCCCGCCTGCATGCCCATCTGGTCCAGACACGCCACGCCGGTCTGAATGCCAGCCTCAGGTTTGAGCTCATCCGCCTGCGCCAGCGGAAAACGCGAGCGCATTAGCTCGCGAATATCGGTGATGTTGGCTGGTAAGTTCATACTGTTCTAAAGAACAGTATTTGCCGAGCTTCCTTTTGCAATCCGAAATCCTATTTCTTTGCCGGGTGGGCTTCCAGGGTGGCCACCCTCTCGGTGAGCTTCTGCTGGGCCGGGGCATTCTCCGGCAAGGGGCTGGCGCTGCAGGCGGGGAGCAGATGATCCCAGATGGCGTTCAGTTCGGTTTGGAAGGCGTTGGCATCGGCGGTGATGGCCACCACCAGGTCCTGCTCGGGGATCACCAGGCAGAGCTGCCCGGCGCGGCCGTCGCCACGGAAGGCCCCGTGCGTGCAGCGCCAGAACTGGAAGCCGTAGCCCTGCTGCCAATCGACACCGGTCTTGGAGTGACCCGCCTTGTCATTCGGCACCTGCTTGCGGGTGGCCTGCTCCACCCATTCCACCGGGAGCAGTTGCTTGCCCTTCCATTCGCCTTTTTGCAGGTAGAGCTGTCCGAATTTGGCGATGTCCCCCGTGCAGAGATACAGGCCGTAGCCGCCGAGCGATGGACCTTCCGGGCTCGCGTCCCACTTCGGATTTTCAATGCCCAGTGGCTCAAACAAACGGGGCTGCAAAAACTCCAGCTCGGTCTGGCCGGTGACCTTGGTGACGATGGCGGAGAGCATGTAGCTGCCGTAGGTGTTGTATTGGAAGTGGGTGCCCGGCACGTGCGGGACTGGCAGCGCGAGGAACTCCTTCACCGTCGGCGCGTTGTCGGGGATCTTTGTTTCCACGTCGTGGCCGCAGCTCATGGTCAGGAGATCGCGCACTTTCATGGCTTGCAGATTTTCGGAAGGATCCGCAGGCGCTTCTGAGGGGAAGAACTTCAGCACCGGATCCTCCAGGCTCAGCTTTCCTTCGGCGATGGCCAGACCGACCGCGGTCGAGTCAAAGCTCTTGCTGAGCGACCACAGGATGTGCGGTTTGTCCGCCGCTTCCGGCTTCCACCAGCCTTCTGCGATGACGTGGCCATGGCGCAGGATCATGAAGCTGTGCAGCGTGTGGATCTTGTCCACCGCCTCGACGAAACTGGCGATACCCTGCGAGGACACGCCCTGCGCCTCCGGCGTGCTCCGTGGCAGGGGCTGGGCAGCCATGGCAGGAAAGAGAACCGCGAGGAACAACGCGGTGGTGGTCAGAGGCAGGGAAAGCAGGCGGCGTTTCATGGTGGGACAATCAGTCTAGGCAGAAAAGCTGACGCGTTCCAACTTCTTTGTGAAGGCTGCCGCCCCGCAGTACGCCCGGGCGGGGCGCTCTTGGTTTTGCGACCGTGGTGAAAAGTGGAAAGGATAAAAGAGGGCCTGTCGCGCGGGCAAAGCGGACAATTTTTGTCCAAACCTGTGATTACCACCTGGGCACGCATTGCGCATTCTCCGGAGGGGGCCAATGCGTGATGAATGGTTCTCACACACTTTCGATTTTCCAGGCTGGCGCTTTCCTTGACCGTGCTTTGGGCCGTTCATCTGCAGGCGGCTGAAAAACCAGAGCAGGATGAAGAGGATGAACTGCCCACAATGGTCGTTACGGCTTCCAGAACGGCCCAGGACCAAAGAACATTGCCTCAGTCCACCAATGTGGTGGAGCAGAAGCGCATTGAACGTTTCCAGGCCACCAGCCCTTCGGAGATGCTGCAGGAGCAGCCGGGCGTCTGGGTGAACCAGGTGGCAGCGCAGGGCTCGCCGATCATTCGCGGCCAGATGGGCAACAAGCTGGTGTATCTCTGGGACGGTGTACGAATCAACAACGGGGGAATTTTTTCCGGCCCCAATCCTTTCTTTAACCAGTTTCCGATTGATGCCGTGGGGCGCATGGAAGTGGTGCGCGGCGCCGGGTCGGTGCAGTATGGCAGCGACGCCATCGGCGGTGTGATCAATGTGTTTTCCAAACATGGTGAGTTCTCGGAAAGCCTGAACGTAGGCGGGGATGTGTACTCGCGCTACGGCAGCAACAACACGGAGTTCACCAATGCGGCCAATATGCATGCGAGCAATGACATGTGGGCCTTTGCCGCCGGGTGGTCGGCCCAGGATGCGGGCAACTACCATAGTTCCACAGGGCCGCTGCAGCCCACCAGTTTTCACACCAGCGGCGGATATGCCAATCTCGCGTTCCAGCCGGTCAAAGGTCATGTTTTTCGAGTGTCTTGGGTGGGCAATGAGCGCACGGATGTAAACAGCTACGTGCAGTCGCAGCTCAATGCGAACGGCGTGCCGCGCATCTACAGCCCGCTGGAACGCCGTGGCATTGTGAAGATGGACTACACCGCCAAAGAGCTGGGCTTTCTGAGTGATGAGCTCAAGGTCTACGGCTACTACCAGTACTACGACCAGCTGCGCGAGCGGCGCGTGCAGACCGCCACCCTGTTCAACAACACCATCACCAATTCGGATCAGGATGTCTGGGGCGTGGGCATTCAAAACGCGGCCACCTTCGGGAAGAAAAAGAATACGCGTCTGGTTTATGGCATGGACTACCGGCACGAAAATCTCTCCTCCTCACAGCGGCTCTCCACCCAGGTGATCGCCACCGGGCTGACCACCTCCTCAGTGCCTGCTGGCATCACGCCGGATGGCATTTACGAGGTCTTTGACACCTTCGTCACGCTTGATCTCAAACCCACGGACAAGCTGCTGCTCAACATGGGGGCGCGTTATGAAAACACGCATCTGCACTCACACCCCGAGCCATTGGATGTGATTCCAGGCGCCGGGTACACGGTCAGCGATCTCGCCGCGAACAAGTACTGGAACGCTGTGACCTGGAACGTGGGGGCCGTGTATCAAGCCACAAGTTCCTTTGACCTGGTGGCCAACATCGCCACGGGCTATCGCACGCCCACTTACAGCGATCTGCTGAGTGCCGGCACGCCCGTGTTTTCGAGCCTCACCGCCTCGTTGCCCAGTTTGGCCGTCAATCCGGAGAAGAGCATCACCTATGAAATCGGTGCCCGGGTTCACACGGCACGGCTCAAAGGCTCGCTCACCGGGTATCTCACGAAGCTGTCGGACCTCATCACCTCCACGACCTCGGGCACCGTCGTCATTGGTGGAGTGACCTACAATGCCACTCGCAATTCCAACTCAGCACAAGGCTACATCACCGGCGTGGAATTCGCGCTCAGCTACGACTTGGACCGGCATTTCACTATCTTTAACAACACCACCTGGACCTACGGCCAGAACCAGTCGCAGAATGTGCCGCTGCGCTTCATACCGCCGTTGTATGGCAACTTTGGCGTGCGCTTTGAATCCGAGCAAAAGAAATGCTGGGTGGAGCTTTCCGAACTGTGGGCCGGGCCGCTGATCCGTCACAATACGAGTGATGAAATCGACGCCGGCTTTTCCGTCGATCCCGCTTTGGGTTCACCCAATGCGACGAACAATCCGCCGATCAATTCCAACTTTCAAATCCCCAGCTTCTTCGTGACGAACATCCGCACGGGCGTGAAGGTCTGGGAAGAGGGGAGCCGTTCCTTCTCACTCACGCTCAATCTGAACAATGTATTCGACACCAAATACCGCCAGGCTTATGCCCAGCAGCAGCGCCAGGCAGCGGGCTTCAACGTGGTCGTTGGCGGTCGTCTCACCTTTTAAAATGCACCTCAAACTCATGCGCTGTTTTTTCTTGTGGGCCGGCTGCTGCTTGATGCTGGCAGGGCCATTGCGCGCCGCAGAGCCGCTGAACTGGGCCTTCATTGGCGTGTGGGACCGCTCCATGCCGCAGGTGGAGGCCGCGTGCCGTGAAAACAGGATCCATGCGGAGTTTTTCAGAGGGCAGACTTTCAATGAAACGCAGCCGGCGGCTCAGGCTTCACGCTTCGGGCTCATCTTTGTACTAAACCTGGAAGCGGATCAAGCGCCCGCACTCACGCAGCGGCTCAAGCAGGCGCGTGAAATCAATCCCGCGCAGCGTGTGATCCCGCTGGATGCGCGCGGCAGCCAGATGGATCTCGACAAGGCGGGGCTGCTGCTGAAAGACGAAGCGGTGCCGGCTTACTGGCGGCCCAATGGCACGGTGAATGTGCGGCGGCTGATCCGCTACTGCATGGTGAAGCATTGCGCCACGGCAGGTGAGATCGAGCCGCCGGTGCTCATACCCGATGCAGGCTACTACGATCCCGCGCGCGAGGATGCCTTTGCAGACATCGGCGAGTTTATCGCTTTCAAGCGCGGGAAGCAGCGCTGGGTGGAAGGTGCCTCAGTGGCGGTGCTTCTCCTGCAGCAGTCGTTTTGGATCACGCATGATCTGAAGGTCATCGACGCACAGATCGTCGCGCTGGAAAAACAGGGGCTCAATGTGGTTCCGGTGTTTGGCGACCGTGAAGAACAAGTCACGAAACTCACGCGCGCTGCCAGTCCCACAATCCTCATCGAAGATCGTCATGGCGCGATGTGGCAGAGCACTGCCTTGCTGAAAGAACTGGATGCGCCCTATCTGCGGCCCATCTCCATGCTTGCCACCACGAATGAGGAATGGCTGCGCGATCCCCGCGGTCTCTCACACCGCGATGTGGGCATGTTCATGGCGCTGCAGGAGTCCTGGGGCACGCTGGA
Organism: Verrucomicrobiota bacterium; assembly: GCA_025360015.1. Classification (GTDB taxonomy): domain Bacteria; phylum Verrucomicrobiota; class Verrucomicrobiia; order Verrucomicrobiales; family Verrucomicrobiaceae; genus Prosthecobacter. The sequence continues at coordinate 122,036 of JANYCZ010000064.1, read as the reverse complement.
GCCCGTAGTCGTCGGCGGTTTGAAGGAGAATATCCAGGGTTTCCGCCTGCATGAGCCCATTCCAGATCGCATCGAGGCCTTCGCCGCACGTGCAGCGCGCTGGGCGGCACTGAAGCGCAAAAGCAATGCGGAGAAAAAAATAGCACTTATCTATTACAACAAAGGGCTGGGCCAGGACGACCTCATGCGCGGAAGTCCCACGGGTGGCTTTCTGGATGCGCCGGAGAGCTTCATGCGCTTTCTGCCGCGCATGCAGGAGGCGGGCTTCACGCTGAAGAACACCCCGTCCAGCACGGCGGCGCTGATTGACGCGATGAAGCGCGGCGGGCGGAACATCGGCCCATGGGTGCAGGGAGATCTGGAAAAGCTCGTAGATGAATCGCAGCCGGTGCTGGTGCCGCTGCATCAGTATGAGCAGTGGTTCAATACGAAGCTGAGCGAGGCAGCACGGAAGACGATGGTGGAGAAGTTTGGCCCGCCGCCGGGACGCATCATGGTGGTGAAGCGCAACGGCGAGCCGCACATCGTTTTGCCCAAGCTGGAGATGGGCAATCTCACCCTCATGCCACAGCCGGAGCGCGGCGAGAAGCAGGACGAAAACCTGCTGCACAACCGCGATGTGCCGCCGCCGCACAACTACCTCGCCTTCTACTGGTGGCTGGATGAGCAGTATCATGCCGATGCCATTGTCCACTGGGGCACGCACGGAACGCTGGAGCTGCTGCCGGGCAAGGAGGCCGGGCTTTCCAAAGACTGCTGGAGCGACATCTGCGTGGGTCGTCTGCCGGTTATTGATTTGTGGATCACGGACAATCTGGGCGAGGCCACGCTGGCTCGCCGCCGCTCCTACGCCGCATTGGTGGATCATCTGCCGCCGCCCACGCTCGCCGCTGGGCTCGATGACGAATTCAAGAACCTGCATGAAGACATTCACAAGTTCCGCACGCTGGAGGATGGACTGCTCAAAGAGGAGTACCGCAAGCGTGTCAGCCAGCAGGCGAGAGATGCACGACTGCACGGCAGCGGGGGGGGCGTGCTGGATGACGCGGCCGTCACGCGCCTTGATGAGCATCTGCACAATCTGTTTGAGTCGTGCACGCCCTTGCGGCTTCATGTGCTGGGAGAAGGGCCGCATGAAGCGGAGATGGTGCCGTATCTGGTGCAGATTCTGGGTGAGCCGCTGCTGGATCATCTGGCCGCGACTCGTGGGCTGCAGCGTGCGGCAGTCGAGCACAAGCAGCAGGATCGCACCAAGGCTGCGGAGTTTCTGCGCGCCGCGCTGGAGAGTGGGCCGCCGGCCGGCATGCGCATGACACCGGAGTTGCAGAAGGATGTGGAATTTGCGCGCGATGTGCGCGCCCGCCTGCGGGATGCGGGCAAAGAGCACACGGGCTTGCTGACGGCTCTGGGCGGGCATTACATCGAGCCGGGTCCGGGGCCGGACCCCATCCGTAATCCGGCGACGGCTCCTGGCGGGCGCAATTTGTACTCGCTCAATCCCGAGGAGATTCCGACTCGGCCCGCTTGGGAAACAGCGCGCAAGCTGGTGGATGAACTGCTGCGGACGAGAAAGCCGAAGAAGATCGCGCTCGATCTCAATGGCATGGAAACGATGCGCGACTTTGGCGTCATGGAAGGGCAGATTCTCGCGCTGCTCGGGGTGCGGCCGATCTGGAATCAGAACAACCTCGTCATCGATGTGGAACTCATTTCTGCTGAAGAGCTGGGAAGGCCACGGGTGGAGGTCTTCATTGCCATGGGAGGTCAGTACAAAGAAAACTTTCCCACGCGCGTGGCACTGCTCGACAAAGCTGTGCGGCTTGCTGCATCTGCTCCTGAGAGCGCGAATCCGGTGCGTGAGGCTGTCGCGGCCACGCATGCGCGCCTGTTGCAGCGTGGTTACTCCGGTGCGCGTGCAGATCAGTATGCTGCGGCGCGCATCTTTGGCACCAAGCCGGGAAACATGAGCGGCACACACATCCTCTACCTCGTGCCGCGCTCCGGCGTGTGGGACAAGGACGATGAGATCACGGACGTGTACACCGACAATATGAGCTTTGTTTACACTCAGGACACCTGGGGCGAGAAGGTGGACGGCTTGTATGAAGAGGCACTGCAAAACACGGACACCGTGCTGCGTGTGTGGGCCTCGAACATGACCAGCCAGTTGTCCAATCACCACGCCTATGAGTATCTGGGCGGCCTGAGCATGGCGGTGAAAAAAGTCACCGGCAAATCGCCTGCCGCAGTCATTTCAGATGTGCGCGATCCCAGCGGTGCGCGGGTGCGCGACTTCGAGGAAGTGCTGGCTGCCAATCTGAAGGCGGAACTGCTGAACCGCCGCTGGCTTGAAGGCATGAAATCGCATGACTACGCCGGGGCAGGGCACATAGCCGAACTGGTGAAGAACACCTTTGGCTGGTCCGTGACGCGGCGGGAAAGCGTCACCCAGGAGACGTGGGACGAGGTCTATGACGTGCTCGTTAAAGACAAGCACAAGCTGCAGCTCGCCGAGTGGTTTGAGCGCGTGTCACCCCATGCCATGCAGGAAATCAGCGCCACGCTGATCGAGGCTGCACGCAAAGACCTGTGGAAGGCCACGCCCGAGCAGTTGCAGACCTTGGCGAAACTCTACGCGACTTCGGTGAAGGCGCATGGCGACTCAGGAGGTCTCGTCAGCGGGGGGAACACGCGGATGGCTGACTTTGTCAGCGCCAAGCTCACTGCGCCAGGAGATCAGGAAGCGGCGGCACTGGCGCAGGACATGAAGGCAAAGCTCCAGCAAAGCGCCGCTGCACCGGATGCGAAGGTTGAGAAAGTAAGCGGTCCGCAGATCGGTGAAACCAAGGAGCAAACACCGCCCTCTGAAAGCAAGCCGCAGCAGGAAGGGACCGTGCTGCAACCTGCGTGGAACACATTCGTCTGGTTGATTGGCGCCGCAGCTGTGCTTCTGATCATGGTCGGCTTCTTCAGAAAAGCTGGTTCCACTTCATGAAGCTGCTCGAACAACTCCTTTCATTGATCTCCGAGGCGGTGCTGCTGCCCACGCTGGCAGCCATCATCATCCTCGTCGCTTGGAGCGCCATGCTGCTGGGCGGACTCCTACGTGAGTGGCTGGGGCGTCGTCAAATCGTGGCCATCCTGGCAGATCTCCGGCGCGCACGTGGGGAAGGCGGGGATCAGGTGCGGCTGCTGCACATTCTTAGCACCGCCACGACCGGCCTGCCAGCGCGGCTGCACCAGCTCCTGGCCCAATGGGGCGGGGCGGGGGATCTGTCGCATTGCCTGGTGGATCTGGAGATCGAGACCGCCACCGCGTTGTCCCGCCTCACATGGATGACACGTATTGCGCCCATGCTCGGACTCATGGGCACGCTCATTCCGCTGGGCCCGGCGCTGACAGGGCTGGCCTCCGGAGATCTGGCCACACTCTCCAGCAATCTCGTGGTCGCCTTCACTGCCACAGTGGTCGGCGTGCTGCTTGGGTGCTGCTCGTATACGATGAATCTTGTGCGCAAAAACTGGTATCAGCGTGACCTGAGCACGCTGGAGCACCTCTTTACCAACGCCAACCGGCCCGCTCTCCCATGAAGAAGCGCCTGTGGGACGACTCCGAAGGGGACGATCCGGCCAGCGGACTTATCAATCTATTTGATGTGTGGATCGCCTTTGCCGCGGCCCTGCTCCTGGCTGTGGTCAGCTATTTCAACCTGCCCAAGCCCACCCCCACCGCGCATAACGATGCACCGGCAGACAGATCCCCCACGGTGGAAAGCATCGGAGTGGAGCGCACCAAAATCGAGCGCTTCCAGGAAAGCCACGCCAGCAAGAGCGGTGAAGGGGAGCGCCTTGGTACGGCCTACCGGCTTAAGTCCGGCGAGATCATCTACGTCCGTGACAAGCAGAAGAAGTGAAGTGCCATTTGTTCAAATTATCGGAGGCTGAAAGGTGGCTGCGCCTCAGGCGAAGCCTGGGCGTGAGCTGTGGCGGTGATCTGACTTTCCGGCCGGGAGCGGTGGCTGCCCTTTCGGCGGGCAAAAACGCAGGTGAACTCGGCACCAAAGAAGAAGATCTGCGCCGAGTAAAAGACCCACACAAGCAGGATGACCAGCGAGCCGACAGCGCCATACATGGAGGTGAAGGCGCTGTGCGCGATGTAGATGCCGAGGAGGTATTTTCCCAGGATGAACAAAGCGGTGGTCAATGCCGCGCCAGTCCAGACATCCCGCCAGGCAATGCGCACATCGGGCATGAAGCGGTAGATTGCTGCAAAGAGCAGCGTCATGACCACAAATGACACCAGCGAGTTCGCGCTTTCCCAGACGGCCTCAAAGCCGGGTGCCCAGCTTTTCATCCCTGCGCCGAGGGCGGCAATGCCCGCTGAGAGCAGCAGGGATACCAGCATCAAAAAGCCGAGGACAAAGACCATGACGAAGGAGAGCAGGCGTTCCTGGATGAGCGTCCGCCAAGGCCGCTCGCGAGGGGGGACTTCCCAGATGATGTTCAAGGAATCCTGCAACTCGGCGAACACACCGGAGGCTCCCACCAGCAGCACGACCAGCCCAGTGAGAGTGGCCCACAGCCCCGTCTGCTGCTGCGCTGAATGCGTCAGGATGGCTTCCGCAATGGTTCCGCCTTCACTGCCCATGATGGTGGATAGCTGTGAGACGATGGACGCCTGTGCATCAGCCTGCGCGACCACCAAACCGATGACGCCGACGGCGAGCATCACCATCGGGGCCATGGAAAAGGTCGTGTAATAGGCCAGCGCGGCACCCATCTTGGGCGCTTTGTGTGCATTCCATGCGATGAAGGTTTCTTTGAGCAGCTGGAAGAATGATTTCGTCACGCGCGGAGATATTCGGTGGTGTTCGTCCATGACACCGAGCAGGACGGCGTGCATGCCTGTATTTCGCGTGAGCCGCTCCCGGTGGATGGTGAAGTTTCTCACCCCGATTCCAAACTTTGCACATCCATGCCCCCGCCATAATACGAAGGTTTGGAGGCAACCAACCTTTCCCATGAAAACGCCCTCTCCCACACCCAGCCGTCAGGAAATGATCGATCTTTTGAATGAAGATCTCGCCCGCGAATTTCAGGCCGTTATTGCCTATGTTGTTTACAGCCAGATGCTGAAAGGCGCTGAATATCAGAACATTGCGAAAGAACTGAGCGTTCATGCGTCGGAGGAGCTCAGCCATGCAATCTTGATTGCAAAACAGATCGATTACTTCAATGGCACGCCGACGACGGTGCCGAAGGCGGTGAAGATGTCTGATAAGCCGGAGGACATGCTGCGCTTTGACATGGACAATGAAATGGAGACCATCCGCAACTACCGCGAGAGAATCCGCCAGGCGGAAGCGATGGGCGAGTATGCGCTGAGCGAAGTGCTGCGCAAGATCATCGCCCAGGAGCAGGAGCATTTTACGGATCTGGCGAACGCCTTAGGAATCGACAATCCCACCATCGAGGAGTGATCGGTGGTGGATGGATACAGCTGCTGTGTTGGGCGCAGCCGTAATATGGTTGTGCAACCCTCCACGCCAGCCATGAGAACATGCTTGATTCTACTGCTTGCCGCTGGATGCGCGCTCAGCAGCCATGCTGCGGTGAGTCTGCCGGCGATCTTTAAAGATCACATGGTGCTGCAGCGTGACCGGCCGATCCCGGTATGGGGGTGGGCGGAGGCGGGGCAGGAGATCAATGTGAAGTTTGCGGATCAGACGAAGATCACAAAGGCGGACAAAGACGGACGCTGGAAGGTGGTGCTGGATCCCCAGCCGGCGTCTGCCGATCCTCGGATTCTGCGTATTTCGGGTCAAAGCACCGAGGTGGTCAAGGATGTGCTCGTGGGGGAAGTGTGGTTGTGTTCGGGTCAATCCAACATGGCGATGCCGGTCAAAGGTGTGTCGGATTCCGCAAAAGAAATGGCGGCGGCAGACTTCCCATTGATCCGCATGTTTTTTGTGCAGTCCTTTACGGCGACCACTCCGCAAAACCAATGTCAGGGAGTGTGGCAGAACTGCTCACCCAAGACGATTCCTAATTTCTCTGCCACTGCCTATTTCTTTGGCCGGGAGCTGTACCAGACTTTGAAGGTGCCGGTGGGGCTGATCAACTCATCCGTCGGCGGCACGACCATTGAATCCTGGACGAGCATGGAAGTGATGCAGAAGGAAGCTTCACTGCAGCCGCTGCTGAAGCGGTGGGACAAGGACGTGGCCTTGTTTGAGCAGCCGGAGAACCGGGTGAAGAATGATGAGGCCAAGAAGCAATGGCAGGATGCCGTGAAGGCGGCGCTGGCGGCCAAGCAGCCTGCGCCGCCGCAGCCCGTCTATGTGGGCAGTGATCCGCTGCATCCCAACCGGCCTGGCAATTTGTTCAATGGGAAGATTGCGCCGCTGGTGCCTTTCGCCTTTCGTGGTGTGATCTGGTATCAGGGTGAATCCAATGCGGGCAATGGGCCGCAGTATGCGCTTCAGCTTCCGCTCATGATCCGCGACTGGCGTGCGCGGTGGGGTGCGGAGTTTCCGTTTGCCTGGGTGCAACTGCCCAATTTCCAAAAGAGGGAGGCTGCGCCTGAAGCGCCTGCCACCTGGGCGCGACTGCGTGAGGCGCAGGACAAGGCGCTGGCCACGCCCCATACGGGGATGACGGTCAATCTCGACATTGGAGATGCGGGGAACATTCATCCCACTAACAAACAGGAGATCGGGCATCGTCTGGCGCTGTGGGCGCGGGCAAAAGTGTATGGTGAGAAGCTGGAGTGGAGCGGCCCGAGGTATGAAAGTCATGTCATCCAGAGCGGCGAAATCGTGATCCACCTCGAACATGCGGAGGGGCTGAAGACAGTGGACGGTGGAGCAGCGGTGAAGGGTTTTGCTGTGGCGGATGAATCGAAGCACTGGCAGTGGGCGGAGGCGCGCATTCAGGGCAAGCACGTCATTGTGTCGCTGCCTGCGATGGCGAAGCCAGTGGCAGTGCGCTATGCCTGGGCGAACAATCCTGAGGTGAATCTGGTCAATGGCAGTGGTCTGCCAGTGGCACCGTTTCGTACGGATGACTGGGCCATGGACAATGCATCGATGCCGCTCAAGCCGGTGGCACAGCAGCCTTAGAGCATTTTAAATATTTCATGGCCGATGGGGTTTGAGAGCCGAGGGCTGGCGCAAAGAGTGCACGCTTAGTTCTCTGTCCGGTGGCTTGGAAGTCGTGCACGCTGGGAACCGCACAGAGGACTGTGCGGGCCACTTTGCTGGCGCACACGCGAGGCCCTTTGGCTGTTTTCACCGTGGGAATGTTACGTTTTTATTTAAACCGCTCTATGGCTGCCAGGTGGGAGGCTCGATGCCGGGGGCGATGTCGCCGCAATCGAAACGGAGGTCGGGGAGCTGATGGACGGCGTTGCGCAGGGCTTTCTCCCATGAGCTGTGAATCTCGATGAAATCGGGATCATGACTGTAGAAGCGGCGGTAGTGGGAGACGCGCAGGTCATCGCGATTGTAGAGCAGGAGGTCCACGGGCGGTCCCACGGTGGAGTTGGAGCGCATGGTGGCCTCCAGCGAGAGCAGGGCGTATTTGGCGGACTGATGGATGGTCGTGCTGTGATGGCTGATGCCGCGATCGAGAATCGGCCTGCCGTATTTGCTTTCGCCGATCTGCAGGTAGGGCGAGTCCGGGGTGGAGCGCAGCGGGTTGCCCTGAGGATAGACCATGTAGAGTTCGTGAGGTGCGCCCTTGATCTGGCCGCCGAGGAGAAGGTTCACATTGAAACGGAAATTGTCCTTTTCCAGAGCTGCCCGATCCAGATCGGCGATGCGCCGCACCATGCTGCCGAGCACGCGCGCGGCCTCATACATGTTGGCCACGGCGGCCAGTCCTTTGCCGGCATCGAAATCCTGCCGCAGGAGCGTGATGATTGACTGGCTGAGCGACAGGCTGCCGGTGGTGAGAATGACGAAGATGCGCTCTCCGGGAATGACGAACTGATGCATCTTCTGGCAGGTGTTCACCTGATCCGCGCCGGAGCTGGTGCGTGAGTCTGAAGCGAGAACGAGGCCGTCCGCTGTATTGATGCCGAGGCAGTAGGACATGGGAGGCGTGGTGGAGGTGGACTGCGGTGGCTGAGGCTATTTCTCGTTGGTTTCCACCACGTGTTCGACGGTGACCTGCATGTTGGTGCAGGTAAAGCTGCCAAACAGTGAAACCAGCGCCACGTCTGCGGCATCGCGGCCATAGGCCACGACGATGCGACCACCGCCGGGCTTGTCCTCCGTGGCATCAAAGGTGTACCAGCGCCCGCCGATGTAGGCTTCGAACCAGGCGTGCAGGTCCATCGGATCCAGGTTATGAACGAAACCCACCACCATGCGTGCCGGCACGTTGATGGCCCGGCAGAGGGCAATGCCCAGATGGGCGAAATCCCGGCAGACGCCACGGCGTGTGTGCGCCGTCTCGAGAGCGGAGGTGGAGGAATCACTGGCACCCCGTTCATACGTGATGTTTTCATGGATCCAGGTACGGATGCGCATGATCTGATGGTGATTGTGCGGCGTGGTGCCCACGATGGAGGAGGCGATGCTGCCGAGCTTGTCGGACTGGCAGTAGCGGCTGGGCAGGAGGTAGTGCAGCACTTCTACCGGCAATTGGGCGACGGTTTGCAGCGCTGCGAGCGGCTGGCTGTCGAGATCATTTGGCGCCCATGCCCTGCAGCGCATGGAGAAATGAAAGCTGCCTTTGGGCATCACGATGCGCTGGCAGATGTTGCCGTAGAGATCCGAGTATTCGACGACGGGGACGCGGGGAGTGAGAACAAAGTCCTCCTGCATGATCCACTGCGCCCAACCACTGCGGGGGCGCAGCATGAAGATGGCAGAGATCTCTTCGCGGGTCTCATATTCTAAGTGGCAGGAGGCGTCGAGGATCATGAGCGTGAGAAGGGGGAGGAGCAGCGTGTGTGTCCAATCTGGAATGCCGCATGGGCAGATCAGCGCAGGCGCTCCTGAAGTCTCATCGTGACAGGAGGACTGTGCGGCCTTGCTTGATTCGCTTTCCGATCTTGCGGAGACACGTGCCGCTCAAAGTTGAAGGGGAGGGGACGATGGTGATCGTCCGCCTCCCCTTCCGCGCTAGCTTGGGTGCTTTACTCAGCTGCGAGGTCCTTCATGGTTGAAGAGGATTTGCTGGCGGTGCGCGAGTTTTGTGTGGCGGGCTTGGTGACCACGATGGCCTTTCTCACCGTGATGGGCTTGGAATGCACAATCTGGCGCGTCTGAACCACTGGCACGGTCGGTGCGGCCTGGCCAGCATTCAGCTCTTGGACATAGTGGTTGTCACCGCCATTGCCATGGACCCAGCGGAAGTGCGCCGCGTTGTTGTTGAGACCTGCAAAGGTATTGTTCAGCACGAGGCCATTACGCTTCGCATTGTAGTGCAGAGCTTCTGGGCGGAGGAAGTGGCTGCCGCTGCCGTCCATGGATTCTGTGTCATCCACGATCTGACGAATCCGTGAGGTGGGCAGATCCATCAGCACCAGGCCGACTTTGCCCATGTATTGACCTTGCATGTTTTTGATCTGCATGAGTTCGAGGTCCGCCGTGGTCTGGACATAACCCAGCCCCGTACGTGCGAACCAAGGTTGTGCGACGCCAAAGTAGCGGCTGGATGCAATGGCGCGGTCCTGCTGGGAGTAGAAGGCGGCATTTGATCTCGGGAGTTTGGGAGCGGCGTCAAAGCGGGCCTTGCTCACATTGATGCGGGCGATCTCATGGCGTGCGTCGATCATCAATGATGAAGGAGGGACTGGTGTGAGGGTTTCATTCATCCCCAGCATTCCACTGCGGGTGCCGATAAGGACTTCAACCAACCGGCCCTGTTCCAAGTCTGCGGTGATGGCTTTGACTCTGCCGAGCTTCTCGTTTTGGAAGTTGAGGACTTCGATTTCGATGAGTTCGGAAAAACTATTCTTGGGGCTGTCCACTTCTCCGTTTACTTTAGGAGTGCGTGGGGCGTTGCCTTGAATGGTCATGGGGGCCAGTTCCTGACTGGAGGTAGGAGCGCCCTGCACCTGAGTGAAGGCGCATGCAGCAGCCAAAAAGCCGCCGATCAGATGCGTGGATTTGAGTTTCATAGTGGTGGTCTTTCTGTTTGAGTGATGTTGCTATCACTGCAGGTGTGGCCGACGCCGACGATTGATTCACAGTGAAGATCTGCTTGAGAAGGCGCTGACAAACTTGATTGCAGCGTCATCGCATTGGACCCACCCTATTATCGTGACGTTGAAGAATTTTAGTGTGGGAAAAACCTCTTTTGTGCAGGCGCGGAGAGTCTATTTTTGCTTATGCTGAGATCAGGCATCCGGCGCAGAATTCGCGGACGATATTACTGGCTGGACAGATGACTAAAGAGATGGTTTGCCCTCTTTATTCTTGGCTAAAGACGTTATTATCCAGACTTGTTAGAGGGTGTTATTTTGTGAGGAGGGATATGCTGTGATGAATGGCGTTGAGTTAAGGTGGGGTGTTGTTTTTTTTACCTTCTACTAACGCCCAGGGATCCTCTGGAAAACGCTCCGAGTACACGGGCTCTTGGGTCCGCAGATGGTTGCCTGGGGAACAGTGGGAGCGCGAAGACCTTGGGAAGAGAGTGCGATGGCGGCAGGGACGCTGCGGAGTGGCGTGTGTTTGCGGAGTGCTGCGGACTGGAAGTCCGCGCTCCGGGGGGCGCCTTGGCCTTCGGTACTCATGGTCGTGATGAACGCCTTAACAGGGTGTCATTCATGCTGTGATGTGCACACGTGGTTTTTGCCAGAGGACTTATGCGCTGGGAATGAAGAAACTCTTGGTTAGGATTGATGGTGTGCTGTGTCACCCTATGTGCGAAACTCAATACTGGACTTATGGACGGTGAAGGATCATTCCGGCGCGAGTGGATAGGAAGGGCTGTGACTCAACACTTATGGCGTTGGGTGCTTGGTTCTGATTTTGGCGGTGCAGCGCATGAAGAGGACGACTTGAGCGTGGTGGGGGTCTCAAGGACGAAAGGGATGGGGAGGGCGGAAAGGGCGTCGTGTTCCGTGGCTGGCGGGAATTGCACTCCGTTAAGATTGGGCTTGGATATCATGGGGCTGCGGTTCGCTGCAAGGAGTGCGCACTGGGGAGCGGTGATATTTTATTGGCTCGGGTGAACGTCCCTGATACATTGGTCCGGGATGGAGCAAGTGGTGGTTCGGGTGTCAGGGGCGCACGCCAGAGCCGGTTAAAAACCAACGCGCTCCCAGTACGGACTGCGCTCATGGGTGGCCTTTGCCAAAAATTACGATCTATGCTGTTGGTGAGGGGCATTCATGCCGTGCGGATGTTTTCTGGCTGTTCATGCGTGAACCCGACCGATTCGTGCTCTTTGTGATCATATCACTGCCAGAGTCGTATGATGGGTATGAAGCGTGCGGACCTAGTATTTGACTCTGAGACGGAGTTCTGTGATCGCGTGGCGACGGTGGCTGAGCGGTTGCTGAGTGCGGCGCTGAGTCAGCAAACGGGGGCTGAGCGGGCTGAGGCCGCGAAGCTGGGGAGGCTGATGAATGATCCGGCAGGCAGGGCGTTTACGTTTGCGATGGTGGATGAGGTGTTTCGGAGTCGTGATGCGCGGGTGGAAGCGAGGCGCTGGCGTGGGTTGCTTGGGAGGTTGGGGGTGCCGGAGTATCCGCCGCTGCCGGATCGGCTGCTGATGGGGCTGGGCGCGGCGGGCAGCGTGGTGCTGCCGGGCGTGGTGATGAAGGCGGTGGCGGAGCGCATGCGTGCGGACAGTGCGCGGGTGATATTGCCGGGGGAGCAGGAGCCGCTGAGGCATTATCTGACGACGCGGACGGCGGAGGGGTTTCGCATCAACCTCAATCATCTGGGCGAGGCGGTGCTGGGTGAAGAGGAGGCGGAGAAGCGGCTGGCGGTGGTGCTGGGGCATCTCGCGGATCCGCAGGTGAATTATATCTCGGTGAAAATTTCGGCGATCTACAGCCAGATCAGTTTGATCGCGTGGGATGACACGCTGGCGGAGATCAAGGCGCGGCTGCGCCTGGTGTATCGTGCGGCGGCGAAGGATGGGAAATGGGTGAATCTGGACATGGAGGAGTATCGCGATCTGGCGCTGACGGTGGCGGCGTTTCGTGGGGTGCTGGATGAGCCGGAGTTTCGTAGTTACTCCGCAGGGATCGCCCTGCAGGCTTACCTGCCTGACTCGGGCGCGGCGCAGCGTGAGCTGACGGAGTGGGCGTGCAGGCGTGTGGCGGAGGGCGGCGCGCCGATCAAGATCCGTCTGGTGAAGGGCGCTAATCTGGCGATGGAGGCGGTGGAGGCGGAGATGCATGGCTGGAAGCAGGCGCCGTATGCCACGAAGGCGGAGACGGATGCGAACTTTCGCCGTCTGCTGGAGTATGGCTGCGAGCCAGAGCATGCGGCGGCGGTGAGGCTGGGCGTGGCGACGCACAATCTGTTTGATGTGGCCCTGGCGCTCACGCTGCGGGAAGAGCAGGGCGTGGAAGAGCGGGTGGAGATCGAGATGCTGGAGGGCATGGCGAATCATCAGGCGCGGGCGGTGCGGGATGCGGCGGGTGGGCTGCTGCTGTATGCACCGGCGGTGCAGCGGGATGATTTTCTGAGCGCGATGGCGTATCTGGTGCGGCGGCTGGATGAAAACACCGCGCCGGAGAATTTCCTGCGCGACATGTTTGCGATGCGGCCGGGCTCTGCGGAGTGGGAGCAGCAGCGTGAACGATTTGTACGCGGGTGGAAGGAACGCGTGGGGGTGTCTGAGGAGCCGCGCCGCAAGAGGCCTGCGGTGAGGCCTGCTGCGGAGGTGGCGTTTGCAAACGAGCCTGACTCTGACTGGACGCAGGCGGCCACGCGTGAGGCTTTGGCCGCAGCGATCAACGCATGGCAGCCTGCAACGCTGCCGCCTTTGCGGGAGCTTGAAGCGATGCTGCAGACGGCGGTGGAGGCGCAGGCGGGCTGGGAGCGGCTCGGAGTGGCGGGGCGTGCGGAGATCCTCAACCGCGCTGCGGACCTGATGGCGGCGGAGCGTTTCACCACGCTGGCGTGCATGCGCGTGGATGGCAAGAAGGCGGTGGCGGATGGCGATGGTGAGGTGTCAGAGGCGATTGATTTCGCGCGCTACTATGCCCGCACGGGCGCGGTTCCGCAGGGGGTGAAGGCGAAGGCACTCGGTGTGGTGGCGGTGGTGTCGCCGTGGAATTTTCCGTATGCGATTCCTGCGGGTGGGGTGCTGGCGGCGCTGATGGCGGGGAACAGCGTGGTCTTCAAACCTGCGCCTGCGACGCGCCAGACGGCGTGGCTGCTGGTGCAGCAACTGTGGGCTGCGGGAGTGCCGCATGAGGTGCTGCAGTTTTTCGCATGTAACAACGACACGGGTACGAAGCTCATCACGGATGCGCGCATTGCGTGTGTGGTGCTGACGGGCAGCTATGAGACGGCGCGGAGGTTTCAGGGCTGGCGGCCTGCGCTGCATCTGCTGGCAGAGACGAGCGGGAAGAATGCGCTAATCATTACCGCGCAGGCGGATCGTGAGCTGGCGATCAAGGACCTGGTGCGTTCTGCGTTTGGTCACTCGGGGCAGAAGTGCAGTGCGGCGAGTCTGGCGATTCTCGAAGCTGAAGTCTATGATGATGCGATTTTTCGCAGGCAGTTGAAGGATGCGGCGGCGAGTCTGCCGGTGGGACCGGCGACGGATCCGCGCAGTGTGGTGACGCCACTGGTGCTGACACCGGGCGGGGATTTGCAGCGGGCGCTGACGCAACTGGATGAAGGGGAGGAGTGGCTGCTGGAGCCACGGCAGATCGGGGACGGTACGTGGACGCCTGGCATCAAGCTGGGCGTGCGTGCGGTATCGTGGTTTCACCAGACGGAGTGTTTTGGTCCGGTGCTGGGGCTCATGAGAGCGGAGTCACTTGCTCAGGCGACTGAATGGCAGAACGCGACGGCCTATGGGCTGACGGCGGGGATTCACTCGCTGGATGCTGATGAGACGGGCTGGTGGCGGGAGCATGTGCAGGCGGGGAATTTGTACATCAATCGTGCGATCACCGGGGCAATCGTGCAGAGGCAGCCGTTTGGTGGGTGGAAGAAATCGTGCATCGGCCCCGGTGCGAAGGCGGGCGGGCCGAACTATGTGATGAGCTTCTGCCGACTGAGTGATGTGGGCGATGGGGCGGATGATTATGCTGCGGCGTGGGCGGAGCATTTTTCGGTGGAGCATGATCCGTCTGCGCTGCGGTGTGAGTCGAATGTGTTTCGGTATCGCGCATGCCGTGGGGTGATCCTGCGGCTGGAGACGCGGGATGAGGTGAGCATTGAGCGTGCGCAGCGTGCCGCGCAGATCACGGGTGCGCCTTTGGTGATCAGCGTGCGTGAGGAGGAGAGCGATGAGGCGTTTATTGAGCGATTGGCGGAACGGGCGGGGCGTGCCGAGTTTTTGAGGACGGTGGGGGTGCCGGACGATGCGGTGCTGCGGGCGGCGTGTGAGGCGGGCTTGAACTGGATCAATGCGCCGCTGCTGGCGGCAGGGCGGGTGGAGCTGACGCGCTGGGTGAGGGAGCAGAGTGTGGCTGAGACGATGCACCGGTATGGGCAGTTGCGGGAGCGGGACGGCTGAAGGGGATTGTAAACTGGGAATTGCCAATTGGCCGGAGGCGTGCGGTGGAGTCGTGGGCGTGGCGACGGGGAAGGAGCAGAGCGTGTTTGAGACGCGGCAGCGGTGTGGGCAGATGCGGGGGGGGCGCGAACCGGGATCATGCGATCAATACGGGGAAGGGGACGCAGCGGCATTTGTATGAGCTGATGACGTCTTACCTGAGGCAGCATTTGCCAGTGGAGTAGCTTCCACAAATCACCTGGCTATGGGTGGGAGGGAGTGGTTGGGCGTTGCCACGCGCTGGTGGACGGGCGGGCTGTCGCCACACCTATCCTACGGCAGGCATGCTGGCTGCGTGCGTGATTGTCAGGCTCGGCTCACCAGCAGAGGCCTTCGTAGCGGGAGGGGAGGGTCTTGAGGGGCTCCCAGCCCATGACGTCGATGATGAGATGCTCGGGGCGGATGTGGGCGCGGAGGGTGGCGGGGGGGACGCACTTTTGGGAGATGACGAGGACGTCGCAGTTTTCGATGAGCTCTTCGGGGGCGAGTTTGAGGAGCTGGGCGAGGTGCGGCATGCGGGCCTGGATCTGCTGCTCGTTGGCACCGATGAGGCGGGAGAGATTGATCTGGGGATCGTAAATGCTGACGGTGAAGCCACGGCCGATGAGGGTCTCAGCGGCGGCCACCAGAGGGCTGCCGCGGAGGTCATCGGTATCGGCTTTGAAGGCGAGGCCGATGAGGCCGATGCGGCGTTTGCCGTTTTGCTCGATGAGCTGCACGAACTGGTGCTGGTGGGCGTCGTTGCTGGTCTGGGTGTTTTCCAGCAGCGGGAGGTTTAGGCCCTGCTGGCGGGCAAAGGCGCGCAGGGCGGAGACGTCCTTGGGCAGGCAGGAGCCGCCAAAGGGGGCACCGGGGCGCATGTAGTAGCGGGAGATGTTCAGCCGGGTGTCCTGGCAGACCACGTCCATGACGCGGAGGGCATCTTCTTCGAGATGTTTGCAGACGCGGCCGATCTCATTGGCGAAGCCGACCTTGAGCGCGTGGAAATAATTGCTGGCGTATTTGATCATCTCCGCGCCTTCCCAGCGCAGGACGGAGGGCGTGCCGCCAAAGAGGGAGGTGATCTCTGCGCTGGCGGGTGAGAGGCCGTCCTCCGTGCCGACGACGACCAGGGAGGGGTCGCGAAAGTCTGCTACGGCGGTGCCTTCGCGCAGGAACTCGGGGCAGTAATAGACCTGGAGATGGCCGGAGTGGATGAGGTTCTGGAGTTGCGCGGAGACGAGAGTGCGCGTGCTGCCGGGGAGCATGGTGCTGCGAAATACCAGGATATGCTTCTTGCCCTGCTGCTGCTGTACGGCGGCGGCGATCTGCTGGGTGACGAGGGTGACGTATTTCAGGTCCAGGCTGCCGGAGGGCAGAGAGGGGGTGCCGACGCAGATGATGCTGATGGTGGAGGCGGCCACGGCTTCGGCAGTGTCTGTGGTGGCGCGCAGGCGGCCGTCGCGGCTTGCGGATTGGAGCATTTCCTCCAGGCCGGGCTCGACGATGGGTGAGTGGCCTTCATTGAAGGCGCGGACCTTGGGCTCATGCACATCGACACCGATGATTTGGTGGCCGATCTGGGAGAGGCAGCCGGAGGTGACGGCGCCGACATAGCCGAGTCCGAATACTGAAATGGTCACAATGGAGGAGGGGATGCGGAGGTGGAAACTTAGCCGCAACGATCCGCCAAGGCGATGAAATGGAAAGCGGGTAAATGCATCTGCGGGATGCTTTTCAACAGGCTGCAGGCATGGCTGCGCTCAGGGCTTGCGATTGATGATGCCTTCATCGACGGCGAGGAGGAACTTGGCGAGGTTGGTTTTGTAGGCGTCGCCTTCGCTGTTTTTTTCCCGTACGAGGGTGACGACGATTTCGTTTTCGGGATCGACGCGCAGCACGGCGCCGGAGGCTGCGCCGTGGCAGAAGGTTTTTTTGCTGAGGAGGGTTTTGCTGGCAGGGATGCCGTCCTTGCCTGCGCGTGGGTCCCGCTCGTTGAAGTAGGTGAGGCCCATGCCCCAGGGGATGTCGAATTTCGCGGCGGGCCAGAAGGTGAGCAGCTTCACGGGGAGCATTTTTTGGAAGATGTCGCGGGACATGAAACGGGTGTCGCCATAGGCTCCTTGGTTGAGCAGCATCTGGCCGAAGATCGCGACGTCGAGGGCGTTGCATTCGCTGCCATGGCAGACATCGGAAATGCGGGAGTGTGACATGCCCAGCGGGATGAAGAGGTTGTCTTTGATGAGGCGAAGGACGCTTTTGCCGGTGATGAGTTCCATGGCTTTGCCGGTGAGTTCGGTGTCCATGTTGTTGTACTTGTGCTCCTGGCCGACGATGAGGCAGGGCAGAAGGTTGGCGGCCCAGTTGTCGCTCCAAGCATTGTGGACTTCGCGGCCTGAGCCGGACTTCATGTGTAGACCGGCGGTGTGCATGAAGGTGGCGCGCCAGGTGAAGGCCTTGGGGCCTTCCACGGGGAAGTCGGGCAGGAGTTTGCCGACGGGATCGTCGAGGCTGACGAGGCCCTGATCCATGAATTGGGCAAACACACTGGCGCTCATGGTTTTGGTGATGGAGGCCATGTGCTTGGGCGTGTCGAGGGTAGTCGTGCCGGTGGTGGGATCGTCAAAGGCTTCGTGAAACAGGATGACGCCGTGGGAGGCGACGAGGGCGACGAAGGGTTCCTTGGAGCTTGCAAACCACTCACGGCAGGCGGTGCGCATGGCGGCGAGGGATTCGGGCTTGAAGCCTGCCTCGGCGGCGGTGCCGGGGTGCAGGGTGGGGGCGGTCTCGCTGGTTTTCTGCGGGGCTTTGAAGTGGGCGAACTTCTGCTCGACCCCGAGCAGCTTGCGTTTGAGGGCGATCTGCTGCTCGTCGAGCAGCCACTGCTTTTCGTCGAAGGATTCTTCGCGGGCCGGATGGGGAAAGGTGGTGAGCGCCTTGCCGCCGGGGCTGGCGGTGACCATGCGGCGGATGTGCTGGCCGTGCTCGCTGCGGCCTTCGAGGTAGGCCACGTAGGGGGCTTTGCCATCGGGCTTGCTGACTTCATCAAGGTCTTTGTTGAACCAGCGGATGACGAGCGGGCACTGGCCGATGATGGCGAGCGCGCGGTCCGGTGACTGCCAGACGAGATCGGGAAAGCGGCTGCTGTCTTTCCAGACTTCGCCCTCGATCTCGATTTCATAGGTGATGAACTCCAGCAGATCCTTTTCGCGAGGATCGGTGGGGACGTATTCCTTGGCGCTCAGACCGATGGCGAACAGGAGGAGGAGGAGAAATGGGGCGAAGCGTGGCATGGGTGATGGAACGGGGGAGGAGAACGTGGAATTGCGAAAAGCTTGTGGCGGAAGGATGATCTCGCTGCCGCATTCCAGAAGCAGGTTGAATGTTCGAGGGGGCATGCTGAATGTGGAGGAATGAACAAGATTTCTCTGCCCTCTGCTGCGCTGATTCTGGGAGTGCTCGTTGTGTTTCTAAGCAGTTGCATGAAGGAGCAGCATGCAGACCCGGGCTCGACCTTTCACAAGGGGCTGCAGCGGGATGCATGGCGGACGATGGCGGCGTTTGATGAGACCGTGTTGAAGCATCGGCAGAAGTTTCAGAGGGAGATTCCGCCGGCTTATTGGGATCGCGGTATTGAGCGGCTGCATCCCTTGAAGGTCTATACGCACCGGGGAAATCTCGTGGTGGTGCAGCGGGTGAGCGGGGAGACGGAGCACGGGAAGTACATCGACCTGCCGGTCGCGCCGTTCCATCCCAAGTCCGCATGGTTTTCGCACAAGTATGCGGTGGACGGCTTTGTCTTCCGCCCGGCCTGGGGAACAGGGGTGTTTCATTACTCGCGGACGCCGCCCTACTCGGCGGTTTACTACGGCAAGTGAGACGCTTCAGCCCAGGCCTGCTTCGGCGAGACGCTCCTTGAGATCGCTGGCCAGCAGGGCGTTCAGGATGGGCTCGATGCGGCCTTCCATGAACTGATCGAGATTGTAGAGCGTGAGCTCGATGCGGTGATCGGTGACGCGGTTCTGCGGGTAGTTGTAGGTGCGGATCTTTTCTTCGCGGCCGCCACTGCCGATGAGGTTGCGGCGGTTGGCGGAGTATTTGGCGGCTTCTTCCTGCTGCTTCCTTTCCAGCAGGCGTGAGCGCAGGATGCTGAGGGCTTTTTCCTTGTTCTTGATCTGGCTGCGGCCGTCCTGGCAGCGGACGATGGTGCCGGTGGGGATGTGCAGGACCTGAACGGCGGAGTCGGTGGTGTTCACGCCCTGACCGCCTGCGCCGGAGGAGCGGCAGACTTCGATGCGGACTTCGTCGGACTTGAGTTCGAAATCGACTTCCTCGGCCTCGGGCATCACGGCGACGGTGGCGGCGGAGGTGTGGATGCGGCCCTGAGCCTCGGTGGCGGGCACGCGCTGCACGCGGTGGACGCCGCTTTCGTATTTCATGACGCGGTACACGTCTTCACCGCTGATTTTGACAATGACTTCCTTGAAACCGCCGACGTCGGAGGCGCTGGTGTCGAGGGATTCGAGCTTCCAGCCACGGCCTTCCGCAAAGCGGTTGTACATGCGCAGGAGATCGGCGGCAAACAGGGAGGCTTCATCGCCCCCGGTGCCGGCACGGATTTCGAGAATGATGTCGCGTCCTTCCAGCGGATCGGGCGGCAGGATGGATTCCTGGATGGCCTTTTCGAGGTCGATGATGCGCTGCTCCAGCATGGGGATTTCGGCGGCGGCCATTTCGGCGAATTCTTTGTCCTCCTGCGACTTGGCCATGACGCGGCTTTCAGCGAGTTCGACCTGGGATTTTTCAAAGGAGTCCCAGCTTGTGAGGAGGTTTTGCAGGCTGCGGTGTTCGCGCAGCATGTCGCCCGCCTTCTTGGCATCGTCGTAGAAATTGGGGCGGCCGATGATGTCTTCGAGATCGGCGAAGCGGGTGCGTTTACCGGCGATGACGCCTGAGTAGTCCATGAGGAGAAGAGAGAATGACGAAATCAGAATGACGAATGACGAACCGGAACGAGGCCATGAAAGCGTCTGCGCACGCTCGGCCTTCACTGAGCCAAAAGAAAACGGTGTCCAGCACGAGGCATGGACACCGTTTGACTAAAGGGAAGGGGCTGAGAGCTACGCTTCGGCAGGAACTTCGGCGGCAGGAGCTGCAGCAGCAGCGGCTTCGAGTTTCGGAGGGCTGCGGCGCGCGCGGGTGGAACCGTAGCGCTGGGCGAACTTGTCCACACGACCGGCGGTGTCGATGAAGCGCTGTTCACCGGTGAAATACGGGTGGCAGGCGGAGCAGATGCCGATACGGAGGTTTGGCACGGTCGAGATCGTGTTATACACAGCACCGCAGGTGCAGGTAATGGTCGTCTCGGTGGTTTTAGGATGGATGTTTTCTTTCATGGTGGTGGGGTCCACGTGGTCAGGCGAGGCGCGGAATGCAGCTTTCGCAGGGGCGTGGGGGAGAGATGTTAATGGATTTTAGGGGATGGTCAAGGGGGAGTGAGGGAGGAAATGGCGGCGATGGATGAGGTATGGCGAACGGAGGGGGAGCGTGTTGGGATGAGGGCAAGGAGTCGAGAGGGGTTCGCTGTGCCGGAATAGCCTCGTTCTCCTACCTGCCGCTCCGCTGAAAGGAGAGACGCAAGGCAATCGTCGCCAAGACTTGGTGACTAGGGCTTGCCGCTGTGTGTTTTTGTTATATCATCACGAACTTTTCCACTATGCTTGCGCAAGTAAAAATCCGAATCGGAAACCTGTTTGATGGACCCACCGATCTAATTGTATTGCCTTGCTCTACTGGCGGAAGCATTACGCCTTTCGTTGCGCAGAGCTTGGCCAGCTACAAGCTTCCACAGCCTCCTAACCAATTGGAGCTAGGTGAAATTGACGTCGTTCCGTTTTCTGGGGGGCAGAACATCGCTCAGTTTGTCGCTTATGCTGCTTCCGTTCTTCACAACACTTCCCGCTCAGAAGTGATTTATCGTATTGGGCGTGCTCTCGGGAGTTTCACCGTACGTGAATCAAGCGTTCGGGCCATCTCTGCCCCGCTGCTTGGTGCAGGTGCTGGCGGTCTTAGCAGTGAGACCGTCGTTGAATCGTTAAGGAGTGGCTTCCTAGAGACGGCATCTCCCAACGCGATTCTAACCATCTGTGTCCTTCACCGGCTAGTTTACGACAAATTTGCAAAACAACCTCTTCCCGCCGTTACCCCACAGCGGCCTCTTCGTGTTTTCATCAGCTATACAGCCACCGATGATGCTCACACAGCTTGGATCGAGTCTCTGGGAACTTTTCTCCGTAGCAATGGCCTCGAAGCCCGACTTGACCGCTGGCACCTCAAGAAGGGGATGGACTTGCCACAATGGATGACCAACGAACTCCAACTTGCAGACCGCGTGCTTATCGTCTCAAACGAGCAATATGCAGCGAAGGCCAATGGCCGTCTAGGCGGCGTGGGCTGGGAGACTATGCTCATTCAGGGCGACATTGCTACTCAGCAACTCAGTTCTCAAAAGTATCTGATGATAGTACGTTCTGAAGACTTCGCCGTGGGCGCGCCGCTATACCTCAGAACGAAATTCGCTTTTCACTGGCACTCCAAACGAATCGAAACGGCCATGCGTGATGACTTGCTCAAGGAATTGTTAGAGGTGCCGTCAGAACCGCCATTGGGGGAATTTCCTGTGTTTTTGAATTAGGCTTTTCAATTCTCAATCCGCTGATAGCATTGCTACGTACGCTGCGTTACGGGGCGGACCATGATTCATCGACTTTGTTTCCTTCTGGCGCTCGTTGTTTGTAACCATCTCCATGCGGCACCGCCGAATGTGGTGGTGATGCTGGCGGATGATTCGGGGTGGGGGGATTATTCGGTGAATGGGAACACGAACTTGAAGACGCCGAACATTGATTCGCTGGCGCAGGTGGGGGCGCGGTTTGACCGGTATTTTGTGTGTGCGCTGTGCGCGCCGACGCGGGGGGAGTTTTTGACGGGGCGCTACCATTCGCGGGGCGGGGTGAAGGGGGTTTCGACGGGGCTGGAGCGGCTGAACACGGATGAGAAGACGATTGCGGACAGCTTTTTGGCGTCTGGGTATGCGACGGGGGCGTTTGGTAAATGGCACAATGGGAGCCAGTGGCCGTATCACCCGAATGCGCGGGGGTTTCAGGAGTATGTGGGCTACACCTCGGGGCACTGGGGGGAGTATTTTGACCCGCCGCTGGAGCACAATGGGAAGATGTTTCGTGCGAAGGGATTCATCGTGGATGTGTTGGTGGGAAAGGCATTGGAGTTCATCGAGACGAACCGGGAGAAGCCGTTTTTCTGCTACATCCCGCTGACGACGCCGCACTCGCCTTTCAGCGTGCCGGACGAGCACTGGAACAAGTTCAAGGATTCGCCGGTGGCGATGCGGGGCGAGGAGGGGGAGAAGGAGGATCTGGCGGTGAGCCGCACGGTGCTGGCGATGCTGGACAACATCGACGTGAACGTGGGGAGGGTGCTGAAGAAGCTGGAGGATTTGAAGCTGAGCGAGAACACCATTGTGGTGTATTTCAGTGACAACGGCCCGAACAGCTACCGCTGGAACGATGGCATGAAAGGCAAGAAGGGGGTCACGGATGAAGGCGGGGTGCGATCGGTGCTGTTCATTCGCTGGCCGGGGAAGATCAAGGAGGGGACCATGATCACGCCGATTGCGGGAGCGATCGACCTGCTGCCGACGCTGACGGCGCTGGCGGGGGTGAAGCCGGTGAGCACGAAGCCGCTGGATGGGTGGGATTTTTCCACGCTGCTGCTGGGCGGCGAATGGAAGCGCGGGCCGCGCGAGCTGATGAATTACAACAGCGGGCGCCTGAGCGTGCGGACGCAGACGCACCGGCTTGATGCGACTGGCCATCTGTATGACATGGTGGCGGATCCGGGCCAGACGAAGGACGTGACTGCTGAGCAGCCGCAGATCGCTGCGGAACTCACGGCCAAGGCTGCGGCGTGGCATGCTGAGGTGTTTGGGAAGCCGTATGTGTCTGCTCCTGCGGGTGGCAAAGGAAAAGGGCAGGGGCAGGGGAAGGCCAAGGGGAAAAACCCGGGGGCGGAACCGTTCGCGGATGACCGGCCCTACCCGGTGGGCTACACCGAGTTTCCCATCACTATGCTGGAAGCGCGGGATGGGATTCCGCATGGCGAAGTCACGCGCAGCTCCGGCGCGCCGAACTGCTCGTACTTCGTGAACTGGAAGACGAAGGAGGATGCCATGACGTGGGACATCGAGGTCCATACGCCGGGAGACTATGAGGTGAGCCTGGACTACGCCTGTCCAGAGGCGGATGCGGGAGCGACGGTGGAGCTGGGTTTTGAGGGGGCCAAGACGACAGGAAAGGTGACTCCCGGCTGGTTTCCGCGCCTGCTGGATGACCAGGACCGTGCGCCACGCAAAGGCGAGAGCTTCATGCGCGATTTTCACAGCCTGCGGCTCGGCACGATCACCCTGCCTGCCAGGAGGGGGCTGCTGAAGCTGCGTGCGCTGGAGATTCCGGGGCAGACGGTGATGGAGGTGCGGCGGGTGACGCTGACGCTGAAGACAAAGTGATTGATGGCATGAATCCTGATGATGGGTAACCTCCCAACTCAGAGACTCCTCCCACCACCCTATTCATGAAATCATCGCGTGTTTTTTGCCTGTTCCTTGCCCCGTTGCTGCTGGGTGCCTGCACCTCTGTGGCTCCTGCTCCAGCCAAAACGGCGTCCATCGTGGTGGGGCCCGGCGAGGAGCGTGTCTGCGGGCAGGGAATGGTGAGGTTCCCGGCGGGCGTCTATCATGCCGAAGTGGTGTCCCCCAAAGGGACGTATTATCTGGCACCGCAACGCATTCGCACGGTGGGCGTTTTGCTCGGCCGCACGGAGACCGGCGGCATTTTTGTTTCGAATCTGGCGGGCAATCCGCAAGCGGCCTGGTTTGGCGACGTGAGCGATACCGTCAATGAAAGGCCTGGCACTTTGTTTGGGGCCGTGGGCATCAATGCGCCGAAATTGTGGCCTTACACCCCGCAGATTCCCTTCCAGGTGAAAAAGTAGGAGTGCCACCCCACCCTGTGGCGGGGGATTTCCCCCCTGACTGGGGGCAGGGACTGTAAGGACTTTGTCTTTGTCCCCGGTTTTCGTTGCGCACGACGTTATAAAAACTATAATTTGGGACGTTATGAACAGTCGTCTCATCACCTGGCTCGTTGCCTCCGCCGTCCTGATGGCGGGGGGATTTGCGGCGATGAAGGAAGGATGGCTGAAGGGCTGGGAAATGCGGCTGGGTGAACTGATGACGAGTCCCGGTGCGCAGTACAGTGCGGCCAAGTTCCGGCTGGATCTGGTGGACCAGTTCAATTACACGCGCATGGCGGAGAAGACGCCGACGCTGCGGGTGGACCCCGAGATGGAGGCCTGGCTGGAAAAGGAGTTTCCCAAGATCGACACTTCAGACCTGAACAAGGTCACCGAGCTGGTGCAGGAAGGCATGCCGCGCTACTACCGCGTCTCGGTGTGCTCCGCCAGCAGCCCGAGCCTGCGGGAGCTGCTGCAGCGCTTTCACGAGTATTCGCACCGTGCGCAGCCGGAGATGACGCACATGGCCATCGTCCTGCGTCCACGGGCCAGCGGACTGATGAATGAAGCGCTGCTGGTACTGGGCCAGCGGCTGCGTGACTTCACGCCGGAGGCGCTGTCCCAATCCGGAGATGAGCCGTTTTTCAGCACCTGCGTGCACTGCAAGCAGCCGCACTTCATGAAGCTCTCGCGGGCGCAGCGCAGCATGGCGCTGGAGTGCCCGAAGTGCCACCGCAAGTATGCGGTGATCGCGGCGGACAGCGCGGGGCGGTTTCACTACGTGAATGAGTTTCTCACGGGCTACGCGCCGCAGGCAATGTTTGCGAAAAACCAGTCGCGCGTGCAGCAGCTCTTCACCATCTGGTCCGCCGTACACGCCAACTGCCGCTACGCCAATGACCCCGGGGCCAAGGCGGGCAGCAGCTTTGCCAAGCCGGAGCAGACGGACTGCTGGCAGTTTGCAGATGAGACGCAGCGGCTGCAGCGGGGTGACTGCGAGGATTCCTCCATCTTTCTGGCCGACTGGCTGATGTCACGCGGCTTTCAGGTGCGCGTGGCACTGGGGCGCTACGGCGATCTGGGCGGACATGCCTGGTGCGTGGTGAAGATCGACGACAAAGAGTACCTGCTGGAATCGACGGAGAGCCGGCCTGATCCGAGTGATCCGCCCCTGGCCAGCCGGGTGGGCAGCCGGTACGTGCCGGAGGTGTTGTTTGACCGCTTTGCCATCTACGTACCCACGAGTGCCAATCGTTCTTGGAAAGGGGATTACTGGTCTGCCAACACGTGGACCCGTGTGGAGCCGCGCGCTGAACTGGGCGGCGATCCGATCTTGGCGCGTGCACCGATCGGCACGGCCATGAAAATGGGGACACAGAATCTGCTTGAGGCCGCGACTTCAGCGGATGCCAGCCGTCTGGCCCGCACTTCATTCAGCAGTCCGGCGTCACCCACGTTTTTGAATCTTGGCAGCATTCCCGCAGGATCGAAAGACTGGCTGCAGTCCATGATGCCGGTGAGGGGGCCTTGAGGTGCGGAGTGATGAGGGGAAGCCGGAACCGGCTAAAGCCGGGACTACAATACGAAGAAGGGACTCGGCGCTTCTTGGTGGCTCGATATCTTGAGGGTTTGCGGAACGGCAGGATCGAGGACGAGTTCGAGTTCGAGTAGGAGGACGAGGACGATTTATGAGGGTGTCGTGAACGCTTGTGATGGGATCGTGGGTTGACGGCCTGTCATGGAGCATCCAGCTTGATTGACTCATGCTCGCCAGCATTGCCATCTTAACGCTGTTCGGCATCCTGCTGATCATGCTGGAAACCTTTCTGCCGGGGTGGGTGGCGGGTATTCTAGGGACGATTGCCCTTTTCATTGCGCTGTGGCTGACGCTGATGTCGGAGGATCTGGTGGGCTGGAGTTCCGGCCAGCGGATGTGGCTGGCGCTGGGCATTGTTCTGTTTTCGGTGGCGGCATTGCTCGCGTGGCTGCGCTGGTTTGCGGTGAAGTTTTTCCGGCGTGCCATGACTCTCACTACTACCATCGAGACACCGGCGGCGGTCGGAGCCGCGCCGGGTTCGCAGGGCATCGCGCTCACGGAACTGCGCCCGCTGGGACGTGCTGAAATCGATGGACAGCGCTATGAGGTGCGCTGCCAGAACGGCCTTGCTGCGGCGGGGACGCGTGTCGAAGTTATTGCAGCGGAGCCGGGCAATCTTCTTGTGCGCATCCTCTGAATTATTCCTTTTTTCCCAACCCATAGACCCACACATGTCCACTCTCGAAATCTTCCTCATTGGCGCTGTCACCATCGTCTCGCTCGTCCTGTTCCTGATGGTCGCGAAGTTTTTCAATCTGTGGCTGCGTGCCCGCATCGCCAATGCGCCGGTGAGTTTTCCCACGCTGCTGGCCATGTGGCTGCGCGGAGTGCCGAATGCGCTGATCGTGGATACCCGCATCACCGCAGCGAAGGCTGGCATTCCGATTGGCACGGATCAACTGGAGGCGCACTTTTTGGCCGGGGGTGAGGTGACGCATGTGGTGCTCTCCTTGATCGCTTCGGACAAGGCGGGCATCCCGCTCGATTTCAACCGTGCCTGCGCCATTGACCTTGCTTGTAAAGGCACTAGCAAAACGGTGCTCGAGGCCGTGCGCACGAGCATCAATCCGAAGGTCATTGACTGCCCGCATCCGGACATGGGCCGGGGTGGCAAGATCGACGCTGTGGCGAAGGATGGCATCTCTCTGCGGGTGCGCGCCCGGGTGACGGTGCGTACGAATCTGGATCGCTTCGTCGGTGGTGCGACGGAGGAGACGGTCATCGCTCGCGTGGGCGAGGGCATCGTGACCTGCATCGGGTCTTCCAACTCCTACAAGGACGTGCTCGAAAATCCGGATGCCATTTCCAAGCTGGTGCTGCACAAAGGGGTGGACGCAGGCACGGCGTTTGAGATTCTCTCCATCGACATCGCGGACATCGACGTGGGTGAAAACGTGGGCGCGAAGCTGCAGACTGAGCAGGCTGAGGCCGATAAAAAGATCGCGCAGGCCATGGCCGAAATGCGCCGCGCGGCCGCTGTGGCGCTAGAGCAGGAAATGTCCGCACGCACGCAGGAAATGCGCGCACGAGTGGTGGAGGCCGAGGCGCAGGTGCCGCTGGCGATTGCCGAGGCCTTTCGCAACGGGCAGCTCGGAGTCATGGACTACGCCAAGTACAAAAACGTGCTCGCGGATACTGAGATGCGCAGCAAGATCGCTGGGGAATCCTCTGGCGCGAAATAACCCTGAGCGAGTTGTTTGACCATGCATCCACTTCTGCTGAGCAGCGATTTTGATCCGTTTCAGATGGCGATCATCGTCATCGCGTTGCTGGCGGGCTTTGTGAAATGGCTGTGGGAGAACTGGCAGCAGAAATCGGGAGCCATGCCCGTACCGCCGCCGGACCCCGAGGAGCAGCGCCTGCGGGAAGCCGCCTGGCGCAAGCAAACGGGTCAGACTTCAGCGGCTCCCCCACCGGCGCGTCCCGTGGTGGCACCCTCGCCCTGGGATGAACTGCGCAAGGCATGGCAAGAACTGAAGGAGGTGGCAGGACAGGCGCCCGGACGCCCGGCACCGCGAACGCCGCCACCCCTGCCGCAGCGCCAGCAGCAGCCGCTACGCCAGCAGCAACCACCGCAGCGGGCACGGCAGGCTCAGCCCGCCGCGCGTGCTACCGCGTCAGCTCCAGTGCAGCGACCCGTGGCCACTGCGGCCGCGGCTCCAATCCCCGCCGTGGCGTCTGCGCCGGCCGTGGTGGTCGTCGCCAATGCGGTCGCTCCTGCCGGATCCGTTTTAGCCACTTTGAGGCATTTGCGCCGTGATCCGGCGCTGATGCGGCAAGCTATTTTGATGCAGGAGATACTTGGACCGCCAAAAGCCTTGCAAAGCTCCCGCGATTTCGCTATTTAAGAGGACTCTTCTTTGAGACATGCCGGCGTGGTGAAATTGGTAGACGCGCTAGACTCAAAATCTTGTATCCGTGAGGATGTGTCGGTTCGAGTCCGACCGCCGGTACCATCAAAGAAGCTACGGCGGGGGTTTGGAGGGGGGGCAACCACCACTCCTTCTGTATCCAGGCCTCCCCTATTTCCCGTCCCACCGAGGCCTGGGAGCTGAGCTTTGAGGCAACCCGCGCGTTGCGCAAAATGCGCCGCCGGCCTTCAATCATCACCGCCTGTTTCTCACAGGCCGAACCTTGGCTATAATGTCACTCCATTATGCGAGTCTTAATAAGCCGCACGCACCCGGCGGCGACGACGCAGGGCGATGAATGCAAGCCCCAGGGCTCCCAGCAGCGCACGCGAAGGCTCCGGCACGGAGTCCACATGCAGGGTGAGTGAATTGGCGCCGATGACGAAGTGGCCGCTGAAGACAGACGGCGTGCTGCCGAAGGCCAGATTGGCGAGAGACAGACCCGACTCGGAAGCATAGTTGATGAGGGTGTAGTCGGTGCCGCTCGTCATGCTGCCGGTGTTGGCGATGTCGAAAATGGCCGCTCCGCCTCCGGTGTAATTGAGCGCGCCGCTAACGTTGAGGAGGCTGGAAGAGCTGCCGAGGTTGTAGTCAAGATGGGAACCTCCCACGAGATCGAGGGTGCCGTTGACGTTCAAGGCGCCCACATCAAGGCCGGGTGCAATCGTGCCGCCGCTGGCGACGGCGACTGGGCCGACGGTGCCGGTGCCGTTCAAAGCACCGCCTGAATTGACCATCACAGAGCCTGAGCCTGTGGCGCTGCCCGTGGTGTTGGTGACGCTCAAGGAGCCAGCATTGATCTGCGTGCCGCCGTCGTAGGTGCTGGCTCCGGCCAGGATCAAAGTGCTGCCACCATCTTTGACCAGGATGCCCCCGCTGCTGCTGGTGATCACGCCATTGTAGGTGGTGGTGCCGCTGGTGGAACCGACCGTCAGCGTGTGGCCGCCGAGATCGACGGTGGAGGAGGCTGCGCCGGTGAGCGCGGCGGCGGATTGATCCGCGCCGAGGGCGAGCTTGGAGCCGCCACTGCCGGTGTCATCGAGGATCACTGACGTGCGCCCGTTCGCTGTCGGCAGGGCGCTGGCCACATTGGCGTTCAGCGTGCCGGCATTGCGGATGTAAGTCGGGCCGTTGTAAGTGTTGGCGGCATTTTCATTCACGGTGGCTGCGTCCACCACGAGGTCAGAACCGGCGCTGCTGCCGGTGATGGAACCATTGGCATTGATGACGCCGCCGGAGAGTGTAAGCACAGTCCCGTTCTTACTGAGGTTCCCGCTGAGAGTCAGCGTGCCGCCACCGGTGTTCTGGATGGAGCCCGTGCCAGAGGTCACGGTGATGTCCTGCGTGATGGTGGCACTGGTGCCGGTGTATTGCAGCGAGGAACCACTGCTGAGGTTCACCTGGGTGCCGGCACCGAGGGAGGCAACATTGCTGGTGCTGAGTGCGCCACCACTGACGGTGACGGGGCCGCTGAAGCTGTTCGCACCGCTGAGCACCAAGGTGCCTGCGCCCGCTTTGGTGAGCTGATACTGGCTGCTGGTGAAAGCGCCGCCGATGGTGAGCTTGCCGGCATCAACGGTCACAACGTGGTTCGCATCAAGTGTCACCGCGCCGGTGCCGAGATTCAGATCGCTGCTGCCTTTGAATTCAAAGTTGGAATTGATGCTGAGCGCGTTGTTCGTGCTGAGCGTGAGCGCCGAGCCGGTGGTGTTGTCGAGCACACCCCCATTGATGACCAAGGTGCCGGTGCCAATGGCGGCGGCGTTGTTGAGGCTCAACTGGCCCGCCGTGAGTGTGGTGGTGCCGCTGTAGGAACTGCTCGCCCCGGAGAGCGCCACGGTGCCGCTCTTGACTTCGACAGTGCTGAAATTCGAGATCGCACCCGCGTAGGAGAAGGTGTTGCCTGCGCCGGGATCAATGTGCATGACGTTGGTGCCCGAACCACCGGTGATGGCACCGAGGATCAAAGCGGAGCCGCCGGTGACGTTGAGGGTGATATTACCGGTGTCGCCTGTGATGGCGTAGCCGTTGCTGGAACCATCAATCTTGCCGGCGTTGTTGAGAGTGACCGGGTCTTCACCGGTGAAGATGGCCGCCTGAGTATTACCGAGGCCGGAGAGGGTGGCTCCGCCCTGAATGGTGGCCCCGGCGTTGTTGTTGATGGTGACGGCATAACCGCTGGCGGTGGAGCCGAGCACGGCAATGCCGGAGGCGCTGTCACCACGGATCAGCCCGCCGGACAGATTGTTGACGGTGGCATTTCCATACATGGGCTCACGACCGCCAGTGAGAGGTCCTGTGGTGATGTCGTTGCCCAGAAGCGTGATGCCATAGCCGATGGCATTGGTGTTCCCACTCGCCACCAGCCCCTCAATGGTGCCGGAGTTGGTAATGGTGCCGCCGCCGACGGTGATGCCTTCGCTGTGTGCGGGAGCTCCTGGCGTAGTGCTTGATGCGTTCAAAGAGCGGATGATTCCTGTGTTGGTCACATTCACAAGGCCGTCCACATCGACGCCATCGCCATCCTCAGGGCTGCCATCTGACAGGTAGCCACCGTAGCCCGTGATGGTGCCGTGATTGATGATGGTGGCTGTCTGGTTCGCATTGAAGCCATCAAGGTTGATGCCAGATCCGTTGTCTCCCTGGATGAGGCCGCCCACGCTGTTGGTGACGGTGGTGGTGTAAGGAGTGGTGCTGTCCAGTGCTCCGCCGGTGATGGCGTGATGCCCGCCCTCAATGGTGCCGGTGTTGTTGATGACCACACCCGTGTTGTTCTTCGCTCCAATGCCGATGACATCGCCGGTGGAAAGAATGTAGCCGTCATTGTTGACCACGCCATTCACACCAGGACGGACGGCATCCGCATTGGTGGCTGCGATGTATCCAGTGGCATAGTTGTTGATCGTGTTGGAGCCCGTGGTGACGGCGTTGAAGTCCAGTGCTTGTGCACCACCGGCCGAGGCATTTTTGGAGATGATGCTGCCATAGTTGTTCACCGTCACGCTGCCGCTGGAGACATTCATCTGCACCGCGTCGGCATCGGCGGTTTG
The DNA here is from genome assembly GCA_025360015.1 of Verrucomicrobiota bacterium. Lineage (GTDB taxonomy): Bacteria > Verrucomicrobiota > Verrucomicrobiia > Verrucomicrobiales > Verrucomicrobiaceae > Prosthecobacter. The sequence goes on along the minus strand of JANYCZ010000064.1, from coordinate 91,203 downwards.
AATCAAAGCGGCGGAGTTGGTGGTGCTCCCGTTGTTGATCACCAGCCCGGTGACTCCGGTGTTGTCGCGCACTGCGCGGCCGGTGCCGGTCTGGTTGATGGTGCCGAGGTTGGTCAGTGTCGCGTTGTTGCCAGTGGTCGTGAAGGTGACAGCAGAGCCCGTGCCCGTGAGCGTGCCGTTCACCGCCGCTGTGGAGCCGGCCGTCAAAACGGTGCCGTTAGCAGAGGTCACTGTGCCGTTCACGTTATTGCCGGCACCGTTGAATGTCACTGCGCCGGTGAGTTTGAGTCCGGTGCCGTTGATCGTGCCGCTGTTGACGGATGTAGTGCCGTTGACGGTGCCCGAGCCCGTGAGCGTCGCACCGCTGTTGACGGTCATGGCACTGGCGCTCGTCCCGGCGGAGCTGCCGCTGGCGATGGAGAGAGCGCCGCCGTTGACTGTCGTACCACCGCTGTAGTTGTTGCCGGTGTTGCTGATTGTGAGTGTGCCTGAGCCGTTCTTGGACAAAGCGCCGGTGCCGGAGATCTGTCCGCTCAGCGTGGAGTCAGAACCATTCGAGTCAAAGACGCCACCGCCGCTGCTGAGGTTGACACCGCGCGCAGAAGTGATGCCTGCGCTCGTCTGCAGCGTGCCGCCGGCGAAGGTGAGCCCTCCCGCAGCGTTGCCAAGGTTGGCGTCCGAACTGACCCGCACGATGCCGCCGCCGAGGATGGTTCCGCCGCTGTAGCTATTGCTTGCGCTGGCGAGCACAAGAGTGCCTGAGCCAGATTTGCTGAGCTGGCGTGCGCCGCCGGTTTCGCTGATCGCACCGCTCGCTGTTAGCGTTCCGGTCGTGACGTTCCAAGCCTGCGAGTTTGAAAGGACCGTCGGCGCATTGATCGTGGCCGAATTGTTGGCGGTGATGCCGCCGGCAAGCGTCAGCGTGTTTGTGCCGCCTGCGGTTCCGAGCGTGTATGGGGAACTCACCGGTGCCAGCGTGAGCGCGCCGCCGACGGTGACATTGCCGCCGAGTGTGATGGTGCCGCCGGTGCCACTGCTGCCCACAGTCAGATTGTAACTCGCCGTGTTGTCCCAAGTCGTCTGCGCCGAAGTGCCGGTGTTGTAGAAGTTGGTGCTGCCATTGGTCCAGGTGCCTGCGCCGTCAGTACCTGACGTGGGTGATAGGCCTGTGGTGCTCCATGTCACATTGCCGCTGCCGCCAAGCGCGGAAACGCTGAGCACGGTGGAGGACCCGCCTGTGGACAGACTGTAGTTGAATCCCGCCGGAGTGGAACCGAGCGTGAAGGCGCCGCCCGTAACGGATGAATAGCCGGACACAAGCGTGAAGGAGTTCCCTGCGGTGAAACCGGAGCCGGCCACGTTGACAGTCTCCGTCCCGCTGCCAAGCGTGAGCACGCCGGTGGTGTTGATCTTGTCGTAGTTCGAATTGTTGAGAATGTCGAAATTCAATGCCGCGCCGTTATTAACGGTGAGCGCGCCGGAGGTGAGTGTGCCGACGGTGCCTGCGCCACCGACGGTGATTGCGGTGCCGCTGTTCGCCGTGATGCTACCGCCGATGGTTGTCGCGCTGCCCGTGGCAAGGGTGCTGCCGGAGTTGCTCAAGGTCATGGCACCCGTGCCGGTGATGGAACCGGCCACGTTGAGCGTGCCGCCATTGACCTGTGTCGTGCCGGTATAGCTGCTGGCACCGCCAAGTGTCTGGGTGCCGGTGCCGGTTTTCACGAGCGAAACCGCGCCGCTGATCACACCGGAAGCCGCCTGTGTGCCCGCACTGTAGGTGTAACTGTTGCTGCCACTTGTGTTGACCGTGAGTGTCGCGGCCGTGGTGGAAGTGACGACGTTGGTGGTCGCTGTGGCATTGGTGCCTGCTGTGGAGACCAGTCCTGCAATCGTCTGGTTGTTACCGTTGAGATCGAGCGTGGCGAGGTTGGCGCTCGCTGCCTGGCCCATGTTGACCACGGTGCTGGTGGGCAGGCGGTCATTGCCAGTGGTGAGCTGGGTGATGCCATTGTTTAAAAAGGTGCTGCCTGAATAGGTGTTCACACCACCGAGTTGCAGCGTGCCGCCACCCTGCTTTACCAAGTCGCCTGTGGTGCTGCCATTGAGGTTTTGGAATGCACCGTTGTAAGCCACCGTGATGGAGCCTTTGACGCTCAGCGTGCTGCTGGTATTGCTTCCCGTCGGATTGGAACCAAGCAGAATATTGCGGGTCGCATCGATGGTCATGCTGTTGGTGGCGAAGCCAAGACGGCCGCCGTTAATCGTTACGCTGCCGCCCGCAGCGCCCAGGCTGGAGTCACCTGTGACATCGGTTTCACCTGCGAGGATCATCAAGCCGCCGGAGAAGGTGTTGGTGCCCGTCAGACTGGTGGTGCCGACGCCTGTCATGGTCAGGGATGTGCCGCTGATGACCTGCGAAATGTTGCTGGCGATGCTCAGCCCGGTACTTGCGGTGCTGGCATTGTTGAAGTTGCCACTTGAGGCGAGGACGAGTCCTTTGGTGCCGCCATTGCCGGTGATGGTCAGGCTCTTGGTGCCCGTTAGCGCGATCAAATCATTCAACGTGCTGTTGTTGGAGTTGGTGAAGCCGACGCTGTTGCCAAGGGTGATCTGCCCGTTGGTCCCGCTGATGGTGAGCGTCGTATTGCTGGCAGGAGCCGCAGTGAGGGATTCCATGGTCAATGCCACGTTGGCGTCCGTGAGTGCCGTCCCTGAAGTGGTCAGCTTTACGTCCGTGGTGCTGCCCGGCAGGCTGCCTGTATTGTACCCGGAAGCTGAAGTCAGGTCCGTGTTTGAACCCTTAAAAGTGTCGCTCGTGCCTGCGGATGCAGTGAGGGCGGCCGTTCCTAGGAGAATTGAGAGCAACAAGCTGGAAAACAGCGATATACTCTGACTAATCCTGCTGGAGGCGGGCTCGGAGGGATTTGAATCTGTAGCGAGGGCCACCGTGGGTGAATTGAAAATAAAGAGACGGCGCGTGGATTTCATTGTCGGGGAGGACTCGTTGGGGGGAATTGATGCCATCTAGGGGCACTCAGCATTTCAGTCTAAAGCTTCGAAGTGACGTTTTCGCCTTGTCACGGAGCCGGCACATTGTCATTGTGGGATGACTGTTTGAGATGCCTCAAATCTGCTGAAATTGTCACATGTCTTCGTGCCTGCATGAAATCAGGGGCATGAAACACCTGGGGGCTGAGCGTGGGAAAGAACTGCGATGGCTGCCGCACCGCTTTCAATGCACAGGGGGGCTATTACAGCCATAGTGACAGCCGGAAAAGCCTCGGGTTCACGGGCAATCTCAGGGTTCCAGGCCATTAAACTGGAGTTTTGCCGGAGGTCATCGAGAAGATGGGTTTCCAGGATGTGATGTGAGGGCAGATTTAAGGGGGAAAAGACTTCGTTTCAGGGCAAAAAAACCCTTTGCTCACCCCTTCATCTTGCTAGTCTGAACGGGTCATCATCGAGCACGTTTCCGGTAGCGGTTTCATGGACGGATTCAGTCGATGGTCAGCCCTTCAAATTCTATGTCCGAACAGTCCTCTGAGCAGAACGCTGCTTTCAATACCGGTGTGGCCGAAAACCAGGCCTACGGTGCCGATCAAATTCAAAAACTCGAAGGCCTCGAAGCCGTCCGGCTGCGGCCGGGAATGTACATCGGCGACCCCGATGAGCGCGGCCTGCACCACTGCGTGTTTGAAGTGGTGGACAACTCCATCGACGAGCATCTCGCCGGGCATTGCAAAAACGTCTGGATCACCATCCACACGGACGGCTCCATCACCATTCAGGACGACGGCCGCGGCATCCCCGTGGAAATGCACAAGGTGGCGAAGATTCCTACGGTGGAGCTCGTGCTCACCAGCCTGCATGCCGGTGGCAAGTTTGGCGACGGCGCGTATGAATTCTCCGGTGGTCTGCACGGTGTGGGTGCCAAGTGTACCAATGCGCTGTCCGACTGGTTCAAGTGCGAAGTCTTCCGCGATGGCAAGATCTACGCCATCGGCTTTGAGCGTGGCAAAACGACGGAGCCGCTGACGGTTCTGGGTGATCTCGATGATCCGAAGACCACGGGCACGAAGATTTCCTTCTTCCCAGACGCCACGATCTTTACCATCACCACGACGTACAATTTTGACCGTCTGCTGGTGCGCCTGCGGGAACTCGCGTTCCTCAATCCCGGCATTAAAATCACCCTCACCGACGAGCGCACCGAGCCGCAGCGCCAGGAAGTACTTTTGTACCTGGAAGGTGTGAAGCAGTTCGTGCGTGAGATGGGCGCAGACAAGGACAAGATCCATCCCGAGCCCGTCGCTCTGGCGGGTCGCCGCGAGGTCCCCATTGACGACAAAAAGAAGTTCATCCTCGTCGATTGCGTGCTGCAGTGGAATAAGGGGCTCAATGAGCAGACGCTCTGCTTTGCCAATGCCATTCCGAATCCGGACGGCGGCGCGCATTACAGCGGCCTCAAGTCTGCGCTCACCAAGGCGGTGAAGCAGTACATCAACGTCAATCCGAAGAGCTTTAAAGAAAAGCTGCCCGACATCGAGGGCGACGACTGCCGCGAAGGCATGATCTGCGTGCTGAGCGTCAAGCTCACCAATCCGCGCTTCAATTCGCAGACCAAGGTGAAGCTGGTGAACGGCGAAGTCGAAGGCGTGGTGAACTCCATCGTCTATGAAGGCCTGCTGCGCTTCTTTGATGAGAATCCCGACACCGCCATTGAGATCATCAAGAACATCATCATCGCCGCCAAGTCCCGCGAAGCGGCGCGCAAAGCGCGTGAAGCCATCCGCAAGGACGCCATGAGCAGCGGCGGCCTGCCCGGCAAACTGGCCGACTGCTCCGAGCGCGATCCTTCGAAGACTGAGCTGTTCATTGTCGAGGGTGACTCTGCCGGTGGCTCCGCCAAGATGGGCCGCAACCGTCACAATCAGGCGATCCTCCCGCTGCGTGGAAAGCTCATCAACACCGAGAAAGCCCGCCTGGAGAAGGTGCTGCAGAACAAGGAAGTGCAGACCATGATCACCGCCATCGGCACCGGCATCGGTGGCGACAGCGAGGTGGAAGGCTCCTTCAACATCGAGAAGCTCCGCTACCACAAGATCGTCATCATGACCGATGCCGACGTGGATGGCAGCCACATCCGCACCCTGCTTCTGACGTTCTTCTTCCGCCAAATGCCGGAACTTATGAAGGGCGGCCACATCTACGTCGCGCAGCCGCCGCTGTATCAGGTGACGCGTAAGAAGCGCGAAGAGTATGTGCAGAGCGACGCCGAGATGGATGCCATCCTGCTCGAACTTGGCTCCGGGGAAATCAGCCTGCGCAACATTGCGGATGGCAGCAAGCTGGCCGCCGACCGTCTCAAGTCGATCCTCGATCTGCTGGTGCCCGTCGCCAAATTTGCCGACATCATCCGTCGTCATGGCGCTGACTTTGAGCACTACCTGCAGGCTCGCGATGAAGCGACTGGCAACCTGCCGCATCACCTCGTCGTGATTCGTGAGGGCAACGAGGTCAAAATTCACTACTTCCACAGCAACGAGCAGCTGGCCACGTTCGCACGCGAAAACAACGACCTGCATCTCTTTGGCAATCCCGCAGCCGTGGAAGCCAATGGCACGGGCAACGGAGCGGTCGCATTGCCGAAATCGCACCGCCGTGCGCGTCTTATTGAGATCCACGAAGCCCACGGCATGAAAAAGCGCTTCCAGCAGCTTGATGAACTGGGGCTGCATGTGGACCATTTCAGCAGCCAGGACAAACCGCTCTTCGAAGTCATCGAAGGAGAAGGGGACCACGCCAAGGTTCATCCTGTCTTTAGCATTCCCGGCATCCTTGATAAAGTCATGGAGATCGGCAAACGCGGCATGGAGATCAAGCGCTTCAAGGGGCTAGGTGAAATGAACGCCAAGCAGCTCTTCGAGACCACCATGGACCCGAACAAGCGCACGCTGCTCCAGGTCAAGCTCGACGAAACGAACTCCCACGAAGCTGAACGCATGTTCACCATTCTGATGGGCGATGTGGTCGAGCCGCGGAAGCATTTCATCGAAGAGAATGCGCTGAATGTGCGGAATTTGGATGTTTGATTTCAGATGCCACTGCCAGCCTCCATCCTGAGCCTTGGGGCGCCGCATAATGCGACGCCTGAAATGATGTCCGCGATCCGTGCCGAAAAACAGCGTCATGCGCTTATCGTTGAGCAACGTGAGAAAAAGCGGTTCATGGAACTCGCTGATTACATTTCAGCCCACCCCGAGTCGCTGGATCAGGCAAAGGGTTATGTGAACCGCTTTCTGAGCAGCCCGGAGCACTCGTCCTTGCATTGGGCCCTGCGTGAATGGCACGCTCTTTTGGAGCAGTGTTCGAATATCGAGATCGCGGATATTCTCCGCTCCGACTCCGAGCAGACACGCCACCTGCGCGAGACTTCTCCTTTTGCGCGGCCCCAGTTAGCCAGTCCTCTGCGTGCCTGATTTTCCATGGGACAAGACATTGCCAACGCCAAAGCTTTGACGCTCGCCTCTTTCGAGATCGCGATACGCAAAGCTGCTGAAGTCTATGGCGAAAAGCAGTTCATTGTGGTGGGGCGTGGCTCCCTGGCTGTGACACTGCCCGAGTGCGCTGACGACTTGCGGCGCACCGCTGACATTGATTTATTTGCCCCTTACGATCCGGACAAGATTGACGCTTGGGCGGCGCTGGACAGCACTATCGCTGTAGAGTCTGCTTTTTTCGTCGAGCATGGGTTTTACATTGAACGTGTGGGCGAATGGACGCTGCTTTCACAACCGTCCGGTTGGCAGGAGCGTGCTCTTCATCTTTATGTGGATGATATCGAGGTTTATGTCCTCCATCCGCTCGATCTGGCTTATAACAAGCTCGAGGTTGGTCGCCCCAAAGACATTGAATTTATGCGTCTAGGCTTTAATTGCAAAGCCTACGAGTACGTTGAAGTACTGGAATTCATCCAGACTCTCGCGCCAGATCGCCATACTCGCGAGATGATTCTCGAACGTCTCCGTCTGGCTGCCAGCTAGTCCTCACCACGCCTCGCACTTCGCGCTCATTCCGACTTTTCCCAATCTCATGCAAGACCCCAACATCCGCCCCATCTCTGTCGCTGAAGAAGTGAAGAACTCCTTCCTCGACTATTCGATGTCCGTCATCATCGCCCGTGCGCTGCCGGATGTCCGTGATGGTCTGAAGCCCTCCCAGCGCCGCATTCTTTATGCGATGCATGAACTCTCGCTCTATCCGCCGAAGAAGCACATGAAGTGTGCGAAGATCTGCGGTGACACCTCCGGTAACTACCATCCGCACGGTGAGGCGGTCATCTATCCGACTCTGGTTCACATGGGGCAGCCCTGGGCCATTCGTGAGCCGTTGATCGATCCGCAGGGGAACTTCGGTTCCGTGGAAGGGGACCCTCCGGCAGCGATGCGTTATACGGAAGCCCGTATGACGCACCTGGGCGGCACCTTGATGTCGGACATGGAGAAGGAGACCGTCGATTTCGTGCCGAACTACGATGAACGTCTCACCGAGCCGAGCGTGTTTCCGGCGGCGTTCCCCAATCTCATCGTCAATGGCGGCACCGGCATTGCCGTGGGCATGGCCACCAACATGCCACCGCACAATCTCGGTGAAGTCGTGGATGCAGTGTGCGCCCAGATCGACAATCCTCAGATCACCAGCACTGAGATTCAGGCGTACATCAAAGGTCCCGATTTCCCGACAGGCTGCGTCATCCTCGGCACCAATGGCATCCGCGAATACATTGAGACCGGACACGGCAGTGTGCGCACTCGTGGTCAGGCGGAGATCATCGAAAACGGCAACCGCGAGCAGATCATCATCACCGAGATTCCGTTCAACGTGAACCGCGCTGAGCTGGTGAAACGCATCGCCGAACTCGCGAACGAAAAGGTCATCGCCGAAATCAGCGGCGTGCGTGATGAGTCTGACGAAAACACCCGCGTCGTCATTGATCTCAAGCGCGATGCGCGTGGTCAGATCGTCCTGAACAATCTCTACAAGCACACGGCGCTGGAGTCGAGTTTCTCAATCCACATGCTGGCCATCGACGGTGGCAAGCCGCGCGTTTTGAGCATGAAGGATGCGATTGCATGCTACATCGAGCATCGCCGTGAGGTCATCATCCGCCGCACGCGTTTCCTGCTGAAGCAAGCCGAGTTCAAAGCTGAAAAACTCGAAGCCCAGCTCCTTGCGCTCGGCCACTTGGATGACTTCATCAAGATCATCCGCGACAGCAAAAACCGTGATGAGGCCCGTGAGCGCCTCAAGGCTTACAACTTCTCCATCACCACCGCCGAACAGCTCGGCATCATGATCCGCGGCCAGGCGAGCATCGTGGGAGACAATTACATCTTCACCGACAAGCAGGTCGAGGACATCCTGGAGCTTCGCCTCTACCAGCTCGTCGGACTTGAGCGCGACAAGATCAAAGCCGACTACGATGAGGTGCTCGTCAGCATCCGTGACTTCATGGACATCCTGGCCCGTGAATCCCGCGTGCTCCAGATCATCAAGGACGAACTGCAGGCCATCCGCCTCAAGCACGCCACACCGCGTTTGACGCGCATCGAAGCCGCCGAGGGCGAGATCGAAAACATCGACCTCATCCCGAACGACCCGACCGTGGTCACCATGACGCACATGGGCAGCATCAAGCGCACCTCGACTGCCGAGTACCGCGTGCAGAACCGTGGTGGCAAAGGCTTGAAAGGCATGGAGACCCGCGAGGCGCAGGGCGAGGAAGAAGCCACCGACTTCGTCGAGCATCTCTTCAGCGCGCATCTGCACGACTTCCTGCTCTTCTTCACCAATACAGGCCGCATGTATGTGGAGCGTGTATATCAGCTTCCTGAGGCCGCACGCACCGGCAAAGGCCGCAGCATCAAAAACATGCTCAATCTGAAGCCCGCCCACACCGTGACGCGGACGAAAGATGGGAAAGAATACTCCGTGAGCTTTCCGGCGGAAAAAATCGCAGCAGTGCTTACTCTTGTGGCCCAAGGCCCCGAAGATGAGGCCATGTGGGCGGCCGACAAGTACGTCGTCTTTGCCACGAAGGACGGCACGGTGAAAAAGACCGCGCTCGAAGAATTCAAAAACTACCGCAAAGATGGCCTTGCGGCCATCAACCTTGAGGAAGGCAACGACCTCGTGGATGTGGTGCTCACCGACGGCAACAAAGAAATCTGCCTCGTCACACACGAAGGCATGTTTGCCCGCTTCCATGAGACGGGCGATCCTTCCTCGCCAACCCTGCGCCCTATCGGCCGCAACACGGCTGGCGTGCGCGGAATCACGCTCGATGACGGCGACTTCCTCGTGAGCTGTCTGACCAACGAACCCGACACCATGGTGTTAGTTGTCTCCGAGAACGGCCTCGGCAAGCGCACGGCTTTTGACGAGTACCGCCTCCTCGCCAATCGTGGCGGCAAAGGTGTCACCACGATGAACGTCACGGAGAAGACCGGCAAGGTCGTCGCTGCCAAGGCGGTGCATGACAAAGATGAACTCATGCTCATGACGACCAAGGGCCAGAGTGTGCGCATCCGCATCTGCGACATCCGCGAAACCGGCCGCAATGCTCAGGGCGTGAAACTCATGGGCCTCAAGGAAGGTGAAACCATCCAGGATGTGGCCACCGTGGTCGCGGATGAGGTCGTGGCGGAAGCTGCCGCCGTGGAGACTGACGTGGCGGAACCCACTCAGGAAGCGCCTGCGGAAGACACGCCTGATACGCCTGCGGCAGAATAAACCGGATTTTGAGATGGGATGCGCAGCGCAATCTGCGCCTCTCTTTTTCGCGGAGTGCTGGAGGGCGCGGCATTCTCGCCAGGGAAGTGCGGAGGAATGGGTGCTCGCGGAGTGCTGCGGGCTGGAAGTCCGCGCGCCTGGGGCGTTGGGTGGCTTGGGCAGTCCTGCCTGCGAAGGGCCCTATTTGATCAGCGGAATTTGAGGTAGGAAGCGAGCATGCTCATCGTTTGGATAGTTCCATGATCCGCCTGCCTGTTCTCTTCCTGCTGCTCGTCGGTGCTGCTTTGCACGCTGCACCATCGAAACCCAATTTCGTCATCATCCTCGCGGATGATCTAGGTTACTCGGATCTCGGCTGCTATGGCAGTGAGATTGCGACGCCGAATCTGGACAAGCTGGCGGCGGGCGGGCTGCGGTTCACGCAGTTTTACAATACGGCGCGGTGCTGGCCCACGCGCAGTGTGCTCATGACCGGGCACTATGCGCAGCAGATCGGCATGGACCCGCAGTATGGCAAATTCCCGGCCTGGGTGCGTACGCTGCCGCAGCGCCTCGCGCCGCTCGGGTATCGCAGTTACCATTCGGGCAAGTGGCATGTGGGCAATGCGCCGCGTGTGGTGGCGGATGGCGGATTCACGCACTCGTACTATTTGGCGCAGCAGGAAAGTCACTTTCACCCGAAGAAGCAGGAACTGGATGATAAGCCGCTGCCGGATCCTGAGGGGCCGTGGTATTCGAGCACGGCCATCGCGCAGTACGCGATCGACTTTCTCAAGGAACACGCGCAGCAGCATGCAGGGACGCCGTTCTTCACCTATGTGGCTTTCACGGCACCGCATTTCCCAATCCAGGCGCTGCCGGAGGACATCGCGAAATACAAGGACACCTACACTCAGGGCTGGCCGAAGACTCGGACGGCACGATTCGAGCGCCAGAAGAGAATGGGACTTATCTCGACGACCTTGTCTGATCCTGAACCGAAGATCACGGCACCGAGCGGCAAGGAGAGCGATCTGGAAATTCTCGGCCCAGGTGAAACGCGGCATGCGGTGCCGTGGGACAGTCTGACCTCGGAGCAAAAGCAGTTTCAAGCCACGAAAGAGGCGATCCATGCGGCGATGATTGACCGACTGGATCAGGAGGTGGGACGTGTGCTCGCCCAGTTGAAAGCCATGAACGCGTTCGAGGACACGCTCATCCTCTTTCTCTCCGACAACGGCGCGAGCGCGGAGATCATGGTGCGCGGTGGCGGCCATGACAAGACGGTGCCGATGGGATCAGCGGCGTCCTATCTCTGCCTCGGGCCGGGTGGTTCCACGGTGTCAAACACGCCCTTCCGCCGTCACAAAATCTGGGTGCATGAGGGCGGCATCAGCACACCGCTCATCGCCCACTGGCCGCAGGGAATCAGCGCGCAGGGCGAACTGCGTCACACGCCGGGTCATGTCATCGATGTGGTGCCGACACTGCTCGCGCTGGCTGGCGATACACAGCCCGCGATGCCGGAGAACGCCCCGCCGTTTCCGGGCCGCAGTCTGGTGCCTGCGTTTGCCAAGGATGCGACGATCAACCGCGACTTCTTGTTTTGGAACCACTCCGGCAATCGTGCACTGCGCGAAGGCGACTGGAAGATCGTCAGCGCCACTGACAACCACGATGCCTGGGAGCTTTATGAGCTGAGTGGGGATCGCGCGGAGTCGAACAACCTGGCAGCGAAGGAACCGGAACGCGTGAAAGCGATGGCCGAACGCTGGGAAAAACTGGAGAAGAAATACGTCTCGGAGGCAGGGCCGAAGCCTGCCACCAAAGGCAAGGGGAAGAAGGGCAAGGAAGGGAATGAATAAATAAACCCGGAAGCTCTATTCTTTGAGAGGGACATTTTGCTCCACTTTGCCAGAGCGGGGGTCAGGTTCCAGGTGATGAGCGGCAATGACTTTGGCGCTGACTTTGGCGCAGCCGCCTTCATCCAAGGCCTGGCGAATGGAAGCTTCCAGTCGGGATTGAATTTCGATTTGATCGGCTCCGCGCTGGACGATGAAGCAGCATTCAATGGAGTCGGGGCCAGTCTGACGAAACTGGTAGGACGCCACCAAGGGCTGGAACTCCATGACATGGAGAAATTGAGTCCCGACAAAAATCAATTTTTCAGGGACTCTAAAAGTGTAGGTCATGGAACTGCGTCCGCTCAGTTCATGGATGACCTTGAACGGCCAGCCTGCCGGTGCCGGGCCAAAACGAATCCTGTCATCAATGCGATAGCGCAGCAGCGGCAGAGCTGTGTTAAACAGCGGGGTGACAAGGGCGTGATCTGAGAGCATCTCTGGCGGGGATTCCTGCTCGTTTTGACCCACCGCTTCAAAGACGGTGAGATCTTCAAAAACGACCATGTGCTGCATGCCTGACCACTGACGCGCGATGCCGAGAGTTTCACCGCAGCCGTAGCCATCCAGCGGTTCGATGCCGAAGGCCTGGCGGCACAGCGCACGAATGCCGGGCGTCAGGCTGTCACCCCCGGTGGAGATGGCCCCACCAGGAATGGGCAGGTCCAGCTGGAGCGTACCGTCGAGCTTGGCCTGTGCAAGGCGTCCGATGATGGAGGCATAGCCGATGAGAATGTCAGGTTTCATCCGGTGCAGTTTATCAATGATCTCCTGCCAGGGCGCGGTGACACTGATCGCTTGATAGTCGCAGAACAGAGATCCAATCCACGGGCGTGTTTGCAGCAGGCTTGCTGAAACGGATGGCGCCGTTGAGCAGATGAATGAGGCTGCCACCGGAAACTGAGTCTGGAGCTTTCACGCGCCTGCACCATCAAAGGCAGTGCTGGCATTCATCTTCTGAGTTTGTGCATGGGGATCAATGAGTACGCGGTCAAAAACGAAGCCGAGTACCTGATCACCGAAACAGGCAAGCATCTGCTGTCCTTGTACCAGCATTTTGGTTTCACCACGTTCGGCCCGCCGTTTGTCTCGGATTTCTTCGAGGACAAACGCCCAATTTACCCGATCATGTACCGCTGGACGGTCGTTAAAAAAGAGGAGCCTGAGGAAGAGGTTCTGGTGTGGTGAGGTGAGGCACTTCCTGAAATGCTCCCGCAGGATTCTATTTCATGCCGCCGATTTTGCAGCCCTGAGCTGGTTGTTGCGGGGCAGGAACGGGTTTGCCACTGAGGATGGCATCGAGCGCGTCGCGCAGATCCTTGGTGGTAGCGGCGCGCTGTCGCTTGGTGGGACCAAGATAGAGATCGTTGATGCGGCCCTGATAAAGTGTTTCCGCCTTGGGTGAAAGCACAATGGCTTCCGGCGTAATCCTAGCCTTCACCTGTTTCGCAAGCGCCTGCTTTTTGTCGAGCAGTACCGTGGCCTTTACCTCGGAAAGAATGGCATGTTCCATTGCCACTTCATTCGTGATTTCGGGATCAGAATGCACGAGGTAAACAACGACGCGGTCGCTGTAATCGACAGTGATCTGGTTGATCTCCTTCATGAACGACTTGGTGGTCGAGCAGAACGGCGAGACGAAGAAGAGCACGACGGCTTTCTTGTCACCTGCAGCGGCGGGATCGTAGCTCTTGCCGTCGGTGGCGGGCAGTTCGAGTGCGGAGGCGATGCTGGTGAAGAGCAGCAGAGCGCAAAGCAGGTGTTTCATGGCCTTATTGCAGTTGAGCGACCGCAGCCTCCAGCGAGGCGGCATCCTTGATGCTGAGGACCTTCACCGATTTGTCGATCTTGCCCATGAGTCCGGCGAGGGTGGCGTCAGGGCCGAGTTCGATGAAGGTGGTGTGGCCTGCGGCGATAAGGTGCTGCATGCTCTCCACCCAGCGGACGCTGCCGGTGACCTGGCTGGTGAGCGTGGAGCGGATTTCTTCGGGAGTGGAGACGTGCCGTGCCTCGAAATTGCAGACCACGGGCACTCGCGGGCTTTGGATGGACGCAGCGGCCAGTGCTACAGCGAGTTTGTCCTGCGCGGACTTCATCAAGCGGCTGTGGTAAGCACCGGCGACGGGCAGGGGGATGGCGCGCTTGATGCCTTTGTCCTTCGACTTGGCCGCAGCATCCGCAATGCCTTCGGCGCTGCCGCTGAGCACGATCTGGCCGGGGGCGTTGAGATTGGCGACATCGACATCGCACTCCTGCGCGAGTTCGCGGATGGCGGATTCTTCACCGCCGAGCAGGGCCAGCATGGCCCCCTTGGTGTTTTCGCAGGCTTCTTCCATGAAACTGCCGCGTTGGAAGACCAAACTGAGGCCGGTGGAAAAATCAAAAGTGCCGGCGGCGGCATGCGCCGTGAATTCACCGAGGGAAAGACCGGCGGTGGCGGTGATGTTGAGCGTGGGGACCTTGCTCTTGAGCACTTCGAGGATGGCCAAGCCGTGGGCGTAGAGCGCAGGCTGGCAGCGGGATGTTTTGGTCAGCTCCTCCATCGGGCCTTCAAACATGATGTTCGACAGCGAGTAGCCCAGCGTGGCATCGGCCTGGTCAAAGAGGGCGCGGACGGAGGGATAGCTTTCGGCAAGATCTTTGCCCATGCCGACTTTTTGGGCACCTTGACCGGCGAAAAGGAGGACTGCGTTCATTCGTGGAGTGTTGAGTGGTTGAGAGCGGGAGGGAGCACTGAGCACGGTCAAGAGGACCGGTCAAGAGTTGGTCAAAAGGGCACAGAGGGCGTTGCTTTCACGGCTGACCGCTGCTGCCAGCAGTTCAGGTCCGCGCTGCATGGCTTCGGCCAAGGGCATTTCCTTGGGCTTGATGGCACAAAGGAGATCGAAGCGGGTACGAAGCTGATCTTCTGCCTCAATGGCTCCAGCGAAAGCCGCCACGGGTTTGCCGAGTTCCCGGGCCATGTCGGCGACACCCATGGGCCCCTTGCCATGGAGCGTCTGGGCATCCATCCGGCCTTCACCCGTGATAACGAGGTCGGCAGCGGCGATGCGTTCCCGCAGATGGACGAGATCGGCGATCAAATCGAAGCCGCTAGTGAGCTTGGCACCGCAGAAAGTCATGAGGCCAAAGCCGAGGCCACCGGCGGCTCCAGCGCCAGGCACATCGCGATGATCCACGCCCAGATCACGCTTCGCGATCTCGGCAAGATGCAGCAGACGCTTCTCGAAGAACTCGAAATCCGTCACCCCCTTCTGCTTGCCATAAATCTGGGTGCAGCCGTGCGGGCCGAGCAGCGGATTGTTCACATCACAGGCCACGAGGATCTCAGGGAACGCATCATCGGGCCGCTCGATCCTGGCAAGCCGGTCCATATTGGAAATGATAGGCTCAAGCGGTGCTCCTTCAGCATCCCAAAAGCGAAAACCCAGTGCCGCTGCCATGCCGATGCCGGCGTCATTGGTGGCGCTGCCCCCAATGCCGATGACGATGCGCGTGGCCCCGCGTTGCATCGCATTCAGCATCATCAAACCCGTGCCGTAGGTGCTCGCAGTGACGGGGTCCAGCGGGAGATCGCTGACCATGGCGAGCCCTGATGCGGCGCTCATTTCCATGATGGCCTCCAGGTATCCTGCTGCGCGGACAAGGCCATAGCGAGCGGTAACCGGGCGGTTTTGCGAATCGAAGGTGGAGGTTTCACACCACTCGCCGTTCAAGGCGGTGACGACGGCCTCGGCGGTGCCTTCACCACCGTCAGCGATGGGGCAGAGATCGCAGACAGCTTCCGGCAGAGTTTGATTTAGTGCCGAGCCGATGGCTTGAGCGGCCACAGTGGCCGGGATGGAGCCTTTGAACTTGTCGATGGCGATGAGAATGCGCATGAGAAGGCCGATAGGATGGCGCGCGGCACGCGGCTGCCAAGAGGAAGAGGTGTGAGGAAGGGGCGAAATACTCGCCACTATTGAAGCTCACAATCGAGTGCTGTTCTCGACAATGGATCATCGTCTTTGCTGCAACATGGCAGTTCATTCTAAATCGCCCTGAAAGGATTAGAGAAATGAGCCGGTGATGGAGCGAGAAATTTCGCTCATTTGGCTTGCCTTGAAGCGCCCCTTTTAAATAAGCTGCGATAAATAAGCGAAAAATTTCGCTCTTTAAATCATGAGCTCAGAGAAACAACTCAGCCGCCGCGAGCGTGAAATCATGGACATCGTCTATGAGCAGGGGCAGGCGACAGCGGCCGCCATACGAGAGGCGATGCACGACGCGCCCGGGCCTGCCACCGTGCGTAAGCTGGTTCAAATCCTCGAAAACAAAGGGCACCTTACCCATGCAAAAACCGGGCGTGAGCACGTCTATCGCCCCATGAAGGCCAAACGCTCCGCAGCCCGCCGCGCGATGCAGGGGCTGCTGGACACCTTTTTCGGCGGCAGTCTGCGTGAGGCCATTGCCTCCCACCTCACCGGCTCAGACGCGCGGCTGCCGGATGAAGAGCTCAAGCAGATCGCTCAAGTGATACGTGAAGCCCAAAAGCAAACCCGCAACACCTCTGAGGAGTCATGAATACGGCCATCGCTTTGCTTTACGCCTCCGGCCTGCGCGGGCTCATCCTCGCTTTGATTGCATGGTTGCTTTATCAGGTGCTGCGCCCGCGCCTCTCTGCTGCCATGCGGCACAGGGCTTTGCTGTGCGCTCTGGCAGCCCTCGGCTTCACTCCCGTGCTCATCGGCCTGTGTGAAGGCTGGAAAGTGATGCCCGCCATGGCGACGCGTCAGGCTCCTGCGGCAGCGGCTCCCTTGGTCCTGTCGCAGAATCCGGCACAGGATCCTGTGGAGGCCCCGAAAATGAACTCCGCTGCCTCCGCAGTCGCTAAGTCCGACATGGCCACCTCCAAGGCCATCCCCACACTCACGCCTCCGCCCGTGGAAGTGAAAACTGACCCACCACCGACAGGCCCTGTCCGCAGCATCGCTTTGGAAGACTTGGAGCCAGTGCTGCTCTGGCTCTGGGCAGGGGGTGCATGCGTGGGGGCGCTGGTATTGGCGTGGGAGCTGCGTCGGCTCAGCGTTTGGTGGTCCGCCTCCTGTCCCTGGCAGGGCGTAGCCTCAACGGAGCGGGCGCGGCAGTGTGCTGATAAGGCAGGCCTGCAACGTGTGCCTGCCTTGCATCTGGCGGCCGATGATTCGGGCCCGTTTGTCTTTGGTTTTATCTTTCCCAAAGTGCTACTGCCGGCCGGCTTTGAGTCTTGGCCGCAGGAGCGCCAGCGGGCGGTGCTCATGCATGAGTTTGTCCATGCACGGCGCGGAGATCCTCTCAGCCACTTTCTGACGGCCTGTGTGTGTGTGCTGCATTGGTTCAATCCGCTGGCGTGGCTGCTGCTCAGGTCGGCCCTGCTGGAGGCCGAGTGCGCGTGCGATGACGCCGTGCTCCGCACTGGCATGCGGCCGGAGATCTATGCGGAGCATCTGCTGGCCGTGGCCTCGGGCGGCCGCAGTGTGTCCGCGCTGGTGCCTTCGATGTCCTGCCCCTCCAGCCTGCGCCAGCGCGTGCATGCGGTGCTGGACGTGCGCGCCAGGCGTGGCGCAATGCGCTGGTCTGCCGCCGCCATCATCGCAGCAGTCATGGCGGTGATCGGCCTGCCGGTGATGCTGGCACAAACCGTGCCGCCTGAAAAAGCGCAGCCCGCACCTGCAGTAGCACCGGCAAAAGCACCCGCACCCGCAAAAACGGACGTTCCAAAAGTGGCGGTGACAGTGAAGTTTCGCGATGCCGCCGGCCAACCCGTTTCCATGGCTCAGCTGCGCTTGTTTCGTGTCGACAAGCCCGAACCCGTCACTCCTTTCACTCCTGAAGTATCAGTCACGGCCGATGCCGCGGGCCTGTGGCAGGGAGAGATCGCGCCCGGGGAGTATGTCGCTCTGGCCTCCAAGGAAAACCTCGTGGCAGGCGGCAGCGACAATCCCTCCTACCTCGAGATCTTAAAGAAAGACAAACAGCGCGAGTTTGAGTTCAAGCTCTCCGCCGGCGGTGCCCTGCATGTCTCCGCCACAGATGCGGTCACGGGCAGGCCGCTGGCAAACGCCCGCGTCGTGGTGGATTCAGGTCACTGCGGTATCACCAATGACCAAGGCGAACTGACGCTGCAGGGCGTGCCCATGGGAGATCGTCAGTTGGTGGTGGTCTCACCACCGCTGGCAGACACCAGCGTGAACTTCAACTCCGCCGGGCAGGCTGAAAGCAAGGTCGCCGTCAAACTGGGTCCCGGATTCGAGATCCGCGGCCGCGTGACGGATCCGAATGGAAAGCCGATCCAAGGAGCCGCCGTCAAAGATCATTTCTCGGGCCCGTATCTCATAGTATGGCTGCATAAAAGCGTGACTGATGCAGACGGCAACTATCAGTTGGGCTGGTACTCACGCACCCGGCCCATTTGGAGCATGGAGGTGACGCACAAAGACTATGCCGAGCAGAACCGTTCAGAGATTCCCCCTCCGGTGGAAGGCCCGACCGCGCGCTGTGACATCGGCATGGACGCAGGGCTGCAGATCGGCGGCACCGTGAAAGATGCCGAAGGCAAAGGCATTAAAGGGGCCACCGTGCGCTACGGTGATTCCTGGTCTCTCGTCGGCCTGCGCTGGGCACGGAGCGATGCGGAAGGAAAATTCACCATCACCAAGATAGGGCGTACTGAGCTACGGCCCATTGTTGCCGAGGCCGAGGGATTTGCACCCGCCTGGGTGCAGGCGACACCGGTCATAGATCCCGCAGAGCATCCGCTGAGCTTCGTCCTGCAGAAAGGCCTGGTGGTCAAAGGGCAGATCGTGGACCGCAAGGGCAACCCGGTGCCCAAGGTCTCCATCTCTCCGAGAATGCGGATCAGCGGAGGGCTTAACTACGTCGGGAGAAATGTTCAGAGCGATCAAGAAGGACGTTTTGAATTGCGGAATCTGGCCGCGACTGAAATGGCCTATGACGTCTGGGGCCTCACGGTCTCCCCCATCCGCAGCGCACCGCTGGACCCCACCCAGCCGCTGCGCATCACCGTGGACAAGCCCGGCGCCATCGTCGGCAAAATCATCGATGCAGCGACGAAGAAGCCCATCACCTTTGCCAACGTCCGCCTGAGTGGTACGCAAGGAAAGAGAAAAGCAGACGAGCCCTCGGCGAGTTATTCGGCCCACCTCAGCCGTCGTGGTCAGGACTGCCGGAGTGAGGATGGGACGTTCATCATCGATGATCTCATCACACGTGCCCGCCATGACCTCTGGGTTTCGGCACCCGGCTACGCCCTGAAACACGTGGAGCGTCTGGCCGCACAGCCAGCAGACGATCCCGCATGGCCGCTGGAGATCGCCATGGAGCGCGGCCACACCGTCATCGGCATGCTGCGAGACGCACGCACCCAGCAAGCCGTCGCCGGAGCACGCGTCTTCTGCGTGGCGAAACCCCAATGGCCTGCAGGGCGAGTCTACAGCCTGCACCTGGCAGACCTCCGGGACTACGGCAGCTACAACGATGTCGAAATTGTGAAGAGTGATGAGAAAGGGCGGGTGGAGATCCATCTGCCGCTTTCCACTTCAGCCTACAGCATCGTCGTTCTTGCCGATGGCTATGCGCCCGTTCTGCTCACCAAGCAGTCAGCAACCAACGGTGAATTGAAAATCTCCGACCTGCAGCCCGCGGCCAAGGTGCGCGGCACCCTGGCAGGCCTTCCCGATTTGGATCCGGCCCGCGACCGGGTGAGCATCATGACCCAGTCGTTTGATTTCCAGCAGATCCAGGTCCAGCCCGACGGCACCTTTGAGGTGGGCGGTCTGCCCCTCGGGACTGCCAACGTCGTGTGCACTGACAAAGATGATGGCAGTGTGGGCATTCGCCAGACCGTCATCCTGAAACCGGGGGAAACCAGCCATGTGGACTTTCTTCAGACACCCACCGCCACTATCCACGTGGAGGTCACCCTCAACGGCAAGCCCGAGCCCGGTGCCCAGATCGCCGTCAAAGATCTGACATCCGATGCCTACTACCGCAACAAGAACACCGACAAAAACGGCAAGCTGACCCTCTCCCGCCTGCCCAAGGCCAAAGCGGAAATCCTGTGCATCATCGAAGGCAGAGGAGAATCCAGGGAGCTAGATCTCAGCCAGCCAGGCGAGCCGCCCACCCTGAAATTCGAAATGCATTGGGACAAGGCCGGCAAATGAGGCGCTACTGAGATCCGTCACGTCAGTCTTTACTCGCTTGCGTCCCGCACGCTGTCGAGCGGGCATGAGAGAGGCGTTCTGGTCGAGTTGGCCATGTCAGACAATTGTAAAATACCTTGAATTCGCCTTGATTTAACGACGTAATTATTATTAATTTTATAGTAATTATGTCTTTCGCCGCCCTGGCAGAGATCAGCTCGCCTCTGATCGCATCCAGCACAGATCACTCCCCTAGGGGTGGTTCAGATGGAATTGTGCCTCCGCCCAACCGTTTTGAGCAGGAACAGATGGAACTCAATCTGCGCAACGCGCGGATGGGAGCCTGGTTTGTGATGGTCCTCGTACCGCTGTGCAGTTTCCTCGACTGGATGGCATATCCAGCCAGCTACTGGCAGTTTCTGGTGCTGCGTCTGGCCTGTGCCGCGAGTTGCGTACCGTTGCTGCTGGCGTTGAATGGGTCGCTCGGGCGGAAATACTGCCGCGCCTACCCCATCATCCTGCCGCTGCTGCCAGCGCTGATGATCTGCTTCATGATCTACCTCAGCGGTGATCCCGGTTCCGGCTACTACGCCGGACTGACGCTGTGCATCGTGGCCACGGCCTTTGTGTTCCATTGGACCTTCCGTGAGATCGGCATCACGCTCGGCCTGGTGGTGCTGGCCTATTTCGCCGCCACACTTCCCAATCTCCATCTGAATGACTCACGGGCTCTGGGCATCTTCGTCAACAACACCGGCTTCATCCTGCTGAACTGTGTGGTGCTCTATTTCGGCAGCCGTCAGCATCATGCGATCCGACTGCGGGAATTCGCGAACCGCTGCAAAGTGGAAGATCAGCGCGAAGAACTGGCCGCACGCAACGATGAACTCACCGCCACGCTGAAGCGCCTGCGTGAAACGGAAGCCCAGCTGGATCAAAGCGAGAAGCTGGCCTCCATCGGCCGGCTCAGCGCCGGGATCGTGCATGAGATCAACAATCCGCTGAACTACGTGAAGTCGGCTATCTACCTCCTCAAGAAAAAGGGCAAGGTGCTGCCGCCTGAAATCGCCGAGACCTTCACCAGCATTGCCGAAGACATTGGCGAGGGCATTGACCGTGTGGCCGCCATCGTGTCGGACCTGCGCACTTTTGCGCATCCGGAAAATCGGGGTTCCAGACCGGTGAGTTTGCAGGAGACCGCACGCAAGTCGCTGCGCCTGCTGGCCAAGGAGATCGGCGACCGCGGCGTGCTGCTGGTCGATGAAATCCCGTCGGACGTCATCGCGCAGGGAGATGAAAACTACCTCATTCAGATTTTGCTCAATCTGGTGCAGAACAGCCTGGACGCGCTGGCGGGTCGTCCTGAGCCGACCCTTTGGCTCAAAGCCTGCGAAACCGCGAACGGCGTTGATTTGATCGTGCGGGATAATGGTTCCGGCATTCCGAAGGAAAATCTCTCGAAGATCTTTGATCCCTTTTTCACTACCAAGCAGGTGGGGCAGGGCATGGGCCTGGGCCTGAGCATCTGCTTCCGCATGATCCAGCAGATGGAAGGCGAAGTAAAGATCGACACCGCCGCAGGCAGCCACACGCAGTTCACGCTGAGCCTGAAGAAACCTGCAAACACCTGAATCTGATGCCGAGTCCCATGCTATCGCCTTACCACATCCTCTACGTCGATGACGAAGAGAAGGCGCTGCATTACTTCAAAGAAATCTTCGGTGACGAGTACATCATTCACGTCGCCAACAATGCGATGGATGGCTATCGCATCCTGCAAAATTACGGGCCGCAGATCGGCCTGCTTCTCACGGATCAGCGCATGCCTGGGCCGAGCGGTATTGAGCTGATGGAGCATGCACGCAAGCTCAATCCCAATCTGGTGCGCATTCTCGTCACGGCCTACACGGACTATCAGGCGGCGGTGGATGCGGTGAACTCCGGCCGCTGCTTCCGCTACCTGCACAAGCCATGGGATCCGGATGAACTGAGCGTGGTGATCAAGCACGCGATGGATTACTACCATGCGCTCATCGAGCGCGAGCGTCTGCTGGTGGAAAAAGCGGAGTCCGTGCGCAACATGCTGTCTGCCGATAAAGTTTCCGGACTCGGCATTCTGGCGGAAGGGCTCAACCACCATCTGCGCAATGCTCTCACCGTTGTGCGCGCTTTCATTGATCTGGCTCCGATGAAGCTGATGGAGGAGATCGGCGGTGCGCATCCGCGTGATCCCTCGTTCTGGATTGATGTGCAAAATCAGGCGCAGTCGCAGCTAGAGCGCATTCAGTCCATGCTGGCCCGGCTGGCCGAGGCCTCTCATTCCAAGCGCCTGGAGCGTGCGGATCAATGTCATCTCCACACGGTGCTTGGCGAGATGCTCGACATGTTTGCGCCGCAGATGAAGGAAAAGAATCTGCAGATCGAAGTCGCGGTCGATCCCAGCCTGCCGCCGGTCATGGTGCATGGCGCGCGCTTTCGCCAGATGTGGCGTTTGATCTTCATGGAGGAGCTCACGCACCTCAGTCCTGGCGACAGCATCCACATCAGCGCACAGCTCAGGCACGATGCGAAAGGTCAGTCACATGTGGTGATGTATGTGCGTGATACCGGCATGTGGGAAGGCGCGGACAAGCCCGTGAATCTGTTTGACCCCTTCTACACCCGCAGCCGCAAGCCGGATGATTTTGGCGTGAACATGATGGCCTGCTACGTCACCATGCATCTGCATGGAGGCACCGCCGAGGCACGTCATCTAGAGCCACGCGGACTAGAACTCGAATTCAGTCTGCCGGTCGAAGCGGGACAGGAGCCCAAGAAGGAGGAAGACTTCTTCCGCAGCCTGCTCACGCATGAGCAGCGCTGGAAGATGCGCGAGGAGATGGTGGCGGCGTAAAGGGCAAGAAGCGGCACTTGGCAAGTGCCGTGGGATGGGGGCGCAGGGAGCTCAGCTGCCTCATGATCTTAATTTCCGACAAGCCGTTTTAGAGAGTTTTCACTTTTTCCAGGCCGAGACTTGGCAAGTCCCGCTCCTTGTGACTCACCCCAGCTTCCACCCCTCACGTGGCACACGGCTCAAAAACCGATTTGCCGCCTCGTTGTTCGTGATCCGCATCGCCTTCGCATCCCACACGATTTTGCCACCAGCGCGGTGGGCGACGTTGCCAAGGTGGTTGGCCTCGGTGAGCGGACCCGCGTAGCTGAAGGGACTGCCGGTGGGTGTGCCGTTGCGGATGGCCGCGAGGAATTCCGCATGCTGACCGGGGGAGTCGGCGATGAAAGGTTTCGGCGCCTGGAAGTCTTTGAACGTGGCCTCGGGGAGCAGGACATGCTTGCCGTAGTCTGAGAGGAGCATGCCTTTGTCGCCAATGAAAAGGACGCCGTTGTTCCACTTGCTGATGAAGGGATCGTTCTTCCAGACATCAGGTTTGTCGGCACCCTGATGCCAATGCAGCTTGCAGGCGGGCATGTCGCCACGCGGGCCGTACTCATAGACCGCGTGCATGGAAGCCGGGGCGATCTCGGGATGTGGAGGCGGGCCGAAGGCTTCGACACTGAGCGGAGCATCGAGCTTGAGCGCCCAGAAGGGCAGATCGTTCCAATGACTGCCGAGGTCGGACATGGTGCCATTGCCAAAGTCCCACCACCGGTACCATTTGGGGCCGGGGAAATAAACGCTGTTGTAAGGACGCATCGGCGCAGGGCCGATCCACAGATCCCAATCCAGATACGGCGGCGGTGTTTCAGCAACGGTGGGCCTCTCGGTGACGTGGACGATGTCCCCGTTTTTCTTTGCGTCTTCCTCGCTCTGCAAGCCCCAGGCGCGTGAGACACAAACGTGCGCCTCGGTCACTTTGCCAATCGCACCGCTTTGAATCAGTTCGACGACGCGGCGGTAGTTCGGCATGCCGTGAATCTGCGTGCCCATCTGCGTGACGACCCCGGCCCTGGCCGCTGCTTCAGTGATGAAGCGTGCTTCGGCCACGTTGTGGGAGAGCGGCTTCTCACAGTACACTGGCTTTTTCATCAGCAGCGCAGGCAGTGTGGCATAGGCATGCGTGTGCTCGGTGGTGCTGATGACGACGGCGTCGATCTCGCCCGCGCTGAGGGAGTCGTAAAGCTTGCGGAAGTCGCGGAACTTTTGCGCCTTGGGAAACGCAGCACCAGCGCGGTCGAGGTTCTCGCCATTCACATCGCACAGCGCGACGACGTTTTCACGCGGATTGACGACAGGAGGTGGTGCGCCCGCATCGGGCTTGGCATCTTTGCCACGCGGCGGCGTGTAGAGTGCGACGCCGGTCAGCTCCTTGATGTTCGCCGCTCCACGTCCGCCGACCCCGATGAAAACGAGATTCAGTTTTTCATTCGGCGAACGTGAACTGACGATGGCGGGAAATCCCAGAGCAGCGGCAGCGGTGGCACTGCGGGCAATGAACTGACGACGGGACGAGACGGGTTGGATGGCACTCATGGTGGTGACATTACAACGCTCATTGAAAGTGCAGTTTCAGAGGAAAGTTGCGTATGGGAGGTCAAGGCGCGGCGCGCTAGTCAAGAAGGTCAAGCCGTCAAGAGGTGGCCGTCTTGACGCTCTCGACTGCGCAGCTTCTTGACGGCGAAGCCTTTTGACTACTCAGCCTTCTTCTTTCCGCCTGCTCCAGGCTTCCTCGGCTCATTGAGCGCCTTGTCGGGATCGTACTTCGGATTGCGCTCAGGAATCTGGGCACCGGTGTCCTTGAGCCAGGTCGTGAGTTTGTCGCGCAGTTGCAGGGCGCGGATGGAATCGAAGGGCGCGCGGTTGTCCGTTTCACCAGCGTCGAGTTTGAGGTTGTAGAGTTCCACGTGATTGTCCTCATGGAAGAGGATGAGCTTCCAGTCGCCTTCACGGATGGCGCTGTAGGGCGTGGCGCTGCCGGGGTGGTAATGCGGGTAGTGCCAGTAGATGGCTTCGCGGGCGAGCGTGTCTGTGGCTCCGAGCAGGGGCAGCAGGGACTCACCGTCGACGACCTGGTCTTTCTTGAGCGGCGTCTGCGTGGCCGCGAGCAGCGTGGGAACGTGGTCGTAGGTGATCACAGGCACATCGCAGGTGCTGCCGGGTTTCACCAGGCCGGGCCATGCGACGATGAGCGGGATGTGGACGCCGCCTTCAAATGCGCTGCCTTTGCCGAGACGCGCGGGACTGTTGTCCGTGGGGCCGCGTGACCAGCCATCCGGGCGCACAAGATGGCTGAGACCACCGTTGTCGCTGGTGAAGATGAAGATCGTGTTCTCCGCCAGCTTCAGATCATTCAACTTAGCGCGCAGCTTGCCCACGCTGTCGTCGATGCTCTCGACGAGTGCGGCATAGACGGGGTTGCTGTGACCACCGACGGCCTTCTTGGCCTGATACTTGGCGATGACTTCCGGCTTGCCCATGATCGGCGTGTGTACGCCGTAGTGCGGGAGATAGATGAAAAACGGTTTCTCCTTGTTCTTGTCGATGAATTTCACGGCCTCATCAGTGAGGCGGTCGCTCAAGAATTCATCCTTGGGTCCATCCGGCAGCGTGGCGATCTTGTAGGGCGAGAAGTAGCTCGGGGGTGAGCCGATGTGCATGCCGCCGATGTTCACGTCAAAGCCCTGCTTGGTGGGATAAAACTCCTCTTCACCCAGATGCCATTTGCCGATGCTGGCGGTGGCATAGCCCCGTGTCTTGAGACGTTCGGCGATGGTTTCCTCCTCCAGTGGCAGATGCATCGTCCACTTGGGGATGAGCAGGCGTCCGTTGTCTGGCACATGGCCTGCGATCCAGTCGGTGATGTGCAATCGCGCGGGCGATTTCCCCGTCATCATCGCCGCGCGCGTGGGCGAGCACACGGTGCACGCTGAATACGCCTGCGTGAAGCGCATGCCATCCTGCGCCAGTTGGTCGATGTGCGGCGTCTCGTAATACTTGGAGCCGTAGCAGCCGAGGTCCGTCCAGCCCATGTCATCAATGAGCATGACGATGATGTTCGGCGGCGGTCCCGCTGGCAGCGGCGGCAGCACAGGCACCTTCACAGGCGGCGGCTGGATGGGGTGTAAGGGGGCAGGCGGCGTTGGTTCAGCGGCAGGTGCAGATGCAGCTCCTGGCGCGGCTGGTGTTGGCGTTGGCGTCGCAGGACCGGAAGGGGCTGACGGTGAAGGAGCGGCAACGGGTGCAGGCGCTGTGTTTGCCGTAGTGGATGGGGTTCCTGGTACACCGGGGGCCGGATGCGTTTCAGGCGCTGGTGTCGGCGAAGGGATTTGGGCGGTCAAAAGACTGGCCAAGCAAAGGAAGGTGGCGAGAAAACGGTGCATGAAAGATCAGTTGGAATAGAAGATGAGACGCTGTCTCATCTTTGGTGCATTGACAAGATTTTATGCGAATTGGTAGCGGATTTGCGCGTGCAACCGGGGCAAGTGCTGCGCGTCGTTAAAAGGTCCCAAGGGTGGCGACTTGAGCAGAAAAGCGAATTCCGGCTCAGCGCACTTCGACAATTCTTTGATCTGAAGACAATGCGGTTTCGATCGAAGGCCAGATTTGTTCGAGCTGGGTCAGCAAGTGTTGGGTGCGGCAGTTGCCAAGACGAAGCCATAGCAGCTTTCCCTGTTCTCCAGGCCGTGTCGCCAGGATAAAAAAATCTTCGTCCTTGGAAACGATGACTCGATTTTCAGCGAGAGCCTCAGCCCAGATCTGGCGATCATCAGTCTGTCCTTGTCCGCGATCCAAAACATGCACAGCATCATGCCCTCTGGCACTCAGCCAGCGGGCGAGAGCTGTGGGCAGCTGATTGTCCACCAGAAACTTCATGCCGCGATGGCCAGAACCGTGTGATCCGTCTGCCGTGCCGCATAGGTCAGAGCGGCTTTGATATCGTCAGCTTCTAAAAAGTCGTAGTCCTGTAGAATCTCTTCGTGGCTGGCACCTGCGGCGATCAGTTCGAGAATATCGCTGACACGGATACGATAACCTCGAATGCAGGGCCGTCCGCCACATTTTCCAGTTTCGAAGGTGATGCGATCCAAGAGGTTCATGGCAGAAGATTGTCCATGCGGACATGAGAGTCAAGACGGCGTCGTCTTCCCCCTTGATCGCATCTCACCGAATTTTCGCATCCGGCAGGGCGCTCTTCACGCCTTCATCCAGCGGCATCTTATCGGTCTCCGCATCAAGGCCGGTGGCGAGCATGAGTTTGGCGAGTTGGGCTTGAAGTTCCTTCACCTTGCCGGCCAGTTCAGGCTTGCGGATGAGGTTCTTGGTTTCACCGGGATCGTTCTTCAAATCGTAAAGCTCGGCCATGTGCTTGTCCAGGCCGCCGTCGCCGGGTGGGTAGTGGATATACTTCCAGTCGTCGGTGCGCACGGCGCGGACGTTTGGCGTGTAGGGGAACTGCTTTTCGTAGTTGTAGTGGTAGAACCAGCTTTGACGCCAGTCGGGATCCCCGCTTTGCACGAGCTTGACGAAGGATTTGCCGTGGATGTTTTCCAAAGGGGGAGCACCACAGAGCGCGAGCAGGCTGGGGGCGACATCAATGGTGAGGACCTGCTGCGGGATGGTCTTGGGTTCTTTCGTGAGTTGCGCTGAGCGCACAATCAGCGGGATGCGCAGGCTCGGCTCATGCGCGGTGCGTTTGTCCACCATGCCGTCTTCGCCTTCGAGCAGACCGTTGTCGCCCATGAAGACTATGATGGTGTTGTCGAGTTGCTTCGTCTCTTCCAGCCAGGCACGTACGCGGGCGACACTGTCGTCCACGCTCAAGACGGTGCCCCAGTAGCCGTGTACCATATTTTCGAAATCTTTGACGGCGGCGGGGCTGTCGTCGGGGAATTTTTTGCGCCACTCAAACAGCGGGCCGTAGATGCCGTGCCAGGTGTAGAGGCGCTGTTTCATCCAGGTCGGCTTGTCATCCAGCATGAAGGCCGTGGCGGGGTAGGGGACGCGCACATCGTCAAAGGCATGCTCATACTTCGGCTCCGGTGTGTAAAAGCTGTGCGGGGCCTTGTGGCCGATGCAGACGCACCACGGCTTGTCGGCGGTCTGCTGCTTGAGCCAGTCCAGCGCGAGGTCGGTGACGACGTTGGTGTAGTAGCCTTTGATGATCTCGCGCTTCTTGCCGTTGAGGTTCCATTCGGTGTCGAAGTATTTGCCCTGGCCTTTGTGCGTCACAAACGTGTCGTAACCGGGACGCGGATCGTCATTCTCTTCGCCCATGTGGTACTTGCCAAAGTAGGCGGTGGTGTAGCCCGCATCATGCAGCACGGAGGGGAAGCTGCGCAGCGTGGCGGGATACTCGGTGAAGTTGTTCGTCACGCCATGCGCATGCGCGTAGAGGCCGCTGAGGATGGAGCCACGGCTTGGCGAGCAGAGCGAGGTGGTGCAGAACGTATTGGCAAAGCGCACGCCTTCCTGTGCCAGGCGGTCGATGTTCGGCGTCTTTACATGCTTCGAGCCGTAGCAGCCGAGGGCATCCGGACGCAGGTCATCGCAGAGGATGAATAGGACGTTGGGCCTCGCCTCAGCGGCAAAAGAAGCATGCAAAATGACGAATGTCGAAAGCAGGTAGGCTAAGAAGCGGCTCATGGTTGTGTCGCTAACGAAGGAATGCCGGGGTCTTTGTCAAAAAGGAAAGGCGGGGCCGTGGTTGACGTTCTCATTCACGCCATGACCCAACGCCGCTCCTTCCTCAAACAGTCCGCCGCCGCTTCTGCCGGCGTGTTCTACATCGCCAAAACCTCCTGGGCCCAGAAAAGCCCGGGTGACACCGTGAACGTGGCTGTCATCGGCTTCGGCGGTCGTGGAGGCGCGCACCTCAGCGGCTACAACAAGCTCAACAAAGACGGCGCCGGTGTGCGCGTCGCCGCCCTGTGTGACGTGGACAGCAAGACTCTCACCAAAGGCCTGGCGTCCTACGACAAAGAAAAGATCAAAGTCACCGGCTACTCGGATCTGCGGAAACTTCTGGAGAACAAGGACATCGATGCCGTGAGCATCGCCACGCCGAACCACTGGCATGCCCTGGCCACGATCTGGGCCGTGCAGGCGGGCAAGGATGTGTATGTCGAAAAGCCTGTGTCCCACTGCGTGTGGGAAGGCCGGCAGATGGTCAAGGCCGCGCGCAAGTACAGCAAGATCGTGCAGACTGGTACGCAGTCGCGCTCCAGCCGCAAAGGCCTGGGGGATGCGGTGAAGTATGTGCAGGAGGGCAATCTGGGAAAAATCCTGTTCGCACGCGGCCTGTGCTACAAGCGCCGTCCCAGCATCGGCAAGACCGAGGGGGCGCAGCCGGTTCCTGAAAGCATTGATTACGATCTCTGGTGCGGGCCCGGCCCGAAAGGCCCGCTCATGCGCGAGAAGCTGAAGTACGACTGGCACTGGACCTGGGCCTACGGCAACGGCGACCTTGGCAACCAGGGCATCCACCAGATGGACATCGCACGCTGGTTCCTCGGCGAGAATGAACTGTCCCCCAGCGTGTGGAGCGTGGGCGGCCGTCTCGGTTATGAGGACGATGGTGAAACGGCAAACACGCAGATCATTTACCACGGTTATGAAAAGGCCCCGCTCATCTTTGAAGTGCGCGGCCTGCCGGATGCGAAGGACGGCAAGAACATGGACAAGCTCATGCAGACCAGCAAGGGTGTGAAGTTCCAGCCCCTGCCCGGCAAAGATGGCAAGGAAGGTGTGAACGGTGCGGGCGTCGGCGTCATCATCGAATGCGAAGGCGGCACGATTGTGGTGCCGAGCTACTCGAGCAGCATCGTCTTCGACAAGGAAGGTAAGGAGATGAAGAAATTCGAAGGCAGTGAAGATCACTTTAAAAACTTCATCAATGCCTGCCGCAGCCGCCGCGTGGACGATTTGAACGCCGACATCCTCGAAGGCCATCTCTCCAGCGCCCTCTGTCACACGGCGAACATCAGCCATCGTCTCGGTCAGAAGGAAAAGCCTGAGGCCATCCTCGAACAGATCAAAGGCGACCGCTTCGCCTCAGAGAGCTTCGCACGCATGCAGGAGCATCTGGGCAAGAACGAGGTCGACATCACCAAGGACCTGCTCACTCTCGGCCCGGTGCTCAAGATGGATCCCAAAACCGAGCGCTTCATCGATCAAGACGCCGCGAACGCCATGCTCAAGGACAAATACCGCGCGCCATTTGTGGTGCCGGATGAGGTGTGACCTGTCTCAGGTTCCCAGCATTTCCCCATACGAGAAGTCGCTGACGTACAATCTGACGCGTACGGCGGTGCCTTCTTGGAGGGGGAAATCTGGCAGCTGTTTCTGGATGGTGCCAAAGATCTCTTTGCCATTGGGCAGCACGGCATGGCAGGTGCGCGGGCTGAGCACACGACAAATCGTGGCCACGGTTTCAAGTCGGTGGGGAATTTCCATCACTTCGTCACGGGAATGGCACGGCGTGCCGGGGGGGCGTTGCTGACGGGAGCCTTGCGGTTCCAGTCGATCTTGGCGGATTGAAACAATGCACGCGTGGTGATGAGGTCCACCGCACGCTGCAGCACCGTGTCCGAGGGCTGCGGCGTATCCTCGGGCAAGGACTTTCCCGCGGAACGCTTGAGGTAGGAATCGAGTTCGGGATTGGTGTTGGCCACGAGCGCAGCTTCGTTGAATCGTGCGCGCGGCTTGTCCGTGATGGAGCCTTTGACGTCCTTGTCGTCGGTGCTGTGAAACACCTGGCGTTTAAGGCTGGTCGGCATGGAGATGGCGAAATCAGGCTGCAGCCCCTTTTTGAACACTGAACTGTCATCGGTCAGCAGTACCTCGGCGCGGGCAAAGCGCAGAGACCACTCCGCATCCACCGGCACCGTTTCATAGCGCACGGCCCCGCCGCGTGTGGCAGCGCCGATCAAGAGCGCCTGCTTCCGCTGCCGCAGCACGGCAGCCAGCGTTTCACCGAGGTTGTTGGTCTCGTCATCCACGAGGACGAGCAACGGCTGCGTCCACACCGGCTCGCGCGCATTCGCTTCGACTTCGGCGGACGTCTGGCCCATCTGCTTCATTTTAAACAGCACCTCGCCTTTCGGCACGAACAAGCTCAACATTTCCGCCGCGTCATTAAAATCCCCCGGCGGCGCCGGACTGCGCAGATCCAGGATGAGGTGTCCGACCTTCTTGCCCACAAAATCACGCAGGTGCTGCTCCAGTTCCTTGGTTTCGCGCTGCGTGAATTCACGCGGGCGCAGGTAGCCTATTTGCGGCGTGAGCAGTTCGGCCTGCACGCCGGTCAACGCACCGGATTTGGCTTCACTCGTGCGGGGCACCAGCTCAGCACCAAAATCAAGACGCTGCAGCAGACCGGAGAGCGCGGCGCGGTTCAGCACATCAAAGGTCAGGTCACCGCTGCGGATGTATTCCTTTTGCAGGATGCGGAACGCCGTCTGGATGCCTGCCTGGCTGACGTCCTTCGGCTCCGTGCCGCTGGCGGCGAACGCGGAGGAGGTGAAGGTCAGTAGGATGGCAGCGAGTCGTCTCATGCGTCAGTCAGATGCAGATGATTGAGAGCATATACGGGACCTGCGCCAGCACTTTGCCACATGAAATGCTGGGCGATGGCCTGGCCGACGAACTTCTTGGCATTCGCGACGGCCTCATTCAGGCCCATTTCATGCGCCAGACCGGTGGCGATGGCGGCGGAAAACGTACAGCCGGTACCGTGCGTGCGGACACCCGGTGTGCGCGGAGCGGTGTGCCACAGGGTTTCGCCGTCCACGCAGAGGACATCGGCCGCATCGCCCTGCAGGTGCCCCCCTTTGACCAGCACGGCGGCGTCAAAACGAGCGCTCAACTCACGCGCGCAGTCCTCCATCGCCTCAACGTCGGGGACCTCGCGATCCCACAGCACTCGGGCCTCGTCCAGATTCGGCGTGATAAGCGACGCAAGCGGTAGCAGTTCCTCAATCAAGGTGCGCACGGCGTCGTCTTCCAGCAGCTTGCCGCCGCTGGTGGCAATCATGACCGGATCAACGACCAGCGGGATGCGCCCGTGGCCCAGCTGCTGCCACGTTTCCGCCACGGCATGTACTTGGTCACGCCCGCCGAGCATGCCGGTTTTCGCTGCGGCAATCGGGAAGCCGCGAAACAGCACCCGCATCTGGTCGGCAATGAAGTCCGCATCCAGCAGACGCACCTGGGAGACGAGACCGGGCGTCTCTGAGACCACGCTGGTAAGCGCATTGAGGCCGTAGCCGCCGAGGGCCGAAATGGCCTTTAAATCCGCCTGCACGCCCGCCCCGCAGGAGGAATCTGAACCTGCGATGGTGAGAACGACGGGGGGAGGGGACATGATTGGGGCGATGGTACGAGCCGGGTCGCATTTTGCAAACGGTGCGTAACCACCTTCGCCAGAAGATGGGCCTGAGGCGCTCCCCACCACCACGCTCTGGCGGGCGCGGCCACAGGATTTCGCAAACCCCGGCTTGTGGCATCCAGTGTATGAACTAACTTGTTCCATGAATTTCGATCCGTTGCCAGGACTCACGGTCACGGTGGACAGCATCGCCTACGACCCCACACGGCCAGCTCCGCCTGACCGGCCGCACCCGTTTGTGTATCATCTGTCGATCCACAACGACTCACCCGACATTGTGCGCATTTTTGGCCGCAAATGGATCGTGCGTGACACAGATGGTGACACCATGGTCGTCGAGGGCGACGGCGTCGTGGGCCAGTTCCCCAATCTCTCGCCTGGGGAAACCTTCAGCTACAATTCCTACCACGTCATCAAGACCGAAAGCACCGCCACCGGCTCTTTCTTTGGCACCACGCCAGACGGAAGGCGCGTCTGCACGCGCATTCCGCCGATTGAGATGCATCCGCCGGTGATGGCGTAGAGGGGGATTGAGCTTTGGCTTTGTCTGGGCAGTGCGGCGCGTTTTTCAGAACGAGCTAAAGCTCATGAGTACTTTACGGACTCACTCCTTCTCGCACACTATCCGAAACCCGACGCTGTCGAGGTGCACGTTGTAGGGGTCGGGGCCGCGGAAGGAAGCTAGCAGGCGTTTCTCGCCGCCGGTGCGGAAGGCACCGCCTCGGACAATGCGCAGGGTGTTGTTGGGCGGGTCGTACCAGCCATCGACCCATTCCCAGACGTTGCCGGCGAAGTCGTAGAGACCGTTGGCATCGGCGGGGTAGCTGCCGACGGGGGCGGTGTCAGGGTAGCCATCGTCCATCTCCAGCCATTTGGCGTCGTAGCTGTTGTGGTACTTTTTGCCAAAGGCCTCGTCGCAAAAATTGCCGACGGTATTGGAGAGCGGGGCCTTGCCCCAGTGATGGATGCCTGTGCTGGGCGGCTGTTGATTGGGGGCGAGGTCGGGCTTCTCCTGCAAGCCTGCCAGCACGCTCCATTCCTGATCGGTGAGCAGGCGGTACTTGCGGCCTTCTTTCTTGCCCAGCCATTCGCAGAAGGTCAGCGCCTCCGCAAAGCTGACATTGATGGCTGGATGATCGGGCGTTTGCGGAAACTCGGGCGTCTTCCACTCGACGTTCGTTTCTGTGGCGAAGGGCTGGTAGTCCTTCACCCGCGTCTCATAGCGGCAGACCAGCACGCCGATGCTCGTGACGCGCACGAACGGCATCTCCAGGGTGTTGGAGAATGCCGTTTCGACCTTGGCTGTCTGTGCGCTGGCGTAGTGCGCCAGCAACAGCAGGACGAGGGCTGGAAGCGTGCGCTGCATGGTCTACTTCTTCACGGGGGCGGCCTTCCATTCCCAGCTTTCGCCGAAGAATCCTGCATCGCTGATGCCACCGGGGGCCTGGCTGGTCTTGGGCTGGGTGAGGTCGATCACCGCCCAGTCGGGCAGCTTGGCCACCTGACTGGCGTTGTTGAGGTAATCAAATTCGCGATAGGTGAAGCCACTGTTGATCACGACGTACTTCGTGGGATTGAGCGGATTCGGATAGATGAGGACGGGTGCGTTTGTAGCCGCATCGTAAGTCTTGCCATTGGCGACGAGCTTGTCCTTGGACCACTGGATCGGCAGCTTGTCGGCGATCTTGGCGAGAATGGCATTGCTCTGCGGGTCGCCCCACAGCACGAGATTGTTGGCGGCGATGTCGGCGTCACTGACGGCGG
Organism: Verrucomicrobiota bacterium; assembly: GCA_025360015.1. GTDB lineage: Bacteria > Verrucomicrobiota > Verrucomicrobiia > Verrucomicrobiales > Verrucomicrobiaceae > Prosthecobacter. Next base: position 57,264 of record JANYCZ010000064.1, on the reverse strand, counting down.
TGTCGTCTTTGATCGGGGCGTCACCACGGAACTGCCGACGCCATTCAAACTGCGCGCGTTCGAGTTCTGCCTTGGCCCAGGCATCCACCTGCTCGCTGGCCCCGGCCTTGGTAGGTTTCACGAAGAGGAACTTGTCCATGAAGGCGTCATCAATCGGGCCTTCAAGGCCGTGCTTCTTGACCAGCTTGCCATCGCCCTCGTTGTCGAGCGTCTGCGTCCACTTGCCGTTCTTCATCTGGAAATGCACGAGCCATGAGCGGTCGAGTTTCGGGCGGGTGACTTCGAGGAGCTGACCATCAATGCTGACCACGGGCTTATAGAGCAGGGGCAACGGGCAGTGGCCGGAAGGCATGTCGAGCGTGAAGGCGCTGATGTTCTGCAGTTTGATCGTGATCTCGGACGGGCCGGTGATGCGGGCATGAATGCGGCCGCGCACCCAATGCTCTTCCAGAGCATCCACCGTGACCCAGAACATGTGGTTGTAGCGCAGGAACCAGGTGGAGAGATGGATTTCCTTCGGCGCACGGTTGCGCCCCACGGCCGCGATGCTGGCGAGGCGCTTTTCGATTTCGATCAGCGAATCAGGATGAATCTTGTGCGCGGTTTGGGGACCGATGATGTGCAGGAGATCCACGTTCTCCCCACGCAGCGCTTTTTCCATCATATCGGCGGCCTGCTTCTGTTTGTCGATCTCGCCACTGTAGGCCACGGTCGGGCAGTTTTCCAAATTCAGAGCATTGTCCGTCGAGTTGTACCAGTGCCAGAGCTTCTGCTGATACCAAGGAGCGCCACTCACCTCTTTGTTCTGGGAGCCACCGAGGAATTCCGGCGTCTCGGCAAAGCCTGCGCCAGGACTCGCACCGCACCATTTGTCCGAGTAATTCACCGCAAACTGCCACGCCGCCGCGCCACCCATGCTGAAGCCACGCACGATGATGCGGTCTTCGTCGATGGCGTAAGATTTAGAGGCGTGGTCGATGGCTTCGATCAAATCGATCTCACCCGCGAACTTGTTCGCGCAGCAGTAACGGCCATAGGCGTGCAGCACGAGAGCGCCCTTTGGCGTGATCTGGCCAAGCTGCTTTCTACGCTGGTCAAGGAACGCGAGCTCGCTGAGCGTCTCTCCTCGTCCATGGCACCAGATGTCCATGCGCACGGGCGCACCCACATAGCTCTCAGGAATGACCATGCCATAGGGCTGCACCGAGCCGTCGATCTTGGAGCGGTAAGCGCGCACCACCAGGCCCTTCAGCTTCGTCCACGGTACCTGGCCGGTCTTGAACTGCTCGGCACGTTGCAGGCCTTCGGCGATGATTTCATCCGCGCTTTTGAGTTCACCCAGCTTGTGCACCTCGTTGTAGCGCAGTGCCCAATCGACTGCCTTGTGGTAAATCTCAATGTCGGGTAGCAGATCGGCAAGCTGTGGATTTTTCGCCTGTGCCCTGGTGGCATCATCAATGGCGCTGCGGAGTTTCTTCAAACCTTCCGTGAGCCGGGCACGGTCCGCCTCTGGAACGGCCACGCCAGGAGGTGGCACAGGGCGCACGGTCGCAGCTTGATTGTCCTTGGGGGCATCGGCAAGAGCTGCGCTGAGAGCGAGGAAGGGGAGGAGGAGACGCTTCATGGTTGGAGAAGAGAGAAGAAAGTCGAAGGGAGCTATTTCTTGCGGGTGGCTTTGGGTTTCGCAGCGGAGAGCAGCGGCACATTGTGAATCTCAAACGGCGCACTGGTGGCGCTGTCAAATTCAGCGGCGGCTTCGAGTCCGGCGCGGGCGATTTCCTCGGCGGTTTTGCCCTTGTCATACGCCGTCTGCATAGCACCGAGGGCGTAGTCGCGGCCTGAGCCGGCGGCCCAGAATTTGTGAAACTGCTGCGCGGACCGGTACGAGTAGATGGCGAAGATGCCGTGGGGGTTGGCCATGAGGCCGTAGAACTGCGTGGTCTCGTATTCCTCGCCCTTGTCAGGCATGGCGGCCATGAAGTACTCAGCTTTCAGCCAGCCGTGCGAATGACGGAAGGTTTCAAAAATGGCTTCGCTGGAGGAGAAATCGCGCGGGCGGTCTGGGTTGGAAAAGTAGCTGTTCATCACCACCAGGCTCGCCGAGGTGCCTGTGAGACCGATGAAGGTGTCATCAATCTTGGTGATCTTGGTCTTGTTGACGACGTGCTGCGCCTTCTGACGCAATGAGCCGAGACAGCTGAGCGTGTCAGCGCCAATGCAAGCGACGCCATTTTTTTGAGCTACAACGATGGTGGACATGAGGAGGCATGACTAGCGGCGGCCATGCAGCCGTGCAAGTGTCTCACGTCGCCAGGGTCAGATACTGCCTCACTCCGGCTGCGCTGTTGCAGACGCGCATTCGGCGAGGCTGCATGGGTGTAGTGGGCAGGCTCGAATGTGGCGGATAATGCCACATGCTTGCCTGCTGGTTAATTTTGACAACGAATTATTTCGCCTTGTTGTAGGCAAAGAGCTGAATTAACCCTGATCTTTATCCTTGGGTGCAAACTCGTTTGATTACCAACGTTCAGAACCGACTCCTGATGAGACTCGCTGCCATTCTGTTTGCCATGCTTGGCATCACGACTCTTCATGCCCACGTGCCTCAGTTGATCAGCTGTCAAGGTCGCTTCTCCTGCACCACCATCCGCATCAAGCAGGCCGAATTTCTCCATGTTCCTCACTGACAGCCCTTTTCCTCCTTGCCCCGCCAATCTCATGAAAATCGCATCCTCGCTCTTCCTCCTGCTCTGTGCCAGCGCGCTGCATGCTGGTCCGCGCACGAGTGCTAGTTACTCCCTCACTGCCGAGAGCAACGATGGCGGCGGCCAGCGCGCAGCCAGCGTGAACTATCAAAATGACGGCAGTGCAGGAGGTGTCAGTGGCATTTCTAATGCGGCTGCGCCGGCCGAGACTGCAAAGAGCGGTTACCTCGGCCAGCTTTATGAAGTCACTTCATTGCAAGTCGCTGCCGCACCCACGACGCTAAACGAGGCAGCCACCAGCCAGTTCAGCGCCACCGCCATGCTGGATGATGGCACTATTCTGGCGTCAATTGCCAATGCCCTGACCTGGAGCGTCCTAAACGGACCCAGCATCACCATCAGCGGTGGCCTCGCCACCGCTGGCCATGTGTATCAAGACACCGCCGCAACAGTGCAGGGAAGTTACTTCGGGGCCAGCAGCATACTGAATCTGACGATCCTTAACATCGGCAATGATGATCTCGGTCGCTACGCAGGTGATGGCATCGCCGATTCCTGGCAGGTGCAGTATTTTGGCCAGAACAACCCTAATGCCGCGCCCGGCTTCGTGAGCGATGGGAGTGGACTGACAAACCTCTTCAAATTCACCGCCGGACTGGTGCCGAATGACGCCACCTCACGCTTCCTGCTCAGCAATACAACCGTACCAAACCAGCCTGGCCAGATGCAGATCGTGATCAGCCCGATGCTGCTTGACCGCACCTACACCGTCAAAGCCAGTCCGACACTGGGTTCAGGCGCCGTGTGGAGTGAGCTCACCAGCTTCACCACCAGCGACAACGGCACCCAGCGGACCGTCACGGATATGAGCGCCACGGGGACGAGCAAGTTCTACCGGGTGGAAATCACCAAGCCCTGACGGCGGGGCGGGCATTCGCAGTGTCTCAGGCCATGAACTGACCGCGGCGAATCTCTGAGCCTTTGAAGATGATGCGGAAGCGGAAGACTTTTTTCTTGCGGCAGTGAATCTGGCCGGTCTGCAAGTCAAAGCGTTCCGGGATTTCGATGCGGTGAAGGTCCGCTGTGGCGTGGTAGCCGCGTTCCGAGAAGATGTCGATGAGCATCGCCAGTGCTTCGGGGTCATGAAAGAGCTTGTCTTCAGAATTGATGTCCGCGCGGCCGGAGATCGCGTGGCGGACGATGATGGGCATCATCTTGTCCTGAATGAATGTGACCACCGCGAGCATGAGCTCCGGTTTCTCCACCTTGTAGGCGTCGAGACGGCGCACGAGATCCTGGCGCGCATGTCGCACGATTTCGCTGGCCAGCGGCAGATCGCGCAACTGGTCGAAGGTGCGCGGGTCGAGTTCGAGGGAGCTTTGGTATTCGAGCTCGCGAACGATGTTGTCCTGAACTAGTTCCAGCGGTGCCTGCGCATTGATGAAGTGGTAGTGGAAGATCTCCTTGAGGGAAACGAGCGCGTCGTAGGTCTTCTCTTTGAAGACCTTGTAGCGATTGCGCGCCAGCGCAGAGTCAAAGTCGGTGGCCCGTTCTTCCCACAGATCGCCCAGCCCTGAGCTGTGGACTTCTGCGTTGTGCGCGAGCACTTCTTTCCCGCGCTTGAGCTGGCGGGCGATGCTTTCCGCCTCATCGACAAACAGCACCATGATGTGGAAGATGGGCTGTTTGAAATGCGCGGCGTCCGGTGTTTCCGAGAAATCACGGCGCAGGCGAATCATCTCGTCAAAGAGCATTTTCAAACACTCCACCTGCACCTTGGTGCGTGGGAAGCCATCGAGGATCGCACCATTTTGCTGCTCAGCTTCGAGCAGCTTGCGAATGAGGATGCCCACCACTTCGCGGTCGCCCACCATGCCACCCTGAGATTTGAGCTTTTGGGCTTCCGGGCTGTCGAGGAGAGCGCTGACAACAATCGGCTGCGCGGTGATGCCGCGCACTTTGCGGATGAAATCCGTGTTGGTGCCCTTGCCCGCGCCGGGCGCCCCACCAAGCAGGATCAGCTCCTTCGGAAAGCGCAGGCGTTCACGGCCATAGTCCGCTTCGAGCTGCTTCCAGACATGATTGAAGATGAGCTGGGCATCTTTGATTTCCAAATCTGCAGGTGCGGCAGGTTTGGAGGTGGGATCGTTGGAGGTGGTTGGCATTGCTGGGCTTATCCCAAGGAGCGGGACTTGCCAAGTACAAGGAGCAGGACTTGCCAAGTCCTGGCTGGGGGTTGAGTTTGGGGGCGCTTTTAAAACACCCCAAGCCGGGACTTGGCAGGTCCCGCTCCTTGGGGCTATCCTTTCAGGGTCATCAAATAAGCCAGCAAATCGGCCACCTGCTGATCCTGCAAGGTGTCCAGCAAGCCCTCCGGCATGAGTGAGCGGCGAATGAACTTGGTGCTGCGGATGTCCTTTTTATTGAGGCGACGATCCTGCAAACCGGGCTGGCGGATGATGGTGGCATTCTTGTCTTCGCTCACGAAGAAGGCATCAATGAGGTCGCCGTTTTTCATCTCAACACGGTAGATGCGGTAGCCGGGCTCCATCGCGGCGTTCGGGGTGAGGATGTTGCGCAGCACAGCCTCGAGGCCCATCGCGCCAACGCCACTCAGATTCGGGCCGATCTGGCCGCCGGCATTGCCGATCTGATGGCAGGCCATGCAAAGGGCGCTGAGGACCTTGCCGTTGGCGGCATTGCCTGTGGGGGCGAGTGCGGTGAAGCGGGCGAATTTGGTGTCGAGGGCTTTGGCTTGCTCTTCAGTGAGCAGCGGTGGGGTGTCGATGGTTTTGGCCATGCGCGCGCCTTTTCCAAAGATGTTTTTTAGTTCAGGCTTTAGCCGGTCTGAGGATGAGTAGGTGAGATCGGAACCGGCTGAAGCCGGTACTACAGAACGGTCAAACGAGGCTCGAATTTCCTGGGCGCTGCGGGCTGTTTTCCACACGCGGAACTCGGTGATGACGCCTTCCGTGCCTTGCTTGGGACCACTCCAGCCGATTTTACAGTTCTCCCATTTGGCAGGTGCCGGCTTGGTGCCTGTGGCATCGAGCTCGCCGTTTTGGTAGATGCGGATGATATTTTTCTCATCGCGGGTGACGGCGAGATGCGTCCAGAGATCGGGTGTCATGGGCTTCGTCGCCACGCAAACATCCTTCAACTCGGAGCCGGCATAGACGCGGAACTTGGAACCGAAGAAGTTCATGTCCACGCCACCGGATGTGCCAAGGAGGCTGTCGGCATTGCTGATTCCTTCGGCAAGACGCACCCAGGCTTCGACGGTGAAGGGGCCTTCGAGCGGGATCCTGGAATCGACCCACGCCGTGTCTTCTCCATCGAGCAGCAAGACTTCGCGGAAGATGCCGCCGAGCTGCTGCTGGAGTTTTTCGAGTGCAGGATCATTGCCGAGCACGGTGGCAAGCCTCTCGACGGTGGGGCCATCGAGATCGGTCTGCGGGAGTTTTTTGTCGAGCAAGGCGGTGACGATGGTTTGGGCACCCGCTTTGGTGCTGGCGAGCGTGGTGAGCGCGGCCTTGCGTTGCGCAGGTGGGAGATCAGGATAAAGCGCGAGGAGTTTTGGGGCGGCATCAGGAGCCCGTGATGCGGCGAGGGCTTCGAGTGCGGCATCGCGGATGAGGGGATCAGCGTCAGATTTGGCCAGTGAGGCGAAGATGTCTGCCGCGCTGCTGCGGAGGTCGCGCAGGGCGTTTAGAAGGGCAGGGGAGGGGTGCTGATTCAGAAGTGCTATGAGATCGCTTTCGAGTGCCGTGAGCTGAAAGCCGCCGATGAGTTGCAAGGCCAAAGTGTTCGCATCACCTTGCAGCATTTCTCTCGCCGTCTCTGTCAGCAGCGGCGCGATTTGCGCGGAGTCGAGTTTTGTCCGTTGCGCCAGCAACTTCTCAGCAACGGATGTGTGCGATTTTTCATTCGTGAGGAGAGCCTTGAGTGATGTGCCAACACCTGGCAGGGCGGGAAACTGCGCAAGACGGAGGAGCTCTTCGTCATTGGGGGCACGGTCGAGCAGGGGCAGCAGTTTGGCCACACGTGAAACGCTGTTTTTCGGTTCCAACGCGAGCGAGGCAAGTACACGAGCCTCCACCGGCAGCTTTGTTGCAGCCTCGGAGTCGAGGAACTTCGCGACGACCTGGGGATGACGTTCCAGGAACATGCGGACGAGGAAGCGTTCGAACTCGCGATCGTAGGCCTCACGCACGGGAATTTGTTTGGGGCCACGGGAGGATTGACCGAGCGGGCCGGGGAGGCTCGGTTTGGCGAAGGCGAGCAGTTCGCCGATGTTGTGATCGGACAAGTTGCGACCGATGGCGCGGATTTGAATGCTCTCTTTGGGGTATGCATATTCGGATGCGGCCCAATGGCTCGCGGGAAGTTGCTTTCTGTCGTTGAGCGTTTGCCAGGCGATTTGAGTTTTACCAATGGGTCCATCCTTGAGTGAGGCATTGAGGTCGTCGCGGCTGAGCTTCGTAAAGTCCGCGACTTCGGTTTTCGCTCCCTTCGGCTTCACGCGCCAGATTCGCCCACGTGTCTTGTCCCGGTCGGGATGCGTTCTTGGCACTTCATTGTGGGAGATGATCTTGTTGTACCAATCGACGATGTAGATGCAGCCATCAGGGCCGTTCGTCAGGCCGACGGGGCGGAAGAAGGGATCATCGCAGGTGATGAGGTCGGCGAGTTGTTCCAGCTTCCAATACGCACCGTCGCGGTGCATGCCGAGGGTTTGGATCTTGGAGGTGATGGGATTGGCGACGGCCATGGTGTGCGCGGCTTTGGTGTCGCGGAGGGTGCCGCTTTCGATCAACGCGAGGCCGCTCAAGCCGGTGCCGCCCATGCGGAACTCGGCCTGCGGCGGGAAGTCGGGCTGGTAGCTCTTTTTGAGCGCCTCCATGCCGCCGGGGTAGTAGGCGTATTCGTGGAAGGGCATGATGGGGTAGCCGTAGTCGTTGGCTTCCTGGATGAAGGCCTCGCCTTCGCCGGTGATGACGAGGCCCCAGATGTTGTTGGGACCGACGCTGGTCATTTCAAAATCGCTGCCATCAGGCCGGAAGCGGGCCATGCCGCACTTCGGGTACTCAACGATGACATCGCTGCCGGGTTTATGCACCTTGCTGTTGTTGAAGAGGCCCTGCGCCATCCAGATCCAGCCGCCGGGGGCGCGGGTGAACTGATGCGGAAACAGGTGTGAGTCCTGCACTCCGAAGCCGGTGAGGATGACATCGAACGTATCCGCCTTGCCATCGCCATTGGTGTCCTTGTAGAGTTTCAGATCGTGGCCGTGCTGCACGTAGCAGGTGTCGCCATTGCCCCAGGGAAGCATGCCGGTGGGAATGGCGAGGCCCTCGGCGAAAACGGTTGGGTGGGTGAGTCCACCCGCGGGAATCGGCGCATTCACCGACTCCCGCGGATAGACGAGCACCTTGTCCTTGCCGTGGGCCGCATACACCGCCTCGGCGGCTGCGGGGTTTTCATTCGCGTCTACAGGATACTCCAGTGCAGTCTGAGTCCACATTCGTCCTCGCTGATCAAAGTAAACGCTGACGAATTTGCCCAGTCCTTCGCTTTCTTTGACGACGAGTTCGATCTCATAGCCCTCTGGCAGATGAAACTTCTTCAACTGCTCCTCGGCGCTCAAGGCGGTGCTCTGGATGTTGTTGTAGCTGACGTCGCGCTTCGGTGCGGCGGTAGCATCGGCCTGCGGCTTTGGCGGGGGGGCGACGAGTTTTCGAGCGGCATCGATTCCGCCGAGTGATTCCCATGTCGGCGCGCCAGCGGTGGGAGGCAGTTCTTCAATTGTCACGTCTTTGACCTGCACGAGGCAGACACCTCCGCTGTGAACCTGCGGGCCTATGAGGCCATCGAGCGCGATGTTCTTGTCCGTCTCCGTGTAGTCGATGCAGTGGACGCCGTTGATCCACGTCTGGATGCGCGGGCCTTCGGCGCGGATGCGGTACTCGTTCCAGCCGAAGACATCGATGGCTTTATCAAGCGCTGCCTGCTGCTCCGGCGTGGGTGTCCAGACGACTTTGTTGCGGCGGAACTCGTCATAAATTTTGCCAAACCAGCCTGCGCCGCAATCGACCTGGTACCCCGTCATGTGCGCACCGCCGGGCACGCGCAGGCTGCGAATCTGGATGCCGCTGTTGAGCATGCCGGTTTTCGGATCGCCGCTGACCTTGATCTTGAGCTTCAGATCAAAGTTATGATAGTTCTTCTTCGAGCAGATGAAGTGGTTCTCCTTGATCTTCTCCGTGGTGGAGCCGCCGGTGATCATGCCGTCTTCCACACGCCAGATCTTGGGATCGTAGTCCCAGCCGTCGAGCGTCTTGCCGTCAAAGAGGGAAACGGGGTCCGCGTGGAGTGCGGTGGTGAGGAGGAGCAAAGAGAAGAAGTACTTCATGGTTGTAGCGGGAATAACGGGTTGGTTACACGCAGGCTAGCAGGTGGGCATGCACGGTGTCATGCCTGAAATGCACTTTTGAAGAGGTCAAGAACTGGTCAAGCCGTCAAGGTATGCCGACCAAGCGAAATCCAACTCGTCCTTGATCATGGCGCGCGCCAAACACGATGCACACCCGCACGTGACAGCCTTGCCCGCCGCGCTTAGGTGGGCGAGATGAAGCCCCGCCTGCTCTGCCTACTTCTGCTCTCAGCGCTGCACACACACGCCGACCTGCCTGCGTTGAAGGAGGGCGCAACGCTGGCCCTAGATGAGCAGTGGTCAGAAGGCATTGATTCCACCCAGTGGTACGTGATGCGCCGGCATTGGGGCAATGGTCATCACGGCGTGGTGCCGGCAAACGTGCGGGTCGAGGAAGAAGCCGATGCCGAAGGGGGCAAACACAAGGTGCTCGTCTGCGAGGCGCATGGCGAAAAGTACGATGGGCCGGTGAAAGGGCTATGGAATCACGGAGATCGCGTGGGTGGTGTGATCGTAAGCAAGGCGTTCTTTGCCTCCGGTCGTTTCGAGATTTCCATGCGTGTGGGCGGAACGGCAAAGCTGGAAGGCGGGCCGGAAGATCCCACGCACCCTGTCGGCACCATTCCGGCGATCTGGGTCTTCGCTGGCTGGAACACGCGGGTGAAGCCGGAACTGGCGGATGGTTATGTGAAGGAGAATCCGCTTTACCAGCCTTACCTCCAGGAATGGGGGCGCGGGAATGCCTATTACTGGTCAGAGCTCGACTTTTGCGAACTGGGCAAGAAGGGTGACTTCGAGCATGGCCTCTACAACACCTTCCTGCACAAGAAGACGGACAGCCGCGTGCTGCCGGTGCAGGTGGCGGATGGAAAATTTCACACCTACACCACGGAGTGGCGCACAACGCTCGTGGAGATCAAAGAACTGCGCGATGACCAAGTCATGGAGCATGATGGGCGCTACTGGGTGCGTGATTTAAAGGTGCCGTTTGGGAGTTACTGGGGCAATCCTTTGAAGAAGCTCGGTCCCAATCGGTATGCAGTGCATCAGGGGCAGGTCGCGAAGCATTGGATCGACGGCAAGTTCATCGGCGAGAATACGAAGTTCGTACCCTGCATCGCCGCGCAGCTAAGTCTCGGTGTGTGGCTGCCCGATTGGGCGGGCCCGGCCCCATGGAAGGTCTCGCAGGTGAGCTTTGGCCGCGTGCGCATCTGGCAATACGATGATGAAGGCGATGTGAAAGGATTGCTTTCAAACGACCAGCCAGACAACATTGGTCAAGACGGCAATTTGATGAAAGTGAATCCATGATGCCAAACAACGAACTCAATGAAACAACTCTCGATGGCCCGCGCACGCGACGCTGGGTGGTTGAGTCGCGGGAGTGTGTGGAAATGACGACGCACCGCATCGCGCGCTTTGGCATGGATGAGGCGCTGCCGCCGTACCGACGAGTGCGCATGAGTCCGACGGGAAGTTTTGTGCTCGCATGTGTCAGCGGTGAAGGCTCCATTTTACTCGATGGTCGCTGGCTGCAGGTGAAGCCGGGCATGGTCTGTCTCGCGCCACCACGGGTGCTGAATGCCTTTGAAGCCAAGGGGAGGGAGCGCTGGTGCTTTGCGTGGGTGCGTTATGACGAGCCGAGTTTTGTCACACCCGTGGTCGGAGCGGCATCGCCCGTGATGCCGACGGCGCATGCGGATGAAATCGTGCGCATCATCCAGGGCGTGCGCGCCGAATGGGAGGGCGAGCGCGAGCCGCGCCTGCTGCATCATTGGCTGGAACTGCTGCATGCCACGATCCGCCGCATCGCCCAGCCCTGGCGCAGCCGTGAGCCGCGTGTGGCCAAACTGTGGGCGGATGTGGAGCAGGATCTGATGCGCGACTGGACACTCGCTGAGCTGGCGCACCGCAGTCATTGCAGCCCGGAGCACTTGCGTCGTCTGTGCATGAAAGAACTGGGCCGCAGCCCGATGCAGCACCTTACATGTTTAAGAATGGAGTTGGCGCGTCGCTTTCTGGAAGCCGGAAACGACAAGCTTGAGGTCGTGGCTGCAAACGTCGGCTATGCGAATGCAGCGATCTTCTCCCGAGTGTTCAAGCGCTGGGTAGGCGTGGCGCCTGGGGAATACCGCGGACGGGTGTGAGGTCCATTCAAGCATTGACGTCCACAGGCTTTATTCATTACGCTGCCAAATATGTGGCGTTCCTTTGTTTGTATCAGCGTCGTGCTCGCGTCAGCTCTCACTGCGGCGGAACCCACCGCGCTGCGTTTGGTCGCTGACTTGAATCCGGGGCCGGGTGGCTCGGGGTTGATGAATTTCTATGTCTGGGGAAATCAGGTTTGGTTTATCGCCGGTTCGGATCAAGGCGGCAAAACGGTGGCCTCGCTGTATCGCTCCGACGGCAGCACGGCAGGCACGCATAAGGTCAAAGATTTTCCATGGCGGACGGGCGGCTCGATTTTTGACAATCCCTTCGTCTTTGAAAACCGTCTCTACTTTCAGGGGCCCAACGCGGCTCTGGGCAAAGGCAGCCAGGTCTGGGTGACGGATGGCACCGAGGCCGGTACGCGTCCCATCTCTGAAGACGGCAAAGATGTCTGCAAACATGCCCTGCCTTTTCTGATCAAGGATCGTCTGGTGCTTTCACTTCACGGTGACTCCAGAGGACATGGGTTGGTCGCTCTGAATCTCCACACAGGAGTAACGGAAACTCTTGCCGAACATTTCGATGGCTGGGATGACTACACCGATGGTGCGATGCTGAATGGGGCCATGCTGAAACTGGACTCAGAGGGCAAAGCCTTTTGGAGCATCGACGGCACACGCGCAGGGCTGAAAAAGCTGACGCTGCCGGGGCTGCCTGATTTTGACAACGATGGTGGAACTCCCCAGCTGCTCTCTTTGCCAACCGGCGTGCTGATGCTGCCGCGTGGTTGCAAGCAGCCTTTGGAATGGTGGCACACCGATGGAAAATCCGTGGTCAAACTGCCAGCATGGCCGTGGTCAAAGTCGGAGATATCCCCGCACTGGTTCGGGCGTGTGGGCGAGCGCGGGGTCTTTCTGGCCGGCGACCGCACACGGCACTGCGGTGTATGGAGCAGCGATGGCACGGCGGCGGGCACCGGCGTGATCTGGGACAGCGATCCCTACAAAGACGCCACCTTCTCCCTGCCGCTCGGGCGGCATGTCACCCCCGTCGTCTCCGGAGACCGGCTCTACTTCACCTTGGATGACGGTGAGCACGGGCTGGAGCTCTGGACCACAGACGGCACCAAGCGCGGCACCCGCCTGGTGATTGACATGGCCCTTGGAAGCGAAGATGCGGAGATCTCCAAACTCCTTCCGCTGGCCAACGGGCGCGTACTGGCTCAGCGCAAGAATGCGGAATCCGGCACCGACCTGTGGCTCACGGACGGCACTGAAGAAGGCAGCCGCAGGCTGGCCACCTTCAATCGCGTCAGCATCGTGGCAGCGCTCAATGGCATGATTCTCGTTAGCAGCGCAGGGCATCATGTCGGGCAGGAACTGTTCGCGCTGGATGTGCCAGCGCTCGTGGTGCCGCCTGAGCCCGACGGGCGGGTCAAGTAAAGGGGCGGACAGGTGGATATGCGCATACCCTTGAGCACTTCCACACCCCAAACTCAGCGCTGCGGGACTTGGCAAGTCCCGCTCCTTGTTGCCTAGCTCGAGCTCGCATACCAAAGAGCGGCATTTGCCAGGTGCCGTGTGGAACGAACGACGAGTGTCTGCCCTTCGTCATCGCTAACCTGTCGTCCGCAGTCCCGAGGCAATCGCGTTGATGGAAATCAGCAAATCCGAGACCATCGCATCCGCCGCCTCGGTATTGCCAGCGGCGGAGAGTCCGCGCCATTCGCGCAGGAGGGCGATCTGCTGGTGGTGCAGCACCTTGAGAGGTTCTTCGCGGATGTTCAGGGTGTAGGCGAGGCGGGGGCGGCGTTCTTCGAAGGTGCCTTGGAAGAGGTCGTCGATGATGCTGCGGGTGGCTTCGTATTCGCTGAGGATGGTGCTGAGGAAGCGGTCACGCACGGCGGTGTCTTCCACCAGGGCGGCGTAGGCGCGCATGAGGTCGGTGTTGGCACTGACGAGGGAGCTTTCGATGTTGGTGAGGACGTAGCGCAGGAAGGCGGAGCCGGGAATTGCGGCGGCCAGGGTGGCATAGCTCTGGGGATCCTCGGTCTTGAGCTTGGTCAAGGCACTTCCGGCACCGAACCAGCCGGGGAGGTAGAAGCGGGACTGCGTCCACGAAAAGACCCAGGGAATGGCGCGCAGGTCATCAAGCGAGGCCTGGCCGGTGCGGCGCGCGGGGCGGGAGCCGATGCGGGAGTTTTCCAGCGCGTCGATCGGCGTGGCCTGACGGTAAAACTTCATGAAATCCGGCGCGTGGAGGAAGGCGCGATACGCATCCCGGCTGTCTGCGGCGAGTTTGTCAAAGAGAGGCTCCAGAGCGGGTGGCGCGCTGGATTCGGTGTAGCGATGGCGTGCGGTGGCTGCGGTGGCGGAGGCCATGAGCAGCTCGGCATTGTAAACGGCGGAGCCGATGTGCGCGTATTTTTGCGCAATGGTCTCGCCCTGCTCGGTCATGCGCATGCCGCCACTGAGAGAGCCATGCGGCAGCGCCTCCATGAACCAGTGTGTGGGACCCGCGCCACGTCCGACGGTGCCGCCACGGCCATGGAAAAAGATCGGACGCACGCCATGGCGCTGGATGGTGCTGGAAAGCTCACGCTGCGCCCGGTGCAGGGCGCACTGACTGGCGACGATGCCGCAGTCTTTGTTGGAGTCGGAGTAACCGACCATCATTTGGAACACAGGCGTGCCGCCCTTGCTCTGCGCGAGCAGACTGCGTTTGGCGACGGGATGTGAGAGGAAGGCTTCGACGATGCCAGGACCGGATTCGAGATCGCCCATGGTTTCGAACAAAGGCACGACGGGCAGGGGACAGACAAGTCCTTCCTCACTCCAGGTCATGAGCCCCGCCTCACGGGCAAGAATAAAGACAACGAGCATGTCTTCGACGCAGCGGGTCATCGAGATGATGAGGGAGCCGAGGCCCGCATTGCCAAACTTGGCGCGGTGATCGGCTAGGACGCGGTAGCAGTCCAGCACGGTATCGGCTTCAGGCCCCGCAGAGATGCCAGGAGAGAGGAAGGGACGCGGGGAGACGAGCTCGCGATCCAGCAGCTCGCGTTTTTGCTCGATGCTCCAGGTGATGAAGGAACCGCAGTCAAGCAGGCCAGCAGCACGCAGAAGTTGATCCAGCGCCTTCTCGTGGAAGGCGGAATTCTGCCGCACATCCAGCACGGCGGAGTGGAAACCGAAGGCGGTGAGATTGCGGCGGAACGGAACGATCTGTTCTTCGACGACGGCCTTGGAGCCGACATCGAGCAAGGTTTGTGCAAGGACGTCGATGTCAGCACGCAGCTCCCCTGGCTGCACATAAGCTACCAGTGAGGAGGGTTTCTCGCTGGCGAGGACGACCTTTGCATGCATGAGGTAAACAGCGGCCCGCCAGGGTTCCTCCTTGTTGCGCTCCAAGATGTTGGCGAGATCAACGCCCGGCTCAGATTTGAGCTGCAGGCTGAGCGTCGTGATCAGTTCGGTGAGCAGCGGTGGGGTGATCTGGAACAGCGAGCTGAGCGGCAGATGAAAGGCGAGGGATTCGAGCGCACGGCGCTGCACCCGCAGTGCGTTCTTGCGCATGACCTGCAAGGCATGGCGGGTGACATCCGCCGTGACGAAGGGGTGCCCGTCACGGTCGCCGCCGATCCAGGAGCCGAAACGGACCAAGGGGGGCAGGGAGTCGATTTCAGCCACGTCATAACCGGCGGCCTGCCAGGCCTCGCGCAGGTGGACGTGGGCGCGGGTGAGAGCTTCGGGAAAGACATCGCGCAAGTAGTGCAGCGCGTTTTGCAGCTCGGCCTCGATGCTGGGGCGGGTGACGTGGATCTCGCCGGTGCGCCAGAGGTTTTCGAGCTGGGTCTGGAGCTGGCTTTGCAGACGGGCCTGCTCACGCGGCGTGTAGGCCGGGTTCTCATGACGGTTCATGAGGCTGTAGATCTCGCGGTGCAGCTCGCGCACCGTCTCGCGTTTCGCCTCGGTGGGGTGTGCGGTGAGCACGGGCTCCACGCAGACATCGCGCAATGCGGCGAGGATGTCGGCCTCGTTGAGGCCGAGGGTACGCAGCTGCTTCAAATTGTCTGCCCACAGGCCCTTTTCGGCCTCAGGCCCGCTCTTTTTCTCACGCAAACGGCGGATTTGCGAAGCGGCGCGTTCTTCGACGACATTGAGCAATTGGAAGGCGATGGAATAGGCCTGACCGAGGGAGCGATTGGTTTTTTGCGGCACCCCGGTGCCGATCCATGGAAGGCTGGCGGCGAGTTCGGGTTCCCCCAGCTGCTTGAGCACGGCGGAGAACGCCTCCATGAGGTAGCGCAGGTCGTCTTCGAGAAGTTGAAAGCCGTGGATGCGGAGGTTTAGCGGAGGAGTTTCGGACATGGCTGGATGGTGCTGAGGAGGCAAAGCAGGAAGGATGCCTAATTGGCAATGCCGAATGCAGAAGGATGAGGAAAAGATCAAGCGGCAATCCGTCTGGAAGGGGGATTCTGGCCAATAGAAATGGCAGCCAGATGAAATAGTGGCGATTTTCCAAAACTGGCACATCGTCGGCGAAATCAACCGCCACAATGTTCCGTGATCTTCTCCTAGTTCTATTGTTTGTCGCGACTGGTGCCATCGCTGATGCTGCATCTCCCAAGGAACTGATCCAGTTGCAGCAGCAGTATGCTTTCCTAGTAGCCGAACGGGTCAGCAGTCCGTATGACAAAGGAATGGAGGGACTAAGCGCCAAATTTCTCATTGCGCTCACCAGTGCCGAAGAGGAGGCCAAAAAAGCGGGCCGACTGCCGGAGGTGATCGCGATTGAAGAGGAGAAAAAACTCATCGCGAACAACGAAAGCCCCCCTGAGGGAGATGATGAAGCGACACCAGCACCGCTGAAGAAACTTCGTGCCGTTTACCGTTCAGAAGTTGGAAAACTCTCCCAGCAGCGCAGTGCTGCACAAGCCGGCCTGCTCGCAGCCTACACCATCAATTTGCAGGCTCTGGAGAGCACCCTGACCAAGACCGATCGCGTGGAGGAGGCCAAAGAGGTCATGCAATATCGCAAAGGATTGGAAACAACGGTGACGAACGCCCGAATTGGAAAGGCGTTCACCAACAGTCTCGGCATGAAATTTGTCAAAGTTTCCGGCACCCAAGTTCTCTTCTGCATTCACGAGACACGGCGCCAGGACTATGCCGCTTATGCCAAAGAAGTTCCAAATGTAAATGCGGAGTGGTCAGCCCAGCAAAAGGACGGTGTTCCCATCGGTAATCAAGATGATCATCCGGTAGTCGCTGTGAACTGGGCTGATGCAAAAGAGTTTTGCCGATGGCTTGGCAAAAAAGAAGGCCGGGTCTACCGTCTGCCCACGGACAAAGAGTGGAGCTACGCTGTCGGGATTGGTGATATGGAGGTCTGGGCAGGGGATACCACTCCGGAATTTCGCCGGACTTATCAAAAGGAGCACTTTCCATGGGAAGGGGACTACCCGCCCGTGAGAAACAACCAGGACGGGAATTACGCCGACATGGTCTGGAAGGAGAGATTTCCCACTCGCGGTTTCATCGAGGGATACAGCGATGGTTTTATCACCACATCCCCCGTGATGACCTTCAGGCCCAACAAATCAGGGCTCTATGATCTCGGCGGTAATGTGTGGGAGTGGTGCGAAGAATGGTACAATGGGGATCAGGCCGAACGATTCCTGCGCGGAGGGTCATGGAACAATGATACGAAAGAGCACACTGCATCCTCGTTTCGCGGAAAAGCGCCGCCAGACTCTCGTTACAGCCATCAAGGTTTTCGCGTAGTACTAATGGAACATGTTCATTGAACAAGGCCTGGCTCACCCAGCGGGCCATCATCTTATTCAAACCGGGTAAGCCCACGGCTTGCGGTACTCACGCTGCATGAGTTTGCTGGCTTCCGCGTCCCCGATGATGAGCTCTTTTTCCGGGTCCCACTGGATGCTGCGTCCCGCTTTGTAGCTGAGCATGCCGAGCAGAGGCAGGCAGGTGGAGCGGTGGGCGCTTTCGATGTCGGCGACGGGCTGCTTTTTCTTCTCGATGGCGTCGATGAAGTCGGCCCAGAGCAGGGCGATGTTGTGGCCGTCGGGCTCCTGAAGCTGGTGGTTGCCGTGCTTCTCACCGTCCTTGGTGTTCACCGGGTAGAAGGTCCAGCCGTCGCGCCAGCCGATGTGCAGCACGCCTTTTTCACCGTAGAAGTAGCAGCCGATTTTGTGCTTCTCGTTGTTGTTGTCGCCAAATTTGCGGTGCTCCCACACGGCGGTGAACTGCTCAAACTCGAACGTGGCCACCTGATGGTCCGGCGCGTCGGTGGTCTGTTCCTTGTCATTAAGTACAGCAGGGCCTGCAATGGGACGCCCGCCGGTGCAAAAGATTTTCTTGGGTCCCTTCTCACCGCTCCAGAGCATGACCTGGTCCAGCCAGTGCACGCCCCAGTCGGCCATGGTGCCGTTGGCGTAGTCGAGGAAATGGCGCCAGCCGCCGGGGTGCAGCTTGGTGTTGAAGGGGCGCATCGGGGCCGGACCGCACCACATGTCCCAGTCCATGCCCTCGGGTACCTGGCTGTTCGGCTTCGGCTGCTCGGGGCCGCCCTTGCTGTCGGCAAAGGCGCGCACCATGCCGACCTTGCCCACGGCACCGGATTTGAGAAAATTCATCGCTTCGACGTGGTGCGGGCCAATGCGGCGGTGCAGGCCCACCTGAACGACGACGCCAGCCGCGCGGGCGGCAGTCACTATGGCCTTGCTTTCGTTGATGGTATGTCCCGTGGGTTTTTCGAGATAGATATGAGCCCCCGCTTTGCAGGCGGCGATGGCCTGCAGCGCATGCCAGTGGTCAGGCGTGGCGATGATGACGATCTCCGGCTTTTCTTTGTCCAGCAGCTCGCGGTAGTCCTTGTAGAGCTTTGGATCGTCTCCCGAGATGCCGTTCACGGTGTCACCCGCATTCGAAGCCACATCTTCATGCACATCGCACAAGGCGCAGACCTTGATGCGGCCGGAGGCCAGTGCCTCCTTCAAGATGTTCATCCCCCACCAGCCGGACCCGATCAATGCTGTGCGATACTTCTTTGCTGGATCAGCACCGAAGATGTGAAATGAGGAAGCGGCAAACGCGGCGCTGCTGGCGGAAAGAAAATGGCGGCGGGAGGTCATGGTCGGGCGCGATGAAAGCATGCGGGAGCAAATAACGCCAGACCTTCGAAAGGCTTGCGAAGGAAAGACAGTACTGATGAGCTTTAGCTCACTCTGGAAGCAGAGGTGCGTTTACCAGAGCGAGCTGAAGCTCAACAGTACTTTCCCTTGGGCGCTACGCGAACACGTCCATCACCGCCTTGCCTTTGTCACCGACGGTGAAGGGGCGGTTGCTGGGTGACATGACGACTTCGTCGATGGGCAGGCCGAGACTCCAGCCGATGGTGGAAAGGAAATCCTGCGGACTGACCTGCTTATCGGCCACCGCCATGCCCTCTTTGTCGCTTGAGCCATAGATGAAGCCGCCTTTGACACCGCCCCCGGCGAGCAGGGTGGAGAAGACCTTGGGATGATGGTCGCGCCCGCCGTTGCCGTTGATTTTGGGACCACGGCCAAATTCCGAGCAAAGAACGACGAGTGTGCTTTCGAGCAGGCCGCGTTCCTTGAGATCTTCCAGCAACGCGGCAAGCGCCTGGTCGAGTTCGGCACCGTGCTCGTCAAGGCCGTCGTCGATGCTGTTGTGCATGTCCCAGCCGCCTTTGGCGACCTCGATGTAGCGGATGCCTTTTTCCACCAGACGGCGTGCCAGCAGGCAGCCCTGGCCGAATTTGCCCTTGCCGTACTTTTCCTTCAGAGCAGCCGGTTCGTCATCCAGGTGGAAAGCTTCGAGGTCTGTGCTGGACATGATGCTGATCGTCTTGTCGTAGAACTGCGTGTAGCTCTTCACTTCCGAGGTTTGGAAGCGATCACGAAATCCGGCATCTAGCTGCTCCAGCATGACAAGGCGCTTGATCATCTGCTCCGGGCTGGCTTCGCTCTTGGCGTACTGCAGTCCGGAATCCGGATCGAGAATGGGCAGCGGGGAAAAGCTGGAGGGGAAGAAGCCGTTGCCATTCTGCGGCTGGCGGTTCACGCAAACGCTGGAGGGCAGCGTCTTGTGGCTGGAGCCTTTGAAATGCTGCGCCCAGGCCCCGATATTGGGATGCTTGATGGTGCCGCGCTGCTCGTAGCCGGTGCGGATGACGTACTGCCCGGCGGCATGCACCCCTGTTTTGGAGGTCATGCTGCGGATGATGCTGATCTTGTCCGCGTGCTTGGCCAGGTTTTCCATCGTTCCGCCCAATTGAAAATCCGCCTTGGTTTTGATCGGGGCCTTCGGGCCTTGAGTCGGACCATCCTTGGGGTCCAGCGTGTCAATGTGGGTCATGCCACCGATCATCTGGAGGAAGATGACATTCTTCGCCTTGCCAAAGCCGGGACCGGAAGGCGCGGCAGTTTTGGTTGCTTCTGCTGCAAACGCATTGCCGCCGAGGCCGTGCATGACGGTGACGCCGAGAGCGGCGCTGGCCCAGCGCTCGCAAAACGCACGACGGGTGATGGGATCGAGCTGGTTGTGAAGATTCATGGCAGTGAAGGATGAATGATTATTCCACGAAGATGAATTCACGGGTATTGAAGAGCACCCAGGTCAGATCGCGCATGGTGAGACCGTTACCGAGTCCAGCGACGGCGTTGCCGAGTTCGTCGGGCTTGGGTTTGCGGCTGAAAAAGCTGAGGTAGAGGCTTTCTACCTGCTGCTCGGGCGTCTTTTGCGCGCTGGCTGTCTGCACTACGAGAGAGTCGTTCTGGCCGATGACGCGCTGGGCCTCCCCATTCATGAGCATGAGCACCTGCGGGATGCTGCCCTCCTCGCTTTCACTGTCGGCGATCTGGCGGTCACTCTGGCCAAACATGCGGAGGAAATGCTGGTCCTTTTCCGGCTGCGGCAGTTCGGAGGCGCGGGCGAGAACCATGCCGTTGCGCACCGGCGGTGCCAGTGTGAGGTCTTCTTCCTGGCCCATCGCTCGCTTCTTCTTCGCATTGTTCTTGGGGTTGCCGCCACCGCCGCCAAACTGGCGCATGCTGGCCACGGCGTTTTCGATCTGGCTCTTGACGACATCGGGCGAGGCACCGCCGCTGAAATCGACGTTCATGGCCTTGGCGTAAGTGGCACCGCGATGGGCTTTGAATTTGTCCACATCGGCACCCACGACGAGGGTGGCGCAGGAGTCCCAGGCCTGTTCGGAGGTCATGCGGCGAAGGATCGGGCCGGGAAAGAGATAGGGGGTGTTGTCGGCCAGTTCGTGGCTGGTGGCCTCACGCTGATAAGTCTGGGTGTTGCACAGCACGCGCAGGAACTGCTTGAGGTCAAATTTGAGCCGCACCATTTCAGAGGCCAGATGGTGCAGCAGCTCCGGATTCACGCTGGCTTTCGGGTCATCGAGATCCGTGACAGGCTCCTTGACGCCGATGCCAAAGATGTGCTTCCACAAGCGGTTGGCGATGGTCATGGCAAAGCGCGGGTTGTCGGGTGAGGTCATCCATTTGGCGAACTGATTGCGCAGTTGCTCATCATGCTTGGGAGCCTGCATGCCTTGATAAGCTTTTTTTGCTTTGTCGTCACTCCAGGTGATGAGTTTGGGGGCCACATGCTCCCCGGGTTTGGCATCCGAATATTTGTAATCATCCGGCAGCTTCAAATCGTTTTCGCTGGTGTCCTCGACTTTCAGTCCGTTGACGCGCATAAGGTTTTTGGCCTGCTGCTGCAGCTTTTTGTCTCCCAAAGAGGCCAGCACCTTGCGCATGCCCTGCATGCCACCGCCGTTGCCTTTGGCTCCGTAGGTTTCTGTGGCACCAAAAAAAGACGCCATTTCAAAAAACTGGCGCTGCGTCCAGTCGGCAAAGGGATGGTCATGGCACTGGGCGCAGGAGACGTTGGCCCCGATGAAGGTGCTGAGCGTGAGGCTGAGATTGTCCAGCCGCATGCCGGCATCGCGCAGGAGGTAGCCGGTGGCACCGTTTTCCAGCAGCTTGCCGTCGGCGGTCATCATGGAGTACACGATCTTGTTCCATGGCACATTGTCGGAGAGCTGCCCCTTCAACCAGTCCTGATAGGTGTAGAAACGTGCCTTCTGCGCCACATCCGCCATGCGCAGCATGTCGGCAAAGTAGTTGAACAGGTGGCTGCGGTAGCCTTCGGAGTTCAGCAGCCGGTCGATCACCTTCGCACGCTTTGAAACACTCGGGTCATTGATGAACTGCAGCGTTTCCTCACGGGTGGGGATGCGGCCCGCGAGATCCAAAAAGACGCGGCGGACGAACTGCTCATCCGAGGCGAGCGGATTGGGCTTCTGCTCGGCTTTCTTCAGTCCGGCTTCGACGAGCATGTCGATCTGCGCGGCGGCCTGGGCCAGATTGGGGTCAGAGGGAATGCCGAGCCCCTGGGGCTTGAGGGTTTTGGCGGCCTCCTGATCGACAGCGGAGAGCTTGTCGATGGGGAGGCGATAGACGTAACCATTGCGAACCTGGAGGAAGACATTGCCGTTTTCGATGCCTCGGAAGGTCGCCTCCAGCTTGCGACCCTGGGCATCGGTCCAAGTGCGATAGACCTCATTGTCAGCCTGAAGGCTGGTGACGAGCAGTGCGCAGGCAAGGGGGAGAAAAAGGCGCGTTGGCGTTTTCATGGGTGGAATCGTCCGGTGGTCCGGCTCGATGGCGGGTTAAACGAAGAGGCCGAACGGAAGTTTCAGTTCTTTTCCGAATCCTTTAGGGTGGGGGGGATGCGAACTGTCGATAATCTCTGCGTGTGAGAAAGATTTCACCCTTTTATACTCGCAAAGCTGGCCTACATCCTTCTGTGTCAGAGCACACAGTCAGTACCTCGCATGAATCCCCGGATCGCCCTTTTTATCGCCCTATGTTTGATGCCCGCCCTTCCAGGCTGCGAGACGCCTGCCCAACGGGCGCAAAGAGGCAGGGAAGAGCGCTTTCTCACCGTCAAGCGGCCTGCCATGGCTGAAAAGATCATCGAGGACGTGGTGAAGCTGCCCGAAGAGAAGGAGCCCACCATGTGGGAAATCGCCCAGACCTTTCCCGCCTATGACTGGTCCATCAACGCCTTTCATCGTGACGGACTGACCGAGGAAAAGGAGGATCACTTCCTGCTCAAAGGCGACAGGTCTCAGACGCCTATTGAAATCAAGCAAATCGCCGACACGCAGCCCCTCAAGATCGAGATGACCATCGGCCCGATTGATGATGGGTTTGGCTTCCGGAAGCCGAAACTGCACTACACCTTCAAGCGGGTGGACGGTGGCTGGAAGCGGATGGACTGGCACGTGACCTGGCATGGCCCAGCCATTAAAGATGGCGAGGAAAAGCCGCCGCTCAGCGAGAAGGAAAACCGCGAAAAGATCGAGAAACTCACCGGTGAGCCGTATGTGGACGAGGTGGAGGCGGCGTCAGCTGCGACCACGGCGTCGCTGTGATGGCATAAGGCAGGATCAGTCCTCTGCATCTGCCAGCAGAGCTGCGCCACCGTCCCCTATTTGTCGAGAACGTGCTCAATGCTGCGATAGGATCTGTAAACGCTTGACGAATGGGGTCCCTCAGCTCAGTTCTGCTCGATGAACGCCTTTCGCTCCTCTCTTCGTCTGCCCCTCATTCAACTTCGTCCGCTGACTCTGGCCTTGTTCGGACTGATGCTCGTCACCTCCGGATTGACCCGGGCGGAAGAAGACGTTCCTTTCCCGAAACTTCCCGAAGGCGCGGGCGCGATCGACGCGAAGGCTGCCAAAACCTTCACCGCCTCTGAATCAGGATTGAAGTACCGCATCCTGCGCGCAGGCACTGGTGCCAAGCCCACGCCGCAGCAGCGGGTGGAAGTCAACTACCACGGCTGGCTCTTCAACGGCCGGGTCTTTGACAGCTCCTACGTTCGCGGCATGCCGATCGTCTTTGGCCTCAACCAAGTCGTCAAAGGCTGGACCGAAGGACTGCAAAAGGTGGGCAAGGGCGGCATGATCGAACTCGAAATCCCCGGCTACCTCGGCTACGGGCTCTCTGGCCAGCCAAGCTCCGGCATCCCGCCGAATGCGACGCTGCACTTCGTGGTGGAGCTGATTGAGATCATGGATTGAGCCGGTGAGATAAATCTTCATCATTGCCATCTCTTCCCGTCGCAGGAGTCTCCATGAGATGCCACCTCGGTGTAGGTGGGGCTGACTGCTTCTTCTACCTACCACCCGCTCTTCACATTCCACACCTCGACTAAGTCCTTCGGCAGATCCGTGATAAAACGTGAGGGACGCATCATGATGTCTCCGTCTCGGGCCTGATGATTGATGACGGGGTAGGTGAGGTAGAGTTCGTCTTTCGCGCGGGTAACGGTGACGTAGAAGAGGCGGCGTTCTTCTTCGAGGGCGGCGTCGCCGCCTTCGTCGATGGCGCGCTTGTGGGGGAACATGCCGTCGGCCAGCCAGACGGCGAAGACGACGTTCCATTCCAAGCCTTTGGCCTGATGACCGGTGGTAAGGGTGACGGCATCGCGGTCCTGCTGCTGTGCCTGCTGGGCGGGGTTGTTGTCGGTGTCCACGCCGCTGAGCAGGGAAAGCTGGCTGAGGAATTCGAGGGGATCGGTGAAGCGGTCGCTGAAGTTGCTGAGCTGTTCGAGGTCCTGCTGGCGCTGCTCGTAGTTTTTAAACTTGGCCTTCATGTAGTCCTCATACACGCCGTCGGTGATGCTGCGGATCATCTGCGCTGGTGCGGTGACCTTGCCCTCTTTGTCGATGAGTTCGTCGAGCGTGTAGGCAAACTGCTCCCAGGTGGTCTTGGCCTTCTTTGGCACCTTGAGCGGGAGGAGCACCGCAGAGAAACTGGAGGGCATCGTCTCAGCCTTGGCGGCGTCGGACTTGAGCCAGTCCTGCCAGAGCTTGGCGGCGCTGACATTGCCGATGCCTTCGACCAGGCGGACCATCCGCATGAAACTGACCTCATCCTGGCGATTCACGGCAAACTTCATGAATGCCGCCACATCCTTTACATGCGCCTGCTCAAAAAAGCGCAGGCCGCTGGTGATCTGGAAAGGGATGCCGCGCTGCGTCAGCTCCATCTGGATTTCCATGCTATGGAAATGGGCGCGGTAGAGCACGGCGATGTCATTGAGCTCCGTGCCTTCATCCTGTAGTTCGAGGATGCGCTGCGCGACGAAGGAGGCCTGCGCAGAGGAGCTGTCGAGTGCGACGAGCGCGGGCAGCACGCCCTTCGACTCACGCGCGGGCAGGAGATTCTTCGGGATCTGACCGCGATTCATGGCGATGGCGGCATTGGCCAGGTTCAGCACCTCGGGCACGCTGCGGTAGTTGATCTCGATCTTATGCACGCGTGCCTTCGGCCAGTGCTGGTCGAATTCGAGGATGTTGGAGACATCTGCCCCGCGCCAGGAGTAGATGGACTGCGCGTCATCCCCCACGACCATGAGATTTCCCTGCGGTCCGGTGAGCAGCTCCACCATGCGGCACTGCAGGCTGTTGGTGTCCTGATACTCATCGACGAGGACGAATTCGAACTGAGTGCGGTAGCGCTCCAGCAGATCCTCGTTTTCCTCAAGCAACTGCACGGTGAGCGCCAGCAGGTCGTCGAAGTCCATGCAGTTCGTCTCGCGCTTCTTCTCTTGATAAAGCGTGCGCATCTTGAGAATGCCGGAGGCGACTTCTTCAAAGTAAGGGTAGCGCGTGTGGATGATCTCCTTGAGAGCGCAGAGCGTGTTGTCAGCCAGGGAGAAGATGTCTCCAAGCACTTCGGCTTTGGGAAAGCGGTAGGTGGTGGTGTCGATGCCGCTGCTGCCGAGCACAGTCTCCATGAGGTCTTTCTGATCCTCGCGGTCCATGATGGAGAAGCCTTTGCGATAGCCCAGGCGCTCGGCGTTGTAGCGCAGCAGCCGGTTGCCGATGGAATGGAAAGTGCCGCCCCAGATGCGGGTGGCGTCATAGGTGACGAGCGCCTGCACACGCTCCTGCATCTCCCGTGCCGCTTTGTTGGTGAAGGTGAGCAGTAGGATCGACTCCGGCTGGATGCCATTGTCCAGCAGCCAGGCAACACGGTAGGTCAGCGTGCGCGTCTTGCCACTGCCCGCGCCCGCGATGACCAGCGCCTGCCCCGGCGGGCTCGTCACCGCCGCATATTGCTGCTCGTTCAGCTCCGCCTTGTAGTCGATGCGGGTGCTGGATTCGTGCGTGCTGTGCAGCGTGTAATTGCGGGCCATGGGGGAAGTAGGGAGGGGGGGGCAAGAGGTCAAGTGCTGCGCGTCAAGAGAGTGACGCCTTGACAAGCTTGCCTTTCTTGACGGCGAAGCGTTGACCTCCGTTCACTTCGGCAACTGAATCAAACCCGCGCCCACCGCTGTGGCAGGAGCTTGCAGCGGCTCGGCAGTGCGGGTGAGCAGGGGGATGATGTTCGGGCCGTAGTAACCGCGACCGAGGAGATACGCAACGACGCCGCTGGTGATCGCGGTGGCCTGCGAGGTGCCACTGCCAATGACGAACTTGTCGTCGGCATAACCGGAAACGATGCCGACGCCCGGGGCAACGAGGACGAGACCCGCGCCGGAATTTGAAAAATACGCCTGCGTGCCGTTGGCATCCACAGCGCCGACACTGAGCACGCCCGGGATGCCGGCGGGCATGGAGAGGGAGGTCTGCTGTTCGTTGCCCGCGGCGGCGACGACCACCACGTTGCGACTTTGGGCGTAGCGCACAGCTTCATCCAGCACGGGGGAGTCGCCAGTGGCGCCGAGGCTGATGTTGATGACGCGCGCACCCAGATCGGTGGCCTGGATGATGGCGGAGGAAACCAAGGCGGTGTTGCTCTCGCCGTTCGTGTCCGCCACGCGGAAGTCGAGCAGCTTGGCCGCAGGCGAAACGCCGTTGACGGTCGAATCATTGCCCGCGATGAGCGAGGCCATTGCAGTGCCGTGACCGTTGAACGCGCTGCCGTCTTTGACGAGGTCGTAATGAGTAATCTGCGTGTTCGCGAGGGATGGATGATTGGAAATGCCTGAATCA
This sequence comes from Verrucomicrobiota bacterium, assembly GCA_025360015.1. GTDB lineage: Bacteria > Verrucomicrobiota > Verrucomicrobiia > Verrucomicrobiales > Verrucomicrobiaceae > Prosthecobacter. The sequence goes on along the minus strand of JANYCZ010000064.1, from coordinate 30,900 downwards.
ACGACGGCGACGGTGACGCCCTTGCCCCAGCCCGTGTGATCACCACCCGCGCCGATGGCATCCAGCCCTTGGCTGCGAAAGGGGACGCTCCCTCCGGCATTGGAGGTGTCGGTGACCGATGGGGGCGTCGGCAGCCCTGGAATGCGTGTGATGAGATTGGGCCCGACATAGGCGTAATCCGCAGCGTGCGCATTCAGATCGCGCTCCAGCGCCGCCGTATCGCGAAAACGCACGCGAGCGGTGCGCAGCTTGTTGTCATAACCGAGGACTTCGAGGCCCAGGGCGGCAGCACGCTCCCGAAATGCAGCCAGCGCCTCAGGCGTGCGAAAGGTCAGCAGCGCCTCGTTTGGCATGGAGCCGGGCACATTCAGCATGGCGATGGTGGGGGATGCCGCTGGGTTTGCGGGAGCCGAGTTTGGATCGGTGCCTGCCTCCGCAGATGTTTGCGGCATGGCTGTGTACGCCTTCGGTTTGCCGGAACTCAGGCTGTGCTTCATTTGCGCCACGTCCGCTTTGAAAGAGGACGCATGAGACTCCCAAAGCAGCCACAGCACCGAGCCCACCATGATGAGCACGGTGGCGGTGAAAAACAGGACAGGCAGACGGTTGGGGCGCATGAACGTGGCGAAACTCTCGCACATCGGCGCACTGGCGCGAGTTTTGCTTTTGAGGAAACAACAACCCTTTCCCGAACTTCAGTCTAAACAGGCAGATGGAAGTAGCCGTGGATGTGGGGCTGGCCGCGGAAGTACCAGACAAACTCCGGGCTTTCGATCTGCCAGGTGTCCCAGACTTTGTCGGCCCCGATGTCGTATTTGCCGCCGTAGCAGGAGACAAAGACGCGCTCCGCAAGCTTTTTGTCAGTGATGGTTTTCATGGTGGCGGCGACGTCGTCGGGACGGAAGCAGACGAGCATGCGGCGCATGGTTTCGAGGAGCTTGGCCTGCTGGTCCTTGCTGAGATCCGCAGCGCAGAGGCCGGGGAGATCGGTTTTGCGTTTTTCGATGACCTTGGCGGGACTCTCGGGGCGTGGCTCGCGAGCGACGAGGATTTTTTCCTGCTGCCTGCCGTCAAGCGCTTGGACGAATTCGTTGAAGACGAGGCCCTGATACCAGAAGGGATTGCCTTCGTGGTCCTTGGTCTCGTTGAAGGCTTTGGCAAAGTTGCCATAGAAGATGGGGCGGCCGCCGAAGCCGAGGCCTTGATCGGTGTGGGCATGGCAGCGCCGGGTGACGTGGTGGCCGGTGTAGATGAACTCAAAGTCGGCATCCTCAGGCGTGCCGAAGAAGCCCACGGAGGGTGTGTTTTTGATGTTGCCCATCAGATCCTTCTGCACCTGCCAGTTCATCTTCTCACGATGGTCGGGATGATGTAAGGACTCGAAAATCTGCCGCACGAGATCCTGCTGATCTTTGGTGTAGAAGGTGTGCAGGCGCTGATCGGGGCAGATGTACCACCAGTTGCTGACGAAACCGCGCTGCGCGTGGTCGAGCGGGAGGACGATCTTTGTGCGCTGGTCGTCGGTGAGGCTCTTATAAAACTGGGTGGGCAAGGAGTCCTTCTCCGCCGCCGCTGCGCGCAGCGAGGGAAAGGCCGTGAAGGCGGCGGTGGCCCCAAGGGAGCGGAGGATTTCGCGACGGCTGACGAACTTCCCATCCAAGGGGGCGAGGAACGGATTCATGCCGCATGTTCTCAGAGTTCGTGCGGAAAGACCAGCCTGAAGTGGAATCCATGGGGTGACGCGACGGGGCCCGCATGCACGCCAAGGGTTCCGTTCGTTGACAGAGAGCACTTTGAGTCAGCTCCTGGCCTGCCTGAATAAAGACATGGCTAGACGGTGTAGTGTTTTAAACCCCGATGAGTTCGAGTTATTTTCCTAATGTGGGATTGAATTTGATTGCACCAAACAGATATAATTTGGTATCACAAGAATTGGCGGAAAATACAACCGCGCCGCAAATCCCCCCCTTACGTATGAAACAAATTTGGCCTCCTCTCCGGGGGGCGATTTACCCGCTGCTGATTGTTTGTGCCGTCATTGTCGTCACGGTTTTTACGTGGTCATTGCTGCGCCCTTCGCACGTGCCTGCGCCTGAAGGTGGGAATGGCCGGAAAGGCTCACCCGTTGAAACCGCCATGCAGGCAGCGAGTGAAAGCGTAAAAACCACGGTCGCTCCCACAGCCCCCGCTGGAGGCGAACAGAAGGAAACCGCAGACGGGTCACGCCCCAAGGCCGGTCCGACAATGCGACCGGCTGACGTGGCTGCGCAGCACCCGCCAGACAAGAGCCAGCTGGCGGAAAAACCGGGGACCTTGCATAAGACCACACTCGCCCAGATCGGGGCGTTGATCGCGGAGAAAGAAACGCGAACACCGGCGCAGGTGAAAATGGATTCTGCTTTGATTTACCTCGCCAAACAGTCACGCGGGGAGAAAATCGAGGGCGCACCTCAGCTCCAACTGGATGTGAAGCCAGACGCCCGCGGCATGGTGGAGGTTGACATCACCGCCACGGTCAGCCCTGATCTTCTGGCGGCGATTCAGTCCGGAGGTGGCTCAGTGGTCAATCAAGTCGCGTCTGAAAGGGCGATTCGTGCCCGCCTGCCGGTGGCCGCGATGGAGCCGCTAGCGGAGCGCAACGATGTGCAGATCATGCGACCCGCAGACAAGATGATCACCAATCTGGGCACGGTAGTCACGGAAGGCGACAGGACTCACCGCGCGGATGCCGCCCGCGCCACTTTTGGTGTGACGGGGGCAGGGATAAAAATCGGGGTGATGTCAAACGGGGTGGACTCGCTGGCCGCTTCGATCGCCAATGGAAACATCAACAGCAATGTGAGTGTTCTCCCAGGGCAGGCCGGCAGCGGAGATGAAGGCACGGCCATGCTGGAGATTGTGCAGGATCTGGCACCGGGTGCCCAGCTCTACTTCGCCACGGCCAATCCCACGACCGCACAGTTTGCCCAGAACATCCGGGATCTGGCCGCCGCTGGCTGCACGGTCATTGTGGATGACGTGGGTTATTATAGCGAATCCCCCTTTCAAGACGCCACGGTGGCAAGGGCGGTGGTGGATGTGTCTGCGGCAGGCGTCATGTATTTCTCATCCGCCGGAAACTCCGGCAACAAAGACGTGGGGACTTCCGGCAACTGGGAAGGGGATTTTGTCAGCGGGGGCACGGCCACGCTCGGCAGCAAAACTGCGCAGGTGCTGGACTACGGGGGCGGCGTGACTTCAAACACGGTGAATTCCGGCGGCTCATTCTACCGCGTGGACCTCTTCTGGGCTGATCCCCTGGGGGCCTCCACCAATGATTACGACTTCTTTGTCATCGACTCCACCGGCGCGGTCCTGCGCAGCGCCACCACCATTCAAAATGGCACGCAAGATCCCTATGAGACCACCTCCACGCTGAATGTGGGGGAGCGCATCGTCGTGGTGAAGACCGCCACTGCGGCCAATCGCTTCATCCATCTGGACACCGGGCGCGGGCGGTTGACGATCACGACGCCGGGCAAGATTCGCGGCCACAACGGGTGCTCCGCCGTCAATGCCTTTGGCGTGGCGGCTGTCAGCGTGGCCAGCGCCCTCTCTCCGGCTGTTTTTGTCGGGGGTGCCACCAATCCCCTCGAAAGCTTCAGCACCGACGGCCCACGCCGTATGTTTTTCAATCCTGACGGGACTGCGATCACTCCCGGCGATTTTTCCTCCACGGGCGGGCAGGTCTTCCAGAAGCCGGATATTGCGGCGGCAGATGGTGTGACCACATCTGTGTCTGGCTTCGCCCCATTTTTTGGCACTTCGGCGGCGGCTCCGCATGCGGCGGCCATAGCCGCGCTGATCAGGTCCAGCAATCCCGCTCTAACCCCGGCGCAGGTACGGGTCGCAATGACTTCAACCTCCCTCGACATCCAGGGGGCTGGGGTGGACCGCGATTCAGGCAGCGGCATCGTCATGGCGTATCCGGCGCTGCAGGCCGTCTCCACGCCCGGCATCACCAGTTTCAGCCCTGGCAGCGGCCTGCCAAACACATCCGTGGTCATTACAGGCATTGGTTTGTCCACTGCCACGAGCGTCACATTCAATGGCGTCAGCGCCACGTTCACGGCCGATTCTCCCTCGCAGATCACAACGACCGTACCCGCCGGAGCGACCACGGGCCCCATCACAGTGGTAGGGCCGCTGGGCACCGCCAGCAGTTTGACCCCGTTCACGGTGTTTGACTTCAGTCCCATGATAGGCGCCCCGGGCACAAGTATTTTGCTGACGGGCAGCGGGTTCACTGGAGCCACTGCGGTCAGTTTCAACGGCACAAGCGCGTCTTACACGGTCAACTCTGACACCCAGATCACCACCGTTGTACCCATCGGCGCCACCCCGGGGCCCATCAGCGTCACCACCCCGGGAGGAGCGATCACCAGCAGCACCAGCTTCACCGCTCTGAGCGGCGACGGGACGCCAACGATCGGATCGTTTACACCCTCCAGCGGGGCCGTCGGATCGAGTGTGACGATGACAGGCACCAACTATGTGAATGTCACCAACGTGGCGTTCAACGGGGTTGCCGCCACTTCCTTCACGGTGAATTCGCAGACACAGATCACCGCCACAGTGCCTGTTCCCTCCGGCAGTGTGACAGGCAGCATAACCGTGACCACGGGGTATGGCACAGCCACCAGCAGCTCCCCATTTAACACCCTGGCCACGCTGGCTGCATTCAATGCAGCGACAGACGTGACCATGACGGGGAATGGGTTCACTGCTTCCGGGGCCATTTATGTTTCGCTCAATTTTGCCCCGGTCACCGGCACCAGCCTGACTCTGGTCAACAACACAGGACTGAGCTTCATCGGCGGCACTTACAGCAATCTGTCCCAAGGGCAGCTGCTGACGCTCAATTACAACGGCGTGGCTTATAATTTTGCCGTCAATTATTACGGCGGCACTGGCAATGACCTGGTGCTGCAATGGGCCAGCAACCGGGCAGTCGGCTGGGGCTTGGACAACTACAGCCAGTTGGGAAACAACAACTCGACCAACGTGGTCCTTCCGACCGCGATCACCACGTCAGGGGCGTTGGCGGGGAAGACGATCAAACAAGTCGCGGCCGGGGGCAACCATACGCTGGCCTTGTGCACGGATGGCACGCTGATTGCCTGGGGTTCAAACGGCAGCGGGCAGTTGGGAAACAACAGCGTCCTGAATGCGAGCGCGCCGGTCCTGGTCAGCATCACTGGCACAGCGCTGGCGGGCAAAACCGTGACGGCAATCGCTGCCGGACTGGCTCACAGTCTGGCGCTTTGCTCAGACGGCACTATCGTCGCCTGGGGTTTTGATTTCTACGGCCAGCTTGGAAACAACAGCACGGGTCAAAGTCAGATCGCGGTGGCGGTGAACACCACAGGTGCTCTCTCTGGCAAGACTGTTACCGCCATTGCTGCGGGAACTTACCACAGTCTGGCGCGCTGCTCAGACGGCACCGTGGTCTCATGGGGCTACAACGCCACCGGCCAGCTTGGAAACAACAGTACGACGCAGAGCCTCGTGCCGGTGGCTGTGACGTCCACTGGCACAGCGCTGGCGGGCAAAACGGTGACCGCTATCGCTGGTGGCAGCAACCACAGTGTGGCACTGTGCTCAGACGGCAGCGTGGCGTCTTGGGGGCTCAACAGCAGCGGCCAGCTTGGCAACAACAGCACCACCCAGAGCCTCGTACCGGTGGCAGTCAGCACCACCGGTGTGCTGTCAGGCAAAACCGTGTCGGCCATTTCCACGGTTGAGACGGCTTCGCACACTCTGGCCCTGTGTACAGACGGCACGGTGGTTGCCTGGGGCTCGAACACCAGCGGCCAGCTTGGCATAGGCAGCTTCACCAACAGTCTAGTGCCGGTGGCAGTCATCACCACCGGAACTGCATTGGTCGGAAAAACGGTGGCAGGCGTTTTTGCCGGGGGCTCTCACAGTCTGGTGCTCTGCTCGGATGGCACTACGGCAGCCTGGGGGGGGAACCTCAATGGACAGCTTGGTAATGACAGCACAACACAGAGCACTACCGCAACGGCTGTAGCGACTTTGGGAACACCTCTCTCCGGCAAGACCCTTGCAACCCTGAGTGGCGGAGGTTCTCACAGTCTTGCACTATGCTCTGACGGCACCACGGCGGCTTGGGGATATAGTACTTCAGGCCAGATTGGCAATAGCATGTTGTATGCTCCGACACTCGTGGCGATGAGTGCCACCGGCTCCGCGATTCTTGGGAAAACCCTCTTTTCGCTATGCACCGGAGGGGCTTACAGCCTCGCCCTCTGCTCGGATGGCAGCGTGGCTGCATGGGGCTACAATATCAACGGTCAGCTCGGCAATGGCACCACCATCACCAGCTATGTCCCCACAGGGGTGACCATGAACGGAGCGCTCGCAGGCAAGACGGTGGTGGCCCTAGCAGCGGGCAGCTCCCACAGCTTGGCATTGTGCTCCGATGGCACGGTGGCCGCCTGGGGGTACAATGGCAATGGCCAGCTGGGTAACAATAGCACGACGCAGAGTACCGTGCCAGTAGCAGTCACGACGACCGGCACGGCACTCGCCGGCAAGACGGTGGTCGCCATAGCTGCGGGGAGCACTCACAGCCTTGCCCTGTGCTCCGATGGCACGGTGGCCGCCTGGGGGTACAATGGCAATGGCCAGTTGGGCAACAACAGCATCACCCAAAGCACGGTGCCAGTATTCGTGACCATGACTGGGGTCCTCTCCGGCAAAACGGTGACAGCCATTGCCGCAGGGAATGCCCACAGCCTTGCGATGTGCTCGGATGGCACGGTGGCTGCCTGGGGCTACAATGGCTATGGCCAGCTTGGAAACAACTCCTTCACAAACTCCAGTGTGCCGGTTGCCGTCACCAGCAGCGGACTGTTGAATGGCAAGACCGTCACTGCAATATCAGCGGGAAGTTACCACAACCTCGTGTTGTGTTCAGGCGGCACCCTGGCAGCCTGGGGGCTGAACACCAATGGCCAGTTGGGCAACAACAGCACGACCCAAAGCTTGGTGCCGGCAGCGGTCACTACCAGCGGAGTGTTGAGCAGCAAAGTCGTCACCGCGATAGCCTGCGGCTTTTATCACAGTTTGGCGCTCTGCTCAGACGGTTCGTCCACTGCCTGGGGATACGCTGCTGATGGCGAACTCGGAAACAACAGCCAGGTACAGAGCACGGTGCCGGTGCTGGTAAACTCCTCGTCTTTGGCTGCCGGTGAGCGTTTTGTCCAGGCCGTTTCCAGCGAGGCTTCTTATCATAGTCTGGGAATCGTGGCCGGGCCTCCGGCAGCGCAGATCCTGGTGCAGCAGTCGGCGGGGGGGAACCTGACCAACGGCAGCAGCACCGTCGATTTTGGCAGTTGCCTGCCAGGGGCGTCAACCACCCGCACGTTCACCCTGGTCAACAATGGCACGGCCCCGCTGACCATTTCGGGGGTGACGTTGAGTGGCACGAACGCTGCTGATTTCGCCGTGACCGCGCCTCCTGCCAGCACCGTCGCCGTGGGAGGCAGCACAACGTTTGTGGTCACATTCACCCCAGGTGCGGCCTTGAGCCGCAGCGGAGTGCTGCAGATCAGCAGCAACGATCCCGTCAATGGTTCGTTTGCCGTCAATGTCGCGGGTGCTGGCAATGGCACGCTTGCAGCGGTCTATGGCAAGGCAACGGACCTTCCACTCACCACCACCAGTTTTACGGCGACGGGAAGCCAGGTGAACTTCACCCTCAATTATGCACCGACCACTGGCACGAACCTGACGGTGGTGAATAACACCGGTCTGGGCTTCATCAACGGTACCTTCAGCAATCTAGTGCAGGGGCAGATCGTGAAGTTCAACTACAACGGCTACATTTACAGCTTCGTCGCCAATTACTACGGCGGCACGGGGAATGACCTAGTGCTGCTGTGGGCTGGCAACCGCCCCATGGCCTGGGGGCAAGACACCTACAGCCAGCTCGGCAACAACAACCCCAGCAATTTCCTGCTTCCCGTCGGAGTCGTGACCACGGGCGTCCTCGCTGGCAAAACGGTGACCAAGGTTGCTGCGGGAGCATCACACACTCTAGCGCTTTGCTCTGACGGCACCCTGGCAGCCTGGGGGGGGAACTTTAATGGGCAGTTGGGCAACAACAGCACCACCCCAAGCGTGGTGCCGGTGCTGGTGACAGCGACAGGGGTCTTGTCTGGCAAAACGGTGACAGCTATTGCTGCAGGATTCGGTCACAGCCTCGCGCTATGTTCCGACGGGACAGTGGTTGGCTGGGGGCAGAACGTCAACGGCCAGCTGGGTAACAACAGTACGACGCAAAGCACGGTGCCGGTGGCCGTCACCACCAGTGGTGTCTTGAGCGGCAAAACCGTCACCGCAATATCTGTGGGCAGTGGACACAGCATTGCGCTATGCTCAGACGGTACCGTGGCAGCCTGGGGCTCTAGCGGCAACGGCCAGTTGGGCAACAACAGCACCACCCAAAGCAACGTGCCGGTGCTGGTGACCGCGAACGGGGTGCTATCCGGCAAAACGGTGACAGCCATTGCAGCAGGATCCTCTCACAATCTGGCACGGTGTTCAGATGGCACAGTGGTTTCCTGGGGCTATAACAGCAACGGCCAGCTGGGCAACAACAGCACGACGCAAAGCACGGTTCCAGTGGCGGTGACAACGACAGCAACCGGGCTGGCGGGGAAATCAGTCAGCTCCATCTCTGCGGGAGGTTTCCACAGCATGGCCCTGTGCTCAGACGGCACGGTGGCCATGTGGGGTATGGGGGGCTTTGGGCAGCTTGGGAACAACCTAGGATTTGACAGCTATGTTGCCGTTGCGGTCAATTCCTATGGTTCTCTGGTTGGAAAAACGGTTTCCGGGATTGCGGCTGGTTTTTACCACAGTCTGGTACGCTGCTCCGACGGATCCATGGTGGCCTGGGGCTACAACTTGTACGGACAGCTTGGGAACAACAGCACCACGCAGAGTAATGTGCCCGTTCTAGTGAGCACTTCGGTCACTCCCCTGGCGGGCAAAACAGTGTCTTTGATCAGCGCCGGGCAATATCACAACCTTGCCATCTGCTCGGATGGCACAGTCGCCGGCTGGGGTAATGGAGCCAACGGTCAGTTGGGGAACAATGTTCAGTTGTACTTCCCGACTCCGGTGGCCACGACCACAGCGGGAACACCGCTGGCGGGAAAGACAGTCATTGCTGAGGCGGCGGGGCAATATCACAGCCTGGCTCTATGTTCAGACGGCACACTCACAGCATGGGGCTACAACACCTCAGGTCAGCTGGGCAATGGGAGCACGAGCAACAGCCTGGTTCCAACAGCTGTTTCCCAGCTTGGAGTGTTGTTGAGCAAGACCGTAGTCGCCGTTTCTGCGGGGCAGTATCACAGCCTTGCATTGTGTTCTGATGGGACGGTGGCCGCCTGGGGCGCTAACGGCAATGGCCAGTTCGGCAACAGCAGCACAACAAACAGCAACACACCCGTCGCGGTCACCACCACCGGCGTGCTGGCGGGAAAAACGGTGGTTGCGGTGTCCGCAGGGCTGTCTCACAGCCTGGCGTTATGCTCCGACGGCACGTTGGCCGCCTGGGGCTACAACGTGAACGGTCAGTTAGGCAACAACAGCACGACGCAAAGCACCACCCCTGTCGCAGTCGCCACCACCGGCGTGCTGGCGGGAAAAACGGTGATCGCCGTATCGGCAGGGCAGTATCACAGCCTGGCGCTCTGTTCGGACGGCACCCTAGTAGCCTGGGGCCACAATCTATACGGTCAACTGGGAAATGGCAGCACCACTCAAAGCACGGTGCCAGTGGTCGTGAACCCGACAGGCAAGACAGCCGTCGCTCTTGCCGCAGGGCAGTATCACAGCCTGGCTTTATGCTCAGATGGAACAGTCGTTTCCTGGGGCTATAATTTCTATGGCCAGCTGGGAAACAGCAGCACTACCAACAGCTCCGTGCCAGTGGCCGTGAGCACCAGCGGCACTGCGCTGGCTGGGAGGACGGTGTCGACGATCTCCGCCGGACTCTACCACAGTACAGCCCTGTGCTCAGATGGCACAGCCGTCACATGGGGCTATGATGTGGACGGAGAACTGGGCAACAGCACCACCACCAACAGCAGCGTGCCAGTGGCCGTTAGCACCGCTTCCCTCGCTGCCGGGGAGGTCTGTGTGCAGGCTGTCAGCGGTCAGAGCGCCTACCACACTCTGGCATTGGTCGCCGCCCCTCTCGCGCCGCAGTTGGTCGTGCAGCAGCCGGCGGGCTCCGGCCTGGCCAGTGGCAGCAGCATCGTGGACTTCGGTGCCATCGTGACAGGTATGGGGACTGCACAGGTCTTTACCCTGCTCAACACGGGCGCCGCGCCACTGAGCCTGTCTGCTGTGACCATCGACGGTGCCAACGCCGCAGACTTTGTGGTGACCAAGTCGGCCGCCACTTCCATTGCCGTAGGCGGCAGCACGACGCTGACGGTGACGTTCACGCCAGCGGCCGGGCTTGGCCGCAGTGCGGCGATCCATTTCGTCAGCAACGATCCGACCACCGCCTCGTTTGACGTGGCTCTTACAGGCTATGGCACGGTCGCACTGGCGGCGGCGTACAATTCAGCCGCTACCGTGCCGCTCACCACCGGCTCGTTTCAGGCCACGGGCAGCACGGTGAACTTCACGCTCGGATACGCGCCATCAGCTGGCACCAATTTCACCGTCGTCAATAACACTGGACTCGGCTTTATCGCCGGTCGCTTCAGCAATCTTGCACAGGGGCAGGATGTGGCCATGAGCTATGGTGGCAGGACCTACCACTTTGCGGCCAACTATTACGGCGGCACCGGCAATGATCTGGTGCTCCAATGGGCCTACAACCGGCCCATGGCATGGGGATTGAACAGCTATGGACAGCTGGGGAACAATGCTCCGACGACATTTCCCGCACCCGCGGCGGTGAGCACTGCCGGTGTGCTTGCAGGTAAAACGGTGACCTCCATTTCAGCCGGACAATACCATACGGTGGCGCTGTGTTCGGACGGTACGCTGGCCGCCTGGGGCTACAACTCCAACGGCCAGCTGGGCAACAACAGCACTACCAACAGCAACGTGCCCGTGGCGGTGATCACCAGTGGCACGGCACTGGCGGGCAAGACCGTCATCGCCGTATCCGCTGGCGGCTACCACACGGCGGCGCTGTGCTCTGACGGCACGGTAGCCGCCTGGGGCTGGAACTTCTATGGCCAACTCGGCAACAACAGCACCACCCAAAGCAACGTGCCGGTGGCAGTCAGCACCAGCGGTGCGCTGGCGGGCAAGACTGCCACCGCAGTGGTTGCAGGGTTTGACCACACGATAGCGCTGTGTTCTGACGGCACGGCGGTCGCCTGGGGCTATAATTTCTATGGCCAGCTGGGCAACAACAGCACCACGAACAGCAGCGTGCCCGTGGCGGTTACCAACAGTGGAGTGCTGGCGGGGAAAACAGTCAGGTCAGTGGCGGCAGGCCAGTATCACTGTGTGGTATCGTGCTCAGACGGCACAGCGGCGGCATGGGGCCAGAACAGCTTTGGCCAGTTGGGCAACAATTCCACAACCAATTCCAGCGTGCCCGTAGCGGTCACTGCCAGCGGGGTGCTGGCTGGCAAGACTGTGGCATCTGTGTCGGCCGGTTATTATCACTGTCTGGCGCTGTGCTCTGATGGAACGATGGCTGCATGGGGCTACAACGCCTTCGGCCAGCTGGGAAACAACAGCACCTCGCAGAGCACGGTGCCCGTGGCAGTCAGCACCAGCGGCCTACTGGCGGGCAAGACCGTGGCAGCCATGGCTGCGGGCTATTATCACAACACGGCGCTGTGCACAGACGGCACGGTGGCTGTATGGGGCTATAACAACAACGGCCAGTTGGGCATCGGCAGTTACAGCAGCAGCAGTGTGCCGGTTGCAGTCAGCAGCAGCGGGAGCGTGCTGACGGGCAAGACCGTCATTGCGGTGTCCGCCGGCTACTACCACAGCGCGGTGCTGTGCTCAGACGGCACCGCGGCCGCTTGGGGCAGCAACTTCTACGGCCAGCTCGGGAATGCCGGCCCCACCACTTTCCCGGTGCCTGTTCCGGTCACCACCGCAGGGACGCCTCTGAGCGGCAAGACCCTCATCGCCCACTCGGCAGGAGGCGGGCATTCGCTGGGACTTTGCTCCGATGGCACACTGGCCGCCTGGGGTTACAACCTCTATGGCCAACTGGGCAACAACAGCACTACGAACAGCAGCGTGCCGGTGACGGTGACCACCAGTGGAACGGCACTGGCGGGCAAAACGGTCGTTGCAGTGTCTGCAGGGCAGTATCACAGCATGGCCTTGTGCTCTGATGGAACGATGGTCGCCTGGGGTTACAACGCTTTTGGCCAACTGGGCAACAACAGCACCACCAACAGCAACGTGCCCGTGGCGGTCATCACCAGTGGAACGGCACTGGCGGGAAAAACGGTCGTTGCAGTGTCCGCAGGGCAGTATCACAGCCTAGCCTTGTGCTCTGATGGAACGGTGACCGCCTGGGGTTACAACGGTTATGGCCAGCTGGGCAACAACACCACCACCAGCAGCAGCGTGCCGGTTGCCGTCACCACGAGCGGGACGGTTTTGGTGGGTAAGAGCGTCACAGCTGTCTCCGCAGGGCAGTCTCACAGCATGGCCTTGTGCTCAGACGGCACGACTGTCTCGTGGGGCTACAATAACAGCGGCCAGCTGGGTAACAACAGCACTGCCAACAGCAGTGTGCCCGTGGCGATCACCACCAGTGGAGTGCTGGCGGGGAAGACGGTCGTAGCAGTGTGCGCAGGGCAGTATCACAGCCTGGCGCTGTCCTCAGACGGCACGGTGGCCGCGTGGGGCTACAATCTCTTCGGTCAACTGGGCAACAACAGCACCACGCAAAGTACCGTGCCGGTGGCGGTGAGCACCAGCGGTGTGCTGGCTGGCAAGACGGTCACAGCGGTGTCTGCGGCGTTGTATCACAGCATGGCCCTATGCTCAGACAGCACCGTGGCCACGTGGGGCACCAACTCGAACGGCGAACTGGGCAACAACAGCCTTAACTCCAGCATTGTGCCGGTGGTGGTGAGCACGGGTTCGCTGGCCGTGGGCGAGCAGTTCACCCAGGTCTCTACCGGATCGAACGCGTCCCACAATCTTGCCATCGTGGCGCAGCCTCAGGCCCCTGCTATTTTTGTGCAGCAAAATGTGGGAACCAATCTCATCAGCGGAGCGGGCAGCGCAGATTTTGGCGTGGGCAATGTGGGGGCGAGCGTGGCCCAGACCTTCACGGTGGGAAATTCGGGCAGGGTGGATCTTTCCATCTCCGCAGTCACCATCGACGGTGCAAACGCTGCGGAGTACGCCGTCACCACCGCGCCAGCAGGTACGGTAGCCAGTGGTGCCACCACCACTTTTGTGGTGACGTTTACCCCAGCAGGCCCGCTCAGCCGCAGTGCGGTGCTGCATCTTGTCAGCAATGATCCTTACACCAGCCCCTTCAACATCAATCTCGCGGGGACCGCTGTGTCCACCATCTCGGCCAATTACAATTCGGCGGCAGACGTTCCGGCTACGGCGGCAACGATCAACTTGAACGGCAGCACGGTCAACTTCGCGCTCAACTACGCCCCCGTACCCGGCACCAGCCTGACGGTGGTCAACAACACCGGGAGCAGCTTTATCAACGGACGCTTCACCAATCTTCCGCAGGGGCAGGATGTGGCCATCACCTACGGTGGCAAGACTTACCACTTTGTAGCGAACTACTATGGCGGCACTGGCAATGATCTCGTGCTGGTGTGGGCCGCCAACCGCCCCATGGCATGGGGATTGAACAGCTTTGGTCAGCTGGGGGACAATGTGACCTCGACCTCTGCCATCCCTGTGGCGGTGAGAACCGATGGCGTGCTGGCAGGTAAAACCGTGGCATCCGTTGCAGCCGGCTACAGCTCCACAGTGGCGCTGTGTTCAGACGGCACATTGGCCGCCTGGGGCAACAACACCAACGGCCAGCTGGGCAACAACGGCACCACGCAAAGCGCCGTGCCTGTGGCGGTAACCGTCAACGGAGTTCTGGCAGGCAAAACCGTGACCGCTGTGGCGGCGGGAGCTTCTCATGCGTTGGCGCTGTGTTCGGATGGCACCTTGGCTGCATGGGGCCACAATCTTTACGGCCAGTTGGGCAATAACAGCACGACGCAGAGCAGCGTGCCGGTGGCTGTCAGCACCACCGGGGCAATGGCCGGCAAGACCGTCGTCGCGGTCGCTGCTGGCTATTACCACAGCATGGCGCTTTGCTCAGATGGCACGGTGTTTGCCTGGGGCTACAACTTCTATGGCCAGCTGGGCAACAACAGCACCACCAACAGCAGCGTGCCAGTGGCTGTCACCACCAGCGGCACGGCGCTGGCGGGGAAAACGGTCAGTGCAGTGGCGGCGGGGCAGTATCACAGCTTGGCCTCATGTTCGGATGGTACGGTGGCCGCCTGGGGCTACAACGCGTATGGGCAGCTCGGCAACAACAGCACCACGAACAGCAGTGTGCCGGTGGCGGTCACCACCAGCGGGGCGCTGGCTGGCAAGACCGTGACTCGAGTGTCGGCTGGCTTCACCCACAGTCTGGCGCTTTGTTCAGACGGCAAGCTGGTCACCTGGGGAAACAACACCTATGGCCAGCTGGGCAACAACAGCACCACTCAAAGCACCGTGCCAGTGGCTGTGAGCACCAGCGGAGTACTGGCTGGAAAGACCGTCATCCGGATGGCGGGTGGAGCATCCCACACGCTGGCGCTTTGTTCAGACGGTACCCTCACCACGTGGGGCTACAATTTCTATGGTCAGCTAGGCGGAAACGGCACCGCCAACAGTTCGGTTCCCGTGGATGTGAGCATCTCGGGTGTTCTTGCCGGGAAGGCCGCCGCCGTATTGTCCGCCGGCAACTCCTATAGTGTGGCGCTATGCTTAGACGGCACGGTGGCCTCCTGGGGCAGCAATTTCAACGGCCAACTGGGCAGCGGTGGGGGCACCAGTTTCCCGGTGCCCACTCCCGTGTCCACTGCCGGGACACCTTTGAGCGGCAAAACCCTCATCGCTCAATCTGCCGGGGGTGCGCATTCGCTGGGGCTTTGCTCTGACGGTACGCTGGCTGCGTGGGGCTCCAACAGCAACGGCCAGATGGGCAACAACTCGACAACTGATTCCAGCGTCCCGGTGGCCGTGAGCAACAGCGGAGTACTCGCGGGCAAGACTGTGGTGGCGGTGGCCGCTGGTGCCAGCCACAGCCTGGCCTTGTGCTCAGACGGAACCGTTGCTGCCTGGGGTTACAACAGCAATGGTCAGCTGGGCAACAACACGACAACCGACAGCAAAGTGCCCGTGGCGGTCACCACCAGCGGCGTGCTCGCGGGGAAGACAGTCATCTCGGTGACTGCAGGACTGTATCACAGCCTGGTATTGTGTTCTGACGGCACCGTGATTGCCTGGGGCTACAACGTTTTCGGTCAACTGGGCAACAACAGCACCACGCAAAGCACCGTGCCGGTGGCTGTCACTACCAGCGGGGTGTTAGCGGGGAAAACGGTCAGTGCAGTAGCGGCAGGGCAATATCATAGTCTGGCGGTGTGTTCTGACGGCACCGTGGCCACCTGGGGCTACAACACGTATGGCCAGCTGGGCAACAACAGCACCACCAACAGCAGTGTGCCCGTGGCCGT
Organism: Verrucomicrobiota bacterium; assembly: GCA_025360015.1. GTDB lineage: Bacteria > Verrucomicrobiota > Verrucomicrobiia > Verrucomicrobiales > Verrucomicrobiaceae > Prosthecobacter. Next base: position 15,121 of record JANYCZ010000064.1, on the reverse strand, counting down.
CACCACCGGCGGCGTGCTGGCAGGAAAGGCCGTCGTGTCAGTGTCCGCTGGGAGCGGTCATAGTCTGGCCTTGTGCTCCGACGGCACCGTGGCCGCGTGGGGTTACAACACGTATGGCCAGCTGGGCAACAACAGCACCACCAACAGCAGCGTGCCGGTGGCGGTGCTCAACAGCGGTGTGCTGGCGGGTAAAACACCTGTCACGGCTTCTGCCGGCCTTTACCACAGCATGGCTTTTTGTTCAGATGGCACCATCGCCACCTGGGGGGATAGCTCGTATGGTGAACTGGGCAACAATTCGACATCCCAGAGCAGTGTTCCTGTGGCTGTAAACACGTCGTCTCTTGCCGCCGGCGAGCAGTTTGTCCAGGCCTGCACCGGATCAAATGCCTATCACAATCTCGCCATCGTCGCGCAGCCGCTGCCTTCGCCTCTCCTGTTCGTCCAGCAAAATGTGGGCACTAATCTGCTCAATGGCAGCACGGTGGATTTTGGCGGAGCCACCGTCGGGACGAGTGTGACCCAGACCTTGATGGTGGGCAATTCCGGCACGGTGGATCTCTCCGTCACCGGTGCCTTCATTGATGGTGTGAACGCTGCGGATTTTTCCATCACCACCCCTCCTGCTGGCACGGTGACCAGTGGTGCCACGACCACGGTGGTGGTGACGTTTGCACCAGGTGCCTCTCTGGGCCGCAGTGCTGCGCTGCATCTCGTCAGCAATGATCCTTTCACCGGTACGTTCAATCTCAGTCTGGCAGGCACGGGCACCAGTGACATCACCGCCAGCTACAACTCAGCGGCAGACGTGCCGGTGACGACCGCGCTCATCAACGCCACCGGCAGTACGGTGAACCCCTCCCTCAACTTTGCTCCTGCCCCCGGCACGCAACTGACTGTGATCAACAACACCGGTCTGGGATTCATCGGTGGCGCGTTCAGCAATCTGGCGCATGGGCAGGCCGTAAATCTCAGCTACCATGGAGTGACCTACAAATTTGTGGCCAGCTACTATGGTGGGACGGGCAATGATCTTGTGCTCATGTGGGCGGGCATCAGGCCGCTCGCCTGGGGCTGGAACATCAGCGGAGAACTCGGGAACAACTCCACCACGGACAGCAGCATCCCCACCGCTGTGACGACGGCAGCCACGCCGCTGGCCAATCGCACCCTCCTGACTTTAGCGGGCGGATATGAGCACAGTCTGGCTCTGTGCAGTGACGGCACTCTGGCCGCCTGGGGCTACAACCTCTACGGTCAACTGGGCAACAACAGCTTCAACAACAGCAGCCTGCCCGTACCGGTGACCACCGCTGGCACAGCGCTGGCGGGAAAAATCCCGGCCATCATCTCAACCGGCTATGAGCATAACCTGGTTTTGTGCGCGGATGGCACTTTGGCCGCCTGGGGGCTCAATTCCTTCGGCCAGCTGGGCAACAATACCACCACCAACAGCGGTCTGCCCGTCGCGGTGACGACGGCTGGGACGGCGCTTGCAGGGAAATCCGTCGTTGCCATCGGCTCTGGCTACTATCACTGCCTTGCGCTGTGCTCTGATGGAACGGTGTCCACCTGGGGCTACAATTTCTACGGCCAGCTGGGCGTCAACACGACCACCAACAGCAGCCTGCCCGTGGCGGTGATGACAGCGGGCACGCCGCTGGCAGGCAAAACTGTCGTGGCGACCTCTGTCGGTGGTAATCACAACCTCGCCCTGTGTTCTGATGGCACTCTTGCTGCCTGGGGGCAGAACACCAACGGCCAGCTCGGCAACGGCAGCACAACCAACAGCAGTGTGCCGGTCGCTGTGACGACTGCGGGGACGCCGCTGGCGGGAAAAACCATCGTGGACATGGCTGCCGGTTACGCACACAACGTGGTCCTGTGCTCGGACGGCACCCTTGTCACCTGGGGTTACAACATCACTGGCCAGCTCGGCAACGGCAGCACCACCAACAGCAGTGTGCCGGTCGCTGTGACGACAGCGGGCACTCCGCTGGCTGGTAAAACCGTCGTCGGAGTCACGGCCGGCTATTACTACAGCATGGCGACCTGCTCGGACGGGACCGTGGTGGCCTGGGGTTACAACGGCAATGGTCAATTAGGCAACAACAGCATCGTCAACAGCAGTGTGGCCGTTGCAGTGAACAGCAGCGCACTCGCCACGGGAGAAGTCTTCATGCTGGCTGCCGGTGGCGTGACTTCCTATCACACTCTGGCCTTGGCGGCCATGCCGCTGCCGCCTTCTGCCACCACTCTGGCAGCCACTGCGATCACGGGCGTCACCGCTGCTCTCAATGCTGCAGTGAACGCCAATGGCGGTGGTGCGGGGGTGTCCTTTGACTATGGTTTGGACACCAGCTACGGCAGTCATGTTGCGGCCGCTCCAGCCACGGTCACGGGCAGCAGCAGTACGGCTGTGAATGTGGTGCTGACGGGGCTGGTTCCCGCCACGATGTATCACTTCCGCGTCAATGCAGCCGATGGCTCCGGCACCGCCAGCGGTGCCGACATGGTCTTCACCACGCCTGACACCAACGCGAACCTCTCCAGCCTCACGCTCAGCGTCGGCACACTCTCGCCGGTCTTTGGCAGCGGTGTCCTGGCCTATGCAGTGGCCATGCCCAATGCGACCACCTCGTTCACCGTCACGCCAGCAGCGTCCAGCAGCAGTGCCGCCATCACAGTGAATGGAACCACCATGGCATCGGGCGCGGCCAGCGGAGCGATCACGCTCAGCGGTGACAACATGACGATCAATGTCGTCGTGACGGCGCAAGATGGCACCACCGTGAAAACCTATGCGCTCAACATCAGCCGCAACACCGTTTATCAAGACTGGGCCATTGCCAGCAACCTCACCGGCACCAACAACAGCCCCACGGCTGATGCGGATGGCGACGGCATCCCCAACCTGCTGGAATATGCCTTCAACTCCAGCCCGACCTCCGCTGACAAAAACATCCTGCCCAAAGCAGTCAGCAGCGTCAATCCTGCTGATGGCAAGCACTACTTCACGTTCAACTATCGCAGGCGCATCGTTCCCGGAACTCTGACCTACGTCCTCGAAAGTTCAGCCAACCTGGCCGCATGGTCCGCGATCCAGGCGCAAAATCTTGAGCAGGTGGGCTCTACTGCGCCGACGGGAGACGGTGTCACCGAAGTCATCACGTTCCGCTTGCTGCCTTCGATTGATGATGCCCCGGCTGCCAAATTCATGCGCTTGAAAGTCACGCCTTGATGGCGGTGGCATCTGCCCGCCGTGATCAGGCTGAAGTTCTGACGGCCGAGATGTATTCGCCCACCGCGCGCAGTGTCTCGCCCGCGACATCCGCGCGTGCTTTGGCAAACGGCGGACGAAACCAGGGGAAGCTGCCGAGAAGATCCGGAGTGACAAGGACCTGCCCATCGGTGTTTAAGCCGGCACCGATGCCAATCGTGCTGGCTTTGACGAGGCTGGTGATCTGCGAGGCGACTGCGGGAACGATGCTTTCCAACACGATGGCCACGGCTCCGGCTTGATCGAGCGCTTGGGCGTCTGCGATGAGGTGGTCGATGGACTCGGCGGTCTTGCCCTTTTTCTTGTAGCCGCCCTCCTCCTTCACGCTTTGCGGCAGCATGCCGATGTGGCCGACGAAAGGAATGCCAGCGGCGATGATGGCCCGCACCTGCGGCAGCACGCTGAGGCCGCCTTCCAGTTTTACACAGGCCGCGCCGCAGACCATCAGGCGTCGGGCATTGGCCACCGCCATCTCCGGCGTCAGGTAGCTGGCAAACGGCAGATCGGCCATGACGGGAGCCCGCGCGGTGCCACGGCAGACGGCCGTGGTGTGGTGCACCATCATGTCCATGGTCACACCGGTGGTGTCCGGCAGGCCGAGCACGACCATGCCGAGAGAATCTCCCACGAGAAGGAGATCCACTCCGGCATCATCCAGGATGCGTGCCGTGGGATAATCATAGGCAGTTAAGACGGCCAGCTTGGGGCCGCTGGCTTTGCGTTGCAGGAGTTCGGAGAGGGAAGTCAGCATGAAGGGGCGATGCCGTAGCGGCGGATCTTGATACGTTTGAGCAGGATGAATGCGACCAAAGGATAAAGCAGACCGAGCAAGATGCCGAAGTAGCCAGAAGCAAGGGTGACGTTTCGAGTCGTCTCGAGCATGGCCGGGTTTTTCACCTGCTGCAGGGTGTGGGCAAGCGTGAAGGGCAGGGTGTAGGTGACGGTCAGCCAGGCAGTGAAGAGTGCCGCCACGATGCCATAGAGGGCGCAGCCGAGGGCTGCTTTGCGGGCAAACGCACTGAGGCGGAGGAGGCCCACACCAGAGCTGAACTGCAGCACCGCGAAGAGCAGGCCGGGGAGAAAGAGCGCCCGCATGATGGAGAGATAGGCGGGATTGCTGCGCATCATCTCCGCCATGAGTCCGGTCTGCCCGTCAAGCGAAGCAAAGCAGAGCCGGCAGTTTGAGACCATGCTGACGAGAGCGAAGCTGCCAAAGAGGATGAACATGCCGCCGATGACCTGAAGTATGGCAGTGGGAGGGGAGGGCAGCGGCGATGATTCCATGGATGTCGCACTAGGACAGGCTGGGCATTCGCTGTCACGCTGAAAATCATGCGTGACAGATCAGGTCTCATGCGTTGAGTATCCCACTGTCTGCTTTCACCCCAATCCGACCGACCATGAAAACACTGCTGACCCTCCTCGCCCTCACGGCATCCCTCACGCTTAACAGCATCGCTGCTGATCCACCGGTGAACACCGAATGTCCGGTCTGCCACAAAGACGCCCGCTTGATTTTCCGCAGCACGACGAAAGAAGGCAAGCGCGTCATCTTCGCCACGGCAGAGTGCAAAGAGAAATTCGACAAGACGCCTGGTAAGTATCAGGTGAAGCCGAAATCCTGAGTTCAGCCATAGCTCAGCGGCGGATGCTCGTGGCATGAGGTGAATGCCACGCCATGGGCGGTGATGCCTTGATTCTGCGGGTGACACTGGAGAAGCTGTTGAGGTTCCGTGCCGTGATTCTGCGAAATGGAACCGCGCTTCTGCTGCGGGTGAAAAAACAGTTCGTCATTCGGCAGGGAGCCTGCTAGAAGGTGCCGCACTAATTTCTATGAAAACAGGATTTCTCATCTCCCCGACTGGTATTATTCACGGATCGAAGCGAATGCTCATCCGCTGGCAGTATGTAGCGCTGCTGGTGGGCGGCGGCCTGTTGGGGCTGACCGGTTGTGGCAAGAGCGGCGGCGGCGACACCATTCTCGTCGGTGAATTTGCTTCTCTCACAGGCAAGGAAGCCACTTTTGGCACTTCTTCGCATGAAGGCACGCTGTTGGCGATCGAGGAACTGAATGCTGCAGGCGGTGTGATGGGCAAGAAATTCGAACTTAAGACGGAGGACGACCAGTCCAAAGCGGGTGAACCGGCTAACGTCGTGAACAAGCTCATCTCCAAGGATGGTGTCATCGCAGTACTGGGCGAAGTCGCTTCCAGCCGTTCGCTGGAGGCAGCGCCGATCTGCCAGCAGAATGGCATTCCGATGATTTCCCCCGCATCCACGAACCCGAAGGTCACTGAAACGGGGGATTACATCTTCCGCGTCTGCTTCATCGACCCGTTTCAAGGCACGGTGATGGCAAACTTTGCGACCAAGACACTGAAGGCGACCAAGGTGGCGGTGTTTACGGATGTGAAGAGCGACTACAGCAAGGGGCTGGCGAAATTTTTCAAAGAAGGCTTCACCAAAGCGGGTGGGCAGATCGTCAGCGAGCTGGATTTCAACGGTGGTGACAAGGACTTCAAGGGTCAGCTCACTGCCATCAAGACCGCTGCACCAGACGCTGTCTTCGTTCCCGGCTACTACACAGATGTGGCGCTCATTTGCATTCAGGCGAAGCAGCTCGGCCTCAATGTGCCGCTTTTTGGTGGCGACGGCTGGGAGAGTGATACGCTGGTAAAAATCGGAGGAGATGCAGTCGAGGGCCACTACTTCTCCACGCACTATGCCTCGGATGCTGCATCCCCCAAGGTGACGGCCTTTGTTGAAGCTTACAAAAAGCGTTACAACGGCAAAGTGCCGGATGCGATGGCCGCGCTCGGCTACGACTCCGCCAAATTCCTTGCCGACGGCATCAGCCGCGCTGGCAGCACCGATGGCGCAAAGCTGCGCGATGCCCTTGCGGCGACGAAGGAGTTTGACGCTGTGACTGGGAAGATGGCCATCAACGCCCAGCGTGATGCGGTGAAGGCGGCCGTGATCCTGCAGGTCAAGGGCGGTGCGTTCAAGTTTGTCGAGACGGTCGCTCCTTGATAGACTGAAATCCCAACAAGCTGACGCGAAGATGATGGCATATCTCCACCTGCGGCCCACGGCCTTTGCTTCCGGACCATCCACCATCAACTAACATGGAGTGGTTCTTTCAACAGCTCATCAACGGCCTCGCGCTGGGTTCCATCTATGCCCTCATTGCCCTTGGCTATACGATGGTCTATGGCGTGCTGCGGTTCATCAACTTCGCGCATAGTGATGTGCTCATGCTCGGGGCCTATGCGGCTTTTTTCATTGCTCCGGCCATTCAGCCCCTGGTGCCGCTGCCATCGCTCACGGGAGCGCTGCTCGTCACGCTGTTTTCCGCGCTCATCTGCGCTGGTATCGGCATTCTGATCGAGTTTCTCGCCTATCGTCCGTTGCGCACCAGGCCGAAGCTCACTGTGCTGATCACGGCCATCGGGGTTTCGTTGTTCATTGAGTTCACCTGTCAGCACAAGGCGGTTTTCGGCGCGGATACGAAGCCCTTTCCCACTTTGCTGCCGTCGACAGATTTTCATCTGGGCAGTCTTCTGGTCAGCAGCAATGACCTGGTGGTGATGTTTGTGACGGTGCTGCTGCTGGTGGGCTTGTGGTTCGTGGTACAGAAAACCAAGGTCGGCACGGCGATGCGGGCGGTTTCGTTCAATCAGCAGGCTGCGGCACTCATGGGGGTGAACATCAACCGCATCATCTCTTTCACCTTTGGCCTCGGCTCGGCGCTGGCGGCGGTCGCTGGCATTCTTTACGCCATGAAGGCGCCGGGCATTGAGCCTTTGATGGGTGTGCAGCCCGGCATTCGTGCCTTTATCGCTGCGGTGCTCGGTGGTATTGGCAACCTGCCTGGCGCAGCTCTGGGTGGCCTGCTGCTCGGCCTGCTCGAAACCTTTGTGGGCGGCATCTCCGGCTTGTCGAGCTACCGCGACGGCATCGCTTTTGCGATTCTTATCCTCATTCTGTTGTTCAAGCCTGCTGGGTTGCTGGGCAAATCCTCGGTGGAGAAAGTGTGATGCACTCGAATCAAGTTTCCTGATCATGCCGTCTCTCTTCAACTCTCAACCTTCCACAGCACTCGGGGGTGCCAAGCGCTGGCTGGTGGCGGGCATCCTGCTGGCCGTGGTCGTGTCGCTTTTTTCTGCGCAGTTCAATCGATACTACCTCGGCATCGCCATTGACTGTGGCATCAGCATCATCCTCGCGGTAAGTTTGAACCTCATCAATGGCCACACCGGCCAGTTCAGTCTTGGCCACGCAGGTTTCATGGCCGTGGGCGGCTACTCGGCGGCGAAGCTCTCCCTCGTATGTTCCCCCATGGTTCCCGACAGCCTCAAGCCGCTGCTCTTCCTTGCAGCCCTCGTGCTCGGCGGCTGCGTGGCCGCTCTTATCGGTCTTGGTGTTGGCATTCCATCACTGCGCTTGAAGGGGGACTATCTCGCCATCGTCACCTTGGGCTTTGGCGAGATCATTCGCGTGGTGGTGCAGAACATGGACAGCGTCGGTGCGGCCAGCGGCCTGAAGGGCATCCCCAAGTACACCACGCTCGGCTGGACCTTCGCGCTGGCGGCCATCACGATTTATGTCGTCGCCACCTTGGTGAACTCAACGTACGGACGCGGCTTCATTGCGGTGAATGATGATGAAGTTGCCGCCAGCAGCATGGGTATCAACCCAGTGCGGTACAAGGTCACCGCCTTTGTCATCGGCGCCTTCTTTGCCGGAGTCGCAGGGGGGCTGTATGCGCACCACAAGCAGTTCCTTTCTCCCACGGGTTTCGACTTCCTCAAATCGATCGACATTGTCGTCATGGTGATCCTCGGGGGCATGGGGCGCACGGTCGGTGTCATCATCGCCGCCATCGTTCTCACCCTGCTGCCGGAAGTGTTGCGACAGTTTGCCGACTATCGCATGATCATTTACTCGCTGATCATCATCGGCCTGATGATGGCGCGTCCGCAGGGCCTCTTTACCACCGGGTGGAAAAAGAAAGGAGTTGCAGCGGTATGAGCCAGCCTCTGCTCCAACTGGACCAAGCCACTATTCGCTTTGGTGGCCTCACCGCAGTGGGCGATCTCAGCCTCGATGTGCATGCGAACGAACTCGTGGGGCTCATCGGGCCGAACGGGGCAGGAAAGACGACCGCCTTCAATCTCATCACCGGCGTTTACCAGACGACTGCGGGTACGATTCACTTCGGGGGCCGTAACATTCGGGGAATGAAGCCGCATGATCTGACCAAGCTCGGCATCGCGCGCACTTTTCAGAACATCCGGCTGTTTAGTTCACTGAGTGTCTTCGACAACGTGCGCGCCGCCACGCAGTTGCATCGTGCCCATGGCATTCGTAATGCCTTGTGGCGCGGCATTGGCTTTCATCGTGCTGAAAAGGAAGTGGAGACGCAAGTGCTGGAACTTCTCGACATCTTTGATCTCGGCAGGCTGCGGGATGAAGAGGCCAAGAGCCTGCCTTACGGCGACCAGCGACGGCTTGAAATCGTGCGCGCCCTCGCCACAAAGCCCAAACTGCTCCTGCTGGATGAACCCGCCGCAGGCATGAACCCTACGGAGAAGGAGGCGCTGATGAAACTCATCAAGTTCATCCAGACCAAGTTTCAGATCGCCATCATGCTGGTGGAGCACGACATGAAGGTGGTCATGGGCATCTGCGAAAAAATTGCCGTGCTCGAATACGGCAGAAAGATCGCCGAAGGCACGCCTGTGGAGATTCAAAAAGATCCCAAGGTCATCGCGGCCTATCTGGGCACGGAAGGGGAGGACGACGATGCTTGAGATTGAAAATCTAGAAGTCGCCTACGGTTCCATCAAGGCGCTGCATGGCATTAGTTTGAAAGTGCCTGAAAAGAGCATCGTCACGCTCATCGGTGCCAACGGAGCGGGCAAATCCACCATGCTGCGCGCCATTTCTGGTCTCGTCAAAGCGCGTGGCGGCGTGGTCCGTTACGCAGGAGAAGACATCACCAACATGCCCGCGCATTCCATCGTCGCACGCGGTCTCTGCCATGTCCCGGAGGGGCGCATGGTTTTTGCCAATCTCACCGTTGAAGAAAATCTCCGCATGGGAGCTTATCTGCGGAAGGACAAAGCAGGCATCGCCGCAGACATCGACTACGCCTTCACCGTTTTCCCACGTTTGAAAGAGCGCATCAGCCAGTTGTCAGGCACGCTTTCCGGTGGCGAGCAGCAGATGCTCGCCATCGCCCGTGCGCTGATGAGCAAGCCTCGCTGCCTGATGCTCGACGAGCCGTCGCTTGGCATCGCCCCGATCTTGGTTCGTTCCATTTTCCAGCAGATTGTCGCCATCAACAAGGAGCGCGGTATCACCATTTTGCTCGTGGAGCAAAACGCCAATCTCGCCCTGCGTGTGTCGCATTACGGTTATGTGCTCGAAACCGGCAGGGTGCTGCTCGAAGGTTCGTCGGCCTCGCTGCGCGAGAATCCGCAGGTGCGCGAGGCCTACCTCGGCGACTGACACCGTGCTGCCCGGCCGCACATCGGTAATGATGATCTTGCGCCGATAGATGGAGAGCTTTACAGCGTCCTGTTCACTCATGCCCCTCTCCTCTCCTGACACTGCCAGCCATGAAGCCGCGCTGAATCGCGCACGCACCAAAGCCTACTGGCACCTTCTGCCGCTGCTGTTTGTCAGCTACATGATCGCCTATGTGGACCGGCAGAATGTGGCCGTGGCAAAGCTGACGATGACGCGGGATTTGGTGGGCTTTGACAATGCGGTCATTGGCATCGGTGCGGGTATTTTTTATATTGGTTATGTGCTGCTGGAGATTCCCGGCACCCTGATGGTGGAACGCTGGAGCGCGAGGAAGTGGATCTGCCGCATCATGGTCACCTGGGGCATGATGGCGGGACTGACCGCTGCGGTGACGACGCCGTGGCAGTTTTACAGTGTGCGCTTTCTTCTGGGACTGGCGGAGGCGGGGTTTTTCCCCGGCGTGATTGTTTACCTGACCCACTGGTTTCCCAGCCGGGATCGGGCGCGAGCCCTGGCTATTTTCCTGGTGGCGGCACCCCTCGCTCAGATCGTAAGCCCGTTTCTTTCCTTCAAGCTGCTGAAAATTGGTTCAGATGCAGCACATCCGGCCCTCCTGGGCATGGTGGGCTGGCAGTGGGTGTATGTCTTCTGGGCGCTGCCTGCTGTGGTCTTGGGAGTCATCGTCTTTTACAAGCTGGTGGACCGGCCTGGACAGGCCGCCTGGCTCACGGCAGAGGAGAAGACGGCGCTCGAAACTGAACTGGAACGCGAGCGCGGACAGACCAGCAAAGGCAAACGCATGACGGTGCTGGGAGCTCTTAGTCATCCCAAAGTGTTGATTCTGGCATTGGCGTATTTTTGCATGACCACCGGCAGTATTGGCATGGAGCTGTTCATGACCAGCATCCTCAAAGACTGGTATCATTTAAAAGATGATACGCTGAAATGGCTCATCACGCTGCCACCTGCGGCGGCATTGGTAGGGCAGCTTTTTGCTGGCTGGAGTTCGGACCGTTTTAAAGAGCGCCGCTGGCATGCCGTGGTGCCGATTGTCATGGGTTCCGCCTCAATAGGCCTCCTGCCGCAGACCCAGGGAAGTCTGGTGCTGACCGTGCTGTGCTTCATGGCTGCATTCACCGGGTTCAAGAGCTACATGCCTGCCTTCTGGGCCCTGCCGAGCATGTTCCTCACCTCCGCCGCGGCAGCAGGCAGCATCGGTCTCATCAACTCGCTCGGAAATCTCGGGGGTGCCTTTGGTTCCACTCTGCTGGGAACCGTGGAAAAAATGACCGGCTCCTACGTGGGTGGCTTGTATTACATGTGCGGTTCCGCGCTCGTGTCCGCCGCCATTATCTTCAGCTTTAGCCTGGGGAAGAAGCCGGACGCCGAGGCTGTGAAGAGCCTGTGAAATGACGCGCACAAGCCCGGCATGAAACCCCACTCTCCCAACAAGAACGACACGCCGCTGGAGCGTGACATTGCCATTCACATTTTCAGCGCTTCGGCTGCCATGGTCGGTGTGTGCCTCACGGTCATCAGCATCGTGCAGACCTTCACGCGGTCGGACAAGGTGCGCACGCTGGTGGATGACGTGCTGGCGGTGAATGCCCTGATCTTTCTCTGCGCCTGCCTGCTGTCCTACTGGGCGCTGCGGACGCGCAGCATCCGGCGCATGCATCGGGTGGAGTCAGCGGCTGACATTGTGTTTCTGGTCGGCCTGAGCGGGACGGTCTTCGCCTGCGGCATGATTGTGTGGGCGGCGACTGCTTGAAATGCAAAGGGCACCAGCAATGCCGACTCTATGCCAGCTGCGGCCGACGGTTAGGCCATTCGCCTACCGGGTAGATTTCCCAATCCGATCTCGCAGTCGGCTGAAAAGTCGGGAACGTTGGCAGGGTTAACTTCAATATCTGCCATGTTCTCCACCCCTGAGGATTTCAACCACCTTCCCTCGGTGGATGAAGAGGCTGTGGAGAAGCCGGACATCCCCAAACCGGCTCCTTCAGAACCGCCGCCGTCAGATGCTCCAGTTCAGGACATTGCTGAAGAGGCGGCGAAAGACACGTCGGCAAAGGACGTCAGCCACAAGCGGATGATGTTGCAGAGCCGCCAGTCGCCCAGAGTGTCGTTCACGGCCCGGACGAGCCTGGTGGAGTCAGCACCGGAGCCAATAGCACCTGTGCCGCCCTCTGCTCCGCCACTGCTGTCGCCAGCCAGGGGCAAAAACAAGGCCACGCAACGAGTTCCCGTGTCAGCGGGGTCGGGAAGCTTCCCACCGAAAGTGCCAGACAGAGCAAAGGCTCCTCCCATGCCCGCTTTCAAAGCACCGGTGAGGATTTCATCCAGCGTCATAACCTTGGACGCGGAGGTGCCACCGAAGGAATCCTGGCGTGCGCGCTGGGACAAATGGGGTGGACGCTCGCTCGCTCTGAGCGTTGGCATTCATGTGCTGCTGTTAGTCGCTGCAGCCCTGATTGTGGTGCATCAGGTCATGGACAAGCAGATTGATTTCCTGCCCGGCGGCGGCTCGGTGCAGGGCGCTCAGGCCGAGCAGGCCCTGCAGCACAAGATTCAGCAGAAGAAGAATCCCTGGCTCAAACAGTCGATGCCCATTCGCAAACTCGCGGTGGCCAACGTCATGAAGGATGTGGTGCTGCCAACGGATGCGCCGGATATGATGGATCTTCCGCAGGCATCCAAACCCTTGGGTGCCGGGAAGGCCGGCGGGGGCTTTGGTCTGGCGGGTGCAGGCGGTGGCTTTGGCAAAGGGGTGGGGCTGGGGGCCAGGAGTGGCATGACATTTGGCCCCTTGTTTGGCCTGAACATCAAAGCGAAAAAACTCGCTGTGGTGCTCGATGTTTCCACCTCGATGACACCGCATCTGGAACGCGTCGTCAAGGAGGTGGACAAGGTGGCGAAAGGCTGCGTCGTCGTCTTGTATTTTGGCTGCGGTCTGGAGGTGCCCAAGAAGCCCCTAGTGGGTACCAAGGTCTTTCGCACTTCAGGCACCGAGTTTGAAAAATTCTGGCGCATGGGCGGAGCTACCTACATGGAGGTGGCGGAGTACAAAATTGACACCAAAAAGCCGATCCCGATCAAGGATCTCTTTCTCCAGCTTTCACGTCGCCCGCAGACCTATTTCATCCATAACGTGGGGGTGGGCTACACCTGGCTCGCGCTGCTGAGTGATGAGGTGCGCAATGCAGACGGTCTGTACTGGTTCTCCGATTTTCAGGACACGGTGGACTTTAAGCAGGTTTCCGTGGTGCTCGAGAATTTGAAGCGCCGGAAGCAGCGGCTCTACATTCACTCCTACGGCAAGGGGCAGTACTTTGACCTCGTGAAAAGCCAGCTCGTGGAGCCCACGGCAGGGGATTCGTATGTGGAGGAATGAGGGCGTGGCAGGCCCTCACCGCACCGGCACAAAGCGCACGATGTTGCGGTGGTACACCTCGCATTCCTTCTTGTGCATCCAGATGCTGAACCAGAACAGCAGCGCGCCGAAGATGACCACGACAAACACCAGCAGCCGGTTCTTGGGAGAGCGCGCGGTGACGAGGGCGGCGAAGCTGCACAGCGCCATCGCATAGTAGGGCCAGGCCCAGTCCTTGCGCCGCTGCGTCTGCTCCTGAATCAGCGGGGCGAAATCCGGGGAGCGCGTGGCGAGGATGCGCGGCGTCGCCTTATCCCGCAGATCCAGGTAGGGCCACACGCTGGCGCACGACACGCAGATGACCGCCAGCGCCAGCATGCGGCACTTCGGCTCGCCAAACATGAAAGCGACGATCAAAAACGTCAGCCCGATCCCCAGCCCGTACAAGGGCAGGGGCTCCAGCAGCAGATGCAGGTATTCAGGGTCGCAGATGCTCTGCCAGAGGGTGGTGAGTTCGCGCCACATGGGGGAAGGAATGCTGAATGCTGAAGGACAAAACAGCAAGCACGTGATGAGACTGCTTGAGCAGAATCATAAAGTTCTTGCGTGTGCTGCGACATTTTTGGGGGTGTAAAGTCTGTTCTGTAAAAGGCTTTAGCCTTGCGATACACGCCCCATTGGGGGCTGCGCAGTGAGGCGAGCGTAGCGATGCTGAACGCAGCAGCCCCCAATGGGGCGTGCGGCGCTCGGTGGCGAGGGGTGGGCCAGTGTGGTCTGTGTCGGGGTGTAGCCAAACACATCCAACCCAAACTCACACATGACCCACCACGACGATCCTGACCTTCTCAACACTGTTTTGCAACTCCTCACCTCTCAAGGCTCCTCCAATCTCGCCGAATGCTTCCGCCTGCTGCTCAATGAGGCCATGCAGCAAGAACGCTCCGCCGTGTTGCAAGCAAGGCCCTATGAGCGCTGCGAGGGGCGGCTCGGCCACGCCAATGGCTTCAAGCCCAAAACCCTCGCCACGCGCATGGGCGCAGTCGAGCTGCGCATCCCCCAGGTGCGTGACGGCATCGACTTCTACCCCGGCGCGCTGGAGCGCGGGGTGCGCAGCGAGCAGGCGCTCACCCTCGCGATGGCCGAAATGTATGTGCAGGGCGTCTCGACGCGCAAAGTCTCCAAAATCGTCGAGGCACTCTGCGGTCATGCCGTCAGCTCCACGCAGGTGAGCGCCTGCGCGGCCAAGCTCGATGTGCAGCTCCAGCTCTGGCGGGAGCGCCCGCTGGGCGCCTGCCCTTATCTCATCTTCGATGCACGCTACGAGAAGGTGCGCCATGGCGGCCTGCTGGTGGACTGCGCCGTGCTCATCGCCATCGGCATCGGTGCAGATGGCAAACGCACCATCCTCGGCGTCAGCGTGGCGCTGAGTGAAGCGGAGGCTCATTGGCGCGAGTTCTTCTCTGCGCTGGTCACACGCGGCCTGTGCGGCACCCAGTTCATCGTCAGCGACGCCCATCCAGGCATGGCCGCTGCACGTCAGGCCGTCTTTCCCTCGGTGCCCTGGCAGCGCTGCCAGTTCCATCTCCAGCAAAACGCCCAGGCCTATGTCCCGCGTCTGGAGATGCGTGCCGAGGTGGCTGAAAGCATCCGCTCCATCTTCACCTCTGCTGACCTCGCATCGGCGCAAGCGCGGCTCAAAGAGCGCGTCATCTTCCATGCCAAAAACGCCCCCAAACTCGCCGCCTGGATGGAGCACAACATCCCGCAAGGCTTCGCCGTCTATGCGCTGCCCTCAGCCCATCAGCGACGGATGCGCACCAGCAACGCCATCGAACGCGTGAACCAGGAGCTCAAACGGCGTACGCGCGTCGCCGCACTCTTCCCCAACGAAGCCTCGCTGCTGCGCCTGGTCTCCGCCCTGCTCTGCGAGCAGA
>JANYCZ010000052.1 GCA_025360015.1 Verrucomicrobiota bacterium | reverse complement strand
CAATCGCATCAACAACTCACAACAAACACGAGGCGAACCCTTCGCCGCAGAGTCCTCACGAAAAAGAAACACGAAGAAAACAACAACTCACCTTTGACAGGCCCTCATAGCAGGATGGGTGTGGCGACAGCCCGCCCGTCCATGAGCGTACTGCAAACCCCATGGCGTACGAACATCCTCGCAGTCGGGCGGTTTGGCGGAGGAGCATGAAGGTGATTGCGCACCCCCTCGACGCCAAACACGCCCAACCTACGTTCACCCAATCTCCGGCAGCTTCCACCCCCCACGAAACGGCCGCGCATTCATCAGCGCATTCGCCGCCTCGTCATTCGTAAAGCTCTCCGTCTGCGGATCCCACAGCAGCTTGCGCTTCGCCTTCAGCGCCATCGCCGTGAGCTGCGGCAGCGTGTCTGACCGCACCGCCGTTTCAATGTCACAGATCGCCCGCTGCTTCGTCTTGATCGCATCCACAAAATTGCGCGTGTGCTCAAGGCTCGCGATGAGCTTGATGGGCATGGTGCCTTCCTTGTTCGCCGGATCACGCAGGATCGCTTCATCACTGGCCTTGATGTTGCCACGCAGCACATGCACCCAGCCGTTTTCCCCAATGAACTGCGTCCCATGGCCGATGCCCATGTTTGTCTCATTCACAAAGGTGATCGGCGCCGCACTCGCATACTCCATGCGCATCTTCCATGTCAGCACCCCATCGCAGCCGCCTTTGTCAGCATAGGTCGCCTCTCCTTCCACACTGATCGGCCCCGTCTCATCCGTACCATTCCCCCACTGCGCGATGTCCAGGTGGTGAATCCCCCAGCAGGAGATCATGCCGAGCGAAAAGTTCGTGATGTTCTCATGATTGTCCCGCTTCAGCTTTTCCACGTTAAACGAAGTCATCGGCGCAGGCCCCACCCAGCGCTCCCAGTCCAGCCCCGCGGGCACCGCTTCCTCCGCAAAATCCGGCCCGGTCTTCCCGCCCGGCACCCCCACTTGAATTTCCTTCAGCTTGCCCAGCCTTCCATTGCGCGCCAGCTCGCAGGCCCAGCGAAACTTCAGATCACTCCGCTGCTGCGTGCCAAACTGAAACACCACGCCCGTCTTCTTCACTGCCGCCCGCACATGCTTGGATTCCTGCATGGACATCCCCATCGGCTTCTCATGGTAGATGTGCTTGCCGTTGAGAATCGCATCTGTGGCCGGGATGCTGTGCCAGTGCACCGGCAGCGCCATCAGCACCGCATCGATCGACTTGTCCCGGTTCAGCTCGCGGAAATCACTCAGCACCTTCACGTCCGCGCTGCCATACCGTTCCGCCACCGCCTGCTGCGCACGCTCGATGTTCTTCGTGTTCACATCACAGATCGCCGTCACCCGCACATCCTCATGATTCAAAAAAGCCCGCATGTCATGCAGCCCCTGCGAGCCCACACCAATGACCCCCAGCGTGATCTTGTTCGACGGTGCCGTCTGCGACCGCAGCACATGCGCAGGCACAAAAATAGGCGCCACGCCTGTGGCAATGATCTGAGACAAAAAGGAGCGACGCGTCTTCATGGTATGGTGGTCGAGAATTGGTAACTCAAGCATGCTACAAAATCCGCCCCTGCATTTTGAAGGACAAAGTTTGGGCGAAATCAGACAACAGCATCCGGAACTTGCGCGCGCCCGTTCTCCCCTGCACCTCTCCCCATGGCAGAACACTCTTTCGACTTCATCGTCATCGGCGGCGGCAGCGGCGGTTATGCAGCGGCCCGCACCGCGCACAGCGCCGGATTGCGTGTCGCGGTGATTGACGGCGCATCGGAACTCGGTGGCCTGTGCATCCTGCGCGGCTGCATGCCAAGCAAGACGCTTATCGAATCCGCGAACCGTCAGCTTCACATCCGCCACGCGGCGGAGTTTGGCCTCAAGACAACCTCCCACGGCGTGGATGTACGCACCATCCGTGATCGCAAACGCACCCTCATCGCGGACTTCGCCGGTTATCGCCAGGGGCAGCTCGAAGACGGTCGCTTCACTCTCTTTCGCGGTCATGCGCGCTTCATCGACACCCACACCATCGAGATACTCCCACGCGATGGTTCCGCCTCTTTCCAGGTAACGTCGCGCGCCTTCTGCATCGCCACCGGCTCCGAAGTCATGGTCCCGGAGGTGCCCGGACTCGCAGAAACTGGTTACTGGACCAGCGATGACGTCCTCGATGCCGACACACTGCCCAAAACCATCGCCGTCCTCGGCGGCGGTGCCATCGCCCTTGAAATGGCGCATTACCTTGAAGCCATGGGCTGCGCCGTCACGCTGCTCCAGCGCAACACCCAGCTCCTCACCGGCCAGGATCGCGAATGCAGCGATGTCATCGCCAAGGCCTACACCGAGCGCGGCATGCAGGTGCATCTCGGCACCCACCTCAGCAGCGTCTCCGCACATGGGGCGAGCAAGCGCATCGAGTTCACCCAGGACGGCCACACCCACTCCATCCTTGTCGATGAAATCCTCCTCGCCATGGGCCGCGTCCCCGCCACGAAGAGCCTCGCTCTAGACGCCGCCAAAGTCGCGTTGCACAAAGCCAAGGTCGTCGTCAATGACCGCATGCAGACCTCCCAGCCGCACATCTTCGCCGCCGGTGATGTGTGCAGTCCGCTCGATGTCGTGCACATCGCCATCCAGCAGGGCGAAATCGCCGCCCGCAATGCCCATGCGCTGCTCCACGGCAAGCCCGCCGAAGAAACCATCGACTACCGCCTCACTCTCTTCGGCGTCTTCTCGCACCCGCAGGTGGCCGTCGTCGGTGCCACAACCGAAAAACTCAAAGAGCAAAACACCCCTTTCCTTGAAGCCAGCTACCCTTTCAATGACCACGGCAAATCCATGGTCATGGGTGAAACCGCCGGCTTCGTCAAAATGCTCGCGCACAAGGAAACCGGCGAGATCCTCGGCGCATGCGTCGTCGGCCCCGAAGCCACCGAGTTGATTCACGAAGTCGTCATCGCCATGAACTTCCGCGCCACCGTGCAGCAGTTCATGGCCATCCCGCATTATCACCCCACGCTGAGCGAAATCTGGACCTACCCCGCTGAAGAAATCGCGGATCAGATGGCATGACAAAATCGGAATGAGGAAGGAGAAGGTCCTCCCCGAGTGACGAGGAGGTTTGCCAGCTAAGGCTTTGCAGGGCGCTGCGAAAAGGTCCGGTGCAAAGCAGGCGCGGCAGCGTCTTGGAGTGCGGTGACAGAGATGCACGGCGCAAGCCTGCATCGTCGACACCGCTTTCGCGAGGTGTCGAGTGTTTTTTGTCCTGAGCCGGCTGCCCGCCTTGCGAAAGCGGCGTCGCGCTTAGGCTTGCCGCCGCACTCCATGACGCTGGCGCGCTCGCGAACACGCTGGGGCTTTACGCTGTGAAAGCGGTTGCCGCGAAGCGACCTGTGAGCCCTTGGAAGCATTCGTCATTCCTCTTTCATCGCCCTTTTTTTCCCCTCTGCCTCGCCCGAAACTCTGACGGCCCACAGCCCACCTGCCGTGCAAACATGCGGCTGAAGTAATGCCGGTTCGGGAAACCAAACTCCACAGCGATCTGCTCGATCGTCTTGTCCGTCAGCGCCAACGCCTCCCCTGCCAACCTCACACGCGTGCTCAGCACATAGGCCGCCGGCGTCTGCCCCGTGTGCTCGCGGAACGCACGAATGAACCTTTCCACGCTCATCCCGGCGCGCTCCGCGAGAAAGGGATTCGTCAGCTTGCCATGCGGTGCACGTGCAACGAGCGCAAGCACCTCGACAAGCCGCTCGGGCATCACCGGCGGCACCTCCGTTTTTAAGCCTGCAAAGACCGTGTGCAGCAACGCAGCGCTGAAATGATGCAGCCGATGATCCCGCATTTCACCGGGCGGTTCACGGTGAGTGCCGATCATCTGGCTCAGCATTGACCGCAGCATGTCATCCACTGCGATGACGAGGGGCGCGGCAGGAACCGATACCCCCGGCCGCGCCGTCGTAAAGTGCAGCCAGAAGTGGCTCGCCTTCACCGGCCCGCAGCAATCGAAGACCGTGTCCGCCGGAATCAAAACCGCACTCTTCGGCCCCAGCGGAATCTTGCGCCCCTCAAACAGCAGATGGCAGCCCGGCTTCGGATTGTAGTAGAAGCGCCAGAAGGGCGAATCGACGCCTTCATGATTCCAGTCCTCCAGCGCTGGTTGGTAGCCACTCTCATGAATCAAAAACGGCGTCCAGCCCGACTGCGCCACACGCGCCAGATCCACGCCCCACGGCGTGGTGTAGTTCAGGTATTTGCGGCGGATCGGCATGCTCTCTCTGGAATCAGATACGGCAATAGAGCGGCCATCTCCCAGCTTTTCGTTAGCATGACAGCAGAATAAGACACAAATCATCCATAAAGAGGCATAGGCGGCCGCCGTTTGTTCTGGCAGCATCCTTCCACTCATGCACCGGCTTCTCCTTATCCTCCTCACCTTCCCCGCCCTGCTCGCGGCAGCACCTGCCAAGGTGAAGTTCAACCGCGATGTGCGCCCCATCCTCTCGGACAAGTGCTTCTTCTGCCACGGCCCCGACCCCAAGAAGCGCGAAGCCGACCTGCGCCTGGATGTGCGCGATGCCGCCATCGAAGCCAAAGCCTTCCTGCCCGGCAAGGCGGACATGAGCGAGGTCATCCAGCGCATCCTCACCACCGATGCCGATGATCACATGCCACCGGCCAAGTCAAAGCTCAGCGATCTCACCGCAGACGAGATCGCAATCTTGAAGCAATGGATCAACGAAGGCGCGGAATACGAAGCGCACTGGGCCTTCATTCCTCTCAAGGCAGACACAGCCAAAGCGCAAAACATCGACCAGATCGTCACCGCTGAACTGGCAGAGCGCGGCCTAAAACTGCAGCCCGAAGCCACACCCGAAACCCTCATCCGCCGCCTCAGCTTCGACCTCACCGGCCTCCCCCCTTCCCCCGATGAAATCAGCGCCTTCGTCACCGCCCACCAGTTCGATCCAACATCCAGCATCCAGCATCTAGTAACAAGACTCCTCGACTCCCCGCACTACGGCGAGCGCATGGCGGTGGACTGGCTCGACCAAGCGCGCTACGCAGACAGCTACGGCTTCCAGGTGGACCGCGAACGCGACGTCTGGCCCTGGCGCGACTGGGTGGTGAAGGCGTATAACGAAAACCTCCCCTTCAATCAATTCATCACCTGGCAGCTCGCGGGCGATCTGCTCCCCAATCCCACCGACGAACAGATCCTCGCCACCGCCTTCAACCGCCTGCACCAGCAGGAAAGCGAAGGCGGCAGCGTGGAGGAGGAGTACCGCGTCGAATACATCGCCGACCGCGTGCAGACCGTCGCCACCGCCTTCCTCGGCCTCACTTTCGAGTGCTCCCGCTGCCACGATCACAAATTCGATCCCATCACGCAGAAGGACTACTACGGCCTCTTCTCCATGCTGCAAAACATCGACGAAGCCGGACTGTATTCCTTCTTCACCCCTTCCCCACCCACTCCGGCGCTCATGATGATGGACGCACCCGCCAAGGAAAAAATGGCGGCGCTCAACGCCAAGGTGGCAGAGCTGGAGAAGAAGCTAACTGCTGCCGCCGCACCCGCCCACACAACACTGGCACTTCAGAACGCAGTGCTCACATCCCTCGAACGCCAGCTCGCCCATTTCACCTTTGATGAACTCAAAGGCAACAAGCTCGCCGACGCCCTGCACCCCTCACCTCCTCCAGCTCCCAAGCCCAAGCTGGATCCCAAAGACAAGAATAAAGCGGACACCACCCCACCCGATCCCGCCGCCATCCTCAAAGGGGAGAACAAACTCGTGCCCGGAAAAATCGGCAATGCCATCCAGTTCACCGGCGACGATGCCGTGGACACACCCCTCGGAAATTTCCAGCGTCATGAGCCCTTCAGCATCTCCCTCTGGCTGCAAACTCCTGATGAGAAAGAACGCGCCGTCGTCCTCCATCGCTCCCATGCATGGACCGACGCTGCGAGCCGTGGCTATGAGCTGCTCATCGAAGAAGGCCGCATCAAATGGTCCCTGATTCATTTCTGGCCCGGCAACGCCATCTCCATCCGCACTCAGGCCAAGGTGCCGCTGAATGAGTGGACGCAGGTCATCGTGACGAATGACGGCAGCAGCCGCGCCAACGGTTTGAAGATCTACGTGAATGGCACCCTCGCCGCCGTGGACATCATCAAAGACCACCTCACCAAGAACATCACCGGCGGCGGCCATGACGAGATCAGCCTAGGCGAACGCATGCGGGATCGCGGCTTCAAAAACGGACTCGTGGATGATCTACGCATCTTCAACCGCGACCTCTCCCTGCCGCTCGATGCCAAGCTGCAACCCCTGCTTGCCGAACTGCAAGCCGCCCGCGCTGAAGTCACCGCCTTCGCCGATGCGCAAAAAGAAATCATGGTCATGCAGGAACTGCCGCAGCCCAAGAAGGCCTACATCCTCACGCGTGGCGAGTATGACAAACGCGCGGAGGAAGTCGGCCCCGTCACTCCCGCCTTCCTTTCCCCCTTCCCCAAAAACGCCCCAAAGAACCGCCTCGGCTACGCGCAGTGGCTCACCGCACCCGATCATCCGCTCACCGCCCGCGTCACGGTGAACCGCCTCTGGCAGAGCCTCTTCGGACGCGGCTTGGTCAAGACCGCCGAAGACTTCGGCAGCCAGGGCGAGCGCCCCTTGTACCCCGAACTGCTCGACCACCTCGCGCTCAAGTTCATTCAAAGCGGCTGGGATGTGAAGGCGCTGATTCAGGAAATCGTCACCAGCCAAGTCTATCGACAGCAAAGCATCGCCGATGCCAAGACCATGGCCGACGATCCCGAGAATCAGTGGCTCGCACGCGGCCCGCATTTCCGCCTGCCTGCCGAGATGATCCGCGACAACGCCCTCGCCGCCTCCGGGCTGCTCAAACTCACTATGGGCGGAGCACCCGTCTATCCCTATGAAATGACCGAAGCCTTCAAGCCCATGGGGCCGAGCGCAGGCGATGCCGTGTACCGCCGCAGCCTCTACACCAACTGGCGGCGCACCAGTCCCCCGCCCGCCATGGTCGCCTTCGATGCCCCACGCCGCGCCGTCTGCATCTCCAAACGCGAACGCACCGACTCCCCCCTCCAGGCCCTCATCCTCCTCAACGGCGTACAGTACGTCGAAGCCGCCCGCGTCCTCGGCGAAAAGCTCCACCTCGAAACCAAAGGCAACCTCCCCCAAATGATCGAACTCGCGTTTCTCCGCTGCCTCAGCCGCAAGCCTGATGCGAAGGAAGTGCAGATCTGCACGCAGCTTTATCAAGAACAGCTCACGCATTTCAAAACCGCGCCCAAAGAAGCAGAAGAACTGCTCAAAACGGGTAACGCAAAACGCGACACCACCATCCCTCTTCCTGAATCCGCTGCGGCAGCCGTGCTCGCGCAGGCGATGCTCAATCATGACGCCTGCGTGGTGAAACGCTGAAATGTCGAACCCCTAATCGCCACCTCTGAAAATGCCTTTCATGAACGCAAATCTCTCAATGGCACGAATCCCAGCCTGGAGCATTCAAGAAACGCGACAGCGTCTTGGAGTGCGGTGGCAGAGATGCAAGGCGCAAGCCTGCATCGGCGACACCGCTTTCGCGGGGTGCATAATATCCTCCGGCTTCAACCTGCCGTCCGGCCTGCAAAAGCGGTGTGGCGCTGCGCTTCCCACCGCACTCCAAGACGCTGTCGCGCTTGGGTTCTTTCCATCCCTTAGTCAGGCAAAAAACAACCGACTCCCCACCTTCATTGAGTGCCTTTCATGACCCGCACTCGCTTCTTACACAGCCCCCATGAACCCTTCAAATTCGCCTCTCACCCGCCGCACCCTCCTCAACCGTTTCGGCATGGGCCTCGGTGGCATCGCGCTTAACGAGATGCTCGCCCAAGGCTCCGAACCCGCAGACCACGGTGTACTCG
The DNA here is from genome assembly GCA_025360015.1 of Verrucomicrobiota bacterium. Taxonomy (GTDB): domain Bacteria; phylum Verrucomicrobiota; class Verrucomicrobiia; order Verrucomicrobiales; family Verrucomicrobiaceae; genus Prosthecobacter. Next base: position 3,387 of record JANYCZ010000052.1, on the reverse strand, counting down.
GTGGCACGCACTTCGCACCGAAGGCCAAGCGCATCATCTACCTCTTCATGTCAGGCGGTCCCTCCCACCTGGACCTCTTCGACTACAAGCCGCTCCTCAACAAACGCAACGGCGAGCAGCTTCCTGACTCCGTTCGCGGCGGCCAGCGCCTCACCGGCATGTCCGGCAATCAGTCCTCCATCCCGATGGTGGGCTCTCCTTTCAAATTCGCGCAACACGGGCAAGCCGGCGGCTGGTTCAGCGAGTTGCTGCCACACACCGCGAGCATCGCGGACGACATCTGCGTAGCGCGCTCCATGTTCACCGAGTCGATCAATCACGGCCCCGGCGTGACCTTTTTCCAAACCGGCTCGCAGATCGCCGGACGCCCCAGCTTCGGCTCATGGTTGAGCTATGGGCTGGGCGCGGACAATGCGAACCTGCCCTCCTTCACCGTGCTCATCACCAAAGGCAAAGGCGGCCAGCCCCTCGGTTCCCATCTCTGGGGCAGCGGCTTCCTGCCCACGAAGCACCAGGGAGTTCAGTTCCGCGCCGCCAAAGATCCCGTGCTCTACCTCGGCAATCCCGCGGGCGTCAGCGCGGATAGCCGCAGGCTGATGCTGGATCGTTTAAAAGAGCTTCATGAGCACCAGTTCGACGGCACGCCCGACATGGAAATCCAGAACCGCATCGATCACTACGAAATGGCCTTCCGCATGCAGACCAGCATCCCCGAAGTCACCGACCTCAGCGATGAGCCGCAGCACATCCTCGACAGTTACGGCCCCGATGTCAAAACACCCGGCACCTTTGCCGCCAACTGCCTCCAGGGGCGTCGTCTTGCCGAAAAAGGCGTGCGCTTCATCCAGCTCTATCACCAGGACTGGGACCACCACGGCGGCCTGCCCGGTGCGCTGCCCAAGCTCTGCAAAGAAACCGACCAGCCCGCCGCAGCGCTCATCAAAGATCTCAAACAGCGCGGCATGCTGGACGACACGCTCGTCGTCTGGGGCGGCGAATTCGGCCGCACCGCGTATTGCCAGGGGAAGATCAGCACCAACTTCGGTCGCGACCATCACCCCCGCTGCTTCAGCGCCTGGTTCGCCGGCGGCGGAATCAAAGGCGGCTCCGTCTATGGCGAGACCGACGACTTCGGCTACAACACCGTCAAAGACGGCCTCCACATCCACGACTTCCACGCCACGCTCATGCACCTCCTAGGCATCGACCACGAACGGCTGACGTACAAGTTCCAAGGGAGACGCTACCGGCTGACGGATGTGGAGGGCAAGGTGGCGAAGGGGCTGCTCGCCTGACGGCGTGAATGACGAATCGAGACCTAGCCTTCATGCGATTTCACCCAGTAGAGAAACACCTCTTCTTCTGTGGTCTCGATGAAGACATCGTATGACTGAAGACTGAGCTGGGGCACTCCGACGCGCGGGATGGACTTCTGCGGAGTCCACCACGTCGGTTCATGCGCCGCCCATGCAGCAGGCAGGGCTCGCAGTTCGCTTTCCGCCACAACACGCAGGTGCTGGGATAGCTGCGCATCCTTCACCCGCGCCTTGTAGTACAAAAGATAGCCCCAAGAGTCCCGGCCGAGAACGGCCATCTCACTCCACTCCGCGCGCGACACGCTCAGAGGCTCGATCATCAGTGAACGCGGAAACTGCCACACATCCCCCGGCGGCACCTCTCCGCGCAGGTTCTCGATCCCGCTCACATACCATCTCCGGTTCAGGATCTGCGGCCCCTCATCTGCCAGCACATAGTGCCATACCCCGGCCCCCAGCGCCGCAAGGCCGGCCATCCCTGTGCAAATCCCTGCGAGAGTGGTCTGGAAGCGTGTCATAATCCGTTCATGCTTTTTTAAGTTTAAAGAAACTCTTTGGAAAAGTCACCTCCACTTTTTTCACACAGAGCCACCTGCCCGGCATTCGCGCTCACGCCTCCCGCTTGCTCTAGCGCAGAAAGCGTGTTCATTACCCCTCCCAAAATGAGCCAAGCCAGAACCGCCAAGCAGCACCGCAAAACCGCCGAGACCGACATTGAGATCGAACTCAATGTCGATGGGTCCGGCCAATCACAGATCGACACCGGAGTGCCGTTCTTTGACCACATGCTGACGCTGTTCACCAAGCACGGCCTCTTCGACCTCAAGGTGAAGTGCGTGGGCGACATCGAGGTGGACTACCACCACAGCGTCGAAGACACCGGCATCGTGCTCGGCAACTGCTTCCGCGAAGCCCTGGGCAACAAGGCAGGCATCGTGCGTTACGGCTTCTGGCTTCTTCCCATGGATGAAACCCTGGCAGAAGTCGCGCTCGACCTCAGCGGCCGCTCCTTCCTCAGCTATCACGCGCCTGAAGGCGTCGAAGCCATCGGCGGTGTGAACCGTTTCAGCTACCAGCTTGTGGAGGAATTCCTCCGCGCTTTTTCATCCAGCCTGCTGGCGACGCTTCACGTCGAAATCCGCCGTGGCCGCGATGCGCACCACATGGCCGAAGCCATCTTCAAAGGCCTCGCCCGCGCACTCGATGCCGCTACGAAGCACGACCCCCGCGTCACCGGCATCCCCAGCACCAAGGACGTCCTGTGATGAAGCTCGGCGTGCTGGATTATGGCGCAGGCAATCTGCGCAGCGTGTTGAATGCCTTCGTCGCCATCGGCGCGCAGGCCAGTCTCGTCACGAAGCCGGAAGACTTCGCCAACATCGACGTGCTCGTGTTTCCCGGCCAGGGTGCTTTCGGCGACTCCGTGCGCATCCTCAAGGAAACCGGCCTGTGGGAGCCGCTGCGCACCTGGCTGAAAGCCGAGAAGCCCTACCTCGGCATTTGCCTCGGCTACCAGCTCCTGTTTGAAAGCAGCGAAGAATCCCCCGGCGTGGAAGGCCTCTGCGCCGTCGCTGGCAAGGTGCGCAAGTTCAATCCCGACAGCGGTCTCAAGATCCCGCACATGGGCTGGAACGTGGCCCAGTGGGAGACGAATCAGTCCGCCGTATGGGCTGGCCTGCCAAATCCCACGCATGTCTATTTCGTGCACTCTTATTACCCAGACGTGCAGGACGAATCCGTGGCCCTTTGCCGCACCGACTACGATGTCAGCTTCATCAGCGGCATCGCGAAAAAGAACCTTGTGGCCGTGCAGTTCCACCCGGAGAAGAGCCAGGAGGCCGGACTCACCCTGCTGCGCAATGCGCTGAAGGTGCTGGAGCAGTGAGGTGTGTTCTCACAGATAGAGATCCAGGCTCAGCGCTTCATGCGTGGTCGTAGATTACCATGTGGGCGGAGTCACCGAAGCGGATCGGTGATAAGAAGGAAGTGTTGAAGCAACCCTAAACACACCACCCACATGGCTACACAAACTACGCGAAGCAGCAGGACAAACAAGAGCGTCAAGACGACG
>JANYCZ010000051.1 GCA_025360015.1 Verrucomicrobiota bacterium | reverse complement strand
CAATCGCATCAACAACTCACAACAAACACGAGGCGAACCCTTCGCCGCAGAGTCCTCACGAAAAAGAAACACGAAGAAAACAACAACTCACCTTTGACAGGCCCTCATAGCAGGATGGGTGTGGCGACAGCCCGCCCGTCCCTCAGCGGCTGGAAAGCACATCGGCCTGCGAACGCTCCCCAGAAGTCGGGCGGTTTGGCGAAGAGGGCTTTGGTGTTGAATATACGCAGCGCGCCAAACACACCCAACTTACGAACAGAAGCAGTGTTCTTACTTCGCGGGCTTCCCGTATTTTTCGACTGCGGCACGGAAAAACGCCTTCTCCAACCGGCTCTTGGCATCGCCGCGGGTTTGCACGTCCATGCTCTCAAACAGCAGGATCACCACGAGCTTGTCCACAGGATCAATCCACAGCACCGGGCCGCGTGCGCCGTGGTGGCCGAAGCTGCCAGTGCCTACGCCATCCAGCTCATTGCGCGTGACGAACCATCCAAGGCCGATGCCGGGCGCTGCCTTGATGCCGGTGGTGCAGGGTTCCGGCGTGGTCATGCGCTTGAAGCTGGCCTCCGAGACGAGGCGTTTGCCGTTGATCACGCTGCCATTGAGCATGACGCGGGCGTATTTCGCCAAGTCACCGGCGGTGGAAAACAAACCGCCTGCGGGCCAGGCGTAGTGATTGGGATACGCGCGCAGCGCCTCGCCGCCCATATAAACACGAACGGGCAGCGGCACCTGCTTCTGATTGAGCCAGACCTTGTCGGGATCGTTCGGGATGTCTTCGAGCACGGATTTCTCCTTGTCCCACTGTGAGGTCTGCGCGAGCCGCGCGGCGAGTTTTGCATCCGGCCAGAAGGTGGTATCGCTCATGTCCAGCGGCTCCAGCAGACGCTGCTTGATGAACTCTCCATAGGACATCCCGCTGGCCACTTCGATGATGCGGCCTGCGGTGTTGATGCCGGCGTTGTTGTATTCGAACTTGGTGCCCGGCTCCCACTTCAGCGGTGCGGCGGCGTACTGCCGGATGTCGTCCGCCAGATCGAGGTTCTTTTTGATGGGCGAATCATTGGGGCCGATGATGCCGCTGGTGTGGGTGAGCAACTCCTTCACCAGCATCGGATGCTGCGGCGAATGATTGCCTTTCTTGTCCGTCACGAGCTGGCCTTTGAATGCGGGCAGGTACTTTTCCACGGGATCATCGACGTTCACTTTGCCCTCATCGACGAGCATCATCATCGCCGTAGCGACGAAGGTTTTGCTGATGGAGGCGAGCCAAAAGACTGCGTCCTCGCGCAGCGGTGTCTTGGTGCTCAGGCTGCTGTAGCCGACCGCAGTCACATCCAGCACGCGTTCTTGATTGGCCACGAGCGCCACCGCACCGGAAATGTAGTGCTCATCCACAAAGGGCTGCAGCTTGGCGGCGAACGCACCATGAGCAGGTGGAGAAATTTCTTCGGCGCGCAGCACACCGAGTGCTGTGATGGAGAACAGGAGAAGGCAGAGGCGGTTCATGGCACCTCCTTGAACGCTGCTGATTCAGCGTTCCTTCTGCGGCAGTACTTCCACCTCGATGTCCCGCACGACGAGGGATGTCGTTGAGGGAGGGGGAGCAGGCTCCAGCCAGATGTTGCGCTTGGTACCGGAGGAGAGCTTGCGCCGCAGGGTGTAGTACACCGCAGCGACAGCGGAAACGGCCAGCCCGGCCACTGCCACCGCAGCGCCGACCATGAGCACCAGCGCCACGAGTCCGACGGCCACCACCGCAATGACTCCCAGCAGCAGCATGGCAGGCAGTCCCCGGATTTCGAATGTCTTCGGTCTCATGCGTAGAAGATGCGGCCAGCGTGCGGGATGACAACTGGCATGTGGCTCCGAGCGGTTGCAGAACCGGAGCTACTTTGTAGTCACCCCCGCCTCTCCCACCTCCCAGCCAAGGCCGCCGGCACGGATCGCCACGGCGGTGGCGTTTTCCGGCCAGGGTGCGCTGAGCTGATCTTTGAAATAGGTTTCCCAGGTGATCCATTTGCCATTGATCTGCGCCTGCATCACCCACCAGCGTGTGGTGCTCATCCATTGGGCATCGCTGTGCTGCCAGTCCACGGTGAGCTTGCCACCGGGTCGGGTTTTGCCCACGAGGGGCGCTGGCAACTGCGACTGACTGAGCCATGGCGAGGCAGGCGGGATGGCATGCGTGGTGTAAACGCGTTCCTTGGTGTAGGTGCCGAGCTTGCCGAGATCTTTGTGCAGGGAACCAAAGTTCCAATGAAAGTGGCCCGGTGTCATTTTCAGGCTGCGCTCACGTAGCACGCTCATCTGGTGCAGGATCTCGCCTGCATTGCGGTCATCGCCCACCTTGGAGGAGTTCATGCCCGGCCAGATGTGGCGGCCCTGCGTGTTCTGCTCCAGCCACCAGTCGTAGTAGGTGATGAAGCCGAGCTTGGGCCGGTCAATGGTCCAGTAGAGCTGCGGCGTGAGGTAGTCCACCCAGCCCTGCTGCAGCCATTTGCGCGAGTCCGCAGCGAGATCTTCGAATGGGTCCAGCCCGCCACCGGTGCCTTCCGGAAAATTGGGCCGCCACAAACCGAACGGGCTGATGCCAAACTTCACGTATTTCTTCTCCGCCTTGATGCCCTCATAGATGATACGCACGGTCTCATCGACATTCTGCCGCCGCCAGGCCGTGAGCTCCAGCGTGCCGCCAGCGGCCTTATAGCGGCCAAAGCTCCTATCATCGGGAAACTCGATCTTCTTCTTGGCCGCATTCGTGATGGGGTAGGGATAAAAATAATCGTCGATGTGAATGCCATCCACATCGTAGCGACGCGTGACATCCATGATCACCGCGATGGCCTGCGCCCGCACCTCCGGCACTCCGGGGTCCATCCAGGTGTCGGGGCCGTATTTCATGGTCCACTCCGGGTGCTTGCGGACGATGTGATCCGCGCTGGGCACCCGTTTCTCACCAGCGAGCGCACGGAACGGATTGAACCAGGCATGCAGTTCCATGCCGTGCTTGTGCGCTTCCTTCACCGCAAACTCCAGCGGGTCCCACAAGGGCGAAGGCGCGACTCCCATCTGCCCCGTGAGAAAAGGCGACCAGGGTTCCAGCTTCGAGGCATACATGGCATCGCCCGCCGGGCGCACTTGGAAAATGAGGACGTTCAGGCCCACATCCGCCGCCGAGGCGATGAGCGTCTTCAACTGCTCCTTCTGCTTCGCCACCGGCAGCCCCGGCTCGCTGGGCCAGTTGATGTTGTGCACCGTCGCCAGCCACGAGCCGCGCAGCTCCCGCGCTGGCAGCGGCACGCTGGTCTGGGCGTGCAGCGTGACGGCGAGCAGAAGGGAAAGCGGGAGCAGAAATTTCAAAAACATGGGGTCTTCAAGAAAACGCTTCACGAACGATGTGTCGCTGAATTTTTCCATCTCGTGTCGTATTGATGTCCCCCGCAATCTCTGGGGCGTGCCACTCCGTTGAACTGCGCCCATTCAGCTTTATCCTGTTTCTCACATGAATCTCAATTTGAACCGACCCATCTCGCGCCGTACGCTGCTGCGGGGCACGGGCATCACGCTCGCGCTGCCGTTTCTTGAATCGATGCTGCGTGCAGGCCAGACGGCCACGGTACCGCGGCGCATGGTAGCCATCGAAACGAACATGGGCATCATCCCGCAGTTCTTCTTTCCGGAGAAAGACGGGCGTGACTATGTGCTCTCACCTTATCTGCAAAAGCTGGCGCAGCACCGCGAGAAGATGACAGTCTTTTCCGGCGTAAGCCTGCCGGGTGTCACGGGAGGACATGCGGCGGAGAAATGCTTTCTCACCGGCACGCCGCACCCGGAGCGCGGCGGCTTCCGCAACTGGGTCTCACTGGATCAATTCGCCGCCGAGCATGTGGGCGTGGCCACGCGCCATCCTTCGCTGTCGCTCGCGATGGTCAGCGATGGCTCGCCCACGCTGAGCTACACGCGCAGCGGTGCGCCGATCCCGGCGGAGAAGAGCCCGAGCAAGCTGTTTCAAAAACTCTTCGTGCAAGGCAAGGCCAGCGAGGTGGAGGCCAATGTGGAGGCGCTGCGCCAAGGCCGCAGCATGCTGGACTTCGTGGGCGGGCAGTCCAAGCGGCTCAATCAAACGCTCACCCATGCCGACAAGCAGCGCATGGATGAGTACTTCACCTCCGTGCGTGAACTGGAGAAGCGCCTGCATGCCGCCGAGGAGTGGGAGTACAAGCCCAAGCCCGTGATCAAAACCGGCGCGCCGGCTGACATCGATGATGCACGTGAATTTGTGGCGAAGACGAAGCTCATGCTTGAGGTGATGAAACTCGCGCTGGAGACGGACTCCACTCGCATCATCACGCTCTTCATCGACACCGGCGTCATTCACAACATCACTCATCACGGCAACCGCCCCGAGGCGCTGGCCGAATTGCGCGGGAAGGAAGAGGCCCAGTTCGGTGTGCTCAACGATTTCCTCACCGCGCTCGATGGCACCAAGGAGGAAGGCCAGACGCTGCTGGACCGCACGCAGGTGCTCTACGGCACGCCGATGGGCAGTGCGAACTCTCACAGCAATGTAAACCTGCCGGTGCTGCTGGCGGGTGGTGGCTTCAAGCACGGCCAGCATCTGGCTTTCGACACCCAGAACAACTACCCGCTGAGCAATCTGTACCTCTCCATGCTGCATCGTCTCGGCATTGAGACAGATGAGTTCTCCACTGCCAAGGGCACAATGAAGGGGCTGGAACTGGCGTGATGAAACCGCTCACCTTCGCCCTCCTCGCCTGCGGTCTGCGGGCCGCCGAACCTGCTGCTTTTTTCGACACACACTGCATCGACTGCCACGACGCGGACACGCACAAAGGCAATCTCGACCTCACCGCCTTGAAGCAAAATTTCAGCGATGCTGAGAACTTCGCCAAGTGGGTCAAAATTCACGACCTCATCGAGTCCGGTGAAATGCCGCCGAAGAAAAAGGCGCGTCCGCCTGCGGCTGATGCCCACGCATTGACGGCCTGGCTAAACGCAGCGCTCATCAAGGCCGAACGTCTCGATGCAGCAGGCCGCACCGGCGTGCGCCGCCTCACGCGCAGCGAGTATGAAAACACCGTGCGTGATCTTTTCGACCTGCCCGGCATCGCCTTGCAGGCGGGGCTTCCTGCGGATGGTTCCGCGCATGGCTTCGACAACAACAGCGAGGCGCTGGACATCTCGCATGTGAATCTGGCACGCTACATCGAAGCGGCGGACAAGACGCTGGACATGGCCATCGCCACACGACCCACTGCGCCGGCGTCGGAGATCGTGCGCCTTTCGCTCGCGCGCAATTACGAGCCGGACATCATGCTCATGCAGGGCGATGCGATGCTGCTGCGTGACAAAAAGATCGATCCCGTCTTCCCGCCAGCGGGTGAATACGGGCACGTGAACCAGGGCGCGCATGAGCAGCTCGGCATCTTTGACCGCATGAGCAGCGTGGGCGTCTTTCGGCATGAGGACGAATCCTGGAACGCCTACTTCCGCCACTTCGCCGCGCTGTATCCGGGGCGCTACCGTGTGCGTGCTTCGTTCTACAGCTTTCAGTGGGACCAAGGAAAAATCCTGCCCTCACGCGGCACCGAGGCGGCACGGCTTTCCGTGGTGCAGTTCAATGGCGATGGCCGTGGCGGCCAGCAGCCGAGCTATGTGCTCGGCTATTATGATGCGCCATCGCTGGAATCGAAGATTCACAATCTTGATGTGTGGCTGAATTCCAAAGAGACGCTCGGCTTCAATGTGGCCTCGCTCGCGCCGGTGGTGCTGTATCGCGTTGGCACCTGGGGTCAGAAAGACCGCACCATGGGCTTCACCGGACCCTGCATTGCCAATGACTGGGTGGAGATCGAAGGCCCGCTCAATGATGTGTGGCCACCGCGTGCGCATCAGTTGCTCTTTGGTGATCTGCCGCTCACCGAATTCAAAGGCGCACGGCCGCCAGTGCGTAAACCGCTGAAGCAGGAGATCATCGGCACGCGGAACAAGCCGGAGCCAGAAAAGGGCCTTTGGACTGTGGAGCCCGCAGAACCCCTCGCCGCCGCAGACCGCCTGCTCGCCCAGTTTTTGCCCAAAGCTTTCCGCCGACCTGTGGGCGATGAGGTGCGCCAGCAATACGTCGCCCAGTTTGAGGCGCGCCTCAAAGCAGGCGACTGCTTTGAAACCGCGATGCGCTGGGTGTACCGAGCCGCGCTGTGCTCGCCAGACTTCCTCTACCACATCGAGCCCACAAATAAACTCGATGACCAAGCTCTTGCTGCGCGTCTTTCGTACTTTCTGTGGAACTCCGCACCAGATGCCGAACTGTTGCAGCATCCGCGAGACTTTAATAACCAAGTCGAACGTCTGCTCAAAGACCCGAAATCGCAGCGCTTCATCGATGACTTCCTCGGGCAGTGGCTCAAGCTTCGCTCCATCGCTGCCAATGACCCCGACAAAAAACTCTACCCCGAGTTCAGCCCATATTTGCAGGACAGCATGGTCGCCGAAACACGCGCCTATTTCCGCGAGCTTATCGAGCAAAACCTGGGTGCTGGATATCTCGTGCAGTCGGACTTTGCCATGCTCAATGAGAAGCTGGCGGTGCACTACGGCATCTCCGGCGTGAGCGGTCCCAAGATCCGCCGTGTGGCGCTGCCCGAGGATTGCGCGCGCGGTGGTTTTCTCACGCATGCCGCCGTGCTGAAAGTCACGGCGAACGGCACTACCACCTCTCCCGTGGTGCGCGGGGCGTTTGTGATGGCGCGGCTGCTCGGCAAGCCACCTGAACCACCGCCTCCCAACATTCCCGCTGTGGAGCCGGACGTGCAGGGCGCCACCACCATCCGCGAGCTGCTCGACAAGCACCGTGCCGATGCCTCCTGCGCCTCGTGTCATGCGAAGATTGATCCCCCGGGATTTGCGATGGAGTCCTTCGATGTCATCGGTGGTTTCCGCGACCGCTACCGCTCGCTGCATGAGAAGGGCGATCCCGCACCACGTGGCAGCATCGACCCCAAGATCGCCGTCAGCTTCAAGCTTGGGCCCAAAGTCGATGCGAGCGGGCAGTTCGCCGACGAGCGCAAATTCGGCGGGATCGACGATTTCAAAACCATGCTCGCCGCCGACAAGCACACGCTGCTGCGCAATCTCGCGCAGCAGCTTGTCATCTACGCCACCGGGCGTGATGTGGCCTTCAGTGACCGCGCCACCTTGGACGACATCGCTGCCCGCACCGAAAAGCAGGGCGGCGGCGTCCGCACCCTGCTGCATGAAGTCGTCCTCAGCCCCCTCTTCCAAACCCGCTGATGAAACATCTGCTCCTCCTTTTCAGTCTCATCGCGCTGCACCTTCACGCGGATGAATCCAAGCACCGCATCATCGGCCTCAGCGAGCCTGCGCGTGAGCAAGACCTGCGCGAGCAGGTCAAGACCATGCCCGAGGTCGAAGTCGCCGCCCTCAACTTCGACACCGCCGAAGTCACCTTCCGCTACGACCCTGCGAAGTTGATTCCAGGCTACAATCCGAAGAGGCCGCCAGCGCCTGAAGCCGTCGCCAAACGTCTGGAAGATCTCCTGCGCGCCGCTTCGAACGGCACCTTCGCCTTGGTGCCTCTGTCCACGCTTCCGGCGGACAAGCTACGGAAGATCGAGATCCAGTGCGGCCTGCTCGACTGCAAAGGCTGCCGCTACGGCGCCTACATCGCCATCGCCAAACTCGACGGCGTCGAACGCGCCACCGTCAACGAGAACGCCCTGCTCACGGCGTGGATTGATGCCGCCAAGACGAACCGCGAGGCCCTCGAAGCCGCTTTGAAAAAAGGGCACGTTGAACTTAAGACCCTATGAAAGCCGCCGTCTTCTTTGGGCTCGTTGCTGCAAGCTCGTTCGCGGAGGAACTGCCCGACATCCGCACCGTTCCGACTGATCTCGAAGTGCCAGCCTTGAGCGCAGGTCCGCCTGCTGCGGGCAAGCGCGTCAAGGTAGGGCTGCATGTACTCTACTTGCCGACCGATTGGAAACCGGGCACGAAGATGCCGGTGATCGTCGAGCTCGCCGGCAATGGCGGCTACACCAACAAGTTCGGGGATGTCAGCACCGGCCTGCCCGAAGGCAGCAATCTCGGCTACGGCCTTTCCGCTGGACGCGGTTTCATCTGGCTCTGCGCGCCGTATTTGAATGAGAAAGGCGATGAGATCGCGATCACGTGGTGGGGCAATCCGCCGACGTATGATCCGCAGCCAACGCTGAAATACTTGCGCGAGACCGTGAAGTCCGTGTGCCATGACTACGGTGGCGATGAATCGAAGGTGGTGCTGTGCGGCTTCTCACGCGGGGCCATCGCCTGCAACTATCTGGGCCTCTACGATGACGAAACCGCCCGGCTGTGGTGTGGCTTTCTGGCCTACAGCCACTACGACGGCGTCAAAACCTGGCCGTATCCCCATTCAGATCGCGAATCGGCGTTGGGACGCCTGAAGCGTCTCGGCACTCGGCCCCAGTTCATCTGCGGCGAAAGCTCAAATGCGCAGGTTACAGAAGCCTATCTGCGCCCGCTGCTCCCCGCTGCTGATCTCACTTTCCTGAGCACCGGCTTCCGCAATCACAACGACGCATGGACGCTACGGCCGAGTCCTTCGCGACAGAAGGCCAGGGAGTGGCTGCGGCGGGTTGCCGGCACTAGCGTTCCGTAGTTCACGCTGCGCGTTGCTTCGCCGCCTCGGCCACGATTTGATCCAGAACCGCGTGGGTTTTCACGATCCACTTTTCCTCCATCGGCCTGTCCCACAAGAGTTTGCGCACCTTCATTTCATCCAGCCGCCCTGTGGCCAGAAGGAAGGAGAGCAGGCGGATGTCTTTGGGGCGTCCGGCGAAGAGCTTGGCCACCGCCATGTCATGCGGATCGAGAGCAAACACTCGCGGGCAGCCTTCCAGAGTCACCAAGCGATCGCGGAAGTCTGGAGGGAAATTGTCGAAAGCGGCGGGCCGGACAATGTCAGCGTAATAGCCAAACCTTTCGAAGAAGGGGCTGTTTTTACCGAGACACTTGCTCAGCATCGAACCAAGCTCGTCACTCCACGGGTCGGGGATGAATCAGCGTCAATAGTGGTTTCGTAAATGTTAGTGGCCTCAGGCAGCTCTGGAAAGGTCGCAAAAGCAGACGTCGAGCCAAAGACAATGACCTTGATCTCCGGCACCAAGCTTGAGGCCGCCGAGGCCATGTGAATCAATGTCTGGAGCTGCATACAAAGGGGTCATTCTCCTCTTCACTCAACACTCCTGGAAAAGGAGCGAATCCTTTGAGAAAGCGTGTCTCCTCATCGTCGGCACGGAGCAGCGCGCTCAAATCCCGCATTCCATCGCGGGTTGTTTGCGCTTTGGTAATGAGGTCCTCCCATTGCAAAAGTCGCTTGGCAGCCCAGTGACCGCGGTTTGTCCATCGAGTGATGTTGCGCAGCGGAATTTCCAGCAACTCAGGCTCCCGCTCAAACTTGTCCGCGAGATCGCAGAAATACGCGTGTTCCAGCTTGTCGCCAGTGTCGTCGTGCTCGTGCAAGGGCGGAAGATAGCGGACGTGAGGCGAGCTGCCAAGAGGCACTTTAGGGCGCGGCCAGGACGGCTGCCACCGCCTCAAGAATCGTTTCCACCTCCGCCAGCCGCCCGACACCCTCATAGCCACAGGCGAGCATGCCGGCGGCGGGTTCGACGAACTGCGCGCCGAAACCGCGCAGGGTTTCGACGTTTTTCTGCGTGGCGGGGTGCTGCCACATCTTGCCGTTCATGGCGGGGGCGATCAAAATGGGGGCGCGGGTGGCCAGAGCGATGGCGGTGAGGGCGTCGTTGGCGAAGCCGTTGGCCAGGGAGGCCAGAATATTGGCGGTGGCGGGGGCAATGAGGAGAAGATCGGCCTCATCGGCGAGCTGGATGTGCCCGGGCTGCCAGCCTTCCTTTTCGGCAAACAGGTCGGTGATGACCGGATTTTTAGACAGCGTGCCCAGCGTGAGGGGCGTAACGAATTCCAGCGCCGATTTCGTCAGCACGCAGGTCACCCCATGGCCGGCCTTGGTGAGCTGGCTGGCGAGGTCCGCCGCCTTGTAGGCTGCAATGGAACCGGTGACGCCGAGAATGATGCGGGACATGAAACGACGATAAACGCGAAAATCCGCCCGCAAAGCCCGAACTACGAAGCTGCTTGCCATCCGGCTCGCGAGAAAGCACATTCCACCCCCCCAACCCTAACCGAATGCGCTGCCCCAAATGCGGAAGCTCCCAGGATAAAGTCATCGACTCACGCGAGGCGCGGGAAGGGCATGCCATCCGCCGCCGCCGCGAGTGCATGAAGTGCGATTTCCGCTTCACCACCTACGAGATCGTCGAGCGCGAGGAGCTGCGCGTGGTGAAGCGCAACGGTGCCCGCGAGAGTTTCAACCGCGACAAGCTGCTAGGCGGCGTGCGTAAATCCTGCGAAAAGCGCCCGGTGAAGATGGAACAGCTCGAACAGCTGGTGGACGACATCGCCAACGAGCTGGAAGAGGAAGGCTACCGCGAAATCCCGAGCACCGTGATTGGTGCCAAGGTGATGCGCCGTCTGGAGGCGATCGACCACGTGGCCTACGTGCGCTACGCCTCGGTGTACCGCCAGTTTGAAGATGTGGGCGAGTTCATCGACGAGATCAAGAGCCTCGGTGAACGCCGTCCGCGCGATGGCAAGCAGCCGGAACTTTTTCGTTAATCCGCCATGAGTGAGAAGACCATTTTCCAAAAGATCATTGACCGTGAAATCCCCGCCCCGCTCGTCTATGAGGACGAACTCGTGGCAGCCTTCAACGACCTCAATCCCCAGGCCCCGATCCATGTGCTGATCGTGCCGAAGAAGCTGATTCCCCGAGTCGGTGAGGCCGTGGCGGAAGATCAGGCCACGCTCGGCGCACTGCTGCTCGCGGCAGGGAAGATCGCCGACAAGCTGGGCATCAACGACCGCAGCAAGGGCTTCCGCCTGGTGATCAATCACGGCAAGGATGCAGGCGAGTCTGTGCCGCACCTGCATGTGCATCTGCTGGCAGGCCGCAGCCTGGAATGGCCGCCGGGTTGATCGAACTCAAAAGGCAGTTTCTCTCCTACCGCAGCCCCTCTGCGGCACACGCATTGTCTTGTCATGCCGCGCCCTACATTGTGACAATATAGTAACAATGAATTAATTGCCTTCGTTGGATCATTGCTCAGCCCCCAATGGTTCCCCGCCTCTGCTTTTTTCATCACAAACTTCACCTGCCGCTGCTGCTGGCCGGCTTCTTGTGGGCCTGTGCCACTGCGCACGCTGCGACAGACAGTCTTGCGAATGCAGCGCTGGCAAACGCCGTCACCAAGAAGCCGGTCTCGCTGTATGATCAACTCTGGGGACTCCCGGTGTTCTATGACGAGAAGAAAGGCTTTTTGACGCGTTTTCAGCTTTACGGCATCCTGCAAATTCAGGACGATCAAGGCTGGTCGGACCGCGGCAATTTCGGCAGCCGCGACCGCGAGCAAGACAACCGATGGGGTGACTTTGAGGTACGCCGCATGCGTCTGGGCTTCAAATCCAAATGGCTGGACGGCAAGGGCCGGCTGGATGGCCTGATCGACATCAATCCCGACTTCAATCAGTTCTACGGCCGCATCAACATCCTGTTTTTTGAGTATGCCTTTTCCGATGCGCTGACCATGGGCATTGGCAAACACCAGGCGTACTTCGCCCTGGAGCGTACGACTTCCTCGCGTGAGACCTTGACCATCGAGCGCTCCCTGCTGACCGACATGCTGTGGACCAGCTGGTACACCGGTGTCTGGGCCTCCGGCAAGGCCGGGAAGTATCAGTGGAAGCTGGCCGCGTATGCAGGCGATGATGAGCGGGAATTCACCACCTTCCACGGTGGCGCGCTTCTCCAGGCAGGTCTGGCCTACGATCTCAAAGAAGCCACCGGCCTGGACCGTGCCTCCATCGTCTTCGACTACCAGAAGGCCACGAGGGAAACTTCCGTCAAGGGCAACACCTTTGAAGGAGCGCCTGCTCCCTACCTGTTTGAAAGCGCCATGTCTCTGAACAGCAGTTGGGAAAAGGGTCCCTGGGGGTTCTATACGGACATCCTCCATGGCCACGGTCGTGGCTCTCAGGGAAATGTGTCCGGCATCATCCTCATGCCCACCTTTTTCGTCACTCCGAAGCTGCAGTTCGTGGGGCGCTACCAGTACGCCGTGGGTGAAAACGATGGGCTGCGCCTGTCCAGCCGCTATGACCGCCTCGCCCCAAACATCACTGACAAAGGTCATGGCGGTGAGTACCATGCCTTCTACCTGGGGGCGAATTACTACTTTTATGGCCATAAGCTGAAGCTGATGACCGGAGTCGAATTCGTTACCCTGAGCGGCGGCGGTCACGGCGGCGACTACAACGGCGTGAGCTGGTCCAGCGCGATCCGCATGTATTTCTAGCCGCCGCAGGGCAAAAAAATCCAGCCTGGGTGCAACTTTAGCCTATTCTGGCTGTTTGAAAGACTGATCGAACCCCCGCCCGTCATGGAACCCCTCTCGCCCCAAGACCCCATCGCCAAGCTGCTGGCCCAGGCCCGCGCGGTCGAGGTGCGGGCTAATTTTGCGCAGAATGTGGTGCGTGCCGCCCGCCAGACGCCGCAGGATCGTGGCTGGCACGCGGCCTTGCGCACCTGGTGGGAAGATGTCTCGTTTGCGGCTCCCGCTGCCAAGTGGGCCTTTGCCACGGTGACTGTGGCAGCCATGGCTCTGGCGCTGGTGATTTTCCAGACTCAACCTGCGACTGAGGCCCAGCTGGCGCGGCAAGCCGTGCCTGTGCTGACCACTTCTGACCTGCCTCTGCTCTCTGAAGCGGCGGAAACGCCCTGGGAAGCGACCTTTGATACCCAGGCTCTGCTGGCGGTGGATGACACCTCTCAGCTCACGGACAGCGAGATCGGTTTCCTGCTGTATTGATTCAACGCAGGCTGGATTGAAGCAGCGGCTCCGTGTGACGAAACAAACACACTCGTCTGTTGGCCCAGCATGACGTTAGGAGTGAAGACATGATCACTCCCCGCGATCATGCTCAAAGAGTCCCCACCCCGCCGTCCGGTTCCAATGCTGAAATCGGCCCATGACCTGGTTTTCCGCCATGTTCACAATTCCAACCTCATCTACAACACGGCATGGGAGGACCCCCGACTCGACCGAGTGTTGATGAAGCTGAGTGCAGACAGCCGCGTGGTCATGATCACCAGCGCCGGCTGCAACGCGCTCGACTACCTGCTCGACAATCCAGCGGAGATCCATGCGGTGGACATGAACTACCGGCAGAATGCGCTGCTTGAACTCAAGCAGGCGCTCATCCGCCAGGGCCATTTTGAAGAGCTGTTTGAGATGTTCGGCTTCGGCTCGCATGCCGAATATGACTTGGTCTATAACCGTGTGCGCAGCACGCTGTCCGAACCCGCGCAGAAGTTCTGGGACAAGCGCATCAGCTTTTTCAATCCCACGAGTCTCAAGAAGTCGTTCTACTACCACGGCACCTCCGGCATCGCCGCGTATGTGATGGGCAATGCGCTCTTCAAGATGCGCCCGAACGTGAAGAACTTCGCCACCTGCCTGCTGGATGCGCGTACCCTGGAAGAGCAGCGGCATGCCTATGAGCTCTTCGAGCGCGAGGTGTGGGGCCCCTTCAGCAACTGGCTGCTGCGCCAGCCCACGCTGATGACGCTGCTGGGCGTGCCACGTCCCCAGATCAAACTTATTCAGGACTCCTATCCCGGCGGGCTCACGGATTATGTGAAGGACAAGCTGCGCCACGTGTTCACCGAGCTGCCCATCGCGGACAACTATTTCTGGCGCGTGTACATGACCGGCTCCTACACGCTGGGCTGTTGCCCAAATTATCTGAAGCAAGAAAATCTCGCGGCACTGCAATCACGCGTGGACCGCTTGAAGAGCTATACCACCACGCTTTCGGGCTTCCTGCGCGAGTATCCCGGCAAGTACACACATTTCGTGCTGCTCGATCATCAGGACTGGCTCGCCGCGCATGACATCGAAGCGTTGCGCGATGAGTGGGAGCTGATCCTCGCCAACAGCGCACCCGGAGCCAAAATCCTCATGCGCTCCGCCGGCGTAAACCTCGATTTCATCCCGGAGGCGATCCGCACGCGCGTGCGCTTTTTCCCTGAACGCACGGAAGCCCTGCATCAGCTGGATCGCGTGGGCACCTATGGCAGCCTGCACTTTGCGGAGGTGCTGTGATGAGCACCACGGCAAACGCCTCCTCCTCCGCAGGCACCGCGCTGGAGCGCTACTATCAGTTCCATTCGCGCATCTATGACGCCACGCGCTGGACCTTCCTGTTTGGGCGCGAAAGCGTGCTGATGCGTGCCTCCTGCGTGGCAAAGCCGCAGCGCATCCTCGAAGTCGGCTGCGGCACGGGGCGCAATCTGGCTGGCCTGCGCCGCTACTTTCCTGAAGCGCATATCACTGGCGTGGATCTCTCCGAACAGATGCTCGCCATCGCCGCGAAGAAAGTGAGCGATGACCAAACCACACTGCTGCGCTGCTCTTATTCCGCGCCGGTGCATAAGGACGAAAAGCGCTTTGATCTCGTGCTGTTTTCGTATGCGCTATCCATGTTCAATCCCGGCTGGGAGCAGGCGATCGATGCCGCATGGGATGATCTGGCCGAAGGCGGCTGCATTGCCGTCGTGGATTTTTCCGACTCTTACTTCTCCTGGTTTCGGCACTGGATGGGCGTGAACCATGTGCGCATGGAAGGCCATCTGTGGCCGTACCTGAGCCGGAAATTTGCACCGGTGCTTGATGAACGTTTCACCGCCTACGGTGGTGTCTGGAACTACGGCATTTTCATCGGCCGCAAGCAGGCCTGAGGGTGTCGATAGTGTTGCGTGCACATCGGTGAAGCGCACGCATTTTAGGGTGCCCGCAGTCCACCCCACCTTATGACTCACATCGCACTTCTCGGCGCCGTGCTCGCGCTGTTTGCCTTCATCCATTTTCTCCACCGCTTCAGCAACGTGGGGTCGATGCGTGACTGGCGGCGTACGCAAGGCCGCTTGGTGACGGCGTTTTACCATCCGCGCAATCCGGCCGAGGCCTTGATACAGCCGCTGTCATTGCAGGGTGCCGCAAGGGCGGCGCTGATCTGTGCCTTGCTATTGGTCATGCTGGCCGCCATATTTTGGCTCGCTTGAAAGACCTGTCGCCCGCATTCCCCAATGGGCTCACAACGCCCGCGTTGCGCCGCTCCGTGAGCGCGGCATGGGCGGTGCCAATCGCTGTCACTGGCTTTGTCGCCGGTCACTCCTGCCTCCCCAATGTCTGGCTGCATCTCGGGTGGCTGCTCCTCGCCGGCCTGCCTGCCATCGTCTGTACCGACTGGACGCCGCAGCTCCGACGCTGGCAGGCGGATGCTGGCGCTCTGTCATCCATTTCGTTTCTAATATGGATGACGGCGCGTTCCTGCATCCAGATTCCTTTCATACCAGATCACGCGCTGGATGAAATCACTCGTGGCATCGTCGGCGTCGTTTTGCTGGCCATGTTCTGCGCCCTCGTCTGGCAGCAGGCGCAAAGCCGCGAAACCCTGCATGTCATGGGCTGGGTGGCGTGCATGACGAGTGCCCTCGCTGCGCTGGTCAGCATCATGCTGTCCTATTTTGTGCTGCCCAATCATCACGCTGGAGAGCGGCTCATGAACCTGCTCGTACATGGCGGGCTCAATCCTGTTTGCACGGGTTTGATCTTTGGTTTCGCCGCGGTGTGGCTCGCAGCTCTGGTGGAAAACCACAGCAAACCCGTGCCAGGCCGCATCGTCTGGGCCGCCCTCGTGCTGCTGCATTTCGCAGCGTTTCTTTCCGGCAGCCGAGGTGCCATGCTGGCCATGGTGTGTGGTCATGCGGTGCTGCTAGTGGCCCGTGGCTGGCGCCGGGGCAGGGCCGGGGTTTGTGTGCTGCTCCTGACGGGAACGGTCTATTTCACCAGTGGCCCGCTGCTGCTGCGCACCGTACCATGGCAGGCTGCGCCGGTGAAGGCAGCAAGCGCCCATGCTTTCCAAACCGCACTCGAGCGCGGCGACAACGGCCGTCTCGACATCTATCGCGCGGGATGGCATGCGATGGACAATGTCTGGCTCGGCACTGGCCAATGGGGCGTGCGCGAAGCCTGGCAATGCGAGCTGCAGGCCAAGACGGACATTTCGATGATGTCGCACCTGCACAGCGCCTTCTTTGCCACCTTCGTGCATGGTGGGGTCGTCGGGGTGGTTTTGCTGCTGGTGGCGCTCGGCTACGGCATCAGTCGCGCCTGCCGACTCGCCGCCCAAGGCGACGCCACCTGGATCGCACTGCTGGCCTTTGGCTGCACTGGTTTGCTGTTTGACGGCGAATCACTGGCCTCGCTGGCGACAGCGCCGCGTTTTGAAGGACTGCTCTTCTGGCTGCCGCTGACCGTCGCTCTGGCGCGTGGCTCCGCTACTTCACCACGCTCAGATGCTTGAAGCCGGCTTCACCGTCGAACACGATCAAGTTGAGCTGCTCCTTGGCTTCGGCGATCACCGGATGTTTGCCCGTCGCCGTCACACCCGCAATCTGCGCAGTGACTTGGTCGCCTTTGAAGCTGATCCGCAGCGTCTGCCAGTCTTCAGCATTCAGTTTGATCTTTTGCCGCGCCACGGGTTCGGTCTGGCTCTTGTCCTGACCTGGATCGGGGTTCTTGGTGATCTCAAGCACCGTGCTGGTGATAACGATGCGGAAGGAGTGCTTGCTGACGGTGTGAATGCGCAGTGAATGCCGACCTGCGGTGTGCAGCTTCATGTCGTACTGCAATGTGCCGTCTGTGATCGGCAAGGGCCCGCTCAGCACCGCGCCCTGTTCTTCCGTTTTCGGCGCGGCATTCCAGATGGCATCATCATGCACCTGCCAGGCGCCACGCGTCATGACCCACGGCTTGGCAGGCAGCGATTTAAAATCTTGCGACACTACCGGAGTTCCCTCCAGCGCCGAAAGCGCAGCCTGCTGCTTTTTCTCCACGATGGGCGGCAGCTCGCGGCTGTACCCGCCATCGCGATAGCGGTTCACCAGAGCGCTCAATTCCTTCACCACCTCCGGATGCTGCGCGCTGACATCTGTCGTCTCGGCAGGGTCTTCCTTCACGTTGTAGAGCTGCGGTTTGAACTGGCTGGCGTGTGCTTTGCGTGCGCCAAGTTTGATATCGCTCACCGGAACACCTTCGATCCATTTCCACGGACCTTGGCGGATCGCGAAGACGCCATCGGAGCTGTGGATGAACATGTGATCGCGTGTGGGTGCGGCGTCCTTGGTGCCGAGGAGGGCGGGCAGCGCATTGTAGCTGTCTTCGGCCGCGGTAGCCGCAGCGGGCAGCTTCTCGCCGACGATGGCTGCCGTGGTGGCGAGGATGTCAGCAACGCTGATCATGTCATTGCACACGGTGCCCGCCGGGATCTTCGCAGGCCAGCGAGTGATAAAAGGCACTTTGAAACCACCTTCCCACACGTCGTGTTTGCCGCCGCGAAGATCGGCATTCACTTTGAGCCCCGCCTTAAAGGCCTGCGTCTGCACGCTGTCGCGCGTCGGAGTGAAGACACCGCCGTTGTCGCTGCTGAAAATGACGAGCGTGTCCTGCGCGATGCCCTTGTCATCCAGCGCCTTCAACACACCGCCGACGCTGCGGTCGAGTTCGAGAATCCAGTCACCGTAAGGTCCGGCCTTGCTCTGTCCGGCGATGTCCTTCTCCGGCGTGACAGGATTGTGCACCGCGACGGGCGTGTAGTAGAGAAAGAACGGCGTGCCCTTCTTCTGCTGTGTGATCCACTCCGCCGCCTTGGTGGTGAGCAGCGGCATGACGCGGTCATTCACACGGCGCGGTGCGTCGATGTCGAGGATGGTCGCCTTGCCGCCTTCCGTGTCTTCGGGGCCGTAGGTCGCTTTGAAGTTTGGATCATCGGAATCAGGACCATGCACCTTCATGCCGGCGGGAATCTTGCCGCTGCGCAGGCCGTAAACAAAACGGTTCTCGACATACACGCCTGTGAGATCGCCGTGATTGCTCGGCACGCCAAAATGGTAGTCGAACCCGATGTCCAGCGGCCCGGGAGAAAGCTCCGCAGTGTAGTCCGTGCGCCATTTCAGCGAGCCGTCATCCGTGCCGTAGCCCAGGTGCCATTTGCCGATCGCAGCGGTTTGGTAGCCGTGCTTTTTGAGCAGCGAGGCCATGTTCAGACGCGTCGTTTCGATATGCAGGGGGGAAAACGTGCCCAGCACCTCATGCGTGAGCGAGGTGCGCCAGCAGTAGCGGCCCGTCATTACCGAGTAGCGCGTGGGCGAGCAGACGGAAGAGGTCGTGTTCGCATCCGTGAAACGCCGTCCCTCTTTGGCCAGGCGATCAATGTTCGGCGTCTGCACCAGTTTGCCATCCGCGCCGTAGCACCCGGCGCTGCCGTAGCCGTAGTCGTCGGCCAGAATGATGACGATGTTCGGTGTGTCAGCGGCGAAGGCGGATGAGGCAAAGAGGGCAATGGCCAGCAGAAAACGCATGGCCCGTTGACGAAGGCTGGGCGGCCCGACTTTCATCAAGTTGCGCGTTTCCCATTGCGACGGCCCGCGCACGCTTCACAATGTATCCAGCCATGCCACGCCGCGCCCTTTTCTCCACCTTGTTCTGCCTTGCCAGCCTGCTCATCACCGGCTGTGAAACCACGGGCCTCTCCCCGCAGCAGGCCGCGTCCGTCGAAACACGCATCCACCAGATCGCCGCAGAGCCGCGCGGGGACTACTTCATTGGCCGCCGCTTCTACATCAACCACACCCATCTGTGGGGCTATGTGCGCAGCCCGGGACAGGGCTGGGAGAGCTCCAGACTCGTCATCATGAACGAGCGCTACCAGAAGATCCCCTACCGGCTGCCTGAGGCACCGAGCGACGGTGGCTACGCCTACGGCGACGATCACAATGCCGAGTACACCCTGTGGGGCCGCTTCACCGGCCGCAAAGTGTTTGACCCCAACAGCAACCTCGTCCTCCCAGAGTTCGAACTGCGCCGCTGGGAATCCCGCAATGAAAGCCCCGGCTGGCTCTTCAAGCCCAACGAAAAATTCAACGGCTCCCAGCTCCTGCGCGCTGAACCGGGCACATCGCCGTAACGGCAATGACGAAAGCGGAATGGCGAATGACGAAGTGCAAAAGCATCGTCGTTCTCTCCCCGTCGTTTCATCATTCATAATTCATCTTTCTCTCTTCTCATGCCCACGACCGACCTGATCGCCGATCTCGAATGGCGCGGCCTGCTCAAGCAGTGCAGCGACCTCGAAGCCCTCAAGGAATCCCTCAAGACACCGCAGACCTTCTACTGCGGCTTTGATCCCACTGCAGACAGCCTGCACATCGGCAACCTGCTGCCGCTCATGGCCCTGCGCCGTGTGCAGGAGCATGGGCACAAGGCCATCGCCATCGTCGGCGGCGGCACCGGTTTGATCGGTGATCCCAGCGGCAAGGCGAACGAGCGCACGCTCAACACGCCCGAGACCGTCGCTGAATTTGTGAAGCGCATCGAAGTGCAGATCCGCAGCATCCTCATTCCCGAGCAGACCATCATCGAGGACAATGCCTCGTGGATCTGCAAACTAAGCGCTGTGGAGCTGCTGCGCGACGTGGGCAAAAATTTCACCATCGCGTGGATGCTCGCCAAGGACTCCGTGAGCTCCCGCCTCGAAAGCGGCATCTCGTTCACCGAGTTCACCTACATGATCCTGCAGTCCTATGACTTCGTGGTGCTCAATGAGCGCCACGGCTGCACCGTGCAGATCGGCGGCAGCGACCAGTGGGGCAACATGACCGCCGGCATCGACCTCGTGCGCAAAATGCGCGGCCAGCAGACCTACGTGGTCACCTTCCCGCTCATCACCACCAGCTCCGGCAAAAAGTTCGGCAAGTCCGAAGCCGGTGCCATCTGGATGGACCCCGCCAAGACCAGCCCCTACGCCTTCTACCAATTCTGGATGAATGCCGAGGACCCGGATGTGCCTCGCTTCATCCGCCAGTTCACGCTGCTCTCGCATGAAGAAATCGAAGCCGTCGAGGCGGAGCACAACGCCCGCCCCGAACTCCGCAGCGGCCACAAACGCCTCGCCGCTGAAGTCACCCGCCTGGTGCATGGTGAGGAGGAGCTGCAAAAAGTGATCCTCGCCTCGCAGGCCCTCTTTGGTGGCGCCGATCTCGCCACTGCCGATGTTGGTACCCTCATCGAAGCCACTGCCTCAGCACCGAGCACAGACGTCGAGCTCGCCAACATCCCGCAGATCGCCGACCTCCTCGTCACCCTCGGCCTCGCCACCTCCAAAGGCGATGCCGGCCGCCTCCTGAAAGGCGGCGGCTTCTACATCAACAACGCCCAGGTCGCCGCTGGAGCCACGCCCACGCTCACCGCCGAAAACTTCCTCGGCGGCCGCCTCTGCATTCTGCGCAAAGGCAAGAAAAGCTACGCGACGGTACGGGTGGCCGGGGCGTGATTGTTACCACCGTCATCACTCGACATTACGACGTCGGACGCTTGCAAAACAAGATCGGCATCAGGGCTCTTCTTTAGCATAGCTTTGACATCGACGCCGATGGCTTTGTTGCCTTCGGCGGTTTTACGAATGACGCCAACCTTCGGAGTGGCGGTTTGGAAGTGAATCCAAGGGAGGACCGTGGATTTGAAATTGAGGCCGTCGAGTCACGCGACAGCGTCTTGGACTGCGTGCGGCAAGCCTGGGCGCGCCGCCGCTTTCGCAGGCTGGAGGGCGGCCTTGGAACGAAGAGCCTGCAAACCACGCGAAAGCGGTGTCGTCGATGCAGGCTTGCGCCTTGCATCTGTGCCACCCCACTCCATGACGCTGTCGCGTGGCTTAATCCCGAACGCCGCTTTTGGCATTTGAATGAAGCCGCTTGAGCGGGTTCAAATCATGCATCCGCCGGGTGCCACTATGTCCCAATCGGGGGCTGGTGGCCGGTCTCGTATCAAAAGCGGCGCGATTGTTTCTTTGGGTGCGCACGCCTTGTGGATCAAGGGCTTGTGCCTGAGGAGACCTCCCCCGCTTTGCGAGAGTCTGAGCACCATCTTGCGTCCGATGCGCCCGAGCACGGCACCACAGACGAACACTGCAGCGCGCAGCGTCGA
>JANYCZ010000003.1 GCA_025360015.1 Verrucomicrobiota bacterium | reverse complement strand
GCAGCGCGCCGGGGAGGCGCTGTTTCGGTCGATCGCGGCCTTTGCCCTCTTCACCATCGCCTTCGGTCTGTCGCGCAACCTCTGGCTCTCCTTCGGCTGCCTGGCGCTCAGCGGCGCGGTCGATATGGTGAGTGTGGTGGTGCGCTCGACGCTGTTGCAGCTGCTGGTACCCGATCACCTGATGGGTCGCGTGACCAGCGTCAACGCGATCTTCATCGGATCGAGCAACGAAATCGGCAGTTTCGAGTCAGGGCTGACGGCGAAGCTGTTCGGAGCGGTTCCGGCGGTGCTCCTGGGTGGTGGGCTGACGCTTGCGATCGTCGCCGTGACGGCGCAGCTCGCGCCCGAACTCAAGGCGGTGGGGCGGCTCGACGAGGTCGGGCGAGCCGCTTCCGATCGAGCATCACCAGAACACCGTGCGTCGTGATCGTGATCGCCGAGATCGCGCACCACGGGCAGAAGGTCCGGAGCACCACGAACTCACCGTATTTCAACCGCAGGGTGAAGAGGATCGCCGGGAAGATCAGCGCCATCAGTACCTTGGTGATCCGCGCGTCGTCGATCCAGCGCGGCTGAATCCCGATCAGCGCCGTGGTCAGGATCAGGGTATACCCCACGGTACCGATCAGGGCGACGTCGACGCCGAGAAACCAGCCGAACGACGACATCTGGGCGATCTCGCAGCCGCGGTTGCTGGTGCAGACCAGGGGACCGGTCAGCCCGAGTTTCCAGAGGTGGAGGTAGAGTGCCACCAGCCCCGAGATCAGGGCGGTGAGAGCGATCCAGTGTCGCGGGGTAAGCGAGGCATCGTCGTGAGTCGTCATTCCGGAGAATCCTATCCCGACAACCGCCGGGAGGGAACGGCAGGGCGGTGTACCTTTCCCGCCGATGACTGACGATACCACCGAGGCGCTCGCCCAGGCGATCGCGCGACGCCGCACCTTTGCGATCATTTCTCACCCGGATGCCGGGAAGACCACCCTCACCGAAAAGCTCCTGCTCTACGGCGGTGCCGTCGCGCTCGCGGGTTCCGTGACCGCACGCAAAAACCAGCGCGCCACCACCTCCGACTGGATGGAGCTCGAAAAGCAGCGCGGCATTTCCGTCAGCTCCACCGTCCTCCAGTTCGAGTACAAAGGCAGCGTCGTAAACCTCCTCGACACCCCCGGTCACAAAGACTTCTCCGAAGACACCTACCGCGTCCTCACCGCCGTCGATGCCGCCATCATGGTCATCGACGCCGGCAAAGGGATCGAGGCCCAAACCCGCAAGCTCTTCGAAGTCTGCCGCCGCCGTGGGGTCCCCATCTTTACCTTCATGAACAAGCTCGACCGCCCCGCGCGCGAGCCGCTCACCCTCCTCGACGAACTCGAAACCGTCCTCGGCATCGGTGCCTGCGCCATCAACTGGCCCCTCGGCCTCGGTCAGCAGTTCCGCGGCGTTTACGACCGCCGCAAAAACGACGTCCATCTCTTCGAGCGCACCGTCCACGGTGCCTTCCGCGCCCCCGAAAAAGTCGGCGGCCTCGATGATGAATTCGTCGCCAAGCACACCGTCCCCGAAGCCCTGGAGCAGGCCAAGATGGAACTCGAAATGCTCGACGGCGCAGGCCATGCCTACGACCGCACCAAGATTGATCGCGGCGAACTCACCCCCGTCTTCTTCGGCAGCGCCAGCAACAACTTCGGCGTGCAGATGCTCCTCGACGGCTTCCTCGATCTCGCCCCCCCACCCGAGGCACGCATGGCCGCCGATGGCCGTGTCATCGAGCCCACCGACGAAGGCTTCTCCGGCTTCGTCTTCAAGATCCAGGCGAACATGGACCCGCGCCACCGCGACCGCATGAGCTTCCTCCGCATCGTCAGCGGCAAGTTCGAACGCGACATGCAGGTCACCCACACCCGCACCGGCAAAATCGTCCGCCTCGCCAACTCCCAGAAGCTCTTCGCCCAGGATCGCGAAACGGTAAATGAAGCCTACGCCGGCGACGTCGTCGGCATCGTCGGCAATCACGGCTTCGGCATCGGCGACACCCTCGCCATCGACCCCAAGCTCAAGTTCGACGAAATCCCCCGCTTCGCCCCCGAAGTCTTCGCCTACATCCACAACCCCAGCACCGCCCACTACAAACGCTTCCGTGATGGCCTGGAGCAGCTCCTCAGCGAAGGCGTCGTCCAGCAGTTCATCCAGCCCCACGCCGGTCAGCGCGTCCCCCTCCTAGGAGCCGTTGGCCCCCTCCAGTTCGAAGTCGTACAGTTCCGTCTGGAGAGCGAATACAACGCCCAAAGCCGCATCGAAACCGCCCCCTACACCGTCCTCCGCTGGGTCCGCACCAAAGACGGCGGCTCCGTCGAAGACTTCGACATCCCGGGCGGCGTCACCACCGCCCAGGACAGCGACGACCGCTGGGTCGTCTTCTTCAGCGACCAATGGGCCATCAACTACTTCGAACGCCGCAACCCCAACGCCGAACTCTCCGAAATCCCCTGGGACGAAGTGGAGAAAGCGAAGCTCTAATTTGAGTTGCCTCCACGCGCCTTCATCCGCCATGCTCCCCGCATGACCGCCGATGAAATCGCCGCCGCGCTCACCCTCGTTCGCGAAGAGACCGACTTAAACTCCAAGTCCCTCCTCCTCGCCGGCCTCGTCTCCGAGTTGTTTCGCGAGCGCGGATTCGAACCCGTGGTCGTCGGCGGCTCCGCCATCGAGTTCTACACCGACGGCGCCTATATGTCCGGCGACACCGACATCTGCTGGACCGGCTGGCCCCAGCCCACCAATGAAGAACGTGGAGAAATCATGCGCCAGCTCCCCGGCGTCAAAGCTCACGGCGGCAGCAAAAGCTGGGGCATCGAAGGCCTCTGGATCGATCTGCTGGGAGAGATTGATTATCGGGCCAATAAAGATTGTGTCCGAGTCTTTACACCCTTCGGCCAGGTAATTTTGATTCCCGTGGAAGATGTACTCGTCGGCCGGGTCTATGCCGCCAGAAGCTATTGCAATGGCTACGATGCCAAAGACGATGACTGCGCCAAAAAGCTCATGGCAGGCGTACTCTCGGGACGCATTCCCATCGATTGGGACGAAGCCTATCGCGTGGCTGCCTGTTCCAAATACGACTGCGTTGCTGAATTCAATGCCGTGAAGGCCGAAGTGGAGTCCGAACTGGAAAAATCCAAATCCTGAGCTAATACTATTTCCATGACGCCGACGAAGCTCATCATCAAACCGGACCGCAGCTTCACCTGGGAGCAGTGGCAGGCAGGCCGCGCCGAGCGCCGTCGGCTGGGCAATCTCGTGGCCCCCAAAAACATCCGCCGCGAAAAGAGCGAGGGCGATGAATACCTCCGCGAAACCTACGGCGGCGAGCGCGGCCCCCCCTTCAACAAGCCCTTTGATCCTTCGGCGGACGAGAAGTAACGGTGGTTCAAATGAACCCCAAAACCGTCGTCATCACCGGCTGCACCCGTGGCCTCGGCCGCGCCATGCTCCCCCTCTTTATCAAGGCAGGCTGGCACATCGCCGGCTGTGGCCGCAACGCTGCTCAAATCGCCGCACTCTCCCGCGAGTTCCCCGCACCGCACCATTTCCAAACCTGCGATGTCTCCCGCGAATCCGACATCGCCTCTTTCTGCGCCGCCATCCTCGAAAAATTCGGCGCTCCCGATCTCGTTCTCAACAACGCCGCCATCATCACCCCCAACGCCCCCCTCTGGGAAACCAGCGCCGCAGACTTCAGCCGCATCATCGACATCAACATCAAAGGCCCCGCCGCCATGATGCGCCATCTGCTGCCAGCCATGTTGAAACGCGGCAGCGGCGTCATCGTCAATTTCTCCTCCGGTTGGGGCCGTGTCACCGCCGCCGACGTGGCCCCCTACTGCGCCACGAAATACGCCATCGAAGGCCTCTCCATGGCCACCGCCCAGGACACCCGCGGCAAAGTCGCCGTCATCCCCATGAACCCCGGCATCATCGACACCGACATGTTCCGCAGCACCTTTGGCGATGGAGCCGGTGACTTTCCCGACGCCGCAGCCTGGGCCCGCCGCGCCGTCCCCTACTTCATCAAACTCGCCCCCAAAGACAACGGCCGTCCCCTCACCGTCCCCGGAGGATAGCCCTCCGACCTGCCAATCGGATCGAAGCGCCCCGCGCTCGGAGGATAGGCCTCCGGCTGTCAACGGATCGAGGCGTCCCGCCTTCGTCCGGAATCAAAAAGCTGGAAGCCCAGAAGCCCATCCTCCATGGTGCCCCCATGCGCCTCCTCATCACCGCCGGCCCCACCCGCGAGCCCATCGACCCCGTGCGCTTCCTCTCGAACCGCTCTTCGGGCCGCATGGGCTACTCCCTCGCCGAAGCCGCCCACACCGTCGGTCACGAAGTCCTCCTCATCTCCGGCCCCGTCACCCTCCCGCCACCCCCCGGCGTCCAGCTCATCCGCGTCGAAACAGCCCGCGAAATGTTCGACGCCGTCCGCACCCACCTCCCCGGCTGCGACGCCGCCATTTTCAGCGCCGCCGTCGCCGACTACCGTCCCGCCCAAGTCATCGCCCAAAAGCTCAAAAAGACCGCCGCCACCCTCACGCTCCAGCTCGAGCCCACCGAGGACATCCTCGGCTCCGTCCGCTCCCAGTTCGCCTTCCACGGCTTCCTCGTCGGCTTCGCCGCAGAAACCGAAAACCTTATCTCCCACGCGCAGGACAAGCTCCGTCGCAAAGGCTGCGACCTCATCATCGCAAACGACGTATCTCAGCCGGGCATCGGGTTTGACAGTCTGGAAAACGAAGTCACCCTCTGCCTCCCCGGCGGCACCACAATTCCCCTCCCCAGGCAGTCCAAAACCGCCCTCGCGCACGAATTGATCGCGCACATCTCCCGACTCTCATCCCCCCACGCCCCGAAGTGAAAGAACTCCTCGCCACCGCCACCGAAGCCGCTCACGCCGCAGGCAAACTCATCAAAGACAACTTCGGCTCCGAGCTCACGGTGAACGAAATGCAGCGCCACGATATCAAGCTCGAGCTCGATGTGCGCAGCCAGCAGCTCATCACCGACATGATCCTCGCCCGCTTCCCCGACCACGCCATCCTCGGCGAGGAAGGCGGCGAAACCGGCGGCAATGGCGATGTCGAATGGATCGTCGATCCCATCGACGGCACCGTAAATTACTTCTTCAGCATCCCCCACTTCTGCGTCTCCATCGCCGCCCGCAATCGCGAATCCAAGGAGCTCCTCATCGGCGTCATCTTTGACCCCATGCAGAACGAAACATGGACCGTCATCCGTGGCGAAAAAGCCCAGCTCAACGGCAAACCCATCGCAGTCAGCGACCGCGCCGCCATGTCCGAAGCCGTCGTCACCGTAGGCTTCTCCAAGAGCAAAGAAGCGCTCGATCTCGGCTTTGAGCGCTACAAGCGCATCGCCTACGAAGTCCGCAAAACCCGCATGCTCGGCAGCGCCGCCCTCGCCATGGCTTACATCGCCACCGGTCGTCTCGATGCCTATGTCGAAGAACAGATCAGCCTCTGGGACATCGCCGCCGGCCAGCTCATGGTCGAAATGGGCGGCGGCAAAGTGACCCTCCGGCCCAGCACCACCAAGCCCGGCACCATGTTCATCTGCGCCTCGAACGGCAAGCTCCCCATCGAAGAGTATCTCTAAGGAAGCACTGAATAAATCAAAACCTCAGGTTTCCCCATTCCTTTGCTCCTTATTCCTTTGCCAAAAAGGAACCGTCCAAATTCCCCCAACCTGTCCCTTTCAACACAAGCTCACAAAGCTCCGAGTTCGAAGGAATTCTCTGCGTTCTCCAAATCTCAGCGGTGTAAATCAGTGTTCTCCTAACAGCGCATGCCCTCCCCCCCCGACACCCGCGAAGTCATCCTCGAAGCCCGCGATCTCACCCGTGAGTTCGACGGCGTGAAGGCGCTCGATAAATTCAGCTTCAAGCTGCATCGCGGCGAAGTCCTCGGCCTGCTCGGTGCCAACGGCGCCGGCAAGACCACCGCCATGAACTGCCTCCTCGGCCTCACCCTGCCGACCTCAGGCGAGTTGAACGCCTTCGGTCTCCCCCTGCAGGCCAACCGCATCCAGATCCTTCAGCGCTCCAATTTCTCCTCCGCCTACACTGCCCTCCCCGGCAATCTCCTGGTGTGGCAAAACCTCAGCGTCTTCGCCCGCATCTACGGCGTGCCCAATCCGAAGAAGAAAATCGCCGAGCTCATGGAGCTTCTCGAAATCTCCCACCTCAGCAAACGCGTCACCGGCCAGCTCTCCGCTGGCGAATCCACCCGCGTGAACCTCGTCAAAGCCTTCCTCAATGACCCCGAGCTCTTGATGCTCGACGAGCCAACCGCCAGCCTCGACCCCGACATCGCCGACAAGGTCCGCAAAGTCGTCCGCAAGGTCCAGCGCGAGCGCAGCATCGCCATTCTCTACACCTCCCACAACATGCGCGACATCGAGGAAGTCTGCGACCGCGTCATCTTCCTTCACAAAGGCAAGATCGTCCGCGAAGGCACCCCGGCGGACATCGTCGCCCAGTCCAGCAGCGACAACCTGGAGGATGTCTTCATCAAGATCGCCCGTGACGGCGAAATCCTCGACGAACCGAAAAAAGATTCCGCCGTATGAATTTCCGCATCGTCAGCGCGCTCGTGATGCGCCACCTCTTTCTCTACTCCCGCACGCCCATGCGCATGGTGGAGCTCGTCTTCTGGCCCCTGGTCGATCTCGTCGTCTGGGGCAACGTCACCGTCTTCATCCAGAAAAACAGCGATGAAAAATTCGGCGGCTTCATTCTCTTCTTCCTTGGCGCGATGATCCTCTGGGACATCCTCTTCCGCGCCCAGCAAGGCGTCGCCATCTCCTTCCTCGAAGACGTCTGGACCCGCAATCTCCTCAACATCTTCGTCGCCCCCGTGCGCACCGCTGAGTACCTCAGCTCCACCTTCTTCGTCGGCTTTCTGCGCATCCTCATCACCTGCGTCGTCATGAGTTTCGTCTCGTGGATCGGCTACTCCTTCAACATCTTCCAGCTCCAGTGGTGGCTGGTCCCCTTCTTCCTCAATCTCATGGTCTTCGGCTGGGCGCTAGGCATGATTTCAACCGCCTTGATCCTCCGCTGGGGTCAGGCCGCCGAATCCCTCGCCTGGGCCGTCCCCTTCTTCATCCAGCCCGTCGTCTGCGTGTTCTACCGTGTCGAGGACATGCCCTCCTGGTCACAGCCCATCGCCTGGCTCTTCCCCGCCACTCCCATTTTTGAAGGCATGCGCGAAGTCATGAAAACCGGCACCATGAGCTGGAGCCACCTCTGGGTCGCCGCAGGCCTCAACGTCATCTACCTCACCCTCGCCGGCTGGCTCTTCGTCTGGGTCCTCAATCTCACCCGCAAACGCGGCCTCCTCACCAAGTTCGCCACGCAGTAAGTCGGTCCCAAAGCCAAGGCGTCGGGGTCTCCTGACCCCGATTCGATCCGGCATCTTGATGCCATAACCGCGCGGTTTGCGAACACGGCCTGGCGCATCTCTCAATTGCCTGACACGCTCATGTATTCAGCGAATCGCAAAAACTAATTCCCGGGATGCCGAGCCTGAGAAAGTTCGGTTTGCAACAGAGGTGTCAAAGATTGAATTCATTCTCTGCTACCTCTGCCTCTTTACCCCTCCCGAGTAACTTCCACTCAGAGACAGCGGCGAATTCAAAATCACTGATCGGTTCTGCCCTCTGGCATTAGTGTTTTATGATTGTCCGATTAGTGGTTCAAATCTCGGGGCCTGCTGGTGCCAAAGGAAGTTAATCTCTGTTCCACAATCCAGCCGCCTTGAGTTCAGTTGCTCTGCCGCAGATTCGAAGTCCATGATGCGATGCCATTGACGATGAAGTCTTGAAGGCCACGGCCTCCTGCAATTGAGCCCAAGGGATGCCTCGTGTCCTACGAAGCTCGCAGAGCGAAGGAGGAAGCCTTGACGAGGAGCCCCTGGGTAGGCTCACCACCAATCGGGCAGCAAACCCATCGCCCCGCCACACTCCACGCCCACCAGCATCGTCCACCACCAGCCCCGCCGCGCACCTCCCGCAAACAACCGTTCAGCCATCGTCAATAACCGTCAACCCTCCTTCCACACACCCGCCGCCCGCAGCACCGTCTCATGCACGCTGATGTCATGCGCCGCATCCCACGCCAGCTTCTTCTCCCCCCGCACCACCTTCGCCAGATCCGTAAACTCCCCCACATACCGATCCTTCGGCACCTCCAGCCGAAATGCCTGCGTCCCTTTCTTGTACGCACCGCAATCCTTCGTCAGCGACAGATTCACCCGCCCGCTCTCCATCGGCACAATCTCAAACGTCCCCTCCGTCCCCGTCACATTGAAGCGCCTGCGTGGCCCGCCAAACGGGTCCACATGATTCACCCGCACCACCGCCGTCGCCTTCGCATACTGCAGCACCGCCATCTGGTTGTCCTTCACCCCATCACTCTGCGTCGGCGTTGAAAAAGCCGACACCGACTGCGGCTTGCCCAAGATCGTCGTCACCGCGTCGATCACATGGCAGCCAAGCTCAAACAATCCCCCACCCGGCAGCGCCCCGATGATCCCCCGCTGCTTCGCGTCCCCCAGCTTCCCCATCGACGCATCGATCTCCGTGATCTCCCCCAGCCACCCCTCACGCACCGCCTGAAACAGCAGTTCAAACGCCGGATTATACCGCAGCATATACCCCATCTGCACCGTCAGCCCCCGCTTCTCCGCTTCCAGCCGCATCGCCTTAAATTCGTCATGCTTCAGCGCCCCCGGCTTGTCCAGATGCACATGCTTCCCCGCCTGGATGCACCGCATCGCCGTCGCACACGAGTCCTCCATCCGCGTCTCCACCGCCACCGCCTTCAGATCCGGCGTGCCCAGCAGTTGCGCCTCCGTCATCAGCGGCACCCCCTCATACCCCTTCTCCGCCGCGACCCCCACCACCTCCCAAATCTCCGTCAAAGCACGCATCGCCTCCATCTTCCCCGCCGCATGCGCATGCTCCGTCCCGATCTGCCCAATCCGCAGTCGCGTGCCACCACCCGCAGCAAAAGCAGTGGAACCACAAGCAAGCAGGAAGGCGCGTCGTTTCATCATAGGAATGTGAAACGGCGCTGAAGCCTCATTCTTCACCACGAGATTTATGGTGTTTTCCAAAACGGGTTTCCGGAAAGCGGCGCTTGGCGGACCAAGCGCCCTACCTCGCGCCGTCACGCGAATGCTCAGCGCTGGTAGGGCTGGCTGTCCTCAGCCAGCCGCCGTCGAAGCCCATAGTCTTCGAACTAGACACAACCTGCTAAACGGAAATGAGTTATGCGAACCGGTATACGCCCCTCGCCTCCGGCCAATTTTCAATTCCCAGTTCGCAATCCCCACATCTCGACCCACCCGCCTCACCTCACATCCAAGGCTCGCCGCAGTTCCTCCGCGCTCACCTCCACATCCACCACCCCCCGCTCCTCCGGCCACCACAGGTCCAGCGTTGTATCGTCCACCCATTCCTCAAATGTCAGACCCGCGATGTCCATCTGGGCACGCGGGTGTACAAAATGAAACGCCACAGGCCTATTGCCAGACGAGGAGTTGTAGTCCCCTTCGCACGCGGTGTTGACCTCGAGAATCCCCGGTGAGTGAAGCAGCACCAGAAAATTCTCCTCCGGAAACGCGCCCGCCACTCGCAACCGTTCCTGCTCTCTTCCGGGTGCCAGCATGGGAAACCGGCGGCGCAGCATCGCCCAGAACCTCATCTCGCTTTCATGATTCAACTCACTGAGTTGAAAATCGAGCCTGCGTCCGGTGTCCAGTACGATGCGCTTCTCCCCATGTATCGCCACACGCAGCGGCATCGTCAGCACCCTCTTCATCCGTTGCACTGCCAGCCGCATTCGCCAGGGCCTCGAGAAGTCGTTGCCCACGATCTCCTTACGTAGCTCCTCCATCTCCTCATCTTCCTTCCCATGCCAGAGCGATCCTACAGGATAGTGCTGCAGCAGCGTACGGGTGTGCGCCATCATCATCCAGTGCCTGCGCAGGTTCACCTTGCCACTCGACCCCACAGGGAAAGTGTAGTCGGAAAACGCCGTCTTCGGCGGCCACGCCTCACCCGCTGGGGCGAAGGCCACCACGGACGCCACATGATCCGCAGGCAGTCCCGTCACATATATCCCCTCCCACAGTTCCTGCATCGCACCTTCCGGCTTTACGCCAAAGTGCAGCCCCAGCTTCGTATCCACGTACCCTTGCACCGTTTGCGCGCGCCAGTTCCAGTGGCCCATAGTCACCACCAGCAGCGTCGCCATGCCACCCGCAGTCAGCGTCATCCACGCTAGGTGTCTTATGGTGGTCTGCCACCAGGCCAGCAGCAGCGTCAGGGCCAAAACAAACTCAGCCACCGCCAGTACGCAGCGCTCCGCATCCTCGGGCGCCCTCGTGCCAAACATCCACAGCAGGAGCCCCACCCCACCGAGGCCGCTGCCGATCAATGCTCCATTTTTCCATACGGCACCGCTCCAGCTCGCACTCAGTGCCGTGCATGCTCCCAGCAAAACCGCCGGCAGCGCACGTCCCGCGATCTCCGCCATCCACTCCACCGGTCCAAACC
Organism: Verrucomicrobiota bacterium; assembly: GCA_025360015.1. Taxonomy (GTDB): domain Bacteria; phylum Verrucomicrobiota; class Verrucomicrobiia; order Verrucomicrobiales; family Verrucomicrobiaceae; genus Prosthecobacter. The sequence goes on along the minus strand of JANYCZ010000003.1, from coordinate 131,086 downwards.
CATAGCCACGGCATTCCGGCCACGCACAGGCCAGCCATGGCAGCAGCAGCACCACCTTGAAGAACTGCACTTTCGCCAGCCACACCGCCCCACGCCCGAGCGGTCGCACATGCGAGCCCATCTCTGCATTCCCTGGCGCATCCGCACGCACCGAGCGCACGATGATGATCATCGCCAGCAGGGCCGACAGAAAGCTCGGCATCGCAATCTCCGGCCGCTCCTCTTGCAACGTCTGCCAGCAGCCCGTGGCCAGCGCCGCGAGCCATAGCAGCACCAGAAACCACTGCGCGCGCCACTCCAGGGCAAGCTGATGCCGCACACGAAAGGCGAAAGAAGTTGGGTGAATCACGTTCATGGTCGTTCAGGGGTCAGTTCCCAGATCATCTTCGTCGCGTCATACCTGTAGTCCTTCGCGCTGAACCGGCGGGCATCCTGGCGAAATTGCAAAAGGGTCTGCATGTCCGGCCTCCCCTTTTCCAAAGAGGCAAACATGGCGTTGTGCTGCATGAGGAGGCCGTTCACCTGGTCGTCCGGCTTCAGCGCGGCTCCACGCAGCAGCCACTCCAGCGCCTCCGGCATGCCCAGCGCCACCGCAGCATACAAGGGACGTTCGTAGCCACGCTCCAAAATCACGACCGCAGGCAGTTGCGCATACGCCTCCCGCGTCAGCCTCTCTGCTTCCTCCCGGTATTTCAAGTCAGGCCGCTTCATCAGCCAGCGCAAATCCCAGCAGTCTAACGTCCTGCCATAATCCGCCAGCACCTCATCCGTGCTGCGCTGTTTTTCCTCCATGAGCGGCCACAGCGGTTCATCCGAGTGCTGCCGGATCGCCACCACGTAGGCATCCAGGTCATCGACACGCCAGGATGCCACCCACAGCGTTTCCATCACGCGTTTTTTCATGTCCCCCGGCTTGTTGGGCACAGGCACCTCACGCTCATACCTCGGCTCCCCCGTTTCCGCAGACCTCGTGATGCCTGGAATGCCTGCCTGCAGCACCGCCTCATGCACCACCCCTTGGGTGAGATCGGCACCATCATGTGCGAGTGCCGCTTTGAACAAATCCGCATGATCCACCAGAAACGGAGCCAGCAGCAGGCACACCTCCCGGTCGTTCCCAGGCCATTTCAATTTCCCATCCTTACCGCGGTTCCTGCGTTCACCATACACATGCGATGCCTCATACACCTCCGCCACATACCGCGCGATTTCTGCACGCGCCGCACCCTCCGCCGGCTGCGGCAGGCTGCGCACCTGCTTCAGAAAAGCCTCCCGCGGATTCCCTGCCTCCATGGCAGGTCGGTTTCTCGGCCAGCCGTCCTTCTTCAGCAGATAGCCATCAATTTTGAGATCCTTCATCTCCATCTTATGCTGCGAGCTGCCGAGATACTCCGGCCTCAGCCACACCAGCCGCTGCTCGGCCAAATTCTCTATCGTCACACCCGTGCCAGGTTCCAGAACTCGATGAAACGCCTGCTGCTGAATCATGTGGCACCATCCCAGGCTCGCACCACGCACCTGCTCATAGCCGGAGTGCACCACAAACTGCCAGATGTACCGATTCTTGTCGGACAGCATGAACACATGTGGAAACAGCGGCAGCAAAGTATTCCGCCATTCGAAACACCGTGCCGACATGCGGTACACGACGGCCACGCAGCCAGGAGCACTGTCTCCTCGTCCGTCAGTGTTGGCCTTCACCTCCAGCAGCTCGATCTCAAAATCCTGGGCCTTGAAACGAGCGCCCGCTATGACCGGAATTTCGCCCAGCTTGTTTACTCTCATCCATTCAGCCGCGAGATCGACGTGGACCGTGACAGGTGCCTCAAGCTGCGGCGGCTGCGAGAGCCTGAACTGCATGTTTGGCGCTGTAGCGTCGACGTCCACAGACAGCAGTCCCGGCGGCTTCTCTCCCGGCAGCGCATCGGCCATCGGATAGGAACGGTATTGGTAGCCCAGGGCATAAAGCGGCTGACTCATCATGGCATGGTCCTCGCGCTCGGGTGGCGCAGGCAGAATTTTCCCATTCTGCATCATCGTTGTGGTCGTAGCCCGCCAGCGCGGAACAAATTCGGTCGCCACACCGGCGAGCCTGGCATGCGCAGTGAACTCGATGTATTTCCCACCGGGCGCTTCTCCCTGGCCAAAGTGCCGATCACGCTCAGGTATCACGATTTCACGCCCCGCCGTCAGCTTGCTGATGAGTTCTTGGTCGCGCGGCTTCTCATACGCATTCTTGAATAATGACGAGGCTGCCACCCCCTGCTGCAGCATCGTCAGCACCACGACCGTCCCCAGTCGCGCCAGCATTCCGAATGGCCTGCGTTGGTGCCACAGCACCAGCACCGGCACCAGCAGCCCCACCAGCCCCACCAGCCACGCCGCCTGCACACTGCGCCCGAACTCCATCGCCACCTCCGGCCGATCATACAGCCAGTGCAGCTTCTTGAAAACCACCCACAGCACGGAGCTCAGCCATGATTCCATCGAAAAAACCACCAGCACAATCACCGCATACCTCTCCCATCCACGCAGCAAAATCGACAGCGGCAGCAGCCACAGCGTCATCGATCCAGCCGCCCACGCCCTCTCCGCCATCCCCAGAGTCACATCCGACCACGGCCTCCCGTTCAGCCACAGATACACCGCGCTTTCCAGCATCAGTGGCACCATCACCAGCAGCACCCACACCAGCAGCCGCGCCGCCCAATAGCTCACCCGTGAAAGCGGCCGCGTCAGCGCATAGCCCCGCCCACCGCTCGCACCCTCCTCCGGCGGCACGCTCAGCATGAACCACCACACCACCATCCACAGCACCCCCCTCATGACGATTTCATACGACACCATCACGCCCGCACTGGCTCCCCCCACCATCGGCCTCATCGGCAGCACCCACTCCATCTGCAGTGCCAGATCCAGCAGCAGCACCGCCAGAAACACACACCACCGCAGCCGCAGGTAGCGGAACTCTTTGCGAAACTGATGAAGGGTCAGGTTCATAACTCATTTCCCCTCCAGTCGATAAGCCCGAGCCAGCGCCACAAAAATCTCCCGCAGGCTCATCGCCCGCACCTCATGATGCGTTGCCGTCGGAATCGTCCCACGCAGCGCCGCAGCCAGAGCCTCCTCATTCGCAAACCGGCTCGCTGTAAATCGCAGCGTCCGCCCCGCCTGCTCCGCATCCAGCCAGTCACTCGGCAGATTCATCGGCGCTTTCACTTCATCCGGCAGCACCACCTCAATCGCACGAAACCGCGCCTGCAAGCTGTCGCTCGTTTCATCCAGCGCCAGCTTCCCGCGATTGATGATCGCCACCCGATCTGCCAGCCGCTGCACCTCCTCGATGTCATGCGACGACACAAACACCGTCCACCCCTCCTGCTCCGTCAGTTCCAGCAGCCCGCGAATAAACTCATCCCGCACCAGCGGATCCAGCCCGCTGAACGGCTCATCCAGCACCACCAGCTTTGGCCGATACACCAGACTGCTCAGCAGCGCCGCCTTCATGCGCATGCCCCGCGACAGGTCTTTCAGCTTCGCGCCAGTCGGTAGATCAAACTGCATCATGAGCTGCTTCTCAAAGCCCGCATCCCAGTTCGGGTACAACGGCCGGCAGTAATCAAAGAACTGCTTCACCGTCATCCACAGCGGCAGCTCCATGTTCTCAGACACATAGCCAATCTGCGTGAACTGCGCCGGCCCCAGCTTGCGCGAGTCCCCACCCAGAACCTCAATCGTCCCCTTGTCAGGCCGATGCAGATTGAGCAGGCACTTGATCGTCGTACTCTTCCCCGCCCCATTCGGCCCCAGGAAAGCCGTCACCTGTCCCTCCGGCACCACCAGGCTCAAACCGGCCACGGCCTCAGTCTTCCGGAAACGTTTATGCAAATCAGTGATCGTGATCATAGGCTTTTAAGATGCTGAATGACTTGGTTGAGCGTGAGATTCAAATCGGCCGCTTCCTTGAGCAGCGCCCGGCATTCCGGCGTGATCTGCGCCAGCCTTTCCGCCACATCCGGCTGATCCGGCACCGTCACCACCATGCCGATTCCCGGCCGTGAATTCAGCCACCCCGCGTCCTTCAGCAGCAGCACCACCTTGTGCGCCGTCGTCGGGCTGATCCGCAGTTCCTGGCTCAGCGTCCGCACACTCGGAAACGCATCCCCCGCCCGCATCTGCCCCGTTAAGAGCGCCTTGCGCACAGCCCCAAGAATCTGGTCAGAGACCGGACTCCCATCCTGAAGCTGGATCGAAAAGGGCAACATACGCGAGGTGTTTCTACTGTAACAACACATCTGTTACACCTGCAAGCAAAATTTGTCTTTCCCGTTTTTGAAGAGCTGAATCCTGCCCTCCTGGGAACATCGTCAAATAGCACGGTGAACGATGCCTTGAAGGCCAACGGCCTTCCGTCATGCAGCCCAGGGATGCCGAGCTTTAGCGAGTGCTTCCCTGGGTATCACCAACCCGATCCGGAAAGCAAACCCACACCTCCGCCACACACCTCGTTCACCAGCAGCGTCTTCAACAAACTCCGCTGCACACTCCATCACTCCATCACTCCATCACTCCTTTTTTGCTGCTTCTTGCGCCTCTTTGCGGCCATCCATTCTCCCCTCCTACTTCCCCTTCCTCCCACCCCTCTTAGGCTTCGCATACACCACACTCTTCCTCTGCGCCGGCAGCGCCCCCGTATCATCCGCATTCAGCCCTGCCCGCTTCTTCAGCTCCCGAATCTGATCCCGCAGCAGCGCCGCACGCTCATACTCCAGCTTGCCCGCAGCCTCCGCCATCTCCTGCTCCAGTTCCCGGATCGTCTCCGTGATCGCAAAATCGCCCCCGCCTTCGCGCACCACACTCTCCTCCACGTCCCGCGCCTTGCCCAATATTTGCAGACTCTCCTGCACCGCACGCTGCACCGTCTGCGGCGTGATCCCATGCTTCTCATTGTGCTCCGTCTGCACCTGCCGCCGATACCCGCTGATGCTCAGCAGCGCACGAATGCTCTTCGTCTCAATATCCGCAAACAGCACCACCTCCCCATTGATGTGTCGCGCCGCGCGCCCCGACGTCTGAATCAGCGATGACTCGCTGCGCAAGAACCCCTCTTTGTCCGCATCCAGGATGACCACCAGGCTCACCTCCGGCAGATCCAGCCCCTCACGCAGCAGGTTGATCCCCACCAGCACATCGCAGTCACCTGCCCGCAGGCTGCGCAGAATCTCCACCCGCTCGATGGCATCAATGTCGCTGTGCAGATACCGCACTTTGAAATCAAGATTGCGCAGGTAGTCCGTCAAATCCTCCGCCGTCCGCTTCGTCAGCGTCGTCACCAGCACCCGCTCCCCCTTCTCAATCCGCTGTCGGCACAGCTCGATCGTTTCATCAATCTGCCCCTTCAGCGGCTTGATCGTGATCACCGGATCCAGCAGCCCCGTTGGCCGGATGATCTGCTCCACCACCAGCGTCCGTCCCTTGCTCGTCACATCAAATTTATCCACCGCCTCCGCACTCCCGCTGATCTTCACCGTTCGCGTCATCGGCAGCGCGTCCGTCACCTTCGCCACGTAGCTGGTATTTCCCACCACACTGTTCTCAATCTCAAACCGCGCCGGCGTCGCGCTCACATACACCAGCTGCCCCACCTTCCCCATGAACTCCTCAAACCGCAGCGGCCGGTTGTCCAGCGCGCTCGGCAGGCGGAAGCCATGATCCACCAGCACCGTCTTGCGTGACTTGTCGCCCTCATACATCCCGCCGATCTGCGGGATCGTCACGTGGCTCTCGTCGATGAACATCAGCGGCGGCTCCTTGAAGAAATCCAGCAGCGTCCCCGGCGTCGCCCCCGGCGCACGCCCCGTCAGGTGCCGGCTGTAGTTCTCGATCCCCTGGCAGAAGCCCATCTCCTGCATCATCTCAATGTCATACTGCGTCCGCATCTTGATCCGCTGCGCCTCCAGCAGCTTCCCCTCCTTCTCAAACCACGCCACCCGCTCCTCCGCCTCTTCACGGATCTTCACGATGGCCCTGCGCAGCTTGTCACCCGGCGTCACAAACTGCTTCGCCGGGAAAATCGTATAGCTCGGCATCTTCAGCGTCACCGTCCCCGTCAGCACATCCACCGCGCTGATGCGGTCGATCTCATCGCCAAAAAACTCAATCCGGATCGCCTCATTTTCCAGGTACGCCGGCACCACCTCGATCACATCCCCGCGCGCACGAAATTTCCCACGCGAGAGCTGCACATCATTCCGCTCATACAGCATGTCCACCAGCCGCGTCAGCAGCGTCTCCCGCGTCATCTGCAGGCCCACATTCAGCGGCAGCATCATCCCCTCATAATCTTCCGGCGAACCCAATCCATAGATGCACGACACACTCGCCACGATGATCGTGTCCTGCCGCGTAATGAGAGCCCCCATGCTCGAAAGCCGCAGCCGCTCGATCTCATCATTCACCGCGCTGTCCTTCTCAATATACGTGTCCGTCCGCGCGATGTACGCCTCCGGCTGGTAGTAGTCGAAGTAGCTCACAAAATACTCCACCGCGTTGTCCGGGAAGAAATTCTTAAACTCCGAGTACAGCTGCGCCGCCAGCGTCTTGTTATGCGAAAACACCAGCGCTGGCCTCCCGATCTCCGCGATGATGTTCGCCATCGTGAAAGTCTTCCCCGATCCCGTCACCCCCATCAGCGTCTGGTGCCGGTTCCCCGCACGCACAGACTTCGTCAGCTTCGCAATTGCCTGCTCCTGATCCCCTTGGGGACGGTACTCTGTATTCAGCCGAAAAACGGACATGGTACAACTTACGTACAGCAGCGGGCCTGGCGATGCATCGAATAAATCACACCCCCAGCCACTCAGCCATGCAGCCTGTTGTGGGTCCTAGTTTAGCCCGCCAGGCAGAATGCATTGATCATCCTCAAAGTGTCGCTCGGCATGGGGTCTGAAAGAGACCCACGGAGTCAGCCCAGGGCACCAGAGCGCAGCGACAAGCCCTGGGTCGCGCAAGCCAACGCGCTCGGAGGCTTCAGGAAGCGCCCTGAATGGGCGCGGGAGCAGGTGCTTTCACTCCATCATCCCGCCACCCCTCAGAGATGTCAGTTCGAGGTATTCTCTGCGGTCTTCTAATCTCTCACGGTATTAAATCCGTCCCTCCTCACGACATCCCAGAACCGATCTCACTCGGCACCGGCAGATCCGCCGGATCCACCTCCTCCACCACCGCAGCCGCAGGCTGCGCATAGCGCTGGCGATACTCCTTCCACGAGATCAGCTTGCGGTCGCTCTCGTCCCACAGGCGCAGATTCATGCACTTCAGGCTCTTCCAAAACGTCAGCGGCGGGATCGAATAAAACATCGGGTGCGAGTTATGGCACTTCTCCAGGTAGTAGTTCGGGATCCGCGAGCTCAGATGGTGGATGTGGTGGAAGCCAATGTTCCCCGTGAACCACTGCAGCACCTTCGGCAGCTTGTAAAACGAGCTCCCCTCCAGCGCCGCCGTCGTGTAGTCCCAGTCCTCCCGGTGCTCCCAGTACACATCCTCATACTGGTGCTGCACATAAAACATCCAGATCCCCGCCATCCCCGCAAACATCGTCACCGGGATCTGCATCAGCACGTAATTCTTAAAGCCAAACACCCAGCTCAGCGCCACAATCATCAGCACCAGCGCCACGTTCATCATCATCACCGACTTCCGGTCCTTCCCCTTCGCCCGTGGCGATGGAAAACGCTGGTGGATCAAAAACAGCGCCAGCGGCCCCACCACAAATAGCGTGATCGGATTGCGAATCAGCTTGTAGAAAAAGCGCCGCGTCGGGCTCGCCTCCCCATACTCCTTCACCGTCATCGTCCAGATGTCCCCGTCCCCACGGCGGCTCAGGTCACCCGACGTCTGGTGGTGCACCGAGTGCTGCCACGTCCAGTGCAGGTACGGCGTAAACGTCAGCATCCCGCTGATAAAGCCCAGCACACTGTTCGCCTTCTTCGATTTAAAATAAGACCCATGACCACAGTCATGAAACATGATGAACACCCGCACCAGTAGCAGCCCCGTCACCGCCGAGATCCCTAGCGTCAGCCAGTAAGAAACAGCCAGACTCCAATACATCGCCCACCACAGCAGCACATACGGGACGAAAGTGTTCACCATCTGCCAGATGGCACGAGGCATGGAAGGAACCGTGAAAGGGGCGACAATTTTTTTCCACTCAGAAATCGTGGCCTGGGGCTTGGATGGTGTCATCTCAGGGGCGCTGCTCATAGTTTGGGTAGAACACTCTCTATAGCACCTTTCTCGCAGTAGTCCCGCACTTAATGGGTTAAAAAGCTCTCATCTTCTGTCCTGTTGCGAGCCCATCTCAACATAATTCATTCATTTTCAGTCTTTTGACATCAAATCATCCCCAATCTCCTTGCCCCAACGCCTCCCGCATTTCCCCTCACAGCTTCCCAGCCCGCCACCACCCACACCCCAGATCCCTCCGGCTTCAGCTTTCCTGCCTTCCTTATTTCTCAGATCTCCAAGTTCATCTCCGACATCCTGAAATGTGAGCGCCATTCACCATCCCATCAGTAGTTCAAAACTCCGCCTCCGAGCTCGGTCAGGATCCCCCTCTATGCCCCTCCCTTTCGTCTCCGGGGTGAAACAAAAACCGCCCCCCAATTCAATCTCTGCCCCCTCTGCCTCTCTGCCCCTTTGCGGCAAAAACGAACGTCCCAACGCCCTCTCGCAGCCCTAGTCGCCAAAAAAAACTGGGCGGCAATCAATGCCGCCCAGCAAAAATAAAGCTCTCGGGCCACTCACTTCACCTTGATCAGCTCCACATCAAAAATCAGCGCCTCATTCGGCCCGATGTCACGCCCCGCACCGCGCGTGCCATACGCCAGCTTCGACGGAATATAGAAACGATACTTCGATCCCTCCTGCATCAGCTGCACCCCCTCGGTCCAGCCTGCGATCACGCGATTCAGCGGAAACTCAATCGACTCCTTCCGCTTGTAGCTGCTGTCAAACACCGTCCCATCGATCAGCGTCCCCTCGTAGTGCACTTCCACCGTGTCCGTCGCCTTCGGGCTCTTCCCCGTGCTAGGCGTGATCACCTTGTACTGCAGACCACTCGCGGTCACCGTCACGCCCTCTTTTTTGGCGTTGTCTTCAAGAAATTTTTCACCTTTGGCAAGAGCAATATCAGACATGGGATGTGTAGGTAGGGTTGGGGGTAGTTTGGTTTGGAACCCAAACGCTAGCACCCCCCTCAAAATTGTCGAACACCGAATGCCGCCAAGGAGCGCGGAATTCATTCCGCAGCACTCCGCCAGCACCCAAACCTCCGCCCCCACCACTCCGCGTCCCTCATAAGCCGCTTCCCTCCATGCCTCCACGCAGCGCCTGCCGCCCTGATCTTCGAGCTTCCTCATTCTACCCACCCCAGCCACTCCTCTCATTCCTCCCCCTTTTTCCCCCTCTTTCCTTTTTTTCGGCCATCCCTCCTCGTCCCCATCTGGCTTCCGTGCATTCCGCGCATTCCGTAGGCCATCCATTCTGGCAAGGATGACGATCAACTCCGGCTCTGTCTCAACACCCTCCCCCTTTTTCCCCCTCTTTCCTCTTTTTCGGCCATCCCTCCTCATCCCCATCTCTGCGTCCGTCCACCCTCTGCCGTGCCGATCCGTGCTTCCACGCAGCGCCTGCCGCCTGATCTCCGAGCTTCCTCATACTACCCACCCAGCCACCCCTCTCATTCCCCCCTTTTTTCCCCTCTTTCCTCTTTTTCGGCCATCCCTCCTCATCCCCATCTCTGCATCCGTCCACCCTCTGCCGCTTCCCTCCATGACTCCACGCGGCGCCTGCCGCCCTGCTCTTCGAGCTTCGTCATTCTACCCACCCCAGCCACCCCAGCCACCCCTCTCATTCCCCCCTTTTTTCCCCTCTTTCCTCTTTTTCGGCCATCCGTCCTCATCCCCATCTCTGCGTCCGTCCACCCTCTGCCGTGCCGATCCGTGCTTCCACCTAGCGCGTGCCGCCTGATCTCCGAGCCTCCTCATTCATTCGTCATTCTCCCCGTCCCCCTCACCCTCCGGTTTTTCCTCAGTTTTTGCGTCTCTTTGCGGCCAATCCCTCCCCCTCCTCCCCCCCTCTGCCCTGTTGCTAAATCCCCCTCCCCCCTAAACTCTGCCCATGAATCGCGAGCACCTCCTCTCCCAGCTCTCCGCCCACACCGGCCCCTTTGACATCGCGATCATCGGCGGCGGCGCCACCGGCCTCGGCGCCGCGGTCGATGCCGCCTCCCGCGGCCACACCGTCGTCCTCATCGAGCAGTCAGACTTCGCCAAAGGCACCTCCTCCCGCAGCACCAAACTCGTCCACGGCGGCGTCCGCTATCTCAAGCAGGGCAATGTCTCCCTCGTCCTCGAGGCCCTCCGCGAGCGCGGCCTCCTCGTCCGCAATGCCCCCCACCTCGTCCACAGCCTCCCATTCGTCATCCCCAGCTACCACTGGTGGGAGGGCCCCTTCTACGGCATCGGCATGAAGCTCTACGACACCCTCGCCGGCCAGCTCGGCCTCCAGCCCTCACGCTACCTCTCCCGCGAGGAAATGATCGCGCTCCTCCCCACCCTCGAAACCGACGGCCTCACCGGCGGCGTCGTCTATCACGACGGCCAGTTCGACGACGCCCGCCTCGCCGTCCACCTCGCCCGCACCGCCGTCGATCACGGCGCCATCGTCCTCAATCACACCCGCTGCTCCGGCCTCATGAAGGAAAACGGCCACATCATCGGCGTAAAGGCCGAGTGCATGGAAGGCGGCCGCCAGTTCGAAATCCGCGCCAAGTGCGTCATCAATGCCACCGGCGTCTTCGTCGACTCCGTCCGCCACATGGACGACCCCCAGGCCGAAACCATCGTCGCCCCCAGCCAGGGCGTCCACCTCGTCCTCCCCCGCGAGTTCCTCCCCGGCGACTCCGCCATCATGATCCCCAAGACCGACGACGGCCGCGTCCTCTTCGCCGTCCCCTGGCACGGCCGCGTCATCATCGGCACCACCGACACCCCCGTCCACCACATCTCCCTCGAGCCCCGCGCCCTCCCGGACGAGATCGCCTTCCTCATGCAGCACGCCGCCCGCTACCTCACCCGCCATCCCCACCCCAGCGACGTCCTCAGCATCTACGCCGGCCTCCGCCCCCTCGTCAAAATGAAGGAAAAAGACGGCCACTCCACCACCGCCGCCCTCTCACGCGATCACACCATCCTCATCGCCGACTCCGGCCTCATCACCATCACCGGCGGCAAATGGACCACCTACCGCCGCATGGCCGAAGACGTCATTGATCACGCCGAAATGCTCGGCGGCTTCGGCATGCGCCACTGCATCACGCAAAATCTCATGATCCACGGCTCCGCCACCGTTCTCGATCCCCACGATCCCCTCGCCGTTTACGGCAGCGATGCCGCCCAGATCCGCGCCCTCGCCGCCCACGAGCCCGAATGGGCCGGCAAAGTCCACCCCCGGCTCGATGTCACCTGCGCCGAAGTCATCTTCCACACCCGCCACGAAATGGCCCGCACCGTCGAGGACGTCCTCGCCCGCCGCAGCCGGAGCCTCCTCTTCGATGCCCAGGCCTCCATGTCCGCCGCCCCCCGCGTCGCCGCCCTCATGGCCACCGAACTCCACTGGACCCCCCAAAAAACCAGCCACGAAGTGGACCACTTCCAAAAACTCGCCATCGGCTACATTTTGGAGGGGTGACTCTTATTATTTTTGGGTGATTGCAGTGAGGATGAGCAGGTCAAGAATCGTCATGGCGATTTACTGCTATTTTGCGGGGACAAAAGGGGTTTGGGTGTGTCGGATTCGGCAATCTTGCACGTTGGTTGCGGTTGAGGGGCGCCTGACCCTGACCCATCAAAACCTCCCGATGATTGATCCGTGTTGGTCGTGCGATCCGTGGTTCCTATGTTTCAGTATTTTGAACCACGGATCACACGGATTGATCGGGGGAGAAATCAGGACGGGTGATCAGATCTGTAGCCTCGAGTGTGAAAGCGCTGGCTGTGGGATTGCGGACGGGTTGAAATTTTACAAAGGAATGGTGGGCAACGGGAATTTCCCAAAAGCCTTTTTCAATTTCTCATGAACTAGACGGGCGGTGGTAAGAGATCGAAGAGGGCTTCGGCGGTGCGGACGCGCAGGCGGCGGGGGGTGGTGTGTGGATGGGGGCTCTGCCAACTTGGGCCTTGGCTGGGTTGGTGAGGTGTGGCAGACTGCGGGCATGACTGCGCTGCCGGCCACGACGCCTGAGCATTACCTTACCGGTACGTCCGCCATGACGATCCCGGACGGTGAGGCTGCGTTTGTGAACTGGCATTTCGTGGACACCTTTCTGGATGGGAGGGCGAGCTTCCGCATCGCGGGCCGGAATTTCCCAGACACGTCGGCGTTGCTGGGAACGGCGGGAGTACGGGAGTGCGCGGCGATTCTGCGCGACAGCGGTGTGCCACTGCCTGTTGGCAGCACTTTTTATGCGGCGAACCGTGACCGCGCCTTCCTTGATCTGCTGCTGGGAAACCTCCAGCAAGGCCGCCGCCCGGATCATCTGCGCATTGATGACTACTCGGACGCTGATAACGACTCTGAGACTTTGCGGGTGGAAATCGGGAGGCTGCGTGAGCGTCTGGAAGAGGCTGCGCAAATCAGGCTGCTGGACGAATGGCTGACGTTGCAATGAATTTTACTTCTGCCCAGCAATTGCACGTGCGCATCATGCGTGAAGTCTTGTGCGCTGTGCAGGAGACGCCGCTGGTGCTGAAGGGTGGTACGGCGCTGCTGCTCTGTTATGGTCTGGACCGGTTTTCGGAAGACCTGGACTTCGATGCGCCGAAGAAATTGAATCTTGAAAGCCGCATCGAGCATGCGTTGCGCCCGTTGACGCAGCAACTGCGCATCACGCGGACGAAGGACACGGATACCGTGCAACGATACCGGATCGAGTATGAGTGTGCGGCGGTGCAGGGGCGGCTGAAGGTGGAGGTGTCATGCCGTGATGCTGTGACAGACGCGGATGTGGTGGAACGCGCGGGCGTGCGCACCTACAGAGCGGGGCGACTCATCGAACAAAAGACCCGGGCGATGGAGAACCGTACCACGGCACGTGATCTGTATGATGTACATTTCCTGGCGACGCACTTTCGTGCTGAGTTCGAGCTGGAGGCGATTGCGCGGCTGCGAACGCTTACCGCAGACATGAACCGTCTGGAGGGCCGCTTCAGGCCGGCGTTTGAGGAAGATGATTTGTTCCGTGACAGGAAAGAACTCGTTGCCAGCCTGATCTTGGAGCTTCAGGCAGCGCTGGGATAGCTCATGCGGGCGGACGACCGAGGAGTTGAAGGGCCTCGGCGCGGAGCAGGGAGATTTCCTCACTCCAGGCGGCGAGTGCGGCGAGCTCCTGTTTTTGAGCGGGCTGCAAGAGGCCGTCGTTGTTGCGGTCCATGAGTTCCTGCAGACGCCGGTCCAACTCGGGCGGCAACCGCAAATCACCGATGGAGCGGATCCATGCCTCGGGTACCGGAATCTTGGAGATCATGGGGTGAAAATCGAAGCTGCGCTTGTTTTGTCAATGACGCTCCAGACAAGAACGGAGACGGTTTTCCAGACTCGGAGTTTTAAACCACTGAGGAGACACTGACTGATTTCCCTCCGACCTCATCTCCATTTACTTTTCAATCATCCATCTGTTCATCCATCCTATCTACCCGTTGGTGATATTTCAGTGTGTGCTGGCATTTACTCATCAAATCCTCATAAAATTCCTTCAATGGCGATTGATGAGCATGTATCTTCATTAGTTGTTCTACTTGCGGGATGATTTGCCCCGGTTCCGTCACTTCAGGAGGGATGCTGTCACCAACTTTTCTCCACTTAAGAGAACGCGAAGAACCAATTCGGCGGCTCACACTCCACATGAGACCTTCACATGCCTCATCAAAATGTTGTGGCAAACAGTCCTTAACATGCAGCAGCACGCTTCGAAGTATTTGAGGATGTTTCAGCACGAGTTGCCCAGAGCCGCCAACGGCGACATCTAGGAATAATAAAAAATCATTCCATGTCACGATTGAAGAAACCCACTCTGAGACCAATCCTGCGTGCTTTTGACCGGAATCATCCAGCATCCATCGTGCAAGCTGACGTAAATTCCAAGAGGGGCCACCGTGTTCAAAAATTCGGCTATCATCTCCCACGCTGTTTCGACGCTTCATCTCAGCAATCAATTCGTCCCGAATTTTCGAAAACTCGATGTCAAACTCCGGCATCGCACTAAAAAAACTGAGCGAGATGTAGTCTCCTTCTCTGGGAATGGCCTCATAAGATTTTTCGTCAAAAAGATCGGATGGTTCACATCCCGCGCTGTATTCAACACGCTGTCTAAAAAATCCGAAGACCTCTTTAGGGTGAGTTTTGACTAAGCTAGCAATGTGGTACTGCTCCATGGGTCTGCCGACTCGTGGCACTGAAATCAGCCGACTCAGAAGCGAAGCTACAAGACCCGAATCCAGCAAGGGCGATTTTTCATGTTCAAATTTGTCTAGGAGTGCCAATAAAGGTTCCGTAATATCATCTGTGGTTGGATTTTCAAGAACGCAGGTGAGTAGCAGGCTGACGAAGTCCCCATCTTTTTCCGATAACCGCAACGCATCACGCAACGCCGAGCGAACTACTAAAGAACAACCTGCTCTGATTAACTGAAACAAGAGCTTTTCGCCTTCTTTCGGCAAGCGCCCTTGCCGCCGCCATGCAATGAGCAAAGAGGATGCTTCCTCGTTCAACCGAACCCTGTCTGATTTTGCAGCGGCTTCAACAATATCTAGTCGGACGGACTGCGTGACGGCGCTCAACCCATCAACCAGATTAGCAAATGCGTGGTCGATTTCTTTCCTAGTGCCTGAGAGTACCTCACGCGTTAGTGCGTCTGCAAGGTCGGGCGCCTTCTTTGCGAGTGGAAACAAAATTGAGCCAAGCCAAGGAGGGAATCCCAGATGTGCTGCTCTCAGCACGAAATCAGCGAGAAAATCACATAAAGATTTAGCGTCTGAATATTGTATAGTTATTTCCTGGGCAACTTCTTCGCAAAGCCGCCCCCAAAGCTCCCGGCTTTTCTCCCATATTCCATTTTCGCGACTCAAGACGACAGCGGCCTTATGCAATGAGGTTATTTCTGAATCCCCACTCGAGCAAGCCGCACGCACTATTCTCAGTTCAAAGGAGTCTTTCAACAAGTTGAAAATATCCCAGCACTCTTTGCGTAGCAACTTAGTGGGCTCGTAACAAATATGCCACCAAAGTTCGCCCCATATGGCCCAATGCACAAATCCAGAAGAGCTTTTTTTGGATATGTATTCCAACTTGGATAAAGCCGTGCGACGTTGAGGCAACCAACCTAATTGAAGATCATCGTCACCTTTCAACCCCGGTATGTTGACCATGCGAATGCCTTCACCAATGACCTTGATAGCATTGATTACTACCCCTTCACTTCCTCCATCCGCAATTTTTGAGACAAGCTCCAAAACACGATCCCGGAGTGAGGCGACTCGCTTTGCGTCCACTGCAACATGCTGAATCGAAAATACAGTATCGTCAAACTGCTCATCTTCAACATAGTATTTGAAGAATGGCCCGAGCATCTCGCTGAACCACCACACTGGCTGGTCAAGCCGCCTGATAGTATCCGATTTACGGAATAACTTCTCCATCCAGTCCAGAGCGTTTTGATTTATAGTGATGAGTTTACGATACTCCAATTTTGCTACATCGATGATAGCCGAAATCGGGTGATCTTGATTGCTGTGCATCCGTCGTTTCGGCTGATCTCGTCCGATTTCCCACAGCAGATCGAAACAGGCATGCATGTGCTCTGGGTGGTAAAGAGCAATCTCTTTAAGCATTGGAGTAGTAGAATCCAAAATTTTGGAATAGTCGTCTTGGGATACACCAAACATTCCATTTTCGTTCGGAGCATTTGTAGATGACAACTCCCGAGCCAATCGGGCAATTCGAAGAGTATGAGTTGGAAGATAAACTCCAAATCTCGACCAATGGTTCAGCATCTCGCGGCGACGGCGGAAGCTGGCGGCTTGAAACTGAGTTATCCAGCGTTCGAGTAAAGGCTCTATCACAGATTGCTGCTTGCCCGCAGTTTCGCAGTTTGCACGCCATTCGGCCTCAGCAAGATTAGGCAGGCAACGAGCTAAAGCTTCATCCTTCAAATCGTATGGAGCTTTAGCCAAGACATCAGCCACAAATCCTCTATCTCTATGGTTTGTGTCAAAGCTAGCCTTGAAAAGTAGATAGTCAGAAAGCAGGTCTGGGGTAATACGATAACCTTCGTCTTTCTCAGTGAGCAAACCACACTGTGTTAGACTCTCCAACCAATTACGTATTTGATGCGGCTTGGACGCGGGAGCTATCCATTCGCACAATAAATCGAACCAAGGCCCTTCTCTTGGAATGGGGCCAGCGAGTGCAACCAAATCAAGCATTTGATCGATGCAATGACGATCTGCGATCACGGCAAGGCGTGCAATCCGTTCATCAATCAACCTCACAAATACAGCCTGTTCAAAATCTTGGTTGGAAGCGAAATGAATTTCCGTCAGCTGTTTCTGACGAATCATCTCACAAGCGACAACCACAATGAGCAGACAGTTGTTAGCTTTAGCTACGACATTCGGTGCGAAGTGGAGAAATTCATTTCCCAACAATGACTCGGCAATATGCTTGGTCTCCTTTGGAGTGAGTTTCTTTAGAGTAGGCAGTTCTTGCACACAACGGGCGTCCACACCAGCCCCGGATACTGCTCCACGAATAAGTGCAACGCCTTGAGGGCGGGTGGAAAGGATGATTTTTGCCTTTTTGGAACGTAGCACTAAACTGATCAATGACTCAATGTCATGGCGATGAGCGTCGTCGATTACGATCACGGGATCACCTTCGAGAGCTTTCAGATCAAACTCTTTAACTGGGATCCCAATATTCTCGTAGAAACGAACACTCCACTTTCGTCGTTGGACGTTGGAGAGGGACTGAGCGAATGCTCTCAGTAAGCGGCTTTTTCCACTTCCGCCGGCTCCAGGAAGAATCAGCAGCCGCTGATTGGAGCTGCTCAAAAAAGCATGCAGAGAATTAACCTCGGATTGTCTTCCTATAATCTCAGCCCTGTGGTGATGGAAATTTCCGGCCTCCATGTGCCTAGTGAAAAAAGCGCCCACACCCTGGAGCGGCCCACTTCCACTCAATCCGAGAATTTCTTCTGCCCAATGAGGGCCAAAATATGTGTTTACCAGCCTTGCGGCCTCATCGCGATTCTTGAGAGATCTTACACGCGATGTCATATCCTCCCGGCTCCACATCTGCCATCCTGAATGGGATCGCCCTTCATCAACCGCCTTGGTGCCTAGATCACAAGTCACGAGAAGGAAGTGAAATGCCGCAGAAAACTTTTCGTTCGCGTGCTCAATAGCAGCGCGTGTTTGTTTGTCGGTCCAACTCTTCCTGTGTTTGCATTGAAAGGCCCATGTTTCTGTTTCTTCCAAAGTGGAGCCGTCCTGTCGGCGCACCTGCACCTCGGCCCGAATGTCGATTCCGTTTTGAGCGTCACCTGAGGTCTCGTATCGCCAGGCATTGGTAATCTTACCCTCAAACTCGGTGTTATCGCGACTGATCTTTATTGAGGGACCCAGGCGCAAGAAGTCGGCAAAAAAGCCTTCGAAATCCCCATAGCTGTAATCCGAGTTCTGGAAGGGCAGCAGTTTATTTCTTGGCGAAACTGGAAGTTTGCGGGGCATTGGGCTCTCGTTCGGATCGGACTGATATACCACCCTGCAAACGGAATTTACTATTGTCATGTGCTATAAAACCGTTCGTTACTTGTCGGACTGCTGCCCCATCGCTTTCTCCCAGTCCACCACCTCCTCCGGCACCGCCCCCCCAGGACTCGCCACCTGCACCGCCTTCCAGGTCTTGAGCGCAAACTCGGCCATGTACTCCACATAGTCGGGCTCCAGTTTCGCGGAAGGCTCCGCCAGCGTCTGCCGCCACGCGTCCTGCGCGTGCACCAAAGCGTCCTCAAAACGCCCCTGGCGCAGCCGGATGCGCGTCATTTCCCGCAGATCGTCCAGCCGGTTCTTGTAGCTCGCATTGTGCGCGGCGTGATTGTCGTAAATCTGGCGATGCAACCCCCAGGCCTCCTCAAGCTGCCCGGCGCATTCCTGGGCGCTGGCCAGCGCCGCCAGCGCCCGCGTCAGCAGGTGGTCATTGCCCCCCTGCTGCGCGATGCGCAGCCCCTCCTGTGCCGCCGCGATGGCTGCATCGGGTTGCTCCAGGCTGCGGTAAGCGGCACTCTGAAGTTCGAACGCCGTCATCATGTCCTCCCGCAGCGTGTTGGTGCGTGCATCTTCCCCCGAGATGGCAGCCGTGCGCGCCTGGATGAGAGCCACAGCCTCCTTCGTATGAGCAATGGCCTGGGCATATAGCCGGGCGCGATTTTCGATTTCCGCCAGCCAGACCAGTTGATGCGGCACGCGTTTGGTGTCTGGCTGCGCTTTGATGCGCTCCACCACGCCCGCCTGCATCTCCGCTGCACCCGCCGGATTGCCACGATGAATCAGGAGCTCCACCCGCCGAATATCAAACTCCCCCTGGCGAGCCGCGAGATCGCCCCGCCCACGCGCGAGGGCGATGCCTTCCTCAAGCTGCTTCTCAGCGCCATCAAAGTCCCGCGCCGCCTCCAGCGCCGAGGCGTTGTTCATCAGAATGTAATGCAGCGCCAGGCCGCCGATGTGCTTCTGGTGCGCTTCGACGACCGCTGCTGCCGCCTCCTGCGCCGCGTCCTTCCCACGGCGCAGCTTCATCCACAAGCGCACCAGCAAGCTCTGCGCCCTGAACCAGTTCTCACTCCCGCGCCCCTCATGCTGCTCGATGTCGCTGCGCAGGGCTTTCAGCAGATCCACCGCCTCAATCCTGGAACCGTGGTCCACCGCCATGTACAGGTGCTGAAAAGCCGCCTCACGCGCCACCGGATTTTCCGGCCCCAGCCGTGCAGCGGTGAGCTCCGCCGTGCGCCGTAGTGCCACCAGAGACAGCTTGCGGTCGCTCATCGCATCAAACAGCCGCGCCACCTGGCCCATGAGCTCGATTTGCAGATCCGGATCCTGCCGCATGTCCTCGATGCGCTGCTGGCTGCTGATGAGCGCCAGCCGCAGTGCCTCAGGATTCCTCCCGTTGCGCACTTCATCCGCCACTTCCGCCAGCAGTCCGGTCAGGAACGAGGCGGACTCCCGACTGCGCAGCGCCTCCGACTCCGCCCGCCCCTGTGCCACGCGGGCGAGCTGGGCCTGCCAGATGGCCACCCCCGCCCCCGTCACCAGTGCGAGCACGCTGACGCACGCTGCTGCAAAAGCCACCCGATGACGCTTGATCCAGCGCGAGGCGATGTAGGCCGTGCTGGGCGGATGCGCCGAAACCGGCGCGCCATCCAGGAAACACTGCAGATCCGCCGCGAACTCCGCCGCGCTCTGGTAGCGCCGCTGCGGCTCTTTTTCGAGCGCACGCAGCGCGATCCAGTCCAGATCCGCCGGCAGCTTGGACACATCCATGCGCACCTCCGGGCTGCATACAGACGCATCAACGACCTGCGTGGTGAAACGGGTGGAAGGACGTGGCGGGCTCTTTTCACGGACGATGCGCCAGAACTCCTGTCGGCTCTGGCACTGCTGCGTGATGGCGGCAAAGGGCGGGCTGCCGGTGAGCATCTCATACAGCACGGTGCCCAGCGCATAGATGTCGCTGCGGGTGTCCACGCTGCCCACGTCTTCGATCTGCTCCGGGGACATGTAGTGCGGCGTGCCGAGCACGAAATTCGCCTGCGTGGCAAACGTCATCGCCTCGATGCCTCCCGTCGCCAGCGCCTTGGCGATGCCAAAGTCGATGATCTTCGGCACCGGCCGGCCATCCACTTCGGTGACAAGGATGTTCGAAGGCTTCAGGTCGCGATGGATGACGCCTTTTTGATGCGCGTGCTGCACGCCACTGCATACCTCCCGAAACAACCGGATGCGCTCAAACAGCGGCAAGTGGTGCGTTTCGCAATACGTGGTGATGGGCAGGCCGCGCAGCAGCTCCATCACAAAAAACGGCCGCCCGTCCGGCGACATCCCCGCATCCAGCATGGTGGCGATGCAGGGATGCTCCATCGCCGCGAGCATGCGCCGCTCCTGCTCGAAGCGCGCCAAGATCTGCCGCGAGTCCATGCCGCGCTTCAGGAGCTTCAGTGCCACCTCACGCCGCACCGGGTGCATCTGCTCCGCACGCCACACGAGGCCAAACCCGCCCTCGCCCAGCTTTTCCACCAAGCGAAAATCTCCCAGGACATCCCCCGCTTTCTCATCGCCGCATTGCAACGGCTGCATCCCATCGTCTGATGGGGTTGCTAAGTTTGCATGGGAATCAGAAGGCATGGAGAAGCGCTGAGTATCCTTAAGAACGCAGGATGATCCAGCAAATCATGCAGCAGGGGCTTTGCCGCATTGACCATTCCTCCCGTCACGCTTCACTGCATCTGCATGACACCCCTTCATCAACTTCGCGCCGGCATCATCGGCACCGGCTTCATCGGACCCGTTCATATTGAGGCACTTAAACGGCTCGGCGTCACCGTGAACGGCATCTGCGGCTCGACCAAAAGCGCACGCGAGGTCGGCAACCTCTGGGGCATCCCAGAAATCTACGGCGACTACGATTATGAGGCGATGTACACCAGCCCGAACATCGACGTGGTGCACATCACCTCGCCGAACAAGGTGCACGTGGAGCAGTGCCTGCATGCGCTGGAGATGGGCAAGCACGTCATCTGCGAGAAGCCGCTGGGCATGACGACGCAGGACACGGCACGGGTCGTCGCTGCGGTGAAACGCGGCGGCAAACGCGGCCCCGTTTTTGCCGTGAACTACATGTGCCGCTTCATCCCGGCCATCCTGCAAATGCGCGCCATGGTGGCGCGTGGCGACCTCGGAAAGATCATCCACGTCCAAGGTCATTTCTTCCAGGACTGGTTGCTGCACGAGACCGACTACAACTGGCGCATCCTTGCATCCGAAGGCGGCAAGCTGCGCGCCGTGGGCGATGTGGGCACGCACTGGATCGACGCCGTGGGCTTCGTGCTCGGCACCAAGACGGAGAGTGTCTTCGCCCATATCGAGACCTTCTACAAAACCCGCAAACGCCCGAAAGGCGAGGTGAAGACTTTTGCCAAGGTGGATCCCAAGAAGATGATCGACTACAAGGTCGATACCGAAGACTTCGGCAGCGTGCTGCTGAAGTTTGGCAAGGCGAAGCATGGCTATGCCGAAGGAGTGCATGCCAATGCATTCATCTCCCAAGTCGCCGCCGGTCGGAAGTGCAGCCTCGGCTTCGGCATCTACGGGACGAAGGGCAGCGTGCGCTGGGACCTGGACCAGCCGAACGAAATCCTGCTCGGCCACCGCGATGAACCGAATCAAATCCTGCACCGCGGCACACCCGGATTCCTCGAAGACGTCGCCAACTACACCGACTATCCCCCCGGCCACGCCGAAGGTTTCAATGATGCGCACAAGATGCAGTATCGTGCGGTGTATGAGCACATCGCCAGCGGCAAGCAGACGCCAGCGCTGTTTGCGACGGCCGAGGACGGGCACCACGAGATCAAGTTGTGCGAGGCGATTTTGGAGAGCAGCGAGTCGAAGGGGTGGGTGAAGGTGTAAGCGAGCGCGGGATGACGCATGCGAGTGCGCGACAGCGTCGTGGAGTGCGGTGGCAGAGATGCGAGGCGCAAGCCTGCATCGGCGACACCGCTTTCGCCAGCCGGACGAATGCTCTGTGGACTTTGCGCGTTCTTCACCGGTTCGAAAGCGGTGTGGCGCTTCGCTTCCCACCGCACTCCACGACGCTGTCGCGTTTTCACCACTCTGTGCAAACCTCGTAGTCGTCTGGAATTTGGATGCGCTGTGTTTTGAAGCGATAGATGGATTCGACCATTGGCTTGCTGGTGTGGCTCTCGAACCAGGCTGCGGAGCACCATGGGTAATCGGCTGCTTTCGAAACCAGGCCATGCTTAACCGGATTCTGATGGGTATAGTTTAACCGTGCGAAATACGAGCGTTCATACGTGAGCAGGGTTTCGCGGTAGTTGTGCCATACCTTTCTTCCAATGGCTCGGTCGAGTTTGTTTACCCACTTGGCTGTTTTCTCATGCAGTGATCCCAACATTTTGGGCAGGTCTTCCGCGGTTTCCGGTGATTCTGCGATGAAGTGATAGTGATTGGAAAACACCGCCCATGCTTCCAAACGCCAGCCGAAATCAGCGCAGACTTTTAGGAGTCCGCGATGCAGCACTGCAAGGCGCTCGGCACCACGGAAATAATGCTCTTTCAAATAAGTACCTGCCGTGACAAAATAGATGCCGTGAGTTCCCAGCCGATGGAGCGGTGCATGAGGCCATGCGAGCTTCAGGTCTTCATCAGGATGCATTGTCTGACGCTACGAAATGATCTGGCGTGAAGCAAGCGCGACAGCGTCGTGGAGTGCGGTGGCAGAGATGCATGGCGCAAGCCTGCATCGGCGACACCGCTTTCGCCAGCCGGACGAATGCTCTGTGGACTTTGCGCGTTCTTCACCGGTTCGAAAGCGGTGTGGCGCTTCGCTTCCCACCGCACTCCACGACGCTGTCGCGCCCGCGAGTGCGTGGCAGCATTCGTTATTCACCGATCCCCAATGCCTTGCGAATTGCGAGCGCGTCCTTGAGCGCCTGATCGATGGTGTCGCCGAGGACGGTGAAGTGGCCCATTTTGCGGCGGGGGCGGGCTTCGCGTTTGCCGTAGAGGTGGAGTTTGGCGCGGGGATGATTGAGGACGGGGGACCAGTCGGGGTGCGTGAGCGGGGCGGGCCAGACGTCGCCGAGGAGATTGATCATGACGGCGGGGGTGTGCTGGGAGGCATCGCCGAGGGGGAGGCCGCAGATGGCGCGCTGCTGCTGCTGGAACTGGTTGGTGCGGCAGGCGTCGATGGTGTAGTGGCCGCTGTTGTGCGGACGCGGGGCGATCTCGTTGACGATGACTTTGCCGTCGCTGGTGACGAACATTTCGACGGCCATGGTGCCGACGTAGTCGAGGCCTTCGGCGACGGCCTGCCACAATGCGATGGCTTGTGCAACAATGTGCGGCTCCACGCGTGCAGGTGCGATGGTGACATCGAGGATGTGATGCGTGTGCTGGTTTTCGACGCAGCCGTGGGTGGCCATGCTACCGTCGATGCTGCGGGCGCCGACGACGGAGACTTCGCAGACGAAGGTGACCCATTGCTCGACGACGGCGCGCTGGCCGGTGAAGCCGCTCCAGGCTTCGGCGAGATTGGTCTCTGTGGTGACCTTGCACTGGCCCTTGCCGTCGTAGCCGAAGGCGGCGGTTTTGATGACGCAGGGGCGGCCGAGCTCGGCCACGGCGGCTTCGAGTCCGGCGAGGTCATCGACGACACGGAAGGGCGCGCAGGCGATGCCTTGATCCCGCAGGAAGTTCTTTTCGCGCTCGCGATGCTGGGTGGTGATGAGGGCCTTGGCACCGGGGCGCAGGGGCTTGACGGCCTCGACGGCGGCGAGGCAGGCGGCGGGGATGTTTTCGAACTCGGCGGTGACGACATCGACCTGCTGCAGGAAGTTGTTCAAGGCTGCCGCGTCATCGTAGGCGGCGTTGATTTCGATGTCGGCAAACTGACCGGCAGGACAGCCCTGGGGCTCGTCGGTCAAGATGACGATGCGATGGCCTGCGCGACGGGCTTCGAGGGCGAGCATGCGGCCGAGCTGGCCGCCGCCGAGGACGCCGATGGTCGAAGGAGGGGGAAACTTCATGCCTTCGGTTCGGCTTCGATTTCCTGCTGGCTTTCGAGGACCTTTTGCGTTTGCCGTTCGCGGAAGGTCTTCAGCTTGGCGACGAGTTCGGGATTGTCGTTTGCGAGCATGGAGACGGCGAAGAGTCCGGCGTTCAAAGCGCCTGCATTGCCAATGGCAAAGGTGGCGACGGGGATGCCGCCGGGCATTTGCACGATGGAGTAGAGGCTGTCCACGCCACTGAGTGCACGGCTTTGCACCGGGACGCCAAGCACGGGGATGGTGGTCATGCTGGCGGTCATGCCCGGCAGGTGGGCGGCACCGCCGGCACCGGCGATGATGCATTTGAGGCCACGCTCCGAGGCGGTGGTGGCGTAATCGTAAAGAAGCTGAGGCGTGCGGTGGGCGCTGACGACTCTTTTTTCAAATGGGATGCCGAAGTCCTTGAGCACCTGGGCGGCATTTTGGAGGGTGGGCCAGTCGGAACTGGAGCCCATGATGATGCCCACGAGGGGCTTGCTGGCGGAGGTGGTGCTCATCGGTGAGGCAGGATGGCAGGCATGCGGGCAGCGTCAAATCTTCGATTTGGCGCGGGCGAAAAGCCGTGCGATGGGAGCGGACCCATGACTTTTCTCGACAAACTGAATCAACGCATCGCCAAGACCGGGTCCAACCTTTGCGTGGGGCTGGATGTGCGGGCGGAAAATGCGGAGGAATCGACCAAGCGGTGGATTCTGGATGTGATCGCGCAAACGGCGCCGTTTGCGGCGGCGTTCAAGCCGAACTCGGCGTACTTTGAAGCGCTGGGATGGCGCGGCATGAAGATGCTGGAGGAGATTTTGCAGGAGATCCCGAAGGAGATCCCGGTGGTGCTGGATGTGAAGCGCGGGGACATCGGCGAGACGCAGGGTTATTATGCGAAGGCTTGTTTCGAAGCGATGAATGTGGATGCGGTGACGCTGAACGCCTACATGGGGCGGGACACGCTGGAGCCGTTTTTGAAATACACGGACAAAGGACTGTACCTGCTCGGGGTGACCTCGAATCCGGGGGCGAAAGACATTGAACTGCAGCAGGCGGGTGACCGTCAGGTGTATGAAATCGTGGCAGGAATGACCGCCGGGCATCCGCAGGCGGGACTGGTGGTGGGTTTGACGAATGCTGCGCCGGATGTGCTGGATCACATCCCCGATGTGCCGCTGCTGATCCCGGGCCTGGGCGCACAAGGGGGCGATCTGGGTGCGCTGAAGGGCAGCGGGCGGAAAGCGCCGCTGCTGGTGAATGTGTCGCGCGGCGTTCTGTATCAAAAGGATGAGCTGACCTTTGCCGCTCGGGCGGAGTTCTGGATGGGGCAAATCAAGAGTGCGCTGAACTGACCCTTTCAATTTTAAGAATGGCAAAATCGAAACGCGGATGGCGCTTGATTGAAGCGCAATCGTGAGGATGGGTGGACTGTCCCATGGTTATCGATCTCAGCGAGCATCTCAAAACCCCTTTTCAGCGGCGGATCTACCGCCTGGTCGGTCCCACCTTGGAAAAGGCCCTGGGGCTGACGGGCTTTGAGGCCTGCTATAAGGAGTCCTCCCGGCTGTTCAAGATGCACCCGCAACACCCGAATGCATTCGCATGGTTTGATTCGGTGGCGCATTCGCTCAGCCTGCAGGAAGAAGTCGATCTGCCACCCGAGTTTGTATTCCCGAAGGAGGGGCCGCTGATCATCGTGGCCAATCATCCATTTGGAGTCATTGATCCCATCATGCTGGCCCGGTGGGCGGGACAGTTTCGGCCCGACCTGAAGGTGATGACCAATTCACTGCTGCTGGCGATGAAGGAGCTGGCAGCTCATGTGATTCCCGTGGACCCCTTTGGTGGTGAAGGCGCCGCGAAGCGCAACCTGGGTCCGATGAAGGAGGCCATCCGGCTGCTCCGCAGCGGTGGTGCGCTGATTATTTTTCCCGCAGGTGAAGTGGCCTCCTACAAACCCGGACGCGGCATCGATGAACCGGCATGGAGCACCCATGTGGGTTCTCTGGTGCGCCGCACCCAGGCGACCGTGCTGCCGGTTTACTTCCCAGGCACCAACAGTGCGCTGTTTCATGCCGCCGGGATGATCCACCCGCGCCTGCGCACCGGCCTGCTGCTGCGTGAATTTTGCAACCGTGCCAACACGATGGTACAGATGAACGTGGGGCAGCCCATCCCCTACTCGCGCCTGAAGAAATTTGAGGATGATGAATCCCTCACCCGGTACCTGCGCATTCACACGTTTGTGCTGCATCAGCGTGGCAAGGAAGAGACGGCCAAACTGACGGTGACGGGTGAAAACGTCACGATCATACCGCCGTCTGAAACGACGCAGGCACACATGGTGGAAGAGATCGACCGCATCCGCGCCCGCGGGGGCCGTCTGGTCGGGCAAGGTGGCTTGTCTGTTTATCAGGCGCACTCGCATGAGATCCCGGCGCTACTGCCAGAGATCGGGCGTCTGCGCGAAGTCACCTTCCGTGAAGTCGGTGAGGGCAGCGGCAACGACATCGACCTGGACAGGTACGACCGCTACTACGAGCACCTCATTTTGTGGGATGAGGAAAAGGAACAGGTCGCTGGGGCTTACCGCCTCGGACGTGCGGATATCATTCTACGCGAGTACGGTTCCAAAGGTCTCTACACCAGCACGCTGTTCCGGTTTGAAAAACCCTTCCTGGCGAATCTGGAACATGCAGTAGAGATGGGGCGCAGTTTCATCATCAAGGCCTACCAGCGCAATCTGGCCTCCCTGCCACTGCTGTGGAAGGGCATCGCGCATTGGATCGCGCGCAATCCGCATTACAAAAAGCTGTTTGGCCCGGTGAGCATCAGCAAGGACTACAGCAGCCTGTCGCGGAAGATGATCGTGGAGTTTTTGCAGGACAACCGCATGCATCCGCACCTCTCCAGTTTTGTGAAGGCGCGCAATCCCTTCCGCTACATGAAGACGCGCCGCATGATGCGCGAGTTTATCAGCGCGGATCTGCAGAACGTGGACGACTGCTCCGCGCTGATCTCCAGCCTGGAGACGGACGGCAAGGGCATCCCGATTCTGCTGAAGCACTACCTGAAGCTGAATGCGACGCTGCTGAGCTTCAACGTGGACAAGGATTTCTCCTCGGTCGTGGATGGTTTGATCATGGTCGATTTCACCGAGACTGACGCGCGGCTGCTGGCGAAGTACATGGGCGAGGAAAACTGCCGCAAGTATCTCGCCAACCACAAAAAAGAAGCGGCCTGAATCCAGGCCGCCCCGGGGGTGACTTAAACGACGGGCCTGCGCCTTATTTGTGGGTGCCGTTGGTGGCTTCCATTTCTGGCTCGATGAGGCCGTAGTCGCCGTCCTTGCGGCGGAACAGCAGGGCGAGGCGGTGGGTCTTCTGATTGTGGAAGATCACGAAAGGGCGGTCGCTGATTTCGAGATCCATGATGGCTTCGTCGGCATAGAGCGGGCGGATTTTGTACTTCTCCTTGTGCACGTAGGCAGGCTCAACGTGCTCCGCCTCGGTGTGCAGCACTTCCTGATGGAAGACCTGCTCCTCGATGTGGCGGATGGAGACTTCTCCACGCGGGCGGTGGTTCCTGAGCAGGCGGGTCTTGTACTTGCGCATGCGCCGGGCGATCTTGGCGGCGCTTTCGTCGATGGAAGCATAGATGTCCTCAGTGACGGACTTTACTTCAATGACGATGTGGTCGGCGCAGAAAAGGATGATTTCAGCGATGTGGCGGTGATGGCTCTGCACGTCGAGGACGACCTTGGCCTCAATGATGCGGGGGTAGTCAAGGTGGAGGCCCTCGATCTTTTTATGGGCGTAATCGCGGATCGCATCCGTGACGTCCATGTGACGTGCGGTGACGATGATGGGGAGGTTGACGTTGTGTTTTTGCATGGTGGTTCTCCTTTTTTGGTTGGACTAAAATTTACATGGTGAAGCCTTCGCCGAGATAGAGGCGGCGGGCCTCATCGTCATTGACGAGGAAATCTTTGGTGCCGTGGCGGCGTACACGGCCTTCGAAGATGAGGTAGGCGCGGTCCACGATGTTGAGGGTCTCACGCACGTTGTGGTCGGTGATGAGAATGGCGAGACCGGCGCTGCGCAGCATGCGGATGATCTCCTGAATTTCGCTGACGGCGATGGGGTCAACGCCGCTGAAGGGCTCATCGAGCATGAGCAGCTTGGGCGAGGTGACGAGGGAGCGGGCGATGGTGAGGCGGCGCTTTTCACCCCCGCTGAGGGTGATGGCCAGATTGTCCGCCACATGATCGATGCCGAACTTTTCCATCAAGGACTGGGTCTGCTCCTCGCGCTCCTTGCGCGTGTAGGGCTGGGTTTCCATGACGCCCATGATGTTTTCACGTACGGTGAGGCGGCGGAAGATGGACTCCTCCTGCGGCAGGTAGCCCATGCCGAGCCGGGAGCGCATGTACATTGGCTGATGGGTGGTGTCTTTGCCATCAAACGTCACCTTGCCGCCGTTTGGCTGTACGAGGCCGACGATCATGTAGAAAGTGGTCGTCTTGCCGGCACCGTTTGGGCCGAGCAGGCCGACGATTTCGCCGCTTTTGACTTCGATATCGACACCATTGACGACGGCGCGACCGTCATAGACTTTTTTCAGCCCTTCCGTGTGCAGGAGGGTGTTTTCGTCCGGAATGATCGTCTCAGGGGCACCGGGATCGGAAACGGCCTCCATGGAGGGCTGGAAATCTCCGCCCTCAGCATCCTTCATACTTTTCGTTCGCGAAGCCATGTTCACTGCGGTGAGGGTGCGGGCGAACGCCGGGGGGCGATCTCTTCTCCCTGAAGAATAATCGTCTCATGCCCACCGGTGGTGGTCAGTTTGCCATTTTTTTCGATGACCATGATGCAGCCTGCTTCCGTGGCCTTGTGCAGCTGATTGCCAGCCTGCACCTGCGGCCATTCGAGCAGGGTGGTCCGCTCGGTTTTGCCGTCATAGATCAGGTGCTTGCAGCGACCGATCTGCAATTCACCGTCTTCCGAAATCTTCTCGATGGTGACCATCGGGCCGCGGGCATCCGCTTTGTCGATGGGGGGAGCGGCGTTGCCGGCCTTTTTGGGGGCGGCGAGGATGTCCGCATCTTTGGCCGCAGGGCCGGTTTTTTTGGGCTTGGGCGCTCCGAGGACTCCGCCCTCCTGCTTGGTCATGTACAATTCCAATTCCTCGCACTCGATGTACATCTGGGGATGCCGCGCCTTCACATCACCAGTATAGATGCCATAGTTATTGTTGGCATCAAAGAAAGCGCTTTTTTGTGCAGTGATGTCGATCTGGCTTTTGGTGGCCTTCGGAGCCTCGTCCAAGTTCAAGGGCTGCAAGGGTTTGGGTTGTGGGCCAGCGGGTGTTGGAGGCGGAGTTTCCACCACCGCGAGGCTGGGTGTGGATGCCGCTGGTGCGGGAGTGGTGGCTGGCGCGGTCTCGGCAGGAATGGTCGCGCTGGAAGAACTGCCCTGAATCATTGTCTGCGCGGCTTGCAGGGCCTTCTGGCGCATCTCGACGCCGTCAGGGGAGCGCAGAAGTTCCTTCGCCTTGTCCTTCACGTTGTCCGGCACCTGTTTGACGGCCGACTTGGCGGCATCCAGCGCTTTGGTTTTGGTGTCTTCATCCACCTTCTTTTTGCGAAAATCAAAGAGCGGACGTGCGACGCCCGGATCTTGCGCCAACGCGCCAGCACTGCTGATGAGCAGGGCGATGTACAGGATGGAGGACGTCTTCATATCACTGGGTTGGGCGTGATTCGGAGGGGGACGGTACCTCGCCGCTGAGAGCGCTGCTGTCAAAGATCACCATGTGGATGTTTCCGGTCATACGCCCCTGGTTTCTGGTGGTGTCAAAGATAAGGCTGTCCCCTTCGATCTCAAAGTCGGCCCGGCTCACACGGCTGCGCTCCGTGCTGCGCAGCACACCGCCGCCTGACATCTGATAAAAGGCGGTCTTCAAATCAATACGCACGTCGCTCTTCGGATCGTCGTTAAACATCTGCACCACGAGCTTTTCCGCATAGATGCGATCGTCATCCACCCGGCGCAGCATGTCTGCGGTGATGAGCGAGGTGCGGCGGCCGGTGGAGTCGAAGGAGGGGATGACCGCGCCCTTGTTGACGGCTCCCGGCGGGACCATCTTGAGGAAAGCGCTGATGCCTGAGTCTGCCGGTGCGGGCTGCTGGGCGGTGGCGAACATGACCAGGCCCCCCAGCACGCCGAGCATGATGGAAATCGCGAGTCTGCGGCGGTGCAGCAGCTCAAGTGATGTCACGAACGAGGCCATGAATCTTTCGCAAGGTTTCAACCACTTCCGCGATCTGCGAAAGGGGGATTTGATTGGGGCCGTCTGAAAAGGCTTTGGCGGGATCAGGATGCGTTTCCATGAAAACGCCGTCGCACCCGGTGGCCACCGCCGCGCGGGCGAGAACAGGGGCCAGTTTGCCATCGCCGCCAGTGGCGGTGCCGAGGCCGCCGGGGCGCTGCACGCTGTGGGTGGCGTCCATCACCACGCGGTAGCCGAGCTCGCGCATCCAGTAGAGCGAGCGCATGTCGGCCACGAGATTGTTGTAGCCGAAGGTGGTGCCGCGCTCGGTGAACATGAAATTCTGGCAGCCGACGCTGGCGAGTTTGTCACCGATATTGCGCACATCCCAGGGGGCCAGAAACTGGCCTTTTTTGACGTTTACGGCCCGGCCGGTTTCACCCGCCGCGACAATCAAGTCCGTCTGGCGGCAGAGAAAGGCGGGGATTTGCAGGAGGTCGATGTGCTCCGCCGCCTGTTTGACTTCTTCAACGCTGTGCACGTCGGTGGTCACCGGTACGCCCAGTTTGGCACCGATCTGGGCCAGCAGCTTGCAGCCTGCCTCACAGCCGAGGCCACGGTACGAGGAAATCGCGCTGCGGTTGGCCTTGTCGTAGGAGGCTTTGAAAATCCAGCGCCAGCCGTGCTGCCGCGCCATGGCCCCGAGTTTTTCAGCGACATCCCAGATGAAATCCTCGCTCTCGATCACGCAAGGGCCAAGCATCAATACTGGTTCCGTGCCATCCATCGACACAGACCCTATTTTCACCACCGGAAGATTGAAAAGCCCCATAAAACTAAAATTTGATCCTGTGAGCCACGCTCCAGAATCGGTTTTAGATCTCCAACCCCGTTGTGCGGCCCGCTGATTGAAATTTAAGCAGGCAGGCGAAGAAAGACAACGGAAGATTCAGACAGGAATTTATGCATCCAACCGCTGTACTTCGAGCTCGACCTGCAGCGCCGCTGTTGCTCCGGGCGGGCCGTCGAAGTGGCCGGAGACGGGGGCGGCGTCCTGGTAATCACGACCGGTGGCGATCAGGATGTGGCGTTCGTCAGCGAGGGTGTCGTTGGTGGGATCGAGGCCGAACCAGCCTTTGCCCGGGATATACACCTCACACCAGGCATGGGAGGCCTGGGCCCCGCGCAGGTGCGCTTCAGGGCCGTTGTAGAGATAGCCGCTGACGTAGCGTGCCGGAATGCCGAGTGAACGGCAGATGCCGATCATGAGATGGGCGAAATCCTGGCAGACGCCTTGCTTGGTCTGCATGACTTCACTCATGTGGGTCGAGGAGGTGGTGGTGCTGGGCGAATATTTCCACTCGCGGAAGATGTGGTGCATCACGGCCTCGGCGGTTAAAAAGACGTCGTCACCGTCATTGCGGATGTCGATGCCCAGCCGCCAGACTTCCGGCGTGAGCGCCACATAGCAGCTGTCGCCGAGAAAAGGCGCGATCATTTCGTCGATGCCGCTTTTGAGTGCTTCAAAGCTCACACCGAGGGGTTTGCCATCCTTGTAAGGGCTGGTGGTGTTGATCGTCGATTGCGATTCGATGATCAGATCCGTGTGCGGTTCCGCAATGTCGAAATAGTGGACGTAGTTGAGCCAGTTGTCCCGGAAGTGCTGGAGCCGGGCGGGCGGTTTGACGTTCAGCAGGAAGAATTCGAGGCGTGAGGTATCATTCGTGACGGGACGCAGCCGCACTTCGTTGTAGTTGTCGCGAACCGCCGCGCGGTAAACGTAGCGCGTGCGGTGGAAGATTCGAAATCGCATGGCGTGCAGCAGGAGGTGCCGGCGATGTCGCTACTGCTGCTGCTGTTGTTGCTGCTGCTGAACGTGGAGATTTGCATCCGCGTGGGCATGGTAGGCACCCGGGGCAATGCTTTCCACCAGGGTGTCCTCGCTCAAGTGCGAGAGATCCGCATGCTGAACAAAGGTCTGGAAGATGGCTTCACCGATTTGATTCAGGCGTGTTTGCAGATCGTCGATGTATTCATGCAGGCCGGTGGCGAGCACTTCTTCAACGGTGGTGTAGGCCAGATCGGCGCGCAGACGGCCCACATGGCGCAGCGGCAGGGGCATGCCATGCAGTCCGGCATCCGCACAGAGCGATTTCAAGGCGGATTCAGCTTCGGCGACACAGCAGGCGATAGAGCGCGGGAAGGTCTCATCGAGAAGCAGATAGGCAATGATTTTGGAGGGATCGAGGCGGCGGTGCTGCGCCTGAAATGCATGCCAGGCGGAACAGGAGCGGAGCAGCGCGGCCCAGCGCAGCGGTCTGGCCTGGGCATGAGGCGGCAGTTCGAGGGACAGGCCAGAGCAGGTGTCCAGCAGGCGGGACATTTTGTCCGCACGCTCCAGGCAGGTGCCGAGGCGGAGGAAGTGCCAGATCTCACCGCGGGGTGTGGTGGAGTCGGCGATGCCCTGGAACTGATAGGAACCGCGCAGGACGCGCTCGTAAAAGGCGGCGCTCTGCGTGCGGTGCAGCGTCTTGCCTTCGGCGGACTCAACGAAGAGCCGCAGCGAATTCAGCGACTCCCAGATCTCATCGGAGATCTGATCCCGCACGGTGCGCGCGTTTTCACGTGCGGCTCGGATGCTGTTGAGCATGGAGTTGGGATTGTCCGCACGCAGGGCCAGGAATTCGGTGACGTCCTTGCCTTTGATTTTTTTGTGCAGCTTGGAGTAGGACTCTTCGTCACCGGTGGTGGCGAGGAGCGGCTGCCAGAACTGCGCTTCATCGACGCCCTCGGCTCCGGCATCGAGCAGGAGATCCTGCGTGGAAAGCAGGAGGCGTGAGAGGTTTTCCGCACGCTCTACATAGCGTGCCATCCAGTAAATGCTGTCTGCGACTCGGCTAAGCATGGCGTGTGATCAGGCGGCGGGTGAGGTTTCGGCAGGCATGTTCAGGGGATCGTCCCAGAGCACCCAGGTGTCCTTGCTGCCGCCGCCCTGGGAGGAGTTCACGACGAGCGAGCCTTTTTTCAGCGCCACGCGGGTGAGGCCGCCGGGGACGACGCGCACGCGGTCGCCGCAGAGCACGTAGGGGCGCAGATCGATGTGGCGTCCTTCGAAATGATCGTCCACAAAGACGGGGTGGCGGGAGAGCTGCAGCACGGGCTGCGCGATGTAGTTGCGCGGGTTCTTCTTGATGCGCTCGGCGAATTCGGCGCGCTCCTTTTTCGAAGCATGGGGGCCCATGAGCATGCCGTAGCCGCCGGACTCGTTGACGGCTTTGACCACGAGCTTGTCGAGGTTGTCGAGGATGTAGGAGCACTCCTTGGGATCAACGCCCAGATGGGTCGGCACGTTCGGCAGGATGGGGTCCTGATCGAGGTAGTATTTGATCATCTGCGGCACGAGCGCATAGACGGCCTTGTCATCGGCCACACCGGTGCCGATGGAGTTGGCGAGGGCGACATGGCCTTTGCGATAGGCGTTGATGATGCCCGGCACGCCGAGGAGGGAGTCTTTGCGGAACACCTGGGGATCAAGGAAATCGTCGTCGATGCGGCGATAAATGACGTGGACCTGCTCCAGGCCCTTCGTGGTGCGCATGAACACGCGGTCGTTGCGGATGATGAGATCGCGGCCTTCAACAATCGGCACGCCCATCTGTTTGGCGAGGTAGCAGTGCTCGAAGTAGGCGCTGTTGTAGATGCCGGGGGTGAGGACCACGATGGCGGGATCCAGGACGCTGCTCGGGGCGAGATGAGCAAGCGTCTCACGCAGCATGGAGCCGTAGGCATCCACCGGGCGGACAGGCAACGACTGCAGCAGGCCGGGGAAAGCGCGCTTCATGGCATTGCGGTTTTCCAGCATGTAAGAAGCACCGGAAGGGCAGCGGCCGTTGTCTTCGAGCACGTAGTAGTCGCCCTTGCCATCGCGCACGAGATCGGTGCCGCAGATGTGGATGTAGATGCCGTGGGGGACCTTGATGCCACGAAACTCAGGCCGGTAATGCGAGGCGGAGAGCACGAGCTCCGCAGGCACCGCCTTGTCTGTGATGATCTTCTGGCCGTGGTAGATGTCGTTGAGGAAAAGATTCAGCGCGGTGATGCGCTGGATGAGTCCGGCCTCGACCGTCTCCCATTCACGCTGCGGGATGATGCGCGGCATGAGATCGAAGGGGAAGATGCGTTCCGTCCCTTGATCGTCTCCATAGACGGTGAAGGTCACGCCCTGGCGAAGGAACGCGGCATCCACCGCTTTTTGGCGAGCGGAGTATTCGGATGGAGTGAGTGAGCCGACGCTATCAAGCATGGCCTCGTAGTGCGAACGTGCTTTCCCGGATTTGGAAAACACCTCGTCGAAGAAGCCCTCTGGTTGGTAGTCGTTAAACAGTGACGACATGGTCTTATATGATATAGCATGCCCCATGCCAGAGTTTGAAGGGCTTTTCAAATGACATAAAAAGAGGGGTTTTAATTAGGCTCCTACCGGCTCCACGTCGACGCCGACATCGACGCTGTGCCTGCCGCCGCCGGTGATGATGCCACGCACGGGACTGACATCCGAAAAATCACGCCCCGTCGCCACCGTGATGTGGTCCAGCGAGGTGAAGCAGTTGTTGGTGGGGTCGAAGTCCACCCAGCCAAAACCGGGCACAAAGCAGGACGCCCAGGCATGCGAGGCATCGACGCCCTGCAGGCGTGGCTTGCCCGCGGGCGGATGCGTGCGCAGATAACCGCTGATGTAGCGTGCGGGCAGGCCCATGGCGCGCAGGCTGGCGATGGCGAGGTGCGCAAAGTCCTGGCAGACGCCGCGCTTTTTTTCCAGCACTTCATGCAGCGGCGTGCTGATGGTGGTCGCCTTTGGATCAAACACAAACTCACGGTGGACGCGGCGGCAGAGATCGGCAGTGGCGGCGAGCACGGGGCGGCCTTTGGTGAAACTGGGCAGCGCAAAGTCACGCAGCGGCATTTCATGCAGCAGCAGCGGGCTGCCAAAGACAAACTGGCAGGGGTCGAGCAGATCCACCGGCACGGGATCACGAAACATGGCGGCCACGCTTTCCCACGCGGGCGTCTGCAGAGGGTCGGGCTGCAACACCGGCATCAGCGAGACGAAGCTGCGCGAGATGACTTCAAAATGGTTGTGCAATTTCTGCACGGAAAAGCAGGCGACCTGGTTGCCGAAGGAGTCGGTGTGTTCCGTGAGCAAATCAGGTTCCGGATCAAAGCTGAGGCTGAATTCCAGGCAACGCTGCGTGTCTGTGTCGCGCGGGCGCAAACGTGCCGCATGGTGTGACATGGCCACCTGCGAGCTGTAGGCGTACGTCGTGCGATGGGTGATGCGGTAGTTCATCACGTGGACAGTGTTTCCGCAGGCGAGGCATCGCTGCTGCTGATGGTGGAATGCGCAAAGTAACCGGCGGTCAGCGCATCATTGAGCACGGGCATCGCTTCAATGAGCTGCGTGAGCAGTTTGGCCACCTGCGTCTGCGCCCAGGTGCCGGGTTCAACGCGGGCCAGCTCGGTGGGATCACACAACTGCAGCCGGGTGTTGTTTTCCAGGAACACACGCATCGCCGGCGTGAGCAGGGCTGAGTTTTTTTCGTGGGGCAGATGTTCGAACTGCTGGCGGATGCGCTCAAACTGAAAGCGCAGGCCGCGCGGGTTCAGCTCGTCGAGCATGAGCAGATCGTACACTGCGGCGATCTGCGGCAGCAGGCTGTAGCGGTTGCGGTAGGTGATGGTGCTGTCTCCCACTTCCAGAATGGCCTCCAGCAAACTCGGGTTTTCTGCATCGGCGCTGCGCAAACCGGCCCGCAGCAGCTCACAAATATAGACTGTGCGCTCAATGCGGTGCCCCATGTCCAGGAACATCCAGCCCTGGGCACGCGTCATGTTTTCCTTCGCCAGACCGTGGAAGGAGGCGAGTTCGAGAATGATGCGGGTGAGGACGTTCAGGGCATCGGACATCGGCGTGATGCTCGGCGTGTTGTCGTAGGTGTCCAAAGCATCCCCGAGCTGGCTGATGACGCGCCAGGTATCGACCGAAATACGGTCCCGCAGCAAAACACCGATGCGCTGGATGTGTGAGACGCAGGAGCGAATGCTGGTGGGATGATCCGCATCAAACACGGCCTCCAGCAAGCGGGCTTCAAGCTGTTCCTGCTGCGAGGCCAGAGCGGCGGCGTCCGGCACGTCATCCAGCACCGTGAGCCGCTTCAATGCCTCCAGCAGGGGCAGGAGCAGCGGCGTTTCGCTCATGCCGCTTTCTGGCGAACAACGCAGCAGGGTCGAGCGCAGCAGACGGGCGCTGGATTCAGCGCGCTCGGCATAGCGCCCGAGCCAGTACAAATGATTCGCGACACGGCTGCCGAGATTGTGCCCGGTGCGGCGGAGTTCCACTGGCGCGCTGGTTCTGGAGAGCAGCGTGATGTTTTCCACCGGACCTTCGCTGAGCACCCAGGTATCCTTGCTGGTGCCGCCTTTCTGCATGGATACCAGCGGTGAATCCATGGTGGCGGCGACCCGTGTCAATGCGCCGGGCATGACCATGTAGCCGTCCTTGGTGGCGACGAGGTAAACCCGCACGCTCACCGGTTTGTGGACGAGCTGACCGTCCTCCCACATGGGTGCGGTGGAGAACGAGATCTTCTCCTGCGCCGCCCAGCGGTCCGGCGCAAAACGCATGCGCTCGGCGAGGGCGGCCCGTTCAGCACCGGTGAGCCGGTTGCCAAAGCAAGCCTCACGGCCACGCACCCGAAAGGCGCTCTTGATGACGAGGCGGTCGAGATTTTTTTCCACTTCGCCACGTGGGCGCTCCTGCCCGCACCACCAGGTGGCGACCGAAGGCATGAGCAGTTCCGAACCGAGCAGTTTGCGGCACAAACCCGGCAGGAAGGCCATCATCGCCGGGGCTTCGACCAGGCCTGAACCCAGGGCATTTCCGAGTGACACATTGCCAGCACGCACAGCGCGCACGAGGCCGGGAACGCCGAGCATGGAGTCGTTGCGCAGTTCCAGTGGATCGCAGAAATCGTCATCCACGCGCCGCAAAATCACATCCACCGGTTCGAGACCGTTGAGTGTCTTTAAAAAGACACGGTCATCGCGTACGGTGAGGTCTTCGCCTTCCACCAAGGTGTAGCCGAGGTAGCGGGCCAGATAGGCCTGCTCAAAGTACGTTTCATTGTATGGCCCGGGCGTCAGCAGGACGACGCGCGGCTCCTCCACGGGACGCGGTGCCAGCGCAGCGAGGGACTGCTGCATCTGCCGGAAGAAGCCGGCGAGACGGCGCACGCGCGCATCGCGAAACACTTCTGGCAGCAGTCTCGAAGTGATCAGGCGGTTTTCCAAAGCGTAGCCGGAGCCGGTAGGGATCTGGGTGCGGTCGGAAATGACCCACCACTGGCCGTCGGGCGAACGGGCAAGGTCAGCGCCATAGACCTGCAGCGGTTTGGCGTTTGGCAGTTTGATGCCGTGGCAGGGTCGCAGGTAGGCGGGCTGGGCGAGCACGAGCGCGGCAGGCATGCTGCCATCACGGATCAACTGCTGCGGGCCATAGCTGTCGTTCAAAATCGCGTTCAGAAGCGTCGCGCGCTGAATCAGCGCCTTCTCGATGCCCTCCCACTCGCGCGCCGAGATGACAAACGGCACCGGGTCCATGTGCCATGGCGTGTCCATGCCCTTGTCATCATAGATGTTGAAGGTGACGCCACGCTCTGCCAGCAGGCGGCGGGCGGTGTCTGAGAGCCGTTTGACGCCTGCGGAGTCGCGACGCTGGAGATCTGTGATGAGCGGCTCGTAATGCGTCCGCACCTTGCCGCTGGCATCCCGCAGCTCATCGTAATGACCGCGGGTGTCAGGACCATCCAAACGCGACATCGCAGCCCGTTGCGAAACGGGAGAGGCGGCAGTCGCGGAACTTTGAGATTGGAAGATCAATGCAGGGGTCGGAGGTGACTGGGGGGAAGGTGGTGACAGTAGGAATTGATCCCGCCAGTGCATTCTATTTGTCGGATGAACGCAATGTTTATGCCATGAATTGGCGTGGTGAGCTCTTCATTTGGGGGGAAGCATCTTCTGCTGAATCGAACCGCCCAATGCCAGGAACTCCGGGTCCTTGTGAATGAGCGTTGCATCCAGGCTCTGCGCTAATGAAGCGACGAAGGCATCCGCAAAGGAAATCTTGTGCGCAGCTTTGAGTTTTGCCGCAGCAGAGCAGACGGCAGGGTCAGAATGATGCCAGTTCACCGGCCATGCCTTGAGAATAGCAAGCGCCCGCGCGGCGTCTTCTTCCCCGCGTTCTTGCAGGGTGATGTATTCGACTTCCGTCAGCGTCACGAACGATCCGTGGACTGCCACGTCGCCAGCCTTGGCTTCGAAAAGATGCGTTTCGACGACATCGGCTCCGCCTTCATCCTCCAGCAGGGCAAAACATGCCGAGGTGTCCAGCACGATGGCTTCAGCCACGGCGGCGCTCCTCCTGACGATGTTTCATCAGGGCGTCGTTTAACCCGCTGCCAGCGAACATCCCTCGCGCTGAGCGAATGGGATCTCTATTCGTCATAATAGCCTCAGCCGCATGCACCCACAGCATCACATGATCACAGACCTCCTGCTGCTCCTCAGGGGGCAGCGCTTGGATCTGGCTCAAAATGGCCTGACTGCGTGAACTCATGACTGATTCTAAACTGCGGGGTTGATGGCGTCAATATCAGCCCCTTTCAGCTGTTCCGCAGATCCAGGGTGAAGGGGAACTCTGGATTGGGCTTCGGCGGCTCCGCCTTCATCTTTCCGGGGGTATGGCCGTGGCGGAAGAAGCGGGAGTAGCGGCGGCTTTCGGCTTCGTAGGAGTTCACCGGGAAGGCCTCGTGGCTCAGGCCGCCGGGGTGGGCGACATGATACATGCAGCCACCGAGCGAGCGCTGATTCCACTGATCGACGAGGTCAATCGTGAGCGGTGAGTGGACACCAACCGTGGGTTGCAGACAATTGGGCGGCTGCCAGGCGCGGTAGCGGACCCCGGCGACGTATTCGCCATTCGTGCCGGTCGGATGCATCGGCACGGTGCGGCCATTGCAGGTGATGGCGTAACGGCCTTCCACCATGCCTTGGGCCTTGATTTGAATGCGCTCGAGGGAGGAATCGACGAAGCGCACGGCACCACCGGCACCATTGTCCTCACCGAGCACGTGCCAGGGCTCCAGCGCCTGACGGATTTCGACGTTCACGTTGCGCATGGACCAGTCACCGCTGAGCGGGTAGCGGAACTCGTAATGGGGAGCGAACCACTCGGGTTTCAGCTCGTAGCCGGCCTGCCGGGTGTCGTGGCAGACGTCCTCGATGTCGCTCCAGGCGAAGTGCGGCAGCATCCAGCGGTCATGGATGTCCGTGCCCCAGCGTACCAGCGGTGCTTCGTAGGGCTCCTTCCAGAAGCGGGCGATGAGGGTGCGCAGCATGAGGGCCTGGGCGAGGCTCATGTGCGGATGCGGAGGCATTTCAAACCCGCGCATTTCGAGCAGGCCGAGGCGGCCCGTGCTGCTGTCCGGCGAGTAGAGCTTGTCGATGCAGAACTCGGCGCGGTGGGTGTTGCCGCTGGAGTCGATGAACAGGTTGCGGTACAACCGGTCCACCAGCCACGGTGTCACGTGCTTCGCCTCAGAGGCGGCCTTGAAGGCCACTTCGAGTTCGTAGAGAGAATCGTTGCGAGCCTCGTCGATGCGCGGGCTCTGGCTGGTCGGGCCGATGAACATGCCGCTGAACATGAAGGAGAGCGACGGGTGATTCTGCCAGTAGCTGGTGAGGCTGCGCAGCAGATCGGGTCGCCGCAGGAAGGGGCTGTCCTGGGGCGTCTCCGCGCCCATGACGATGTGATTGCCGCCGCCGGTGCCGGTATGGCGGCCATCGACCATGAATTTCTCGGTGCCGAGGCGGGTCAGACGTGCTTCGTCATAGAGGGATTCGGTGATGTTCACCATTTCATCCCAGCTCTTGGCTGGGTGTACGTTCACTTCGATCACGCCCGGGTCAGGGGTGACTTTAAGCACGTGCAGACGCGGATCAAAGGGCGGGGCATAGCCTTCGATGACGACGGGCTGATCCAGCGCGAGCGCCACGTCTTCCACGGCACCGAGTGCGGAGAGATATTCCTCCAGCGTCTTGGTCGGTGGCATGAAGATGAACAGCTTGCCATCACGCGGCTGCACGCAAAGCGCGGTGCGAACGACTTTGTCGGCGGATTGTCCCGCAACAGGCGGCTGGGCGGCTGGATCAATGCCTTGCGGCTCCTCTTCCCCTGTCAGTCCTGACGCACTGGACAGGCCACGCCGCTCCGCGAGCTTTTTCCAAAAGGAGGGCGGCACACCGGCGATGCCACGCACAAAATGCTGCCGCGCGGGTAGCGGAGCGCGGTCTTCCATCGGGTCCTGCTCGTGATGGTACGGGTAGTCGGTGGTCTTGACCCACGGCTGTGAATCGAGCGGCAGACGCAGCCCGATGGGTGAATCTCCCGGCACGAGGTAGCAGCGCTCGGCACGCAGAAACCACGGGCCGGTTGCCCAGCCATCTTCCATCGGTTTGAGCGGCAGCACGTGGCCGATGATTTTGTCGAGACCTGCCTCGAACACCTTGGAGAGGCGCGTGCGCTCCTCCTTGTCTTTGAGGTTGGATTTGAGCGGGTCCACGTTCACGGGCAGCTTGCGCTCGCGCCAGAGGTAGTAAAACGCATCTTCATACGTCGGCATGATCCATTTGTCACTGCAGCCGAGGCGCTCGGCCAGGGCGTGGACGAAGCGTGCGGAGTGGGTCTCGTTCACGCCGTAGTCTTTCTGCATGTCGGCATACAGATGCGGATGCGCCCACAAGGGCTGGCCGTCCTTGCGCCAATGGCAGCCGTAGGACCAGCGTGGCAGGGATTCGCCCGGGTACCATTTGCCCTGGCCGTAGTGGAGGAAGGCCCCGGGAGCGAAGCGGTCCCGCAGGCGTTTGAGCAGGACGTCCGAGAGCTTGGCCTTCATCGGCCCGACGGCGGTGGTGTTCCACTCGTCGCCTTCGGCATCGTCGATGGAAACGAAGGTCGGCTCGCCACCCATGGTCAGGCGTACATCGTTGGCTTCGAGCTCTTTGTCCAAGGCATGGCCCAAGGCGGCGATTTCCGCCCACTGCTCCTCGGTGTAGGGCTTGGTGACGCGGGGAGAC
Source organism: Verrucomicrobiota bacterium (assembly GCA_025360015.1). Classification (GTDB taxonomy): domain Bacteria; phylum Verrucomicrobiota; class Verrucomicrobiia; order Verrucomicrobiales; family Verrucomicrobiaceae; genus Prosthecobacter. Next base: position 89,682 of record JANYCZ010000003.1, on the reverse strand, counting down.
TCGTAAATACGAGTGACCGTCATGTCGAAATCGAACTTGGTTTCGCAGGGTTCGGCCATGCCGCTGATCGGCGCGGCGCTGCCCGGGTCTGGCGTGGCGGCGAGGGGGATGTGCCCCTCTCCGGCGAACAGGCCTGAGGTGGGATCAAGGCCGACCCAGCCTGCGCCGGGCAGATAAACCTCACACCAGGCGTGCAGGTCGGTGAAATCTACCTCCGAGCCGCTGGGGCCGTCGAGAGATTTCACGTCTGGCTTCAACTGGATGAGGTAACCGCTGACAAAGCGTGCGGCGATGCCCAGGCGGCGCATGAGTTGAACCATGAGCCAGGAGGTGTCACGGCAGGAGCCGGTGCGGTTCGTCAACGTCTCCTCGGGAGTCTGCACACCCGGCTCCAAACGGACGGTGTAGCCGATGTCCTTCCACAGGCGCTGATTGATCGTCACGAGTGCTGTGATCGTACGCGGCGGCCAGGGGTCCAAGGCGAGGAGTTCACGCTCAAGACTGGTGAAGTAGTCCGCGACAATCGGCGTGAGCTTAGTGCATTTCAGAAACGGGGCCAGCTCCTGATCCAGAGCCGCATCGTAGTCGAAGGGGAAATGCTCACCCTCAGGCTCCAGAAAGAAGTCGAAGGGATTGAACACGGCCATCTCCACCACCACATCCACCTCGATGCTGAATTCCGTCGTTTTCTCCTCGAACACCAGCCGGGCAAGGTAGTTTGACTGGGGGTCCTGCTGCCAGTTCAGGAAATGCTTCTCCGGCGTGACCTTGAGCGAGTAGCTCAGGATGCGCGAACGGGAATGCGGCGCAGGACGTAGCCGGATGATCTGCGGGCCCAGCTCGATGGGGCGGTCGTAGTGGTAGCTGGTGCGGTGGTGAAGTGCGACGTGGATGGACATGCGAAAAGGGTTGGGGGCGGACGGAAACTCAATGCCTGCTGGACTGTAATTAGCAAGTTCATGGCCAATCTTGCTTTCTGACGCGGGAAAACTGCGCTCGCACCTTGCCACCCCACGATTTCGCGGGACTATGCGCCCGCATTCAACCACCCCTGCCATGCCCAAGCCGACCCCAGCCCCCACCACGATCCGCCCCATCAAGAAGCTGATGGTCGCGAACCGCTCTGAAATCGCCATCCGCGTCATGCGCGCGGCCACGGAACTGGGGCTGAAAACGGTGGGCATCTATGCGCAGGAGGACCGTTTTTGCCCGCACCGCTTCAAGGCGGACGAGGCCTATGAGCTGAACAAGGACAAGGGGCCGCTGGGGGCCTACCTGGACATCGAAGGCATCGTGGCTCTGGCGAAGGAGAAGGGTGTGGACGCCATTCACCCGGGCTATGGCTTTTTGTCCGAAAATCCGAAATTCTCCCAGGCCTGTGAGGACGCTGGCATCATTTTCATCGGCCCTGAGGCAAAGATTTTGGACATGATGGGTGACAAGACGGCCGCACGCAACGTGGCCCGCAAGCTCAAGGTCTCCATCCTGGAAGGCACTGATGAGCCGGTGAGCGACCGCAAGGAAGCGCTGGCGGCAGCGAAGAAAATCGGCTTTCCGCTGATCATCAAGGCGGCCTTTGGCGGCGGTGGTCGCGGCATGCGCGTGGTGCGCGAGGCCAAGGACCTGGAAAAACTGCTGGATGAGGCGCAGACCGAGGCGGAGCGCGCCTTTGGCAATGGGGCCGTCTTCCTCGAAAGATTCGTGGGCAAGGCCAAGCACATCGAAGTGCAGATCGTGGCCGACAAGCATGGCAACGTGCTGCATCTGCACGAACGCGACTGCTCGGTGCAGCGCCGCCACCAGAAGGTGATCGAGCAGGCGCCGAGCTATGGCATCAAGCAGGAGATCATCGACAGCCTGTGCGAGGCCGCTGTGAAACTGGCGCATGCTGTGAAGTACACCCACGCGGGCACGGTTGAGTTCCTGGTCGATCACGAAACGGGCGAGTGGTTCTTCATCGAGATGAATCCGCGCATCCAGGTGGAGCACACCGTGACGGAGGAGATCACCGGCATCGACATTGTGCGCAGCCAGATCCTCATCGCGCAGGGTTACCAGATTCATCAGGAGCCGCTGGCGCTGCCGCCGCAGGACAAGATCGAGAAGAGCGGCTATGCGATCCAGTGCCGCATCACCACGGAAGATCCGGAGAACGGCTTCACGCCAGACTTTGGCAAAATTTTGACCTACCGCAGCGCGGGTGGCTTCGGCATCCGCTTGGATGGCGCGCTCGGAGCGACGAACGCGGTGATCACGCCATATTATGACTCGATGCTGGTGAAGATGACCGTGTATGCCCGTACGTACCAGCAGGCACTGGACCGCATGGACCGGGGGCTGCGCGAGTTCCGCATCCGTGGGGTGAAGACGAACATCCCCTTCCTCATGAACGTGGTGCATCACCCCGACTTCATGGCGGGGCAGGCAACGACGCGCTTCATCGACAACAATCCCGATCTGCTCAAGTTTGTGGCCCGCAAGGACCGGGCCTCGAAGCTCCTGAGCTACCTGGCGGACACCATCGTGAATGGCAATCCGCATGCGAAGGGCCACACGATCAGCAAGGCCTTTACCGCGCCGCCGACGCCGAAGTTTGACCACCGCATCGCTCCGGCCAATGGCACGAAGCAGCTCCTCACGGCAATGGGGCCGGAGAAGTTCTGCAACGAGTGGATTGCGAAGCAGAAGAAGCTGCTGCTGACCGATACGACGATGCGGGATGCGCACCAGTCGCTGCTGGCGACGCGCATGCGCACCTTTGACATGCTGGCCGTGGCGGACAGCGTGGCACGCCGCACGCCGAACCTTTTCTCCCTGGAAATGTGGGGCGGCGCGACCTTTGACGTGACGATGCGCTTCCTGCGTGAAGATCCATGGGAGCGCCTGCGTGACATCCGCGCCAAGGTGCCGAACATCCTTTTGCAGATGCTCTTCCGTGGCTCGAACGCCGTGGGGTACACGAACTACCCGGACAATGTGGTGAAGGGTTTCATCAAACATGCCGCCGAAAACGGCATGGACATCTTCCGCATCTTTGATTCGCTCAACTACCTGCCGAACCTCAAGGCGGCGATGGATGCGGTGCGTGAAGACACGAACTCCATCTGTGAAGGCACGCTGTGCTATACGGGCGACATCCTGGACCCAAAGCGCGACAAGTACGACCTCAAGTACTACGTCGGCCTGGCCAAGGAGCTGGAAAAGATGGGGGCGCACATGCTGTGCATCAAGGACATGGCCGGACTCGTCCGCCCCTTTGCCGCGAAGAAGCTGGTGAAGGCGCTCAAGGATGAAGTGGGCATCCCGATTCACTTTCACACGCATGACACCAGCGGCCTGAACGCCGCCAGCATCCTCGAAGCCGCCACGGCGGGTGTCGATGTGGTGGATGCGGCCATCGCCTCCATGTCAGGCGGCACTTCGCAGCCGAACCTGAACTCCATCGTGGCCGCCATGCAGCACACGCCGCGTGACACTGGGCTCGATGTCGAAGCGTTGCAGGAGTTCAGCGACTACTGGGCTGCGGTGCGCAGTTTCTACAAACCTTTCGATACCTCCGAGCCCTACGGCACGGCGGAAGTCTATCTGCACGAGATGCCCGGCGGCCAGTACACAAATTTGAAGGAGCAGGCCATCGGCATGGGCCTCGGACCACGCTGGCCGGAGATCGCCCACGCGTATGCGGAAGTGAACCAGCTCTGCGGGGACATCGTCAAAGTGACGCCGTCGAGCAAGGTGGTCGGCGACCTTGCCATCGAATGTGTGGCGCGCGGCGTGAAGCCCACGGACATCATCAATCTGCAAGGCACCAAGTGGAGCAAGGACGTGACGAGCATGTTTGAAGGCTGGCTAGGCGAACCCTTCTACGGCATGGAGCCCGCCAAAGCGGCTGATTCACGCAAGAAGTGGAACGCTCTGGCCGATGCCATCGTGGGCAAAGGTGGCAAGCGCATCAAAGGCCGCCCTGGCACCCACGCTGCGAAGATCAAGCTCGACGACGTGCGCGCCGAGCTCAAAGGCAAGCTCAAGAAGGAGCCCACCGAGGACGACGTGTGGAGCTACCTCATGTATCCGGATGTGTTCCTGAAATTTGCCGAGTTCCGCAAGACCTACGGCGACGTCTCCGCGCTGCCCACGCCCGCGTATTACTACGGCCTGCAGGACAAGGAAGAGATCCACATCAACCTCGAAGAAGGCAAGACCCTCTTCGTGCGCCTGCTCAACATGACGGAGGCCGATGCCACCGGGCAGCAGACTGCGATCTTTGAGCTCAACGGGTACCCACGCCATACGACGGTCACGAACAAGGCGCTGGCGAAGAACGCCGTCACCAAGACCAAGGCTGATCCTGCGGACTCCACTCAGGTGGGCGCGCCGATGCCGGGCATGGTGGCGAGCATTGCGGTGAGCGTGGGGCAGAAGGTCAAGGAGGGGGAGACCCTTCTGACGCTTGAGGCGATGAAGATGTTCGCCGCCGTTTCGTCGCCGAGCGCGGGGACGGTGAGCGAAATTTGCGTGAAGATCAGTGAGAGTGTGGAGAGCAAGGATTTGATGGTGAGGCTGGTGAAGTGAGGTGATCAAATGAAGCATGAAGTTGATTCCAAGCGACGCGCCAAGCTCTTCCTTAGTTGCGGCCAACGGGCAGACCTCGATGAATTGAGGTTCGGTCAAGCGGTTCGTGATGCTCTCGATTACCGCAAAGGTGGTCTTGGGTATGATGTGTTTTTTGCCAAGGGGGAACAAGAGCCTCACCCTGTCGTTCAGGTCATTTTTCGTGAGCTTCGAGACAGCGACTACTACGTTTTTATCGACTTCAAACGAGAGAGACTCGTCTCGGGTCTCAGCGGTGGTTCAACTCTGAGCACAGAAAATGCACCATCAGGAAAAGAGCTTTTCCGCGGTTCACTTTTCACGCATCAAGAGTTTGCCATTGCATGTTACTTGGGACTGCCGTTTGCAACGTTTCGAGAAGGAAAAGAACAAGAAATCGAAGCTCTTGGTGGCATCGTAGGCTCGGTATTGGGCAACCTCGAACATTTTGAGAAGACAAGCCCTGAAAGCCTAGCCTCACAGGTTTCAGACTTTATTAAAACCCGTGGATGGCCCATTAATTCCCGGGGGCGGCTAGATCTTCGCTTCGCTGGCGACATAGGCCACCGTGACAAAGACCCAACAGAAGGATGGATATCGTACTACCATCTTAACATCGTAAATCTCCATGCTCGTCGAGCAGCAACCAATTGTTTTGCATACATCGACTCAATTATCGATCAACGCACAGGTAGAAGAGTCGATAAGGGTTATACTTGTGAATTGAAATGGGAGGGAACAAAACTGCAGGGGGTTAGAATTGGCCCCGGAAACTCGCGTGGTATCGACGCTTGCATTGTATATCATGGAAACCCGCCACATTTGATGTTTCGCCCTGAAACTGATGCTGAAAACCACAAAACTCGAGCCGAGATCGATCAGCCCTTGATTGTTAACTACGTGGTTAGTTGTGATGAGTTTCGGGAAGCAAAACAGAGTTTCTTTATCAAACTTAATGCGGATGGGTCCGTTGAATTCAAACCATCAGAGGATCCAACGGCAGATTTACAATAATTCGGCTTCTCGTTAGCGCCGCTCCCAAAACCCAACGGGTTTTCGTCATGCGACCAAGGAGTGCCGATCGATAGCGAGTGCTCTCCTGGGAACCGGGCCACCCACGATCCCCCCAGGATCATGTACCTCAACGAGGTTCCGTCATCCGAACGGCCCTACGGCATCGCAATGCGCGTGACGGGACCGCGTTGCGGTCCGGGAACGAGGAGGTGGCGATGGGGCGTGCGGTCCCAAGGGAGCACTCGCCAAAGGCTCGGCACCCTTGGGGCTGCATGGTGGAACCGCGTTGCGGTTCATGAATTGGGCGGAGGGCGATGATGGGTGTTGGGTTTCGTCATCCGAGTGTGGTTGCGGTGCGGCATCAAAGCCCAAGGGGCTTTCGTCATGCAGCCCAGGAGTGCCGAGCGATAGCGAGTGCTCTCCTGGGAATCGCGCCACCCACGAGCCCCGCAGGATCATGAACCTCAACGAGGTTCCGTCACCGAGCGGCCTTTACGAAATCGCAATGCGCGTGACGGGACCGCGTTGCGGTCCGGAAACGGGATGGGGTGATGGGTGCGCGGTTCCCAAGGGAGCGCTCGCCAAAGGCTCGGCACCCTTGGGCTGCATGACGGGACCACGTTGTGGTCCGATGGGGTGTTCGGATGGTCGAGCTCTAAGCCGATCAACGAGGTTCCGTCATCCGAACGGAGGCGTCATTCGCCGCTGCGTCGTCCTCGGCTTTGCGCTTTTCCCTCTTTATTGAACCAACTTGAAAGTTGACGCTGCTCGGCTGTTTCCTCTACGCTACGCGCCATGCCGCAATCGCTCTCCAATGTCCTGATCCATGCCGTGTGGTCCACGAAGGAACGGGGTTCATTTCTCACGGACAAACCACTGCGCGACGAACTGCACTGCTATCTGGGTGGCATCTCGGCGCGGCTGGATTGTCCCACGATGATCGTCGGGGGCGTGGCGGATCATGTCCATATCCTCATGCGGCTCGCCCGCACGATCACGCTGGCGGACTGGGTGAAGGAGATGAAGCGCGCCTCTACCGTCTGGCTCATCCATCAGACGCAACGTGATCCCATGCTTGCTCAATTCCACTGGCAGTCGGGCTATGGCACGTTCTCTGTCAGCGAATCAAAGACGGATGAGGTGCGGGCTTACATCGCGAAGCAGGAGGAGCATCATCGGAAAATAACCTTTCAAGATGAATACCGACGATTCCTGAAAGCCCACGGCATTGAGTGGGATGAGAAGTATGTGTGGGATTGAGAAAATGACTTCGGCCTCGCTATCATGGGAGCTGAAATTTAGGACCGGTTGCAGCTGCGACGCGAATCTTGATTGCGATTGCCCACTTTCCCGAAGCCCCTTTTGCATTGAGTCCTAACCTTCCAGACCCCAGCAAGCCCGTGGCCCTTATTTCCTCAGAGGTGCAGAAGATCTTCTCTAATGCAGAGCGTGGTAACGATTCAGCAGGTGGGAAATTTGTTGAGATCAAGGACCCGAACGGCACGGACTTTGAGCAGTTTTTTCAGATTTATGAAGAAGCTTTGCCTGCAAATGAACGCAAGTCGCGAGAGCAGGTTGCAGAGTTCGTGACTCGCCTGGATTATCATGTACTTGTCGTGAAATCCGGTGAGCAGGTCCTGTGTTTTCTCATTGTCTTTATGTCATTGAATCAGGAGGTCGGTTTGCTGGAGTACATGGCAACGGCCCGACAGGCTCGGAATCAGGGGCTTGGTGCTGAAATGTTTAAGAAGGCGGCAGAGATTGCAGGGGAACGCCCACTGCTAGTTGAAGTGGATTCTGAGCGTGAGGATTCTCTCGACCGAGAGATTCGAAGACGCCGGAAGAATTTCTACTTTCGCTCGGGCTGCCAGCAGATCGAGGGCCTTAACTATCTCATGCCGCAGGTGAGCGACTCGAAGCCGCCTGTGATGGACCTGCTCTATTATTGGAAGGGCTGCACCACGCGCCCCAGTGACGACCTGATCCGGTGCTGGATCAAAACCGTGTATGCCGAGGTCTATCAACGCCCACCCGATGATCCGGGGATTGAATGGATGATAAACCGCATGATAAAGCGGGCATCGAACCACGCCTAAAACTTGCCGGGTGCGATCTATGTCCCACCTTGAACGATGACTCGCAGCTCTTTTCGGCTTTTGCTTCTCAGTATTATTGGCTTCGCGCCGGGACTTTTTGGACAGGGATCGGCTTCGGGTAAGACTTACACGGCCAAGGATCAGGGGGAGTTCAGAGCGGCTGTGGCGACGGCTAGTGAGGGGGATACGGTTATCGTCGCTTTTGATGCGGATGGCTTAGACATCCGAGGCAAAAGCGGGGCTCCGGGGAAGTTTATCACGATCAAGGCGGATCGGCGGCTGGGACGAACCACGAAGACGATCACGATCAAGGACTGTCAGCACCTGGCAGTGGAAGGTTTCAGGATCGCGGGGTTTGCGAGTCATGGGGTCAAGATTGTTGCCAGTCATCATCTGGTTTTGACGCGCAATATGCTCGACTTCACGGGCATCGCGGCGGCGAACGGGATCTACACCAGCGGTGGCTCGATTCATGGCATCGAGATCAGTTACAATGAATTTAATCATCATGTGGCACCGGGCAAATGGGCGGGCAGCTACATCAAGACGTGGTTTGATGGGACGGATGTGGCGAAGGGGCTTTGGATTCATCACAACTACTTTGCCAATGTGGCTCCGCAGCTGGATGAGAAGCGGGGACGTCCGGCCAATCCTTTTTCCGGGGACTCGGATCGTGAGGCGATCATCTTTGGTGAAGGGGCTTCGCAGAATATTGAGACCGAGCATCTGCTTGAGATGAATGTGTTCGAGGACTGCGATGGAGAGGATGAATTCATCTCGTTCAAGACTTCGAAAAACGTCTTCCGCCATAACACGGTGCGCAACTGCATGGGCAGTGTGCACATTCGTTTTGGTCATGGGTCCGAAATCCATGGCAACGTCTTCACCGGCGATGTGGTCACGGATTTCAGCGATGCCGCCTATACTGCGCATGCCAATTACGAGTCTTCCGGCGTGGTGGTTTACGGGACGGACCACAAGATCTACAACAACCACTTCGAGAACCTGACTGGGGGCCGGACATCGAAACACCGGCTGCCCATCGTGCTTGATTCTGGAGATACAGATGAGAGCACGGGCAACGACCACCAGCGCCCACGGGGTGTCTTGATCGCCCATAACACGCTGGTGAACTGTCAGTACGGAATCGGGGTCGGGCTGAACTACACGCTGCCGCCGCAGAACTGTGTGATCGCCAACAACCTGCTGGTGGGGAGGGCTAACTTGCTGTTTCGAATGAGTGCTGACAGCGAGAGCGACACGACCTGCACCTACGCCGGCAACATCGCCTGGGCCATTGCGCCATGCAGCTATGGAACTGAGAAGCCGCTGACCAAGAAGGATCCTCTGCTGGTCACGGCAAGTTTGAATGGCTGGACCCTCAGTGTTCTGAAGTCAGGGAGTCCTGCCATCAATGCATCCGTAGCGAGTGAGGTGCGTGACGATGTTTTCGGCGGAACGCGACAGGATCAGCCAGATGTGGGAGCGCAGGAGTTTGGTGCGAAGATGCCATGGCTGCCGATGCAGCGTGCGCAGGTGGGTCCGGCTGCGGAGTAGTCTCGCGCCATTGATCTCCTCAATCGAAGCTTCAAGACTATCAATGGCTTGATGCGTCACTTTGTGGGCAAGTGATGCGGGGTCATGAACGACCTCATCTCACTCACTCTTCAGGCGGCAGGCGTGGTGCTTGCTGCTGATTTCGCCGCCGGACTCGTCCACTGGATGGAGGATGCTTACATCCGCGAAGACACGCCGGTGCTGGGCCGCTGGATCGGGCGGCCGAACATGGTGCACCATCACCTGCCACGGCGCATGACGCGCAACACTTGGTGGGAGAGCAACCAGGAATTACTGATGGCTATGGGTGGGCTGATTCTTGCTGCTGCATGGCTGGGCTGCCTGACGTGGCATGTGTGGCTCTTTGCGCTGGTGGGTGGCAATGCGAATGAGGTGCACAAATGGTCCCACCGCACCCGGCGGGAAAATGGCCGCTACATCACGCTGCTGCAGGATCTGCGCATCCTGCAAACGCCGCAGCACCACACTGTGCATCACACGAATCCGAAGGAGGTTCACTACTGCCCGGTGACCAATGCGCTGAATCCTGTGCTGGATGCGCTGCATTTCTGGGAAGGTCTGGAGTGGCTGCTGGCGCACACCGCGGGCCTGAAACGCCAGCCGGACAGCTCGGTGCCCGGACAGGGCATCCCGCCGGAGTGGATCGCTGAGATGCGCCGGGCGGGGTGAGCGAAAATCACTCGTCGCCGCCGTTGGTTGCGCCATCTTTGGCAATGTTTGGTCATCTCCCGGGTCCCACGATGTGCTGCCAGAAGGCGGCGTCTTTGTATCGCGCGCACTTCTGCGGTCTCGGCACGAGTTTGCACCGGCACTACGGCGCGTGGGCGCGCTGGCTGGTGAACCGGGACAGCGCTTTTCTCACGCTGCTGGGCTCTGCCCTGGCGGACGCGCCGGCCGAGCTGCGCCAGACGACCTGCTGCAATCGATTCGCCACGCCGCGTGATCTGGTGGCAGACAATCCGGTGCTGCAATACACTGCCGCCATCACGATCTGCGGCCTGAGCGCGAAGCTGGATGACGATGCGGAGGATGAACGAGGCTGGCGAAGGCACGTGGCGCGTGTGGGGTCGAAGGCATTGGATACGCCGATCAGCGAGGCTCTGGGTCTGCTGCATGCGCTGAGGTTTCCCGTTCTTGAGGTTCGCGCATGGATGGCTGGACAAGCTGACATTGAGCATGCTGCCGCGAGCCTGCACGAATGCGCGGGCCCAACGCGTGCGGCGTATGGCGAGATCGTGGGCCACCTCGCGCAGGTGTGTGGCGCGCTGGAAGCTATGCCGCTGCTGCAGCAACTGGGCGAGAGTCTGGGCTTCCTCATTTATGCGCAGGATGCATGGGAGGATTGGGCACGGGACAAGAAGCGCGGCCAGTTCAATCCGCTGCATGCTTTTCCTGATCTCACCGGACGACGTGCGGCTCTGCTGCCCTCACTGGAGCAGGCGCTCGGCAGCCTGCGTCGTGCTTTTGATGCTCTGCCGCTGAAGCGCAATCGCGATCTCCTGCACGCGGTGCTGATCGCAGGTGCGGGGGAGCGTGTGGCACAGGTGGCAGGAGAAAATAGCCCGCGCCAGAAACATGCACAGTCACCGATTCAAAACACCACCACGCGCAAAAGATCCTGCTGCGATAAATGCGACTGTTGCCAAGGCTGTGACGGCAATTGCTGCGATTGTTTTGACTGTGCGCGCTGCAGCCATGCCGGCAAAGGCAGCGGCTCCATGTGCGACTGCAATCCCTGCGATGGCGATGGATGCGAATGCTGCGGCTGTGACTGCTCGCCGTGATCAAACCACCGCAGCCACCTGCGCGGAGACACCGGGCTGAAGTGCGATCACATCCCCTACCCGCTTGCCGATGATTTTCTGACCCAGGGCTGAAGCAGGCGTGATGACGACGACCTCCTGGCCTTCATGCGCCACCTCCGTCCCACCGGCGAACGGGCCGAGGAAATAGTACGCGACTTCTCCGGGCAGTGCGAGGCTCAGCAGTGCTCCGAGCGTGATGGCGGCACCTGGCTCAAGGTTGTTTCCAGACAACGCGGCAAAGACGCGCACCGCCTCCTGCAGCTCCGCCACACGCTGCGCCTGACCGCGAGCGACGTAGGATGCCTCCAGCGTGCGGGTGTCGTATTTGTTTTCGGCCTTGCTGTCCGGGTCCGTGGCGGCGGCAAAGGCCCCCTGCGCGGCGCGGGTGAGCGCGGCGAGTTCGGTATTCAACACGGAGAGGATTTGGTCGAGGACAGCTTGTTTGTTCACGAGGGGTCAAGCCGTGCGCTGTTTCGGCAGACGGATCAAGGGTGAAAACCAGCATTGACCTGCAACGGCCATTTCGGGTAAAATCCGATTATGAAAACGCAATGGCCATCAGTTCAACGCGCATTCACCCTGATCGAACTGCTCATTACGATCACCATCATCGCGATCCTCGCCAGCCTGACGGCGGCGGGAATCATCAATGCCATCGACCAGGCCAATCGGCTGAAGGTGCGGACGGTGGTGATGGAGCTCAAGAATGGCATCGACCTCTATCATACGGAATACAATCGCTTTCCCTTGGACTCCAGCAGCACAGGAGCCAATGGCGAAGATGTGGGTGAACTGCTGACCGACGGCAGCAATCCCCTGGTAGATGCCATCATGGGCATTCCACCCGCATCGAGCGGGACGCCGGATCTGAATCCCAAGCGCATGCCGTTCGCCCAGTTTCCTCCGGCTCACAATGAACGCCATGGCCTCGTGGGCGCTGCGCGGCCCTACAAGCTCAACGACATGTATGGCCAGCCATACCACATCCTGCTGGACACGAATGGCGACAACCAGGTGAAGAATCCCGACGTCCTCAATACCGATCCCAAGATATCTCAAGGCCAGGCGGCGCATCTCGTGGCGAAGATCGCCGTTTACAGCTGTGGCAGAGACCAGGTTCCATGCACGGCTGATGACGTCACTTCGTGGCGGCCCAAATAGGCTGGTCGCCTCTTGGCGCGTACTACTTCCCGGCCGCCTTGAAGACGCCAAACGCCAGCAGGATAAAGAAGGTTAGCAGGGGCATGAGATTGAGCATGGGATTATTTCAGTGAAGCATCGGCCGCGCCATCGGCTTTGCGGTACAGACTGGTGGGGATGAGCATCTGCGGTGGGAGTTCTTCGCCTTTCGAATAGCGCATGTACGCAAGCACGACTTCCGCGCCCATCTTGTCCGGGAACTGAATCGGATCTGCGTAGATCTTGCCGTCCTTGATCGCCTGCTTGCCTTCGGGCTGACCATCAAAGCCGATGATGACGACCTTGCCGACTCTGCCCGCTTTTTCCACCGCGCCACGCGCGCCGAGTGCGCCGGGATCATTGATGGCAAAGACGCCAACGAGATCTGGTTGCGCCTGCAGCATGTCCTCGGTGGCCTTGTAGCCTTTGTCATTCGCGCCGCCGCAGTCGAGCTCGCTCACGATCTCGATCTTCTGCGTTGCGGTGGCGTTGTGGGCGGCCAGCACTTCCTTGAAGCCTTTCACGCGCAGGATGCAGGACTCCACCTGCTTCATGTCGAGCACGCCGATCTTGCCGCCGCGACCTTGCAGCGCTTCGATCATCGCCTCGGCCGCCATTTTGCCCCCGCCGAAATTGTCCGTGGCCACTTGCGTGGCGATCTTCACGCCAGGCTCGTTGCAAGGCACGTCCACCGTGAACACAGGGATGGCGGCTGCATTTGCCTCTTGAATGACGGTGACGATCCCCTTGGAATCCGTCGGGCTCAGCACGATGGCGACCACATCCTTCACGATGAAGTCTTTGATCTGATTGCTCTGCCGCGCCACGTCTCCGTCCGCGCTTACAATCAGTGCGTCATAGCCATGCTTCTTGGCCTCGGCGGCGATGCTGTCGCCAATCACTTTGAAGAAAGGATTTTGCAATGACAGGAGCGACACTCCGATGGTGCCTCTGGATATCGCCTGCTCTTGCGCAGATTTGCCGCAAGCGGCAAGCAGGAGGGTGAAGGTCAGAAGGAAGCGGCGGAATTTCATCATCTGCATGCTAACACGGACACTCCCTGAACGTGCAAGTCTGGACATACCATTATTGATCTTCGTAACGTTGCAGCAAAATGCTGATTTCATGTCCCGCTCAAGCGCTGCTCCATCGAATGAATTGCATCTCTCAATTCTTCCATTCCTTCCGTTCCTGCGACGAAGTGCCCGATCACCGAACGAAACTGCGCGGCTAGATTGGGATCGTCCGGGGCCACCTGTGCGAGAATCGGCTCAATCATCTGCCTCACTATCGCCACGAATGTATTGCCATTGAAAAAGCAGAATGGAGCCAGGCAATGGCATTCGTAAGCAATCAATAGCGCACGCTCCAGAGTCAGTTCCAGGCAGCAATGCGACTCCCATAGCTTGCGCGCGGGTTCATATCCGTCGGAAGTGGGCTTATGCACCACGTTTTGGCGCTGGCAGAGAGCGGCATTGAGCCGTTCCACCACCTCCCAGGGGAATTTATCGAGCCAGTTTCGTTTCCACACGATTCTTGGAGTATTTGGCTGCCAGTTCCGCCGCGTCCTGCTTCAAGCCATCGACACCTCGGCTTTTTAGATACCCTGTGCCCGTTGTTTTAAGCCTGGGTTCCGCGACAAAACGATCTTGGATTGCCAGCGCATCCTCCAGCAAATTTTGAAATACATCCGCTTTGCCAGGCTGGGCTGTGACCTCGGAATTCATGTCTTATAGATAACCGAAAACGGGGGCCATCGCCAGATTATTCCTGAGCATACCGCAGGAATTTTTTTCGCCTTTCCTGAAATGCCTGGGTTTCTGCCCCCCAGTCCGCCACCACCTTTTTCCACCCGTCGCCGCTGCGCACTGCCTTCACACTGGCCGCACGATTGAGCAGCGTGTCCACCAGCGCGAGCTTGAACTCCTTTGGGTAAAGACGCTGCAGAGTGCAGGTGATCGCGATGCCGGCATCGACCGGCTGCAAGGTGGTGCGATCCGTGATCGTCATGCGTACGCCGCCGCAGGCTTCGCCTTTGAAGATGCTGGCTGTCGGTGTGAAGCGCACTGGGGTGAACTGCAAGCCTGAGAGGCCTAGCTTGTTCAGTTCATAGGATAGGCGCAGGTCATCGACATAGGGTGCGCCGAGAACTTCGAATGGTGTGTCTGTGCCGCGGCCCACGCTGATGCTGAACTCCAGCAGACCAATGCCGGGATAGAGCAGCGCGGCATTCAATGAGCGCATGTTGGGAGAGGGATTGATCCATGGCAGGCCGGTCTGGTCAAACAGCATGTCGCGCCGCCAGCCTTCGACCGGAATCACTTTCAAATCGCAGCCGATGCTGCGCTCGATGTTCATCATGGCGGCGAGTTCACCGGCGGTCATGCCGTGGCGCAGTGGGATGGCATGCGTGGCGGTGGGCTTTTCTGCATCGACGACGGCGGGGCCTTCCACCTGGAGGCCGCCGATGGGGTTGACGCGATCCAGCACATAGAAGGTCTTCCTCGCTTTCGCCGCAGCCTCCATGCACAGACGCATGGTGCCGATGTAGGTGTAAAAGCGGCAGCCGATGTCCTGAATGTCGAACACCAGAGCGTCCACGTCCGTGAGTTGCTCCAGCGTGGGTGCGCGCTGCTCGCCGAACAGGCTGAGCACGGGCAGGCCGGTCTTCTTATCGGTCGAGTTGCTGATCTTTTCCTGATCGAGTTCACCGCGGATGCCGTGCTCGGGGCTGAAGAGTTTTATTAATTTCACGCCGGGCGCAGTGGCGAGCAGATCGATGGTGCTGTGGCGCTGCGCGTCGATGCCGGTTTGATTGGTGATGAGGCCGATGCGCAGGCCTTGCAGGTCCGCGAATTTTCGCCGTGTGAGGACGTCGATGCCATTCAATACCGTCGGCACCTCGGTCTCGGCACGCGGCCAGGGTGGGCCGCTGGCAGGAGTGAGTTTCACGCATTTCGCCGCCTCGGTGCCGATCTCTTCATATAGGTCGCGCACGCTGCCTTTGCCATTGGGGTGCAGGCGCGAGCTCATGAAGATGACGAAGGTCTTCGATGCGGGCTCGATCCATAGGCTGGAGCCGGTGAATCCGGTGTGGCCGAAGGAGCCCAATGGGAAAATCTTTCCGCGTGGCCTGCTGAAGGGTGAGTCGATGTCCCAGCCGAGGCCGCGTCTTTCGAAGACCGTCGCAATCGTCTGCGGTGTCGTCATGAGCTTCACCGTCACGGGCTTCAATACACCTGCGCCACCTGCGAGAATCATGCGCGCATACCTCGCCAGATCGCCTGCGGTTGTGAAGAGGCCTGCATGTCCAGTGACACCGCCCATCTTGCGGGAGGTGGGGTCATGCACCACGCCGCGCAGCATGATCCCGCGCTCATCTTTCTCCGTGGGCGCGATGCGTGGACGCCAGTCCTCCGGCGGCAGGAAGCGGGTGGAGTCCATGTGCAGCGGCTGGAAGACATGCTTCGCGGCAAACTCGTTCAGGCCCTTGCCGCTGACGCGCCGCACGATCTCGCCGAGGAGGATGTAATTGATGTCCGAGTAGCAAAAGAAGCGGTCGGGTGGGCCGTCTGGCTCTGATGCGATGGCGCGCTGGATGCCTGCCGCATAACCTGTCCATTCGGGATCTTTGGGAATGCCGGGCCTGAAGCCTGAGGTGTGAGTGAGCAGATGCCGCACGGTGATGCCAGCGCGAAACTCTGGAATGTAGCGCCGCGCCTCGGCCTCCAGCTCGACCTTTCCCTGCTCCATGAGGATGAGAACGCTAGGCAGTGTGGCCACCACCTTGGTCAGAGAGGCTGCATCGAACACCGTGTCTTCGGTCATCGCCTCCTTGGCCGGCACAAGGGCGCGCTGGCCTGTGGTGAAGATCATCTTTTGTTCACCACTCTCAAACCAGAGCACGGCACCTGCCGGGCTCCCTTTGTCCACGGCTTTGGACACCACGGCCCGCAGCGGGTCGAACTCGTCCGCGAGAGCGATGGAGGAGAGAAGGAAGAAAGTGAGCGCGCGAAGCATGGTTAAACTCATCCTGCCAGAAACGCGGCGAAGCTGCCTCATTCTTTTTCTTCTTCGATGGGGGATTGCGATCCTTGTTTCAGTTCAAGCTTGCAACCCGGGCTGAAATCCGGCATGCCCATGGCATGAAGCCCAGCCTGCTCCTCCTTCCTCTTCTTCTGACCCAGTGTGGTGATGAGCCCAAGAAACCTGCTCCTGCGCTGAAGCCGGTGGTGGAAAAGCTGGCGGCAGTTCCTATGCCCCCAGCCGCTCCTGCCGTTGCAACCCCGGCCCAGGATGCGCCGAAAAAGGTGTATTGGACACAGGAGATGCTGCACACGGAGATCAAGTATCATAACCCAGCGTATGCGGGGAACGGGCAGTTCAACATCGAAGGGGGGAATGTGGTGGCGCTGAGTTTGCGGGGGGCGAAGATTGAGAACGTGAAGTTTTTAGAGCACATTGCGCCGATGGCGCTGGATCTGAGTGAGACGCCGATCACGGATCTGCGGCCGATGCAGGGGAAGAAGCTGGTGGAGCTGTATCTTGAAGACACGAAGGTGCGGGATCTTTCGCCAATCCGTGGGATGCCTTTGGAGAAACTTTATCTGAGCCGCACGCCGGTGGAAAATCTGGCGGCGCTGGAAAACATGCCGCTGGTGGAGCTGAATGCGGTGGGGTGCCCGATTGGCGACATCTCGGGCATCGCCCACTGCCCGATCCAGATGCTGTGGCTCACGGACTGCCCGGTAGCAGACATCAGTGCGCTGAAAACGGTGCCGCTGGTCAGCGTGACGCTGCACCGCACCAAGGTGAAAGACCTCTCTCCGCTGACCGGCACGGGCTTGCAGCGCCTGCACATCGGCGAGACGCCGGTGACGGATTTGTCACCGCTGAAAGGCATGCAGCTCACACGGCTTGTCTTCACGCCGGCGAACATCACGGCGGGGATTGAAGTGGCGAAATCACTACCGTTGCAGGAGATCGGCACACGGTTTGATGATGGTGGGAAGGACCTGATGCCACCGGCCAGTTTCTGGCCTGCCTATGATGCGGCGGTGAAGAACGCTACAAAATGACGGAAATTTATCTTGTCCCCCCTGCCATCCACCTGACAGAATCCCTGCAAATTTATGAAAGAGTTCGCTTACATCCACGACGAGAAGCACAGCCCGTCACCTTTGCGCGCCGTGCCTGCTCTCGCCATTTTTAGCGATGACCAACTTGATGATGTGCTGAACTCCAGCAGCCTGCTCCAGTGCGAGCCGGGCGATCACATCATCAAAGAGGGCAGCATCGACTCCCGCATTTACGTCCTGCTCAGCGGTGAGCTGGAGGTGCGGGTCGGCAGCAAGAAAGTTGCTGCCATCACCCGCATTGGGGAAGTTTTCGGCGAGCTGGCGCTCGTGAACCATGACAAGCGCCTCGCCTCTGTCATCGCTTCCAACAAGGCCGTCTGCCTGGCGGTGGACCAGAAATTCCTGCAGGACATCCATCCGCGCGAGGAAGATCCGGATTTCCACGCGGCGCTCTACGAATTCGTGGCCCGACTGGTCGTGCGCAAGCTGGAGGCCACCTCCAAACGCCTGGCCGAGGTGGAAAAGGAACTGCGTGAGCTGAAGGAAGCGCATGCGGCGGAGAAGCCAGCCGCCGCTGCCAAACCGGCGTCTGTGCCTAAACTCAAGCGGCCGGTGAAGCGTGCGCCCGCTGCGGTGGTGCGCAAACCGGCGCGGGTGCGGTAGGCTGTTTTGAAATGTTTTACGACATTTGCGAGCTGAGGGCTGGCGCAAATAGCTAGCCGTGTGGTCTTCTGTGCAGTTTCAGCGTGTATGACTGACCAGATTCCGCACAGAGGACTGTGCGGGCCACTTTGCTGACGCCCTCGCGGTGCCCCCTTGGATAACCGCGTTATTATTTAAATCACTCCACTGTGAGAGATCATTCCACGCCGCCGCCAATCGTGATGCGTTTGGCGGGGATGGGTGATTCGATGATGCCGAGCTCTGTTTCCTGCTTCAGCCGGAGCTGGCCGCAGGCTGCGGCGATGTCGTGGCCTTTTTCCCGACGCAGGGTGGCGGTGACGCCGGCATTAACGAGCACGGCGAGGAAGGCATCCTGGGTGGCTTCACTCGGACGCACCCACTCCAGGCCATCGACGGTGTTGTAGGGGATCAAATTGACCTTGGCATTGGCGCTGCGGGCGCGTTTGGCCAGGGCGTGGGCCTGCTGGAGGCTGTCGTTCACGTCGGCGATGAGGATGAACTCGAAGGTGAGGAACTGCTTCCGCTTCTGGTTCCAGTAGTCGAGCGCTTCAAACAGCTCGCCAAGAGGGTGCTTGCGATTCACCGGCATGATTTTCTCACGCACCTCGTCGGTGGCGCCGTGCAGGGAGATGGCGAGGCGGATTTGCAGCGGGAAGTCGGCGAGCTTTTTGATCTGCGGAGCCAGACCGCTGGTGCTAACGGTCATGTGGCGTGCGCCGATGCCGATGCCCCACTCCGCATTCAAGATCTCGATGGCCTTGGTAACGTTGGAGTAGTTCGCGAGGGGCTCGCCCATGCCCATGAAGACGAGATTGTCCACGCGCTCTCCGGCGTAGGCCTCCACCTGCACGATCTGCTCGACGATTTCCGCTGCGGTCAGATTGCGTGCAAAACCGGCAAGGCCGCTGGCGCAGAATTTGCAGTCATAGGCGCAGCCGACCTGGCTGGAGACGCAGAGGGTGCGGCGGTCTGACGTGCCGCCGTAGAGAGAAGGATTGGCCGGGATGAGCACGGTCTCCACGTAGCGGCCGTCGTACAGCTTGAGGAGGAATTTGCGCGTGGTGTCGCTGGAGCCGGCGACCTTGGCGATGGTCATCGTACGCGTGACAAAGCGGGTGGCTAGGGCTTCGCGGGTCGCCTTGGGCAGATTCGTCATCTCCTCGAAAGTGGCGGCCCGTTTGGCGAAGACCCACTCAACGAGCTGTTTGGCGCGAAAGGCGGGCTGCCCCAGCTCCGCGAACACGGCGGCGATCTCCTCCGGCTTCATGCCGAGGAGTCCCTGGGGTGCGGGGGTGATGCTCATGGGTCCCACAGTGGCGGCGAAATGAGGATTTGAAATTCGAGATTTGGGTTTGATGCTATCTGCATGGGAATCCCCGGCCTCATCGCAATGCTTGTCATGATCGTACTGATCGGGGTTGGCATTGGCATCGGGTTGTTTGCCTGCGCGGTCGCAGCGGGGCTGACCCTGCTGGGAGTGGTGTCGAGCTCAGTGGCGCTGGGTTTCTTTACGAAACGGCCTGCCACGGCAGTGCGCGTGCTGCTGCTGCAATGCGGCATCCTGGCTGGCATCCCCGCAGGTGCCATCACAGCCTGGGTGGGGCGGGCGCTGCTGGAGAAGGTGGATGAGAGCTGGATGATCGCCGTGTATGGCGGCATCGGCGGTGCGTTTGCCGGGGCGGTGCTGGCGCTGCTGCTGGATTTTATTTTCCGCCACACGCATGCGTGGGTGGAGGGGCGGATCAAGCGCAAGGAACTGCGGGCTTAGGAGCTACGGCTGCTTTTCCTGCTCACGAAACTGCGTGGGAGTGAGCTTGGTCATTTTCTTGAAGTCTTTGGAGAAGAAGAACTGATCGTGATAGCCCACCTGGCGGGCGATTTCTTTGACGGGATCGTCGGATTCGATGAGGCGGCGCTTGGCTTGATTGATGCGCTCCCGCCGCAGCCAGTCGATGGGGCTGGTGCCGATGGCGGCTTTGAACTGGCGGCTGAAGTGGCTTTCGCTCATGCCGCTGAGCTGGGCCAGTTCGATGACGCGCATGGGCAGGTGAAAGTAGAGGCGCATGCGCTCCAGCGCCTTGGAGACTGCGGAGGGGAGCTCCGGCTGCACCAGTCCTGGCTCGGAGAGGCGGACATGGAATGCCAGACCGATGATGGCGGCGACGGCGGCACTGGCCAGCGCGGCATCGCTGGGGCGCGTGCCGCTCATGTACTGAAAGGCGTGCTCAAACTCCTCCTTGATGGCCTGCTCATTGATGCCTTCGAGCACGGGCTGGGAGCGCACCTGCAGGAGCTCGGCGATGCGATCCAGCGGCCTGCCCTCGATGCGCATCCAGTACAGCTCCCACGGATCTTTCTTTGCGGCGCCGTAGAGATGGGGGTGGTGGCAGTTCACCCAGAGGAGCGATCCGGGTCCGACATCATGCCGTTTGCCGGCGACCTGGACCCAGCCGCAGCCTTTGAGGCAGAGAATCAGCTCGTGGCCCGGATAGGTTTCACGCGCGATGCGGTGCTCATAGCCCGCCTGCAAATGGCCTGCGCGCACCACGGAATAAAACAAATCCCGCTGCCAGTCAGCGGGAGTGGCATAAAGATTCGTCATGAAGACGGTTTCCTGGAACAACGAAGCCATGGCCGGATAATACATTCACCAGCGCCTGGGTGTCGAGCATTGATTGAGCCCCCGAATCATACAGAGGGGAAAATCCTTTTGCAGCAGAGGGTGCCAAGCGGCATACTCAGTTCCTGCTGCGCACCTCAGCAACCCGCCGCGCAGGTTTTTCCAACACATCATGCCCACTTACGATTACGAATGCCAGACGTGCGGCCACAAGTTTGAGGCCAAACAGTCCATGAAAGATCCGCATCTCACGGACTGCCCGGTCGAGGGCTGTCCTGGGCCGGTGAAGCGCAAGATCGGACTGGGCGCAGGTTTCATTTTTAAAGGCAACGGCTTTTACATCACAGACTACCGCAGTGATTCGTACAAAGCGGCGGCGAAGAAGGATTCTGAAAGCGCGGCGGCCTCCTCGAGTTCGACGCCGGCCGCAACCAGCCCGGCTCCCGCTGCGAGTACGCCAGCACCTGCCAAGCCGACGGGCACCTAGGCCTGACGTCTGCACCCATTCCACACCCCAACCGCCGTGATTCGCCACCTGTTCCAGACATTGCGACTGCTCGGGGTCAGCATGCTGGCGGGGGCCATGTGGGTGGCGCACCGCCCGGCCGAGCTGCCCAAGGTTGCCGCGCCAAGCGCTGCAAAAGCCGATGACTTGCTGGACAGTCTGCACCAGACGGCCATCAAGCGTGCGGCGGTGATTGAGATCAGCGAGGCGGATATCAACCGCCACCTCGCCACCACCCTCGCAGGAAAAATCCCGGGCATGCTCGGTGGCTGGGTGTCGTTTGACGGCGCACGGATTGATCTGGAGCCGGACAGCGCCCGCCTGTTTCTCGTCTGGAAGGTCAAAGGCTACACCCGCACGGCCAGTGTGGATCTCGCGCTCAGCCGAGATGACAAGGACTTCCATGTCGAAGTGCTGCGCGGTGCCTACGGCCACCTGCAAATGCCGCGCGGCATGATGCGGCCGCTTTATCCATCACTTGAGGCATTGGCCCATGCGCTTGATCCAGAAATTCGGGCGCTGTTTCAAATGACGCAGGTCACCATCGCCAAGGACAAGCTTGTGCTCGATCCCCGCTTCCCTTCTGCATGAAATGTCGTTTCTCATCCGCCCCTGCGAGCGTGCTCTCGTTTGTCTGCGCCACACTGCTTGCTGCGGGGCAGACAACCGCGCCGCCTGTCCCGCCGCTCACGAAGGAACAGAAGGAAGCTGCGGCTGCCATTGAGGCACCGAAGACGGCCATGCCGCCGCCTATGCCGGGCCAGTTGCAGGATGGGGCATCAGCAAAACCTGTTGCAGCGCCAGCGCCGCCGCCCATCAGCACTCCTCCTGGACCTGCGGCAGCTTCTAACAATTCCGCCAGCAAAATGCAGGTGCTGGAAGCCGTCACGCAGAAGCCTGCTGTCGTAGGGGCTCCGCGAGTGGCGGCCCCTTCGGACAAGATCCCCATCACCAGTTCCACCAGCACGAGCCGGCAGTTCATCGTGCATGGGAAGGTGTTTGAGACCCGCAGCGCCATGTCCACACGCTGTGAGGAGATCGGCCAGGAACTGCGCAAGGCGCTCAATGACAAGGAGCCGTGGGTGCTGCCGGTCGTCGTGGTGTTGAACACGGGTGAAGAAGCGGCCAAAGCGCCAGGCCCGACCATCTCCACCACCATCTCCGAGCTGAACTTTGGCGGCTTTCATCTTCAGGTCACAGTCAATGAGCGTCCCGGCCTCAAGGCCGAGGATCTGCGCAAGGAAGTCGTGCGTGCGCTGCTGGCCGAGCGCATCGTGCGCAATCATCAGAAGCTGGAGATCCCAGAAGGACGCCTGCTGCTGCCCGACTGGATTTTGACCGGCGTGCTGCATGCGATGGACTACCGGAGCAGCGCGACTCCCAGCGCCATGTTTGCGACGCTTTTCCGCAGCGGAAAAATTTATGGCATCGAGGAGATCATCGAAGCATCTCCGGTCGAAATGGACAATCTCTCGCGCACCATTTACGAGACCTCCTGCTGTGCTCTGGTGCTGGCGCTGGTGGATCAGCCGAGCGGGCCGCAACACCTGAACAAATTCCTCAATGCCCTGGCCAGCGACCCGCGCTCCGAACGCCAGCTGCTCAACGTCGCCTTTCCAAACTTCGCGGCCTCGGCCTCCAGCCTGAACAAATGGTGGTCGCTGCAGCTCGCCGCGCTGGCCAGCCCCGGCGTCGCCGAGCCCCTCACTGCTGCTGAGAGCATCAAGGCCATCGAGGAAGCCATCACCATCCACTACGAAGCACTGCCTGCCGCCGTGCCGAAGAACGTGAAGCTGCACCCGTTCGTGCTCCCGGCACCGTTGGCGGTCGTCGCGGCGAATGAATCCCATGCGCCCTCGCAAAGCGCTCATGCGCCAGCCAGGCCCAAGACAAAAGATGCCACCGCCGAAGCACCGGCGGAGGATGAGGCAAAGCCCAAACGCAGCCTGCTGCGCCGGCTTCTCTTTCTAGGTGATCCCGCCGAAAAGGAGAGCGAACCGAAGGCTGCTGACAAACCGGCGGAAACTGCGGCTGCCGAGAAAGAGATGAAGGCGGAGGAAGCCAAGAAACCAGGATTCATGGGCCGTCTCTTTGGGGCTGGCGGCGATGAAAAGAAGGTGCCTGAAAAAGAAAAACCGGCGGCCAGCGAAAAACCCAGGGCTCCAGCCAAGAAAGTACCGGAGGTCACACCTGAACCCCCAGAAGAAAAGAAGCCCTCCAAGCTCAATCCCATGAACTGGTTTCGCGGGGAGAAGAAACCGGCGGAGGAGAAGAAAGAAGACAAACCGGCCAAGGAAAAGCAGGCTTCTCTTTCAGTGCCTGCCGGGTTGGATGTTGCGCGACTGATTTCACCCGCTCTGGCGGATGCCTGGCAGCTGCTGGCACCTGCCGCTGCACGTCAGACCGCAGAGCCGCTGTTTGGCTACCGCAAGAGCAAACCCAAGACTGAAGAAGCGCCCAAAGAAGAACCGCCTGCCAGGAAAAGTCCGCTGGAGGACAGACCTCCCGTGAAGAAAAGCAGCAAGCCGCGCACGACCAATCCCAATGCCAAACCGGCGTCCAAGTCCGCCACGTCTGCGGACAAACCGCGCACCAGCAATCCGAACGCCACACCCGCCACGGCCGAGCAGGTCAAATCCGTCCCCCCTACTACTGCGGCGGTGGCAGACGCCGCTTCCACCCTGGTGCCGGTGAATCTGCCGCTGGAAGAATACCAGCACATCCTCAATCACCCGGATCGCGCCAAAATACTCTCGTTCAACGTTGAATCCCTGCGCGCGCTGGAGCTGCGTGTCAGCGTGCTGTTCCGCCCGGTTGTCCGAGGCTATGAGGTGGCTGTGCATGACATTGAAACAGGGAAGACCAAAGACATGGACAAGCGGCTCGCCGCGCTGCATGAGTTTGCCCTCATCGCGTATCAAAAATCCATCGCCGTGCGCGACTATCTGGACTGGTTCGAAGCCAGCGAAAGCGGGCGCCTCTCCGGTAAATTTGACGACTATCTCAATCTGCCTGCCGCCATTCAGAAGGAACTCCCGCCACGTACCGATCCCATCTCGAAGTATCTGGATGCGATCGACAAGGAGTTCACGAAGTAGGCTCAGTTCAGCCCCACATCCTCGGGCACGCCAGCCATCACCTGATACACCGGGCCCATGTCTTTGAGAATGGCGGACCACATCTGTCCCGGCTTTTCCACTGTGAGCACCAGAGGACGTGCGTCTGCGGTGATCCAGGAACGCACTTCGAGTTCGCTTTCGAGCTGACCGCCGCTCCACCCGGAATAGCCGACGAAGCCGCGCACATCATGGCCAAGGCTGAGGGCATGCAGGGCGTCTGCCACCGAGAGATGCGTCTGGCAGCGGAGGGTGCGGCGGCGCTTGTTCCAGTGCAGCGCGGCAAAGGCCAGCTTGTCAGTGGAAACGGGGCCGCCCATGAACACGGGGACTTCGCCAAGCGCGCCCAGATCCTGATCCGGCAGCAAATCGGCCACGCACTGCTCCAGCGGACGGTTCAAGATGTAGCCAAAGGCACCGTCCTTCGCGTTGTGCGCCGCCATGAAAACCACGGAGCGGGCAAAATTGGAATCGCGCATCGCCGGTGAGGCGAGAAGGAGGCTTCCACTGAGGGAAGACGATGATTCGCTCGTGTTTTCCGCATTCATATCTATGTCTGACGCAATAACTACGCCAGCCGCTCGATTGCCATCGAAATAAATGCGCGCTGAATTTTTTAAGGTCAGCGCGCGTCTGAGCTTTTTTACGCCGCCGCCACTTCGAAACCTTGGCGATAGGTTTTTGTGAGCAGCTTGTCTGCTTCGGGCGAGTTGCTGAATTTCAGATTTGCAGCGTCCCATTCCAGAACGGTGTTTGCTTCCTCCATGCGACCCGTGATGGGGTCAATCTTCGGCAGGGCGAGACGCGTGGCCACGTTGCCAAGCTGCACGGTTTCCGCCAGCGGGCCAGCGTAGTGGAAGCCGTCGCTGGTCTTTTTGCTGGCGAGGCAGGCGTCCACCCAGGTGTGCCAGTGGCTGCGGGGTTCTTCCTTCGGATATTGGAAGCCGGTAAACTTGTCGAGCGGGTACAAGCGCGGTCCGGCCACATGCGCGAGCACCATGGTGCCGCCTTCGCCGATGAAGATGGAGCCGCTGGCAGGCAGATCGATGTCTCCCGGCATCTGCGCGAGCTTGTGGCTCGGCTTCAGGCCGCCATCCATCCACGTGAGCCTCATGGTCTTGCCTGCCGTGTAGGCGGTGCCCGGGAAGACGTAGTTGATCGTCTCATGCGTGGGCCAGATCTGGTTGTTGATGCCGCTGTTTTTCGCCTGAACGCTGATGGGCGCGGTGAGATCCAGCGCGGTGAACACGGGGTCCATGATGTGGCAGCCGAAGTCGCCGAGACCGCCGCCGCCGAAGTCCTGCCAGTCACGCCAGATGAAGGGATGATAGGAGGGCGCATACTCGCGCATGGGTGCCGCACCGATCCACAGGTCCCAGTTTAAATTCGCCGGCACTGGGGCCGAAGGTGGTGGCTGGAACAGGCGCGTGCGCTCATTCCCCGTGACGCCGACCCACGAATAGACTTCTTTGATTTTGCCGATTGCACCTTCCTTGATCAGCCGCGTGCCCATGCGGTATTCGATGGAGGAGTGGATCTGATTGCCCATCTGCGTGGTGAGATTTTTCTTCTCCGCCCACAGGCGCATCTGGCGCGCCTCCCAGACGGTGTGCGCCAGCGGCTTTTGGCAGTAGATGTGCTTGCCCTTCTGCATGGCCGCCACGGCCACCGGGGCGTGCATGTGATCGGGAATGCCCACGGTCACCGCATCAAAGCCGTCGCCCAGCGTGCTGAACATTTCGCGGTAATCGGAGAAATGCTTCACGCCTGGAAACTCCGCGTCCGCTTTGTCGAAGCGATTGGCATCTACATCGCAGAAGCCGACGAACTTCACTGCAGCGTGCGATCCCACATTGTGCAGATCACTGAAGCCCATGCCATTCACGCCGACGCAGGCCACCTGGAGCTTGCTGTTGAGATGCTGCCCACGCACCAAGGCTGGAAAAGCAACAGCAGCGGAGGCGAGGGTGGAGTTTTTCAAGAAGGAGCGGCGGGAGGTGGGCATGATGATCTTCGATGGATTCGAGTGACTCAAACCTACGCTGCCACGGCGGATTCTTTGTCTGGAAAGACAAAGTGGGGCTGTTTAAACGGCAATGCCTGCGAACAATTCGGCAATGTCCACGCTTACTCCTGGCACTGCGGAGCTCTCCAGCAAGGAACCTTCGGTGATGCGGAACTGCGTTTGGTAGTGACCGGCAGCGGGATCACGATAGCATTCAATGCACCGTTCCTGACCGTTGACGATCCAATATTCGACCACCTGGTTTTCTGCGTACAGATCCGCCATTTCACGGTCTTCTGCGAGGCTGGAAACAGACACCTCAACCACAAGAAGGGCCGTTGTCGGATGGTTTTGAAAGTCCTCTTCCTTCCCTGCCACCACCGAGGCATCGGGCTCTGGTTCTGAATCAGTCAAGGTGAGTGGATCCTCCTTGCGAACCCACATCTGAGTTCCGGCGAGTTTTTGCAGCAAGGCGAACACTCTCGCAGACAGCTTGGTGTGAATGATGGGCTTGCTCATTTTCTCAACAATCACCCCCCTGATCAGTTCCGCCCGCGCCGGGGCCAGGTTAGTCGCGATCATTTGATGCCAAGCCTTGACGGACAGCGGCATTGCACGCTGTTGAAACCCTGGCTGTCTCAAGATGGGGACCATGGTTGATTCTAAATTCACTCCGAAAGGCACGCAAGCCTTCATCCAATCAATGCGCGCAGGCCCGTCCAGCGCTTGCGGCTTTCCTGCTTGCTCACGGCGAGCGACAGCGCTCGTTCATCGCCAACGAGGACACACAGCCTCTTGGCCCGGGTAATAGCGGTGTAGATGAGGCTGCGCTCCAGCAGCACGTAATGCTGGGTGCTGACGGGAATGATGACGCAGGGGAATTCGCTGCCCTGGCTTTTGTGAATGCTCAGCGCGTAGGCGAGCTGGAGTTCATCGAGCTCCCCGGGTTCGTATTCGACGAGGCGGTCAGCATCGTAGCGGACATGGATCTTCACCGGATCGGCATCAATGGTGACGATGTGACCGATGTCGCCGTTGAAGACTTCCTTGTCGTAGTTGTTGTGTGTCTGGATAACTTTGTCGCCGACGCGGAAGGTGACGCCGAAGCGCTCGATCTCGAACTTGAGCTCGTTGGGCGGATTGAGGGCGAGCTGGAGTGATTGATTGAGCGAGATGGTGCCGAGGAGGTTGCGATTCATCGGTGTGAGCACCTGAATGTCGCGAATCGGATCGAGGCCGTATTTGGCAGCGAGGCGAGTGTGGGCCAGCTCGACGATCGTGTGCTTGATTTCTTCCGGCTCGGAGGCCGGGAGGAAAAAGAAATCGCTGCTGCGTGAGGGTTTCAGATCGGGCACCTGGCCGCGATTGATCGCATGCGCGCTGGTGATGATGCGGCTGCTGGCGGCCTGACGGAAGATCTCGGTGAGCTTCACGCACGGCACCTTGTCACTGGCGATCAAATCATGCAGCACCATGCCGGGACCGACGGAGGGGAGCTGATCCGCATCTCCCACGATGAGCAGATGCGCGCCCTCGGGCAGTGCGGAGAGAAACTGCGCCATCAGCGGCGCATCGATCATCGACGCTTCATCCACGACAAACAAATCGCCCGCGAGCCGCTTGCCACGATGACGGCCCCACTGGCCTTCGCCCTGGTATTCGAGAAGGCGGTGCAGCGTTTTGGCCTCCAGGCTGGTGCTTTCGGCCAGACGCTTTGCCGCGCGGCCGGTGGGTGCCGCGAGCACGAGCTTGACCTGCTTGCTCTGCAAAATGAGCAGGATGCTGCGCAGGATGGTGGTCTTGCCCACACCGGGGCCGCCGGTGATGATGAGCAGCCGCTGCCGCAGGGCCTCGCGTACGGCGCGCTGCTGGCTTTCGGCCAGCTCTTTGCCGGTCTTCTTCATCACCCAGGCTAGGGCGGCGTCTTCGTCGATACTTGGATAAGCCGCGGGCAGGGCGGCGAGTGACTTCACATTGGCCGCGATGCTTTGCTCTGCGGCGCGCAGGTAGGGCAGGTACAAAAACTCCGCATGTCGCTCGATCTGGTCGCTCGTGATGAGCGCGTCGATCTGCGGTGCGATCAAGGCTTCCACGCCGAGCAGCTCGGTCGCTTTCTTGATCACCTCGGTCTCTGGAAGGCAGCAGTGGCCGTTTCCGGCGGCGGTTTCGAGCACATGCAAAATCCCTGCCTTGATCCGCTCTGGCGCATCTTCCGCCACGCCGAGCTGATAGGCGATGTCGTCCGCTGTTTTGAAGCCGATGCCGCGAATGTCCTGCGCCATGCGGTATGGGTTCTCCTTCAGCACCGCCTGCGCTTCCTCGCCGTAGGTTTTGTAGATGCGCAAAGCACGCGATGAACTGATGCCGTGCTGATGCAAGAACAGCATGATAGCGTGAATCGACTTCTGCTTGATCCAGGATGCGCGGATCTCGATGCGTCGCTTCTTGCCCACGCCTTCCACGTCTTCGAGCTTCTTCGATTCGTTCTCGATGATGTCGAAGACCTTCGGCCCGAACTTCTCGACCATGCGTTTCGCATACTTTGGCCCGATGCCTTCGATCAAGCCGCTGCCGAGGTAGCGTTCGATGCCCGCCAGCGAATCCGGGCGCTTGAGCTTGATTGCCTCCGCCTTGAACTGGGGTCCAAAGTCCCGGTTCGGCTCCCACACGCCTTCGGCTTCAAATTCCTCACCAGCCACCACCCGCGGTGCCTTGCCGATCAAGCTCACCACATCGCGCCGCCCTTCCGGGACGATTTTCAGGATGCAGTAGCCGTTGTCCTCATTGTGAAACACCACGCGGTCCACAAGCCCGCGCAGGACTTCGATTTTGGAGGTGTTTCGTGGGGCATGCATGGGGGCAGGCTAGACGTGGTGGATGCTCGTGCGAAGGTCAAACTTTGAGTGGGCTCAACCGTGATGCCGAGTGCGGAACTCCTTCGGCGTCATGCCGGTGCGTTTGCGGAACTGCTGGGTGAAGGCGCTCTGGTCGCAGAAGCCGTGGTCGAGGGCGATTTGGATGATGGGCGTGGATGTTTTGGCCAGGGCTTCGGCGGCGGATTGTACCCGTGTGCGCAGCAGCAGCTCGTAGGGGCTGAGGCCGAGGGCTGCGCGGAGCTTGCGGTGCAGGTGACGCACAGAGACTCCGGAAGCGCGGGCGAGCGCGGCGGTGGTGACGACCTCCTGGCAGTGCGCGCTGGCGTATTGCACGGCGGCGGTCACCTCGCGCACATCATGCTGGCGCATGCGGTCTGCATCCCGCCGGGTGATGCCCATGACGCCGATGACCCTGCCACGCCTGTCGAGCACGGGCAGCTTGGTGCAGAGGAACCAGTTCAGGTTGCGCTGCTCGTCATACCAGACTTCGAGGCGGTTGATGAGCGGCTTGCCGCTGCGGATGACCTTCTGATCGTCCGCGCGGTAGGCCTTGGCGACATCGGATGGGAAAAATTTCTCGTCCATCGCGCCGACGAGATCGCGCTCGCTCTTGATGCCGAAGCGCTCATACGTGGCGCTGTTTGCCGCGATGTGCCGCCCCTGGTCATCCTTCATGAAGAAGAACACGCCCGGCATGTGCTCGAAGATGGCGCGTACGCCCTGCGGGTCGGCGATGCGGGCGAAAAATTCGGCCTGGAGGCGTGGCAGCGGCATGGCCGGATTTTAACAAAGATTGGCAGCCTGTCACCAAAGGAACGAGGAGTGGTCGAAGTATGTTAACAGCTACTTTTTCCATCTCTCTTTGTCATGCACCTCCGCCTCCTTTCCTTCCTCGCCTTCGCGAGCACCGCTGCCTTCGCTCAAACGAAGCCGGCTTACACCTTCCCCGTCAAGGCGCTGACTGCCGAGGAGGAGCTGAAAACGATCCAACTGCCGGATGGCTATTCGCTGGAGCTGGTGCTGAGTGATCCGCTCATCAAGGAACCGACGGCCATCGCGTTCGATGGCAATGGTAAAATGTACGTCGTCGAAATGCGTACCTACATGCAGGACATCGACGGCACGGACGAGCTGACGCCTAAGAGCCGCATCTCATTGCATGAATCGACCAAGGGCGATGGCGTGTATGACAAGCACAGCGTCTATCTCGACAACATCCTGCTGCCGCGCATGGTGCTGCCGCTGGATGATCGGGTGCTGGTCGGCATCACGGACACGAATGACATCACGCTGCATCGCGATGCGAATGGCGACGGCGTGGCGGATGAGCAGTGGCCATGGTATGTAGGTGGCCCGCGCGGCGGCAACATGGAGCATCAGCCCAGCGGCCTCGTCTGGGGTCTCGACAACTGGATTTACACCACCTACAACGGCTACCGCCTGCGCTGGAACGGCAAGGACGCGCCGCTCAAAGAAAACACCGCACCCAATGGCGGCCAGTGGGGTCTGGCGCAGGATGACTACGGCAAGATGTGGTGGAGCAATGCCGGTGGCGAGAAAGGCCTGTGGAACTACCAGGCGCCGATCCTCTACGCCGCTATCAACGTACCGCAGCAGAAGAGCGAGAAATATGACACCGTGTGGCCCATCGTCGCGCTTGGCGATTTCCAAGGAGGCACCGGCCGCTACCACTCGCCGGAGGATCTGCGTTTGAACCACTTCACTGGCTGCGCCGGACAGACGATCTATCGCGGTGACCGCCTGCCGAAGGAGCTGTATGGCAATGTTTTTCTCCCCGAGCCGGTGGGTCGATTGATCCGCCGCTCCATCGTCGAAGTGAAGGATGGCATCACCACCGTGACCAATCCGTATGAAGCGGAGATGAACGAGTTCATCCGCAGCAGCGACCCGAACTTCCGCCCGCTGAACATGACCACCGGCCCGGATGGCTGCCTCTACATTGTGGATGCGTATCGCGGCATCATTCAGGAAGGCAACTGGGTCAAGCCGGGCAGCTTCCTGCGCGGGGCCATCGAGCCCACCGGCATGCAGCACGTCACCGGCCATGGCCGTGTGTGGCGTCTGGTGCACAAGGATTTCAAGCCCGGCCCGCAGCCGAAGATGATCGGCGAGACAGCCGCACAGCTCGTCGCACACCTCACACATCCGAACGGCTTCTGGCGCGACACAGCGCAGCGCATGCTGGTGGTGAAAAACGACAAGTCTGTGGCGCCCGCGCTGGTGGAGATGGCGGCGAAGAATGACAGTCACCTCGCCCGGCTTCACGCGCTGTGGACGCTCGAAGGTCTCGACGCTATCACGCCCGACATCATTCACACCTCGATGAAGGATGCGCACCCGCAGCTTCGCGCCAATGCGATCCGCGTGGCGGAGTCCCTGCTGAAGAAAGGCGACACTGCATTGATCGCTGACATCAAAGCCCTGCGTGCCGACAAAGACCCGACCGTGGTGCTGCAGACGCTCTACACCAGCCGTCATTTCAACTGGCCAAACTGGAAGCTCGAAGCGCAGACCGTGCTCATGACATCGACCAGCGTCGGCGTGCGAGAGATTGGGGCGCAGTTGCTCGTGGAGGCACCGAAGATCAGCGGCAGCTTCACCAAGGATGAGAAGAAGCAGCTCGAGCGCGGCCAGGAGATCTTCCGCTCGCTATGCTTCGCCTGCCACGGCTTCGATGGCAATGGCATGCCCATCGCCGGGCGTGAAGGCGCCACGCTCGCCCCACCGCTCGCTGGTTCCAAGACTGCCGTGCAGGGAGACGCCATCGTGCGCGTGATGATGAACGGCCTCGCCGGCCCCATCAATGGCAAGACCTATGAAGCGCAGATGGTGCCCATGGCCACCAACAACGACCAGTGGATCGCCGACGTGACCAGCTACATCCGCAAGGCTTTTGGCAACAACGGCAGGCTCGTGCAGAAGAAGCAGGTGGAAGTGCTGCGCAAAGAACTTTCCAAGCGCATCACGCCCTGGACCATTGAAGAGCTGCAAGCGCTGTATCCGCAGCCGCTGCCTAACCGCGCCGCCTGGAACCTTACTGCCAGCCACGGCAGCAAGGATCTTGGCAAAGCCGTCGATGGCGACATTGGGACGCGCTGGGACACGCACATCTCGCAGAGTCCCGACATGTGGTTTCAGATCGACCTCCCCGAAGCCACCGAAATCTCCGGCCTCGTGCTCGACACGGGTAAATCCCACAACGACTACCCGCGTCAGTACAAGATCGAGCTGTCACTCAATGGCACCGAATGGGAGAAGCCCATCCTGCAAGGCAAAGGCGACGCCGGAGCCGTCGAATACCTCTTCCCCAAACCGGCCAAAGCGAAATCCATCCGCATCTTGCAGACTGGTGAACAGAAAGGGACCTACTGGTCCATTCATGAGCTGCAAGTGCTGGGCGTGGTGAAGTGAGCTTGCATCAGAAGTTCAAACAAGGGCGTCTGCACCTTGCAACCTGCTCGTAACAGGGTAACCGCTGTACGGTTTCCCTCACATGAAGCAGTTGTTCCATTCCATCGGTGCCATGGTGCTGATCTTCGGATTGCTTGGTTGCAAACGTCCGCCATCCAACCTGCTGCAAGGCTATGTGGAGGGCGAGTTCGTGTATGTCTCCTCACCGCTCGCAGGCAAGCTGACAAAGCTGAATGTCCAGCGAGGCGCACAGGTGAAGGAAGGAGACGTGCTGTTTGCGCTGGAAGACGTGGCTGAGACGGCGGCGCGCGATGAGGCAAGCCACCGGCTGCAGCAGGCAAAGAACACGCTGGAGGATTCGCAGAAGGGCAAGCGCCCTTCGGAGATGGAGGCGTTGCAGGCCCAGTTGAAGCAGGCGCGTGAGGTGGCGGCACTTTCAGAGATCGAGCTGACGCGGCAGCTTGAACTGACGAAATCCGGCGCGGTGGCGGTGGACAGCACGGACCAGGCGCGCAGCGCGAACGTGCAAAACCACAAACGTGTGGAGCAACTGGAGGCAGAGCTCAAAACAGCCGGGCTGGGCATGCGCGAAGATGCGGTGGCGGCTCTGGAAGGTGATATGAAAGCACGGGAGGCGATGCTGACCAAGGCGGCTTGGGATCTCGATCAAAAGCAACAGCGCGCGCAGCAAGCTGCGGTGGTGAATGACACACTGTACCGGGCGGGCGAGTTGGTGGAGGCGGGCCATCCCGTCGTTTCGCTGCTGCCGCCGGCCAACATCAAAGTGCGCACCTTTGTGCCGCAAACGCGTCTCTCGACTTTGAAGGTGGGCGATGTCTTGAAGGTCCGCGTTGATGGCGTTGCCGAGGCTTTGAACGGCAAGGTCAGCTTTATTGCGCCGCAGGCGGAATACACCCCGCCAGTGATCTACAGCCAGGAGAACCGCAGCAAGCTGGTGTTCATGATCGAGCTGCGCTTTGACGATGCGGTGACGGCAAAACTGCACCCAGGGCAACCAGTGGATGTCGAATTCGCGCCCTGAAGATGAGCGAAGAACCGGCCATCGACGTGAAAGGCATGACGAAGCACTTCGGCACGCGCACCGTCGTGAACAAGATCGACCTGCAGGTACGCAAGGGCGAAATCTACGGCTTCCTCGGCCCCAATGGCAGCGGCAAGACCACCTTCATCCGCATGCTGTGCGGCCTGCTCAAGTCGGATGAGGGCAGCGGCACCTGTCTCGGCCTTGACGTCATCAAGCAGAGTGAGGAGATCAAAAAACAGGTCGGCTACATGACGCAGCGCTTCAGCTTCTATGAAGACCTGAGCATTCGCGAAAATCTAGACTTCGTGGCGCGCATGTATGGCGTCAAAAATCGTGAGGAGGCGGTGAACGCCTCCATCAAGCGGCTGGGCCTTTCCGGACGTGAGCAGCAACTGGCGGGGCAGTTGTCCGGCGGCTGGAAGCAGCGGCTCGCGCTGGCGGCCTGTTTGATTCATGAGCCCAAACTGCTGCTGCTGGATGAACCGACTGCAGGTGTTGACCCGAAGGCGCGGCGTGATTTCTGGGAGCAGATCCACCAGCTAGCCGCCGAAGGGCTCACGTTTCTCATCACCACGCACTACATGGATGAGGCTGAGCGCTGCCATCGGATCGCCTACCTCGCCTATGGCGATCTGCTCACCCACGGCACCGTGAAGGAGGTGATTGAAAGCGCGCATCTCACCACCTGGTCTGTGAAAGGCGACGATTTGCTGAAGCTCGCTGGCGAGTTGCGTGGGAAGCCGGGTGTGCATCAAGCCGTGGCGTTTGGCTCCTCGCTGCATGTCAGTGGTGGCGATGCAGCGGCCCTGAAGCAAGCGATTGCGCCCTACCGCAAGGATTATGAATGGACGCTCATAAGCCCAGGGCTTGAAGATGTGTTCATTCACCTGATGGATCAATCGAAGGACAACTTCGCCGCCGCATGAACCGCTACTTCTCCATCACCCGCTTTCTGGCGATCATCATCAAGGAGTTTATCCAGATGCGGCGTGATCGCGTGACCTTTGGCATGATGGTCGGCATTCCGCTGCTGCAGCTCCTGCTGTTCGGTTTTGCCATCAACTCCGACCCCAAGCACCTGCCTGCCGCCGTGCTCATGAATGATCAGGGGCCACAGGCGCGCACGCTGCTCAGCGCCATCCGCAACAGCGGCTACTACGAATTTGTGCGGCAGGTGCACAGCGAGGACGAGGCACGTGAAGTGCTGGAGCATGGCGAAGTGCAGTTCGTCGTCACCATCCCGCAGGATTTTTCACGCGACCTCCTGCGTGGTGACAAACCTACGCTGCTGATCGAAGCGGATGCCACCGACCCCGCGGCGACAAGCAATGCCATCAACATCATGCGCCCCCTGCTGACCACGGCGCTGCAAAACGATTTCAAAGGCCCCCTTGCTTACCTCGCGCAAAACGAGGCCCCCATCGACCTGCGCATTCATGCGCTGTACAATCCGGAAGCCATCACGCAGTACAACATCGTCCCCGGCCTCATGGGCGTGGTGCTCACGATGACGATGGTCATGATCACTGCGCTCGCCATCACGCGAGAACGCGAGCGCGGGACGATGGAAAATCTGCTCTCGATGCCGACGCGCCCGTTTGAAGTGCTGCTGGGGAAGATCATCCCGTACATGTTCGTCGGCTACATCCAGATCACGCTGATTTTACTGGCTGCGCATTTCCTCTTTCATGTGCCGATGATCGGGAGTCTCGGGCTGCTGTTTGTCGCCGCGTTCGTCTTCATCGCCGCGAATCTCGCGGTCGGCATCACCTTCTCGACGCTGGCCACCAATCAGCTCCAGGCCGTGCAGGGTTCGTTCTTTTTCTTCCTGCCCTCGCTGCTGCTCTCCGGCTTTATGTTTCCCTTTCGCGGCATGCCGCAGTGGGCACAGACCATCGGCGAAGTGCTGCCTCTCACGCACTTCTTGCGCATCGTGCGCGGGGTGCTGCTCAAAGGAAACACCTTTGCCGACATTTCATTGCAGCTCTGGCAGATCGCGCTGTTTGCCCTCGTGGCCCTGTTCATCGGGGTGTTTCGCTACCGGCAGACGCTGGACTAAAGTTTCTGGCCGTAGGTTGGGTGTGTTTGGCGTGCCAATCTCACCCACGCTCCACAGCTCCCTTCGCCAAACCGCCCGACCATGAGCGTGTCCGTACGCCACAGTGTTTGCCATACGCTCACAGACGGGCGGGCTGTCGCCACACTCATCCTACTGGTGTGCATGGGCGTCGCCTTGAAACTAAGGAGTGCCGGGCATTCGGTTACAAATGGTAAAACTTAATCGCGTTTTTCGACCACAGTTTGCGCTGATCTTCGAAAGAGCGTGATGCCACAATCTGATCCAAGGCCTCCACCCAGCCACGGACTCGGCTGCCGAGCAAGCAGACTGGCCAGTCGCCGCCGAAGAAGACACGATCAGGACCAAAGGCATCCAGGCAATGGTTAACCACCGGCGCGAGGTCTTCGGCACGCCACTCGCCCGGCGGCACGAAGGCGACGATGCCGCTGATCTTGCACATCACTCCGGGCTGCGCGGCGACGGCGTCGATACCACGTTTCCAGCCATCGGCCGTGCAGCTGCGTTTCAAGCCGGGACCGAGTTTGGGATTGAAGGCCTTCGGGTCGCCGTTACCGCAGTGGTCGAGGACGAAATGCGTCTCCGGGCACTGCTGGATGAGCTTCACGGCATCGTGCAGTTCCGTGGGTCGCATGGTGAGTTCGAAGTTGAGGCCATGCCTGCCAAGCGTCTGCACGCCGCGCACGAAATCCGGGCGCAGGCAGTAGCCAGCGGGCGTGGAGGGGCCATGCAGCACCTGGCGCAGACCTTTGACAATGCCGTTGCCCGAATAGCGCAGCACGTAGCTTTCGAAATCCGGTGCCGCTGGCCGTCCGCCGATGGTGGCGGCGACGGTCGGGGTGTTGCGGGCGCGGCATTGCGCCACGATGGCATCGGCTTCCTTGACGTGATCGCTCGGAGCCACATCGACCTCCATGTAGATCGCCTTCACCTTCAACCCGTGGATCGCCTCGACATACTCTGGGGTGAGGAAATCGTGCCGCAGTACCTCCGGCGCTGTTTTGACCCAGGGTGGAGTGACGAACCCACGGCCCCAGAGATGCTGATGCGTGTCGATGATCAGCGCATCTGCCCTGCGGGTCGTCGTGGTGCAGGAGGAAGCGGCGAGGGTCGCAGCAGAGGAGGAAGCGGCGTGGAGGAACTGGCGGCGATTCATGCGGTGATAGTTATACGTGATGCCGGGCGCTGACTTGCCGGGAACCCAGATCTAACTGCCTATGACGATGGACGAATCCCGTCGGAGGTTCGCTCTGAATTGGGCGGAATCCCGATCACCTTCGAAGGCAGCATGATGCAAGGCCGTTGACCTTGGGAGACAATCCACCATTCAGAAATTGAGCACAATGAATGCCAGCTCATCGCCATCGTGCAGCACCCGGTCGCGGAACACCGGCTTATTCATCTGGTCGACCTCCGCATCGGCTTCGTATTTTTTGCTCGCTGACCGTACACTGCATGGGACAGGGTGGCCTACCACACCGTCTCGAAATCCTCTGGCAGACGGCAAAACTTTGGCAATATCGAGCAGCAATCCAACTTTGGTTCCTGCTGGTAAATGATAAGTGCCTCGGAAGTAGAAACCCCAACCAACGGTTACGGCTATGGTGTTTGGCCCTGGATCACCATAAACCGACTTGCGGGTAGGAGCTGGCGTGTACGAACACGCCAGCTCAACAAATACCAGCAACAGCAAAACAAAATGCTTCATCACACGTGAATCGGATGCCCCTTGGCGACTTCGGTCGCCTCCTTGACCATCTCGGACAGGGTCGGATGGGCGTGGATGGTGGCTTCGATTTCGTCCCAGGTGGCTTCGAGATTCATGGCGAGGCCGATCTCGGCGATCATCTCGGTGCTTTCGCTGCCGATGATGTGCGCGCCGATGATTTCACCGTGCGGTTCGCCGTAGAGGATCTTGACGAAGCCTTCGGACTCGGCGGCGGCGAGAGCCTTGCCGCTGGCGACGTAAGGGAACTTGCCGATCTTGAACTTGAGGCCCTTTTCCTTCGCCGCACGCTCGGTGAGGCCGATGCTGGCCACCTGCGGATGGCAGTAAGTGCAGCCGGGGAAGACGCCGACTTTCTTGGGCTTGGTCTTGGTGAAGAGACCTTCCACGCACTGCACAGCCTCGTAGCTGGCCACGTGGGCGAGCCAGGGTGGCCCGATGATGTCGCCGGCAGCGTAGACGCCTTTGACGGAGGTCTGGTAACGGTCGTCGGTCTGCAGCCAGCCGCGATCGGTGAGCTTGATCTCAATGCCGCCGGGCAGCACGGGGGCCACGCCGATGGCGACGAGGCAGACGTCTGCCTCAAGGGTTTCATTGGCAGCGCCTTCGACGGTGATCTTCACGCCATTGCCGTCTTCGGAGGTGCCGGTGACTTTGGTGTTGGTGAGGATGCGGATGCCGGACTTGGTCAGGCTCTTTTCCAGGAGCTTGCTGACTTCCGTGTCTTCCACTGGGAGCACGTCGGGCAGCATTTCAACGACGGTCACCTTGGTGCCGTAGGCGTTGAAGAAATAAGCGAACTCAATGCCGATGGCACCGGCACCGATGACGATGATGCTCTTCGGCTGCTTTTCCAGCATCATGGCTTCCTTGCTGCCGATGACGGTCTTGCCGTTGAAGGGGAATCCAGGCATCGGGCGGGTTTTAGCACCGGTGGCGATGAGGATGTTGGCGGCCTCGTAGGTTTCCTTTTTGCCGTCGGCGGCGGTCACTTCGACCTTTCCTGCGGCAGGGATGCTGGCGGTGCCTTTGAGGTAGTCCACCTTGTTCTTTTTGAAGAGGAACTCGATGCCCTTGTTGAGCTTGTCGCTCACGCCACGGCTGCGGCCGATGACTTTGGACCAGTCGTACTCGACGCTGCCGATCTTGAGGCCGAACTCTTCGGCGCGGTGGGTGATCGTGTGATACAGCTCGGCGTTGCGCAGCAGGGCCTTGGTGGGAATGCAGCCCCAGTTCAGGCAGGTGCCCCCGGCGCGGTCGTTTTCGACGCAGGCCACTTTTTTACCAAGTTGCGCTGCGCGGATGGCTCCGACGTAGCCCGCAGGCCCGCCGCCGATAACGATGAGGTCGTAGTTCATGAAAAGTGTGTGATTGGGGGTAAGACGCCCGAGAGAAGCGCAGGGCGGGGGGATGTTCAACCGGGGAATCAGCCTTCCCGGGGCGGGACCTTTTCAGATGACGGCCCTCGAACTCATGCTAACTTACGAACATGAAACCCAAAGCGGTCATCATCACGGATCCAAAAAAGTTGTTTGCGATCTGCTCCAATCAGCCGCGCGTCTCGCGGGAGCAGGCCATTCGCTCCATTTTGGCTGCCAATCGGGCAAGCTCATCCCCGCCGCCCGTGCGAGTGAGCTGAGCCGTCTTTTGGAAGAACTTGAAGTCGGGCTTCCCGGCTATCCACCTTCCTTTGTCGGCGGAGAACATACGGTTTTCATTCCTGACCAGTCAGAAACCGTCCTCAAGCACACCCTGCCCGGCTTCTACGGCCGGATCATGGACGAGACGAAGCTGCTGGACGCGCGCACCTTCCAGAACAAAACCCGCCTCATGATGCGCGCGGCGCTGCCTTCGGAATACCTACGGCGCTGGGCGGTGATGACGGATGTCTTTGGGATGCGAACCCACTATCTGGGTAAAGTCACCGGCTCCGACCGCGAGCCGCAGATGGCGGTGGAGCAGCCGTTTATCCCGGAGGATGAAAACGTGCCAGCCACCCTGGAGGATGCGGAGGCGTTTTTCGCCGCCCATGGCTTTGCGCGGGTGGACGACGCCCACATCATCAATCCCGAGGTGCATGGCGTCACCTGGTACCGGCAGCGCGACGGCGTGCTGGTGACTGACGCCCACGCACGGAACTTCCGCCGCGATCTGGACGGCGTGATCATCCCGGTGGACCTCGTCATCGCGCTGGTTCCATCCGGCTCGTCTGCCTTGTTGCCTACGGCCGAGCGGCTGTGGCAGCCGTTGGAAGATTGACAGAACCGCTTGAATTGAACACTCTTGGCTGACACTTTTCGAAGGCTCGGACCGTTGGTATCTCGCCAGCCATCCTCATGCGCGCTTCTTTCCTGCTTTTTTCCACCTTGATCCTGCTCGCTGAGCAGGTGCAGGCGGCTGATCGCCAGACGGAGGCCAAGGGTGCCAAAACGGACATCGCCACGCTGCTGCGCGTGCAGCACGACGTGCAGAATCTCCTGCCCAAGGTGCGCCCTGCGCTGGTGGCCATCCAGAGCGGAGATGGCACAGCCAGCGGCGTCATCATCTCCGCAGACGGGCTGCTGCTGACCGCTGCCCACGTTCCCAATGGTCCTGGCAAGGAAATGCGGGTCATTTTGGAAGACGGCACCATCACCACGGCCAAATCCCTGGGCCTGGACAAAACGACTGATGCCGCGCTGGCCCGGCTGAAAGACCGCGGCAAACCGTGGCCCTTCGTGAATCTGAGCCGTGACGTGGCCAAGGCGCAGCCTGGAGAATGGTGCTTCGCGCTCGGCCACCCCGGCGGCTTTGACAAGGCACGCGGCCCCGTGCTGCGCGTGGGCAAGATCATCAAACAAACCGCCAACAGCCTGCACAGCGACTGCGTGCTGATGGGCGGCGACTCGGGCGGCCCGCTCTTCAATTTCAACGGCGAAGTCATCGGCATCCACAGCCAGATCTGGGAGGGACGGGACCAAAACGTCCATGTCTCCATGGCCCCCTTTCTCCGCTCCTGGGAGGCGATGCAGAAATCCCAGGTCATCAAAACCTGGGGCAGCGGAGCTGGAGGCTACCTCGGAGTGGCCACGGTGATGAGCGATGATCTCGAGCTCGCCGTGGCGGATGTGATCGCAGGCTCGCCCGCGCTGAAGGCCGGCATTCGCGCCGGAGACGTCATCCTCAGCGTCAACGGTGACGCCATGACCGACCAGCAGCAGTTCAGCGCCACCGTGAAAGCCCGTGCCGCCGGAGACACCCTGAAGCTCAAACTGCGGACCCACGGCAAAGAACGCGATCTCTCCGTCCAACTGGTGCAAAAGCCGCAGGAAGAAGGACAGTGAAACAATGACGAAGGACGAATACAGAGCCGAGCGAAGCGAGACAGCCAGCACCGCGAAGCGTGTGCCGCCCCGAAGGGGTGAGCAAAGCGAAGCAATGACGAATGACAGAGCCCCCGCATCTCACGTGTGGGCCTTTTCGTCATTTGGGCTTCGTCATTTCGTCCTCCTTTTTCTCCTCGGTCCTCTTTGCATCCTCGCGGATCCGCTCCGGCCCACGCTGCCATCCGAACAGCGTACGAATGGGAAAAACACACTCGCTGCCGTCGAGACACTCAAGCCTCTCACCGTCGCCTGCGCCGCACGCATCGAGAGTCCGCTGGGCCGCGCCATCTGCACCGCCACCGTGGTGGGTGAAGACGGCTACGTTTTGCTCAAGGCCAGCGAGGTGCCCGAGCTGCATAAGACACGCATCAAGTTCAGCGACGGGCGCACTGCCGATCTGCGCGAGGTGCACCGCGAGACACGGCTGGACCTGCTGCTGGCCCAGGCCATCGGCATCACTGGCCTGCGGGTGGTTTCGTTTGGTGCCGCACGGCCTCTCGCTCTCGGGCAATGGCTGTGCAGTGTGGCCGATGCAGGCAAGGAAACACGCATCGGCATTGTCAGCGCCAAATTTCGCCGTATTCCCGGCACCGGGGCCGCACTGGGCATCCGCATGGATGAAAAAGCCGCCAAAGGCGGCAAAGGCGTGCGCATCGTCGGCATCGCCAGCGAGAGCCCCGCCGAAGTCGCGGGCCTCCAGGAAAATGATGTGCTCCTCACCATTGCCGGTGAAAAGGTGGCGGAGTTCCGCCGCGTGCATGACATCGTGAACAAGCGCCAGCCCGGCGAGATCATCGACGTCCGCTACCTGCGCAAGGACAAGGAAGAAACCTGCCGCGTCCGCCTGGCCAGCCGCACCAAGGTGCTGCAAAACTGGGAGGGCGAAGACTTCGCCAATGGCGGGATCTCCCTGCGCAGCGACAATTTTCCTGAAGTCCTCCAGCATGACATCCCGCTCCTCCCCTCCGACATGGGCGGCCCCGTCGCCACGCTGGAAGGCAAGGTCATCGGCATCAACATCGCCCGCGTGGACCGCGTCACCACCTTTGCCCTGCCCGTCGAAGCCTTCTGGACCGAGGTACAGCAGTGGATGAAGGCCGACCGCCATCCGCCGAAGGCGGTGCTGGCGCAATAAGAGGCTTAATCCGCCCAGTTCTCAAATCGCAGCCCCGGCACTTGCGCAAAGTCCACAGTGTTCCGCGTCAGCAGCAGCGCATCATGCGCCAGGGTGATGCAGGCGATCTTCAAATCATGCGTCCCAATGCGCACGCCCTCACGACGCAGCTTCAAAAACAAATCGGATGATTCCGCATCCCAGGCCAGCACCGTCCATTTGGCAAATACTTCGACACTTGTATGCATGCGTCTATAAACCTCGATCTGCCCGTGCGGATTGATGGACCTGCGATTCAACTCCGCCAACCATCCACGAATGGATTCCTCAAGGGTCACTACAGTCAGAGACGCGTCGTCACCGGATGTATCGACTCGCTCGCGCAAACGTTCACCAGGCTCGGAGGCGCTCAAAAACTGCCGCAGCATGTTGCCATCAAGCACCAGCATGAGTCTTCAGCGCTGACTGTTCTTTTTCCCAGCTCTGCTTTTTCGCCCACTGCTCACCTTCATCCATCGCGGATTCAAAAACTGGATCTTGGGCGAAAGCTCCAAAAGTGCTCATCCACTCCCGCTTCGGGTGAATGGTCAAACCCTCTGTCTTTTCTCCAGATGCGCCAGCAGATTGCATGGATGTTGTAACAGGCATTGCTCAGAAACTACACTCACATTCTCGGAAGTTCAAGAGTTCGCTTTCCTGGCGGCCATCACATGCGCAAGACGCTCACGTGGCTGCCCGAGCATCCATAGGGCACGGGCGAACCTTGGGCCATGGGCGGCCTCGACTTTCAGAGAAAGTCAGTCACAATCGCCTCCTGCTGCAAGCGGGACGCTTGCCCAACACCTATGCGCTACCAACCTCTGCCTGCCGAACTGTTTGTTTCGAATCGCCAGCATCTCTATGCCAAGCTGCCGCCGCAATCGGTGGTCATCGTGCATGCCAATGACGTGCTGCCGACGAATGCGGACGGCTCCATCGGCTTCGTGCAAAACAGCGATCTGTTTTATCTGAGCGGTGTGGATCAGGAGGAGACGATTCTTGTTCTCTATCCTGACGCGGCCGATCCGAAGCAGCGGGAGATGCTGTTTGTGCGCGAGACGAATGAGCACATCGCGGTGTGGGAGGGCGAGAAGCTCAGCAAGGAGCAGGCAAAGGAGCGCAGCGGCATCGTGCGCGTGCATTGGCTGGAGGATTTCGAGACGCAGTTCCGCTCAGTCATGTGCCAGGCGGACCACGTCTTTCTCAACTCGAACGAGCACACGCGCGCCACCATCCCCACGGAAACGCGGGAGATGCGCTTCACGCAGCGCTGCCAGCGCGAGTATCCGCTGCACGACTACCGCCGGCTGGCGCAGCTCATGCACGAGCTGCGCGTCATCAAGAGCCCGCATGAAATCACCGCGTTAAGTGAGGCCATCCGCATCACGGGCGAGGGCTTTGACCGCCTGCTGAAGTTCGTGAAACCCGGCGTGCAGGAGTTTGAGATCGAGGCCGAGCTTTCCCATGAGTTCATCCGCCAGCGTGCGCGTGGCTTTGCCTACACACCCATCATCGCCAGCGGCGCGAACGCCTGTGTGCTGCACTACATCACCAATCACTGCCAGTGCCAGGACGGTGAGCTGCTGCTGCTCGATGTGGCCGCGAACTACGGCAATTACAACGCTGACCTCACGCGCACGATTCCGGTGAACGGCAAATTCACACCGCGCCAGCGCCAGGTCTATGACGCCGTGCTGCGTGTCTTCAAAAAGTGCTGCCAGATGCTGCGCCCCGGCGTCATCATTCGCGAGTATCAGGAGGAGGTCGGCAAACTGATGGAAAAAGAGCTGCTCGGCCTCGGCCTGCTCAAGGCGGAAGACATCGCCAAACAGGACCCCGACAAGCCCGCGTATAAAAAATACTTCCCGCACGGCACCTCACATCCGCTGGGGATCGACGTGCATGACGTCGGCCACATGTGGAAGCCCGTTCAGCCCGGCATGGTCTTCACCGTC
This sequence comes from Verrucomicrobiota bacterium, assembly GCA_025360015.1. Classification (GTDB taxonomy): domain Bacteria; phylum Verrucomicrobiota; class Verrucomicrobiia; order Verrucomicrobiales; family Verrucomicrobiaceae; genus Prosthecobacter. The sequence goes on along the minus strand of JANYCZ010000003.1, from coordinate 45,783 downwards.
GAACCCGGCATCTACATCCGGGAGGAAAAACTCGGCGTCCGCCTGGAAAACAACATCTTCATCGGCGAAAAGGAAAACATCGACCTCATGGCGCATATTCCGATTGAGGCGGATGAGATTGAAGCGCTGATGAACCGCTGACATGTCGTTGCCTCGCTTCCATCTCTCATCCATTCACTGGGACTCGCCGCACCTCACCCTCACCGGCGATGAAGCCCAGCATTGTGGTCGTGTGATGCGCAAACAACCGGGTGACACCATCGAGATCTTCGATGGTGCCGGCTGCGTGGCGGTCTGTGAGATCACGCACGTTTCCAAATCTGAGGTGCAGGCGAAAATCACCTCTGAAACACGAGTCGAACCGTTTCAAACGTCGATTCATCTGCTGCCCGCGCTGATCAAAGCGGAACCCTTTGAGTGGCTGCTCGAAAAAGCGGTGGAACTAGGCGCTGCCAGTGTGCAGCCTGTCATCACCGAGCGCACAGTGATTCATCTCGATGCCGCGCAGACGGAGAAGAAACTCGCCAAATGGCGGCGGCACATGGTCGAAAGCGCAAAGCAATGCCACACGCCGTTTGTGCCGGAACTGCACGCTCCCATCACCTTCGCCACTGGCGTGAAGTTTCAAGCTGGGCTCAAGCTTATCCCCGCGCTCAGCGAACACACGCGCACGCTCAAACAGGCCTTGCCGGCCTCCAAGCCGAGCAGCGTGGCAGTCCTGATCGGTCCTGAAGGCGATTTCACCGCAGAAGAAGAAGCGCTGGCTTTTGCGGCGGGCTTTGTGCCTGTCACGCTGGGGCCGCTGGTCTTGCGCGCTGAAACGGCCAGTATCGCCACGCTGGCGATCCTGGGACATGAGCTGCGTTGAGTCAGCACATCCGTATGCCGATGCAGAGGCGTTTTATAAGGTACCACCATGACATCGAAACTCATCAGCCAATCTCTGTGTTTCCTCTGCTTCTTTTGGAGCGCAGCCGCCATACTGCCGGCAGCAGAAACCGCACCGGCGACAGAGAAGGCCAAAATCGAGGCGCTGATCTCGCACATTCAAGGATTGGAAAACGCCACCTTCATCAGGAATGGCAGCGAATACAGTGCGGCAAACGCCGCCAAATTTATCCGCGCCAAATGGGAACGAAATGAAAAGGACATCAAGACTGCCACCGATTTCATCGCTAAAGCAGCCTCCACTTCAGGCACCTCCGGCAAGCCTTATTTGATCCGCTTCAAGGATGGAAAAGAAACACCGTGCGGCGAATATCTGACGGCCCAGCTCAAGAAGCTGTGAGCCGAAGAATGCAGGCAGGAGGGCCCGCATCACTTCAAATCCGCCGGTGTGTTCGCATTGCGGAAGAACGGCATCTGCTCGTCCCCCAGCGGATGTGTGATGGCCAGGCCGGAATGGACGGCGGCCTCGATGACGTGCTGGAGTTTGAAGTCTTTGTTGGACTGCGCTTCCCGCATGAGCGGCAGCATGGAAGGGGCGTAGAGACCGGCCAGGGCCTCATCCCCATGCGGGCCGCGGAAGAACCAGCCCTTCTCCGGACTCTCATGGTGGTGGAGCTGCTCGCGCAGAAAGGCGGCGGTCATCCAGGGCATGTCCACCGCCAGCACAAGCAGCGGCATTTGCACCCGTTCCAGACAGCGGGTGATGGGGGCCAGCGGGCCGCCGTCCTCGCCGTCGGGATCATGCACGACCTCGACTTCGTCGCTGGGGCTCACAAACAGAGGCTGCTCGCTCCGGCAGGAGAGCAGCACGCGTGCGGCGTCGAGTGATTGCAGCTTGTGCAACTGCGCCTGCCAGAGATCCTGCCCGTGCCAGTGGAGCAGGGCCTTGTCCTGTTTCATCCGGGTGGAGCGACCACCCGCGAGCAATACGGCTGCGAAGGGAGTGTTCATGATTTGCGGAGGATGCCGTCACTCAAGATTTTGGCACGCAGGCCACCATGGCCTTTGAGCGCGGCTTCAGCACCTTCGGCGAAGGCTTGGTTCATCCAGTGGCAGGGCGCGGCCTCCTGCGTGCCGAGAAAACGCACCCCCTGCACTTCAAACTCGGTGCCGATGAGCGTGTTGAGGTCGATGCCTTTGGTAATGATGTTGCGGCGAAAGATGGAGGGCGGCAGGCCCATGGCGCTGAACTGTTCGCACAGGCGCTCGTACTGCTCGTGCTCGAAGAAGGTGACCTGCCCTTTGTAGTCTTCCTTCCAGCCGAAATAGCGGTCGCCGCGCAGGCCCTTGCCGGTCACGCATTCAGCCTCTGGCACCTCGACCATGGGCTCGGTACCCGCAGGCTTGCCGTGATGCCCGACGTAGATGTGCTCCGGGGAAATGAAGATGTGCAGGATTTGCATGCAGGGCTTGGGGGTTGGCTCCAAGGTGTCCCCAATCCATACGTCTATGACTGCAACAGATCAACCCATCCGCATCGGCATCATTGGTGCCGGTGGCATCGTCAAATCCCGCCACATGCCCGGCCTGCGGGCCATTCCAAACGTGCAGATCACGCAGGTGACGAACCGCTCGCTGGCTAGCGCGGAGGCCTTCTGCCGGGAATTTGCACCCGAAGCGCAGGCAGTGGAGCGCTGGGAAGAGGTGGCCTCCTCGCGCGATGTGGATGTGGTCTGGATCGGCACGCACCCGTACATGCATTCCGAGATGACCTGCTACGCGCTGCAGCACGGCAAGCATGTGTTCACACAAGCACGCATGGCGGCCTCGCTGCCAGAGGCAAACCAGATGTGGGAGGCGTCCATGCGGTATCCTGAACTCGTCACCGCGATCTGTCCGGCGCCGCAGGGCATGCACGGTGGGGAGCTGGTGAAAAAGCTGCTCGCGGAGGGCGCCATCGGCACACCGCATCAGGTGCTGCTGCACAGCTTCAATGATGCCTGGCTGGATGCGGCGAAGCCCGCGCACTGGCGGCAGCAGTCGGACCTGAGCGGCATTCAAATCCTCACGCTGGGGATCTACACCGAGGTGCTGCAGCAGTGGCTCGGCCACATCGTCGAAGTGGAGGCACGCGGGAACGTGGTGGTCCCGGAACGCGCCGGCGTGGAGGTGGATATTCCTGATTTTGTCCATGTGATGGCCAAATTCCGCAGCGGCATCGAGGCCACGATGCTCTTCAGCGGCGTGGCCGCGCATGCACCGACGGACAAACTGTGGATCTTCGGCTCCGAAGGCACGCTGAGCTATGATTTCGCTACGGACGATCTCCAGCTCGGCAAACGCGGTGGTAAAATGGAGTCTCTGACCGTCCCCACCGAGATGCAGCGGGGCTGGACGGTGGAGCGCGATTTCATCGCGGCAGTGCGTGATCCGAAAGCACCGCGACCAAGGCCAGACTTCGGCGAAGGCATGAACTACATGCGTGTGGTGCACGCCGTCTGGCAGGCCATGGACTCCAAAGCAGCAACGCGCGTGGTGTGAGCTAGGACTTAAATTTCACCTTCTTGAACTCAGCCTCCATTCGTGCAAAGGCCGCAAGTTGACGGAGCGGTGAAAAATCGTCGATAAACTCGGTGACCAGTCTTGCCGCGCGGGAGGGCTTAAAGCTACGAAGACGTTGAGGAGGAAGGCCGCACGCTTTCAGTAACAATTCGCGCAGCTTTACCTTTGGATCGGGTATCTGTTCCACCTTTGGTAAAGCAGGAATATCCAGAGACATGGATCCATTGGGATTTTCTGCCGCTTTTCGTATCGCTTTTTCGTTGAACAACATCCACGCCTCACTCATGCGCACAGGAATAACGCAAACTACCGGAGGACGTATGTTTGGGGCAAATGTGGAAGCCATTGCGGCCTGAATCTCCTGCGTGCGCTTTTCTAGTCCCTCTCTATCGGCATCCCGATGAACAAACAGAAGATCGCAAGGGTACAGATCCAGCGCTGGTATGAGCTTGTCTTCCAACGTACGGCTTTTGAGATTGCTGAATTCCAAATCGGCAAACTGCCCTATGCACAGTTCGTCAGGACGATGCTCTCTCCAAAGCCATTCCAGAATCGGCATCAAAGCCTTGTCTCCAGATCCCTCAGCAAGCAATGTAAACCGGCGCGTCATCATCTGCTTGTCGTTCATAGTTCTAGCAGCGTCTGCACATAGGCACTGTCAATAACACGACGATCCTCGTGATCATCTTCTTCGGATACACGCCTTTTTCCTGGCACCCGCAAATATGCGAGCAGCGAAGCTTTTTTGACGATCATTTCGTCATCTTTGCCCTTAGAACGCCACGTATCAGGCAGAATACAAAAAACCAGCCGCTCGAAGGTTTTTCGGCCTGGAGTCCAAGATGGAACGGTCTCGGCAAATAGAATCGACTCGTCAGGCACCTGTTGCACTACTGAAGGAGAATGGGTATTGACGATGATCTGCCTCAGAGGATTCGCATCGTCCACAGGAGATGAAACATCCACTCCAATGTCCTGAAGCAGATCTAGAATTGCAGGAATACGGCGAGGATGAATTCCGTTTTCAGGTTCCTCCATGCAAAGCAGCCGGTTCCCACGGCTTTCCATCTGTTTGATGACCAGGGCGATGAAGCTTAGGGTGCCGTCGGAAAGCGAACGGGCTGCTGTATGGACACCCATGCGATCAACCAAGTAGAGAGAAAGCAGCTCCCGCTTTTCATCCACATCAACGCCGACGCCACGAACGTCCCCCAGAAGTTCAGACAGACGGTTGCTCACGCGTTGATAGGCGGCTTCAGGATCGGCGGGTTTCCCAGGAAATATCGGCGTTCGGCCGAGTTCATACAGTGTCGCGGCCATGTGCGCACCACTGGCGTCCACACCTGTGGATTGATTGATGCTGTCACTTTCCCGCATCGCAGATGGTTCCAACTGAAGCAATTCCCAACTGCGCAATTCGACACGGGCACAAAGTACCGTGGGACTGTCCGCATCCCCCGCAGAAAGCACCGTTCGAGGAAGTTGGCGCGCCACTCGTTTGTAACCTGGGCCTCGTTTGTTGAGTCCGCTGCGTGAGGTTCCATCCTGATGAAGCACCACAAATGTTTTTCCACCCTCGGAAAGCGTTGAGATAAGCTTGCTGGTTTTGCGACCCTGTATGACCGACTCCAGCCAAGCCTTGGAAGTATGAAACCGGAGACGCTTTTTCGCTTCGTTATGAGTAATGTAGGTCAGCTCTTCAAACAGCAGTTCAAGCTCGCCCAGCTGGCGCTTGTCATCAGAGCTGTCACGATAGCCGATCCTAAGCTTGTAATTGAGGCAGGTCGTGGACGCCTCCCCTGTCTGGCCAAGCTCATCCACTGCCTCGCGAGGAACGATCATATCCAGATCGAATTCAATTTCTTTGGCTATGGCGTAGCCGTCGTTGGTGAACAATGAACGGACATCACCATTGCGATCATCTTCAGCTCGGATTGAGCGGGCTGCCTCATCCAGCTTCATGTCTGCCAGCAGAGACAAAAAGCGTATGGCATCGAACAGGTTGGATTTTCCCACGGCGTTCGCACCTGCAATGCAGGTAAAAGGGCCAAAAAGAACCTCCACGTCGGAGAGGTTTTTGAAGCCTTTGATTCGAAGCCGGGTCAGCATTTTCTCATTAAAAGCAGGAAGTCCTTGCTGGCAATGCTTATGCCATGCGGCGACGGCCCACGGCAAGGGCGCCGTTCACGACGTGCAGCAGGCCTTCCACCTGGTAGGGCTTCGGCAGCGCAGCGGCAAAGCCGTAGGCGGCGCAGTCCTTCATCACGGCATCGTCCCGATAGCCGGAGGAGACGATGGCGAGGATTTGGGGATCGAGACGACGGAGATAGAGCATCGTTTCCCGGCCGCACATGCCATCGGGAATGGTGAGATCGAGGATGGCGAGGTCGTAGGGGCGGTGCTGCTGCATCGCTTCCTGGTAGAGGCGCAGCGTTTCCTTGCCGTCGCCGGTTTCGACCACTTCGAAGGATGCCTTTTCCAAGGCGCGCCGCATCAGATCGCGCACCATGAGATCGTCCTCCAGCAGCAGGATGCGTCCGGCACTGGCCTTGGCGACCGGCAGCGGGCGGCTGGGCGTGTGTGCCACTGGGGCCAGGGCCGACTCGATCACGCGGCGCATGTCGCCCATGGACTGATAGCGGTGCTCACGATCCGTCATCAGCGCGCGAATGATGACCGCATCCAGGCGCGGATCCAGGCCATGCAGCAAGGTCGAAGGCGGCTGCCAGGAACCGCGCGGCAGGGCCCCGGTGAGCATCTGATACATCAGCACGCCGAAGGCATAGATGTCAGCGCGATGATCGACGTCGCGATGCGCATTGAACTGCTCCGGCGCGGCGTATTCCGGCGTGCCCATGACCATGTGCGTTTCAGTGACCATGGAGGGCGCACGCATGACGTCCTTGGCCAGGCCGAAGTCGGTGATCTTCACCTCTCCCTGGCGCGTGAGCATGATGTTCGCAGGCTTGATGTCACGATGGACAATGCCTTTGGAGTGCGCGTATTCGAGTCCGGCGCAGATCTGCGGCAGCAGTTGCAGCGCGAGCTCTCGCGTCATGCGCCCGGTGCGCATGATCTCGCCAAGGTCGGTACCATCGACGAACTCCATGACGAAGAACAGAAAATCCGTGCCGATGTGACCATAGTCATAGATGGCGACGATGTTTGGGTGGTTGAGCGTGGCCATGGCCCGGGCCTCCCGGCGGAAGCGGTCTTCAAAGGCAAAGTCATAGCCGTCGGTCACGCGCAGCACCTTGATGGCCACGGGCCGGCCCAGGCTGAGCTGCGTGCCGCGATACACCGTGCCCATGCCGCCAATGCCCACCTGTGCCTGCACGGAATAGCGCCCAAAGGGCATCGTGGCAGAGAGTTCCTGCGGCGAAGGTGGCGCGGAACGGGTCACTAGGGGAGCGGCGGAGCTCGGGCTGCTGGTAAGTCGCATCAGTCAGGTACTGTGACACACCTCACAACGGGAGCAACAACCATAAACCTTAGAGTATATTTAGGTCGGCCGTTTCAAGCCGTGGCGGGCTTGCTCGCAGCCGCCAGCTTGCGCATGTAGATGAACGCACCGATGGCCAGCGCCAGCATCACGATGCCCAGCAGCGGACGGACAAAGATCCAGGCGATGGCGATCACCAGAAAGGAGATGGTGGCAGCCAGGACGAATGAGATCAAACCCGTGCCCATGCCGATGAGGTCCCCAATGAAGGGAATCACGCTGCCCAGCACGCTGAGCGGCTTCATGATGGCCATGAAGCCAAAGGCCATGAAGAGGAAGCCTAGGAAACGTATGACCCAGGTTTCGATGGCGTTCGCCTTGGCGGCGTCTTTGAACATCTTCTCGGCGCTGATGGTGCCCTCTTCGATGAAGTCGATAGGGTCGCCGGCCTTGGTCTGGTAGGGCTCAAAGGTGCCATCGAGCTGCTCTGCCAAGATGCTGAAGGTGCCGGGCTTCACGATTTCGTAGGACACACGCACATCGCCGATTTTTGGATCCTTGGGCTTTTCACCAAAGTAGAAGGCCCCGTCCTGGATTTTCGTGCCTTCTTTGAGATCGGCCGGCAGCTTGGCCAGATCCGCATCCGTGAGCGCACTCTTGATGGGACTGCCCATTTGCTTCACGAAATTTTCCGGCACGGCGAAGGCGCCCAGCGTGACTTTATCGGCGCTGATGTTGGCATTGCCGGAGATCAGATCGCCTTCGTTGGTGTGGCCGTCGGGCTTTTTGAACTCGGAAGACTTCACCGGCTTATCCACCCATTTTTTGTCGTAGCTGTAGGTGGTCGTGGTTTCTTCACCGCCGCCGACTTTCTGCTTGGTCTCCGACTTCTTGTGCTCCTCCCACTGGTAGATTTCCTCCGTGCGCACCAGACGCAGCGCCGGCACGCTGACGCCGTAGTCGGTGTCCACCACCGGGCCATCGGCTTTGGCGTCGCCCGTTACATGCACGAGCTTTTTGTCGTTCGCAGGGTCCACTTTGTCTGCAGCCACATGCACGACAGCGGCAGCGCCTTCCTTGAGACTGTTCGCCGTGGTGACGGCACGGCCTTCATTCCACCAGAGGAGAACGATCATTATCGGGATGACGATGATGCCAAACAGGATGCCTTTGATTGATTCACGAATGCGGCTGAACCAGTTTTGTGAAGTTACTTCGGTGTAGGAGTCAGCCATGGGAGATAATTGGGTGGAAACTGCAAACTGGAGCGTAAATCACGCCCCGCTTCCACTTTTTTTCTGTCACACGAAAATACCGGAACCAGTGACAAGGCGGCAAGAAACCGCCGCTGCTTCGTTTGTTAGTCTCTTCACCATGAAAACGCGCCTTCTCTTTCTCCTGCTCGGCAGTGCTGCGCTCGCCGCCGACCCGAAAAACGTCAAGCCCGATGCTGTCGCCGGCAATGAAGCGGTAAAAAAAATCATGGAGACACGCGCCGGACGCGGCGTGATGCGCGACGACACACCCCCGACGCCGCCCGAGGAGGCACTGAAGAAATTCAAAACGCGCAGCGATGTTGTCATCGACCTCATGGCCGCCGAGCCGGTGGTGGAGCAGCCCCTGTATGCGAGCTGGGACTCCAAAGGCCGCATGTGGGTGGTGCAGTACCGCCAGTATCAATTCCCCGCCGGACTGAAGATCATCAGCTATGACCAGCATCTGCGCGCCAAGTTTGACAAGGTGCCGCTGCCACCGCCACGGGGCGAAAAGGGAGCCGACAAGATCACCGTCTTTGAAGACACGGATGGCGATGGCTTTTTCGACAAGCACGAGGACGTGATCACCGGCCTGAACATCGCCAGCGCAGCGCTGCACGGCATGGGCCGCATCTGGGTGCTCAATCCACCCTACCTGCTCAGCTATGCCGACGCTGACTTTGACGCGAAACCCGACAGCGACACGCCCGAGGTGGAACTCAGCGGCTTTGGCCTGGAGGATACCCACAGCGTCGCCACCAATCTGCAATGGGGTATGGACGGCTGGCTCTACGGTGCCAACGGCAGCACCACCACCGGCAATGTCAGCAGCACGAACACCAAGAACGTGAAGTGGGAGGGCCAGTGCATCTGGCGTTATCATCCCAAGAAGAAGACCTTCGAAATCTACGCCGAAGGCGGCGGCAACACCTTCAGTCTCGACTTCGACAGCAAGGGCCGCCTGTTTTCCGGCACGAACGGTGCCACGCGTGGCATGCACTACGAGCAGGGCAGCTACGGCATCAAAGGCTGGGGCAAGCACGGCCCGCTCACCAATCCCTATGCCTTCGGCTGGTTCGAGCACATGCGGCATGAGGGCGACAACAAACGCTTCCCTCAGGCATTCACGGTTTATGAAGGCGGCCTGCTCGGCAGCGCCTACGAAGGCAAAATCATCGCCCCGAACGCGCTGCAAAATCTTGTTTATGTCAGCGAGCGCATTCCTGACGGCTCCACCTTCCGCACCAAGGACGAAGAAAACCTCCTCAGCACCCCGGACCGCTGGTTCCGCCCTGTGTGGGCTGGTGTGGGACCCGATGGCGGCTTCTACATGGCCGACTGGTACGACACCCGCCTCAGCCATGTCAGCCCCATCGACGACTGGCACAAGACCAGCGGCCGCATCTACCGTGTGCGGCCTGCGGCAGGTGCACCGAAGCTGAAGCCGTTTGATTTGAGCAAGGCGAGTGGTGAGGAACTGCTGGGTTACCTGAGTCATCCAAATGAGTGGTTTCGCAAGCAGGCGGTGCTGGAGATTGGCTGGCGTCATCTGACCGAGCTCGGCCCCAAGCTCAAAGCCCTGCCGACAACCCTCGAAACACTGTGGGCGCTGGATGCGCTGGGTCTGGCCGACGAACTTCCCTTCACGAACAGTGATCCTTATATCCGACGCTGGTGCGTGAAGATGGTCGGGGAGGAAAACCGCGACGCGGATGCCCTTCTGAAAATGGCCAAAACAGAGCAGCATCCTGAAGTCCGCGCTCAGATTCTCGCCACGGCCAAAAAGCTGCCAGCGCAGTCCGCCCTCCCGCTGCTGTGGGCCGGTGATGCCGAAGACATCAGCGGCCATCTGCCACTCCTCGCGTGGTGGGCTTTGGAGTCCAAGGCCGAGAAGGAACGCGCCGCCGTCTTTGCCTTCCTCAAGAGTGACACCGCCTTTCTCAAGACCGGCCTCTTTCGCGACAACCTCGCTGAAAAACTTGCGAAACGCTACGCGCTGGCCGGTGGTGAAGAGAACTTCCAGTCCTGCGCCGATCTGCTCGCGTTAACGAATGACGAAGCGCTGCGTGGCAAATTCATTGCGGGTATCGCTTCCGCCTTTGAAGGTGCGGAAATGCCGAAGCTGCCAGAGTCACTCACCAAGGCACTCAATGATTACATGGCGAAGCAAAGCGGCGGTGATCTCACGCTCGCGCTGCGCAGCGGCAGCCAGGAGGCGCTGAAAAGCGCGCTGAAGCTGCTGGAGGACAAGAAAGCCAGCAGCACCGCCCGCATCGCCATCGCCAAGACCCTGGCCGAACTCGGCAAACAGGAAGCGGTGATGCCGATGGTGAACATTTTGAAGAGCACGAACCCGCCCGGCCTCAAGCGCGGCATCCTCCAGGCCGCCGCCAAGTTTGACGACAAGCGCATTCCTGAAGCCCTGCTGCTCAATTGGGAAACTCAGATCGCCGGAGACAAAGCGCTGCGTGAAGACGCCCTGCGCGTGCTGGCTGGTCGCAAAGAGTGGGCGCAGATTCTCGTGAGTTTCGTCAACGAGTGGAAGGTGCCCACCAAGCACTTCACCGTGGACATCGTGCGCCAGCTCAGCCTGCACAAAGATCCTGAAATTGATGCCGCCATCGACAAGCACTGGAAGGGCCTGCTGGCCACTGGCCCTACGCCGGAAAAGAAGAAGGAAGCCGAGCGCATCAAGGCCGTGCTCAAGACCGGCCTGGGCGATGCCGACAAAGGCAAGATCCAGTTCATGGGCCGCTGCTTCATCTGCCACAAGCTCTTTGGCGAAGGCGGCAGCATCGGCCCAGAGCTCACCGGCTACGACCGCAGCAACGCTGACTTCTGGCTCGACAACCTCTTCATGCCCAGCATGGAGATCCGCGAAGGCTTCGGCGCTTACATCGTGAAAACCAAAGGCGGCCAGATCCTCACCGGCCTCATGGATGCGCAGGACGCCAACGGGATCGTCATCAAGGACATGGCCAACAACAAAACCGCGCTCAAACAGACCGACATCGAATCCATGACCGCCTCCCCCGTCTCCCTCATGCCCGAAGGCCTCACTACGGGTATGAGCGATGCGGATCTGAAGGACTTCTTTGCGTATCTGATGAAGAAGTGATCTGCGCCTCAGCGGGCTTCAGTTCATCGCCGGAGATCAGGAATTCGCAGCCCCTCCAAAGCGGCGAGTTGGAGCGCCTTGATATCAAAGCAGCAGTCCTGCGGTCTGCTCGGCGGTCCACCGTGGCATGCCAAGAGCATGCAGGCGCTCCCAGTACGCGTCAAAATCAGGAACCTGCATTTGAGCGGGTGCCATGGGCGTGGCGAGATCCAAATCCATCATCGCGTCCATGAAACGGCGCTGCTCGGCCGGGGGCAGAGCTTTGACTTGCAGCAGTAGGTCACGGGCGCTCACTGCTTAAATAATAACCGAGCGCGCCTGACTCACAAGCCGCTTTTCCCCGCACGCGGCAGGGCTGAATGTGCCTTCCATTCCTCACGCATACAGCACTCGGAATGGCCTGAGCCATGACACAGCCACGCCGATCAGAATAGCGCTGAGGCCGAGGAGATCGGCGCAAGGGAGGTTTGCCTGGGTGAGGATGTCGGCGGTCAGATACACAGCGCCGAAGCCGGCGATGGCACCGGCGATGTTGTACACATGGCGGCCGATGTGGTGGTCGTTGGTGAAGGCGGAGGCATTGGCGGCGGCGGCCAGCAGGCAGGCGAGGGCGGCGTAGCCGAAGGACGGCAGGCTCCAGGCGTAGCCGAGAATGACGACGGCAAGGGCGAGAAAGAGCAGCCCACCCACGACAACACCCTCCCAGTACTCACGCGGTTTCAGGGCCTGGCGGGCAAAGCGGTCCATCGCAACAAAGAAAGTGCTGAGGCCGCGTGCAAGGTGGGACCACAGCGCAAACACGAGCCACGCGCCGACGAGGAGGCTGGCAAGAACAGGCGACACGGTTTTCAGGTAATTGCTCAGCACCTTGTAACCAATGAAGCCTCCGATCATGATCGCGCTCTGCCGGCCTTCGGTAAACTGGTTCATCCAATGGCCAAAGCGCAGGTAGCTGCGGTAGAACCACGACCTAGCGCGAAAGGACTCGATGAGGCCCATGCGCGCGTTTTCATTCATCGGATTCAGCCGCAGAGCTTCGAGGAAATGCTGATTGGCTTTCTTGTGATCCCCCTTCATCACGGCCATCCATCCTGCGCTGGTGTGGGCGCTGTCGTCCTCGGCATTGCGCTGGAGCTGGTATTGGATGAGCTCCGCGTTGTCCCCGTCCTTCTTTTGCAGCAGCAATGCAACGGAGAGCACCTCGGCGGCCATGGTGTTCTCGGTATCCAGCGCGAGTGCGGCGCGGGCGGAGGCCTCGGCTTTCGGGTAATCACGCAAGCGCAGGTGCAGGCGTGCGAGCACGGCATGGCTGAAATCACTGTCGGGATCCAAATTCACCGCTTCTTCGGCCTGCAGCAGCGCTGCTTTGACGGCAGCGGTCTGGCCGTCTTTGGCGTTTGCATTCAATGCCAGCGCCAGGACACTGCGGGCGAAGGCGTTTTCTGGCTCCAGCGCGATGGCACGCTGGGCCGCGTCGATCGACTTCGGCGCGGTGTCGTCCTCCTGCATCCAGCACAGCGCGAGCATGACGTAGCTGAGCGTGTGATGCGCATCCAACGCGAGCGCTTGCTGGTAGCAGGCGATGGCGTCCGGAAGGCGGTGCTGGCTTTGCAGCAGGCGGCCGCGTGCAAAGGCCGCATCAGGAGTGGGATGAAAATCGTCAGACATGCGCTGCAACGGGGTTCAACGCTTCATGAGGCCGAGGTGCTTCAGCACGTCATCGTAGAAGCCGCTTTGGTTCGAATACATCGCGTAATTTTTCGCGCTCTCGAACCACGCCTTCGTCGTGGCCTTGTGGCGTCCGGCGGCTTTGATGAGGTCCTTCGTCGTCAGCGGGATGACCTTGCCGGTGCGCATGACTTCATTCATCACGTCTTCGGTGGCGAGATCGAAGACTGCCTTGAGATCTGCGCCGGAGAAGCCCTCGGTCTTTTTGGCGAGCGCCCGTGAATCCAGCTCACCGATGGGTTTCTTCTGCGCCATGACTTCGATGATGGCAGCGCGTCCGGCTTCATCCGGCGGCGGCACAAACAAAGTGCGGTCAAACCGGCCTGGACGCCGGAAGGCGGGGTCGATGTGCCACGGTGCATTGGTGGCTCCCAGGATGAGCACGCCGTCGTTGTTGGACTCCGCGCCATCCATTTCAGAGAGGAAGGCATTGATGAGATTGCGGCCAGCGCTTTGACGCAGATCCCGGCGGTCTGCGGCCAGCGCATCCACTTCATCAAAGAACAGAATGCTGGGCGCGTTCTGGCGGGCGAGTTCAAAGACCTCGTGCATGTTTTTCTCCGAGCCGCCGATCCACATGTCGAGAATCTGGTGCAGGCCCAGGGCGATGAAGTTGGCATTGATCTCGCCGGCGGTGGCCTTGCTGATGAGCGTCTTGCCCACACCGGGCGGGCCGTAGAGCAGCACACCGCCGCCGACTTTTTTGTCGTAGGCCTTGAACAGCTCCGCATGCTTCAGCGGATAGATGATCTTCATGCGGATTTCCTCCTTCAGCGCCTCCATGCCGCCGACGCTGGAGAAATTGAGCTCCGGCTTGCCGAATTCAGCCAGCCCTAGATCAAAGGCGGCACCGCCGCGTGGATGGCCGTCATCGTCGTTTTTGTCTTCGTTCACCGCTTCAATGAAAGTGCCGCTGGACGTCATCGCGCCACGCTTGCGCCCGGAGGCGTCATCGCCGGCGGGCTTGATGCCGTGAAGATCTTTTTCGATGCCGGGGTCCGCCAGGGAGCGGTTCAAACCGATACCCTTGTCATACATCAGCTTCGCCTTCGGCAGATCGCCTTCCGTGATGTGAATGCGTGCGAGCAGCAGGAAGGCGGCGGCACAGGAGGGGGTGTCGGCCACGATCTGCTCGGCACGCACCGCAGCCTGCGAAGTCTTGCCCTGCAGCAAAGCCACGCGGGCGAGTCCCAGGCGTGCGTCCGCATGCGCAGCGTCGTTGCTCAGCACACGCTGGAAAGACTGCTCCGCCTCTTCAAGAAGGCCTTCATCCAGGCAGGCGTCCGCAAAGAGCATCAGCAGCGGCGCATTGTCGGGCGAATGTTGGAGGGCGAGACGAAGTGCGTCGAGGTTTTGGGCCATGCGGCTGACTCCAGCGTGGGGCAGTGGACGTGGCAAGACCTTTTAATTCACAACGCGCGCCGATACGCTGCGATCCTGGCCTGGAACGCCTGCCACTTCGCGCCTGGCTGGCCGTGCTCCATCAGGAAGTGCGGGCAATTTTTGTGGCCAAGGTCGCGATGGTCGTCATGGCGGATCATGAGCCAGTGCTGGTGCGGGACGACGTGATCCAGAGGAATATTGTACTCTTTCATGAGCCAGGCGGCGAGGCGCGCGGTTTTGTCCAGGGTGACGGCGCGGTCATTGCCGCGATTTTCGCACATTTCGATGCCGATGGAGGTGCGATTGCCCGGGCCGTCGTAGTCGGCGTGCTCGCCACGCTCATTGGTGGGCATGCTCTGATAGATGGAATGGTCATCCACGGTGAAATGCCAGCCGATGTAGCCGATGGCGTTGTGACGTCCCTTGAGCGAGCCCGTTTTGAGCATCTGCGCATGGGCATAGGCCCCGCAGCCCCGGGCATAATTCTCCGTGGCGTGGATGGTGATGTAGGTGGGCCGCATGGGCCGGCTCACCCTCCGGGCGTAACGGCCCTTCGGCACGAGATCGACCGTGACCCCGGGGGGAGTCGATCCCTGTGGAACAATGACTGCACAGGAACTCAGGAGGCAAGCTACCAACACGTAGCGGGTGATGTGACGCAGATTCATAGATTCAGCATGAGCATATTACGTGACAAGATCAGCTTCAGATCCCTTGTCGCGGCTGAGTTCCACATATTTTTGGCTCGATATTCGCTTGTGGTTTTCTCGGGCAATGCTGCAAAGTTTCTCAAAATTGCTCTTCATGGGTGGCATTTTAACGCGTGGAAGATTTTTTCAGCGTGGAACCCTTGAATCACCGATGTGAAACGCGTTTTAGCACAATGGATGGGAAAAAGATCTCGCCAAAACACTATATCTTGTGCATGATCCGCCTCGGCAGGCGTGCAGTCTAGTATTTATGACGCATCCTGAATGATTTGTCATTTTCGAGAAAATTCTAATAATCACCCTTCACTCTGCAACGAATTCGTCATGGATAAGATCTACAAAATTGGCAATCGCGAGTTCCCCCTCGATCAAGACAAAGCTGAAGCTGCCTTTGCCGCCAAGAAGGTGATCAATGGTCGCAAGAGCATGACCTTTAACCTTCTTCCCCTGAAATATCAGTGGGCGTATGATCTTTACCGCATCATGAAGGCCAACCACTGGGAGCCTGAAGATATCCAGATGCAGAAGGATGTGGAACAATGGCGTTCCAACGATGTATCCCAGAACGAACGCTGGATCATCATGATGGGCATCGGCTACTTCAGCGCCGCCGAAGGCATCGTGGGAGACAACGTGCAGCACGTGGTGCGCGAACTGGTGACCGCCCCCGAGCTGAAGCTCGTTCTGGGCCGCCATGCGCATGAAGAGAACATCCATGCGGACTCCCTGCTGTACATGATCTCCTCCCTGGGCATCAACCCGCATGAGTGCGAGGCGATGTTTGAGCAGATCCCGACGATCGTGAAGAAGAACGAATTCGTCACCAAGCACTCCAACAACCTGCGCCGCGACCTTGACCTCACCCTGATCGAGAACAAGCAGCTCCTGGCCAAGAACATCTTCGTCTTTGGCCAGTGCATGGAGGGCACCCAGTTCTACGGTCTCTTCGGCATGATCCTGAGCCTGTACCGCCAGAACAAGTTCCCCGGCATCGGCCAGATGTTCCGCTACACGCTGCGTGACGAGTCGAACCACATCGAAGTCTTTCGCAATCTGTTCATGGACCTCGTGGAAGAGAATCCCGAAATCTGGACCGCTGACTTCCGTGAGGAACTGATGAACATCATGCGCGAAGGCGTGGCGCTGGAAAAGGAATTCATCCGTGACTGCCTGCCGGTGAATGCCGTGGGCCTGAGCGCGGAAGAATTTGAGCGCTACACCGACTACATCGCCGACCGTCGTCTGGACGGCTGCGGTCTCCCGGCGCTGAACCCGGGCATCACCAATCCGCTGCCATGGCTGGCGGAGCTGATGGACATCAAGAAAGAGCAAAATTTCTTCGAAGGCAAGGTGACCGACTACCAGAAGTCCTCCGCGCTGGCCGCCTGTTCCGACGACGATCTTTAATTTTTTATTGCTGGCCGACTTCCCGCTGGAACTCCCGGCGGAGTTTTCATCTGCTCAATTCGTTCATTTCCGTTAATCAACTGCTCACGTTAATCTCAAGCCTGGACCTCCCGCCATGATCACCAACCTTCTCCAAGAAGACAAGGCGCTTAAAAACGTCGCCCACAACACCCCTCAGCACCAAAAACCCAGTTTTGACTGGAGTGCCCTGACTGCTGGCGTGGTCGGCATTCCCATGCCGGGAAACACCAAGGTGCGCATCGGCAGCAGCGAGCGTGATTTCGATGTCGGTGAAATCGCCGACACCGTGGGCAATGCGATCACCGATCTCCTCCTGGCGCGCAAGCTTCAGGGCGAAATCTTCAATGATTCCAACCGCCAGCTGGTGCAGGTCATTTCACGTGCGGTGGCCGAGGAGGTCGCCCAGCGCACGGCGGACAATGGCACTGAAGCACCCATGCTGAGCACCAAAGAGATTTATCAGGTCATTGAGCGGGCGCTGGTACGCCACAACGCCCACGACGTGGCCCGCAGTCTGGCCGAGCGCCGCAAGCGCACGGAAACCCTCGCCAATTCGGACGCCAACGACGCCGGCTCCCTTCAACCCATCATGGTCACCACCAAAGTCATCCGCCGCAACGGCCAGCTCGTCCCCTGGAACCACAACAAGATCGAGATCGCCGTGCGCAAG
Source organism: Verrucomicrobiota bacterium (assembly GCA_025360015.1). Lineage (GTDB taxonomy): Bacteria > Verrucomicrobiota > Verrucomicrobiia > Verrucomicrobiales > Verrucomicrobiaceae > Prosthecobacter. Next base: position 28,598 of record JANYCZ010000003.1, on the reverse strand, counting down.
GCCTTCCTCTCCATGGAGATGGATTCCTCCCCCGCCGTGCAGGTCGCTGAATCCGTCAGCCGTGCCATCATCAATGACGGCAAGCAGTTCATGCACATCGAAGACGTGCAGAACCTCGTCGAAGAAGAACTCATGAAGCAGGGCTACTTCAAAGTCGCCCGCTCCTACATTCAGTACCGTGCCTTGCGCTCCAACATGCGCACCGGCGACGAGCAGGCCGCCGCCATCTTGGACGAGCAGGAGTCCGACCAGCAGCAGACCCTCATCCTCGTGCGTGTTTCCGCCACGGAGACCTTTCTCTGGGACGGCCAGGATCTGAAGCGCCGCATCGACTTCGCCAGCCTCGGCCTGGACCTCATCCTCAACCGTGCCGAGATCGAAATGGAGCTGCGCCGCTCCATCTTCAGCGAGATCACCGTCGATGCGCTCAAGACCACCATCGTCCTCAATGCGCGCACCTTGATGGAGAAGGACGCCGACTTCGCGAAGTTCGCCGCCCGCATGCTCCTCACCTACATCTATGAAGAGGTGCTCGGCTGGAGCATCGTGGATCACGGCATCGAGCAACTCCCGAACTTCCACCGCCGTGGCTTCCGCAAGAATCTCTCCCGTGGCATCGAGATCGAGCGTCTGCACCCGCAGCTCCTCAAGTACGACCTCGACAAGATCGCCGACGCCATCGACCCGGCCGCCGACATGGACTTCGACTTCCTCGGCATCCAGACGCTGTATGACCGCTACCTGATCGTCGATAAAAAGACCAAGCCTTCCAAGCGCCTGGAAACCCCGCAGCTCTTCTGGATGCGCGTCGCCATGGGACTCTGCGTGCAGGAAAAGGAGAATGCCGAAGACAAGATCATCGCGCTCTACCGCCTCTACAAAGGCCGCCGCTTCTGCTCCAGCACGCCGACGCTCTTCAACAGCGGCACGATGCACAGCCAGCTCTCGTCCTGCTACCTCTACAAGGTGGACGACAGCATCGAGTCCATCATGCAGCGCGGCATAGCGGACAACGCCTACCTCTCCAAGTGGGCGGGTGGTCTCGGCGGCTCCTGGACCGCCGTGCGCGGCACGGGCGGCTACATCAAAGGCACCAATGGCGAAAGCCAGGGCGTCATCCCCTTCCTCAAGCTGCACAATGACCAGCTCATCGCCGTCAATCAGGGTGGCAAGCGCCGCGGCTCTGGCTGCGCCTACCTCGAAGTCTGGCACAACGACATCGAAGACTTCCTGCAGCTCCGCGTGAACACCGGCGACGACCGCCGCCGTGCCCATGATCTGAACACCGCCAACTGGGTGCCCGACCTTTTCATGAAGCGCATGGAGAACCGTCAGCAGTGGACGCTCTTCCGTTCCAACGAAACGCCGGACCTCCATGAGCTCTACGGCAGCGCCTTTGAAAAACGCTACGCCGAATACGAAGAAATGGCCGCCAAGGGCGAGATCTTTGGCCGCGTCATGGAGGCCGTCGACCTGTGGAAGAAGATGCTCAAGTCCATCTTCGAAACCGGCCACCCTTGGATCACCTTCAAGGATCCCTGCAACGTCCGCAGCCCGCAGGACCACGTGGGCGTCATCCACAGCTCCAATCTCTGCACTGAGATCACGCTGAACACCAGCGAGGAAGAAACGGCCGTCTGCAACCTCGGCTCCGTCCTCATCGACAACCACCTCGACGACAACGGCGGCATCGACCACTCCAAGCTGCGCGAGACCATCCGCGTCGCCGTGCGCATGCTCGACAACGTCATCGACATCAATTACTACCCCACCCCTTCCGCGAAGACCGCCAACAGCCGTCATCGCCCCATCGGTCTCGGGGTCATGGGCCTCGGCTACGCACTCTATCGCAAAGGCATTCCCTTCGCCTCCAAGGAAGCCGTCGAGTTCAACGACGAGTTCATGGAAGCCGTCGCCTACTACGCCTATGAGGCCAGCAGCGACATCGCCGCAGAAAAAGGCACCTACTCCAGCTACAAAGGCAGCAAGTGGGATCGCGGCCTCCTTCCGCAGGACACCGTGGATCTCCTCGCCAAAGAGCGCGGCATTGACATCGACGTCCCCCGTGGCGGCAAGATGGACTGGTCCGGCCTGCGCGCCAAGATCGCCAAGAACGGCATGCGCAACAGCAACGTCCTCGCCATCGCGCCGACGGCCACCATCTCGAACATCATGGGCTCCAGCCCCTGCATCGAGCCCCTGTTCACCAACTTCTACACCAAGAGCAATCTCTCCGGCGACTTCATGGTGCTCAATCCTTACCTCGTGAAGGACCTCAAGAAGCGCGGCCTGTGGAACTCCGAGATCCAGAACAAGATCAAGTACACCGACGGCGAACTCGAAAGCATCGAAGAAGTCCCGCTCGATCTGAAGCGCAAGTACGCCACCGCCTTCGGCATCGACTGGGCCTGGCTGCTCGACGCCGCCGCACGCCGTCAGAAGTGGATCGATCAGTCCCAGAGCGTGAACCTCTTCTGCGGCGAGAGCGCCCTGCAGACCCTCTCCCACATGTACCGCGCCGCCTGGCGGAAGGGTCTCAAGACGACCTATTACCTCCGCACCCGCAGCGCCTCCAACATCGAAAAAGCCACCAGCGAAGTCGAGAAGGAAAAGCGCGGCGTCGTCGGCACCCACCACGCCGCCGTGGCCGCCACCGCTGCTGCTGCGAAGCAGTTTACTGCTGATGAGGCCCTGGCGTGTTCCATTGAGGCGATGAGGAATGGTGGGACGTGTGAGGCGTGCCAGTAAGGGAAGGCGCAGGCTCACTCCACCCTATAGTACATCAAAGACGGCTCGAAAAACTGTGGTCGAATCTGATTCGTCCACAGTTTTTGCGCATCTAAAACAACCTTCTTATCCCATGTCCTCAGAAGCCAAGCAAGAAGTCAGCAAAGCAGATACGTCCGGAGCACTCGCACCCTCCAAAACTGGAAAAGCACTTGTTTTCGTGAGCCATGATTCTCGTGATGCCTCAATAGCAGAAGCATTCAGCAAGCTTTTGAGCAGTGTGAGTGCGGGCGTGCTGAAGTCTTTTCGCTCATCAGATAAGAAGGGAACTCAAGGGATAGAGTATGGCGTCGATTGGTATCCAGAAGTAATGAGGAAGCTGGACGATGCATCGGATGTTGTGTGTTTACTCACCCCATTCAGTGTGAACAGACCGTGGATACTCTATGAAGCGGGAGTTGCTAAGGGCCAGTTGAATACCCCAGTTCACGGCTTGGCTTTAGGGATACCGCTTGCAGAAGCTAGCACTGGTCCATTTGCACAGTTCCAAAACAGCGATGACGACACGGAATCAATTACCTCATTGGTTATGCAGCTCGTTTCGCGAATTCCGAACGCGGAGCCAGACCGAGAAGTCGTGATAAGCCAGGTCGAAGCTTTCAACGCAAAGGTGGCCGAAATCATTAAGGCACAGGGCCACGAGAAGGAAAAGCCCAAGAAAGTTGATGACTCTTCAGTCGCCAAGCTTTTTGAAGAAATTAAGTTGATGTATCAAGACTTGCCATCTCGAATTGAGTCGAGATTCAGCGAGTCCCCTATCAAGCGCGGTCGCACTCGTCGAATGCACCCAATGATGTTGGAGGAGATGATGGATATGGGTAAGGACTATGAATCTCCTTATCTCGGTTTGCTCATGTGGCTGGGGCTTTATAGAGCGGATTTCCCTTGGCTGTATGACATTGCCTACCAGCTTTATCAAGCCGAGGATTCAGACGATCATTCCAAGGTTGATCGGCTGACTAAGACGCTCATAAACACGGCCGAGATGATGCGCAGGAATCCAATGTTTGAAAGTTTCTTTGATTCAAAAGAGCACTTCATACTGATTCACGAACTACCGCATGTGCTTGAGCGAACTTTAATGCGCTATCGAAAGCATCGTAAAAGATCCGCAAAATCAATCAAAGTAGAACAAAGCGGGGCTGAACAAGCTCTGGAGTCATCTACTTCTGAAGATCAACGGTAGGGGAATCGGGGTCAGGGTGCAAATAATCAAAAACAGCCTCCAAGCCTGATCCATCGCGCTCAGGCAAAGCCCAACGGGCTTTCGTCATGCAGCCCAGGAGTGCCGAGCGATAGCGAGTGCTCTCCTGGGAACCGCGCCAGCCATGATCTTCGCCGGATCAGGAACCTCAACGAGGTTCCGTCACTCGAATGTCCCTGCGGCAGCGTATCGCCCGTGACGGGACCGCGTTGCGGTCCGGGGACGTGAGGGGCGCGGTGGGGTGTGATTCCCAAGGGAGCACTCGCCAAGGCTCGGCACCCTTGGGCTGCATGCCGGGACCCCGTTGGGGTCCTCTGCAGCGACCGACGTGCATTCCCTGAGCACAAGGGCTCGGGCGTGGAGAACGCTTTGACTGCCCTCACAAATGACCTGGAGGTGGATGACGTCCGCGCAACATATCCTCGCGTCGTATGCTCAATGCAATCGGACGATTCATGGCAAGACCAGTCACTGTGGCACGGCCGGTCGGAGTGATCCCATTCAGCTCAGCGCCATTCCAGCGAAAATGCAGATTCCACACATCACGTCGAGGATGAAACAAGGGCACCAGCAAGCCTGTGGTCGGATCGGCGGCATTCACTCTCGCCGATTTGCGCAAAGAACATGAAACACAAGCAAGGGCCAGATTCTCCAATTTTGTCCCCCCATCCAGGCTCACCGGCTGAATATGATCGATATGAAACACGGCTTCCTGGCCTTCCTGTGACAGGCCACAGTACTCGCAACGGTTGACCGCGCGTTCGATGACCTGCCAGCGCAGCGAATTCGGGATGCTCATGCAGCCGCCCTGGCCTTGAGTCCGAGATACGTCAGCGTGTCCGCCAGATCCACCAAGCCCTCGGCCTCACGTCTTTCTTGGTCAGTCAGAACCTGACCAGAATCCTGCTTGTCCAGCAACGACGACAGCCGCTCATTCACGCCTCCAGGCAGTTTGAACCGCGCCAGGTCGTCCGGCAATTCGAGATCGAGGTGAATCGACTGTGACATGAGCAGAATCTATCGTTTTTCTCGGGACGGTGCAATAGCTCAATTGCTGCCACTACCTTCGCGGTCCCCAAAGCCCAACGGGCTTTCGTCATGCAGCCCAGGAGTGCCGAGCGCTAGCGAGTGCTCTCCTGGGAACTGCGCCACCCACGATCCCCTCAGGAGCATGAACCTCAACGAGGTTCCATCAGCCGAACGGCCCTGCGGCAGCGCATACCCCGTGACGGGACCGCGTTGCGGTTCATGAATGGGGCGTAGGATGGGCGTGGCGACAGCCCGCCCGTCTGCGAGCGTGTGCTAACGCCGCATGACTTCGGTGCCGCCCAGAGTCGGGCGGTTTGGCGAAGGGAACTGTGGAGTGTGGGAGGGATCGGCACGCCAAACACACCCAACCTACGTCCGGAATCACACCGTGGCATGACGGGACCCCGTTGGGGGCCAACGCGACGGCGGAACGAGGTCCGTGAAGAATTCACGATCTCCCGACCCGGTAACGCGGATGTCTTTTTTCATGCCGCAGACAGAGAACGCGAACCCGCCCAGGCCGGATTTCATAGAGCACGTCGTATGGAAAGCGCCGCAATTTCACCCGCCGGACGGAGGATGAAGCCAGCCAGAAACTGAAACCTTCCGGGCGCGCTTCGATCTGAGCCAGGGCATCCTTGAACTTCGCGAAGAAATCTTCTCCCAGTCCTGCACTCTGCTCCTCATACCAATCCACCGCCTCATCGACCTCCGCCTGAACCCGCCGGTGATAGCTCAGCTTTATCGACGATCACGATTGATCTTGAGCCCGGCCATGAAGGTCTCGTGTGACAGTTCCAAACTCGGATCGGCATCCATCTCCTCCGAGCGCCGCGTCGCCTCCTCCAGCCAGGCTTGATCGACGGTCTTCTGCCAGTCTTCCGGCACACTGGCATAAAGCCTGTCCGCCAGCGCCACACGTTCGGCGACAGGCAAAGAGAACAAAGACTGGGTCAAGGTGGCCGTGCTCATGGTACGAACCATCCTCAATTTCCCTTCGAAATCCACCTCAAGTTTTCCACCACACGGGTGCGATCTCAAAGCGCAAAACCTTCGCCGTCCCCAAAAGCCCAACGGGCTTTCGTCATGCAGCCCAGGAGTGCCGAGCGATAGCGAGTGCTCTCCTGGGAACCGCGCCACCCACGATCCCCGCCGGATCAAGAACCTCAACGAGGTTCCGTCACCCGAACGGCCCTGCAGCAACGAATCGCCCGTGACGGGACCGCGTTGCGGTCCGGGAATGTGAGGTGGCGGTGGGGTTTGATTCCCAAGGGAGCACTCGCCAAGGCTCGGCACCCTTGGGCTGCATGACGGGACCCCGTTGGGGTCTAGCTCAGCTTCATCGGCGATCACGATTGATCTTGAGACCGGCCATGAAAGCCTCATGCGACAGTTCCAAACTCGGATCAGCGTCTTGAGGATCAATCCAGTTCGCCCAGTTCCAGAAGGAGATGGCGCTGATTGAGGTTGTCTGTGTCGTTGAAACGAAGCAGCCACGCCGTGGTGCGTCCGACCGCGGTGAGGCCGAGAATGTAGGGGCCTTCGCGGCGAAAGTGCTCGTCCCAGTGGTCTTTTCGCGGGTGATACAACCGGGTCAGCTCGCCTGCATCGGGATCAATGCTGGAGAGATTCGGGCCTTTGACCGCATTGCACCAAGAGCAGACGAGAGCGAGGTTTTCCTGCGCGTCGGTGCCGCCATGCTGCTGCGCGATGATGTGCTCGATGTGAAAGGGGTTTTCCTCCTCATCCTCCTGACGCAGGCGGCAGTATTCGCAGCGGTTCCCCGCGCGCTGCCGCACCTCGTTTCGGATGATGGTATCCATGCCTCAGGCAGCCTGGCGTTTCAGCAAGAGCCTGGCCTGAAGTTTGAGAATCGACATCATCTTGCCTGCATAGATGTAGCTCCAGTACTCGGACTCCTCATCGCGAGCGAGCCGTCCCTCGTTGGCCTTGGCCGCCAGTTCATCCATGCGCGCCGTTTTGGCAGCGTCTGGCTCGATTTGAACAATGTTTGCCGCCGTCTCAGCCGTGAAGCACGGCCGGGTGGGATCGAGCATCTTTTCGAGGCTGGAGAATGCATTCATGACAGGCGGAGTCTGCCACCCCGGCTGACGGCCGCAACTAGGCTGTGTGAGGCAAGATGCCAGGCATGAATGGCACTCAGTTAAGGCGAGATGTCGTTCGCTTCGCTTGCGTCTGGTCCTGCACTTACGAGAACGCGACAGCGTCTTGGAGTGCGTGCGGCAAGCCTGGGCGCGACGCCGCTTTCGCAGGCCGGACAGCAGGCTCAGGCCAAGAGGAGCATGCAACACCTCGCGAAAGCGGTGTCGGCGATGCAGGCTTGCGCCGTGCATCTCTGTCACCGCACTCCAAGACGCTGTCGCGTGATTCGGATGCCCCAGACCTCCAGAACACACGCCCCCTTAACTGAGCACAGGTCATGCCAGGCATTTTGCTCACAGGCCGGGTGGCGGGAGCGTCTCTTGAAATCCGGCTGTCGGGTGCAGGTCTGCAAGGCCTGGCTGAGATCGTGAAGCAGATCAAAATGGCTTGATTAACTACCAATTCATACCATAATATGTGCATGGTGATCCTACCAGGAACGATTGCCGCGCTGCCTGCCTCGGGCCGGGCGCTTTGAAGAAAAAGATGCTGGTCATCATGGGCATCAAAATCGGTTTTAGCCTTGCCTCCAGACACCTATGGAAACAACCTCACACGCTCTCCTGGGTGCGATCACCCAACAACGTCCTATGCGCCGCAAGTGGCTGTTTCCCTCGCTGAAAATCGACAGCCGTGAGATCAGCACGGAGGTGGCCAGGCAGCGACATTGCGATCATCTGCGGCAAGAGCCTCGTGTGGCGCTGCAGTCAGACGGCAAGCCTTTCTATCGCATTCAGTGTCCTGACTGCGGTGAGAAGCTTAGCAATCAACTCCCACACTCCAGTGTCCCCAACCGCGAGACGTGCCCGCAGTGGAATGAGGAACTATACCAGAGGCGCTTCCTCGGTGGCAGTGCCGCCTTCGAGCAGAGCCGGGCGGCTGCCGTCGCAAACCGGAAGGCGGAGTGGCGGGCTGTCTATGATCGCTATCTGGCATCTGCTGACTGGCAATCGGTGCGTCAACGGGTTTTCAAGAGAGCCCATGGTACGTGCGAAGGATGCCTGGAGGCTCCGGCCAGGGAAGTCCACCATCGGACCTACGCCCATGTGGGTGATGAGCTCCTCTTCGAGCTGGTTGCGATCTGCCGCCCCTGTCATGACCGCCTGCATCCCAACTCCTCGACCGGCTATTCGGAGCTTCTGGAAAGGCACCTGCAAGACGTTCATATTTACGGATGCTGAACCCGGTTGATAAAATACCATTCCATACCATAATATGACCATGGTGATCCTACCAGAAATGATTGTTGCGTTGCTCGCCTCGGGCCGGCGCTTTGAACTCACCCCCGAGGGGGGAGTTATCGTGGATGCGGAGCCATCCAAGGCCGGCATGCGTGCCGAAAGGAACCGACGCTACTATCAATCCGAGCGTCTGCGTACGTCTGAGAACGTCTTGAAATCGTCTGAACCCGCCTTGGAATGTCTGGATGCGTCTGAATCGTCTGAAAATACCACACCTCTCCCCCTCTCTCCCTCCCTCCCCCTTTCCCCTCAGACTCCCCTTTCCCCCGCCCACCCACACGCCCCCACACCTGCATACGGGCGCGCGCCCGCGTGCGTACGTGAGGCCGACACGGGTCAAGCAGCGCAGCCGTTGGCAGCGCAACCCCTGTCAGCGGCACAGAAGCCCAAACGACGTGGACTGCCGGTGGATGACGCGACGTGGCTCGCGCACCTCGCTACGAACCCGGCCTATCAAGCCATCGACATCCCGGCGGAACTGGGGAAACTGACCGCCTGGTGCGAGCTGAAACGAAAGCGGCTCAGCCGTGCGAGGCTGCTGAACTGGCTGAACAAAGCGGACCCGCGCATCAGCCTCAAATGCCTGGAGTTTCCCAGCGGCGTAGAGCCCCATGCCGGTCGTGGAACCCAAGCGGAGCTGGAGGCCTACGCGGTGCAGATCGGACTGCCGGCCAGCGATGGTGCCTCGATGTTTAACCACTGGGAGGCGAACGGATGGGTGAACGGCCAAAATTCGATCAAGGACTGGCGGGCGGGGCTGCGCAAGTGGCGGGATCAAGGCTGGCTGCCTTCGCAGAAGGTGATGCACCGGCCAGTGCCAGCGCCAGCGTCGCTGCCGCGCAGTGATACCGCGAACCTGCCCGGACGGTATGCGTAGAAAGCGAATCCATGCGCCAGATAACTTGTCGGGGTAGGATCAGGAGTTCGGAATGCTAATGCAGCCGCCTTGGCCTGGAGTCCGAGATACGTCAGCGTTTTCGCCAGATCCACCAAGTCCTCGGCCTCACGCCTTTCCAGGTCGGTCAGGGCCTGACAGGAATCCTGCTTGGGCAGCAATGGCGTCAGCCGCTCATTCACACCTGCTGGCAATTTGAACCGCGCGAGGTCGTCCGGTAATTCGAGATCGAGGTGAATCGACTGTGACATGGGCAGAATCTATCGTCTCCTCTCTGCGGCGCAATAGCTCAATCGCTGACGCAATTCCACCACGCGGGTAATAGGTTGGGGCAACAGAGCCACGCGACAGCGTCTTGGAGTGCGGTGGCACAGATGCACGGCGCAAGCCTGCATCGACGACACCGCTTTCGCGGGGTGTAGCACGTTCTCTGTCCTTACTCCGCCGTCCGGCTTACGAAAGCGGCGGCGCGCCAAGGCTTGCCGCACGCACTCCAAGACGCTGTCGCGCTCGCGTAGGTACTGAGCCGGATGCTCTCCGCAGGCTGCCAAACGAACGACACCCATCGAGTGCCATTCGTCTCAGAGGTCAGATCGCCACTTCCGCATCTTCGTCACCGGCATCCACCAGCGAATGAGTGATCATGCCCGCAGCGACGGTGTTGTTGGTCTGTTCATCGACGAGGACGAAGCTGCCGGTGGTGCGATTCTTGGAGTAGGGATCAAAGAAGATCGGAGAGGCGCAGCGGAGGCGGATGCAGCCGATGTCATTGAGCGAGAACTCCTTGCTCTCCGTGGTTTTTTCCAGCGTGCTGATGTTCACCTTATAGAGCACGTCGGTGACGACGGCGCGCACATCGTTGGTGGTGTGGCGCAGATGGAAGCGGCTGCGCGGCTTGAGCGTCTTCTTGTCGGCGAACCAGCAGATCATGGCGTCAAACTCATGGCTGGTCTGCGTGGGCTCGCTGGCCTTCACGATCATGCCGCCACGGCTGGTGTCGATCTCATCGGCCACGGTGATGCTGTAGCTGAGCTGCGGGATCGCCTCCTGCTGCGGGCCTTCATAAGTGTGAATGCCGGTGATCTTGGATTTCAGCTCGGATGGATACACCAGCACGTCATCGCCCACGCGGAAGGTGCCGCTGGCCATGCGGCCGGCGAAGCCGCGGTAGTCATGCAGATTGCCCAGCTTGGCATCCTTGCGGTCGGAGATCGGACGAATGACCCACTGCACGGCAAAGCGTGCCTCATCAGAAGCGGTTTCACTGTGCACCTGGACGGTTTCGAGATGCTGCAGGAGCGAAGGGCCGGTGTACCACGGCGTGCTCTCGGATCTATCGACCACGTTGTCGCCATTGAGCGCGCTCATCGGGATCGGTGTGACCTGCGGCAACTGATCGAGGCCTTTGGCGAAAGCCTGGAAGTCGGCGACGATCTTGTTATAGACGGCCTCGTCAAAGTCCACCAAGTCCATCTTGTTCACCGCCAGCACGATGTGACCGATGCGCAGCAAACTGGCGAGATAGGTGTGGCGCATCGTCTGCTCGATGACTCCAAGACGCGCATCGATCAAGATGATCGCGAGATCCGCGGTGGAGGCACCGGTGACCATGTTGCGCGTGTACTGAATGTGCCCCGGTGTATCCGCGATGATGAACTTGCGCTTCGGCGTGGCGAAGTAGCGGTAGGCCACATCAATCGTAATGCCCTGCTCGCGCTCGGCACGCAGGCCATCGGTGAGCAAAGCGAGATTCACATGCGCATCGCCACGGCGTTTGGAGGATTCTTCGACGGCGAGAAGCTGATCTTCGAAGATCGACTTCGAGTCGTACAGCAGACGCCCGATGAGCGTGCTTTTGCCATCGTCCACACTGCCAGCAGTGGTGAAACGAAGAAGAGAGGATTCAGTAGGATTAACGAGAACGTCCATGATAAAAAGCTGAGTGAAGGGGGTCTATGCGGTCTGGTTGCAGAAGTTTTCGATGCAATCGCGGTAACCTTGAATGAGCGCCTGGTCGGAAGGCTCGGACTTGAGAAGGGTGGAAATGGCAGATTCTGAAGCCACTCGAATGGCTTCGAGCTCAGGCGGTGTGGCTCCGCGTATAATGGCGGTGATGGATTCGAGCGCGTCGCAGTCGTCATCCGCCGCATCTTCGTCGTCCCGGCCTACCGAAGCCAGAAAGGCTACGGAGTAGGAGAGTGCTTCAGCCAGTGATTTCATCAAGGAGCGGTTGTATGATTACCATTCATCACCGGGATCAGGGGGATTGTTGGGAACTTTGGACAGGATGCGAAGAAACTCCTCCTGGGTGGGCGCCTGGGAAGCGTGCTGATCAAGAAAGTCGATGCCGTACATGGCGGAAATTTTTTCGGCTGCTGCGGTAGCAAAGAGACTGTCCAAGGGAACGCCATCGCGTTTGGAGAGAGCCATCATGGCCGAGAACACAGAATCAGGCAGTTGAATGGTGAGTGCGCTCATGGAATCAGAAGTACCCCTCTTTTTTGCGGTCTTCCATGGCGTTTTCAGAACGCTTGTCATCCGCGCGAGTGCCACGCTCGGTCTGACGGGCAGCAGCGACTTCCGCGACGATTTCATCAATGGTGCTCGCAGTGGATTCCACCGCGCCGGTGCAGGTGATGTCGCCCACAGTGCGGAAGCGGATGGTCATTTCCTTCACCTTCGGCTTCTCTTCATCGTGCAGCGGGATGATGCCGGTGCTGGCGTCGAGAAGCTGGCCGTGGCGGTCGATGATCTTGCGCTGATGGCTGAAGTAGAGGCTTGGCAGGGGGATGTTTTCCTGGCGGATGTACTGCCAGATGTCCATCTCGGTCCAGTTGCTCAGGGGGAAGACGCGGAAGTGCTCACCGAAGTGCTTGCGACCATTGAAGATATTCCACAGCTCGGGGCGCTGGTTCTTGGGGTCCCACTGACCGAATTCATCGCGGTGGCTGAAGAAGCGCTCCTTGGCACGGGCTTTCTCTTCATCGCGGCGACCACCGCCCAGGCAGGCGTCATACTTGTTCTCCTCGATGGTGTCGAGCAGCGTGACCGTCTGCAGTTTGTTGCGGCTGGCGTTGTAGCCTTTTTCTTCCTGCACACGACCATCGTCGATGGACTTCTGCACCAGACCGACGGTCAGCGTGGCGCCGATCTCCTGCACGAACCAGTCGCGGTATTCGATGGCTTCGGGGAAGTTGTGCCCAGTGTCCACATGCACCAATGGGAAGGGCAGCCGCGAAGGATGGAAGGCTTTGCGCGCCAGCCAGGCCATGACGATGGAGTCTTTGCCCCCGGAGAACAGCAGCGCCGGCTTTTGGAACTGCGCCGCCGTTTCGCGCAGGATGTAGATGGCCTCGGATTCGAGGAATTGGAGATGAGTGATCGCGGACATGAGACGGGATTAAAGAATTTTGAAAATGCGCAGGGAGTTGATGGTGACGATCAGCACGCCGACCAGCACCATGAAGGGCTTGTGCGGGATGTGCTTCGCCGCCCATGCAGCGAGGGGCGCGGCGATGACGCCGCCGATGGCGAGCGCGAGGATGATGTTCCAATGCGTGAGGCCAATAGTCAGGAAGAAGGTGATGGAAGCAGCGAGCGTGACGAAGAACTCGACGGCGTTTACACTGCCGACGGTGATGCGTGTGTCATTGCCACGAAGGATGAGGTTGGACGCCACGATGGGGCCCCAGCCGCCGCCACACATCGCATCGACCAGCGCGCCGAAGAATCCCAGCGGAGCAAGGTGTGTGGTGACCTGGCGCGGTGGCACGCGGGTGAAGGCCTTGGCGATGATCACCACCCCCATGACCACGAGATAAATGGAGATGTAGGGCTTCAGCACCTTGCCATCGATCGAAGTGAGGATGTAGGCACCCACCACCGCGCCGACCACGGCAGGAATGAGCAGCCGTCGGAACAACGTGCGGTCCACATTGCCAAACGCATGGTGGGAAAGTCCCGAGGCTCCCGTGGTGAAGCATTCCGCCGCATGCACCGTGGCGCTGACCACCCGAGGCTCCACCCCGAAGACGGACAGCAAAGACGAGGCACTCACGCCATAGGCCATGCCGAGTGCTCCATCGATCAATTGAGCGACGAAGCCGGCCAGCACATAGAGCGCGAATTCGGAGGTGAGGAATTCCATGAACGCTTACGCTTTGTCGGTGACGAGCTTGGCGTGCAGGCCGCATTCGTGCTTTTCGTCGCCCTTGGCGGGATCGTAGTAGGTGCGCTCGTTCGGCAGGTCGTGCTCCAGCAGGTAGGCGTCCATCTCCACAGGCGTCCATTCGAGGATGGGATTCACCTTGAGGCAGTTGAATTTGGCATCCCACATGAAGGGTTGCAGCGTGGCGGCACGCTGGGGGTTCTGCTCCTTGCGCAGCGCGGTGATCCACACTTTCGGGGCCAGCTCGCGCATGCCACGCTCAAAGGGCTCCAGCTTCATGATGCGGCTGAAGGATTCCACGCGCTCGACTTCATCCGGCATCGGCACCTGGCCGCCATTCAGCGCCAGCCAGTGGGCGGCGGTCATCTTCGGCAGGTAGGCCTGCAGATTGAGGCCCAGCTTTGCGCGGCTCTTCTCGGCGAAGAGGTAGGTCTCAGGGAGATTGGTGCCGTGATCGACCCACAGAATCGGAATCTCCGCGCTCTGCGTGGTGGCGAGGTGCAGGATCACCGCTTCATACGGGCGGAAATTCGTGGTGACGATGGCCCCGCCTTCAGTCTGAGCGAGCGCGGTTTGGATGATTTCCTGCGGCGACTGGCCACGGGCAGCGTCATTGAGAGCCTGGATTTGGTCGGGATTCATGCGAGGGGCGATTATTCACCTGATTCCCGATGTGTAAAGTAGGAAATAGGGTTCATCCAGGAAATTTGGGCATGAAAAAGGGCGCGGAGATGATCCGCGCCCTGATGAAAATAAACTGTTCGACCGCTTATGCCGGAAGAGCAGCCACAGCTTCGACAGCGACAGGCTCGACGTTCACACGACGGCCATCCTTGTCGAAAAGGACTCGGCCAGCCACGAGTGCGAAGATGGTGTGGTCACGGCCAAGACCGACATTGCGGCCTGGGATCCACTTCGTCCCACGCTGGCGGAGGATGATGTTGCCACCGATGACGGCCTCACCGCCGAATTTCTTGACGCCGAGACGCTTGCTCTGGCTGTCGCGACCGTTTTTGACGGAACCTTGTCCTTTTTTATGGGCCATAAGAAGAGAGTGTTAAAAAATTAGGCGTTGATGGCGGTGATCTGCACGAGGGTCAGCGGCTGGCGGTGACCACGGGTCTTGTGGAAGCCCTTGCGCTTGCGGAACTTGAAGGTGGTGGCCTTGTCAGCTCTGTGCTGCTTGATCACCTTGGCGGACACGCTGGCACCTGCGAGGATGGGAGCGCCCACGTTGATGCTGTTGCCTTCCCCGGCGGCGAGCACCTGGTCGAAGGTGGCGGTGTCGCCTTCTGCAGCTTCGAGTTTCTCCACGTCGAACTTGTCGCCCACGGAGACTTTATACTGCTTGCCGCCTGTTTTGATGATTGCGTATGCCATAACCTGAAAAAGTAAGAGTTGCCCTCGTCATTTTGGGACGAGGGGCGCGGAGATTTCCACACCTCTGGCCCTTCGGCAAGGAAAAACTTCCTCGGAAAGCTTTAAAAAAAGGCGAAATCAGGCCGCTGGGGCCGCAGAATTTCCAAAAAAATGCGTCAGCGCCTCCATCATGCCCTCACTGGCGAAGCGCGTGGCGACGAATCCGCCGCGTGCATGCACGATCTGTTTCACCGGCTCCACCGCATTCCCCGGGCAGGCAATCATGCGCGCATGGCGGGGATCCAGCATGCTCAGATCATTAAAATTATCGCCCCCGGCAAAGCACACCGAAGCGTCCAGCCCGAGCAGGCGCGCCAGCTCGCTGAGCGCGGTGCCTTTGCTGTAGCCGCTGTGCGAAAAGCGCAGGTAGATGCCATTGCGGTGATAGCCGATGTCCGGGAACTGCCGTGCGTGCGTGTCGATGTAGGCGCAGATGCCGTCCAGCTCGAAGTCGCTCGTACCCACGATGCCCATCTCACCTGAACCACCGCTGATGAAAGAAGCATTTGTTTGCGTCTCCACCATCTGGCGGATGGCCTGCAGCGAGGGCTGGTGATCTTTGACGAACCGCTCCTGCGCACGCAGCGCCTGCCGGTTCCACGAGCCGTAGTCCGTCCAGCGGCTGAAAAAGCCCGGCTTATAAATGTCACACTCCTGCGCGATGATGAAATCCGGCTCCATGTAGATGCCATGCTGGGCCATGCCTTCGATCGTCTGGCTCAAGCCGCGCCCCGTGTTGATCACCCATGCTGCGCCCTGGCCGCGGAGCATTTGGATCATCTGCCCGAGCCCCGGATGAAACACAGGATCTCTCTCGGGATGCACAAGCGTACCATCGAAGTCGAAGCAGAGAATGAAACGATGTTTGGAGGCTGCCATGAATGGGGGCGCGCATTCATGCCGCGAAAGAGATCGGCTGCAAGACCGCGATCACTCGTACGAAAGCCAGAATGCAGAGCGCCCACAGCACCGTCTCATACATCACGAACACCGGCAGGCGCATTTGCCGCCGGCGTGCGCGATGCACCAGGGACTCGCTGGCCCAGAGCAGGCTGAGCACCAGGGGCGGATACAATGCCAGATAGCGGCTGCCCCAGGTCAGCACCGGCATGTCCCAGCCGAAATCCAGGGTGCATGCCACACACGCCACGATGCTGAACAAAGCCAGCGGTGCTGTCTCAGGATGCAGGGCCTCCCCGGCATGCGCCGCCCGTGGTGCCACAAAGGCAATGATGAGCAGCAGCAGGATCAAGATGCTCGCCAGAACGATCACAAACACCCCGCGCTCATGCGGCAGCGAATCAAAACTCCAGGGAAACTGCAGCACCTCCTCCATCATTTTCACCCCGCCATGCCAGAAACGCTCGCGCACGGCATCCGGCGCATGAGCGGCGGTGTAGTTCGCATAAGCCGGCATTTCCCCTGCCGGCACGGCCTCCAAGGCTTCCCGCGTCCGATGCGCGGCCGTCCATTGCTGCATGGCCGGTTCATTCTCAAACCACCGCCAGTGAAAGGGGGTGGCGTCTCCCAGTTTCTCCTTCGAATACGCCATCATGGGCCCCACGGTGATCAGATGGCACGACACCAGCAGCACCATGCCCAGCCAGTGATTGCGCCACACCCAGAGCGAGGTGCCGGCTGCATGTGGCAAGTGGGCCAGCACCCAGCCCCACAGCCAGCGCAGCGTGCTCACCGCGATGAATACCAGCACCAGCGTCGTGGTGGTCGGCAGCGTCAGATTCGCCAGCGCCGATAGGAATCCGATCAGGCCATAAAGCCACAGGGAATTGCGCTTCAAAGCCGCGACACAGCACACCCAGATCAAGAGAAACAAGATCTGAAACAGCACATCCGGTGAAAACTCCGCAGTGGAAGGCAGCAGCACGCCAAAGCCAATGGTTAAAATCGTGAGCAGTGCCGCCGGAACTGAAAACGCCCGCGCCGCCGCCAGACCGAGCATCAATAAAAAGCCCAGGCTCAGCCCCATGAGCCAGCGCTTGCTGTAGCGCAGCACACGCAGGTCCTCCGCAGTCAATACGCCGGATGACTCGGAATGCCCCGCTCCAACCGTCCATGCGGCCAGCCAGGGCCACAGCGGGCGCACCAGCCCATCCGTGCGGTGCGGCAGCCAGTCGTTCAGCGGCTGGGATACGCTTTTGGAAAAATCCGGCGTCAGATCATGCCGCGTCTCGATGGCGGCATTCAGGTACATCCTTTCGTGAGCCGGGATGTCGGGACAGGATAGGCTCTGGGCTTGAAATGCCCGCACGTAGCACCAGGCGAAAAAGATCAGACACGCGACCATCACCACCCAGCGGCCGCCGCGCAGCCATAGCTTCGTTAAATGCAGGTACACGGACTTCACCAGGTTGTGTGCTGCTAAGTTTGAGGCGCGACGGGATTACTTTTTCGGCCGCACTTTGATCTCCACGCGGCGGTTCATTCCCTGCTGCTCCGGTGTGCCGGCGGTGCTGACGATCGGCTTGGACTTGCCCATGCCCACGGCCTGGATGCGGTCCGTGCCCAGGCCCAGCGATTCGCGCAGCCAGCTCACCACCGCACTCGCACGGCGGATGCTGAGTTCCAGATTGTAGTCTTCGCCGCCAAAGCTGTCGGTGTGGCCTTCAATGATGAAAAGCGAGCCTGGATTTTTTTGAATGAGAAAGCCCAGCTTCATCAGGCTGAGGCGTGCCGCTTCAGCGAGCTGATCGCTGCCATACTCAAATAGCAGGTCGGTGGGCATCAGAATCGGGGCCGTGCTGCCACCCATCTTGCCACCACCTCCGAGCAGATCGTCCAGATTGCTAAAGCCCTTCACCCGTGCGCCTGCGGCCGTCGCGGTGCTCTGGTTTTTCACGGCATCCAGCAGGCCGCTGTCCATCTTGCCCCCCTGGCCAGGGTCAATCGCACCGGCATCCAGCAGCATTTGCTTTTCCGAGACGGGCTTGGACAAAACATCCCGGCGCACGCTGGCCATCTCGGCGGCGATGTCTGGTCCGGTCATGGCCTGTGGGGCCAGCAGCTTGGCCATGTCATTGCCCTTGGTCATGCCGGGCGCGCCATCGCCCGGGTCGTTGGCACGGATGAAATTGGTGATCTCCTTCACGTTTGGCGTGAGGTCGATTTCCTGGTTCTGCGGCAACTCCTGCAGCTTGTCGAAATCATCCAGCTTGGGCTCAAAGGCCTTCATATCCGGCACATTGCCCGGAGCGATGATCTCTGGAATTTCTTTAATGGCCTGCTGATCTTTCATCACCTGCTCGCTGATGCGCATGCGCTCCGGCACCTCGCGCGGCTTCGTCGGTGTCACATTCGAAATGCCCAGCGTGTCAAACCCGACCACGAGCATCATGTGAAACACCACGGAGAGAATCAGCGCGAACATCATCCACCATTTCAGGCTCCAGTCGTCGCGGGAACGAAAGGAGGACTGCGGAGTGGTCCACTCGGGGGGATGGGTGACTGCGGCCATGGTGCCTGCAACGTACCACGCAGGCAAAGCTTTGCACGCAGCACTTTAGCCGTGACATCTCCCCCGCCGCCTTCGTATTCTTCGAGCCTGACAACCCACACCCCAACACCATGAACCGCCGCGTCTTCCTCACCACCAGCACCACCGCCCTCGCGGGCTCGCTCATCGTCCCTGCCACCAGCCATGCGCTGGACCTCACCCAGGCTCCCCTGCCCTACGCACCCGAAGCCCTGGAGCCGCACATTGATGCGCAGACCATGAACATCCATTTCGGCAAGCACCACGCCGCTTACATCGCCAAACTGGGCGATGCCCTCAAGGCTGGAAACATCAGCAAGACCGACGCCATCGAACTGGTCTCCGACATCAAAGCGCTCCCTGAAGCCTCCCAGATGGCCATCCGCAACAACGGCGGCGGTCACGTGAACCACACCTGGTTCTGGAAATGGATGGCCCCCGTCGGCAGCGGCCCGGCAGCCCCCGAAGGCAAGCTCGCCGCAGCGATCCAGAGCAGCTTCACCAGCATCGACGACTTCAAAAAGCTCTTCGGCGAAGCCGGTGTGAAGCGCTTCGGCTCCGGCTGGGCCTGGCTCATCGTCACCAAGGACGGCAAGCTCAAGATCACCTCCACGCCAAATCAGGACAACCCGCTCATGAAAGGCATCGTCGATGACGCCGATCTCGGCACCCCGATCCTCGGCCTGGATGTCTGGGAGCACGCCTACTACCTCAAGTATCAAAACAAGCGCCCCGACTACATCACCGCCTGGTGGAACGTCGTGAACTGGACCGAAGTCGCCAAAGACTACGCGGCAGCGAAAAAGGCGTAAGCGTCTCCACCGGATCGCGCCCATGATCGGACTCATCGAGGTCAAGCTCATGGAGTTGAACCAGCTGTTCAACTCCATGGACCCCTCGCCGTTCCATGAGCGCGATCTGGATCACGATGCTGAGGAATTCATCGTCAGCTGGGCGCAGGAACATCCCAAGCAGCACGATCTGAAGCTCGTCGTGCATCTGGCGAAACATCCTGCTGATGTTGCCGATGCACGGCAGCTCGTCGCTGATTCCATCAAGCACTACTTCGAGTACCGCGCCGACATGACCCTGCGCGATTTCAAGCGCCTCATGCGCGAGGGCCGTGTCTCATTGCTCATCGGCCTGCTCTTCCTCGGGGCCTGCCAGTTCGCCGCCACGCTGATCTCCCCCGCCGCTGCCAACTGGCAGACCTTCGCCCGCGAAGGCCTCACCATCATCGGTTGGGTGGCCATGTGGAACCCGCTGGAAATCTACCTCTACCGCTGGTGGCCCCTGCTTGCTCTGCGGAAACTCTACCAACGCCTCAGCCGCATGCCCGTCGAAGTCCACTGCTCCGCCCCAGCTTGAAACTCCCCTATCTCATGAAAACTCTCCTCGCCACCCTCTTCCTTCTTATCCCCGCCCTCATGCTCGCCGCAGATCCCGTCAAACACGTCAAAGCTGAAGAAGCCGCCAAGATCATCGCCGACGGCAAAACCGCCGTCATTGACGTGCGAACACCCGACGAGTTCAAAGACGGGCATATCAAGGACGCCAAGAACATCGACATCATGTCGAAAGACTTCGAAGCCCAGCTCGGCAAACTCGACAAAACCCAGCCTACCCTCGTCCACTGTCAGGCCGGTGGCCGCAGCACCCGTGCTCTCCCGATTTTCGAAAAACTCGGCTTCACCCACCTCATCCACCTGGACGACGGCTTCGGCGGCTGGGAATCAGCCGGCAAGCCGGTCGTGAAGTAGCAACGCTGTACCGTCGGATTTTCTCTGCCTCTTACGCCACGGTCGTCAGCCTGCGCACCACCTCCGCCGCGAGCACAAACCCAAACGTGCCCGTGACAAAAGTGGCGGCACCAAAGCCAGCGGCGCAGTCGAGGCGGAGGCCGGTTTCAGCGCCAGTTTCGGGTTCCACAGAGCAGGACCCATCAGCCCACGGAAACACTGGTTTCTCCGTGGAGAAAACGCAGGGAATGTCCATCGTCACAGGATGGCCTTGCTCACTTTTGGCGAAGCCATAATCTCGGCGCAGGCTCTGGCGTACGCCTCGCAGCAGCGGGTCAGCTCCGGCATGACCGAGATCAGCGATTTTGATCGCCGTGGGATCGCGCCTTCCTCCGGCCGAGCCGGAGGTGATGACCGGCAGCCCGCGCGCCTGGCATTTCGCAATGATGAGCGCCTTGATCGAGGTGCGGTCAATGGCATCGACCACGAAATCAAAGTCTGGCGTGAGCATGCGCTCCACATTCGATTCGGTGAGGAATTCGATCACGCGATTCACACGGCAGTCGGGATTGATCTCCGCCACGCGTGCGGCCAGCACATCGACTTTCGAAACACCGATGGTGTGGGCGAGCGCCGGAAGCTGGCGGTTCGTGTTGGTGATGCACACGTCATCCATGTCGATCAACGTCAGCTCCCCGATGCCGCTCCGCACCAGCGCCTCCACAATCCAGGAACCCACCCCACCCACGCCAACAATGGCGACGTGAGCAGCCGCAAGACGCGGCAGCGCCGCAGCTCCATAAAGCCGCCCGATGCCGCCGAAGCGCTGCAGGTAAGATTCATCCATGCCTTCGTTTAGCGTGGCCCGCCGGAAAGATCAAGGTGACGGGGTCTCTGACCCCGTTTCCGGCATTCCGGAATCAGAAGACTCCGGCTCCTTGCCAACCTGCCTCAGCAATGATGCGCACCACGCGTGTTCACATGGAGCGAATAGAGGCTCTGCGATGCAGTGATGAACAGCCGGTTCCGCTTAGGCCCGCCAAAGCACAGATTGCTGACGGTTTCGGGGAGCTTGATCATGCCGATGCGCTTGCCCGCAGGATTGAAAACGTGGACCCCATCAAAGCCATCTCCCACCCATCCTGCACTGGCCCAGAGATTGCCTTCGATGTCACAGCGAATGCCGTCGGAACCGCCCTTGCTGAGATTATGCGGCGGCGCACCAGTGCTCGATGAGACCGGTTCTTGGATCTTGTCGCCACGCACCACGCGGATCTGCCAGGGTGATGAATCGGTCAGGCGCAAACCATGCGCCATTTTCACAAACACCTTCCCATTCTTCACCTGCTTCCCATCCACCTCATAAACATGAATGTTTTTCGACGCTCCGGTGTCCACCACATACACCTTCTTATAATCCGGCGAAAAACACAGCCCATTCGGCTTCTCCAAATCCTCCGTAATCTTCGTGATCTCCCCACTCGGGTCGATTCGATAAACCGCCTCTTTCAGCAGCAGCTCCCCCTTGTTCCCTTCATAATCCATCATGCTGCCGTAGCCAGGATCGGTGAACCAAACGGATCCATTGGCATGCACCGCACCGTCATTGGGAGCATTGAGCGGCTTGCCCTCAAACTTGTCTGCCAGCACCGTGATGCTGCCATCGAGCTCATAGCGCACCACGCGGCGCGTAGCATGCTCAAAGGAGATCTGGCGGCCTTGCAGGTCAAAGGTGTTGCCGTTGCTGTTACTGGCGTTGTTGCGCAGCACGGAGACGTGGCCGTCTTCGGGCAGGTACCGCATCTGCGCGTTGTTCGGGATGTCGCTCCACACGAGGTAGTTGCCGCTGCCATTCCACGCCGGACCTTCCGCCCACAGCATGCCGGTGTGCAGGCGGCGGATGGGTGAGTTCCCCTGAATGAGCTTTTCAAACTCAGGCTCAATCACGAGGACATCCGGATCAGGATAACGCTCCGGCGTCTGGCCGGACCAATCCCGAGAAAGCAGGGTCGTGGTGGCAGCGGAAACGGCGAAGCTGGTGAGGAACGTGCGGCGGTTGGTGGTCATGGCGAGGTGTGGTTGTAGCGAATGAAACGTGCGGCTGGCAAGAGTTTTTGAACTGCAAAAAGGCCCCGGCGCATCTCTGCAACCGGGGCCGTGAAATCACACAAGCTTCAGCTTATCACACCACCGGTGCGCCGGGAATGTCCTTGCCGGGGATGGCAATCGGATACCAGCCGTCAGCGTCTGGCTTCACTGGCGGCTCAGACTCAGGCGTGATGATGTTTGGCATGTGCTGAACCTTGGAGTTCAGGACTTCCTCCCACTTCAAATCCTTGCCGGAGTAGGTCGCCATGCGGCCCATGACTGCAGTCATCGTGGATTCAGCACCGTAATAAGCGTTGTTGATGGGCTTGTTCTCACGGATGGCGGCCTGCAGGGTGTCGTGCTCGGTCTGATATGGATCTGGATCAAGCTTCTTGGCGTTGCCTTTGCCCTTGCCTTCAGGATCTTTGCCACCGGGGCGATATTTCCAGATGGTTTCACCCTTGTGGTTGTTGGCGTAGCAGCGGCCGCTGTTGTCGAGGTAGATCTTGCCCTTGGTACCGGTGAATTCTTCACGCACCGCATTGCTCACGCCGGACTGATGACGGCACTGGCTGTTGATGCGGACACCGTTTTCATAGGTGTACTCCACGTAGTGATGGTCATAGATCTGGCCGAACTTTTTGTCCACGCGCTGCATGCGGCCGCCCATGCCTTGGGCGCTGACGGGATGGCCGCCAAGGAACCAGTTGGCCACGTCGATGTTGTGGATGTGCTGCTCATTGATGTGATCTCCGCAGAGCCAGGTGAAGAAGTACCAGTTGTTGACCTGATACATGAGCTCGGACTGGTCCGGGCGCTTGTCACGGAACCAGATGCCGCCACCGTCCCAGTACACCTGGCCGGAGGTGATGTCGCCGATGACACCGTTCTCCTTGACCTGGGTGAGGGCTTCGCGGTAGCAGTTCTGATAACGACGCTGCAGGCCGCAGACGACCTTGAGGTTCTTTTCGTCAGCGATTTTGGCCATCTCCAGAACCTTGCGCACACCCGGGGCGTCCACCGCGACGGGCTTTTCCATAAAGATGTTCTTACCGGCGTTCACGGCAGCTTCGAAGTGATACGGACGGAAGCCGGGAGGCGTGGTGAGGATGACGAGGTCGCAGCAGTCGATGACTTTCTTGTAAGCGTCGGTGCCGGCAAAGATGCGGGAGTCGTCCACCTTCACCTTGTCGGGGACTTTGTTGCGCAGATTGCTCAGCGCGCCATCCGCCTTTTCTTTGAAGGCGTCAGCCACGGCGTGCAGCGTGATGCCCGGCTGGTTGGTGCTGAGGGCCTGGCCGGCAGCGCCGGTGCCACGGCCGCCGCAGCCAATGAGGCCGATTTTGATTTCATCGCTCCCCGCAACATTGGCGGATTGGGCGACGGTGAGGCCGGTGCTGGCCACGGTGGCTGCAGTGGTGCCGATAAACTGACGGCGCGAAGTGGCCGCAGCGGGAGTGGGGGTCGGTGTGTTCATGGGTTGAATGGATTGGATTGGCGTGGCTTGAACTCAGGCAAGAGCGTTTTTGATGAGCGCGAAGCCTTCAGTGTAAACTTGTTCTGTGCTGGGGAAGAAATCACGCCAGACGCGCGTGGCGGCGGCGAGGTCCGGCAGGGCGCTGCCAAAGGCCTCGATGGTCATCCAGCCGTCGTAGCCGATTTTTTTGAGGTGCTTGATCTGCTCCACGATGTTGATATGGCCCCGCCCAGGGGTGCCGCGATCATTTTCGGAGATGTGCACGTGGTTGAGCTTGCCGGAGGCAAAGACGGTGTCGATCGCCGTAAACGGATTCTTCTCTTCGATGTTCGCGTGAAAGGTGTCGTACATCGTGCCGAAGTTCGGATGATCGACGCGCTTCACGTAGGCGGAGGCCTGTTCCATCGTGTTGAGCAGGTGGGCCTCGAAGCGATTGAGCGCTTCGATGGCGCACTTCACACCCGCAGCCTCGGCGACGGGAGCGATGGCACGATGCACTTCCGCAGCGCCTGCGAGTTCAGCTTCCGAAGGGAAGGCCCCGGTGAACTGGCCCAGCACCTGGTAGTAAGGTCCGACCAGCGTCTGCACGCCGGCGTTGTGCGCGCATTCAAGCACACGCTTGAGATGATCGATGGCACCCTGGCGATTCGCAGCCACGGGGCTGATCGCATTGTGGGCTTCATCGGGCAGGACGGTGACGGCGGTGCATTCGAGACCGTTGTCCTTCAGCACCTGGCCGATGTTTTTGAAATGGGCGGGGTTGCTGACATCGAAGATCGGAACCTCAACGCCGTCGTAGCCGGTGGCCTTGAGTTTTTCGATGACAGGGTAGTTCGCCTCGGTGATGTGGCCTGAGTAGAGCAGAAGGTTGAATCCGATTTTCATGGAGTGGGACGCGAAGCTAGGGAATACCGGGCGGATTGGCAAGGTCTGTGTCGGAAGATTTCCCTCAAAGGGCACAACGCCCCGGCGGCGGCCTCTATTGCGCCAACCTGAGGAAATCGCAGCGCAGGCGCGAACAGCGGCAAATTAAGCATTGAAAAGGATGCGCCCGATTTCATTAGTGCGTAAGTTTACCGCCATGCGTGCTTGCTGGCTGCATCCCCACCTCATCATGACTGCCCTTCGTTATATCGCACTGCCCGCCATCTGTCTTGTCTTGGCCTCCTGTGACAACATGAAAAAATCCGGCAGTGGCAGCAGCAGCAGCGACCCCTACGCCTCAAACTACGGCACCGACGGCCACTACAACCCCTACCCGGGCCAGAGCGGCTACACGTCATCCACCACGCCGAAGTATCAGACCCCGCCGGCCCCAGCGTCTTTCCCCTCGCAGCCCGAGGCACCTGCCAGCCCTTACGCTTTCAGCGGTGGCACGAAGAAGCCGACGCCTTCCAGCAGCGCTCACTCCACTCCGAAGAAGACCGTCGCCTCTAGCAGCTCCGCAAAGAAAAAGGCCACGACTTCGAAGTCCAAGGGCACCGGCAAAAAGTCGTCCGGTTCGAGGTACACCGTGACCAAGGGCGACACGCTTTCAGCCATCGCCCGGAAAAAGGGGACGTCGGTGTCCAAAATCAAGGCTGCCAACGGGCTCAGCGGTGATCTGATTCGTCTGGGGCAGACCTTGAAAATCCCCTAATTCCCCTTCCCGACGCATTTTTTGGCTCCAAATCGTGCTTCGATCTGAATTTTCCCCCAGTCAAAGCCGTCCATCCTTTGCCAACAAAATCCATGCCTGCCTCAGCCGCGACTGACCCTGGCGAAGTCTCTGACCTCGACTTGGTCAAACGCAGCCAAGCAGGCGATACGCGCGCCTTTGACGTTCTCGTCACGCGCTATCGTGGGAGGATCTACGCCATGACTTATCACCTCATCCAGAACGAAACAGAAGCCTGGGACCTCGCCCAGGAGGCCTTCATCAAGGCTTGGCGTGCGCTGCCGACGTTCAAGCACGATGCGGGATTCTACACCTGGCTCTACCGCATCGCTCACAACGTCAGCTATGACTGGCTGCGGAAGAAAAAGATCCAGGGCGACGGCGAATTTGATGATGAGCGCACCGAGCACCGCATCGCCGCAGGCGCGGAAGCCACGCCAAAGGGCGATCTCGCGCCCGATACAGCCCTGCGCAACGCCGAACTCGGCCAGCGCATCCAGGAGGCCATCTCCAGACTCTCGCCCGAACACCGCCAGGTCATCGTCCTGCGCGAGGTTGAAGGGCTCGCTTATGAAGAAATCGCCGCACTCATTCCCTGTTCCTTGGGCACGGTGATGTCGCGTCTGTTTTACGCCCGCAAGAAACTTCAGGAACAACTCCACGACGTTTATGAAACATCCCTCTGAAGAACACGACCTCATCCGCTGGATTGATGGCGAGATGAATGAAACCGAACGCACCGCGTTTGAGGAACACCTTAAACACGACGCCGCCCTCGCCACGGAAGCGCAAAAAATGCGCGCTCTGAGCGACAGCCTTCGCGCCCACATGCCCGCCGAAATGCACGTGCCGCACGCAGATTACTTCAACACACAGATCGGCGTGCGGATCACCCAGATGGCTCTGGATGAAGCGCGCTCAAAGCAATCAGCCGGCCTGGGTGGCGTGCTGCAATGGCTGCGCCAGCCTTGGTTCGCGCTGGCCGGAGCGGCCGCCCTCGGCGTGCTCGGCTTTTTTCTGCTGACCCCGGAGACCGGCGATGCCTCAGAGAGCATGATCCTCAGCTCCTACACCCCCAACACCAACGTGCAGGCTCGTACCTACCATGACCATAACGCCGATGCCACCGTGCTGATGCTGGATGGTCTTGATGCCGTGCCCGCTGAACGCAAAATCTCAGGGATCAACATTCAGCGCAGTGAATTGGAGCCCGAACTGGCCTCAACGACGATGTACAACGCCCAGGGTGCCGCTGTGTTCATGATTTCCCGCGATGCCCTTGGCAATCCCATGATCTCAGCCCGCTAATGAAAATCGTTCTGCCAGCGCTGTTCCTGATTTCCTGCACGGCTTTAGCCTGTGCCCAGGACCTGGAGGCTCCGCCGCCGATCATTACTTCGGTCAAGCATGCCACAGATGGCCACGTTTGGGGCGCCCTCATCTTCGCCACCAACGATGCGACTAAGCTGACCGGCACCAACGAAGAAGCGCATGCCGATCTGCCCAAGCTCAATGAGCGTCTGGCCAAGGTGTTTCCCTTCAAGCACTTCGAAATCCTCGGCCAGCACCGGCAGGACATCTTTCGTGAATACGAATCTTGGGTCGTCCCATCCCGGGACCTCTTCATGAAGATCGACTCCAAAGGCCCCGCAGACAGCGGCGGCGTGAATCTGCATCTGCAAGTCTGGCGTCAGCACCAGGTTTTGGTCAAAAGTGACGCCATCCTCCGCAAAGACAGCCCCCTCTTCATCGGTGGCCCCCCCTGGAAGGAAGGCCGCTTGATTTTCGTTCTGTTTCTTGAGAGCAAGTAGGTCAGCAAACAGACCTTAATGGAAGATGTTGGCGAGGCTGGCAGACGTGGATTCGTAATAGGGTCCAAGCTACCGGGCATGAATGGCACTCAGTTGAGAACTGTTATCGTGCATTTTGGCGCTCTGGGGGCACCCGAGCCACGCGACAGCGTCGTGGAGTGCGGTGGCAGAGATGCACGGCACAGCCTGCATCGGCGACACCGCTTTCGCGAGTTGTCGTATGCTCCTTGGCCTCAGTCCGCCGTCCACCCTGCGAAAGCAGCGCCGCCCAGGCTTGCGCACTTCAAGTCGCGTTCACGTGAGTGCATGACAATGCAACTACCGCAGCTGCGCCAACAAACAACAATTTCGCTCTACCTTGAGTGCCATTCCTGCCGGTCATACTCGCAGGCAAGACCGCATAATTCTACTTTGGTAACTCTCCAAGGCGTTCATAAAAGCCATCGGAAGGCTTTTGCTAAGTCACGTTCACCCTCAGGCATCCGTGTCCATCCGTGTGATCCGTGGTTGAAGATTCTGGGAGGATGGAACCAAGGATGGCACGAGCAGCACCGATCCAAGCATTCAGCCTCAGTCATGTTCAGCCTCGTTTACCAGCTCCGGGCAGCCTCATATCAAACTTACCAATGTAGAAATAACCCCGCCTGAAACGGTCACTCCAAAGACCCTCTATGTCGGCCGCACCTTTTGGATTGCGGTGGTGCATCGAGGAGCAACCAGTCCCCGGTAGCTCGCAGAACTAGGGAGGAAACACATCCGCAGCTCCTGCAGGCCGGTCGGTTTACGAAGGCCTAGAGACACTCGAAAGCGGCAGTTAGTCGAAGCCGCACTCAATAGACCTCTCGGATGGCCTCGACCTCTTAGACCGGCAGCGTAGCAAAGAATGTGCGCAGCATGCGCGTCGGTTACGCCGATCGCGAGACAACTGGTAAACCAGCAGCTAGTCACAGCCGGACTCCGAAGCCTTCCACCATGTCAGGGTCGGGTGCTTTGATTTTACAAATTTAGATGCAATGCATGCTCGGCGGTTTGGGAACCCGTCCGGCTCCTGCATTCCTGCCTTCATCAAACCGGACTGAGAAAATCTTCAGTCGTGCTCGTGTCGGGAGATATAAGACCGCATGCTGCCCACTCATTCCATTCGTTAGCTAGGCAAAGCCGTCCCACCTGGCCCGGTGCAGGAGAAGCGATGTTTCGGTAGGCCCCACCTTGCCTGGTAGGGATTCAGGCGCGTCCAAGGTCGTTGGGTGCATCGGGCACCCGCGCGGCTCCCTGCCCATCTCGCGCGAGCACAAAAAACCCCGCATCTCTTACGAGATGCGGGGAGATGTTTAATCTGGCAACGTCCTACTTTCGCATAGCCTTTCGCCATACTATCATCGGCGCAACAGCGTTTCACTTCCGTGTTCGGAATGGGAACGGGTGGTACC
>JANYCZ010000050.1 GCA_025360015.1 Verrucomicrobiota bacterium | reverse complement strand
GTGTGCCCTCGGTGCCATCATGCACAAGATCATCCGCGTCGCCTTTGGTGTGCTCAAACACGACACGCCCTTCGTGAAGAACTTCGCCAAACTGGAGGCCTGAAAAAATCTAAATCTTCGCTCTTGCGCTGACCATATCTGAATTACGCAGCACCTTTGGTGCTGGTGTGGACGCGGAGTGAATGGCGAATGATGCTGTCATTTTGGCAGGGCGGCGCAGAGTTTCAGGCACGAGGGCCGAGCAGTACAAAAACGAACGATGCTTCGCTTAACTGAGCATCATTTATGACCGTCATTTTGAGTGCTTCCAGGGTTGATTAAAACGGCCTGCTGCGAACACTCGCGAGGCATGCGACTTCACCTTACTCTTGCCACCTTTCTTTTCGCCAGCCTGCTGACCAGCCATGGCGAGAATGCCGCGCCAGCCGCCTCACGGGAGGAGATCGTTGTGGGTGGGCGCACGATCAAGCTTCCCGCGCCAGTGGGTTATGAACGCATTGATGGGTTGAACCCTGAGATGGACAGGATGCTTGAGGGGATGCTGCCCGCGACCAACCGTTACCTGGCGCGCTTTGATCCGCCCAAGAGTACTACGTCTGCCGAGGGCCGCAGTTTCAATGCGCAGGTGATGCGTTCTGTTGAAAACAAGGAGATTGGCGACCGCACGTTTGGTGCAATGAAACAGCAGACGAAAGCGGAACTCGACAAGGCGCAGGAAACCATCCGCGAGGAGATGGCCAAACTCAGCGGCAAGGCGGAAAAAGCATTCCAGGATGCGACGGATGCGGACGCGGCGCTGAATCTGAGCGACGTGGTGGTGCTGGGCTGCTTTGATGACTCTCCCAACAGTTTGGGGTTTACGATGGCGCTGAATGTCGCGGCCAAAGCCGGTGAGAAGACCATCAAGGGCAAAGCAGTCATTGCGAGCATGATTGTGCCTGTGAACGGACGCCTGATCTACCTCTACGCCAATGCTGATTTCAATTCTGCGGCTGACCGTGTGTGGGCTGAAAAGGCGGTGGCTGGGTGGCGTGATGCTGTCGTGGCGGCGAATCCACGGGTGGAAGGTCCGGCGGCAGTTGGGTTTGATTTTGGAAGGGTCGGCCGCTCAGGATTGATTGGTGCCGTTATTGGAGGGCTGGTGGCAGGGGTGGCGATGCTGCTGAAAAAGAAGAAACAGGCGTGATGCTGCGGGGCCTGGGCGCAATGTGTTCTTGGCGCTCAATCCATGATGCATGTTTTTGCTGAGTGCCATTCATGCGTCAAACCGACCGGCTCTGTGAGGCTGGCTTGTGCGTCAGGGACGTTGCCATACGCTGATGGACGGGCGGGCTGTCGCCACACCCATCCCACGACCGGGCAGGCATCGCCAAATGTGGAACTGCTCTATTCGGGGACAAGACTACTGTTTCAAGTAAGCGATCAAATCTGCCATCTGCTGAGGAGTGATGGCGGCTTCGAGGCCTTCGGGCATGAGGGAGATGCCGGGGCTGGTGAGTGATTTGATTTCGCTGCGGAGGATGGTGTCGGTGCCGCCGTCGGCGCGTTTGAGGGTGAGGTTGCCGGCGGTCTCGCTGGTGATGAGGCCGGAGAGGGTGCGGCCGTCGTTGGTTTCGACGATGTAGAGCGCGAAGTTGGGAGAGACTTCGCGATTGGGGTCGAGGACGTTGGTGAGAATTTGTTCTGCGGTCCAGGCTTTGATGGTGCCGAGGTTGGGGCCGACATCGTTGCCGCGATCGAGATGGCGGTGGCAGACCATGCAGAGGGTTTCATAGACTTTGGCACCGCGGGTGGTGTCTCCGGTCATGGACATCACGGGCTCGTACTTGGTGATGACTTCCTTGCGGTTTGAGGAACTGCCATCGCCGATGAGTTTGGTGATGCGTTCGGCGAGGGCTGGTGTTTTTTGGCGGGCTAGCGTGGCTTTTGTGGCTGCGCTGAGTTGTGCGGGCAGGATTTTTTTTGAATCGATGGCATCGAGGAGTTTGGCGATGCGGTCGGTGCGGGAGAGGAGGAGGGTGGTGGCTTTTTCGCGGAGGGCGGGAGTCAGCTTGGGCCAGGCGGCGAGGAGGATATCGGCGACGGCGGGCTCTTTAGAAGAA
The DNA here is from genome assembly GCA_025360015.1 of Verrucomicrobiota bacterium. Classification (GTDB taxonomy): domain Bacteria; phylum Verrucomicrobiota; class Verrucomicrobiia; order Verrucomicrobiales; family Verrucomicrobiaceae; genus Prosthecobacter. The sequence goes on along the minus strand of JANYCZ010000050.1, from coordinate 51,295 downwards.
CGCAATGCTTCAAGCGCCGCGAGTTGGAGTTCGGCGGGCTGAGTGGGAACCAGACATTTCAGCACGAACGGCTCCAGTTGATTCAATGGTTCAAACAAGGATAGCATGCGCAGAGCCTTGATTTTGTCTGCCTCACTCGATGAGGTCTGGTCGAGAAGCTGACGTGACTCGGCCTGCCAGCGGGCCACGTACCGCAGACCGGTTTGGGCATAGCGAGACCCCATTCCTGCCACCAGTTCTGTGGCTGTTCTGCCTGATGCAACCATGCCTTCGGTGATCGCCACCATGATCTGTCGTTTCTGATCGTCCGAGAGGTGTTTTTGATCCGCGACTTCGTCACAGCACCGTGAGGGCATCGTCTTCCAACCCTTACGAGCAATCATCCATCCCGCTGAAGCAAGCAGTTGGATTTGAGCAGGTTGAAGCGGCTTATGCTCCAGTAAGCCGAAAAACAATTCCACATCGTTATGCTCTCGAGAACTAAGCAACGCCGCTTCGATCCATGGATCGCCTGCGTCGTTAAGAGCAATGTCTGTTATATCCAGGCGAGGCGGAGGCCCTGACATTGTAAGTGCATGAGGCCTTAAGCTACCGAGAGCAAGTGCGACTCCAAACCGCACCAGTTTTGATGGGTCGTTTCGCATGCTCCTGATCTTGTTAAATGAGTCGACATCTTCGATGCCCGTATAAATTTCGATATTTTGTGCTCGCACTCGTGCGTCTGAGTCACGCAGCGCTCCTCGAAGCGCCTCCTTACGATCTTCGTCAATCTGCCATTCAGGCCTTATCGATTGCCCACCTTTGTGCGGTGGTTCCTGGCGCATCTTTTCACGATCTTGGGAAAGCTGCCAATGCGGCTTCAATGCAATCGCTTGGGTGGACCATAATGCCGCCAGCCTTCCCTGAGGCGTCTTTCCATCCTTCACCATCACCCGCAGCGGTTCCGCCGCCGCTTTGTCCTGCCGTTCAAACAGCAGGCGCTGGGCGGATTCTCGATGCCAGGCGTTGGGGTGATCGAGGAGGGCGACGAGTTCGGGGGTGGTGAAGGTGCTGAGTTTGGGGGTGGGGCGGGGTTTGAAGGGTGAATGCGGTGCGCCGCTCAGGGGACTGAGCGGACCACTTTTGGGAGCGAGGCGGTAGAGGCGGCCTTGGTCGCGGCCGCGGAGGAGATCGACGGCGGTGTGGATGTCGTCGGGGATGCTCCAGGGGTGCTCTATAATTTCGCGGTACATGTCGCAGACGTGGAGGCAGCCGTCGGGGGCGTTGACGAAATTGACGGGGCGGCACCAGAGGTCGTCGCTGGTGCAGAAGTTTTTAGCTCCATCCACCTGCACAGCTTTGAAGGTGACGCCGTCGGGGACGAGCTTCATGCGGTAGAAGAGATTGCCAGCGACGTCGGCGACGAAGACGAAGTCGCGATACTCGGGGGGGTAGGCATCGCCACGATAGACGGTGATGCCGGCGGAGGAGGTGACGACGCCAGCGCCGACGAGTTCGCTTTTGGGGAGGGTGCTGCCTTCCTGCACCCAGCGCTTGGCGCGGAACTCGCGCCAGGGCTCGGGGGGACTGGTGCGATAGACGGGGAGCTGATCTCCGGCCTCGGCGCAGTCATTGAGGGCGCTGGGGACGACGAGGTAGGGATTGCGGGCGAGGTAGCGGTAGGCCAGGACGACGTGCTGGCAGGGGTTGCGAATGTTGCAGAGGAAGCGGTTGCCCCAGTCGTCGAAGGTATTGCCAAAGCGTGCGCCGCCGCTTTCGAGGCGCACGTCCCCGGTGCTGGGATCGAAGCTGAAGTCGTTGCGCTTGATGGAGAGTGGTTTGAAGTCTGCGGGCAGCGGCATGACGGATTCGCTGCCGGGAGCGCGCTGGATTTCGCCGCCGTTGCTGCCGCCGGCGATGTAGATGCGGTGATCAAGGCCCCAGATGGGATTGTTCATCACGGCCTGGACGTTGAGCTTTTTGAAGCCGGTGAAGACTTTCTGCCGCACGTCGGCGACGCCATCGCCATTGGTATCCTTGAGGTACCAGACGTCGGGGGTGGCGGTGACGAAGATGCCGCCCTTCCAGCAGGCGGCACCGGTGGGCCAGGAGAGGCCTTCGGCGAAGACGGTGGCTTTGTCGAAGATGCCGTCGCCATCGGTGTCGGTGAGGAGGCGCACTTTGCCGATGGGCTGGTCGGTGGGGTTTTCCTGCGCGTGCTTGTGCTGCGCCTTGTCCGTGTAGGGGTAGTCGTTCATCTCGCACACGTAGGCGCGGCCGTCTGCGTCATAGGTGATGGCGACGGGATCGGTGACGAGCGGCTCTGCGGCAATGAGCTGCATCTCGAAGCCATCGAGGACGTGGAAGGTCTTCGCGGCGTTTTCGGGCGCGGTGGGCGAGGTGGTGGGGAACTTCAGCTCCTCAGCGGAGGTGCCGCACCAAGGGATGCACAGAGCCAGGCATGCGATCAAGAGACGTTGCATGCAGAATGGACGGCGCGAAGGGGGCCGTTCTTGCCTGCCAAGGAAGCACTGTCACGCTGCGATCAGATCATTGGCCGAAAAAGAGGAAAGAAGAGAAAAAATCAGAGTCTTTGTTTCCAGTTTCCTCCGTTTCCTTTTTCTGCGCTTACTCAGCAGCGCCGGAGCTGTCTGTGACGCACTGGACCCAGGTGAAGACGGGGGTCTGGGGGGCGTAGAGATGCTGTAACTGCGCGAAGCTGGTTTTGCCGGGGAGACTGTAAGGGCCGGTCTCGCTCATGGTCTGATCTTCGCCATGGCAATGCTGGAGGCCGAGGACGTGGCCGATTTCATGGGGGAGCCATTTGGTGATGGGGTCGCCGATCAGGGCCACGGAGTGGGTGCTCCACCATTCGGAGGGATCGAGATAGATGTGGCCGCGGTCACGGCTCCAAGGAAAGGATGCCTGGCCCATGCTGCCGAGCTGGCCGTCCCAGGCTCTGCCGGGAGGGGTGCCAAAACTGATGGTGATGTCTGCCGACTCTCCGGCCTGGGCTGGGGCAAAGGTGAAGACACCGGCGGCTTCCCAGCTTTTGAAGCTCTCAGCGATCTCGCGCTGGAGGTCTGCGGCTGACAGGCGCTCTGGCAAAGGGGTGGAGGTGTCCAGGCGCCAGGTAAGATGGTGTTTGTTCCAGAGCTGGGGCTTGGTGTAGCTGACGGACTTGCTGGTGCCGAAGGGTTTGGCCTGAGCGCCGATCTCCTTTTTCTGCCAGGCGATCTCGTGGTAAGCGCAGCTGCTGATCAAGCAGGCGGTCCATAAGCAAAGACTTAGAGAGAATGAATTTTTCTTCATGGCAGAGTGGGATTCGACAATTATGAATCTCAACCATGATATGATTTCTCATATGTAAGAATTGTAAATGATTATTCAGGCGCAGGTCACGAATGCGACTCCCTTGCATCCCCGCCATGACTCGCCACACTGCCCGCCCCCTTCCCCGCCATGGCCTACATCAACGAAAACTACAACAAGCTCAAAGCCGGTTACCTCTTCCCTGAAATCGCGCGTCGCGTGAAGGTGTTCACCGAGGCCAACACTGAAGCAGCCAAACGCCTGATCCGCTGCGGCATCGGCGATGTGACCGAAGCGCTGCCAGAAGCCGTGCGCACGGCGATGCACAAGGCGGTGGATGAACAGGGTGACCGCGCGACCTTCCGTGGCTACGGCCCGGAGCAGGGCTATGACTTCCTGCGCAACGCGATCGCCGAGAACGACTTCAAGGCCCGTGGCATCCAGGTGGAAGCGGATGAGATTTTCATCTCCGATGGCAGCAAGTGCGACACCGGCAACATCCTCGACATCTTTGGTGCCGGGAACAAGATCGCCATCACGGATCCGGTGTATCCCGTGTATGTGGACACCAACGTGATGGCTGGCAACACGGGCGATGCGGATGAAAATGGGGCCTATGCGGGGCTGCACTACCTCAAGTGCACGCCTGCCAACGGCTTCGTGCCTGAGATCCCGAATGAGCCGGTGGATCTGGCCTACCTGTGCTACCCGAACAATCCGACGGGTGCGGTGGCTACTCGTGCGCAGCTTGAAGCGTGGGTGAAATATGCCCTGGCGAATGGCACCACGATCCTGTACGACGCGGCCTACGAGGCTTTCATCCGTGATCCGGAGCTGCCGCGCTCTATCTATGAAATCGAAGGTGCGCGAGATTGCGCGATCGAATTCCGCAGCTTCTCGAAGAACGGTGGGTTCACCGGCGTGCGCTGCGGCATTGTGATCATTCCGAAGGGCCTCATGGGCAAGACCCAGGCGGGAGGCAAACAGGCGATCCATGCGCTGTGGAGCCGCCGCCACAGCACGAAGTTCAACGGTGCCTGCTACATTGTGCAGCGCGGTGCGGAGGCGATCTACTCACCTGAAGGCAAGGCGCAGGTGAAGGCGCTGATCGAGCACTACATGGGCAACGCCACGCTGCTGGTCGAGGCCTGCAAAAAGGCAGGGCTGACGGTGTTCGGCGGCGTGAATGCCCCGTATGTGTGGGTCGGCTGCCCGAATGGCGTGACGAGCTGGCAGATGTTCGACAAGATGCTCAACGAGGCGAACGTGGTCATCACTCCTGGCAGCGGCTTTGGCAGCGCGGGTGAGGGCTACTTCCGCATCAGTGCGTTTAACAGCCGCGCGAATGTGGAAGAGGTATGCCGTCGGATTGCGACGCTGTGATTTGAGACTCCATGAAATCCGCCATGTCGGTTCTTGAAGCCATAGCGGCCGCACAGTCCTTTGTGCGGTTTCTGAGCGGTCGTAATCGCTGGGTTCCGCACAGAGGACTGTGCGGGCCACTTCAGACGAAATCCGTGATGGAGCCGAAGTCGGCGTCGAAGAGGCGGCGGTAGGTGCGAAAGGCGAAGTGGTCGGTCATGTTGGCGATCCAGTCGCAGACGAGGCGGGCGCGGGCCGGGGCGTCCGGGGCGGCTTGGATTTCCTTTTCGATGGCGGCGGGGATCAGGTGCAGGCCTCTGGGCTGCACGGTGTCGATGTAGCGTTCTTTTAGCACGCTAAAGACACGCGTGAGAATAAAGTCGGCCTTGTGATCGAGCTGCTGGAGCTGGGGGCTGAGGAAGACGAGTTCGAGGGCGATCTTTTTGTGGAGATCTGCGCGGCGGCGCAACACGGGGTCGATTTCCAAGGCAAACTGATGCCTGCGGGTGCTCTGGCTGAGGAAGTTGGCGGCGGGCACGAGTTTCGTGGCGCGGATGCATTCGCCAATGAGGCGGTTCAAGCGGCCTTCGACGCGGTTTTCACGCACGGCTTTGGACAGGAAGGCCACATCGGCGAGGTCGGCTTCGGAGAGGGTTTGATCCTCCGCCCAGCGTTCCAGGCGCTGCACATTGATGAAGCCTGCGTGAATGCCGTCGGCAATGTCATTGAGCGAGTAGGCGGTGTCGTCTGCCCAATCCATGATCTGGCATTCGATGCTGCGGAAGGCATTGCGCACAGGGCCGGGTGTGAGCTCCAGGGGAAAGGCCTGGCCGCCGAGGGTGAAGTCCAGCCAGCGTTCCTGCTCATCGTAAAGGTAGTGGTGCTTTGCCTGCGGTGTCTCGGTGTGCAGTGTTTTGTATTTGAGCACGCCGTCCAGCAGTGCGCGGGTGGGATCCATGCCGCTGCGGCCTTCGCTGAAGAGGGTCTGGGTGAGGATGCGGAGCGTCTGGGCATTGCCCTCGAAGCCTCCATAGGCGGCCATCAAGTGATGGAGTGTGCGCTCCCCGGCGTGGCCGAAAGGCGGGTGGCCGAGATCATGGCTGAGGCAGGCGCTCTCGACGAGATCGGAGTCGATAAAGCACTCATCGTCCAGATATTGACTCTGCTGCGTGAGCCAGCCGCAGATGCTGCGACCGATCTGGGCCACTTCGATGCTGTGCGTCAGGCGCGTGCGGTAGAAATCATACTCGCCGGACAAGAACACCTGGGTCTTGTTTTGGAGGCGGCGGAAGGCGCTGCTGTGGATGATGCGATCCCGATCAATCTGGAACGGGCTGCGATACTCCCCCGGATAGGCAGTGCGCTGAGCAAGCGTTTCAAAGTCGAAGGAAGTGTAAAAGCGGTTCGCGGGCATGCGGTGGGGACCACGATGCTAGCAGGTCGCGGCGGGCGGGCAAGGCCGCTGCTTCAGCGTTCCCGGCGGAAGGCAAACTGATCTTCCGTCACCTGGCACTCATCTTCCACCTCTCTAGGCCGCCGTTTTCCCTCCACGAAGGCGGGTTTGAAGGGCAGGTGCTGCGCCTTCTCGATCTCGGCAGCGGTGACGCCTTTGGCGCGAAGGCGGCTGCGTTCGTAGATTCGGTGTTTTTGGATCTCTAGCATGGGCTTTGAACTGAGACTTTCAGGAAGGATCTGTGTTCAAAACTGCCCTGAATTAAGCAGCACCAAAGTACAAGCTTCCTCGCAGGCAATTCCGGCTTTTTGCAAAGCATCCGCGAGAGTCGCATTTTCTGCGCCAGGATTGAAAATAATCCTACGCGGCTTGAGTGAGATCAGCTTGTCTTGCAAGCCAGCCGAGATGGCCCGGCCGACATACATAGTGACTGTATCCACCGGATTCTCAATCAAGCTGAGGTGAGCCACCACAGGAATTCCCTCGATCTCCACCAACTTCGGATGCACCGGCACGACGTCATGCCCGTGCTTCCGCAGCAGCAGCAAAGCGCGATGGCTGTAGCGGGCGGGATTGTCGCTGGCACCGACGATGACGACGCGTTGCTGGCTCATGATTTTTGATCTTCCTCATCCATATGAAACAGATGCAACGCCCGGTGTGCCGCTGGTGCGAGCACGATGCCCATAACTGAGATGAACACCAGGCCGCTGAAGAGGGCGTAGAATGAGGCGAAGATCTTGGCGGCGTCCGAGGGCAGATCTCCCATGGGCCCCATGCCGCCCAGGATCATGGAGGCGTTCAAGAGGCTGTCGATCCAGTTAAACTTGGCGATGTAATGATAGCCCAGAATGCCGATGCCCAGCGCCACACCGCAGACGATGAGCCCCATGGTGGCAAACTTGATCATCCGCCGCACAAAAACGAAACGGCTGGCAACAGGGTCGGTGCGTGATTCAAACATGGCGAGCTACCATCCCGGTGCCGCGACGAATTGCAACAGCGGCTCTGGCTTGCCGATCTCGCTGATGCGCACCTTGCCATCGTGGCAGCCGGTGATGATGCGCACGGTTTTGTCGATGCGCTGCACCAGCAGCACGTTTACGCGATCCTCATAGCGGGTGATCTTGTCTTTGGTCCTACGGCTTTTCACATCGACGGAAACCACTGCGCCATTACCCAGGGCAGCAAGCGGTGTTTCGGGGTCGAAAAAGCCCAGCGCGAGCACTTCGGTGCGACCACCCGGGCGCATTGTGGTGTCTTTTTTACCATCGCCGTTGCGGTCCCAGCGGCGAATCTCGCCCTCCACATCACCGCTGAGGATGTCTTTGCTGTCTGGCGAAAAGGTCACGCTAAGCACCGCGCAATCGTGCGCGGCGAAGGTCGCCTCAATTTCGCCGGTGGCGGCGTCGATGCGCTTGGCTGTGCGGTCACGGCTGGCGGTGGCGATGTGCTGGCTGTCGGGAGAAAAGGCCATGCCCATGATCCAGTCGGCATGCGGCTCGATCTGCCATCTCAGTTTGCCGGAGGGCAGCTCAAAACATTGCACCAAATTGTCCGCGCCGCCACAGGCGAGCAGCTTGCCATCCGGGCTGGCCACCATGGCGAGCACGCAATCTCGTGTAGTGGCCAGACGTTTGCGCTCCTTTGGGTGAGAGGGATTCACCAGCCAGACTTCACCTGCGCGCCCAGGGACACCGCCGGCGACCGCGAGTTGATTTTCGGCGATCCAGGCCAGCGCGAGGATGCGTTCGGGCAGGCTGTCGATGCGCGCGGTGAGTTTTCCGGTGGCTGTTTCCCAGAGGGTGGTTTCAAAATAGCCGCTGCATGCCAGCGTGCTGCCGGTGGGGCTCAGGGCCAGGGCGGTGACTGGCAGCGGGCGTGGATATTTCTCGGGTGCGCGGGCTTTTTCCTGGTCGGGAACAATGGCGCGAAGAGCTGTTTTTTTGTCTGCCACGTCCATCTTGGCCCCGCTGGCGATCCACTCACGAATGAGCTTCGTGTCTTTTTCGGGCAGTGCATCGGCCTTCTTGGGCATGCGGTCGTCTTCCTCATGCGTAGCGATGAGGCGGTAGAGTTCGCTGTCTTCGGGCTTGCCCGCCACTAACGGCGCAGCCTTGCTATCGCCAGCTTTGAGCATGAGCTCGGCTGTGTCCAAGCGGTAGCCGCCTTTGGCCTTGCCGGAGCGATGACACTCCATGCATTGATCGATCAAAATCGGCGCGATCTGCTTCGAGAATGAAATCTCGGCAGCGGCGGCAAAGGCTGTGAGGGCAAGGAAAAGCAGCGTGCGAAGCATGGGGCGGAGAGAAACGTTCCTTGTGGCTGAGTTTGTCGGACGTTGCATCAAGCGTTTGCCTCTTTTACATGCCGTGCATGAGCCCGAGACCCTGGATCATCGCTGAAACGAACTGGAAGAACGTCAAAGCCACGCACTATGAAGCGGCGGTGCTGCCGTGGGGAGCCACCGAGGCGCATAACTGGCACCTGCCCTACGCCACGGATTCGCTGCAGAACGACGCCATCGCCGCAGAGGCGGGGCGCATCGCGTGGGAGGCGGGGGCGAAGGTGGCCATCCTGCCGAACATGCCATTTGGCGTGCAGACGGGACAGCTTGATGTGCCCTTCTGCATCAACATGAATCCTACCACGCAGATGATGGTGCTGGAAGACGTCATCAGCAGTCTGGAAGGTGTGGGTGTGATGAAGTTTGTCATCCTCAACGGGCATGGCGGCAATGACTTCCGCCAGATGCTGCGTGAGCTGCAGGCGAAGCACCCGAAGATGTTTCTCTCCACGGTGTCCTGGTTTCAGGCGGTGAAGGGCGATGACATTTTCACCACCATCGGCGATCACGCTGATGAGCGTGAAACGAGTCTCATGCTGCATTTCCATCCCCATCTGGTGCTGCCGAAATCCGAGTGGGGGCCAGGCACTGACAACCGATGGAAGCTGAAGGCCATCAACGAAAAATGGGCCTGGGCACAGCGTGCGTGGACGAAGGCCACCAACGACACCGGCTCGGGTGATCCGCAGCACAGCACGGCGGAGAAAGGCAGGCGGTACTTTGAAGCGCTGGGGGCCAAAGTCGCGACGTACTTGATCGAACTCGCCGCCGTGGATATCAGCAATCTTTACGAGAAATCGAAATGATCCGCTTCATCCTCAGCCGCATCGTGCAAGGCATCATCGTGATCTTCGCGGTGATCACCATCACGTTTGCGCTGTCAAAGATGGTTCCTGGCGGCTCGGTGCGGAGTGAGCGCTTCATCAGCAAAGAAGCCCAGAAGGCGCAAGATGAATACTATGGCCTAGACAAGCCCTGGCTGGCACAGCTCGGACTGCAGTTCAAACATTACGCCACGCTGAACCTGCCGGAGTCCTACCACTACAAGGGGCGGGGCGTGGACGAGATCATCGCTTCGGGCTTTCCAGTCTCCGCTGCGGTGGGTGGCGCGGCGCTGCTGATTGCGCTGGCCATCGGTGTGCCGCTGGGAGCGCTGGCTGCGCTGCGGCCCAACACGCTCGAAGATCGCACGAGTACACTGGCGGCCACGCTGGGCATCTGCGCACCGAGCATGGTGATGGGGCCGCTGATTGCCCTGCTCTTCGGCCTCAAGCTGCGCTGGTTCAATGCTTCCGGATGGTTTGACGCCTCAGACTGGGTGCTGCCCGCGCTCACGCTGGGCATCATCTACAGCGCCTACATTGCGCGGCTCATGCGCGGCAGTCTGCGCGAAACGCTGGCCCAGGAATTCATCCGCACGGCACGGGCCAAGGGGGCCAGTGAGGCATCAGTGGTGTTTTTGCATGCGATGAAACTTGCCAGCCTGCCGGTGCTGAATTTTCTCGGGCCTGCTGCGGCGGGTCTGCTCACGGGTTCGTTCATTGTGGAAACGGTGTTCCAGCTTCCAGGCCTGGGTCAGTTTTTTGTCTCCGCCGCCGTCAACAAAGACATTCCGCTCACGATTGCCCTATCCACTTTTTTTGCCGCACTCATCGTCAGCTTTAATCTGCTGGTGGACATTTTGCAGGCCGCGCTCAACCCACGCATCCGACTGCAGGCATGAGCAGCCGGACGAACCAGAGTCTTTCTCCCATGCAGGCCGCGTGGCGGCGGCTGATGCGGCAGCGAATGAATGCGTGGGCGCTGGGATTTCTCATCACGCTGGTGCTGCTGTGTTTCATCGGCCCTGAGCTGTCGCCTTATGATCAGTCACAGCAGGATCTGGAACTCAAGGCTACAGACCCCAGCAGGGCGCACTGGCTGGGCACCGACCCGCTGGGACGCGACATGCTGACACGCATTCTGCACGGAGGGCGTGTGTCTTTGGAAGTCGGCCTGCTGGCCACGGCGGTGGCGGTGATCATCGGCGTGCTGTACGGCATGATTTCCGGCCTGGCGGGTGGGCGCACGGATGCGACTATGATGCGCATCGTGGACATCCTGTATGCGTTTCCCTTCATCAACTTTGTCATCCTGCTCATGGCCATCGTCGGGCGTGAGTTTTGGCTCATCTTTGTGGCCATCGGCGCGGTGGAATGGCTGACGATGGCGCGGGTGGTGCGCGGGCAAGTGCTGGCGCTGAAGAATCTTGAGTTCATCATCGCGGCGCGGGCCTGCGGTGCGGGCTTCTGGCACATCGTGTGGAAACACCTGCTGCCGAACGTGATGGGACCGGTCATCATCTACGCCAGCCTGACCGTGCCGGGAGTCATGCTGCTGGAGGCGGCGCTGAGCTTTCTCGGCCTTGGCATTCAGCCGCCGGATGCGAGCTGGGGAGTGCTGATTCGCGAGGGGGCGAACTCAATGGAGAGCTACCCCTGGCTGCTGCTGTACCCAGGCATCTTTTTTTCCACGACGCTGCTCGCGCTGAATCTGCTGGGCGATGGCCTGCGCGATGCGTTTGATCCCAAGTCGATGTCGCAGCAGTGATTGAAAAAATATTTCGTGCAGGCTGAATAGCCAGACAAGCGGCACGTCAGAGAATGTGGATACAAATTCCACTCTCCAATGAAAACACTCTTCTCAGTTCTCGCTGCAGCCGCTGTCCTTGGTTTCGCAGCTCCCTCCAACGCCAAAGCTGAATGCCAGGGCGAGACCCGCATTGTTGGCTACACACCCTACGGCTCGCCCATCGTCGCCGTTTATCAGGTCACTGGCTATGACGGCTACGGCCGCCCGGTGGGCCAGTGGATCACTCAGGGGTCCCAGTATGGCTACAACGGCTACAACGCAGCGCGTCCTGTGTATGTGCAGCCCAACATCAACCTTGGCTTCAATGGCTATAACTCAGGCTACAATAATACCGGCTACGGTTATCAGCGCGGTTACAGCCATCACCATCATGGTTTCTGCAGGTAGTAGCGCGGAAATCTGATGAGTGGCCACGCGGCCTCGCCTGTGCATGGCGAGGCCGTTTTATTGATGCTTCGTTGCACGAATGAGGAGCTTCGTGTCATGTTTGAACATGCGCTGGTTTTTTCGTGTCCTGATTCTCGCCGCCGCCATTGGCGGCATCGCGTGGTTTCACCATGTCCGCACGCACCGGCCCACGCGGGTGGAGACGGCCACTCGCGCTGGCATTCTGCTGGTGGGCAATGGCAGCGATCCAGCCACGCTGGATCCACATCTCGCCAGTGGCCAGCCGGAGCATTTCATCTTTCAGTCGCTCTTCGAAGGACTGATCGCCCCGGCGGCTGGCAAGCCTGATGGTGACGCGCCCGGAGCAGCGGCTTCCTGGAGCTCTGACAACTACACCGTCTGGACTTTCAAGCTCCAACCGCAGGGTCAATGGAGCGATGGCACAGCCCTGACTGCTGCGGACTTTCTCTACTCCTACCAGCGCATGCTCACCGCGCAGCTCGGGGCGGACTACGCGAGCATGCTGTACCCGATGCTCAACGCCGAGGAGTATCACACGGGCAAGATCAGAGACTTCTCCCAGGTCGGTGTGAAGGCACTCGATCCGCTGACCTTGCAGATCACCCTGAAAGGACCTGCGCCCTATCTGCCCAGCATGATCAAACATTACGCGTGGTTCCCCCTGCCGAAGCAGGCCATCGAAAAATTTGGCAAGATGACGGACCGCAACACCCGCTGGACGCGGCCGGCGAACATGGTCTGCAACGGACCTTTCAAACTTAAAAGCTGGGAGGTGAACCAGGCGCTGGAAGTGGAGCGCAATCCGCATTACTGGGACGCCGCCACCGTCAAGCTCAACGGCATCATCTTCCTGCCCATCTCGAGCGACACCACGGAGGAACTCGCCTTTCATGACGGCCAGCTCCACCTCACTCTGACCGTGCCGCTGTCCAAGATACCTGCCTACAGCGAGAGCAAGTCACCCTACTATCACAATGACCCGCTCCTGAGCGTGTATATGTACCGCTGCAACACGACAAAAAAGCCTTTCGACAATCCGCTGGTACGTCGCGCCCTGGCCCTGGCGATCGACCGCGAAAGCATCACGCGGAATATTCTGCGTGCTGGCCAGCAGCCTGCCACTGGCCTGACGCCACCGGGTTGCAATGCCGACTACAAAGTCCCAAACATCATGCGCTTCGATCCCGCCGAGGCGCGGCGGCTGCTGGCCGAGGCTGGCTTCCCCGACGGCAAGGGGTTTCCGGCGTTCGATATCCTCATCAATACGAGCGAGGCCCATCGCTCGCTCGCGGAGGCCGTGCAGGCCATGTGGAAAGAGCATCTTCATATTCCTGCCGGGGTGCTGAACCAGGACTGGGGTGTCTATCTCGAATCCCAGCGAAGGTTCGATTATCAGATCGCCCGCTTCGGCTGGGTGGGTGACTATCTCGACCCCTCCACGTTCCTCACCATCTGGCAAACTGGCGATGGCAACAACAACACGGGCTGGGGCAGCAAACGCTATGATGAACTGATCCTGCAAAGCTTCCGTGAGGCTGATGTCGGCAAACGTCTACGAATCCTCAGCGAGGCCGAAACCCTTCTGCTCAACGAAGCCCCCATGCTGCCGGTCTATTGGTACACGCACTCCTATCTGATGCGCCCCGAGGTCAAGGGCCTGCTGCCCTCCTTGCTCGACCACCGGTGCTACAAGGCGGTGGAGTTGAAGCCGTGAAAATGAAAAAGGCGCGGGAGAATCTCCCGCGCCTTGCGCTTGTTTCGAAAATGGTGACGCCCGTCACCCCGCCTTGCGCCAGATAGTGGTCAGTGTGCCGCGAAAGGTGATCTTTACGGCCTGCGTTGTCAGGAGTTCACGGAAGTGCGGCGAGGCCTCGCGCTCGACGATTTCCCACTGTTCAATGGCATCGCCATTCAGTGTGGCATGCACGGGAATGGACTCGGCATGGCGGCAGACGAAGCCGTTCTTGCGCTCCTGATCGATGCGCCAGCCGGGCGCGAGCTGCCAAGTGACTACGTGGCTCTCGCGGCCGACCTCATCGCAGATCTCCACATAATCCTGGGCGGCATGCACGGCGCGCTGTGTTCGACGAACCTCGCCGCCAAAGCTCATCACGCAGATGTCATCGCTGATTTCCAGGCCTGGCTTGTCATGATGCTGCGCCCACAAAAACGCGCCCATGCGCCGGGGAGTGTGGTGGCCTGCGTCTGGCACGGGCCCATTGTGCGCCTCCCATGAGGCCAGTCGTGCGCGCAAGGCGGGGTTCCCATAATATGCGCCTGTACCTGGATCAATGAGGAGCGCATGCTGCTCAAACCAAAGGGACACATGCAGCGCATCGAGATGGCCGTGGGCTGCCATGCTGCCCAGCCCGAGGGGGGAGGCATCCGCTCTGACCGTCCAGCGTGCATCGCGCCAGATGGCCTGGCCGCTTTGCGCATGTGTGAGCCACTTGCTGCGCATCGCTGCTTTCACGCCTTTGGGAGGCTCACCCAGCCAGAAACGCAGCACTGAGCCGTCCGCACGATTCATAAGCCAGCCGCGGAATTCTACGGCGGAGTTCGTGCGTTTCAGCGGCAGAGGCAGTACTTGAGCATCATCGGAGTCGCCAAAATCCCAGCACTCTGGGGCTTCGACCACATCCACGAAGTATTGCGCGGCCTGAGTCAGGCGCTGGAGGACTTCCGCTTTGAAGCCGCCCGCCGCCATGCCTGCGTGCCAGCACATTTCCCAGGCGAAGAGGTGGTAATGCAGCGCCTGCTCCTTGTTGCCGCCATCGGTGGCGAACTGCTGTAAAATCTCGTGCTCCAGCAGTTTCACCACATGCTGCGCCGGAGGGATCATGCGCGCCAGAGCGGGCCAGCGCGTGATGGCCATCACCAGTGCGCTGAGTTCACCGATGAGATGATTGTTTGCGGATGAGCCGAATGATCTGCGCTGCCAGATCCACCACGCATGCGTGGGCACGATTCGGGCTGTTAGTTCATCCTGCCTGCGGGCGAGTTCGGGATCATTGCAGCCGCGCACGAGTGCATCGAACCAGCAGAAGTTCATCAGCCGCAGCGCGGCCTCCAGCGGGCTGGTCCAGTTGATGCCATGCCCTGGGGTGTTGCGGTCGCACCAGTCTTCGAGCCAGAGCTGTGAGACGCGGATCGCGTGCACGTCGCCGTTCAGCGCGCTGTGCATCGCCATGCGTGTCATCTCGCTCCAGCGATTGATCTCCCAGATGGTCCGTGCATCGGCATCGTGCTCCAGATGGCGATGATCCAGCTTGCGTGCGGGAATGTCGGGATCAATCACGACGCCCAGCGTCGCATCGCGGTGCCAGCAGGGTGGTGAGCCCACTTCGACAGCCTTCCAGCCAAAGAGGTCCCACTCGCCGCGCATCAGCTTCTCCGCGTCTGCGGCCAATTGCTTGCGCAGCTCGGGTGGCACGCGGTCGCGCCAGGGCAGCTTGGGGAAATCGTTAAAGCTCCCATCCCATGGCTTGCGGGAGATGCGGCGGAGATGCGCGATCTCGCTTCCACGCCCCAAGCGCTCCGACACACGATGAGCGATCTCGCTCACGCTCATCGAGCGCAAGCGCTGCATGTACCAACCGAGGCCCATCAGAGTTCGATGCTCCGTCCTTCGCGGATCGATTCCAGCACGGCAAACGTGAGGCGCATGCTTTGCCGAGCCTGCTCATAGGGCAACGGATGCACTGCTTCGCTTTTTAGGAAGGCGAGCCATGCGGCCATTTCTTCTGCATGCCCTTTCGACGCGAATTTCTTCACGGTTTCTTTGCGCTTCTGGAAGATCGACAGCTTCATGAAGTTTTCGCACTCGCACACCAGACCGCTGGCGAAGACACGAAAGGTTTCCTTTGGGAATGCGGAATCCCCTTCGGCGGAATAGATTACCTGTGCTGATGAGCCGTCCGCGAACTCGATCTGCGCTGTGACTGAATCTGGCACCTTGGGGCGTCCTATGGTCTGCGCCATCACCTTCACCGGTCTGCCGAGGACATGACAGGCAAAGTCAAAGAAGTGACAGGCCTCGCCCAACACTCGACCGCCGCTTTCGGCGACATTTGCATACCAGTGGTCTGGCGCGAGCAGCCCTGCGTTCACCTGGAACGACAGTGTCTTCGGGCCGGAGACTGTTTGAAGGAGATCCATCATCGCCACCGTGGCTGGAGCGAAGCGGCGGTTGAAACCGACCATGACACTGCCTTTTGATTCGAGGATGGCGGCGTCGATCTGTGCGAGCTCTTCGCAGGTGAGACATAGCGGCTTTTCCACGAATATCTGCTTGCCAGATTTCAGGGCTTTCAGCACGAGGGGTGCGTGGAGGTGGTGTCGCGTGCCGATCATCACGGCGGCTGCTGCTTCATGATTGAACACCTTTGACGCATCTGTTTCCGCGTGGGTGAAACCGAATTTTTCCTTCACATGCCGCGCGGAGAGGCCGGTGGCGTTTACGATGGTTCCGAGGGAGATTTTGTCTTTCACGTGCGGCAGGAGCATCGTGCGGGCGAAGTTTCCTGCGCCGATGACATCGAGTGTGCCGATGCTGTTTTGTAGCTTCGCCTTTGGAAGAACGTGAAGTTCGGGTGCTGATTCGCGTTTCACGTTTCCAGACCCGCTGAAGCCGGGACTACCATATTCGATCAACACGCCGAGTTCACTTTCGAGTTTGTCGTAAACGTTCAGTACGTTTCCGAAGTCTACACGGCGGGTGGTGACTGGGTTCAAATTTAGCTGGCCGGTACGCATGAGCTCCAGGCAGGCTTCGAAGTTGCGGTTCTCTGTCCAGCGCACATGGCCGATGGGGTAGTCCTGGCCGCCCCACTCGTACTGTGGATCGTAGCGACCGGGCCCGTAGCTGCGCGAGTAGCGCACCTGGATGTCCTTCATGTAGGCGGTCTTCCACGAGAGTTCCGCATCGTAGATGCCCACGATGACCATCACGCCGCGATCACGCAGGCAGGAGATGGCGGTGTCTGCTGTGTCGCGGCCTTTACCGCCGACACAGAGCAGCACTGCGTCCACACCGTGGCCGCCTGTCCATGCGCGCACTTCGTCTTCGAGCTTTGATTGTGTGGGATTCACCACACGCTCTGCTCCCATGGCGAGAGAGGTTTGCAAACGATCGGCGACAAAATCCACGCCCATCACGCGGGAACCAGAGGCCTTTAGCAAACTTGTCGCCAGCAGGCCCACGAGCCCCTGCCCCATGACGAGAACACGCTCGCCGAGTCGCGCGCCGCTTTGGCGCACGGCCTCCATCGAGATGGAGGACAGCGTTGTGTAGGCAGCCTGCCAGTCTTCCACGCCTTCGGGAATGGGGGACGCGAGCAGATCTGGCACCGCGATCATCTCCGCATGGAAGGCGCACTCCGCGCCGCCGCATGCCACGCGATCTCCCAGATGAAAGCGCGAATTCAGCTCATCGACTGCAACTACAATGCCTGCTGCTGAGTAGCCTAACGGCGTGGGTGATTCGAGGCGATTGCGGACCTTCTGCAGCGCGGCCTTCCAGCCCAGAGTCTTTGCCGTATCGATCACTTTTTTGACCTGATCTGGGCGAGCCCTGGCTTTTTGCAGCAGCGACATCCGTGCCTGCTCCACCTTCATGCGCTCTGTGCCTGGAGAGATCACCGAGCAGGTGGTCTGAACGAGAATACCTCCCGGCGGCGGCACCGGTGAGGGTACGTCCTGGAGTTCAAGGCGTCCGTCCTGGTATTGGGCGAGTTGTTTCATTAACGAGTCTTCAATTCACGATTTCAATTGGGTCACCAGCCACTTGTGCTTGCCTGCGCTGGTCTTCTCCACTTCAGGCACCTGACGCAAAGTGAGCGTAAAATCATCGCCCAGTTTTTTTAACAAGCCTGATTTCATTTCCTCTTCTCGGTGGCTTTGCCATTGCGGACCCGGTTGAAAGCGGCACTCCACAGTGCCTTCGCGTTCTTGGAAAAATTGGACGGCCAGCAGGCCGTCGAAGATGCGGTCGTGCATGTTGATGGCGGTAAGTGCGATGCGGCGGCCGGTGGCGCTGATGAGGAATTCGTAATCGCGGCCAACGATCTCCGTAACCGCGCCATCCGTGATTTTCGCATAGTCTCCGGTGCGATAGCGGATCAGCGGCATGACGTAATTGTGAAAGGAGGTGCCGATGATCTCGCGGTTTCCTTCGTCATCGGATTCGCCGAATTCGACGAAGCCGTAGGTGGGCCAGAAATGGAGGTTATTGGACGTGCGGCCCTGAGCGGCGAGCACCACGCGCTCGCTGTGGCCGTACCAGTGGAAGACGCGGGTGCCGAAAAACTGCTCCAGGTATTGCTGGGATTCTGCTGTGAGTTTTTCTGAACCGCAGAGAAGTGAGGTTAACTTGAAGTCGAGTTTTAAGCCGGTTTGCTCCAGACCGCGTGCCAGCATGAGTGCGGCGCTGGGATAGGCGTGCAGGTGCTGCGGGCGGAAGCGGTTCAACGCGGCCACGTACTCGGGCAGGCGCTCAAGTGTGAGATGGTAGGACGAGAGGATGAGCCAGTTGCGTGTGGCATCGAAAGAGCTGATGCCGCCACCGGCTTTGCTGGAGGTGACGCCACCGCGAATGACTGCGACCCGGTCGCCGACGCGGCAACCACGCCGTGACCACTGCGCCTCCAGATAGGCCTGCTCCTTGGGGCGGCTGATTCCTTTGTGGAGATAGAAGCCCACGGGCACGCCGCTGGAGCCGCCGGTGGTGATGTAGAGCCGCTGTTTTGCATCGAACTCTGGATTGACCATCTGCTCGCGCTGCAAGATCAGGTCCTGTTTTGTCAGGAGCGGGTAGTCGGCCAGTTGATCGAGTGATTCGAACTTTGATGGATCGGCGTGAAATCGTTCTGCGTAATAAGGAGCCTTTGAAGCGGCTATTAATGAATCTCGCAGCGCTGTGATTTGATAGCGTTGGATCGTCTCTGCATTCCAGGTCTCCACCTCACGGGCCTCGGCTTGAAATCGGCTGTAGGCCGGGCCATAGCGCAGGGAGGGCGGAATGGCCCGATAGGCGCGCCCGGCCAGTGACTTCACGGGCTGCGGGGCTGCCTCGTAGAGTTTGAGGAGCGGATAGAGGGTGTCTTCGAGAGACATGCTGCGATCAAGCTTTCGGCTGCATGTTCAGCATGCGCAGTGCGGCCATGGCTGCACCGAAGCCGTTGTCGATATTGACGACGGTGAGGCCGCTGGCGCAGGAATTGAGCATGCAGAGCAGGGCGGAGATACCGCCAAGACTGGCGCCATAGCCGACGCTGGTGGGAACGGCGATGACCGGAGCGGCGACGAGTCCACCGAGGACACTGGGCAGAGCGCCTTCCATGCCGGCGATGGCAATGACAATGCTGGCTCTGCGCAAATCATCGAGACGGGCAAGCAGGCGATGCAGACCGGCCACGCCGACGTCGGTGATGCGGTTCACGCGTGCGCCGGCGAATTCGAGGGTCTGAGCGGCTTCCTCGGCCACTGGCAGGTCGGAGGTTCCGGCGCAGACCACCGCCACGGGCGTGGAATGGAATGAGCCCTCCATCTGCCCAATGCGATACAAGCGTGAAACGCCGTCGTAGCTGCCGGTGGGAAAACGCTGCAGGAGCAGAGCGGCGACTTCGTGGCTGACACGGGTGGCGAGCGCACAGCCATGCGCAGCGACGAGCGCGGTGAGGGCGTCTGTGGTTTGGGTGAGGGTTTTTCCTTCGGCATAGACGGCTTCAGGAAAGCCCTGGCGAATCACGCGATGCGTGTCCGCAAGCACCTGGCCGGCTTCGGCAAAGGGCAGCGTGCGGAGACGTTCCAGCGCCTGCTCGGGCGGCAGTTTGCCTGAGCTGACTTGATCGAGCAGATCACGGAGTTTTGATTCGTTCATGCGGCGCGGGCTTTGAGCACTTCGTTCATGCTGCCAGAGCGCAGCCCGGCGAGATCGAGAGTGACGTAGATGTAGCCGGTCGCGCGCAGCGCGGCGGTGATGGCCTCACGCTTCTGCATGGCCCGCAGGAAATCGGCTTCAGGCAATTCAAGACGTGCGACATCGCCATGATGGCGCACGCGCAGCTCGCGGAAACCGAGGTCATACAGCGCCGCTTCGGCTTGTTCGATCTGCGAGAGCAGCTTGGGGGTCACGCTGGTGCCATACGGTACGCGGGAGGCGAGGCAGGCGGCGGCAGGTTTGTCCCAGTTCGGCAGACCGAGCGTCTTGGCGAAGTGCCTCACGTCTTGTTTGCTGAAGCCGAGGTCATGCAGCGGGCTGAGGATTTTCAGCTCACGCGCAGCGGCGCGACCGGGACGGACATCGAGCGTGTCCTCGGCGTTCATGCCATCCAGCACATGCAGGATGCCGCTCTGCTGCGCGAACTGACGCAGGGCGCGATAGACGTGGTCTTTGCAGAAGTAGCAGCGATTTGGCGCATTTGCCTGATACGCGGGGTCGCTCACCTCTTCTGTGGGAAGAAGTTCAAGACGCGCACCCAGATGCTGGGCGAGAGCGATGGCTTCGTCTTTTTCACTTTGCGGCAGGCTGGGGGAGACGGCGAGCAGGGCGACGACATTGTCAGCACCGAGCGCATCGATGGATGCTTTCAGCACGAGCGTGCTGTCCACACCCCCTGAGTAGGCCACGGCCACACGTTCCAATGGCCGGAGATGGAGTAGAAGGCGGTCTATCATAGGGTTTTCACGGCGATGTAACTTTTGGTGAAGAGGCCGAGGCAGACTTTTTCGCGCAGAATCTCGCAACCAGGGAAGAGCTGCACCATTTCGGCATGGGTGAGGAGGCGGATGTCGCTGATGAAATCGGCTGCCTGCTGTGCATTGGGCCGGGTCAGCCAGCCCCAGACGCTGAAGTTCCGCGTGAGGCGGTGCTGCCAGGATTTTGGCAGCCAGTGGATGAAGGGAGTCATGAAATGAGGCTCGATCCAAAACTCCTGCGCCGGGTTTGAACCCATAGCCGTCTGCCGGTGCGGATGACTTCGGCGGCGAAGGCTTGCTGGCGGGCAAAGTCACCTACGTGCTCGATGACGCTGTTGGAAAAAACGATGTCGAAGGAATGGTCTGCAAATGGCAGGGCACAACCGTCGGCGACGTGAAAGCGGAAATGCCCCGGATCGGCAGGCGGGGTAATTTCGTGAACGTTGACGATATGAATTTCAGCGGCAATCTGCTCAAGCCCTTCCCAGGTGCCGGGATAGCCGCCGATATCGAGAATGCGCTCATGCGGCTGCGGCTGAATGCGGGCCACGAACTGTGCGAAGCGCTTTTTGCGGAAAGTTTTGAAAATCAGCCGCCAGACGTTGTGGATGAGCGTCTGCTTCATGAGTGCGGCATGAGATTCTTCTGAAACTTGGGTGCCAGAGTGCGCACAAGATTGAGGATCATGGCAACCGTTTCTTCATCACTGCGCATGCGCTCTCCGGTTTTCCCGGGCGGCAGGCCTTCGGTGACCCAGGCCATGACGGAAGGGTAGGCCCAGCGGTGGTTCACATTGTGCAAAACGTTGTCACGAAAGCTGAGGATCTGGCGTTCAAGATTGCTCGGGGTGGAGACGTCCGTCCCGACAAACCAATAAATGTAATGAGCATGCAACGGGTGCTTGGTGCCGTTGCCGAGCACAACTTCGCGCATGATCGCGAGGTCGCGCACTTGCAAGGCCTCGCCGGAGAGCATCTTGACCTCGCGCACATGGGAACTGGTGATCGTCCAGCCCTGACCGTCGAGGCAGACTTCGGGGCGGTGGATGCTGCGACTGTCATTGCCTGCAATGACGAGGGACGCGTGGGCTATGTCGCGATTCTCAGTGGAGCGGCCCGGTGTGTGATACACACGTTTGATGATGATTGTGTCACTGGGGAGCAGTGCGATTTCTTTCTCACCCGGTGGCTCGCTCTCACCGACAAAACCGCCTGCGACCAATGGGAGTTCGGCCAGCACGCCCGCTTCAGCGCCGCCTTTCATGGCAGGCGAGAACTGGCAGAGCAGCAAAGTCATGCCGCAGAGCACCAGAAGAATGGCAGCACGCACGATCATAAAACAGGAGCAACGACCTGACGTGAGACGGTGCGGGAACGCTTGAAACCCAGGCCGCTACACATGCGATTCAGCAGCCAGGAGGCGAACTGCAGCAGCAGCAGGGCCACGAGGAAGACGACGATGCCGGTGAATTCGTGGAAGACGGAGACTTCTTTCTCAGCGTCGCCGATGGCCCATTGCTGGCCGAAGATCATGGCCGCAAAAATCAGGACCACGATGCGCGCCATGTTCGCGGCGATGGCTATGGGCAGGATCGTACTGAACAGCGTGAGTCTGCGCCACATCACGCGCTGGCGGAAGTAGCTGAACAGCGCTCCTACGACGAGCAGCGCAAACAACGAACGCATGCCGGAGCAGGGCGCTGCGATGCCCACACTGAACAGATCCCCCGCCTTCCGGCCCAACTCGATGTTTGGCATGGATTGCAAAGCGGTGCCGGAGACGAGAGCATCCACACCCACGGCATTGAGAACAAAACCCGTCGTCTTGACCATGAGGAGGCGCATCTGGTAGCCGATGCTTTCCTCCAAAAAGGGCAGCGGCCACATGAAGCCGAGCATCAGCCAGGCAAACAGTCTGGAGCGGCTGCGCTGAGCGCCTTCGAGCCACAGCGATGCTCCTGCAAGCAAGGTCATGACACCCAAGTAGCCGCAGTAGAAATTGTTGGCGCGAAATCCGGCGAAATAATAGAACAGTGCGAGCGCGACGAGAACGAAGCCCCAACGGCTGGATGATTCCGGGAGCTGCGCGACATCTTGACGGCGACGCCAGATCAAATAACCCACGATGAACGGCACCAGAGCGCCGTGCTGCCAGGTGGCGTCATGCCAATGCAGGAGCAGTTCGGCGCAGATCGTACGACGGATGTGCCCGTAGCCTGCGGCGTACGGCTGCACGGCCATGAGCAGCACGAGGCTGAAGGCCAGCAAGAGCCAGGAGATGATGCGCTTTCGGTTCATCTGGCAGATTCCATGCTCATGACACTGGTCGTTGCGCGCACGTTACGAGTGATGGTAGGATGCGCCAGCATGACGCTGCTCGTTTTCAAAGTAAACCAACTCGGCGACAACGTCGTGTACCTGCCTGTCGTGCAGTCGCTCGCGGCAGCGCATCCCGACTGGCGCATTGTGGTTTTGACGAGTCCAACCGCAGCACGGTTGTATGAGGTCTGCTGCCCCCAGGTGGAGTTGCGTGTGTTGGAGACGGCTAAGTTTAACGGTGCATGGCGCAGGCCTTGGCGACTGGCCAGCATGGCCGTTGAGCTGCGTTCTTTGAGGCCGGATGCCTGTCTGCTCGGTGATGATCAGGGCAATGTGGCGCATCTGCTGGCACGGCTGAGCGGCGCGGAGCTGTGCCTCGGGCCGCAGACACCCCATGTGCGGCTCAACGGCCTGCTGCATGTGCGCGAAGCGGTGCAAGGAGATGAAGCGGTGGCCGCGCACAACTGGCGCATCGCCAGATCTCGATTTGCCCTGCCGGAAAGAATGCCCGCGCCAGATTTGAGCGCGTTTGGCAGCGATGCATCGGGTGAGATCGTGATTCATGCGGGTGCGAGCCGTGAGTATCAGCGCTGGCCGCTGCGACACTTCATTGAACTGGCGAACCGGCTCGCGAAGACACACGCGGTACGCTGGATTGTCCAGGGTGAAGACGCCGGCCTGAGTGAAGCCGTGCAGCGGGTGAAGACGGACACGCTGGATGAACTGGTGCGCGTGATTGCAGGTGCGAAGCTGTTTATCAGCAACAATTCGGGGCCGATGCACATCGCAGCCGCACTCGGCACGCCGGGGACCATTTTGATCGGACCGTCTTCGCCGCGCTGGGATCCGGTGTGGCATAGGGAAAGGTTTGAACTGCTGCGTGATCCTAAACTGGCCTGCCAGCCTTGTGATCTCCCATCGCGTCCGGTGAATTTTTGCCAGAACAAGCAGCGGCCCATGGCCTGCATGGACCGCTGGAGCGTGGACGAGGTATATCGAAGGATCGAAACGCGGCTAACAGCCTGAGTCCACCCATTGGCGGTTGACAAACAGATGAACGCCCTCGCAGGCGGAGGAGGTCTTGATGCGTTCAAAACCATGGCTCGCAAGCTTGCTGTAGAGGGCATCCTGCTTCGCCGCCTCCGCAGGATGAATTTCGATGACGAGATAGTGAATGCGCCGCAGGCTGCCGGCAGCGTCACTGAGCAATGCCTCATACTCAGCCCCCTCGACGTCCATCTTGCAAAGATCAACGGCCTCATCGCCAAAACCGCAGCACATGATTTCATCAAGCGTGAGCACCTTGATGAGCGCTTCTTCATTCGTTGCACCCGCAGCCGCGCCGTAGATGGAAAAACTGGTGCCTCCCATCGGAAATGAAAGGGTTAGCTCACGCGAATGACCGCCGAGGGCGACATTCAATATCTTTGGCCGAAGCCCGGCATTGTGCCTGATGTTGAGAGCGAGCCGGGAATGGGTGAACGGATTTACCTCGACGCAAGCAAGGGCGGCGAGCTCAAATCCCAAGTCAAGGCAGAGCAGCGGAAAACCGCCGCCATTGGCACCGAGGTCCAGCAACCGCAACTGCCGCGGCAGTTGCATGTGCTCAAACAGCTCCCGATACATCGGGCCCGCAAAACAATCACGGGTGCCGCTTTGATCGTCTGCAAGATGATCGACCAGGAACTTAAGCCGGCCCTTTTCATAGATCGTCCAGCCAAGCCGTCGGCCCAGCAGGCGCTGACAGAGCAAGAAAAACACCCCATCGAAGGAGGTGATGGCACGCAGGCCGTGCAGGGCGTTGGAGAGCTTTTGGAACATGGTGTCAGGCTTTGATGGCTTCAACAAAAAGATCGGGCCTGGCCGTCATGCGGTCGATGCCAGGAGTCAGGGGCCCTTTGCCATGTCGAAGCTGGATGAGCAACCGGCAGCAGCCGTACACCGCGACCCCGAGCAAGGCACGCAAACGCCCGCCAAGGCTGGATGAGCAATAGTGCCGCCCGGAGATGTGAATCTCAGCAAAGCCGGTGGCAAGCAGGCACTGGGCGAGGCTGCCGGGCGTGTGGCCGGTCTCATGCGTAAAGTCACCGTAGCGTGTGACGGAGGACATGGGGCTCTGAGCGTTGAATGTGAGCATCCACAACTTTCCACCCGGCTTAAGCGCGTTTTTGGCGGCGGTGAGGAAGCGGATGAATTCGTCCTTGGTGAGGTGCTCGATGATGTCCTTAGCATGCAGGAGATCGAAGGCAGCGGTCTGTGATTCAAGCCAGATGATGACGTTTTGCTCAACCCACGTGCGAGTGGAATCGTTCTGGCGGGCGATGGCGAGGTCGGCAGGCGAAAGATCAACGCCGGTGAGCGTGGTGAAGCCTTTGGACGCCACCCACGCAATCCACTCACCTTTGCCACAGCCAAGATCTGCGATGGCGGTATCTCGGCTCGATGGCAGGGCATCGTAGGTGGCTTCGTACTGGGCATGCTGCACGCTGGCATCCAACGCCTTCTGGCCGCCAAAGGTGGCGGAGTAGTCACAGTAAAGAACATCGCGGTAACTGCTCATGCGGCGAGTTTTTGATGGATGAATCCGGCCCATGCAGATGCGACAGCGTCATGGGTGTAATGGGTGCGGGTGCGTTCGAGCTGGCTCTGAGCGATGGTGGAATTATTCATCACGCCTCGAATACGTTCGGCAAGCGCTTTGGCATCGCCATGCGGAAAAATGGCTGCTTCATGACCGATGACTTCAGGGATTGCTCCGCTGGTGGAGCCGAGTGTGGTGACGCCGCAGGCCATGGCTTCGATGAGGACGTGGCCGAACTGCTCCTCCCAGCACATGGCCATGGTGCGCACGGGTTTGCTGGCGAGGACGAAGACATCGAGGCAGCGCAGGAAAGAGGGGATCTCGAAATGCGGACGTGGTGGCAGCAGGTGCAGCCATGGCCGCGGCTGCTGCTGCTCCTTGAGCCAGGACTCGAGTCTGCCTGAGCCGAGAATGGCGAGATGAACATTCTGCAGTGCCTCACAGGCTTGAACCAGTTCATGGAGGCCTTTTTCTTCGGTGAGCCTGCCGCAGTAGCCGATGATGAAAGCGTCTGCTGGCAGCCCGCAGGACTGACGCAGCGCAGCGCGTTTGGCAGATGGAGCGGGCTGATGATTGGCGAGATCGACACCGAACTGCGGAGCGACGAGGACATCCAGCGCCCGCGCGCCATGCCGCTGCACGAGCTGTGAGGCGGCTTGATTGCCCGCGATGATGAAGTCAGTCGTGGCGGTCATAGCACGATAAATGGGAGCCAGGATGACTCCCTTCCAGCCTGGGCGCTCGACGTTTTCCCAGGTAAACTCACCGAAGAGAGCCTGACGTTGCAGCAGTGATTTCCAAAGCCGCGCCTGCCAGCAGATGACAGCCCAGGGTTCATTTTCGACGAGGACCACATCAAAACGGCGTGAACGCATGACGGCGGCGAGGCCGACGTAGCGGAACGTGGTTTCGTTTTTGCCATGGCGCGGCAGGCGGATGAGCTGGTAGTTGCGCGCGGGTGCATCGCTGTCGTTATCAAAGTCGGACGAGGGGCGTCCAAGCACCAGATGCTGCTCAATGGTGGAGGTGACGCAGACGAGGTCGAAATGTGCGGCGAGCGCCTGGACCTTCTTGCGATTTTCGAGCGCGGCGCAGGCGTGGCTGATGAGCAGCAGAGCTGGCTTCATGTGGCTGGTGAGGCGGCTGCACAAGCTGCCGAATCAGCAGCACTCGGGTGTACGCCAGCTCCTTTGGTCGGTGGAGACTTCTCAGGCGGGGACCCGATGTCTTGCCCTCGCCAGAATGAGGTTTGTGAAGCGTTCAGCATAGGTGTCGGAGTCGATGGCGTGCTTGAGGGATGGGCGCTGCAACTGCCAGTGTCCTTCGATGAACTCCGCGAGTACCGAGGCTATTTGGCCAGCATCGAAGGGGATGGAGCGACCGTTTATGCGATCTTCAAGAATCATCTCAGAACCATGATGCGGAGTCAGGAAGAGAGGGAGGCCGCATGCGGCCGCCTCAACCTCCACCAGGGCAAAGGCCTCGGAGTAGGAGGGAAAGAGGAAGGCATCTGCCGCAGCGAGGTAACGTTCCACATCAGGCACCATACCGGTGAACGTGATCCAGTCTTGCTGCTGGCCGAGCTCTGCCTGGAGAGCCACGAGCCGGGCAGGGTGGCCGCCGACCACCAGAAATCGAACTTCTGGATGGCCGACGATGAGCCGCCCCAATGCCTCGACAGCCAGAAAGAAGCCTTTGCGGCGGTAGTGGCCTGCGCTGACAAAAATGAACACGTGATGCCGTTCGTCATAGCCAAGCTGGCGGCGCGTTTCGGCACGGAACTGATCCCGCACGCCAAGGTGGAAGCGCCTGGGATCATAGCTGTTGGGCAGAACCTCCAGCGGAAGGCGCGGGTTTTCGGCACGCATGTCATCAGCGACGGCTTGAGAGACGCAGATGAGCTGCCGAGCTGGAGTGTGACGGAGACAGCGCCGGGCACGATGAAGCCCGCAGAGATTGACGAGACGTTCCGCGAGATCGCGCACCGAATGAATGCCCAAGATGCGCTGGCGGTTCTCCCAGTCAAAAGGGGAGAAATGGACATGGCAGATGTCACAGTCCCTAAGATACCAAGCGATGGAATAGATGACGTCCGGCCGAGGCTGCTTTTTCACCTTAAAAAGCCACCAGGCCTTCCAGAAGACCAGCCAGCCGAAGACAAAGCCGCCTATAAGACGAATGTCACCGATGCGTGGCAGTTTCCGAACGGTGACCGGCAGATTTTCATCACACGTCCAGCACCAGACCTCGATTTCAATCCCTTTGCTGCGCAGGGCTGGAAGTGAGCGGACAACGCCTTTCATGGAAGGGCTGGCCAGCTCCATGTTGGCATCGATGATGAGAAGCTTCATCAGACGGCGGGTTTCTGAAACAGCATAAGAATGCCAAAGGGCGTTCCGGCCCGGCGTTCTTCGGAACTCAAATGGGTTTCGGCATCCACGCAGGCCACCGGCAAGAAGACACCATTCGCAGGAAGTCGCTGGGCAAGCAGCATGCGGTCTATGGTGCTGCGAGTGAGGAAATAGTCTGTCCGCAGCGGCTGGAGGCCATGCGGCGTGAAGAGCGCGGTGAGATCCGATTCTGTATAACCTTCACGACAGTGCCCGTCATTGGGAAATGGCTCCGGCGGATGCGGAACGGTGATGAGGGCATAACCGCCGGGCTTGAGGATGCGGCAAAGCTCGGCAGCGGCTTTTTCGTGATCCTGGATGTGCTCGATGACCTGCGTGCTCATCACCATGTCGACGCTTTCATCGTCCAGCGGGATTTCAAGCAGCGACCCTCGAATCAATCGTGCGCGTGGATCCCGGCCAAGGTTTTCCTGCAAGCGCGTGAAGTTCGTGGCATCGAACTCGAGAGCGCTGACGCTTTTTGCGAAACCTGAGGCAAGAGCGCGGCGCAAAAACTCGCCAGAGCCGGCTCCACCGTCAAACAAGCTCTGAGCGACCGGCAGTTTGACGAAAGCTTCGTGCAAACGCGGCCATTCAACACGGTAGCGGATGGTGTTGGCCGTGTAGCAGAAACGGCGCAGGAGGGATCTAAGCATATCAAACCTTTGTTTTACGCACGATGGCAAAAAGTCGCGCCGACCAAAAGCCGGGGAACTTGGTGCCAAGCCAGGCGAACGGCCTGGAGAGCAAGTGCAACAGTGGGAAAAATCGTTCCTGTTTGTAGAACCAGGGAAAAGCCTGAAACGTGAAGGGTTCGCCAATGATCTGCTCCACTTCAAAACCGCAGGCTTCCAGCATGCGGCGAAGCATTGAAGGATTGAAGAAACGAATGTGCGGGTCCTGCCAGGGAGATTTACGGGCGGTCAGCGGGCTGCCGCCTGGATTCCAGAAGCCGGTAAACAGGAACTCGATGCGCTGGCTGTAGTGTGCGGCATTCGGCACACTGAAGACAGCCTGTGAGCCGGGTTTGAGGGCGCGGAAAATTGCATCGAGAGCGTTGGCCGGCTCCATGAGATGCTCGATCACTTCGAAGCACATGGCGCAGTCAGCGCTGGCTTCCTCGACCGGCAAACTGCCATCACTGGCAATGCGGGCGACGTTGAGACCAAGCCCGCAAGCATGGGCCAGTGCAGTTTCAGAAATGTCGAAACCACGGTAATCAATCTGCCGGGCGAGCATGTCCCGGCCATAGCGCTCGCCATTCCCACAGCCATAGTCGATGAGGCGCATGCCCGGCTTGAGCAAGCAGTCAAACAATGAGCGTTCAACGGGATGATTGATGCCTTCATCAGGAGTCCAGCCATCCGACTTCTGCCAATAGTTCTCGTAGTAAGAATTCATGATACGTTCTGCCGTTGAAAGGGCGGCGGAGGCGGAAGCCCCTGTGGCGAGGCGGAATGCGGCTCTGGTGCCGGGCTCCTGGCAAGACTGAGAACAGCGGAGCAGGTGAGCCAAAAAAAGACGTTCACCGGGAAAACCGTCATCACCGAGCCACTGACAGCGGAAACGAGCAGGATGGAAAACGCCATGGCAATCATGGAGGAAGCGAACTGGCGGTCCGTCCTGTCTTCAAGCTGCCAGGCCTGCTGATGGAACCAGCGCAGCATGAAAATGATGGCGCCCGCGACGATGAAGAGTGTGACCACCCCATAACGCATGAGGATTTCCGAGATGGGATCGTGGTAGTGATATGTTCCGGTGCCATCCTCAGCGCTGCCATAGCCGAATAGAGACCATGCCTGGGGATTCATGAGTACATTCGAAAATCCTGAAAGGCGGTCCCAGTAGGTGCCGACCACGAGCATGCGCGAAAGGAAGGCACCGGGAGTGCCGAGCGAAAGAGAACGTTCGTTGAGCTCTTCGAGATTATTGATCAGCCAGCCCGACGAAGCGACGAGAAACACGAAAGACACAGTGACACAGGTGTAGAAAAGCCTGGTACGCCGATGTGAAGCGAAGCACCAGGTGCCTAGGAGGGCGGTTGGCAAAATGAGCAGGGCGGAACGTCCGGTGGAGGCGACAACCCCTGCCGTGTGCACAAGGAAGCAGAACACGGCCAATGTGCGGCCAATGACGGGACGTCCGCCTTTTCCACGATACATGAATCCGAGCATTAAACTGGACACGGCGAGCACCGCCGCGATAATCGAGAGCGCAGTGGGAGAGTTCAGCGTGGAGAAGGCGCGGACTTCACTGGTATAAAGCTGTTTGATCTCAATGCTGAGGCCGGCGCGAAGGTATTCGATCTCAAAGTCCGCGAATCCGTTGATCTGCTGAAACAAGCCATAGGCGGAGACTGGCAGCCAGGTGAGCACAAGGCACTTCCAGAGCGAGAGCAGGCTGGATTTTTCTTTCAGAAGCAGCGGCACCACGAACAGCAGGAGCGAATAGAGACCATTGTTGGCGATGCCTTGCAGGACACCGTCGAGTCCCGCGTGGTCCTGTGTGGCAGCAAGCACTCCGGCGAGAAGCATGAGAAAAATGCCCACGAGGAAAAGCATCCACTCGCGGCCAACAATGCGGCGAGATCCCATCAGCCCGCTGAAGACCAACGCAGCCACGACGCCGCCAAACATCGCCGGTGTGATCCCAAGCACAAATTTCAGATCTTCATGAGTAATGCGGCCGCCAACGATGAGAAAACGTTTGAGGAGATCGTTGTAGCCGCAGAAAACGATCCAGATAAAAAAGCCGAGGCGGGGAGCCATTAAAGACAGCAGAAAACCTCCGGCCATAAGATACTGGCACATCTGACCGATGGTGTTGCCGTCAGTCAGAACTATGGAGGCGACTGCATACAGCCCGCCGAGCATCAGCATCGCGATGACAGCGAAGGCAGATGGATTGCCGCGATTCATGGGTGTGATCGAGTACTCAGAGGCTGCGACCGCCGCAGACGAGCAAAGACGCCTTGCAAAAGATGAGGGAGACGGATGATACCAAGCAGCATAAGACCCGCGAGATCACGTGTAGCGGCCATGAAGGGCGTGCTGACCATCCAGGCGGCGCTGTAGGCGATCAATGTGGCCCACGCGGCCCCAAGACCGCCATGCTCAGGGATCCAAAGCCAGTTCAGTGCAATGTTGATGATGAGAGCGGCGACCACGGCGGGGATATTGGCCCAAAGTTTACCCTCGATGGTCAGGTACTGCGTCCTGACGATGCCCAGTGCGAAGGGAATGAGCGCCCAGGCGTGCACGGTGAGCATCGGGGCCGCTGGGAGATAGGCTGAGCCAAACAGCAAACGCACAAGCCAGTCAGAGGTACAAACGATGCCAAGCGCGATCGGCAGCGTACAAGCCAGGGAGATGCCGAAATAGTCGGCGAGTCGATCACGGTAATCCGGCGCGCCCAATTCCTTCCTCTGCATCAGCGGCGGGAGCATGAACCCAGCGAGCAGCATTGGGATGAAGTAGCCGACCTCGGAGATGCGCACCGCAGCGCTGTAGTAACCAGCCTCAGTCTCACCACGCATGGCCTGAACCATGACGGCATCCAGGCGCAGCAGCATGAGCAGAGTAAGCTGGGTGGCGACCTCATACCATGACTCGCGCAACAAGGTGAAGGAGAGGGTTTTTTTCCAACTCCACGCCCTCCATGCGCCCCCAAGCTGATGGTAGCGGACAAAGAGAGCCGCAGCAGTCACCAAGCACTCGATGATGAAAGTAAACGCAAAGAACCACAGTGGCGCATGCCAGATGAGGCCCGCCACGATGGCAAGCACGCTCACTATAAAGCCGCCAAACTGGCACCAGCCAGCTGCGGGCATGTCGCGCTCCGCCTCAAACCATGCGAGCACGTCCGTGGCGGCATGCGTGAGCAGAGCGAGGCCATAGATGAGCAGTAGTGTGGCATGCGCAGGCTCAAAGAACAACGCATACGCGGCGAGTGCTGCAAAGAGCGCGACTCCGGTGGCGAGTCGTGTGTAAAAGCTGGAGCCCATCAGTGCGACCTTGTCCGCTCCCTCGCGCAGAAGTTCACGTACGAGCACACGCCCCATGCCGAGCTCAGCCAGGGTATAAAGCAGAGACACCAGAGCGAGGCTGGCAGATAAAGCGCCAAAGCCCGCACTCCCAAGGTGCCGGGCGAGCAGGCCGGTGATGAACACACTGATGCCAAGCCTGAGGATGCGCTGCACGACAGTTTGCGAGAAGCCGGACACCATGCGGCGCAGGCCAGCGCTGGGGTAAGACACGGGCTGGGAGGTTTCTTTCATGAAGACCGCCACTCAGGCGGTAGCGAAGCTTTGTTCCGCGACGTCGCAGAGGAGATGCCCGATGAGGAGGTGGCATTCCTGAACGCGTGCGGTGACTGCGGAAGGTGCTTTGAAGCTCAGCTTGGCTTCTGCAGCGCAATCCGCGCCTTTTTCTCCGGTGAAGGCAATGGTGATACAGCCGCGTTTGTTCGCAGCCTGAAGGCCGAGGAGCACGTTTTTGCTGGTGCCTGAGGTGGAGATGCCGAGTACAACGTCGCCGGGCTGGGCGAGGGCTTCGATCTGGCGCGAGAAGACGGTGTCGTAGCCGAAGTCGTTGCTGTGCGCGGTG
Organism: Verrucomicrobiota bacterium; assembly: GCA_025360015.1. Classification (GTDB taxonomy): domain Bacteria; phylum Verrucomicrobiota; class Verrucomicrobiia; order Verrucomicrobiales; family Verrucomicrobiaceae; genus Prosthecobacter. Next base: position 19,213 of record JANYCZ010000050.1, on the reverse strand, counting down.
AGGATGGAGGTGTCGGTGGTCAGGGCCAGACCGGCGAGGGGCGGACGATTGATGCGGTAACGCACGACGAGTTCGGCGGCGAGGTGCTGCGCATCGGCGGCGCTGCCACCGTTGCCGAAGAAGATGATTTTTTTGCCGTCGCGCAGGGCGGTGAGCCAGGCGGCGGCGAGCGGGGCGATCTGATCATTCATCGTGCTCAGCCTGGCGATGGCGTCCTGATGCTCGCTGAGGTGGGTCTTGAAAAGAGAGGCGAAGTCGGTGCTCATTTGGATGAGAAGGCTGCCAGCAACTCGTCTGGCGTCAATGTGGCGGTGCCGAGCTTGCCAACGACGATGCCGCTGGCGTGGTTGGAGATTTCGGCGGCTTCGAGCAGGCTGTGACCGCTGGCGAGAGCGAGGGTGAGCAGGGCGATGGCGGTGTCGCCAGCGCCGGAGACATCAAAGACTTCACGTGCGCGTGTTGGAATGTGATGCGGGGGATGGCCGCGTTCAAACAGCATCATGCCCTGCTCCCCGAGGGTGACGAGGATGCTGGCGACGTCCCATTTGGCGAGCAGCAGGCGGCCGACTTCTAAGAGCTCGGTGTTTTCCAGCGGAGCTTCGGGCAGAAGATGGTCTTCAAGACCGGCAGCGGCGAAGGCTTCGAGACGATTCGGCTTCACCAGCGAGACGCCAGCCCATGGCATAGGATTGCGAGGAGAGGGATCGACGGTGACGATGAGCTTGTGCTCGGCGGCGATCTTTGCGACCACCTGCATGAGCAGCTCGGTCATGAAGCCCTTGCCGTAGTCTTCCAGGATGATGGCGTCGAGGTTGGGTGCGAGATCGCGCAGACGCTGCTCCACTTCGATGAGTTCAGCAGCGGTCAGCGGCAGAAGTTTTTCGCGATCCACACGGACGATCTGCTGCTGGCGTGCGGAGACGCGTGCTTTGGAGATGGTGGGCAGCGTGGGGTGAACGAGAAGCGGAGCGGGATCGACCTTGTCTTCGATCAAGAGTTCCCGCAGCTTGTCGGCAGCCATATCTTTGCCAACGCGGCCCATGAGATGGGTGTGCGGTGAAAAGGGCGAGATGTTGCGGGCGACGTTGGCGGCACCGCCGGGGTAAAATTCCTCGCGGGTGACTTCGACGATGGGCACGGGGGCCTCCGGCGAAATGCGGCGAACGTGGCCCCAGATGAAATGGTCGAGCATGACATCTCCCACCACGAGGATGCGGCCTTGCGCGAGGCGCTGGAGATGGTCGCGGGTGAAGGTCATTTGCTGCGGCGTGCGCGGACAGCGGCGGCGAGTTCTTCGAGCATGGCTGCCGTCGTCTCCCAGGAGACGCAGGCGTCGGTGATGCTCTGGCCATAAGTGAGCGGCTGGCCGGGCTTGGTATCCTGGCGGCCTTCGACGAGATGGCTCTCAATCATCACGCCCGTGATGGCCTTGCTGCCTGCGGCGATTTGTTCGGCAATGGAAGCGGAGGCGACAGGCTGCTTGCGGTAGTCCTTGAGGCTGTTGCCGTGACTGCAATCGACCATGACGCTGGCGGGCAGGCCACGTGCGGTGAGCTGGTCCGCGACGGTCTTGATGGAGGCTGGATCGAAATTGGTGCCGGCTTTGCCACCGCGCAGGATGACGTGGCAGGCGCTGTTGCCCTTGGTGTTCACGATGGCGGCGACGCCGTCTTTGGTCACGGAGAGGAAGCAGTGCTGGCCATTGGCGGCCTCGATGGCATCGAGCGCCACTTGAATGCCGCCATCGGTGCCGTTTTTGAATCCCACCGGCATGGACAGGCCGGAGGCGAGCTGGCGATGCACCTGGCTTTCGGTGGTGCGTGCGCCGATGGCCCCCCAGGCGACCACGTCGGCGATGTACTGCGGGGTGATGACATCGAGAAACTCGGTGCCGGCAGGGACGCCACGCTTGGTGAGCTTGATCAGGAGATCGCGTGCGCCACGCAGACCGCTATTGATGTCGAAGGAGCCGTCGAGATGCGGATCATTGATGAAGCCCTTCCAGCCGACGGTGGTGCGCGGCTTTTCAAAATAGACGCGCATGACGATCTCCAGATCGGCGGCGTATTTCTCACGTGCGTGGATGATATGCTGCGCGTACTCGAGCGCCGACTTGGTGTCGTGGATCGAGCAAGGGCCGACGACGACGAGCAGGCGGTCATCCTTCAAGGTCAGGATGGCTTCGGCACGCTTGCGAGAGTCTTCAATGAAGGCGGATTCCAGTTCACCCAAGCGGAACTCGTGCATGAGCAGAGCAGGCTGGATGAGGGGAAGGATTTCAGCGACGCGAAGGTCGTCAGTGGGATGGGTTCGGCTCACGGCAAAAGGGGTCAAAAAAGCGGGCGCGCAGAATGGAGGAATCTGGCGGCGGTGGAAACCGAAAGTTCAGGGAAGATGCGAAATCGCCGTTAAGCGGCAAGCTGCCGCCCGTGGTGCCCATCGTTCAGGCACCATCACCGGTCGATGGGATTGGGGTGCGCACAGGACGCAGGCATTGGACGCCGATTGTGGAAAACCACTCATAGCAAATATGCCAATTACGGAAATTTTGCACGGGTTGGGTATTTTAGCAAAGCTAAATATCTGGCAACCCTTCATGAAATACTGATTCGAGAATAAAAAAAGGCGGTCGTTGCCGACCGCCTTTCGCGAAGTTGTGGAACCTACCGGTATTAGAGGTCTTCACCCACGGCGTAGCGCACGAAGCGGCGGACGACGAGGTTTTCACCCAGCTGGGTGATCTTGCTTTTGATCAGATTCGCGATGGTGAGTTCGGGATCTTTGATGAAGGCTTGTTCGAGCAGGCAGTTGTCGGCGTAGAATTTCTCCATTTTGCCGTCAACGATCTTGTCCACGATGTTCGCGGGCTTGCCTTTGACGAGCTCGGCGCCGATCTCACGCTCCTTGGCGACGAGGTCCGCAGGGACGTCTTCGCGCAGGAGGAAACGAGGGTTCGAGGCGGCGATGTGAAGGGAGATGTCCTTCACGAGAGCCTGGAAGGTTTCGTTGCGGGCGACGAAGTCGGTCTCGCAGTTCACTTCGATGAGCACGCCGATGCGACCGGCCATGTGGATGTAGGAGGCGATGATGCCTTCCTTCGTCTGGCGGTCGGCCTTTTTCTCGGCCTTGATGGTGCCGCTTTTGCGGAGGATGACTTCAGCCTTCTCAAGGTCGCCGGCGGCTTCCGTGAGGGCCTTTTTGCATTCCATCATGCCTGCGTTGGTCTTTTCACGCAGGGTCATGACGAGTTTAGCGGAGATTTCAGCCATGTGTCGGTTTTGGGGGGGTGAAAGGGTTACTTCTTGGCTTCAGCGGTGGCGACGATGACGGGGTCGATCAGCTTCTGCAGGATGATGCGGATGGAGCGGATGGCGTCGTCATTGGCGGCGATCGGATAGTCGATGATGTTCGGGTCGGCGTTCGTGTCCACAAGGGCGACGATCGGGATCTTCAGGCGGCGGGACTCATGGACGGCGATGTGCTCGCGGGCGGAGTCAACGATGACGACAGCGTCAGGGATCTTGCCCATGTGACGGATGCCGCGGAGATTGCGCTCCAGCTTGATACGCTCGCGGTTGAGGCCGGCGAGCTCCTTCTTGGACATGAGCTTGAACTCAGGCTTGCTCTCGATTTCTTCGAGGTAGTTGAGACGGGCGATGCTCTTCTTGATCGTCTCCATGTTGGTGAGCGTGCCGCCCAGCCAGCGATGGTTGACGTAGAACTGACCGCAAGCTTCGGAGGCCTGCTTCACGGCTTCCTGAGCCTGGCGTTTGCAGCCGACGAAGAGGATTTTTTTGCCGCGGCGGGCGAGGTCGGCCAGGAATTCAGCGGCTACGTCGATCTGCTTGACGGTTTCCTCGATGTTGAGGATGTGAATCTGGTTTTTGGTGCCCATGATGAAATTCTTCATCTTGGGGTTCCAGCGCTTGGTTTGATGTCCGAAATGGACTCCGGCTTCGACGAGCTCGGCGAGGATCTGTGTTGACATGTAGGTAGGATAAAGTGCCTGTCTTCCGCACGTTTTGGGGTGCAAAACGCTCAACCACAAGGGCTGATCCGGTCGAATGGGCTTCGGTTTGAATCCTTTGGCCTGACCAGAATGGCCCGGCAAAAGGGGCGCGATGTTACCGGCATCCCCTGCGACGGCAAGCAGTTTTTCACCCCCGGAAGCGTCGTATGCCGCCAGAGGCGGTGCGCTGAGGGCGCAGGCAGCAGGGCGGAAGGGCCAGGAAAAGGAGGAGTGCGCGGGGACGACAACGTGGTGAGTCGATGGGAACTTAGGGCGGACAGGTCGAGGTTGTCTAGCCTCCGCAACAAACACTCAGATCCACGAGTCAACGGCTTTTGGCAATTTTTTAGCCTGATTAGCAATTTTATTGCCAGTGTACTGCATATTATGATCAATTCCTCTCAACAGACAATCCTTTTCATTACCCATGCAATTTCGTTGGTCTAGCTTTGCCATCCTAATCTCGAGTCTCACCTGCTGCAATAAAAGCGAGCCAGTAGCCACGACAGTGACTGCCGAGTCCGGTGCGCAGGTGGAGATCTCCAAACCCGCTGCTACACCCGCGCCGGTATTTCGTTCGCTGCCCTTGAGCAAGCAGGTGAGTTCCTCAACATTACGTGTGCGGTACGCCATAGGTGGTACGGCTCCCGTAGAATATCCCGCTGTTCTTCTCCATCATTCGGAAACAGTCGGTGCAGATGCTCGGGTGCAGTGGCGATTTGTTTTGGCTCACGTCCCTGGACGTGAAGAGCTGCAACTCAGACACCCTTCCTGCAAGATCCAGATACATCGGAATAAATTCAATGAAAGCGGGGTCCAGACAGGCATCGGATTTCCCGCATGGTTGGTGCGAGTTGATGAAGCCAGCGGCCTGGCGCTCTTTGGTTACGTCGATGAGTTCGATTACAAGGACGATGCAGGCCTGCGCGTCGAACGCAAACCAGAGATCTCGAAAGCCACGGCCGTTCGGACCTATTTTGAATCTCCAGATACCTCTACTGCCAATCCTGTTGGAAGCCAGAGCCTTGATCAAAAGCCTCTAGCACCCGGGGAAACCCGCCAGCAATTGTTTCAATGGGCTGCCTTCAGGCTGGAAGGTGGAAGTTGTCAGAAAAGCGGAAAAACAAACTCGGAATTACAGCTTCCTGAGTGGGGAAAACGCACCAGTTCGGAAGAAATTGGATTTCTGGTGATCGGAGAGCAGGACATACTACTTGGCTTCGCCACCGAAGGTCCCAGCCACGCAGCCAAGTTTACCCCTATTGGCGATTTTAACTTGTCAGCCGCCCTGCCGTCGGTGACGCCTTTGTCTGTCAATTTCAAACAGTATGGCGGCACGATTTGTGAGGTTCGGTTTGATCGCGGAGATACTCCCGCAAATTCCTTTAATTTTTATTCACGGGAAAACCCATCTGAATCATTCTATCATGATCACACCATTCCTTCAAGTGAAGGCCGCTATCCACCCATTTATGAACAAATCGCCGGGGAACCAGGGTATGTCAGGCATAATGTAAGCTATAACCAAAACACGTCGCCAGAAACCCGTGCTGTCCAAGCCAGCGTTTCAGGCGATCTGCCATTTCCTGTTCGGAATGGCGAGGAAAAAACTTACATCGTGCAAATGGCGTTGTCGGGTAGGGGGCTGCCCGTTACTACAAGCCACCCTTTCTTGATCAAACTTCGCAGAGATGCTTCCGGTCTTTTCCCAATGGTCACAGGTCTTACAACTGGTCCCGACCTTGTGGATGCAGAAAAAAACACCCCTTCAACGCTCGTTACTTCCGAGAAGAAAATGGTGCTGGAAAGCACGGTTCGTCAGATTCGCCCCATCAGAGAAGGACGTGAACTGCTCTTCCAATTCGACGGCACTCCCTACTGGAAACGGTTTTCGTTAGAAGCAGAAACATGGCTACCTCTTCCCAATGTCGATCTTGCCGGCGTGCAGATAACCGGAAATCGCGATTCACTTTTCGTTCTTGATCAGTCCAGGCACGAGGTTCAGAAATATTGGCTGGATGATATGAGCCTCACCGTAACGGGGGCTTTGCCGCCTGACGTGAGTTATTTCACGTTGCTCGCAGGTCCAAGTTCCAACACCGCTCCTGTTCACGTTTTATCCCGCAGCAGTTCGATCTCGCTGTCCCCGCTCAAATTAAACCGGGTTGATATCCCGGTGGAGGTGACCAAAAAACATTACGAAACCAACAGGCTGTATGAAATTTCGGGCGATGGATTGAGCATCTGGTCGGGTTCAGATACTCCTACATCACTTTTCCAAACCTACTCGTACGCCTCGCTGGGAGCAGACAAAAAATTTCATTCCTTTCCGAATGTCCTTGCCGACTTTCCCTGCGGTATTTCTGGTGCGTTTCAACTTGGCAGAACGGGTGTGATGACCAAACTCCTCCCGGCATTGTTCGGAGCTGCGCCGGCCGAAATCGATTATGGCATGCCAAAGACCTCTAGATTCAATCAGAAAATTCCAATGCTGGGGCAGGATGCCTCGCATCCCTTCGTGTACAAAATAAGCCAAGGCAATTCGGAAACCATCCCACCTGTCCCGTCCCGGATTGAATTTTTCTCCCTGTTCGACACCTCTCCGTTCCTGACCCTGGACACCCCAGAGTTCACCGCAGTGGTGAATGCACCGAATTTCACCCTCAGAAGATGGGTGTTTCTGGAGCCCGAGACATTCAAACTTGGCACATTGGCACCAGACCAAAGAACCTGGACCGTCCGACATCTGACAAAGCCCGCAAAACTAGACCGACCGATATTGCTCAACTGGCCAGAATCCGCCTTGGAACCAGGTGAAAAATATGAATACCGCCCCCAGATTCTGGGAGTTGATGCTTTTCAGGCAGAAATAGTGAACCGCCCCCAGGCTGCAACACTTAGCAGCGATAAGAGCACTGTTGCGATCCAGCTCAGCCCAGATGAATTCGCTCCAATGCTGATATTGAAGCTTAAATTGCAGCAAAAGCAGCATGATGACGTAGTTTGTGAGATTCCCATTTTCCAATCAGGTTTTGCAAGACCTGTTGCCGTTTCAGCAGCTCTGGACCAGCAAGTTTTGGAGGCATTGAACGCGGGAATGCCCCCACTGGATTTGAAACCTGAGCAGGCGCGAGGAATCAAAACTCGCGTGATCGGGATCGATGACGCTGTCGCCTATATTCTCGGGACGGTGGGTGATTTTGCGGTTCTGCAACACGTCTCGGGTAAAATCGGACTTCTTTCCATTCCTTCCGGCCAGATAGAAAAAACTTTGTCCTTTGGATCCGATTCCACTGTTTTTACCGGAGCAGGTGGATTGTACGAGTTTAACTCTGGAAGCAGGGTGCTAAGCCGCTTCGGTGTTCCCGATGGCAGACGGGAGGGGACAGTAACAATTCCCAATGAACTAAAACTTAAGGGGGTCGGCATCGGCAGTGATCAGGACAGCCCTGTCACACTACTGATCGAAGGCACGACGGATCAGACAACTGAACGGTTTGGGGACTTGTGGATGAATGTGCGCCGATTTGACCGCGCCCTGGTGGTCTTAAGCAACCGCCTTGACCGTCGTCAATCATGGGCGCAGCCAGTTTCTCAGGACATCATCCTCAAGTCGGAGACCACACCACCGAAGTCCAACCCTCTTAATTTTATGATGATGAACGGCCAAACCGCTCAAATGCCCACATCATTCAATGGACGAGTTGTCTGCCTGCCAAAGTTGTTTTGTGTCATCGGGTCGGCTTTTTCAACTTTGTTCGAAATGGGAACCGACACACATGGGCTGCTAGGAACATTTGACAGCGATGCGAAACGTCGCCCCAACGGTTCGTTATCGGGTTTCATCACTGCGACAAAAGGAAAATGCTACTGGGGCGGAAAAAAACTGCCCGCTGAAGGTTTCGGTCCCAGTTTGTATCCTTCCGGAAGATACCAATGGAACCCGTTTCATCTTAACCCCTCCAACTGGAAGCATGGCAGCTCCCCGTCTCCGGTGCTGGAGCTTCGAATCGTCGAGAATCACAAGTTGATCTCCAGACTGGCCAACCTGCCTATCCTCGACCAAATGTCCTCGTACGAGAATGGTGACGCCCCTGCCAAACATGTTTTCCCTTTGAATGACACCGGTTTAGTCGCGTTGCTGAGCCCCCCAGGCAAGTTTCTTCAACTGGTCGATTTGAATCTCCAAGTAGTTTCAAATTGGACCGCCCCTGATGAATTGCACGTTGTTTCTCAACCCCAATTCTATGTGGCCGAAAATGTGATTCTCGATTATCAAGTTCGCGTAAACAAGCCTGAATTAGTCTCGGAGTTTCGTCTGCAGAGTCCGGTGCAGGGAGCTTCTATGGATCAGCAAGGACAGCTTCATTACGTGCAGCCTCCCGGCATGAAAGCACCGGCAAAAGTCAGATTCACGATTGAGATCAAATCAAAGACCGGCGAAGTTTTTATTCATGAGTTCCCGTTACAAATCCTCGCTCTGCCAAAGTCAACTCAGCCTCTCAAGCCGCAACCAAAGGTCAGCATCTAAAAATGGGCTGCTATGATTCATGGCAGCCTAATCATTTAAACCAGCTTCGCCAGCGCGTCCGGCAGGGGCAGGACGAAGTCCATTTTTTCCTCGGTAGCGGGATGCAGGAAGTGGAGTTCGCTGGAGTGGAGGCCGAGGCGGCGGGCGGGATCAGTGGTGGCGCCGTAGGGCTTGTCACCGACGATGGGGTGGCCCATGTCGGAGAGGTGGACGCGGATCTGATGGCGGCGTCCGGTTTCCAGCTTTAGCTCGACGAGAGTGGTGTGATGCGTGCGCTTGAGCACTTTGAAATGGGTGATGGCCTCACGGGTGTCTTCATCCGGCGGGACACTGCGGACGCGGAGGGAGAACGTCTCATTGAGATGGCAGCGCAGGATGCCGGCATCCCGCTTGATGACACCTTCGGTGATCGCGAGGTAAGTTTTGTCAAAAAGGTGCCAGTTCTGCTGCAGGATGCGCTTAAACGGCTCGGTCTTGGCGAAGACGATCAGGCCCGAGGTGTCGCGATCCAGGCGGTGGACGATCCAGACGCGATTGCGAACATCGGTGCCGCGGACGTGGTCGGTAAGGGCAGCATAGGCGGTGCGGCCGCTGCCGGAATCCGTGGCGACAGTGAGCCAGCCGGACCCTTTGTTCAGCACGATGATGGCCTCGTCTTCATAGATGATGCTGAGACCGGCGGGCATGGGTTTGACGTCCGCACGCGGGGCGCGCTCCACTTTGATGGTGATCTTGTCGCCGGACGTGAGCTTGTGATCGTGGCGGGTCACGGCGTGGTCGTTCACGCGGACGCTGCCGTATTTCAGCCACTGCTTGAGGCGCGTACGCTTCATGTCCGGCCAGTTTTCAAAGAGAAAAGGCAGGAGTTCGGCGGCTGCGGTGACGGTACGTTGCTCGGACATGGAGCCCCATGCCACGGAAAAAAGATGCTGGCTAAGGAAAAGCGGGATGGCACGTTGATGCCCAGTTCAAAACGCGCGCCCATGTCCCTGCTTCGTTCCTCCCTGCTCATCCCACTTTTTGCTGCTTCTTCCGCCTTCGCCGCAGATTTCAAGAAGGACATCCAGCCCATTTTGGAGCGGAACTGCTATGAATGCCACAGCCTGAAAACCGGGAAAAAGAAGGCAGGCTTTGTCTTTGACGACCTGAAGACCTTCAAAATGGACATCGCTGACAACGATGTGGCGCAGATCCGACCGGGAAAACCTTCAGAAAGCCATTTCCTCGAAATCCTCGTCAGTGACGGCAAGAACCACATGCCGCCCAATGAAAACCTCTCCGGCGCGGAGATCAAAAAGATCACGGAATGGATCACGGAGGGGGCCAGTTTTGAAAAAGACGCGCCCAAGCTGGCTCCGACCGCCGCCAAGAAATCGCTGCCGCCGATCATGAGCTGGACGAATGTGGACGGCAAAACGATCAAGGCAGGGTTTGTGCGCCTGGACGGTGACCATGTGGTCCTGCGCATGCCGCTGAACGCCGCCGAGGTCCCCTACCCGTTGGCAAAGCTGTCCGAGGCCAGTCAGAAGCTGGCGCGTGATTGTGCCGCTCCCTGAGGTTACATTTCCGCCAACGCATCACTGACCGCAGCTTCGAGCGGGCGGGAACCACTGCCGCCGAGGCGTTCATCGAGGGCTTCGAGGCGCTGGATGAGGTCTGCGACGTGTTTGCGCGGGTACATGCCACCGGCTTCGGCACAAAAATGGGTGCGGCAGCCGAAAGGGCGGTTTTTGTAGATCGTACAGCGGCCATCGCGGCCGAGCAGCGGGCAGGCCCCGTCGGGATGCGGTTTGAGCAGCTTTCGCCCGCTGGCGCGGACGCCCTGGGCTGCATACAAAGCCTCCCCACGGGTAAGCATGGGGGTGTGACCTGCCAGGCGGAAGTGGCAGCAGCCGGTGCGCATCTCGCACTGGCGGGGCAGAGGCCGACGCTCCAGATCGGCATAAATCGCCTCGATCTCGTGGTGGTGGACTGGCTGGGGGGATTTCATGCAGTGTGATGCAGCATGGCTGTACTGGCTTTTGTGGCACGCGATTTTTGCAAAGCGGCATTTTGAGATTTGAGATTTCCCATTCCGCCCCCATCGTACGCACCCCTGATGGTGCCGTAGGCCAGTTTCCGCGCCGTCCCCCCCCGGGTCAACCACCATCCTCTGAAAGACAACTGAAGCACGCATGAGTCTGCCTGAAATCGCCGGACATGAATTGCAGGACCTGGTCGGCAGCGGGCGCTGTGGTGCCGTGTATCGTGCGGTCTCCACCAACGGCAAAGCCTGTGCGGTGAAGGTGTTCAGTTCGATGGCGATCAACCGGAAGGCGCTGGCCACCGCCTTTCGCGCTTTGCAGCAGATGCCGCACCATCGCGGAGTGCTGCCGGTGGAGAGCTACAGTTTTGACAAAACGCCCTACTTTTGCGTGATGCCGCTGGTCGGTGTGATGACGAAGGACAGCCATGGCCGCCGCCAATGGCAGACGCCGTCGCTGGAATCCGCCTGCAACGGTCTGCCGCCGGAGCAGGCTTGGAGGCATATTTACGAGGTCGCTGATGCGCTCTCCTGGCTGCACAAGCACGGCATCCCGCATGGCAACCTGCGCCCGTCCAACATCCTGTTGGAGGATGACGCGGAATCTTCGATCCGTCTGACGGACATCGCGCAGGGGTGGGTGGGGGGGATTCATCACCTGGAACTGACGGACCACTTTGTGCATCTCTGCCCGGAACAGGCGGAAAACCCGGACGGGGTCTTTGCGGGCTATGGGCCTTCGTGGGATGTGTACAGCTTTGGCGTGCTGGCGTATCGCCTGCTCAACGGTGTGCTGCCACGCGGCGCGGACATGTGGCAGAGTGAGGTCGAGCGCGCGCAGCAGCAGGCGTCCTCCGGCCTGGCGGTACAGGTGAACAGCAATGCGCTGCTGGCGGCGGTCAAAGCGCAGCCGAAAATCTACTGGCCGCAGGATGCGCAGTCCAAGTGGGAAGAGCGCCGGCGCAGCATCATTGAGCGAGCCCTGGATCTGAACCCGGCTGCGCGCTGGGCGGACATGCGCGAAATCGTGCGTGAGTTTGAGGTGCTCGAAAGCGACTATCTGCTAGAAGAGTCGCGCGATCAGACGGTCCGCGAGCGGCAGAAGCAGGCGAAGAAGGTGCTCACACTGCAAGCGACCGCCACTTCATTGCTGATCATTTTCGTGCTTTGCTTTGTCTATGCTTTCACGACCCTGCGGAGAGCGCAGAAGGCGGAGAACACCATCTCCAACATCAATGATGTGCACAAGATGGAAAGTGATGCGCTGAGCAGTCGCATCGCCCTGCTGACCAGCGAGCGTGACATCGAGCGCAACGCCAAGGCGGTGGCGGACCAGAATTTGCAAAACTCGCAGAATGCGGTGGACCAGTTCCTCACGCAGCTGCTGCAGACGCCGACAGGCAATGAGATGGAGGCAGGCTTTCAGAAAGAGCAGCTCCACGATGCGCTGGCCTACTGCATGCGCGGCCTGCCTGCGCTGGAGCAATCCTCCGCGCTCGGTGTTGAACGACTGCGTGCGTATGGCAACATCGGCCAGCTGCACCTGAAGCTGCGCAACAGCGTGCAGGCGGTGGTTTACCTGACGAAGGCGCGTGATCAGGCCGCTGAACTGATTCGTAAAGGGAGCGGCGAGGGTGCCCAGGTCGCACTTTACCAGCAGTGGCTGGGCCGTTACAGCCTGCTCCTCTCCGACATCCGGGGACGCGAAGGCCGCCATGCTGAATCACTCGCGCTGCTGAAAGAGGCCACGGTCAATCTGGACAAGGGACTGGCGGCAGATCCAAAAAACCGCCTGTCGCGCAATGAATGCGCCCGTGCATGGCTGGAGTATGGCCTGCGCACGCTGCGCAACGGTGATGTGGGCGATTCCGAACAGGCGCTGGCTCGTGTGCCGATCATTCTCGACGCCAAGATGATCGGGCACGATCTGATCAACGATGAAAAGTTCATCCTCGCGCGCGCCAAATTCGCCAAAGGCATCAGCCAGCGCGATGCAGGCAAGGTCGAAGAGGCGCTCAACACGCTGATTGATTCGGTGAAGGACATGGGTGAGATCGTCCTCGGCAGCAGTCCGCGCAATCAGGACCAAGCGCTGCTGCTGGCGGAAGCGTACACCGAACTGGCGGAACTGATCGGGCGACATTTCAGCGGTTCGGATGCCCGGGAGGCGCACAACCAGGCCGTGCCGATCCTGCTGGAGCTCAACCGGCTGCTGCCGGAGTGGGCTGAGGTGAAGTATCTGCTGGCGCGCAACTACGGCGCGCTCGCCTCGCTGGCCCGCGATGCCGGCAATCCCGGTGAGGCGGGCAAGAAAAAGCAGGATGCCATCGAGCTGGTGAATGAAATCATGGCCGACGACAAAGAGAATGCACGCTATGGCTTCCTGCTGGCCAAGCTGCGGGGTGAATACGCCGAACTGCTGGCGGACGGCAACAAGACTGCCGCCGCCATTCCGATTGCGAAGCAGGCCGTGGAGTCACTGGAAGCCCTCATCAAGGCGCAACCTGCCAATGACAAGCTCACGCCGGAGCGCCGCATGTGGGCCAGCCAGCTCGCGCAGCTCTATGGCTCGCTGGGTCACACCAGTGAGAGCGCGGGCAAGAAGGCCGATGCCAAGGCGGCTTTTGCGAACGCTGTGGCGATCTGGGAAAAACTGGCCGCGGCCATCGCCAATGATGAAGCGATCCAGACGGGTTTGAACTGGAGCAAGGGACGTCTCGCGAAGTTGAAATGAGCCTTGATGAAAAACAGCAGTCGCTGATCGACGACCTGAACATCATCCAGGATCTGCACGAGCGTCTGAACGCCGTGGTCTCGAGCGGCCGGGCGATGAAACTGGATGAGGCGCACAAGACCGAGGCGAATCTGGTGCCCGGCTGTCTCTCGCGAGTGTGGCTGCATGGCGAGCTCGTCGAGGGCCGCACGCGGTTTGTCTGCGATGCCGAATCACCGATGGTCAAGGGGCTCGCGCTTTTGCTTTGTGAGCTGTACACGGGTGCGGAGCCCGCTGAGGTCGTTGCCGTTGAACCGCGGGTGTGGGAAGCGTGTGGTTTCGGCAAGATCTTGTCTCCCACGCGTTTGAATGGCCTAGCCCACATGCGGCAGAGGATTCGTGCGCTGGCGGATCACTTCATCACTTCCACTCACCGTTGACATGCTGCGTCTGCAAAACTTCCATGGTGCTGAACTGGCACCGCATCTTGATGGGCTGGGCGAGCTGCGCATCGCGGTGTTTCGTGAGTATCCTTATCTGTATGTCGGCACGCTGGAGCATGAGCGCGAGTATCTGCGCACCTATTTGAAATCCGCCGGCAGTCTGGTGGTGCTGGTGTTTGATGATGAGCGAGTGGTGGGTGCCACGACCTGCCTGCCGATGGTGGACGAGGGACCGGAGTTCAGAGCAGCGTTTGAAAAGGCGGGCTATGATCTCTCAACGATCTTCTATTTTGGCGAGTCGATTTTGCTGCCAGATTATCGTGGGCAGGGCATGGGCAAAGAGTTCTTTGTGCGGCGTGAAGCGCATGCGCGGGCGCTGGGGATGAAGCTCAGCACTTTCTGTGCGGTGGACCGTGCGGCTGAGCATTCGCTGCGGCCAGAGGGGTATCGTGAGCTGGATGAGTTTTGGCGGAGCCAGGGGTATGTGAGGCATCCGGAGCTGCAGGCGACGTTTGTGTGGAAGGAGATGGGGGAAGAGGAGGAGTCGCCGAAGACGCTGACGTTTTGGGTGAAGGAATTGGTGTAGAGCAGGAGGGGCTGGCTGTTATCTTATGGGGAATAGCGAGCTGAAGGCTGTCGCAAATGCTCTGAGGACATCGACGGTGAGTTTCTGTGTGTGGCAATGGGCCCCAGGAGTTGAATCATTCTGTCAATTATTTGCCTGCCCTCATCTCCCCGAACCCATTCCTTAGCAGAACCTTTCAGCCGTCATTGGATGGAGTTCGAGTGAAATATTCTTTGTCAAGGTGATTGCCTAGCTCAATCATGCGCATATAATTTAGGTTACTTACTGACTATCCACCCAAACCCTATGTCACGCGCACTTATATGAGGCTCGCAATATTTTTCATTACTCTTGGAGCAAGCTCTCTTTTCGCGCAGCAGTCTACGCCTATCACCAGCACCCCAGATTTTCAAGTGATTTCAGAATCTGTAGTGCAAAAGAGCAACGGTAGCACTATCACATTTCGGCAGGTAGAGCCTCCTTTAGTCGCGCCACAGAGACAGTCCGCATCAGTGCCAGCGCCAACACTTTCAACGTCTGATAATGCAGCCCTGAGTCAGATACCGGTTAAGGAAACGAGGATGCTAAGCATTTCAGCCTCGGTGCATGCGGGTGGGTTGACCGTGCTGCATTGGAGTTGTGGTGCATCCCAGCGAGCGCAGGCCGTAAGCAATGTGGATTTCCGCTATCTTGCGGGTCTCGGCAATTTAGAGACTGCTCAGGCCAATTATTTGCTGGTCATGAGCCTAGGCCCAGATGAGCAACCTTTAAGCGCTGAAGAAGCTTGGGCAGCCAAATGGCTGCCAGCCAGTGGCAGGCCGTCCTTTGTTCTGCTGAATGGCAAGTCAGCGGAGGGCAAAGAAGCCGCAACGGCACTGCATGCCATGGAAGCGCTGCTAGATTATTTTGAAACATCCCAGGATGAGTTGGTGAAGCAATATGCGCAGCGCGAGCAAGAACGAGCGGCGCAGGAACTTGCGAAGTGTAATGCGCCACCACCGGGACCAAAGCACACAGTGCTTAATTTTTGGCCGATCAATCCGAAAACTGATTCTCACATTAACAATTTCAACCATAAGAAAGAAGCGAAGCAGCCATGAAATATGCTGTCATTTTGATCTCGGCAATCATCGGTCTTAGCATGCTGCGAGTGAATGCCCAAACGGCCAATGATCCGAATGAAGGGCTTCGTCTGACTCAGAGTTCCAGCGGGAATTTTTCCGTTTCCTGGTGGGGCAAGTCACAACGAAAGTACTATCTGCAGACTTCGGAAAACTTGATTGATTGGACGTATGTTCCCCTAACTTCATGGGGCAACGATTCAGTTGTCGGGTGGGGTCTGGCCACTGAGGAGCCGCGCATGTTTGTGAAACTTGAATATGAAGACCCGCCTTCTTTTCTTCCCCCGGGCACTACTTGGGGATCAGGTGGCGCCCAGTTTGACCAGTCAGCAACATCAACGACAGGATATCAAGCAGCCTCATGGCCGCTTAGTGGAATCAATGCAGGGTTGAATCCATTGCCGAATTCGGTCCTTAACTTTGAAACCAAATCAGTTTCGATAGTCTTTGAAGGCGGGCAGGTTTATAATATTTCCCCACCTTATTCCTCGATCTACAGCGGCCCGTATATCGGCGAAAAAAGCACCACTCGCGTCGCCGTTGAAGGTTTGACGAAATCTCCGGCAGAGGGGGGCTCTGCCACAGCCGATTATTCGCAAATTTTGACCACTGCGGCGTCCATACAAACCCAGGCACCCTGGGCTACCAACAACAATCTGACCGCCGTTGCCGAACTGGACCATAACACCAATGGTTACACCTGGCACAATGCAGGACCGCCGGCTACATCGGGCGATGACCAACGAGTGTCCGATTTTGGCACCTTTTCAGACAATTTAATACGATATGGGGCAGATCAGCCTGTTCCACAAGAAGTGCGGCGGTCCATGTATCTGTTCAGCCGGGTTTACCAGTCCAATACATTGTACAGCAATCAGATCATCGGCATAGTTACCTTCATCATCCCTCAGGGGGAGCAGGCAAGCACAGCCGTTGAAGTTTCCAGCGGCATTACCTCCGCCATTGGAATTGTCAATGGGGGCACTTTCCGTTTGCTCGCGCCTTCGCCAGATGTCTCCGGACGCTACTATGTCAACTGGCTTTCTGATACTTATGCAGATTTTCTGCCAGCGGCATTGCCGGTGAACACGGACTTTGATGAGCAGAAGATCGGCGCGAACGGATTTGCGCTGCCGGACAGCGCGGATGAAAGCCTCATCGCAGCACAGGGAGCTGATGCGGGTAAGATCACCACCAATGATCTTTGGACAGGTTATTTCGGTCTGAGTCCGGCGCTCATCCCCAACAACATCCGCCAAGCTTCTGGCACACCGACGGCCAGCATCACTCGTGTGACCTCTTCAGGTGATGAGGAAGAGGGGGCGGTGCGCATGCACTTCATCAGCCGGGACAGCTCCACCACGCCGTACACCACTGAGTCAGTACAGTTTGGCGGCAGCGGCGGACAGAGCACCAAAGACCTAAGCTCCTGGTATGCCGAAAGCATGGTTGGCAAGTGGCAGTCAAGCTTTGAAGGCATCCAACTAGGTCCCCTCACGCTCAAGTTCACCTATGACAAGGGTGATTTCCATTTTGAGCAGCAGCAGACCTTCGAAATCTGCACCTACAAGACCACAGCCCAATGGCTGGCCGAGATTCATGATCAAATCTTGCTGCAAACGGGTGGACGTGCGGACCTCGACAACTATCTGCCCTACAACGGCCAAGGCTGGCAGCCGCAATCGAACTTTGTGTACAATACCCGTGAGGTGGCGATCATCTATGAATGGTACGGGCAGCTTTTCCGGCAAAACCCTGACAAGATGGACTGGATGGGGATCGCTCGCATGGTGGGGGCTGCGGTCTATGGCGGGCTGAGCGATTCACAAGCACTGGGTGCCAGTAGTGCCACCAAGCCACTGATGGGCGGACAAGTCCTGATCTACAAAGACATGGCTTGGCCTCATCGTGCCTACCTAGCCAGCGGCATTAAGGCGCTGGAGTGGATAAAAGAGAATGATGATTCGAACGCGAACGGAGTGTCTGGAGTGGGTGCACTAGTAATCGAGAATTGGCGGCAATTTGATGCCGCCTTTACTTCTGGCAACTATGCAGCCATGCAGACTGTGACCAAAGAACTCACAAATCGCGAACAAAGACAGATTATCAAGCCAATGTGGGATTATCTTGATCTGAACAGCTCAGGTGTGGTAAGTGCAATTACGAACGCAGCACGTAATGTTGTAGATCCAGACTCGCCAACATTCCTAAACGTTATCAGCGAGCTTAATCCCACTAAGAAAGCAGAAGACATTCGTGCTTCTGTTGCCGATCAACGAATGCAATATTCTTTTGATTCAACGAACCACAGTGTCTTCCCGATCTGGTGGGGATTTGCCAATACACATGCTGGCCCCCCCTTAGACTCCGCAGGAAGGCTTGCCTTGGTGCAAATACCCTTTGCGCAAAGGGCGACCGTTTTTTCGAGCCTTGGATATATTTACCCACCATGAGACACGGACAAATTTTATTTTATGGGTCTCTCGTTCTGATGTTTTCGGTTCGCGCATTTTCGGAAACCACCGTAGTTTTAAGCAGTGATGAAACTCTTCTGCCCTTTTTTAAGGCAGGCTTACATCCAAAGAACGAAAGTGGTCTTGAAGAGGCCTATTGCAAGCTGCCGAATCAAACAACATTGACTCTCGATTTTGGAAAAATCAAATTGCCGCCAATTACGGCTGATTGGCAAATAAGTGTTCAGCATGATGAACGCTTGATCACCATGACCGCTTATGTAAATCGATTGTTATCCAAAGCAGAGGCAAAGGAGATGGCTGAAGCTTTGAATCGTTCGTTCGGGCTCCCTTTCGGTGAAGCGACAAAGGCTATTGATGGAACAAATGCAAATGGTGAGGCCTCACCTAAGTATCATCCAAAAATAAAGATTCCTGTGCAGAGCTGTATCATTGAGGTGGGATATAACTTTAATGCCAGCATGGTTCGCGAAAAGCCCTTGCTGCTTCTCTTGTCCGTTGAATGGCATCGTAGCCGAAAAGAAGTCGGTGCTCGAACTTCACCCATCAAACCGCCACCAGGCTATGAAAACCTGTCGATGGATCCTGATCCAAATGATCCAGGAATGACTTCTTTAACTCCGCAAATTCATGAAATTATGGCGGGGCGTAAAACGAAAAAGGAGATCAAAAGCGACACACAACATGAATCATCACACAATGACTGGATGCTTTATGGGATCCTTTTATCCCTTCTCATCCTGCTTGGTTACACCTTCTATCGCTTACGCAACCGAGGCACGCACTAGATTCGGCAGACGAGATTAGCTAAATGGGGTCAGAATCCTTGGCCAATCCATTCCTTTGCCATTTTGAACGCTCTCAACCTTCTCCAAACTCCGCAGGGCAATGTTGTGCCCATCTCAGTCTCTCCCAATGAACTTAAGACAGGCTCAATCTGGTGAACATACCATTTGCCAATCGCGCCTTGTCATTTTCGCAACTTGGCTACCTCTACGGACCATGACCTCCATTCGTAGCCTTTTTGTTTTTATACTGGCGACTTTGCTTCTTGCTCTACCATCGCGCTCACAAACCGTGGTCGATTTGAGTCAGAATGACACCCTCCTGCCTTTCTTCAAAGCGGGGTTGCATCCCAGAAATCGCAAAGGTTTTGAGATGGACTATTGCAAGCTCCCCAATCAAACAACGATTCAACCCGAACGCCGCGATTGAAGAAGGACGTTTTGCGCGGCGGAGTCGGTGCGATGGGAGTTTGTGAACACAACCCATACTCCGCCCGCCGCACAAAACGGTGCCGTCGATTTTGCACCGCTTGCCGGTGGCCGCCAGCT